>NZ_BDBS01000055.1 GCF_001613105.1 Nocardia pseudobrasiliensis NBRC 108224 | reverse complement strand
CGATCGGCGCGCACCGCCAATTCGGCCTCCCGCGCCGCCCGCGCCGACAGCCACGGCGCGAAGATTCCGGCCACGGCCAACGCGACCGCGAGCACGCCCGCGGCCGCCGTGGACACCGCCGCCAGCGCCCCGACCGCGGCCACCGACAGCACCGCCGCCACCGCGATCGGCACCAGCGCCCGCACCACCACGGCCCCGAGATCGTCGATATCCCCGCCGATCCGAGTCAGCAGATCCCCGCGCCGCAACCGCGCGGAACCCGTTGCCGCCCTCGGCCTCCCGGTCCAGACATCGGCCACCGCCAAGGTCGCGTAGACGGTCGCCCGCGCATTGGTCATGGCCCGCAACGCCACATCGTGCGTGGCCAGCCGCTCGACATATCGAAACACCCCGCGCGAGATACCCAGCGCCCGAACCGCCACCACCGCCACACTCAAATCCAGCACCGGCGGCATCTGCCACGCCCGAGCGATCAACCAGGCCGCCAACCCCGCCAGCGCCAGCCCGCTCCCCAGCGCCACCACACCCCATCCGACGGACAATGCGACCCGCCGCCAGGACAATTCGAGCAGCCCCCACATCCGTCGCAGATCCCCGGCAACCGCGTTCATGCCACCGCCCCCACGCTCCGGTCGCCGACGGCACGGACCGGGACCACATGGTCGGCGATCGCGAGCAGGGTCGGGCGATGGGCGATGACGAGGACCGTCGCGCCCGCCCGGGCCCGGGTGGTCAGCGCGGTGAGGACGGTCGCCTCGGTGGCGTCGTCGAGATGAGCGGTCGGTTCGTCGAGCAGCAGGATGGGACGATCCGCCGCGAGGACCCTGGTCAGGGCCAGACGTTGGCGTTGACCGAGCGACAGCCCCAGACCCGCGGGACCCACCGTGGTATCCCACCCGTGCGGCAGGTCGGCCAGAACGGTATCGAATCCGGTTGCGGCGCAGGCGGCTTCGAGATCGGATATGACTCGGGCGGGACCGGACCCCACGGGTTCGGGATGCGCGCCGAACAGCTCGAGGTTTTCCCGTAGGGTGCCGGGGAGCAGGACCGGGCGCTGCGGAAGCCATGCGATGTGCCGCCACCACCATTCGGGATCGAGCTCGCCGATCGGCACGCCGTCCACGGTGACCGATCCGCTCTCCGGCGTCGCCAGCCCCAGAATCGCTTGCAGCGCCGTGGATTTCCCGCTGCCGTTCGGCCCGGTGAGCACCGTCACCGCGCCCGGCCGCACTATCGCCGACAGCCCGGCCGGAGCCAGACCGTCCCGCGCGGCCACATTCAGATCACGAATTTCGATGCGGCCCCGCAGATTCGACAGCTCACGCCCCTCGCCGCCAGGTCCGACCCGCTCGTCCTCTGGCTCCAGCACCGCGAAAGCCCGTTCCGCGGCGGCCATTCCGTCCTGCGCCGCGTGGAACCGCTCCCCCACCGCCCGCAGCGGCAGATACACCTCCGGAGCCAGAATCAGCCCGAGCAGCCCGGCATACAACCCCATATGCCCGAACACCAAACGCATTCCGATCGACACCGCCACCAGCGCCACACACAGCGTCGCGAGCATCTCCAGCACCATCGAGGACAGGAACGCCACCCGCAGCGTGGCCATGGTCCGCTTGTGCAGCGAATCCCCCAGCGCCCGAACCCGATCGCGCATACTGGGTCCGGATTCGGTCTCCCGCCCCAGCGCCCGCAGCGTCGGCATCCCGGCGAACAGATCCAGCAGCTGATCCGACAGCCGGGTGGTGGCGGCCAGTGTCGCGGCCGCGCGCCCCTGCGTCATGAGCCCGATCAGGATCATGAAGATCGGGATCAGCGGCAGCGTGACGAGAATGATCGCCCCGGCCGTCGGATCGTGCAGCGCGATGACGGCCAGCACGATCGGCGGTACCAGCGCCGCGAGCAGCAGTGCGGGCAGATAACCGGTCAGATACGCGCGCAGCCCGCTCAGCCCGCTGCCGACAATCACGGCCAATTCCGTTCGCCGCGAATCGAGTTCGCGCGGCGCGAGCCCGGCCCCGGCGGCCAGGACCGCACCCTCGAGCTCCGCCACCACCTGCGCGCCCGCGCGATGGGCGAGCCGGGCCTGCCACCAGGTGGCCACGGCCCGGATCGCGACCGCGGCCGCCAGCACCGCCAATTCCGCACCCCACGCACCGATCGTGCGCCGCTGCGGATCGGTGATCACCCCGGCCAGCACCCGCGCCAACGCCAGTGCCGCGATCACGATGCAGCCGGTGATCACCAGCGAAAGCCCCACGCTCACAACCAGATACCGGCGGGCCGAGCGGGCGTACCGCCACAGCCGCGGGTCGATCGGACGAGCCATGATCAGTTCCGAACCGACTCCGACGCCAGGAACGGCAACCCGATCGGCGCGGGAATCTGATCGACGGTGATGCGCTTGCGGAACACCCAGTAGGTCCAGCCCTGATACAGCAGCACGATCGGCGTCATCACCACCGCCACCCAGCTCATCACCACCAGCGTGTAGTGCGTGGACGAGGCGCTCACGGTCGTGTGCCCGTCCACCACGCGTCCGTCGACGGTGAGCCCGAAGGCCGCGTCCACGGTCGAGGGCAGTACATACGGGAACAGCGCGCCGAACAGCAGCGCGATCGCCGAGACCACCGTCAGCGCGGTTCCGGTGAACGCCCACCCGTCGCGGCCGCGGTACACCGCCGCGGCGGCCAGCGCGAGCCCGAACACCGCCAGCGCCAACAGGATCCAAGTCCAGCCCTTGCCGTAGGCCAGCTGGGTCCAGATGCCGAACGCCCCCACCACGACCGCGGTCGGAATCAGCACCGCCTTGGCGATCCGTTCGGCCGCGTCGCGGACCTCGCCGCCGGTCTTGAGCCCGATGAACACCGCCCCGTGCAATGCGAACAGCAGCGCGGTGGCCAGCGCGCCGAGCAGCGCGTAGGGCGTCAGCAGATCGAGCAGATTCCCGCCGATGTGCTTGCGCTCGTCCAGCTTCACCCCGTGCACGATATTGGCGAAGGCCAGCCCCCACGCGAGCGCGGGTACCCACGAGCCGAAGACGATCGCCGCGTCGCACCAGCGCCGCCAGCGGATTTCATTGATCTTGCCGCGGTATTCGATCGCCACCGCCCGCACGATCAGCGCCACCAGAATCAGCAGCAGCGCCAGATAGAACCCGGAGAACAGGCTGGCGTACCACTCCGGGAAGGCCGCGAACATCGCGCCGCCCGCGGTGATGACCCAGACCTCGTTACCGTCCCACACCGGTCCGATGGTGTTGAGTACGGCGCGCTTTCGGTTCTCGTCGCCGCGGCCGATGATCGGCATGAGCATGCCGACGCCGAAGTCGAAGCCCTCCAGCAGGAAGTATCCGGTGAACAGCACGCCGACCAGCAGGAACCAGAATTCGGGAAGACTCATTCTCGCACTCCTCAGTAGGCGAACGAAAGCTTTTCGACGGCAACGGATTCCGAGTCCGAGGACGCCTTCGGCGCCTCCTCCGGACCCGCGATCACATACCGGCGCATCAGGTAGAACCACACGACCGCCAGCGCCCCGTACAGCAGCGTGAACACGATCAGCGAGAACAGCACCTGCCCCGCGGTATTGCCGGATACGCCCTGCTGCACCGTCAGTCGGATGGTCGGATCACCGGTCGGATTGGGTGCGACCATCCAGGGCTGACGGCCCATCTCGGTGAACACCCAGCCCGCGCTGTTACCCAGGAACGGCGTCGGAATGGCCAGCAGACTCAGCCACGAGAACCACCGCGCGCCCGGCACCCGGCCGCGCCGGGTCACCCAGAAGCCGATCAGCGCGATCGCCGCCGAGCCGACCGCCCAGGTGATCATCGCGCGGAAGGTCCAGTAGGTGACGAACAGATTGGGTCGATAGTCGCCCGGACCGTACTTCTCGTTGTAGGCGGCCTGCAGATCCTTGACGCCCTCGAGCTTCACATCGCTGAACTTGCCCTCGGCCAGATACGACAGCACGCCGGGCACCTCGAGCACGTGGGTCACGCTGTCGCAGTTGTTGTGGGTGCCGACGGTCAGGACCGAGAACTTCGGGTCGACCTGGGTGTGGCACAGCGATTCCGCCGAGGCCATCTTCATCGGCTGCTGTTTGAACATCAGCTTGCCCTGCACGTCACCGGTCAGCGCCAGCGCGATACCCGAGACCACGATCACCCACATGCCCATCCGCCCGGCGGGCCGCCAGATCGTGCGCGCGAGATCGACATTGCCGCGCCGCACCTCGCGAACCATCCACCAGCCCGCGATACCGGCCACGAATGTGCCTGCGGTCAGGAAGGATCCGGCCACCACGTGCGGAAAGGCCGCCAGCGCCGTGTTATTGGTCAGCAGCTGCCAGATGCTGTGCAGTTCGGCGCGACCGGTCTGCGGGTTGAAGCTCGCCCCGACCGGATGCTGCATGAACGAGTTGGCCGCGATGATGAAGTACGCCGAGGCGTTCACACCGATCGCGACCATCCAGATCGTCGCCAGGTGAACGACTTTCGGCAGGCGCGACCAGCCGAAGATCCACAGCCCCAGGAACGTCGACTCCATGAAGAAGGCCACCAAGCCCTCCATCGCCAGCGGCGCGCCGAATACGTCGCCGACGAAGCGGGAGTACTCGCTCCAGTTCATCCCGAACTGGAACTCCTGCACGATTCCGGTCACCACGCCCAGGGCGAAGTTGATCATGAACAACTTGCCGAAGAATTTGGTCAGCCGGTACCACCGATCGTTGCCGGTGACCACCCACGCCGTCTGCAGGCCGGCGACCAACGGCGCGAGACCGATGGTGAGCGGCACGAAGATGAAGTGATAAACGGTGGTGATCCCGAATTGCCAACGCGATACGTCGACGACGTTCATCCGGCCCTCCTGCCGTACTACGACATGTCGTAGTAAAGGCTACGCCGTACGGACCGCCGGACAACGAGTCTTACGTCACGACACTCCGGGACTTCCGTTCACCCCTGTGCCCAGTCCGACATCTTCCACGGTCGCGAGACACCGCGGTCCACGAGTTCGACGATCTCCTCGGCGCAGTCGGGCGGGGACATCTTCAACCCGTCCAGCGAGGCCACCCGCGCCGCGAGCGTGACGCTGCCCAGCAACCAAACGCTGTCGGCGGTAATGAGATCGGCGGTGAAGAACGATTCGTAGCGACATTCCCAACCGGCCTTCTCGGCCTCGGCGAACAGCGAGCGCTGCGTGATGCCGGGTAAGACGCCGCTGCGGGCGGGCGGGGTCAGCAACTGCTTGTCGCGCTGGATGACCACCGATGAGCGTGGGCCCTCGAGAACGCGATGTTCGGTACTGGTGAACACGACATCGTCGGCGTCCATGCGGGCCGCGAACCGCAGGGCCGCCATATTGGTGGCATAGGAGAGGGTTTTCGCGCCCATCAGCAGCCAGGGCGCGTTCTGCGCGAGATCGACCGAAATCCCGCGCGTCAGCGTAATCACCGAAATACCTTCGGTACGTGCCTTGTTCACGCGTTCCGGAACCGGTGAGACCGAAACGAAGGCGGTGGTCTCCGAGTCCACGCCGTCGCGGCCGCGGGTCAGGATCAGCCGCAGCGCGCCCTCGCGATCGCCGCCCCATTCCTTGACCGCCGCCTCCACCGCGGTGCGCCAGCGCCCCGCATCGGGTTCGGGCAGGTCCAGCGCCTCGGCCGACCGCCGCAGCCGGGCCAGATGCAATTCGATCGCACAGGCCTTGCCGTCACGCACCAACACCGTTTCGAAGACGCCGTCACCGCGCAGCACGCCGATATCGTCCGCAGTAATCAACGGCTCGTCCGGATCCCGGACCACACCGTCGAGTGTCACCAGAACTCGATCCACCATGCGAAGGAGCCTAGGCGAACAGACCGTCGCGCGAGGGGGTACCGAACTGCCGGTATATAAACGTCCACCAAAGCCTGAGGTCCGCATTCCGAGTAGTGAAGCAATCCTAATAATGATCAAGGATTTGCGGTGATCCACATCACAATCGGTCTGTTATCAAGCGGCCGAGCAATCTCGCAGCAGTGGGCCGTACGGACCGCCCCGGACCGGCCGCCGGACATAGGACCTATTGTTGAGACGTGTCCGTGGTTTCTCCACCCAGCCCGTTGCTGATCGTTCCGGGGGCCGTGCCGGGTCCGCCCGACACCCCCGATGCCGCGGTGGCGTGGCATTACGGCGATCCCTTCGGCGAGCAGAAGGCCGCGGCCCAGCGCGCGGCGGTGATCGATCGATCGCATCGGTTCGTCGCCTCCATCACCGGTCGCGAACGCCTGAGCTGGCTGCACACCATCTCCAGTCAGCACATCGCCGAACTGGGCGACCGGCGTTCGGCGGAGAATCTGGATCTCGATCTCAACGGCCGGGTACTGCATCACTTCGTGCTCACCGATCTGGACGGCACGCTGTGGATCGATACCGAGGGTGAGCGCGGGGCCGATCTGGTGGATTTCCTGCGGAAGATGGTCTTCTGGGCCGACGCGAAACCGCAGCCGGAACCCGATTACGCGGTGCTGAGCCTGCTCGGGCCGAAGGTGACCGAATTGCGCGCGGCGCTCGGCATCGAGGAGCTGCCCGAGATCTACGCCGCGGTCCCGCTGCCCGGCGGCGGCTTCCTGCGCCGGATGCCCTGGCCCACAGCCGATTCCTTCGACCTGGTGATTCCGCGCGCCGAACTCGCGACCTGGTGGTCGCGGCTGACCGAGGCGGGCGCGGAACCGGCCGGGATGTGGGCCTTCGAGGCGCTGCGGGTGGCGGCGCTGCGGCCGCGCATCGGCGTCGACACCGACGATCGGACCATTCCGCACGAGGCCCGCTGGATCGGCGGGGTGAGCGAATTCGGCGCGGTACATCTGGACAAGGGCTGCTACCGCGGGCAGGAGACAGTCGCGCGCGTGCACAATCTGGGCAAACCGCCGCGACATCTGGTGCTGCTTCACCTGGACGGCTCCGCCGACGCCCGGCCGGTCACCGGCGATCCGGTCACCGCGGGCGGGCGCGCGATCGGGCGGCTCGGAACGATCGTGGATCACTACGAATGGGGTCCCATCGCGCTGGCGCTGGTGAAGCGGAACATCCCCGTCGACACCGCGCTCGAGGCCGGTCCGATGGCCGCGTCCATCGATCCCGATTCCGTCCCCGCCGACGACGCGCCCCAGGCGGGCCGCGCCGCGGTCGACCGGCTGCGCGGCCGATGAGGACGATCGGCGACACCGGCACGGTGCTCGCGGTCTGCGTGGTGCACGCCGAACTCGAACTGCCCGAGAAGGTCAGCCGGGTCGGGCGAACGGCCATCGATAAGCGTCCGGTGCCGAATCGGGTGCACGCCCGGGCGCTGGGGCTGGACGGCGATCACGTCTGTAACACCAAGGACCACGGCGGAATTCACCAGGCCGTCTACGCCTACGCAGACGAGGACGCGCGGCGCTGGGGCGCCGAGTTGGCGCGCGAGCTGCCCGCGGGCTGGTTCGGCGAGAATCTGCGCGTGGCCGGACTGCCCGTCAGCGATGCGGTGATCGGCGAGCGCTGGTCGATCGGCGAGGCCCTGTTCGAGGTGAGCGCGCCCCGCGTGCCGTGCGCCACCTTCGGACATTGGAGCGGTGAGCAGCGCTGGGTCAAACGCTTCACGCTGCGCGCGGATACCGGGGCCTATCTGCGGGTGCTGACCGAGGGCGCGCTCGGCGCGGGCGACGCGGTGCGGGTCGAACACATCCCCGATCACGGCGTGACCGTGCGCGATCTGTTCACCGGCGCCGATCCGGACCGGCTGGCGCTGCTGCTGGCCGCGGAGCCGACGGTCTCCGACGACATTCGTATGCAGGTGGATCGGCATCTGCGCCGACAACAGGGAAGGACCGAGGTGACCGACGGGAGCGAGGCGCGCGCATGAGTGTGGATCTGGTGGAGGTGGTGCGGTCCGGATTCCGCGAATGCGTGCACCGGGGTTCGGTGGTCGTCATCGGCTCCGACGGTGAGCCGACGCTCGCGCTGGGCGAGGTGCATCTGCCGATCTTCCCGCGTTCGACCAATAAGCCGATGCAGGCGATCGCCTTGCTGCGCAACGGTTTCGAGCCCGTCGACGACGCGGAGCTGGCGATCTCCACCGCCTCGCACTGGGGTGAGCCCGACCACGTCGCGCTCGTGCGGCGGCTGCTCGACCGGTTCGGTCACACCGAGGATCAGCTCGAATGCCCTCCCGACCTGCCGGTCGACGAGCGCGCCCGGGCCGAGGCGCTGGCCGGCCGCGACCGGGCGCGGGCCGCCCGCCGGATCTATATGAACTGCTCGGGCAAACATGCCGCCATGCTCGCCACCTGTGCGGTCAACGGCTGGCCGACCCGGGGATATCTGGACGCGAGCCATCCGCTGCAGCAGGCGGTGACCGCGACCGTCGTCGACATCACCGGCGAACCGGAAACCGATCTGGGCATCGACGGCTGTGGCCTGCCGATCGTGCCCGTCTCGCTGGTGAATCTGGCCCGTGCCTACGCGGGGTTCGCCACGGCCGCACCCGAATCCCCCGAACGCCGGGTCGCCGACGCGATCCGGGCCCATCCGCGAGTGATTTCGGGCACGGACGCGCCCGACCTGCTGACCATGGGCGCGACCCCCGGCCTGGTCTGCAAGATCGGCGCCGACGGCGTGCACGTGGGCGCGCTACCCGACGGCCGGGCCTTCGCCTACAAGATCGATGACGGCCACGATCGCGCGCGAATGCCCCTGACCCAGGCGATTCTCCAGCGGATGGGAGTCGAATGGACCGATGTGCACGCGGAATTGGCGGCCCCCGCGGTACTGGGCGGCGGCGCCAGAGTGGGTGTGATCCGGGCGATTCCGGGGGTGCTCTGAGTTCGGCCCCGCAGAGGCGACAACCGGGCAAACTCGGCCAGTTCCCGAGTCAACACCCACTCCTGGAAGCGCGACCGCCGGACACACGCTAAAGTGTCTGTCAGGAAGAGTATTAATTCGAACGGGGCCGCCAAACCACCCCAGGCCGCCCCGCAGTCACGCGAGGGGGTCAGCCATGGGCCGTGGCCGGGCTAAGGCAAAGCAGACCAAGGTCGCCCGCGATCTCAAGTACAGCTCGCCGTCGACCGACTTCGCGAGCCTTCAGCGCGAGCTGTCGGGACACTCCCGCGAGCCGGGACACTCCCGCGACTCGTCGCGGAGTGGTGTGCTTTCCGATGAGGACGACACGTCGTCGCGTTGGGAAGACGACGACAAGAGCTACGACGACTGGCGCCGCTGACTCGCATCGACGTGTGAAGGGGGAGGCCGGAGGAGGCCTCCCCCTTCACACGTCGATTTGACGTCCGGCCCCATCATCGGCAGTACCGCTGTCGACTGAAGGCCCGCGCACACCGATCCGACTTCGGTCGGGGGACATCGGTGTGATCAGCCGTATCGTCGCCGCGCCGGAATAGTCACGAAAGTGTCGTTCCGGCAGTGGAATCGGCCCGATCGGGCCCCATCAACGACAACGCCTCCGGCGCGCAGGCCGCAAACCTGCCGCGCCGGAGGCGAACTCGTCGCTACGCCTAGAAGCGCGGGTGCTCACCCAGCAGCACGGCGCGGTCGGCCTCGGCGTCCCGGGACTTCTTGACCGTGCCCAGCGTCCAGCATTCGATATGGCGGGCCGTCAGCACGGCCAGGGCGCGGTCGGCGTCCTCCGGGGCGACCACTGCCACCATGCCGACGCCCATATTGAAGGTCTTCTCCATCTCGACCCGCTCCACGCGGCCGCGCTGGGCGATCATCTTGAACACCGGCGCCGGATTCCAGGTACCCCGGTCGAGTTCGGCGACGAGGCCCGCGGGCAGCACCCGTGCCAGATTGGCGGCCAGGCCGCCGCCGGTGACATGGGCGAAGGTCCGCACATCGGTCTCGGCGACCAGCGCCAGACAGTCCTTGGCGTAGATGCGGGTGGGTTCGAGCAGTTCCTCGCCGAGCGTGCGGCCGAACTCCTCGACATGGCCCGCCAGCGACATCCGGTCGATCTCCAGCAACACCTTTCGCGCCAGGCTGTAGCCGTTGGAGTGCAGACCCGAGGAGCCCATCGCGATCACCACGTCGCCCGGGCGCACCCGCTCGGGTCCGAGGACAGCATCGGCCTCCACCACGCCGACCCCGGTCGCGGAGATGTCGTAGTCGTCGTTGCCCATCAGGCCGGGATGTTCGGCCGTCTCGCCGCCGAGCAGTGCACAACCCGCCTGGACGCAGCCCTCGGCGATACCGGAGACGATCTGGGCGACCCGCTCGGGCACGACCTTGCCCACGGCGATGTAATCCTGCAGGAACAGCGGTTCGGCGCCGCAGACCACCAGATCGTCGACGACCATGGCCACCAGATCCAGGCCGACCGTGTCATGCTTGTCCATCGCCTGCGCGACCGCGATCTTGGTGCCGACCCCGTCGGTCGAGGCGGCAAGCAGCGGTTCGCGATAGCCACCCTTGAGCGCGAACAGTCCGGCGAAACCGCCGAGCCCGCCCTGCACCTCGGGGCGGCTGGCCTTGCGCGCCAGCGGCGCGAACAGCTCGACCGCGCGGTCGCCGGCCTCGATATCCACGCCGGCCGCGGCGTACGAGGCGCCACCAACCGGGCTGTCCACACTCGGGGTCTGCTCAGTCATTTTCGGGGAAAGCTCCAAACCGAATCGGCGGATAGATGCCTGATCACGCTACCGGAGACGGATAACGAGACTGCACCGGTATGGGCTGTCGTTCAGATGGACCTTCACTACGACCGGGCATCGGTGTCGAGTCCCGGCGACATCTCCACCCGTGGAACGATTGACATACATTCCGTATGTATGTGACTGTGACTGAGAAGTCGTCCCACTCTTTCGGAGGCAAATATGGGAATCAGCAGCGCACTCGGCCCGGCCAAGCAGGTGGATCTGCCGGGCGGGCGCATCAACTATCACGAGACCGGTTCCGGCGCGCCGGTGGTATTCGTCCACGGTCTGTTGGTCAACGCCGATCTGTGGCGCAAGGTGGCGCCCGGAATCGCGGCGGCCGGACATCGCTGCATCACCCCGGACTGGCCGTTCGGCGCGCATTCGATTCCGGTGCCGGACGCCGATCTCAGCCCGATCGGCGCGGCGGATCTGATCGCGGATTTCCTGTCCCGGTTGGATCTGCGCGATGTCACGCTGGTGGCCAACGACACCGGCGGTGCGATCACGCAGATCCTGTTGACCCGCAATCGGTCCCGGATCGGTCGCGTGGTGTTCACCAACTGCGATGCCTACGACGAGTTCTTCCCGCAGCCATTCAAGCCGCTGCCGCGTCTGGCGGCCATTCCCGGTCTACTGCGGGCCGGACTCGAATTGGCGCGTTTCCGGCCCGCACAGCGGCTTCCGATCGCCTTCGGAATGGTGACCAAGCGGACCCTGCCGCCCGAGATCGCGGATTCCTATCTGCTGCCGAGTCGGCGGTCGGCGGAGATCCGGGCCGATCTGTTGCGGTTCGTGCGCGGAGTGCACAAGCGCTACACCCTCGCGGCCGCCGAACGGTTCGGCGACCTCGATCTGCCCGTGCTGCTCGCCTGGGCGGTCGAGGACCGGGCGTTCAAGGTGTCCTTCGCCGAACGGCTGGCCGGTGATCTGCCCGATGCGACGCTGAAATTGATCGACGATTCGTACACCTTCGTCTCCGAGGATCAGCCGGAGTTGCTCACCGAGTTGATCGTGGAGTTCACTCGGCTGCATGCCGCGACGTAGTCAGGAGGATCGTTCCCGCGCCACCCGCGCCGCACTCGAACAAGCCGGACGCCGACTGTTCGGCGAGCGCGGGTACGCGAGCGTCTCGGCCGAGGAGATTGTCGCCTCGGCCGGGGTCACCCGCGGCGCTCTGCATCATCACTACGGCGACAAACGCGGATTGTTCCTGGCCGTACTAGAACAGCTGGAAACCGATAACGCCGCCGAAATCACCCGCGCCATAGAGCAATTGCCCGATCCGGGCGACCTACTCACCGCCATGGCCGTGGGCCTGCGCACCTTCCTCGAACAGTGCCGCCGCGAGGAAACCGTCCGCATCGCCATGTCCGACGCGCTGACAGTCCTCGGCTGGCAGGGCTGGCGCGACCTGGAACGCCGCTACGGCCTCGGCCTGATCACCGACATGCTGAACCGCGCGACCGAAGCGGGCCTGGTAACCCCGGCCCCAACAGAAGTCCTGGCCCAACTCATCCTCAGCGCGGTCACCGAAGCCGGCATGATCATCGCCCACGCCGAAAACCCCGAATCCGCCCAGCAACAAGCCGAACAAAGCATGCTCCTACTGATCGGCGGCATCCTCCGCACGCCAGCCCTCGACTCCCCCAACCCCACTCCCGCTTAACCCAGCCTTCTCCCGATACCCCCGCATTCTCCCGATCCGCCCGTCTTTTCCCAGTTCCCCTGGCCACACTCCCCATTTCTCCCTGGCCGCACTCCCACTCCCCTCGGCACTCCGACTCCCCCTGGCCGCACTCCGACTCCCCCTGGCCGCACTCCCACTTCCCCCTGGCCGCACTCCCACTTCCCCCTGGCCACACTCCCCACTCCCCCCGGCCACACT
>NZ_BDBS01000054.1 GCF_001613105.1 Nocardia pseudobrasiliensis NBRC 108224 | reverse complement strand
CCCCACATTTCCCCCGGCCACACTCCCCACATTTCCCCCGGCCACTCCCGATTCCCCGGCGCACTCTCAGTGCCCTGGCCACACCCCCACTTCCCCTTGGCCCTCTCCCTATTTCCCCGACACCCTCCCTATTCCTCCGGCACTCTCAATTTCCCCGCCCTCTTCTCGCTTTCCCCGGCCGAAGGCCAGGGGGCAAACACCCGGGCGACGGCGTCCGGCACCGGCCGTCGGGCCGGGTGTTCACCTGGAGGATCGGTTGCGCCGGGCACACCGCGGAGTTCGTTCGGGGCGAAATCCGCGGCGGCGCAACCGGTCCGACCCTCCGCCCGGAACAGGCGGCGGAGGCTTTCTTCTACTCGCTGTGGTCGGTGGCGAACAATGCGGCCGTCGCGGCGCGGCGGCGACGCTGTTCGACCGGATCGGGGACCGGGACGGCCGCCACGAGGCGCTGCGTGTACTCCTCGGTGGGATTGCGCAGGATCTCGTCGCGGGTGCCCTGTTCGACCACGGCGCCGTTGCGCAGCACCGCGATTCGGTTCGCCAGTTGATCGACCACCGCCAGGTCGTGACTGATGAACAGGCACGCCCAACCGCATTCGCGCTGCAGCTGCGCGAACAGCTCCAGCACCTTGGCCTGTACCGAGACGTCCAGCGCGCTGGTCGGCTCGTCCGCGATCAACAGATCCGGATCGAGGATCAGCGCCCGGGCGAGGCTCGCCCGCTGCCGCTGTCCGCCCGAAAGTTCGTGCGGATAACGGTTTTCGGTGCCCGCGGGCAGCTGCACATCGTCGAGCAGATGCCGCACCCGCGACCGCAGCGCCTCACCGTTGGCGGTGCGGTGCACCACGAGCGGTTCGGCGACGCACTGCCCCACGGTCAACCGCGGATTCAGCGAGGTCGCCGGATCCTGGAATACGAAACCCAGCCGCTTGCGCACCGGCCGCAGCTGCCGCTCCGACAGGCCCGTCAGCTCCTGACCGTGCACCGTGATCGTGCCCGCCGTCGGACGCTGCAATCCGGCCACACAGCGGCCGATGGTCGACTTGCCCGAACCGGATTCGCCGACCAGCCCGAGGGTTTCACCGCGACCGATGGTCAGTCCGACGTCGTCCACCGCCCGGAAGGTCGGACGTCCGAGCGCGCCGGGGAATTCCACGATCAGCCCCGACACCTCGAGTACCGTCTCGGCGGCGACCTCCGGATCCACCGGAGCGTCGTCGGCCGGGCGTTCGGCGGTGATCGCCGAAATACCCGTCTCCGGTTGCGGCGCGACCGGAGACACCGGACCGTCGGTCGGGGTCAGCCCCGCGCCCAGATGCGGTACGGCCGCCAGCAGATCGCGGGTGTACTGCTCCTTCGGCGCCCCGAAAAGCTCGTCCACCGTGGCGGTTTCGACGACGCGACCTGATCGCATCACCACCACGCGATCGGCGAGATCGGCCACCACACCCATATTGTGGGTGATCAGGACGATGGCCGCGCCCAACCGGTCGCGCAGATCCCGCAGCAGCTCCAGGATCTCGGCCTGCACCGTCACGTCCAGCGCCGTGGTCGGCTCGTCGGCGATGATCACCTTCGGCTCGCACGCGATGGCGATCGCGATCATCACGCGCTGCTTCTGCCCGCCCGAGAGCTGATGCGGGTAGTAGTCCACGCGATGCTCCGGATCGGGCAGCCCGACCATGCGCAGCAGCTCGACCGCGCGGGCCTTGGCGGCCTTGCGGCTCGTATCACTGTGCGACCGTACCGCTTCCATGATCTGGAAGCCCACGGTGAACAGCGGATCCAGCGCCGAACCCGGCTCCTGGAAGATCATCGAGATCTCCCCGCCGCGCAGTGCGGTCAGCTGCCGCTCCGACATCGAGGTGATCTTCTCGGAACCGACGGTGACCAGACCGCGCACCCGAGCGGTCTTGGGCAGCAGGCCCATCGCGGTACGCGAACTGACCGACTTACCCGAGCCGGACTCGCCGACGATGGCCAGCACCTCGCCGGGATAGACCTCGTAGGACACGTCCGATACCGCGTCGACGGCCCCCGCGTCGGTCGCGAAGGTGACCGACAGCGACCGAATGGCCAGCGCCGAATCCTTCTCCACCACAACTGTTTCAGTCATCTGCGGCCCCCTCACCCGCGGCGGGCGCGGCGACCGCGCGCCGGGTCCGGAGCAGTGGGTTGAGCACCTCGTTGAGGCTCTCCCCGACCAGAGTCATACCCAGCACCACCAACACGATCGCGATACCGGGGAAGATGCCGGTCCACCAGATTCCGTTGGACACATCGGCCAGCGCCTTGTTCAGATCGTATCCCCATTCCGAGGCCTGGGTGGGCTCGATGCCGTACCCCAGGAAGCCCAGGGCCGCCAGGGTCAGAATCGCCTCCGAGCCGTTGAGGGTGATGATCACCGGCAGCGACTGGGTGACATTGGGGAAGATGTGGCGGAACAGGATTCGCCCGATCGGCGCGCCGGTCACCCGGGCGGCGTCGACATACGGTTCGGTCTTCACCGCGACCGTCGCGTTGCGCACCACCCGGAAGTACTGCGGCACATAGATAACCGTGATCGCCACGGCCGCCGACAGCACGCCGCCGAAACTCGACGACTGACCGCCCGCCACCACGATCGAGACCACGATCGCCAGCAGCAGGGTCGGGAACGCGTACAGCGCGTCCATGAACAGCACCAGTACCCGGTCCACCCAGCGCCCGACATAGCCGGACACCAAACCCAGTGGTACACCGACGAACAGCGACAGCACCAGCGAGATCGCGATGACGAACAGCGCCGTCCGGGCGCCGTAGATCACCCGGGAGAACACATCCTCCCCGCGCACCGAGGTGCCGAACCAGTGCTGCGCCGAGGGCGCCTGCTGCCGCACGAAATCCACGCCGTGATCGGAGATCTGGGCGAAATCGTACGGTGCGATCAGCGGTGCGAACACCGCCACGATCACGAACATGCCGATCAGGGCGAGACCGAGGATCAGCGTGGCCCGCTGCAGCCCGGCCGTCATGGTGAACAGCCGAAGGCCCGGAATGCCCTTGCGCGGCACCGGTGTTCCGAGCATCGGCTCGGTCGCGGTGATCATCTCGGATGCGGTCATCAGAACCTCACCCTCGGATCGATCAGCGCCACCAGCACGTCGACGAGGAAGCTCATCACCGCGACGACCAGCGCCAGGAACGCGACGATCCCCTGCACCGCAACGAAATCGCGCGCCTGCAGATACTGCGCGAGCTGATAGCCCAGACCCTTCCATTCGAAGGTGATCTCGGTCAGCACCGCACCGCCCAGCATCATCGCGATCTGCATACCCATCACGGTGACGATCGGAATCATGGCGTTGCGGAAGGCATGTCGGCCCACCACCACGCGCTCGCCGAGACCGCGCGCCCGCGCCGCGTCGACGAAATCGCTACGCAGGGTTTGGATCAGGTTGATCCGCACGAGCCGCAGGAACACGCCCGCGGTCAGCAGACCCAGCGCGATGGCGGGCAGGATCGCGTGCTGGACGACATCCCACAGATATCCGTAGTCGCCGTAGAGGATCGCGTCGATCACCAGGATGTTGGTCTTCGGCGACACATGCTGCAGCGCCAGTTCCACATTGGTGCTCGCGCGACCCGCCACCGGCAGCCAGCCCAGCTTCACCGCGAAGACCAGCTTGAGCAGCAGGCCGACGAAGAACACCGGCGCGGCGTAGACCAGGATCGCGAAAAGCCGCAAACCCACGTCCGCGCCCTTGTCACGCCGCCGGGCCGCGTAGCGACCCAGCGGAACTCCGACGATGAAGGCCACGATCAGCGCCCACACCACCAATTCCAGCGTCGCCGCGCCGTAGTTGGTGATGATCTCGCCGATCGCCCGATTGTCCTGGGAGCGGCCGAAATCCCCGCGAGCGAGCCCGGAGATGTAGTCCCAGTACTGCGACAGGATCGGCCGGTTGAAACCGGCCGCCTCCTTGCGCGCCTCGATCTGATCCGGTGGCAGCCGCCCGCCCAGCGCGGCACTGATCGGGTCGCCCACGACCCGCATCAGGAAGAACACGACCGTCACAAGGATCCACGCCGTCGGCAGGATCAGCAGCAGTCGCACACCGAGGTAGCGAGCCAGTACGCCGTAGCGAGACCGGCTGCGCCCCGGCGCTTTCCGGGGAGCAGGAGCGGGGACGGACGGCTCCTGCTCCAACGCCGTCGTCGTCACTTGCTCAGCACGCTGTAGCGGAACTTGGTCGACGGATCCAGGGTCGAATCGACGCCCTGGACATTCTTCGTGGCGACCGCGACCTGCTTACCGGACAGCAGCGGCAGGATCGAGATGTGCTTGTCCGCCATATCCTTCTGGATCTGCTGGATGATCGCGAGGCGCTTGTCCTTGTCCGGCTGGGTCACCTCGGCGGTCAGCTGCGCGGTGATGGCCGGATCCTCGAAGTGGTTCTGCAGGAAGTTGTTCGGGCCGAAGAACGGGGTCAGGTAGTCGTCCGGATCCGGATAGTCCGGGAACCAGCCCATTTGGTAGACCGGGTAGCCGTCACGGGCGCGTTCCTTCTGGTACGTCACCCATTCGGTGGACTGCAGGTTGATCTTGAACAGTCCGGTCGACTCCAGCTGATTCTTGATCGCGGCGTATTCCTCCGAGCTGGAGGAGCCGTAGTGGTCCGGGTTGTACTGCAGGTTGATCTGCACCGGGGTGGCCACACCGGCGTCGGCGAGGAACTTGGCGGCCTTCTCCTTGTTGGGCTTGGCGCCGTAGATGTCCTTGAACGGTTCGACCGCGCCCGGGAAGCCCTGCGGCACAGCGGAGTACGCGGGCTGATAGGTGCCCTTGTAGACCTCGTTCGACAGCGCGTCGCGATCGACGGTCGACGCCACAGCCTTGCGGATGGCCAACTTCTGCTCGGGGGTGTTACCCGGCATGGTGTTCATGTTGAACACGATGTAGCGCAGTTCGCCACCGAGGCCGGTATGGATGGTGACCTTGTCGTTCTTGCCGAGCGACTCCATATCGGTGGGGCTCAGGCTGCGGTAGGCGACGTCGATGTTGCCGTTCTGGATGTCGAGCTTGAGGTTGTCGCTCGACGCGTAGTACTTGGCCGAGACGGTGCTGACCTTCGGCTTGCCGAGAATGCCGTTGTAACCCGAATTCGCCTCGTACTGAACGAGTTTGTTCTTGTCATAGCTCGAGATCGTGTACGGACCGGAGAACGGCTTGGCCTTCACGATGGCGCCGTCGTCCATGATCTTGTCGGCGGGGAAGACCTTCTCGTCGACGATCGGACCGGCCTGGGTGGGCAGAATCGCCGCGAAGGTCTGGTCGTTGCCGTTCTTGAGGGTGAACGCGACCGTCAGATCGTTGAGGGCGTCGGTCTTGTCCAGATTGCCGAGCAGCGAGGCCGGACCGTTCGGATCGTTGATCTTGAGCATCCGGTCGAAGGAGAACTTGACGCTCTGGGCGGTCAGTGGATCGCCGTTGGCGAACTTCAGGCCCGGCTTGAGGGTGCAGGTGAAGACGGTCGGCGTGGTGAAGTCGCACTTCTCGGCCGCATCCGGCTTGGGGGCGGTCTCCCCCGGCGCGAAGTTCAGCAGATGCTGATAGACCTGCGTCTCCGGCACATAGGAACCCTGATCGTAGGCGGCGGCCGGATCCAGGGAGAAGATCTTGTCGGTGGTACCGACCACCAACCCGTTGTCACCACCACCGCCGGTGCGACCGGAGCCGCATCCCGCGAGCGCCGCAAGGGTGAGGCTCGCAACCCCCACCGCCGCAAGGCTTCTGACTCGACCCGACCGGGTCAACGACCCCTGTGTCGAAAACCGCATGACTGTCCCAACTTCTCGCAACGCGACGCACCCACCCTGGATCACAGGTTGGGTGCGGCCACGGTGAACTTCATATGGCGGGGACAGTACCGCCACTGCGTTGCGGATATGTTGCGTTTCGCAACAATTAGTTTCGCGGTGATGCGAAAATTATCCGCGCACGAGCGTTTCCGCAGGAAAACCTTCAGGGACGGCTGAGCGCACTCGCGTTCGCGTTGTCGCTCAGCAGCTCCGACTCGGACTTGCCGCTGAGAATCCCTTCGAGGACATTCTTGCCGATGGCCGCCTCGGTCGGCAGCGGAATCGGATAGTTGCCGTCGAAGCACGCGCTGCACAGCCGCGAGGCCGGCTGTTCGGTGGCCGCGATCATGCCCTCGCGCGAGATGTAGCCGAGGCTGTCGGCGCCGATGGAGCGCCGCACGTTCTCGACCATGTCGTCGAAGGAGTCCTCCGCGCCGTCGGGGCCCGCGCCGTTGGCGACCAGCTCCGCGCGCGAGGCGAAGTCGATGCCGTAGAAGCACGGCCACTTCACCGGCGGCGAGGCGATGCGGACGTGGATCTCGAGTGCGCCCGCCTCGCGCAGCATGCGGATCAACGCGCGCTGGGTATTGCCGCGCACGATCGAATCGTCCACCACGATCAGGCGTTTACCGCGGATGACCTCGCGCAGCGGATTGAGTTTGAGGCGGATGCCGAGCTGCCGGATGGTCTGGCTGGGCTGGATGAAGGTCCGCCCGACATACGCGTTCTTCATCAGACCCTGGCCGTAGGGCACACCCGACCCCTGGGCGTAACCGACCGCGGCCGGGGTGCCCGACTCCGGCACCGGGATCACCAGATCGGCGTCGACCGGATGCTCGAGGGCCAGGCGACGGCCGATATCCACCCGGGTGGCGTGCACCGAACGACCGGAGATGGTCGAGTCGGGGCGGGCGAGATAGACGTATTCGAAGACGCAGCCCTTGGGTTCGGGATTGGCGAAACGCAACGACCGGACCCCGTCGGCGTCGATCGCCAGCAGTTCGCCGGGCTCGATTTCGCGGACGAACGAGGCGCCGACGATATCGAGGGCGGCCGTCTCGCTGGCTACCACCCAGCCACGGTCGAGCCGGCCCAGGCACAGCGGCCGCACCCCGTGCGGATCGCGGGCGGCGTAGAGGGTGTGCTCGTCCATGAAGGTCAGGCAGAACGCGCCGCGCAAGCTCGGCAGCAGTTCCATCGCCGCCTGCTCGATGCTCTTGTCGGTGGCCGCGTGGGCCAGCAGCGCGGTCATCACATCGGAGTCCGAGGTGGCGGCGATCGCGCCGTTGGGCAGCCGATTGCTGATCAGGCCCAGTTCGCGTGCGCGCGCGGCCAATTCGGCGGTGTTGACCAGATTGCCGTTGTGGCCCAGCGCCAGTCCGGTACCGACCGCGGTGGTGCGGAAGATCGGCTGGGCGTTTTCCCAGGTGGTCGATCCGGTGGTGGAGTAGCGGCAGTGGCCGACGGCGACATGGCCCGGCATCGCGGCCAAAGTCTGCTCATCGAAGACCTGGCTCACCAGGCCCAGATCCTTGAACACCAGCACCTGCTGACCGTCGGCGACGGCGATGCCCGCCGCCTCCTGGCCGCGGTGCTGTAGTGCGTACAGACCGTAGTAGGTGAGTTTGGCCACATCCTCACCTGGCGCCCAGACACCGAACACACCGCACTCTTCGCGCGGTTCGTTCTCGTCCTGATCCGGAGTCCGGGCGGACTCGGATAGCAGCAGGTTGGGGCTGTCAACCGACAGATCGGCGTTGGTCACCGTTTGCTCCCTGTTCGGCGGGCGGGGGGCGAAACTCATTCTACGGGTCACCCGTCCGAAACCCACGGCGGGATCACCCGGATGGCAGGCCGTTTGCTGCTACCGTGCCACCGTGACGACCACCGAGAGTGCGGAAGCCAGCCCGAACCCCCGGCGTTTGACCCCTGTTCGATGGGTGTTCCCGATCGTCGTGGTGACACTGCTGGCGTCGCTGTTGGGCGTCATGTACCTCGATTACGTCGTCGATCCCGAGAAGAATCTGCACAACTTCCCGATCGCTCTGGTCAATCAGGACGTTGGCGATGCCATCGGCGCACCGGGCCATCAGAAGTACGCCAACTTCGGCGATCAGGTCGTCGACGGACTGAACAAGGCCGTACCCGCCGACAAGATCGATCTGCGGGTGCTCGGACTCAACGACGCCCAGCTGCAGATGCAGTCGGCCCAGGTGTACGCCACCATCATCATTCCCGGCGACTTCACCAAGCGGCTGGGCAATCTCGGCGTCGGCAGCGTCGTGGCGGGCGATATCGAACGCCCGATCATCACATTGCAGACCAATCCGCGCACCGGCGCGTTCGCCACGGCCATCGCGCAGCGGTTCGGCAACGAGGCGCTGACCCAGGTCGACGCCCAGGTCGGCAAGCAGCTCACCGAGACGGTCCGCGCGCAACTGGCCCCGCCCCCGGGCGGCCCGCCCGCACCGGAGCTGTCCGGCGCGACCCGAATCACGCTGGCACATCCGCTGAATGTCGTGGTGAATCAGTACCGTCCGCTGCCGGGTGGTTCGGGCGAGGGCCTGACCGCGTTCTTCTACAGCCTGCTGCTGCTGTTGGTCGGCATGGTCGGGGCGATGATCATCCATCAGCTGATCGACTCCGCGCTGGGCTATCTGCCCACCGAATGGGGTCCGTGGACCGTGCACCAGCCCGCGACCGAGATCTCCCGGCTGCGGACGCTGCTGATCAAATGGGCCGCGGTGACGACATTGGCGCTGATCGTCTCGGGCGTGTTCATCGGTATCGGCAAGGCGCTGGGCATGCCGATCGATAAGCCGCTGGCGCTGTATCTCTACGGCGCGTTCGTGATCGCCACCGTCGGCATCACCTGCACCTCGGTGCTCGCGGCCATCGGCACGGCCGGTCTGATCGTGAACCTGATCGTCTTCATCATCCTGGGCCTGCCGTCCTCGGGCGGCACGGTCCCGATCGAGGCCACCCCCAAGTACTTCGGCTGGCTGGCGAATTTCGAACCGATGCATCAGGTGTTCCTCGGCACCCGCTCGATCCTGTACTTCAACGGCAACGGCGCGGCCGGGACCACCCGCGGCGTCTGGATGACGGTGCTGGGACTGGTGATCGGCGTCGTACTGGGTCTGGCGATCACCCGCTTCTACGACCGCAAGGGCCTGCATCGTAAGCCGGTCGGTGCGACCGCGGCCTAGAGCCGCACGATCGGCAGCCAGTGGACGATCTCGTCCGCCCGGATGCCCGAGGCGCTGACCGCGCCGGATTCGACCGCACTCGCATAGTCGAGCAGCCCGGTGGCCAACAGCAGCCAGGTGCGAGCATCGGTCTCGACGACATTGGGCGGGGTGCCGCGGGTGTGGCGCGGTCCCTCGACGCACTGCACCGCAACGAACGGCGGCACCCGCACCTCCACCGATGCCCCGGGCGCATCGGCCGCCAGCGAGCGAGCCGTCCCACGCACCGCCCTGGCCAATTCGGCGCGGCCCGGAGCACTCGCACTCTCGTCGCGCAGCCACTCGCCCACCGCCGCAACCGCATCGCGCACCTCGGCGGGATCAACAGCTGGTCGTCGTGTCACGATCCCGAGGCTAGCGCCGGGCTCCGACAGCGACCGCCAGGTGGGGGGCAACCGCGCCACCGGCGTTGAGGACGTAGTGCAGCAGGGCCGGGGCGAGTACGCCGCCGGTGCGACGGAACTGCCAGCCGAGGAACAGGCCGCCGAGTGCGGTGGCCGCGATGGAAACCGGCACGGAGTCACCCGCGCCGCGAGCCGGTGCGATATGCCACAGTCCGAAAGTGGTTGCCCCGAGCCATGGTCCCAGCGGGCCGGTGGCCTCTCCCAGCAGGGGATCGAGGGTGGCGCGGAAGATCAGCTCCTCGCTGTAGACGGTGCCGATCGGAATGTGTACGAAGGCCCATTCGAGCACCGGAACCTCCGGTGCGCGGGTAGCGAATCCGGCCAGCCGGGTGCGCAGCGCCGGAATCGCCAGGGCCACACCGTAACCCGCCGCGACGAGGGCCGCGGGGCCCAATGCGGTGAGCGGCCGACGGGCCGGGTTTCCGATCGGGACGCCGCGTCCGAAGGTGAGGGCGTAGAGCGTGGCGAAGACGGCGTTCGCGGCGGTGCGGCCGCGGATGTCCAGGTGCAGCCGCGGCAGCACCCTATTGCTCCACAGCAGTGGAAGGCTCACGGCGGCAACGGCGGCGGGGATTCTGCGCGGGTTCACTTGGTGGCGTGTTCGTAGGCGAGGGACAGTTCGATCTGGGTGCGGATGGCCTCCACCTTCTCCGGGGTCAGATCCGGCGGCGGCAGGACGGCGCACCAGCCGTCCAGCACCAGGGTGCCATAGTTGTGGCCGTGCCCGTCGCTCACACCCTGGGCATTGGTCAGATCGGCGGCGACCTGCCAGAACGTCACCAGCGGCCACCAGCGCATCTGGGTGGAGACATCGGAGCCACGCTGTTCGGACAGCCAATCCGGCTGGGAGAAGATCAGATTCGGCGACCACCATACGATCGGATCCGAGGCGTGCTGTAGATAGGCGATGCGCGGACGCCGCCAGTCCGAGGACGGCTTACCCAGATCCGTTGCGGTGGAGGCGAATCGGACCACCAGACCGTCGGCGTAGATCGGCTCCACCTCGCGGGTGCCGGGATCGCGGCGCGAAACGAACTGCTCCCACAGGCGATTGGAGTTGGGCGGCCCGACCCACAGCGCCGCATCGACCTTGCCGCGCAGATCGGCCAGCCCGTCGAAGGCCGACTCCGAACCCTGCGAACCCAGACTCTCCCCGTACACAACCAGTTTCGGCCGCGCGTCGGCCGGGCGGCGCGACCAGGCGGCGTACACGGCGTCGAACATCTTCTTCCCGGCCGCCGCCACCTTCTGCCGGTCGGCCAGGAACGACAGCACACTGGGCAGATACGAATACTGCGAGGCCACGATCGCGGTATCGCCGCGGTAGAGATATTCGATCGCGTCGGCGGTCTCGGAATTGACCCAGCCGGTTCCGGTGGTGGTCACCACGACCAGCACCTTGCGATCGAAGGCATGTGTGCGCTCCAGTTCGGCGAGCGCCAATTCCTCCTGCGTCACACCGTTTTTCGCCGAGTCCAACCCGGCGTACACCCGAATCGGTTCGCGCGCGGGCGCTCCCGAGACCGCGCCGATGCGGAAGGCGTCGGGTCCGTGCGAGACGAACCAGCGCCCCTCCGAGCCCAGGGTCTCCCACGCGGCGAACGAATCCGCACTGCCCGACCGCTCGGATTTCGTCGGCTGCACCGCGTACGGGGTCATCTTGTCGTTGCGCACACTGAACGCGGAGTTGGCCACGGCGAAGAACGCCCGCGTCAGCAGGCCGTTGAACAGCGTCACCACCAGCACCACGAGCAGGATCGACCCGACGGTCGGCGCGAATTTCGACGGCACCCGCACCCACCGGCTGAGCTGTCGCGCCACGAAGCGCACGATCTCGCGCACGGTCCGATAGACGGCCACCACGATCGCGCCGACCGCGAGGCTCAACGCGCCCGTACGCAGATACGCCGCCCGGGTCGTACCCTCCATATCCATCAGCGCGAAGATCTGCCGCTGCCAATCCGCCGACAGCACCAACATCCAGATAGCCGCAAGCACACACAGCACCAGCACGATCACCTTGATCACGTACTGCCACAGCAACGCGGGCGCCCGAATCGGCAGCCGCGGCCGGACCCATCGCCGGAACAGCCACTCCAGCACGCATCCGACGCCGTATCCGATCGCCGCGTTGAGCCCGCTGATGAGCCCCTGGAACAGCCAATCACGCGGCAGCAGCGACGGTGTCACCGACCAGGCGAAGAACACCGTCGCCACGACCAGCCCGACATAGTTCAGATCGATGACGTCATGCTCGACCCGCTGCACCAGCAGCGCACCACGCCGGGCGACGACACGACCGCGCACGCGCAGCGTCGTCAGGACATCGGCGGTATCGAGCACCCGTCAAGTATGGCCGCCGGCGGTCCCGTGAGGCGCGACACGCCACACGTGAGACACGTCGCGGCCGGGCCCGATCAGCCGAACAGTTTCGGCAGGGTGCCCTCGAACGTCTCGCGCAGTTCGGTGAGCGGCACGGTGAACTGACCCTGCACCTCGACCGCGTCGGTGCCCGAATCCGCGACGCCGATACGGGTCCACGGCAGGCCGCGGGCGTCGCACATCTTGGTGAAGCGGGTCTCCTCCGAGCGCGGAACCGCGACCAGGACGCGCCCGGCCGATTCGGAGAACAGGGTCACGAACGGGTCGGCATCCTCGGGAAGGACGATGCGGCAACCGGTTTCGCCCGCCAGGGCCGATTCGACGATCGACTGGATCAGGCCGCCCTCGCTGAGATCGTGTGCGGCGCTGATCATTCCGTCGCGCGAGCCCGCGGTCAGCACCTCGGCGAGCAGTTGCTCGCGCGCGAGGTCGACCTTCGGGGGCACGCCGCCGAGGTGATCGTGTTCGACCTGGGCCCAGATGGATCCACCGAATTCGTCGCGGGTATCGCCGAGCAGGATCAGCGTCTCGCCCGGTTCGGAGCCGAAGCCCGTCGGAATGCGCCGGTGCACGTCGTCGATGACGCCGAGCACACCCACCACCGGGGTCGGCAGGATGGCCGTCTGCCCGGTCTGGTTGTAGAAGCTCACATTGCCGCCGGTGACCGGAATGCCCAGGGCCACACAGCCGTCCGCGAGACCGCGCACGGCCTGCTGGAACTGCCACATCACGCCCGGATCCTCCGGCGAACCGAAGTTGAGGCAGTTGGTGACGGCCTTCGGGGTCGCGCCCGTGGCGGCGACATTGCGGAACGCCTCGGCCAGCGCCAGCTGCGCACCGGTGTAGGGATCGAGTTTGGTGTAGCGGCCCGAGGCGTCGGTGGCCAGCGCGATACCGCGGCCGGACTCCTCGTCGATGCGCACCACACCGGCGTCGGCGTGCTCGGCCAGCACGGTGTTGCCGCGCACGTAGCGGTCGTACTGCTCGGTGATCCAGCGGCGGCTGCACAGCTGCGGGCTGGCGATCATCTTCAGCAGCGTCGCGCGCAGTTCGTCACCGGTCTTGGGGCGCGCCAACGTATCCGGGGTATCGGCGATCAGCGCGTCCTGTTCGGCCGGGCGCCGCACGGGCCGCTCGTACACCGGACCCTGATGGGCCACCGTGCGCGGCGGCACATCCACCACGGTCTCGCCGTGCCAGGTGATCACGAGCCGGTCGCCGTCGGTGACCTCGCCGATCACCGTCGCGAGCACGTCCCACTTGCGGCAGACGTCCATGAACGCGTCCACGTTCTCCGGCGAGACGACCGCGCACATGCGCTCCTGCGATTCGCTCGACAGGATCTCCGCGGGGGTCATATTCGCCGCGCGCAGCGGCACCCGATCCAGATCCACGTGCATGCCGCCGTCACCGGCCGCCGCGAGTTCGGAGGTGGCGCAGGACAATCCGGCGCCGCCGAGATCCTGAATGCCGACCACCAGTCCGGCGTGGTACAGCTCGAGACAGCATTCGATGAGGACCTTCTCCGCGAACGGATCGCCCACCTGCACGCTCGGCAGCTTCTTTCGGCCGGTGCCGGACTCGTCGCCGGAGAAGGTGTCCGAGGCCAGTACGGAGACGCCGCCGATCCCGTCGAGACCGGTCCGCGCGCCGAACAGAATGATCTTGTTGCCCTGCCCCGACGCGAACGCCAGATGCAGATCCTCCACCCGCATCACGCCCGCGCACAGCGCGTTCACCAGCGGGTTGCCCTGATAGGAGGCATCGAAGACGGTCTCGCCGCCCACATTCGGCAGACCGAGCGAATTGCCGTAACCGCCGACGCCGCGCACCACGCCGTCGACCACGCGCCGAGTGTCGGGATGATCGGCCGCGCCGAAGCGCAGCTGGTCCATCACCGCGATCGGCCGCGCGCCCATGGCCATGATGTCGCGCACGATGCCGCCCACGCCGGTCGCCGCGCCCTGATAGGGCTCGACATACGACGGATGGTTGTGACTTTCCACCTTGAACGTGACGGCCCAGCCGTCGCCGATATCGACCACGCCCGCGTTCTCACCGATTCCGGCCAGCATGGATCGACGCATCTCGTCGGTGGTGGTCTCGCCGAAGTAGCGCAGATGCACCTTGGAGGACTTGTAGGAGCAGTGCTCGCTCCACATCACCGAGTACATCGCCAGTTCGGCGTCGGTGGGTCGGCGGCCGAGGATCTCCCTGATGCGGGCGTACTCGTCGTCCTTGAGGCCGAGTTCCTTGTAGGGCTGCGGGGTATCCGGGTTTGCTGCGGCGGCGCTGACGGTGTCGACGTGGGCGGTCACAGGCGCAGTCTAGTGGGT
>NZ_BDBS01000053.1 GCF_001613105.1 Nocardia pseudobrasiliensis NBRC 108224 | reverse complement strand
GAACTGCCCGTGACCAATTCAGCAGGGCCGTCCACCACGAGTCCGGCGGCCCGCCAACGACGTTTGCTGCCGATTGCCCTCGGGCTGTTCGCCGCCTCGGCGATCGTGTCCGTTCTCACCAAACAGTGGCACGGCTACATCGATCTCCAGGTGTACCGCAACGGCGCGCGGGTGTGGCTGGACGGCGGCGATCTGTACGGCCCGATGCCCAAGGCGGGCGGCATCGGACTGCCGTTCACCTATCCCCCGCTGGCCGCCCTGTTCTTCGCGCCGCTGGCGCTGCTGCCGCTGCACTGGGCCGAGATCCTGGTGCTGGCGACCTCGGTCGCCTGCCTGGGCGCGACGCTGTGGGTGGTACTCAACCGCCTGCGCCCGACACTGGATCGAACCAGCCAGTGGGCGTTGGTGATCGGGGCGGTCTCGATTCTGAACCTGTCCGAGCCGATTCGGCAGACCTACAACTTCGGGCAGATCAATCTGGTGCTCATGGCCGCGGTCACCCTGGACGCGCTGGTGCGCAAGCCCTTCTGGCCGCGCGGCATGCTGATCGGCGTCGCGGTGTCGATCAAGCTGATTCCGGCCGGATATCTGCTGTACTTCCTGCTCTGCCTGGATTGGCGGGCCGTGCTGCGCGGGGATCGGGCGGCGCTGCGCGGCGAGGCGGGCCGGACCATCGTCACCCTGCTGGCCTCCGCGGTCGGGGCCATCGTGCTCGGATTCCTGCTGTTCCCGCGGGATTCGTCGAACTACTGGTTCCACACGATGCTCGACACCGGCCGGATCGGACCGCCGCAGTTCGCGGGCAATCAGTCGCTGAAGGGCTTCGCCTTCCGGCTCGGCGTCGCCGATTCGACCGCGATCACCATCTGGATTCTCTTGTCGCTCATCGTGCTCGCGCTGGCGGTGGTGTGGATGCGGCGGCTGATCGGCGCGGGTGAGCATGTGGGTGCGCTGCTGGTCAACGCGGCCGCGATCCTGCTGGTGTCGCCGGTGTCGTGGTCGCATCACTGGGTGTGGATCGCCCCGGCGCTGTTGGTGGTCGCCGACGCGATCGCGCGCGGGATGCGCCGACCCTGGTTCCTCGCCACCGTGGCCGCGATCGCGATTCTGTTCATGGTCGGCCCGCAGTGGCTGCTGCCGCACCACGAGGACCGCGAACTGGGCTGGTCGTGGTGGCAGCAGATCGTCGGCAGCAGCTACGTGCTGGTCACACTGGCCGTGCTCGCGGCCGGTGCGATCGGCTATCGACCGGTGTCGGCCGGGGTGAGGAAGGCGGCCAGCGCGGCCGAATAGGCCGCCACATCGTGCGCGCCCATGAGTTCGCGCGCCGAATGCATCGCCAGCTGCGGTGCGCCCACATCCACGGTCGGCATGCCGGTGCGCGCCGCGGTCATCGGCCCGATCGTGCTGCCGCACGGCAGATCCGCGCGATTCATGAACCGCTGCAGCGGCACCCCCGCCTGCGCGCAGGCCAGCGCGAACGCCGCCGCGCCCACCGAATCGGTGGCGTAGCGCAGATTCGGATTCACCTTCAGCACCGGACCGCCGTTGACCTCGATGCGATGCAGCGGCTCGTGGCGCTCCGGATAGTTCGGATGCGTCGCATGGGCCATATCGCCGGAGGCGCAGATCGAACTCGCCAGGGCCGCAAGGTATTCCGAGCGTCCGCCGCCACGGGCCAGCACGATCCGCTCCAGCACCGCGGGCAGCAGATCCGATTGCGCGCCGCGATCGGACTGGCTGCCGACCTCCTCGTGATCGAATACCGCCAGCACCGGCGTCACCGCGCCCGGCTGTCCGACAGCCGCCAGGAAGGCGTGCAGCCCAGCGTAACAGGTGCCCTGATTGTCCAGCCGCGGCGCACTCACCAGATCGCCGTCGCGGCCGACCGGACGACTCGGGGTGAGGTCGTGGGTCATCAGCTCCCAGCCCAGTAGATCGGCCGCGGCGACACCCGCCTGTTCGGCCACATAGGCCAGAAACGATCGCGGTTCGCCGCCCACTCCCCATACCGCGTTCACATGCCGCTGCGGATCCAGCGTCACCCCGCGCCGGTCCTCGGACAGGTGGATCGCCAGCTGCGGCACCCGCAGAATCGGCTCATCGATGCGAATCAGCCTCTCCGCCATACCCTTTCCGGACCGCACGGTGATCCGCCCGGACAGGCCGAGCTCGCGATCGAGCCAGGAGTTCAGCCACGCGCCGCCGTAGGGTTCGAGGGCGACCAGCTGCCAGCCCGCGACGGCCAGATCGGGATGCTGTTTGACGCGCAGATTGGGGCTGTCGGTATGCGCGCCGACCACCCGGAAACCGCTCGCGGGTTCGACCGCGTCGCTCGCCCACGCCACCAGCGATCCGCCGCGCACCACGTAGTACCGGCCACTGTCCGCCTCGGCCCAGGGCCGCGCCTCGGGCAGTTCGGCAAAGCCCTGCGCCGCCAATTCGGCCGCGATGGTCCGCACGACATGGAACGGGGAGGGCGACGCGTCGACGAAGGCACACAGCCCGGACGCGGTCGCGGTGGTCGAGACCGGCATACCGGAAATCCTAGACACCCGTGATCTCGTGCACCTGCTCCTGCGCCTTGACCGAGTCGGTCACCCAGGTCCGATAGAAATCCAGCGGGCATTCGGCCAGACCGCGCACGCCCACATTGACCTTGCCCAGTCCGGTCGCGCCGCGGTGCAGTAGCGCGTGCAGCGGATTGCGTTCGGGTTGGTAGCGTCGCGAATCTCGCAGCGCGCGAATCGACAGGTCCGCGAAGCGCATGTCCTGTGCCTCGGCCCCGCACTCGCCGAGCACCCGGCCGTCGAAGCCCACGAGAGCCGAACGGCCGCTGTAGGAATGAACGCCGTCGAATCCGGTGGCACCGGCCGCGGCGACGTAGACGTTGTTGGCCCACGCCATGGCCTTGGCCATCCCGATCTGCTGTTCGGCGTCGCAGGCCCGCAACGCCATACCGCGCACGATCAATTCGGCGCCCTTCATCGCGCAGTCGCGCCACAGTTCGGGATAGTTACCGTCCTCGCCTAGCAGGATCGAGATCTGCAGTCCCTTGGGACCGGCGGTGACGAAGGTGGACTCCCCCGGCCAGGACAGTTCGCCCTCGGGGGCCGGTGCGATCTTGCGATAGCGCTGCACGATCTCGCCCTCGTCGTCGATCAGTACGGCGGTGTTGTACGGCGGGCGCAGCGGATGCTGCTCATGGCACTCCGCGCCCATGGCGAACACACCCCAGACCCGGTTACGGCGGCACGCGGCCGCGAAAACCTCGGTCTCCTCACCGGGAATCGCCATCGCCGTCGAGTAGAGCTCGGTTTCGTCGTACATGACACCGGTGGTCGAAAATTCCGGTAGCACAATGAGATCGAGTTCCGGATGTCCGGTTTTCAAACCGTCGACGATGTGTCCGATGCGATAGCAGTTGGCGAGCACTTCGGCCCGAGAGTGCAATCGAGACATGGGATGATTGACTACGGCAACGGAAACGATGTCCGGATTACCTGTCCCATTTTCGCAACCCATGCGCACTCCTCGGCAATAAGCATCAATGGCTCCGGCACTCCCAGACGGAAGGTTCCACCGGATCCATAGTTACCGAGGAGCAAGCATCGAGCAACCGCACCCGAGGACGGGCGTCAGTCGGCGACGGGCATCTCCGCGACGAGTTCCAGCAGGCGCAGCAGGTCGGTGTGGTTGCGGGCCCCGATCCGCTTGCGGAGATCCTCTTCCGCACGCCGTTCCTCGGACCGCACCGAATCCACCAGCTCAGCGCCGCGCTTGGTCAGGCCGATCAGGATGCGGCGCCGGTCGTCCTCGGCCGCGATCCGGAAGATCAGGCCACGCTCGGCCAGGGCATCCGCATGCCGGGTAGCCGACGACGGCGGCAGCTGCGAACGCGCAGCAAGCTCGCTCATCGTGATACCGGCCTGGTCGGACAGATTGGACAGCATCGACCACTGGTCGGCCGACAGCTGCCTGGCGCACAACGCCGCGTCGAGGTGACGCAGCCAACTGCGCTCAGCCGCACGCAGCGCCCCATGCAAAGTGGAAAAGCCGCTTACAATGGTCGACATATTTTTCCCGCCCATCATTTTCGCTCGGACAAGAAGAGGGTACCGAATGTTCCCGTTCAGCGAGAGTCCGGACGATGTGATCGAAGTCCTCAACATCGTCCCACTCCAGGGACCGGCGGGAATTGTGGCCCCCTCGTGTGAGGCGGCAATTGCCCTCGCGGTGGAAGAAATCAACAGCGGCACAGGAATTCTCGGCCGTGAGGTACGTGTCACGACCATCGATGGCGGCCGCGCTCCGCGCGAGGTCGCCAAGGAGGTTTCGGCCCTGCTGGCGACCGGCATGGTTGATGCCATTACTGGATGGCACATTTCTGCCGTCCGCCGTGCGGTGGCCCGGGCGGCCGACGGCCGGGTGCCCTACCTGTTCGCCACCACCCACGAGGATCTGCCCAACGAGCCTCCGGGCGTGCTGATGATCGGCGAGAACCCGGCCGGACACATCCTGCCCGCGATGCAGTGGCTGGAACGCGAGTTCGGGGCCCGGCGCTGGGCGATCATCGGCAACGACTACATCTGGCCCATGGCCACCGGTAAGGCCGTGCGTACGGCCCATCAGGGGTCGATCACGCTGGAGAAGTACTTCCCGCTGGGCACCGAGGACTTCAGCGAATTCCTGGGCGATCCGCGGCTGGACCGCGCCGACGGCATCGTGCTGCTGCTCGTCGGCACCGACGCCGTGCGGTTCAATCAGCAGTTCGCGCACACCGGACGTTCCGAGCGGCAGGTGCGCGTCAGCCCTGGAATAGACGAGGGCGTGCTGCTGGCGGCCGGGCCGCAGTCCAACGACAACCTCTACGTCGTATCGAGCTTCTTCCCTGACAACCGAACCAGCGATCCGGACCGGATGGCCCGCTACCACCGACTGCACGGCCGCTTCGCCCCGCAGCTGACCTATTTCGGGAACACCAGTTACGAGGCCATGTACACGCTGCAGTCGCTGGCCCACGGCTGCGGTTCGCTGGACGTCCCGCTCATGCAGGCCGCCCTCGACGACGGCATGGTGCTGGAGACTCCGTCCGGCGGGCGGGCGTTCCAGGGCAATCACTCCCAGCAATTCACCGCGCTGATCGCCCGCGCCGACGGAGTGGACCTGCAGATAGTCGATACGGTCCGATAGCCCCTAGGGTCGAAACCCCCTAGGCCGAGACCAGACTGTCGATCACCGACAGGAAGATCCCGAGACCGTCGTCGCTCGGACCGGTGAGCGGTTCGGTGGCGTGTTCGGGATGCGGCATCAGACCGACCACGCGACGGTCCGCCGAACAGATGCCCGCGATCCCGCGCTGCGAACCGTTGGGATTGTCGCCGGAGTAGCGGAACACCACCCGACCCTCGCCCTCGAGTTCGTCGAGCACGGGCGGCGCGGCCTGGTAGCGACCCTCGGCGTTCTTGATCGGGATGAGGATCTGGGCGTCGGCGTCGTAGCGGGAGGTCCACGCGGTATCGGTGCGCTCGACGGTCAGCCACTCGTCGCGGCAGATGAAGTGCAGACCCTCGTTACGCGTCAGCGCGCCGGGCAGCAAACCGGCCTCGCACAGCACCTGGAAGCCATTGCAGATACCCAGCACCGGCATGCCCCGCCCGGCCGCCTCGACGACCTCGCCCATCACGGGCGCGAAGCGGGCGATCGCGCCCGCGCGCAGGTAGTCGCCGTAGGAGAAACCGCCCGGCACCACGACCGCGTCGACATTCTTCAGATCGGCGTCGGCGTGCCAGAGATCGACCGCCTCGCCTCCGGCCAGCCGCACCGCACGGGCGGCGTCGACGTCATCGAGGGTGCCCGGAAAGGTGATGACACCGATGCGCGCTGTCATGCCTCCACCTCGCTGACGCTCGGCTCCGGCATGACCGCGCGGGCGGCTGTGCTTATGGTTCGCTCGCTACGCTCGCTCACGGCAGCCGAACCACTTTCCAGTCCTCGATGACCGTATTGGCCAGCAGGCTCTCGGCGATCTTCTCGAGTTCGGCGTCGCTCACGCTGTCGTCCACGTCGAGTTCGAATCGCTTGCCCTGCCGGACATCCGAGACGCCGGGAAGGCCCAGACGTCCGAGCGCACCGACGATGGCCTGACCCTGCGGATCCAGGATCTCGGCCTTCGGCATCACCTCGACCACGACTCGTGCCACGCGCTTGCTCCTCACGCTGTGCTGGGGGATTACCTGATCAGCCTAGTTGGAGCGGTCGGACTCCGCCGACCCGGGTATACCGTGAACGTATGCGCATAGCCCACTTCGGACATTCCTGCGTTCTCGTCGAGTTGCACGGCACCAAGATCCTGTTCGATCCGGGCAACTTCTCGCACGGCTTCGAGGGCATCGAAGGACTCGACGCGATCGCCGTCACCCATCAGCATCCCGATCACATCGACGCCAATCGCATCGATGCGCTGGTGGAGAAGAATCCGAACGCCCGGCTGCTGGCCGATCCGCAGACGGCCCAGTTGCGCGGCGGCCCTTGGGAACCCGTGCACGCGGGCAATGTGCTCACCGTCGGCAAGGTGCAGATCACCGGGGGCGGCGGGCGGCACGCGGTGATCCATCCGGAGATTCCGGTGATCGACAACACGGTCTTCCAGCTCGGCACCCCGGACGATCCCACCGAATTCGTCCATCCGGGCGATTCGCTGTGGGTGCCGCCCACCAGCGTGGGCGTGCTGGCCCTGCCCGCGGTCGCGCCGTGGATGCGGATCAGCGAGGCCGTCGATTATCTGCGGGCGGTCGCGCCCCGCACGGCGGTGCCGATCCACTACGGGATCATCGCCGACGCCGCGCAGGGCATCTACTTCGGCCGCCTGACCGAAATGCGTCCGGCCGATACCGAATTCAAGGTCATCGAGCCGGAGGACCACGCCGAGTTCTAACCCCGGTAGGTCGTCAGGAACACCGCCTCGGTGAGGGCGATGCGCTCGATCTCGGTCGGATCCACACTCTCGTTGGGCGCGTGGATGAGGCATTTCGGTTCCTCGACACCGAGCAGCATGATCTCCGCGTTCGGATAGGTGTCGGCGAAGGTGTTGCACAGCGGGATGGAACCGCCCTGCCCCTGGGTGGTCGCCGCGCGGCCGTAGGCGGCCTGGAAGGCGTGCTCCATGGCCGTGCGCGCGGGCCCGCCCGTGCCGGAGCGGAACGGGGCGGCCAGGCCCTCGCATTCGAGGGTGGCCTTCGCGTGCCACGGGACGTTCGATTCCACATGGGCGGTCAGGGCCTCGAGCGCCTGCTCCGGATCGATACCCGGCGGAATGCGCAGATTGATCCGGGCCCGCACCTTCGGCTGGATGGCCGAGGAGGAGCCGACCACCGGCGGCACATCGATGCCGATCACGGTCAGGGCCGGTCGCGCCCAGATCATGTCGGCGACCGTGCCGTCGCCGACCAGGTCCACCCCGTCGAGCACATCGGCGTCGGCACGGAACTGCTCGGGCGGATACTGCTCGCCGTCCCACTCCTGATCATTGGGCAGGCCCGTGACGGTGGTGTTGCCGCGCTCGTCGCGCAGCGAGGCGAGCACCTGCACCAGCGCGGCCAGCGCATCCGGCGCGGCTCCGCCGTACATACCCGAATGCAGCGGTCCCGCAAGGGTTTCCACCGTCAGCACCGCCGATACCATGCCGCGCAGGGTCTGGGTGAAGGTGGGCGCGCCGACCGCGACATTGCCGCAGTCGCCGATCACCAGCGCATCGGCACGCAGCAGATCCGCGTTGTGCGGGACGAAGGCCTCCATCCCGCCTGTGCCCTGCTCCTCCGAGCCCTCGGCGACCACCGTGATGCCGACCGGAAAACCCGTGCCGCCCATGGCCTCCCGCACCGCGCGCAGGGCGGTCAGATGCGCGACGAGATTACCCTTGCAATCCGCCGCGCCGCGCCCGTACCAGCGGCCGTCGCGCTCGGTGAGTTCCCAGACCGGCGAGTGCCAGGCCGCCTCGTCCATCGGCGGCTGCACATCGTAGTGGCAATACAGCAGCACCGTCGGCGCACCGGCGGGCGCGGGATATCGGGCCACCACGGCCTGACTGCCGTCGGGCGTCTCGTACAGGTCCGCGTCGGTCAGGCCGACCTCTTTCAACGCCTCCAGCGCCCACCGCGCGGCCTTGTGACACTCCTCGATCGGGAACACTCGCGGGTCGTACACCGACTTGTACGAAACCAGTTCCGTCAGATCGCTTTTGGCCCTCGGCATCAGCGCACGCACCTGGTCGCGCAGCGCATCCACCCCGGAAACTTCGCTCATATCAACTCATTTCGTCGTATCGCCCAGCTTCAATGTATCGACTTGGCGAAGATATGCCGGCAGATTGTCGGGGCAATAGGTTTCGATGGCCAATTCGGTGCCGGTGATCACCGCGCGGTCGGCGATGATCGGCCGGTTGCCGGGTCCGCCCGCCCCGGTGCTGATCGCGGCCAGATAGCGCGAGTTCGGTGGCCCGCGCGCCACGGCGCCACACCGCCAGGAAACCCAGCGGTTTCGCCAAACCCTCCCCCACCCACTTGTAGACGCCGCCGTCCCAGCCCGATGCGAGTTCGGCCGCCACGAACGCCGTCGGCAACAGGAACAGCAGCGCCGGAAGCAGATACAGGAATACGCACGCCAGCCCGTATACGGCCATGGTCGGCGCGGAACGCAGACTCGCCACCGAACTGGTGGTCATGAGGGCCAGGGTGATCCAGGACAGGTAGTTCCTCACGCCCCTCCTCCCGCCGAATGCCGTCGCTGCCTACTGTGCCACGCCGAGGGCCGTTCCAAGATCATTCGTTAATGAGCCGCAATCTCGAATCAGCCCAGCGCGCGGGCGGCCTCGGCCGCAATCGTGGCCGCGACGGCACCCAGCGCCGGGGAGTCCAGCCGCCACTGCTGCCAGTACAGCGGCACGTCGATGTGCAGGCGCGGATCGAGTACGACCAGGCGTCCGGATGCCAGATCCCCGGAACCCTGCTGGTCGGGAAGCATTCCCCAGCCCAGACCGTGCCGGACGGCCTCGGCGTAGCCGGACGAGGAGGGGATGTAGTGCCGCGGCGGATCGAGCGGCCGCCGGGCGCGGCGGCGCATCAGGCGGTCCTGCAGATCGTCTTTGCGATCGAAGATCACCACCGGCGCGGCGTCGAACGCGCGCGCGGTCGCACCCTCGGCAAACCATGTGCGAACGAACTCCGGCGTGGCCACCGGGCGGTAGCGCATCGCGCCGAGTCGCCGCGCGGTACAGCCCTGCACCGGCTGCGCGGCGGCCGTGATCGCGGCCATGACCGTACCGTCGCGCAGCAGGCCGATCGTATGTTCCTCGTCCTCCCGGTGGATCTCGAAATACACCCCGGCGGGCGCGGCGGCGAGGGCGGGCAGCACCCAGGTCTCGAGCGAATCGGCGTTGACGGCCAAAGGTATTCGCACCCGATCGTCGGCTTCCATTGCCGCCGCGCCCAATTCCCGCGCGGTATCCCCGGTGAGCAGCTCGATCTGCCGGGCCAGCCGCAGCACCGCCAGCCCGGAGTCGGTGGGCCGCACCGGTTTCGTGCGCTGCAGCAGAATTCGGCCCACGGCCGCCTCGAGCGCCTTGATGCGCTGACTGACCGCCGACGGCGTGACGCGCAGCCGCCGAGCGGCCGCCTCGAACGTGCCCTCGGCCACGGCGGCGTCCAGGGCGCGCAGCTGGTCCAACTGCAGATCCATATTAAGAAACTGTAATGGTGGTTGAAAATCTTTAGCTTGTCTGTCTGAAAAACCGCCCATAACGTCGAAGAATGTGAATGTCTCCTCGGCCGCGCTCGCGGCACTGTCGGGTCTGGGTTTCGGGCTGTCGTTGATCGTGGCCATCGGTGCGCAGAACGCGTTCGTCCTGCGCCAGGGCATCCGCGGCGAACATGTGCTCGTGGTGGTCTCGGTCTGCGCGGTGTCGGATATCGTGCTGATCGCCGCCGGGGTGGGCGGCTTCGGCGCGATCGTCACCGCGGCCCCGATCGTGCTCACCCTCGCCCGCTACGCCGGTGCGGCCTTCCTGCTCGGCTACGCGGCGCTGGCTCTGCGCCGCGCGATCACATCCGGCTCGCTCGCGCCCAACACCGCCGACACCTCGATGGCCGTCGGCGCGACCTTCCTCACCTGCCTGGCCCTGACCTGGCTCAATCCCCATGTCTACCTGGACACTGTGGTACTGCTCGGCTCCTACGCGAGCAGTTACGGCCCCAACCGCTGGTATCTGGCCGCGGGCGCGATGCTGGCCAGCATCCTGTGGTTCCTCGGCCTGGGTTACGGCGCGCGCCTGCTGAGTCCGCTGTTCGCGCGGCGCACGGCCTGGCGCGTCCTCGATACGCTCATCGCCGCGATCATGATCGCCCTCGGCGTCACCCTGCTGCTGAAGTAGGGATCAGGCCGCGCGGGTCGCGGCGAACGGCTCCCAGCGGTAGACCGTGGGGACGGCCTCGTGGAACAGGGCCAGATCGATCGCGTCGAGCATGGCCTGATGCGGACCCGAGCGGGCCAGCTGGGCGGCCGAGACGGCCAGGCGCAGCAGCCCGCCACGGCGGGCCGTGCGGGCCGCGCTCATCACCAAGGCATGACACCACCAGGGCTCGGCCCGGAAACCCTCGCCGACGCCGTGCACCCAGGAGCGTTCGGAGACGCCGCGCTCGAGGTCGTAGATGGCGGTCAGACCCAGGGCCACTCGGAAGCCCACCTCGGGCAGCGCGGCCATCGCGCCCTCGGAGGCATTCCAGCGCGGCGCGGCGAACAGCCGGGTGCGCAGGCCCACCCGCTCCATCACGCGATCGGCGGCCATGAGACGCAGGCGCGCTTCATGTTTGGGCAGCGCGGCGAATTCGGACCGACGGCTCTTGGTCGCGGCCTGGTCGTACCCGTGCAGCACGATCGCATCCCCGAGTTCGCGGCGCTCGCGCAGCCACTGCTGGGTCTCGGCATCCTCGGTCAGCCGGTACTTCCCCTTCAGCCGCGGCGCGACCAGCAGCGACAGCGGAACCTCACGCCGGTCCATCTCCGCGGCGAAGGCCGTTGCCGCCGCCCGGGTGGTGTCGCGGATACCGGACACCGAGACGATCAGTTGCCCACGCATGAGCGACCCCCTGTTCGTGCTGTTCACAGGCGCTGCGCTGGTCATATACCCACTGTGCGGGCACGAGATGTCCACCTCGTGCCGACCCGGTGACAGGATGACGAACTAGGATCGGCCGGATGAAGGCAGCACTGTTCAGCGCTCTCGCCGTCCCGCTGTTGATCGCAGCCCCGGCGATCGCCCACGCCGACGAGGGCGATCCGCCGCCGATCTTCACCCCGCAGGAGCAGTGCGACACCACCAAAGCGCTCGTCGACACCATCCGCAAGCAGAATCCGGACGCCACTCCCGAGCAGATCGCCGACGCCTATCTGCGCATCATGGATTCCAAGGGCGCCTACCGGGGTATCGAATCCGCCCGCGAGCGCGACCGGCAATTCCTGCTGGAGAATATCGCCGCCTGCGGCCTCGGCTAGGCCGCGCCGAGTCCCAAAGTGTCCAGCACCCAGGCGTATTCGAAGGCGACCTCTCGCCACTTCTCATAGCGCCCGCTGACGCCGCCGTGACCGGCGCTCATCTCGGTCTTCAGAAGTAGCTGGGAGTCACCGGTTTTGGTGGCACGCAGCTTGGCGACCCATTTGGCCGGTTCGACGTAGAGCACCCGGGTGTCGTTGAGACTGGTGATCGCCAGGATCGCCGGGTACTGCTTGGCCTCGACGTTCTCGTACGGCGAGTAGGACTTCATGTAGTCGTAGACCTGCTTGTCCGCCAGCGGATTTCCCCACTCGTCCCATTCGATGACGGTCAGCGGCAGCGACGGATCGAGTATCGAGGTGAGCGGGTCCACGAACGGCACATTGGCGAGTATGCCCGCGAACAGCTCCGGCGCGAGATTGGCCACCGCGCCCACCAGCAGGCCGCCCGCGCTGCCGCCGTCGGCGATCATCCGCTCGGGCGTGGTCACCCCGGAATCGACGAGATGCCGCGCGCAGGAGACGAAGTCGGTGAAGGTGTTCTTCTTGGTGAGCGTCTTGCCGTGCTCGTACCACAGCCGGCCCATCTCACCGCCGCCGCGCACATGCGCGATCGCGAACACCGCGCCGCGGTCCAGCAGCGACAGCCGCGACACCGAGAAGCCGGGATCGATACTGGCCTCGTAGGAGCCGTATCCGTAGAGCAGCAACGGTTTCGGCCCGGCAGGCAGGTCCTTGCGCCGCACGATCGAGATCGGCACCCTGGTGCCGTCCTCGGCGACGGCCCAATCCCGGTGCTGCTCGTAGTCGTTCGCGTCATAGCCGCCGAGTACCGGCTGTTCCTTGCGCAGCAGCAGTTCACCGGTGGCGGGCACATAGTCGAACACCTGCATCGGCGTGATGAACGAGGTCACCCCGATGCGCAGGGTCGGCTGCTCCCATTCCGGATTCGAGCCGACGCCCGCCGAGAACAGTTCCAGCCCGAATTCCAGTTCCTTCGGCTCGCCGTATCCCTCGGAGGTCAACGGCCACACCGCGACTCGCGGCAGCGCCTCGCGCCGGTACGACAGCACCAGATGATCGGCGAAGCAGTCGATATCCTCGAGCCGGACATCGTCGCGATGCGGGATCAGCATGGTCAACGCCGCCGGATCGTCCACCGGAGCCTCGGCCAGCACGAAGTTCTCCGCCTTGACCCCGTCCACGACATCGTTGTGCAGCACCAGGAATCGGTCCTGCCCGCCGATCACGGCGTGCTCGACCGAATACTCCACACCCTCGCGGCGCGGCAGCAGCACCCGGAATTCGCCCTCGGGATCATCGGATTCGAGGACCCAGCCCTCGCTGGTGATCTTCGAACCCACCCAGATCATCAGGTATTTCTCCGACCGGCTCGCGCCGATGCTCACCCAGTAGCGCTCGTCGGGCTCGTGGAAGACCTTCACATCGGCGTCGGTGGCGCTGCCCAGCCGGTGTCGCCACACGGTGTCGGGCCGCCAGGACTCGTCGACGGTCTGATAGAAGACGTGCGTGCCGTCCAGCGACCAGGTCGCGCCGGGCGCGGTGCCCGGGATCTCGTCTCCGAGCAGCTCGCCGGTGCGCAAATCCTTGAACCGCAACACATATCGCTCATCGCCGACGGTATCGACGGAATAGGCCAGCAGATTGCCGTCGTGGCTGATCGAGAACGCGCCGAGGGCGAAGAAGTCGTGACCCTCGGCCAGGACGTTGCTGTCGAGCAGGATCTGCTCGCCGTCGACCGCGGTGTCGGTGTCCAGCCGCGGCGGGTTCCAGTCGTTCGGATCCTCGATCCGACGGCGGCAGTGCACGCCGTACTGCTTGCCTTCGAAGCTGCGCGAGTAGTACCAGTAGTCGCCCATTCGGGCCGGGACCGACAGATCGGTCTCGAGGGTCCGCGATTTGATCTCGTCGAAGATCTTGTCCCGCAGTGGCTGCAAATGGGCGGTCTGCGCCTCGGTGTAGGCGTTCTCCGCCTCGAGGTAGGCGATCACCTGCGGGTCGTCCTTGTCGCGCAGCCACTCGTACTCGTCGACGAAGGTGTCGCCGTGATGTACGCGCTGAGTGGGGACCTGCTTGGCCACCGGGATCGTTCCGGTACCGCTGTCGAGAGCCATGCGCTCCACCGTAACCGGCCCGGCGCGACGGGCGTGGTCAGGTCGCCCGAGTCGCGACCGAGCCGCCGGACACTACGACAGACCGGTCGAGTTGCGCGATGCGGAGCGACCGGCATCGCGGCCGTTCTGACGCGGCGTGCGGCGTGAGTCCATGAGGAAGAACAGGGCGGCCTTGCGCCGCGGACATTGATCCCGGGGGCAGCTGCTGTGGATGTGCAAGATGTTGTGAGCTTGCTCGACGGTGAGGTGCCGGGGCACCACCGCGCAACTGTCGAAGACGAGTGCCATGCGGTGCTCCATCCTGGTCGTGCGTACAGTGTGGCGCGTCACATAATTTCCGGACGCCGGATCGGAGAGACCCAACCGGTCCGCTCGACGCCGTAAATCAGCCACAGTGGTGTGTGTTTCCGATTCGGTAGCCGGGTAAACCACGAGAATTGTCGCGATCGCGAGGTAAATGCCGTCGATGCCGCTCGCCGAAGCCGGGACCGGGCGGTTCGAAGCCGCTTCGCGAATCCGCCGGCACGACGGCTCGACCAGGTCGGAGCTGGTTCGGGGGGTCGAGCGGTTCGCGCGCGAGGGTACCGGACGATGTTCGGGGGTCTCGACACGATCGTCGCTGTGGCCATCGCCACAGCGCTTCAGCGCGGGCGGCTCACCGCTTGCCGCGGATGTGGTTCGGATCAATTCGACGGACATTTCGGAATGGTCGCGAAAATGCGTGAAACCGGATAACCGAATGCGGGCGAATATCTCGATTCCGGAACGCCCGCGCGCCCGGTTTCGCATGACTACTGTCGTGTCCGAGACGATCCGAGCGAGGAGGGGCACGCGTGGAAGAGAAGAATCGTGAGATCGAGCCCGACGCGGTGTGGCAGCGCACCGGCGCCGGCGCGGGCGGCGTCGAGGTGGCATTCCTCGCCAGCGGCAATATCGGCCTGCGTGACGCGAAGAACCCGGACGGCCCTACCCTGATCTTCACCCCGGGCGAGTGGCGCGCCTTCGTCCTCGGCGCCAAGGACGGCGAGTTCAACCGGCCTGGGACATAAGGGGCTTTTGCCCTTGGTCGGCCAGGGCCTCACCTTTTGCCCTTGGTCGGCCAGGGCCTCACCTTTTGCCCTTGGTCGGCCAGGGCCTCACCTTTTGCCCTTGGTCGGCCAGGGCCTCACCTTTTGCCCTTGCTCACGCCCCCAGGGCGGGAGCGAGGGCACCCCACGAAACATGCAGCGTGTCCTGCCAATACGACCACGAATGCGTCCCCACCGGATTGTGGTCGACCCGGGCCGGGATGTTCATCGTCCGCAACCGCTGCTCGAACGCCGTGACGCAGGCATCGACGCCCGCCTCGATCGGCCCGCCGAAGAAGATGTTCTCCGGCAGTTGCGGCTTGATCTCGGCCTCGTGCGGGCCGGGAATGCCGGTTCCGGTGGACAGGTAGATCGTCTTGCCGCGCAAGCGATCCGCGAGCAGCGCGGGATCGTGTTCGGCCCACGCCGGATCGCCGGGCAGACCCCACATACCGGCCGGATTGCCGCCTCGATTGGCGATCGAGAACAGCATCGAACCCTGCGCCAACCCGAGATCGGGACAGGCGCTGTAACCCGCGACCGCGCGGTACAGCTGTGGATCACGCACGGCCAGAACGAAAGCCGCGATACCGCCCATGGACAGTCCGCCGATCGCGTTCACCCCGTTGCCCGCGAAGGCGGCGTCGATGATCGGGGGGAGCTCACTGGTCAGGAAGGTCTCCCAGCGATAGCGCCCGAAGCGCGGATCGTCGTCGCGCCAATCGGTGTAGTAGCTGGCCTGGCCGCCCAGCGGCAGCACCACATTGACGTTCTTGCCCGCGAAGAAGTTCTCGGCGTCGGTGGCATTGGTCCAGGTGCTCTGCCGGTCGCCGGGATCCAGGCCGTCGAGCAGATAGTAGGTCGGCCGCGGCCCGCCCCCGCGCGGATGCAGCACCTGCACCTGCACGGTCCGGCCCATGGCGGGCGAGTCGATGAACACCGCGGATCGTGTCGGCCCGAGCTCATCGATACCGACGATCCTGGCCGCATCGGCCGCTGGCATCCGACCGGTCAACGGAACCGTGACGCCGAGAACAACTGCCAGCACCGCAACAGCAACGGTCCTGATTCGCATCTCCCCACCTCCATCAGACCCACGCAACCACGCATTCCAACGTAGCTCAGGTCCAGATGGGCGGCTTCGGATTGACCGATTAGCGCCTGTTCAGCAAACCGTTCGGTTCGTATCAGCTGACCAGTTGGCAAGCGCTCAGCGTTCGGCGCGCTCCAGCGCACCGCGGATCGATCCCGCCAGATAGTCCAGATCCTCGCGCGCCGGGCTGGTGGGTCTGCCGCGCAACCCGAAGCCGTCGCCCGGCGTGCGCGGTATGACGTGCAGATGGACGTGGAAGACCTCCTGCCCGGCGGTCACCCCGTCTGCCAGGAAGAGGTTCACCCCGTCGCAGCCGACCTCCGATGCCCGCAGCGCCGCCGCGAGGCGCTGGCCCACCTGGAACAGCTTGCCGCCGATCGCGGGATCCAATTCGGCCAGGCTGCGCGCGGGCGTCTTCGGGACGACCAGCAGATGCCCGGGCGTCATGGGCCGAATATCCATGAACGCCAGCACATCCTGGTCCTCGTACACCTTCGACGAGGGAGCCCGACCGGCGATGATGTCGGCAAAGACCGTGTACGGGTTCATCTTTCGCGCTACAGGATCGGGGCTGGGGTGTAGCGGGCGGCCTCGGGATTCGCCTCGGCCACCTTCTGCACCTGGGCGATCACCTCGGCGACCTGAGCCTGCGCCGCGCCGATGAAGGCCGACCTGTCGGCAAGGGCCGCATCGAGATCCGCGCGCGAGAGCGGCAGCCGATCGTCGGCGGCCAGGCGGTCCAGCAGATCGGGTTCGCGGCCCTGTTCGCGCATGGCCAGCGCGACGGCCACCGCATGCTCCTTGATGACCTCGTGCGCGGTCTCGCGGCCCACCCCGGCACGCACGGCGGCCATCAGAATGCGGGTGGTCGCCAGGAACGGCAGGTAGCGGTTGAGCTCACGCTCGATGACCGCCGGATAGGCGCCGAATTCGACCAGCACCGTCAGGAAGGTCTCCATCATGCCGTCGACGGCGAAGAAGGCGTCCGGCAGCGCGACCCGGCGCACCACCGAGCAGAACACATCGCCCTCGTTCCACTGCGCCCCGGCCAGCTCCGCGGCCATCGACGCGTAGCCGCGCAGCACCACCTGCAGGCCGTTGACCCGTTCACACGAGCGCGTATTCATCTTGTGCGGCATGGCCGAACTGCCGACCTGGCCCGGCTGGAAACCCTCGGTCACCAGTTCGTGCCCGGCCATCAGCCGCACGGTGTGCGCGAAAGACGAAGGGCCCGCGCCGATCTGGACCAGCGCGGAGAGCACGTCGTGATCGAGCGAGCGCGGATAGACCTGCCCCACACTGGTCAGCACGTTGGCAAAACCCAAGTGCCGCGCCACCTTCTGCTCCAGCTGCACCAGCTTGCCCGCATCGCCGCCGAGCAGATCGAGCATGTCCTGCGCGGTGCCCATCGGACCCTTGATGCCGCGCAACGGATATCGATCGATCAGCTCGCGCAGCCGGGTCAGCGCGATGAGCACCTCGTCGGCGGCCGAGGCGAAACGCTTGCCCAGTGTGGTCGCCTGGGCGGCCACATTGTGCGAGCGGCCCGCCATCACGAGAGTCTGATATTCGGCGGCGCGCTCGGCCAGCCGCGCGGCCACCGCGATCCCGTGCGAGTAGACGTGTTCGAGCGAGAGCCGGATCTGCAGCTGCTCCACATTCTCGGTGAGATCGCGGCTGGTCATGCCCTTGTGGATGTGCTCGTGCCCGGCCAGGGCATTGAATTCCTCGATGCGGGCCTTCACATCGTGGCGGGTGACCCGCTCGCGCTCGGCGATCGAGGCGAGATCGACCTGCTCGAGCACGCGCTCGTAATCCTCGACCACGCCCGCGGGAACGTCCACACCCAGCTCGGCCTGCGCCCGCAGCACCTCGAGCCACAACCGACGCTCGAGCACGATCTTGTGTTCGGGCGACCACAGCCGGACCAATTCCGGACTGGCGTAACGGGTGGCGAGGACATTGGGAACCAGGGTCACGAGCAGCCAGTTTAGTGCCGCAGACTCTCCACGCTGACACCGACCGGTTCGGGGCCGCGGGCCGGGGGCGCTATCACGTCGATCAGCTCGAGCAGCGCGCCCCGCGCGACCCGCCGGGGCTGGGGATCCTGTTCGGTCAGGGCGGCCACCACCGCCCCGTCGACCACCGCCACCAACCGGCGCAGCTGTTCGATCCGTACCACCCGATCGGACCGGCGCAGCACATCGGCCAGCAGCTCGTCGAGCTGACTGCGTAGTCGTAGCTGCACATCGCGTAGTTCGGGATGTCGGGCCGAGGCCACCGAACGTTCGTAGCGCGCGATCAGGCGGCCGCGCTCGTCGTGACCGTCCGTGCCGACCAGCAGGTCCAGCACCAGGTCGACGGTCGCCTCGGCGCCGCGGCGGCGATGGGTCACCTCACCCACCCGTCGGCGCATGGCCTCGAGTTCGGCATTGCCGCTGAACTCGACCGCGCGCGCGATCAGATCCTCCAGCGACTCGAAGTAGTAGGTCGTCGACGCCAGGGGCAGATCGGCGCGAGTGGCCACCGAGCGGTGCCGTACAGCGTCGAAACCACCTTCGAGCAGTAATTCGGCGGCGGCCGCGACCAGGGCCTGGCGACGCCGTTCACCTTTCGGGGTCGTCGCGGTGATCACCGTGTCATCGTGCCAGTCGTCATCGGTTCATCCGTACCAAATCGGTGCGATCAAATGAGAAATCCAGTTCGCTCGAGCACACATCGAAGCGGGTTGAAATAACAACCTACGTTTTTCTACCGCATTCCGGCGCGCTGGGTGGGCCAGAACGGAAAGTCTTGCCGGACAATCCGGCTCAGGACTCGAGATACCGGCCCAAACGGACCAGTGCCTCCTCGATATCGGCCGTCGCGCCCGCGAACGAGATGCGGACCGTGTGGTTTCCATTGCGGGTGTCGAAGTCGATGCCCGGCGCCAGCGCCACACCGGTATGCGCCAGCAGATCCGCGCACCAGCGCGTCGAATCGTCGGTGAGATGCGCGATATCGGCGTAGGCGTAGAAGGCGCCGTCGGCCGGGGCCAGGTCGGTGATGCCCAGTTTCGGCAGGCCCTCGAGCAGCAGCGCCCGATTCTCGGCGTAGCGGCGGACATGGCCGTCCAGTTCGGTTTTCGCCTCGGGGCCGAAGGCGTGCAGCGCGGCGTACTGCGAGATCGCGGGCGGGCACACCGTCATGTTCGACGCCAGCCGCTGCAGGGCCGGGCGTAAGCCCGGCGGCGTCAGCATCCAGCCCATCCGCCAACCCGTCATGGAGAAGTACTTCGACACCGAGCCGATGACGACCGCCTCGCGCGAGGTCTGCCAGGCCGAGGAGGTCGGCTCCGTATCGATACCGGGATAGACGATGCCGTGGTAGATCTCGTCGGAGATCAGCAGGGTGCCGTGCTCGTCGCACCAGCGCGCCAGGGCGGCCAATTCGGCCGGGGCGATCATGGTTCCGGTGGGATTGGCCGGACTCGCCACGATCAGTCCCGCGGGCGGTTCGGATAGAGCCTCGAGCATCGCGACCGTCGGCTGGAAGCGGGTCTCGGGGCCGCAGTCGAGTTCGATCACCTCGCAGCCCAGCGCGGTCAGGGTGTTGCGATAGGCCGGATAGCCCGGCCGAGCGACCACCACGGTATCGCCGGGATCGAAGGCGGCCAGGAAGATCAGCGTGAACGCGCCCGATGAACCGGTCGTGATCACCACATCGTCGGGATGTACGTCGTAGCCGTAGGTGCGAATGTGGTGTTCGGCGATGACCTGCCGCAGCGGCAGGATGCCGAAAGTCTCGGTGTAGCCCAACAATTCGGCGTCCAGGGCGGCCTTCGTGGCGCGCAGCACCGGAACCGGTGCGGGGGTGGACGGCTGGCCCGCCGCCAGGACGATCACATCGCCGTGGGTGCGGGCGCGTTCGGCGGCGGCCTTCCAGACGTCCATGACATAGAAGGCGGGCACGGTCGATCGACGGGATTCACTGCGCACTGGAACGACGGTAGAACACCGGCCGCCGACGCGCCCGAGGTATTTCGGAGCCTTCCTGAGACCACGCTGAGTTCTGGCCGGGCGGACTGCCACTTGGGCAATCGTCCTGTTATCGTCGGCAGAATGCCTGACCAGGCACGCCTCGCGAAGCCGTACAAAGGGGGTTGGACGGTGATCCGGCCCGATTGGCGCAGCGAGCTGCGGCGGGACCGGAACTCCGGCCTCATCCGGGCGCGGCGGGCTCGTGAGCGAGCGCTGCGCGGGCTGGCGCGGGCCCGGAGCCAGGCCCGCCGGATCGCGAAAATCGATTGGCAGGCCTATCTACGGCGCGATTGGCGCGCCTATGCGCGGGAACAGTGGCCGTCGTTGCGCGCGTGGATGTTCCAGCATCGCGTGCTCATCGCGGGGATGGCGGCGATCGCCCTGTTCGCCGCGGCCGATGCCGTCGCGCCCCGCCCGCTGGACGGATCGCCCACGCCCGGAACGGGACAGCGCGTACCCGTCGCCTATCCGCTGCAGGTGGCCGGGCCGTCGGAATCGAGTAAGCGCTATCTCACGGCGATCAACAACGGTGAGCGACTGCGCGAGGCACAGGTCGTCGCCGCGGCCGCCCGCGCGACCCTGGACCGAGCCAAGGCCGAGGCCGCCGCGGCGGTGGCGGGCGATCCACAGCCCTGGCTCAACGGCCCGGTCACCACGCTGCCCGGCGGAATCCTGCCCGGCACAGGCGGTTTCGTACTGCCCGCCCGCGGCGCGTTCACCTCCGGCTACGGACAGCGCTGGGGCACATTCCATTACGGGATCGATATCGCCGCGCCCATCGGCTCACCCATCTACGCGGTGGCCGACGGCACGGTCATAGACGCCGGACCCGCACAGGGTTTCGGGCTGTGGGTGCGCATTCGGCACAGCGACGGTTCGATCACCGTCTACGGGCATATGTACGACTTCTCGGTCTCGGTCGGCGAGCGCGTGCGCGCCGGACAGCAGATCGCCCGCGTCGGCAACCGCGGCGATTCCACCGGGCCGCATCTGCATTTCGAGGTGCTGATCGGCGGACAGCATGTCGATCCGCAGCCCTGGCTGGCGCTGCACGGGTTGAGACTGGGCTGAGCGCCGCGCGATTCGTCAGACGCGAGCGGGAATCGAGATGCGGTCTTCCACGGCGGCCAGTGCGATATCGCCGCGATAGTGACTGCCGGGCAGTTTGATCTTGGCGATGCGCTCGTAGGCGCGGGCGCGGGCCTCGGTCAGATCGGCGCCGGTGGCCACCACGTTGAGCACCCGACCGCCGCCGGACAGCAGCGCGCCGTCCTCACGCAGCGATGTACCCGCGTGCAGCACTTCGGTATTCGCCTGCGTGGCGTCGACTCCGGAGATGACGTCGCCGGTGCGGGGGCGGGCCGGATAGTTCTCCGCGGCCAGCACCACCGTGAGCGCCGAACCATCCTTCCAGCGCGGGCGCTCGGCCCGATCCAGGGCGCCGGTGGCGGTCGCGTACAGCAGTGCGCCGAGCGGGCTGTCCAGTAGCGCCAGGACGGCCTGGGTCTCGGGATCGCCGAAGCGGCAGTTGAATTCGATCACCGCGGGGCCGGCCTGGCCGATCGCCAGTCCGGCGTAGAGCAGTCCGGAGAACGGAACACCGCGCCGAACCAGTTCCGCCGCAACGGGTTCCACCACCCCGGTGACGATCTCCTCGAGCGTCTCCTCGGGTAACCAGGGCAGCGGCGCGTAGGCGCCCATACCGCCGGTATTGGGTCCGGTGTCGCCGTCGCCGACGCGCTTGTGATCCTGCGCGGGCAGCAGCGGCACCACGGTCTCACCGTCGACCAGGCAGAACAGCGAGACCTCGGGTCCGTCCAGGAACGATTCGAGCAGTACCGGATGACCCTGCTCGAGCAGTTCGGCGCCGTGATCGCGCGCGGCCGAGCGGTCGGCGGTGACCACCACGCCCTTACCCGCGGCCAGGCCGTCGTCCTTGACCACCCAGGTCGGGCCGAAGCGGTCCAGTGCCGCATCGAGTTCGCCCGGATGATCGACCACCTCGCTGTGCGCGGTACGCACGCCGGCGGCGTTCATCACATCCTTGGCGAACGCCTTGGAACCCTCGATCCGGGCCGCCGACGCCGACGGGCCGAAGCAGGCGATACCCGCCGCGCGCACCGCGTCGGCGACGCCGAGCACCAACGGCACCTCGGGCCCGACCACCACCAGATCGGCCTCGATCTCGCGCGCCAGCCCGGCCACCGCGTCGCCATTGCACGGATCGACCGAGCGCAGCTGGGCATGCTGGCCGATCCCCGGGTTCCCGGGCGCGGCGAAGATTCCGCTCACCCCCGGATCCCGGCGCAGAGCTTCCACCAGGGCGTGTTCACGGGCTCCGGAGCCGATCACGAGTACGCGCACGCACGACAGCCTAAATCACTGTGTTTTCTGCCTCCGCTTCGCTCCGGCGGTTCGTGGCCCCTGAGTCTCGTCATTGCGCGGTCGAGACGGGCCACGAACGGTTGCCATCGGGCCGGTTCAGGAACGCGTACCTAGACTGGCCGCTATGGCTTCTGTTTTCAGCGCGATCATTGCCGGCCAGCTGCCGGGGCGGTTCGTGTGGGAGGACGACGAGTTCGTCGCCTTTCTGACGATCGCTCCGATCACCCAGGGGCATACGCTCGTGGTGCCGCGCAAGGAGATCGATCAGTGGCAGGACATCGAGCCCGAGACGTTCGCGCGGATCAACGGGGTCGCGCAGAAGATCGGGCAGGCGGTGCGGGCGGCGTGGGGCGCGCCGCGGGCGGGGCTGCTCGTCGCGGGGCTCGAGGTGCCGCATCTGCATCTGCATGTGTTTCCGGCGTTCGAGCTCGGTGATTTCAATATCTCCCAGGCCGATCCGGAGCCGAGCAAGGAATCCCTCGACGAGGCTCAGGAGAAGATCAAGCAGGCCCTGCGGGATCTGGGCTATGGGGCCAATGTTCCCGACTGACTCCGTCAGCGGGATCATCTGGGGCCGGGTCAGCGGGAGACGGCAGCGCTTCTCGGCAGTCGCACGGTGAACGTCGTGCCCTCGCCGACCACGCTCGACACCGATACCCGGCCGCCGTGCGCTTCGACGAGAGCCTGCACGATCGATAGGCCCAGGCCGGTGCCGCCGCTGTCGCGGCTGCGCGAGGTGTCGGTGCGGTAGAAGCGTTCGAAGATCCGCTCGGCCTGATCGCGCGGCAGACCCGGACCGGTATCGGCGACCTCGACCAGGACGTGGTTCTCGGCCGGGGTCAGTCGCACCGCCACCGAGGCGCTCGGCGGGGTGTGAATGAGGGCGTTGTTGACCAGATTGGCCAGCACCTGCCGCAGCCGCGCCTCATCGCCGGAAATCTCCAAAGTCCCACTGCCGGGCCGGATCTCCAGATCGATCGGCCGCCCCGGCCCCTCCGGACGCTGGGCGGCGTCGACCGCCCGGGCATTGTGCACCGCATCGCTGGCCAGCGCGAGCAGATCCACCGGCCGCCGGTCCAGCGGTCGTTGCGCGTCCAGCCGCGCGAGCATGAGCAGATCCTCCACCAGCAGGCCCATCCGATTGGATTCGCGTTCGATCCGGTTCATGAACATCGCCGGATCGGCCAGCGCCCCTTGCCGATACAGCTCCGCGAAACCCTTGATGGTGGTGAGCGGGGTCCGCAGCTCGTGACTGGCGTCGGCGACGAACCGGCGCATCTTCGCCTCCGAACGCCGCGCCGCCTCCTCGGAGGCCTCGGTGGCGGCGAAGGCGTGCTGAATCTGGGTGAGCATGCCGTTCAACGACTGTGACAGCCGATCCACCTCGGTTCCCGTGTCCTGCACCGGAACTCGCCGATTCAGATCACCCCCGGCAATGGCCGCGGCCGTCTTCTCCACCTCGCGCAGCGGGCGCAGACTGCGCCGGATCACGAACTGCGCCACCACCGCCAGCGCCGCGAGCACCAACGCGCCCACCACGACCTCGAGGCCGACGAGCCGATCGACGATATTCTCGGTCTCGTTGAGCCGTTGCGCCACAACGGCCGTCGTGCCCAATGGGGACACCAGCCGCACCACGCGCCAGTGCAGATCCGAATCGCCGATCGAACCGACCGTGCGCGGATGCCGGTCGAGATCGGCGGGCAGATCCGGCGCGAAGTTGCGATCGGGCGCCTCCAACCGGATCTGTTTGCCCGCTGCGTCTTTGACGTCGATGTAGAACGGGATGAAACCGCGATCGAAGGCGGGCCGAGGCGGCGGCGGCCGATTCGGATCGGCCATCCCGTGGGCGAGCTGGGTGATCTGCCGGTCCACGCTGTCGAGCAGCACACGATGCATGGCCGAGGTCACCGCGAGCCCGGACACCAGCAGTCCCAGCGCCGCGAGCGAGACCAGCGCGAGCACCAGCGTCACCCGCAACGGCACCGACGCCAAGCGATGCGCGATCGCCCGACGCGCACCGCTCATTTCGCGGTCGACCTGCTGCGACTGGGCGCGCGCATCACGTATCCCACCCCGCGCAGCGTGTGGATCAGCCGATCCGGCCCGGTGTCGACCTTCTTGCGCAGATACGACACGTAGGTCTCGACCACGCCGACCTCGCCACCGAAGTCGTAGCGCCAGACATGGTCGAGGATGCGTGGCTTGCTCAGCACCGTGCCCGCATTCACCATGAAGTACCGCAGCAGGGTGAATTCCGTCGGCGACAGGGAGACCGGCTCCCCCGCCTTCCACACCTCGTGGGTGTCGTCGTCCAGTTCGATGTCCTCGAAGGTGATCCGCGAGGACCTCCGTTCGGTCACCACGTGACCGGAGCGGCGCAGAATCACCCGCAACCGCGCCACCACCTCCTCGAGGCTGAAGGGTTTGGTGACGTAGTCGTCCGCGCCCAGGGTCAACCCCGTGACCTTGTCCTCCACCTCGTCGCGCGCGGTGAGAAACAGCACAGGCGCGTCGATCCCGTCCGCCCGCAGCCGACGCAGCAATCCGAACCCATCCATCCCCGGCATCATCACGTCGACGATGAGCGCATCGGGCCGAAACGATTTGGCCTTGTCCAGCCCCTCGGCCCCGTTACCCGCGCTGGCCACCTCGAATCCCTGATAGCGCAAACTGACCGAGAGCAACTCCACGATCATCGGCTCGTCGTCGACCACCAACACCCGAGCCTCGGGCGTCCGATCAGCCACACCATTCATGACGCCCATCGTCCACCTCCCGCCACCCACCCCGCTGAGCCTTGGCTGGGAGTTTCCTGGGAACGATGAGCCGGACCTGCACTGGAGCCCCCTGTCGGGATTGAACCGACGACCTTCGCTTTACAAGAGCGGTGCTCTACCACTGAGCTAAGGAGGCGAAAACGGAGCAATCATAGCCGGGGGCACCGGCTGTGCGGAAAAGTCGCAGCACTTCCGCACGGCCGGTGCTTGCCCGTGCTGGCGCAGTATCGGAGCTACTGCGGGTCAGGACTGCGCGGCCTGCCGGGCCGCGTCGTCGGCGGCCATCGCGTCACGCAGGCTCTTGGGCCGCATGTCGGTCCAGTTCTTCTCCACGTATTCGACGCAGGCAGCGCGGCTGTCCTCGCCGAACACCACTCGCCATCCGGCCGGGACCTCAGCGAAGGCCGGCCACAGCGAATGCTGTTCCTCGTCGTTGACCAGGACGAAGAAGCGGCCGTCCTCGTCGTCGAAGGGGTTGGTGCTCATTTCACCTCACTGGATACTGGCGCTGTAAACGGAAACGCTCGGGCGAGGCGGTCAGCCGGAGCCCGTCAGCGTTGTGTCGACCCTAGCAAGGCCGGCGTTACGCCAGGGCGGTTACCTGGACCCTGCGAAGAAATCGAGCAGAACCTTGTTCACCGCTTCGGGTCGTTCCAGATAGCCGTAGTGCCCGGCATCGGGAATCTCCTGATACCGCGCGCCCGGGATGGCCTCGGCCACCTCGCGGGCCAGATACGGCGGAATCATCCGGTCGTCGGCGAAACCGACCGCCAGACACGGCACCTTGATCCCGCGGTAGGCCTGCAACCGCTCGAAGTCGTGATCCATCCGTCGCTGCGCGCGGATACCGGGAGTGACCGGACCACCGGTGAATTCGAACAGATCCAGCCAGTCCCGCGCGGCATGCGGATCGGCCATGGTCGCCGGGGACAGGTTGAGCACCGCGTTGAGCGCCGCCTCGTACTTCGCGGGCAACTTCTGCCCGCTCGCGTCGAGTTCGTGCTCGCCCAGCGACAGCGTCTTCTGGAAGATGTCGAGCCGCCCGTGCCCGGCCATGAATACGGCTTTGCGCACCAGATCGGGCCGGGCCAGCGCCAGCTCCTGCGCCACCCGCGCACCCATCGAGGTGCCCGCCACCAGCGCGGGACCCTCGTCCAGGAACTCGATCAGCGCCGCGGTGTCGCGGACCATATCGTCGATGTGGATACCCGTCGCGGCCTCGTAGGTCGGCGCGATACCCCGATTGTCGAAGGTGCAGACCCGATAACCGGCCGCCAGCAGCGCGGGCACCTGATGCAGCTCCCACACCCGCCCCGGGCTGCCCGTACCCATGATCAGCACGACCAGCGGCGCCGCGCCCTTGGTGTCGGTGCCCTTGGCCTTGTCACCCTTCACCTGATAGTTCAGCGCGATTCCGTTCACCGTGGCCAACGGCATAATGCTGATCCCTTTCCCGCGACATTAGACTCCCTCCACGGTATAGCTTTGCCGCACGAGGACGTTTCCCCGGTGCCGAGAGGGTATTGCGGTTAGGGCGCGGTCGGCACCGAGGCGACGGCTCGGTGGACCACGCCCGATACCATTGACTTCTCGTAACCGTGACAAATCACCCGAGCCGAGAGGACACGATGATGGCCGCGAAGGGCGCCAACGACATCGCGGACGACGACCTGGAACCGCTCGCCGACGAGACTGCCCGGCAAGCCCAGCGAGTCGTCGCCGCCTACGCCACCGACGCCGACGAGTGCCGAATGCTGCTCTCGATGCTCGGCATCGGGCCGACCGGCCGGGGCGACTAGCCGGTCGGAGTTTCCACTACTACAGCGGGCCCGAGCGGAGGATCCAGTGACCGAACCCCAGACCGACAGACCCGAGCACGCTGTACCCGATATGGATTCCGAACCCAAGGGCTACCAGGGTGATGGGGCGGGCTCCGGATTCGTCGTGGTCGCCAACCGGCTGCCCGTGGATCTGGAGCGACTACCCGACGGCTCCAAGCGCTGGAAGCGCAGCCCGGGCGGGCTGGTGACGGCGCTGGAGTCGGTGTTGCGCAACAACAACGGCGCCTGGGTCGGTTGGGCGGGTGTGCCCGATGTCGACCTCGATCCGATCATCGAGGACGGCCTCGAGCTACATCCGGTACCACTGGCCGCCCAGGAGGTCGCCGACTACTACGAGGGTTTCTCCAACGGAACCCTGTGGCCGCTGTATCACGATGTGATCGTCCGCCCGGAGTACCACCGCGAGTGGTGGGCGGCCTACGTCAACGTCAATCGCCGCTTCGCCGAGCACACCGCGAAGGTCGCCGCCGAGGGCGCGACGGTCTGGGTGCAGGACTATCAGCTGCAGCTGGTGCCGAAGATGCTGCGCATGCTGCGGCCCGATCTGACCATCGGATTCTTCCTGCACATCCCGTTCCCGCCGGTGGAGCTGTTCATGCAGCTGCCGTGGCGGACCGAGATCGTGGAGGGTCTGCTCGGCGCGGATCTGATCGGCTTCCATCTGCCCGGCGGCGCGCAGAACTTCCTGTATCTGGCCAGACGCCTTGCCGGACAGCCGACTTCGCGCGGCAATGTGGGCATCCGTTCGAAACTCGGTGTGGTGCAGGTGGGTTTCCGCACCGTGCGGGTGGGCGCGTTCCCGATCTCGATCGCCTCGGCCGAACTCGACGAGCTGTCGCGCCGTCGCTCGGTGCGCGAACGGGCCGCCCAGATCCGTTCGGAGCTGGGCAATCCCAAGAACATCCTGCTCGGCGTCGATCGGCTCGACTACACCAAGGGTATTGATATCCGCCTGGCCGCCCTCGACGAGCTGCTCCAAGAGGGCCGCATCGATCCGAGCGAGACGGTGATGGTGCAGTTGGCCACGCCCAGCCGCGAGCGGGTCGAGAGCTACATCCAGATGCGCAGCGATATCGAGCGCCAGGTCGGACGCATCAACGGTGAATTCGCCCGGGTCGGCTTCCCGGTCGTGCACTATCTGCACCGGCCGATCCCCCGCGACGAGCTGATCGCCTTCTTCGTCGCCGCGGACGGCATGCTCGTCACCCCGCTGCGCGACGGCATGAATCTGGTCGCCAAGGAGTACGTCGCCTGCCACAGCGGCCTCAACGGCGCGCTCGTGCTGAGCGAATTCACCGGCGCCGCAGCCGAATTGCGCCAGGCCTACCTGTGCAACCCACACGATCTGGACAGCGTGAAGGATGCCATCACCCACGCCCTGTCCGACGATCCGGATACTCGCCGCCGCCGCATGCGCGCGCTGCGCCGCCAGGTCCTCACCCACGACGTGGACCGCTGGGCTCGCGCCTTCCTCGACGCGCTGGCCCAGGATCGGGTGGCGGGCAGCGCGCTGCTGTCCGATGACGACATCGATCCCGAGGCGAGCTGATCAGCGGTTGTAGGGCCGCTCCTGCACCCAGCTGAAGCCGCGCTCGGTCAGCGGGAACGCCTTCGGATCCAATTTGGTGAACCAGGCGTGAATGCGATGTCCCGCATAGTCGTCCGCATCGATGACCAGCCGCCCGGCCTCGGGCCACCAGTAGCTCAGCCGCACCCGGACCGGGGCCTGCCGGTAGGTGCCGAGTTCGAGCGCATGCTCGAGATCGATGTAGTGTCGCGCGGGATCGATTGTGCCGCCGTACATTTCGAACGAATCGTCCATGTGCTGAATGGTCAGCACGACCGGATCGGTGACGTGGAAGGGTCGATCGACGACCACATGCCGCCACCGCAGCTCGTCGGTGAGCAGCGGATCGCGCCGGTAGCCCTCGGCGGAGAACCCGTCGACCCGATAGATGCCGTACAGCTCCGGTGCGGGCCTGTGCCACTGCTGCCAGTTCTGCGCGCCCGTCACACCCAACAGCAGCAGGCCGACGCCGAGCTGCACGCCCAGCGCGATCCGATTCGCCCGCCGGGTCGCGAACAGCGCCGCCGGACGGGCCGCGGGCGCCGCCCGATCGGAGAACAGGACCGCGCCGAGCCGCCGCGCGTGCGGAGCGAGCAGAAACAGGCTGAGCAGCAACAACTGTGACGACACCGTCTTCAGTCGGATGTCGTAGGTCAGGTTCAGAAGGAACACCTGGGTCATATCGACCGCGCACAGCAGCGCGCCCGCGGCCGTGGCCCGCGGGACCAGCAGCAGCACCCCGCCGAGCAGTTCGGCCGCGCCCAGCGCGATCTCGTACGGCTGGGAAATCCCGACTTGCGACCACAGCACCCCCTCCGGGCTGAAGTTGCCGAACGGTTCCACCAGCCGACTCAATACGAACGGCATCTGCGTCGGAATCGCCTTGGCCATGCCGAAATAGAACATCGCCGTGGCCAGCACGAACCGCAGATACACCCGGAACCAGGCCAGCAGCCGCGGATATCCACCGCGCCGACGATCCAGCACCGACCACACCACCGTGACCACCGCGGCGGCCACCACCATCGAGAACAGCACGGTCCACTGGAAGGCGCTGTCGCTACCGACCTGCGTACTCTCCACCCGCAACCCGAGCACCCGGCCACCGACCCACTCGATCGGCGGCCGCACCCGATCCAACACCCGCGACACCGACAACCAGGACAGGTGCAATCCCGCCCCCGCCAACAGGATCGGCGTCAACCCCAGCACGGCCGCCAGCCCGAACGACCCGAAATAACAGAACCCGAATCGAAATCCGATGCGAGTCCACAGGTTCCAGCGCGTCTCGGTCCTGGCTTCCGCCGGTTCGATACCGGATTCCGCCGCACCCGACGCGGTCGCCACCATCGCCCCTCCCGGCGTCGCCGAACACTGTGCCTCGAATGTAGAGCGCAGTCCTTAAGGGGGACAGGGTCTTCCGCTTAACGACCGGATTCGCTCAGACCGGCGTCACCTGCGCCACCAGCCAGTGCCCGTCCTCCTTGTCCAGGGTGACGCGCACCCGGCTCGGAGTGACCGTGCCCTGCGGGGCGTCCTTGCTGGTGGTGATCTGGTTCAGATAGAGCAGCACCACCGCGTGCGAGCGATCGGCGGAGACCACACCGCTGGCCTGGGTATTGGCCTTGACGGTGAGCTCCTTCTCCTTGGCGCCCTTGGCGATGACATCGTTGACCAGCTTGAGGTAGTCCTTGCGGAACTCCGGGGTGAGATTGTCGGCGGCCCTGGGTAGTTCGGTGTCGACGGTGTGGAAGTCGTAGCTGAACATGGCCTGTACGGTCCGGCGCGCGGCCGTTGTCGAATCGCCGCGGGCCTGCTCGGCCTGCCGGTCCGACCAGATGCCCCAGCCGACGAACCCGCCCACCGCCACGGCGGCCACGAACAGGATCGCGGCCCCGGCGAACAGGTACGGGCGCAGTTTGGCGGTCATGGCACGAACTCCACTTGTGAGGCGGTGAGATGTCCGTCGTCACCGTGGCCAACGGTGATCCGGAAGCGGTAGTACCGCTGCTGCGGATCGGCGGAGGCCGCATTGGTCAGTGTCTGCTTGGCGGCCACCAGAACCCGGGCGGTGTCGTCGTCGTCGCTTTCGATCGCCGCGTCGATGATCTCGCCGGTGGCCCTGACCTTGGCCTGCTGCACGACCTGCGCGTAGGCGTCCTTACGGGAGGCGTACTCCTCCTTGAGCTGGCCCGAGGCGACCGAGAGCACCCGATCGATGTCCTGCTGCGCGGTGTCGTCCTTGATATTGGTGAGGTTGAGCACCGCCTGCTTGGCGGTCTGCACATAGTCGGCCCGCCGGGTGTCGAGCGCGTTCGCGTGCCGGTCGTGATAGATGTACAGGCCGCCGGATCCGATCAGTGCCAGCGCCGACAGCACCGCGATCACCGCGGCCGCCCAACCGAGCGCTCCCAGGCGGCCGGACTTCGCGGGGCCGTCCCCACCGGCCGCCGCGTCCGGGGCCGCCGATTCGATTGCCGCGACGGCCGGTTCGGACACAACCGTGGGCTCGACCACCGGGGCGTCGAATTTCGCCGTGACCGCGGACCGCTCCACGATCGGCTCCACCTCGGTGGCACCCTCGGCCGGTCCCGCCGACCGCACCGCGCGCCGCCGTCCCCGCCCCTCGGTGTCTTTGGTTTCGCTCATCGTTGCTGCTCCTCGAGCATCGTCTGCCAGCTCGACGGTACCGTTCCCGAACCACCCGCTGCGACGTCGCCTTCCCGATAGGTTCGGCCGTCGGGACCGAGAAATGTGCCGGTGCCGGGATCGTACTGCCTGTTCACGGCCGCAGGATGGGTCTGTGCCTCGGCGGGTCCGCCCGCCGCGGGCACCGGATTGGGCTTACCGCTGGGCGGATTGTCGCCCTGGGGAACATAGCCGCGCGGATCGTGGCAGATCTCCGGGGTCGGCGCGCGCTTACCGGGCACGTCCTCGCACGGGAAGTTGCGGATACCGCGCACCGAGGTCTGCGAGTTCTGCGGAATCTTGCAGTACGACTCGGGTGTGTCCGGGGTGCTGAAATCGGCCGGGGAGCGCCACTGCTCCGGCGGCAGGAAGCCCGTGGTGCAGCCCGGCGGATCGTTGAGGCCGAGCGCGAAGTCCACGACCGCACCGTATTTCGACGGCGCGGTACTCGCCGAGGTCATCAGCGCCGCGATCAGCGGCGGGAAGACGACCAGAATCTGTTCCAGCCCGGCGTGATAGGTCACGCCCACCTGCCCGACGGTCACCAGATTCGACAGCAGTAGCGGCAGTGTCGGTTTCAGATCCTGGAACGTCGAGCTCACCTTCTGCGCGGCCGAGGGCGTGCGGTCGAGCAGTTGTCCCAGCGAGGGATCGTGCTGGCGCAGTTGATCGGTCAGCGTCGCCAGATCCCGGGTCCAGGAGCGCACGGCGGCATCGGAGCGGTTCTGGGTGTCCAGCAGCGGCCCGATCTTCTCCAGCAGATCCTTGGTCTGCCCGGTATTCGCCTTGGCCTCCTGCACCAGCAGCGACGCGGAGTCGATGAACTTCTGCAGATCCGGCCCGGCCCCGTTGAAGGCGATGAACGCGTCGTCGATGAGCTGCCGCAGTTTGGTATCGGCCACCGTGGACAGCAGTCGGTCGGCCTGATCGAGCATGGCGCCGACATCCTGCGGAAGTTTGGTGCGCTCCACCGGAATCACCGAACCGTCGCCCAGATTGCCGCCGTGCGGCGAGGCCGTGGGCACCAGATCGACGTACTGCTCGCCGACCGCCGATACGCTCTTGACGTAGGCGTCCACATCGGCGGGCACCTTGTAGTCACTGTTGATCGACAGCTTCGCGTCCACCCCGTCGGGGGTGAGCCGCACCTCGTCGACCTTGCCGATATTCGTGCCGCGATAGGCGACGTTCGCGGTCGGATACAGCCCGCCCGTGGCCACCAGTTTCACCGTCACGGTGTAGCGACCGACGCCGAACATCGCGGGCAGATGGATATAGCTCGCGGCCATCACCACGACGCCGACCACCGTCAGCACCGAGAAGATGATCAGCTGGGTGCGTACGAACCGGGTGAGTTTCATTGCCCCGGACCTCCTTGCGGCGCACCGGGAACCGTCAGGCCGGGGATGGCGGGCAGGCCCGGAATCGGCGGCAGCCCCGGAATGCTCGGCGTCGGTTGCGGCGGCTGCAGCGGGCCCTGCACCGGATCGCCCTTCACACCGGCCGTCCCCGCGATCGTGCCCAGCGCCGCCTCGACGCCGTATTTGGCCTGCACGCCGCCGAACGCCCCGCCGAGCGGGGTGCCGGTCAGCCAGTTGGAATCCATGCGGGCGCCGGTCAGGTCGTAGGTGACGAACAGGTTCATGTAGTCGCCCTTGACCGCCTTGTTGATGCCCTTGATCGGGAATGGAAAGGTCAGCAGCAGCTGCAGCGAATTCGCGAGGCGGTCACCGGTATCGGCCAGCGACTGCAGCGTGGGCCACAGATTGGCCAGATTCGCCTTCAGATCGTGGCCGCCCTGCGCGATCACCCGCTGCACGACCTCGCTCAGATCACCCAGCGCGGTAATGGTTTTGGTGATGTTCTCGCGCCGATCCGCCAGCACCGTCAGCGCCGGGTGGATGTTCTGGATGGCCGCGGCCACCTGATCCTTCTGCTGGGCCAGCTGCCCGGCGAACCGGTCCAGCCCACCCATGGCGGCGATGATGTCACCGGTCTGCTGATCGAGAGTCGTTGTCAGCTGGGTCAATTGGGGAAGCAGATCGCGAATCGCGTCCTGACGGCCGGTGAAGGTCGCGTTGAGCTCATGGGTGATGGTCTCGAGCTGTGAGATACCGCCGCCGTTGAGCACCACAGACAGCGACGACAGCGTCTGCTCGGTGCTCGGGAAGGTTCCGGCGCGATCCAGCGGGATGGTGTCGCCGTTTTTCAGTTGCCCCTGCGGCTGCACGCCCTGGGGCGCGGCCAGTTCGACGTGATTGCTGCCCAGCAGGCTGGTCTGCCCGATCCGCGCGATCGCGTTGGCGGGCAATTTCACATCCCGGTCGAGGCTCACGGTGACCAGCGCGTGCCAGTTCTCCACCTCGATCCCGGTCACCGTTCCCACGGTCACGTCGTCCACCTTGACCGGCGAATTACGGGTCAGCGTGGTCACATTCGGCATCTGGATGCGCACCCGCCACGAACCCGCACCGGTACCCGCCGCGCCCGGCATGGGCAGCGAGTTCAGGCCGTCCCACTGACAGCCGGTCGCCCCCAGCAGTACCGCCAGCCCGATCGCCACACCCGCGACCCGCAGTCTTCTTTTCATCGCCCGCCTCCCGGAAGTGCGAGTCCGGCGATGCCGTTGGGCACCGAGACCGGAGGAGCCTGCGCCCCGGCCCGGTCGGCGAGTTCCGGGGTGCTGTAGACGAGCTGACTGGGGAACGCCGTCTGGGTGGACGCCGGATTCACCAGCAGCGGTGGGTAGTTCATCATCAGCGAGTTCAGCACCGGGCTCAGATACTGCCGGCACAGCGCCGCGGATTTGTCGGAGTCGTCGGCCTGGATGCCCTCGACCGCACCGCACAGGAATTGGACGGGATTGGCGAAGTTCGTACCGACCAGCGCGCCCGCGAGCGAACCCTGGGCGGGCTTGTAGATCTGATAGAAGTTCACCAGCCCGTTCGGGCCCGCGTGCAGCACTCGCTCGAGTTCGGGTCGCTTGTCGGCGAGCAACTGGGTGACATCGGTGAGCCGCTGCACGCTCTCGGTCAGCGCGCCGCCACGCTCGTCGAGGAATCGCTTCACATCGGCCACCGCGGAATCCAGATTGTCCAGTCCCGCACCGAGATCCGAGGAGACGCCCGCCAGCACCGAGGACACCGAGGCCAGCCGCCCGCCGAACTGCACGATCTGCTCATTGCTATTGGACAGCACATCGACGAACTGCTGCAGATTGCGAATCGTGCCGAACAGATCGGTGCGACCGTCCGACAGCGTGTCGAGCGTGGCCGACAGTTCCCGCAGGGTGTCCCGGAAGGACTGGGCATTGCCGTTGCCGAGATTGTCCGCGGCGGTGCCGACGAAGCGGCCGAACGAACCCTGCTTGTCGTCGCCGACCGGCCCCAGAGCCTGTGACAGCTTGGTCAATTCGGCCTTGATGTCGTCCCATTCCACGGGCACCGCGGTGTGCTCGATCGGGATCTCGGCATTGTCGTGCATCTTCGGGCCGCCGACATAGGCGGGCGCCAACTGCACGAACCGGGCCGACACCAGCGAGGGCGAGATGGTCACCGCGCGGGCGTCGGCGGGGATGTCGATGCCGCGATCGACGGTCATCGCCACCTTCACCCGGTCCTGGCCCGGCTCGATCGAGTCGATCCGCCCGACCTTCACCCCGAGGATGCGCACGTCATCCCCGGCATACAGTCCGGTCGTGGACGGGAAATACGCTGTGACGTGGGTCTTTCCAATATTGGTCACCGCGCTGTAGCCGATCCAACCGGCCAGCGCCACCACCAGCGCGGCGGCGATCAGGCGGGCCCAGCGCGGCACCGAGGTCATCCGGCGTAATGCGTTCATCGCGGCGGCTCCCGATCGGCAGGACTGGTGGTCGGCAGGCCGAAGGCGTCGGACAGTGCCTGCGGCAACCGATCCGGCCAGACCATCGCGTCGACCAGCGCGCGCAGCGGAATGCTCTCGACATTGGACAGATAGGCCTGGAAGTAGGGCCCGCTGCCGACCTGTTCGCCCAGCGCCGCGGCATAGGGGCCGAGCGCGTCGAGCGCCTTGCCGAGATTGTCCTTGTTGCGCTGCAGCAGTCCCAGCACCGAATTCAGCTTGTCCAGCGCGGGTTTCAGCTCGGCCTCGTTGTCGTTGACGAAGCCGGTCAGCTGCTGGGCCAGGCCGTTGACGTAGACGATCAGCTGACTCAGCGCCGCGCGCCGGGCGTCCAGCTCGCCGAGCAGATCGTTGCCGTCCAGCAGCAGCGCGTTGATCTGATCGGCCCGGTCCGACAGCACCTTGGTGACGTTCTGGGCGTGCCCGAGCAGTTCGGTCAGCGCCTTGTCGCGGGCGTTGAGGCTGCGCGAGAGCGCGGTGACGCCGTCGAGCGCGGAACGCAGCGGAGCCGGGGTGTCGGCGAAGGTCTGCGACAGCGTGTCCAGGGTGGTGTTGACCCGGTCCAGATCCAGGCCCTGCACGGTTTTGGTGAGATCGCCCAGCGCGTCGTTGAGCGAGTACGGAGAGGTGGTGCGCTCCAACGGAATCGGATCGTCGCGCCGGATCACCCCGTCGCCCTGCGGCACCACCTCGAGGGTTTTGCGGCCCAGGATCGTATTGGTCTTGATCGCCGCGGTGGTGCGACGGCCCAGCGGGATCGACTCGTCGAGGATGAAGCGGACCCGCACCTTGGCCCCGTCCAGGCGCACATCCTCCACGCGCCCGGAGCGCACCCCGGCGACCTGCACCGGATCGCCCACCGTCAAACCGCCCGCATCGGCGAAGAAGGCGCTGAACTCGGCGCCGCTCCTGACGAACGGCAGCCGATCGAACTGCAGGGCCGACAGCGAGATCGCGACCGCGACCACGATGCCGACCACGCCGATCGAAATGAGAGGAGACCGTTCGCCGTTCACTCGCTGGCACACCTTCCGGTCGTCTGGTTGCCCTTCAGGTGCACTTCCATGGGCTTACCGTCGGGACCGTCGGCGAGCATGGTGACGCCGCAGACGTACATGTTGAGGAACGACCCGTAGGAACCGACCCGGACCAGCTTGCGATAGGTCTCGGGCAGCTGCTGCAGAATCCATTCGACATCGCCGGAGTGGTCGTCGATGTTCTGGGACAACCGCCCCAGCTGAGCGAAGTCCTGTTTCAGATCGGGCCGGGCCTCGCGCAGCAGATCGGTCAGATCCCCGGTCGCGCCGGCCAGATGCGGCAGCGCCGCGCCGATCGGATCCTTGTCCGCGGCCAGCCCGCTCACCAGGCGCTGCAGTTCGGTCAGCGTGGTGTCGAATTCCTTGCCGCGGTCGTCGATCGTGGCGAGGACGGTCTTCAGATTCTCGATCACGCTGCCGATCAGGGCATCTCGATCGGCGAGGGTCTTGGTGAACGAGCCGCCGCTGTTGAGCAGCGCCACCAGCGCGCCGCCCTGCCCCTGGAACACCTGTAGCAACGCGCTGGTCAGATCGTTCACCTGCGCCGGATCCAGCCCGCGCAGCAGGGGTTTGAAGCCGCCGAGCAGCAGGTCCAGATCGAGGGCGGGCTTGGTCTTGTCGGTTCCGATCGTGCCGCCCTTGGCCATACCCTGTGCGGCGCCGGGCCCCTCGAGCAGTTCCATGTACCGGTCGCCGACGAGGTTCTCGTAGCGGATGGCCGCCTGGGTGCTGGTGTAGAGCCGATATTTGGTGTCGACGTCGAAATCCACATGGGCGAGATGGTCTTTGCCGACGTACACCCGCTTGACCGAGCCGACCGGCACCCCGGCGATGCGTACCTTCGAACCGGGCAGCATGCCCGAGGAACTGGTGAAGATCGCGTGATATCCGGTCTCGCGGGAAAAGCGCATCTGGCTGAAGACCACGCCCAGCAGGGCCAGGACGAGCACCATCACCAGCGTGAAGATCGATAACTTCACGGTCGCGGCGTGCGGTTTGAACCTCATGGGTTGGGCACCCCCGGCAGCCCGGCGAACATCAACTGGAACACCCTGGGGCCGTTGAGATGTGTGTGCAGTTCCGGTGTCCACACCTCGCCCTCGGAGGTGTCGGTCACCAGATAGGGCGCGTGACTGCCGGGCTCGCGCACATTGGTTCCGTCGCAGTGCGGGCCCCCGGTGGCGTTCACCTTCGGCAGATCCTGCGGATAGCGATAGGGTTCGCCGCCGGGCATGAAGCCCGCGTTCAGCAGCACGCCCGCGCCGCTGCCGCCGAAGATCTGGTTCATGATGTCGACGCGGCTGCCGATGCCCTCGATCACGCAGTTGAGTCCCGTGCGGTACTCGTTGAGCAGAGCGGTGGTGGGGCGCAACAGATCCAGGGCCGTCACCAGCGACTGCTCGTTATCGCTCAGAATGGGTCGCGTGGTGTCGGCCAGGCCGATGAGATTCATCAACACGGCGTCGAAACTTTCTTGCTTCCGCACGATCGTGCCGCCCGTCACCGCCGCATTGTCGGTGGTGCGCAACAAATCCGGGACGGTATCGGCATAAAGATTCGTCACCCCGACCGAGGTCTGCAGATCGCGTTGCAGATCCGGCAGGCTCGGATTGATATCTCGCAGATATTGATCCGAATCGGCGAGCAGCTGACCCAACTTGTCGCCGCGGCCCTGCAGGGCGGTGCCGAGCGCGGTCAGGGTCGCATTCAACTTCTCGGGTGCGATCTTCGCGAGCACATCGGACAGATGCTGAAACAAGGTGTTGAACTCGACGGTCACCGACCGCGCGTTCACCGTCACGCCGGGGTCCAGATGTTTCGCCGAAGGATGCTGGGGCAGCGTGAAATTCACGTATTTCGCGCCGAAGACGGTGGTGGAGCGGATATCCACGCCGACGTTGGCGGGCAGCAGCTTCATCTGATCGGGCTGGATGGCCAATTGCAGCCGGGCATTGTCGCCGGTGTACGAAATCGCCTTCACCCGGCCGATTTCCACGCCGCGCAGCTTCACCTTGGCGTCGGGGTCCAGTACCAGACCGGCGCGCTGGGCATCGATATAGACGGTCTCGGTCGAGGTGAATCCACCGGCGAACATCGTGAGCGCGACCGCGACGACGGCCGCCAGACTCAGCACCATCGCCAGCCCGGCCAGTTTGACGCCCCACCCGGCGCCGAAGATCTTTCCGGCGCCGTCCTTTTCGACCAGCTTGTTTGCCGCCATACCGCCTACCCGGAGAGATGGAAATTGCCGGAGGTTCCGTAGATGGCCAGCGAGACCAGCAGGGTCACGGTCACCACCGCGACCAGTGAGGCGCGTACCGCGTTGCCCACCGCCACGCCGACGCCGACGGGACCGCCGGAGGCGTGGTAGCCGTAATAGGTATGGATCATCATGACCGCCAGGGCCATGAAGATCGCCTGCACGAACGACCAGAGAATGTCACCGGGGATCAGGAACGTCGAGAAGTAGTGGTCGTACACACCGGCCGACTGTCCGTAGATCACCACGGTCGCGAACCGGCTTGCCACGAATGACGCGATCACCGCCAGCGCGTACAGCGGCACGATCGCGATCATCCCGGCCAGCACCCGCGTGCCGACCAGGAACGGCACGGGCCGGATCGCCATCGACTCGAGCGCGTCGATCTCCTCGGCCACCCGCATCGCGCCCAGCTGCGCGGTCGAACCCGCGCCGATGGTGGCCGCCAGGCCGATACCGGAGATCACCGGCGCGGCGATGCGGACATTGATGAAGGCGGCGAAGAACCCGGTCAGCGCCTCGACTCCGATATTGCCCAGTGAGCTGTAGCCCTGCACAGCGATCGTGCCGCCCGCGAACAGGGTCAGGAATCCGACGATCACCACCGTGCCGCCGATCACCGCGAGTGCGCCGGTGCCCATGCTGATCTCGGCGATCAAACGGATTGTCTCGGTGCGATAATGCGTGAGCGCGCGCGGTATCGCGGCCAGCGACTGCGCGTAGAAAAGGGCATGTCTTCCGACATTGTCGAGCGAGTCGGACGTCCGGCGCACGCGTCGAACAGTACGCGGGAACCGGGATTGGATCACGAACGCCATACCGTCACCGAGCCGTGAACTTGATCCCAACGGCGGTGACCACGACATTGACCACGAACAGGGCCATGAAGGAGAACACCACCGTCTGATTGACCGCGTCGCCGACGCTCTTGGGCCCGCCTCGCACATTCAGGCCCAGATAGCAGGCCATCAGCCCGGCGACCACACCGAACAGCGTGGCCTTGACCTCGGAGATGACCAATTCCGGCAAATGGGTCAACAGCGTGATGCCGTTGACGAACGAACCGGGATTGACGCCTTGCAGAAATACGGAGAACAAAAAGCCGCCGACGATACCGATCGTGCAGACCAGCCCGTTGAGCAGCGCCGCGACGAACATCGAGGCCAGTACGCGCGGCACCACCAGCCGATGGATCGGGTCGATTCCGAGCACCCGCATCGCATCGATCTCCTCGCGAATGGTGCGCGCGCCGAGATCGGCGCAGATGGCGGTGGCGCCCGCACCGGCCACGATCAGCACCGTCACGATCGGGCCGATCTGGGTGACCGCGCCGAAAGCCGCACCCGCACCGGACAGATCGGCCGCACCGATCTCGCGCAGGAGGATATTGAGCGTGAAGGTCACCAGCACGGTGAACGGAATGGCCACCAGCACGGTCGGAGTGATCGAAACGCGGGCGACGAACCAGGACTGGTCGACGAATTCGCGTCGTTGAAATGGGGGCCGCACCGTGGCCCTGGCCACGGCGGCGGTGAGTTCGAAGAACCCGCCGACCGCCCGCATCGGCACGGCAAGAACCTCGTTCATCCGCGATTCCTCCTTGCCCTGCCTAACGGTACAGCCTGCGACGGCGCGCATCCGAAGCCCCGCCCGTCTCGAAGATTAGAACACGTTCCTGGTACTCAGGTTCACATATTGACCGATTTTGAACTGCAATTTTCTTCCAGAACTGTCTTGGAAGCTAGAACGTGTTCATAGCGGATATGAATCGCCTTTGTGAGGCAAAGCACAACCGACCCCCATGTCTACCAACTACCGGACCACCGATCAACAGATTGTCGCGGTCAGTGGACGCGCGTCGCGACTCAGCCGAGATCGTGTAGCGATGACGCGGAAAACGTACGCCCGGAAGGCCGCTGCGCGAAATAGTTTCCGAGCGTGTCGGCCAGATCGGCCGGCGCCCACTCCGGACCACCGGCGTCGAAGCGCCGCTCGACCTCGGGCGCGGCCATGAGCGCGACCATCGGCCCGTAGACGACGAACACCTGGCCGGAGATCGCGTCGGCGGCCGGTGCGGACAAATAGGCGACCAGCCGGGCGACATGATCGGGCGAGAGCGGATCCACCTCGTCGGCGGGCGCGTCGGCGAAGACGCTCTCGGTCATGGCCGTGCGCGCGCGGGGGCAGATCGCGTTGGCGCGCACGCCGTATCGGGCCAGTCCGCGCGAGGCCGACAGGGTCAGCGCCGTAATACCCGCCTTGGCCGCCGCGTAGTTGGGCTGGCCCTCGGGCCCGAGCAGTCCCGCCTCGGAGGAGGTGTTGATCAGCCGCCCGTATACCGGGCCGCCGGCCTCCTTGGATTTGGCCCGCCAGTACGCGCCCGCGTTGCGGGTGAGCAGGAAGTGCCCGCGCAGATGGACCGCGATCACCGCGTCCCACTCCTCGTCGGACATATTGAAAAGCATGCGGTCCCGGACGATTCCGGCATTGTTGACCACGATGTCGACGCCGCCGAACGCCTCGTCCGCGGTGCGGATGAGGGCATCGGCGGTCGCCCGTTCGGCCACTGAACCACCGACGAACTCCGCCTTCGCACCGAGCGCCCGGATATCGGCGAGCGTCGCCGCGACCGCCTCATTCTCGGCCAGATCGTTGACCACCACCGCGGCCCCGGCGCGAGCGAGGGCGAGCGCCTCGGCCCGCCCCAACCCCGCACCGGCCCCGGTCACAATCGCCACTCGACCGGACAGACTCAGTTCGTTGTCTCCCACGCCGCGACTCTAGAACGTGTTCCAGTTCACTGGCAAGAGCCGGATCACTCCAGCTTCAGCGCCGCCTTGGGACACTGGGCTACCGCGGTGCGCACATCGTCGAGCCGATCCTCCGGCACTTCGGCGACCGACAGGTGCAGCTGATCCTCGTCGTCGAGTTCGAAGACGTCCGGGGCGATTCCGACACAGATTCCGTTGGCCTCGCACTGGTCGAAATCCACACTGAGCTTCATCGATGACTCCTTTGCCGCTGATATCGCGAGACTAACAACCCGGCACCGGCCGCGGCGGCTGAAACGGCTCGATCCCCTGTCCATACTGGAACATGTTTCACTTCGTATGCAATGATCGAGACAACCCTCCAGCTCCATGTCGGCTGGCTATCGAACAACAACTGAGGTGCAGTAATGCGGATTGCCTTTACCCCGCAACAGGAGCAGCTGCGGGCCGAGTTGCGCGAATACTTCGCCGAACTGATCACGCCGGAGCGGCGCGAGGCGTTGAGCGCGCAGACCGGCGAGTACGGCCACGGCACCGTCTATCGCGACGTCGTGCGGCAGATGGGCCGCGACGGCTGGCTCGCACTGGGGTGGCCCACCGAATACGGCGGGCAGGACCGGCCGATGCTGGATCAGTTGATCTTCACCGATGAGGCCGCGGTCGCGGGCGCGCCGGTGCCGTTCCTGACCATCAACTCCGTGGCCCCGACGATCATGCACTACGGCACCGAGGAGCAGAAGAGGTTCTTCCTGCCCAAGATCGCCGCGGGTGAGCTGCACTTCTCCATCGGCTACTCCGAACCGGGCGCGGGCACCGATCTGGCGTCGCTGCGCACCAGCGCGGTGCGCGACGGCGACGACTGGATCGTCAACGGGCAGAAGATGTGGACCAGCCTCATCCAGTACGCCGACTACATCTGGCTGGCCGCGCGCACCGATCCGAATGCCAAGAAGCACAAGGGCATCAGCATGTTCATCGTGCCGACCACGGCCGAGGGCTTCTCCTGGACCCCGGTACACACGATGGCCGGACCGGACACCAGCGCCACCTACTACCAGGATGTGCGCGTCCCCGCATCGGCCATGGTCGGGCCGGAGAACGGCGGCTGGTCGCTGGTCACCAATCAGCTCAATCACGAACGGGTGGCGCTCACCTCGGCCGCGCCGCTGCAGCTGGCGCTGACCCAGACCGTGGACTGGGCGCGTAACAACAAGGACTCCAACGGTTCCCGGGTGATCGACAGTGAGTGGGTGCGGATCACGCTGGCGCGCGTGCACGCCAAGGTCGAATATCTGAAGCTGCTCAACTGGGAGATCGCCGCCCGCGCCGATGCCGGCGGCGACGCCGCGCCGCGGCCGTGGGACGCCTCCACCTGCAAGGTGCTCGGCACCGAATTGGCCACCGAGGCCTACCGGTCGCTGATGGAGGTATTGGGTCCACAGGCCTATCTGCGCCAGGATTCCCCGGGTGCGGCCCTGCGCGGGCGGCTCGAGCGGATGCATCGCGCCTGCCTGATCCTCACCTTCGGCGGCGGCACCAACGAGGTGCAGCGCGACATCATCGCCATGACCGCCCTGAAGCAACCCGCCGCCGCGCGCTGATTCGAAAGCTGGTTACTCACAATGGATTTCACTGCGACTGAAGCGCAGCAGGATCTGTCCCGGCTGACCGGGGAGGTGTGCGAGAAGCTGGTCACCGCCGATCGCCTGCGGGAATTGGATCGGGCCGAGGTCCGCTTCGACGAACCGCTGTGGCGCTCCCTGGCCGAGACCGGCGTGCTGGCCGCGACCCTGCCGGAGGCGGTCGGCGGCAGCGATCTGGGCCCGCTGGAGCAGACCGCGGTGCTGCGCGAACTGGGTAAGGCCGTCGCGGCGGTGCCGTATCTGTGGTCGGTGGTGCTCGGCGCGGGCGCGCTGGCACGCTTCGGCTCCGCGGCGCAGCGCGAGCTGGCCGCGAAAGCCGGTGCGGGCGAGGCGATTCTGACCGTGGCACTGGCCGAGGAGCGCAACTGGGAGCCCGACCACCCGGTGACGACCGCGAGCGACGACGGCGGCTGGCGGATCACCGGGGCCAAGACGATCGTCGCGTTCGCCGCGCAGGCCGATCGAATCCTGGTGCCCGCCACGGTATCCGGCTCCCCCGCTATCTTCCTGGTCGATCCGTCCGACGCGAGCGTGCGAATCTCGGCCCAGCAGGTCGTCGACCGCACCCCCGATGCCGAACTCGAATTCGACCGCACGCCGGCCGAATTGGTGGGCACGGTCGAATCGGGCGCGGAGATCCTGACCTGGCTGCTCGAGCGCGGCTGGCTGGGCCTGGCCGCCCAGCAGCTCGGCACCCTCGAGCGCGCCATCGACCTGGTCGCCGAATACGGCCGCGAGCGTGAGCAATTCGGCCGCAAGATCGGCGGCTTCCAGGCCGTCGCCCAGCGCCTGGCCGACGGCTATATCGAACTGCAGGGTCTGCGCCTGGCCGTCACCCAGGCCGCCTGGCGTCTCACCGAGGGCCTGCCCGCCGCCCGGGAGATCCACACCGCCAAGTTCTGGGCCGCCGAGGCGGGCCACCACATCGCCCACACGGTCGTCCACGTCCACGGCGGCGTCGGCATCGACCGCGACCACATCGTGCACAACTACTTCACCGCGGCCAAACACAACGAATTCGCCCTCGGCGGCGCCACCGACCACCTGCGCGCCCTGGGCGCGCTGCTGGCCGATCCTCATTAGCGGCGAGTCGCCCGCTCGGGCCTTCCGTTCATCGGTTGGCCTGAGCGGGACTACTCCGCGAATCCGGTTGATCGTTCCGCGATCGATGGCACGTCCAACATGCCTTGACAGACGTCGAGGACGAACCGTTCCGCCTCGTCGACATCGAAGTTATCCGGCAGCCGATGTCCATTCAGGTGCAGAAAGACCCACGTGCCGTACCACGCGAGTCGCTTGTTGCCGTCGACCAGGCCGCGGTTTCGGGCAAGGGACTCCATCAGAGCGGCGGCCTTCTGCCACACATCCGGATAGGCATCCTGGCCGAAGACACTGGCCTGCGGGCGCGCCAGCGCCGAATCGAGAAGTCCGTAGTCCCTGACATCCGGAGTACCAAGTCGCTCTGCGAGATTCAGCAGTTCCTGCAGAGTGAGGTACTGCATCAGGCCAGTCTCCGGTTCAGCTCCTCACTGACCCGTAGGACATGTTCGGCAGCCTCGTTGAACAGCCGCGACCGCTCGTTGATCGCGGTGATGACGGCATCGTGCACGAACGATTGCATGCTTACCCCCTCGGCTTCGGCACGCTCACGCAAGGCGGCCAACTCATCCTCGGTGAACCTGACGTTGAGACCTGCCATAACTAGATGGTACCGGACGGTACCACGCAGTGCGGACGAGCCGCGATGAGTTTGGGCGGCCCGATTCGTCGGTATCGATGTACACGTAGCCGACTGCGCAGTCGAGAGGACCGGATATGGCCAGCAAGATGATCTTTTTGAATCTTCCCGTCGATGATCTGGAGCGGTCCAAGAGGTTCTACGAGACGTTGGGGTGGAAGGTGAATCCGGCATTCACCGACGAGAACGCGGCCTGTGTGGTGGTGGACGACAACATCTGTCTGATGCTGCTGGTGAAGCCGTTCTTCTCGACGTTCACCGAGCGGCCGATCGCCGAGACCGACGCGACGACCGGATCGCTCTACGCGCTCGCGCTGGGCAGTGCGCGCGAGGTGGACGAGCTCACCGCCGCGGCCGTGCGGGCGGGCGGGACCGAATTGGTCAACGAGGACAAGCGCGCCCAGGAGGCCGCGGTCGGCATGCACGGGCGTGCCTTCCGCGACCCGGACGGACATCATTGGGAGCCGTTCTGGATGAATTATTCGGTGCGCTAGGAGGTCCTCAGCTCGGGCGCGAGCCCGAACAGCGGGAACAGCCGCTCGGTGTCCAGGAAGAAGTTCAACCCGTTGATCTCGCCCTCGTCGAACTCCAGCACGATGATGGCCCACGGCGTGTAGACGCCCGGCACGTCGGAGGGCTTGTACTGGCCGAAGGCGGGCAGGCCGTTGGCGCCTTCCAGCGGGACCAGCCGCGAGCCGCGGCAGGCCGACGGGCCCTCCGACAGCATGAACTCGGCCACATTGGCCGGGCCGGAGACCCACAGTTCGATCGGCGGCATGGACAGCGCCACATCCTGTTTCAGCAGGGCGGTCAGCGCGTCCATATCGTAGGCCTCGAAGGCCTGCACGAAACCGTCGACGAGTTTGCGCTGCTGCTCGTCGTTCTCGTCGTAGGAACCCGATTCGCTGGGCTGCACCTTCGACATGGTGGCCCGGGCCCGTTGCAGCGCGCTGTTCACCGAGGCCGGCGACATCATCAGCATGTCGGCGGTCTCGTTGGCCGAGAAGCGCAGCACCTCGCGCATGATCAGGATCGCCCGCTGGGTGGCGGGCAGATGCTGCACCGCGGCCACGAAGGCCAGACGCAGCGAATCCTTGGTGGAGGTGTGCTCGGCCGGGTCGGCGCCGAAGGCCAGCCCGTTGGGGATCGGCTCGATCCACACGTAGTCCGGCTGCGGCGGGGGCAGCGGCGTATCCGGGGTCGACGGACCGTGCAGATCCATCGGCCGCGCCCGCCGCTGCGGCCCGTCCAGCATGTCCAGGCAGACATTCGTCGCGATCTTGTACAACCAGGAACGCACACTGGCCCGGCCCTCGAACGAGTCGTAGGCCTTCCATGCCCGGGTGAACGTCTCCTGCACGGCGTCCTCGGCCTCGAACGAGGACCCCAACATCCGGTAGGCGTAAGCGCACAGCTCCCGCCGGTACCCCTCGAACTGCGCCAACACTTCATCCACGGCGCCGGCTGAACCGCCCGACTTGCTCATGTCGAACACAATGGCACAGGGCACCGACAAGAAACAGCCCGAAATCGGTGGGCCACACCGCGTCCTACCAGGCGGAATATTCCACTACGCAGATGTGCGGCCGGTGCCGTGCGCGGCGAAGGACCGCCGGTCCCCCGCCCACCCGTCCGACGGCACGATCCGCTCGAGCTCCGCCAGCTGCGCGGCACTCAACTCCACCGCCGCGGCGGCCGCGTTCTCCCGAATCCGCACCGCGCGGCGCGTACCCGGAATCGGCACCACATCCGACCCCCGCGCGAGCAGCCAGGCCAGCGCCAACTGTCCCGCCGAGATGTCCAGCCCCGCGGCGAATTCCCGCAGCGCCGTCACCTGTGCCAGATTATCGGCCAGATTCTCACCCTGGAAACGCGGATCATTGCGCCGGAAGTCGCTGGCGGCCACCGTATTCGCGTCCAGGGTCGCGGTGAGCAGCCCGCGCCCGAGCGGACTGTAGGGCACCAGTGCGATCCCGAGCTCCCGCGCGGCCGGGACCACATCGCGTTCCGGTTCCCGCCACAGCATCGACCATTCGAACTGCACGGCCGCGATCGGATGCACGGCCGCGGCCTGGACCAGCTGCTCCGGCGTCGCCTCCGAGATACCGAGATGACGGACCTTGCCCGCACTCACCAATTCGGCCATGGCCCCGATGGTTTCGGCCACCGGCACCTCGGGGTCCACTCGATGCAGGTAGTAGACATCGATGACATCGCGCTCGAGCCGGGCCAGCGACTCCTCGCAATACCGCCGCACATGTTCGGGCCGACCATCGAGCCCCACACCATCTTCCGTGCGCACGATCCCGAACTTCGTTGCCACCCGCACATTTTCGGGAGCATCCCGCAGCGCCCGCGCGAGCAACCGCTCGTTGTGACCACGCCCGTAACTCATCGCGGTATCGAAAAGCGTGATTCCCGAATCGAGCGCGACCCGAATCGCCGCCACCGACTCGTCATCGTCGACCGTGCCGTATCCCTGCGAAAAACCCATACACCCCAGTCCGACCGCGGATACGGCCGGACCGGCATTCCCGAGACTGCGTTGCTGCATGATCGACATCGTCGGCCACGAACGCCGATCCCGCCAATAATGTTTTCGATCGGATCCATCGGTGTACCAATGGATCCGGCGAACCTATTTGGCCGCGGGCGCGGGCGCGTCCTCATCGGCCGGACACGATTCGGCATGCGCGTGGGCCCACTTGTAGTCGGGCTTACCGGCCGGGGAGCGCTTGATCTCGTCGACGTACCAGAGCGTGCGGGGCAGCTTGTAGGAGGAGATCTCCTTGGTCAGCACGGGCCGCAGTTCCTCGAGAGTGGGACGCTTGTCGCCGCGGCACTGCACCACTGCGGCCACCCGATGACCCCAGCGCTCGTCGGGAACACCGATCACCAAGGCGTCGAACACATCCGGATGCGCCTTGAGCGCGCCCTCGACCTCCTCCGGATAGATCTTCTCGCCGCCGCTGTTGATACTCACCGAACCCCGGCCGAGCATGGTAACGGTACCGTCCTCCTCCACCCGCGCGTAGTCGCCGGGGATGGAGTAGCGAACTCCGTTGAACTCCTTGAACGTCGCGGCCGTCTTCACCGGGTCGTTGTAGTAGCCGAGCGGAATATTGCCCTTGCGGGCAAGGAAGCCGACCTGACCGGAACCGGGCACGACCGGATTGCCGTCGTCGTCGAGCACCTCGGTGGAGCCGTCGATCTTCACCCGCGGCCCGCCGGTATGCGTCGCACCCTTGGTGGCCACGGCCAGCCCGCCGAAGCCGGTCTCGGTGGCGCCGATCGTATCGATGATCAACGTGGTCGGCATCAGGTCGATGAACTCGTCCTTGAGCGCGGGCGAGAACAGCGCCGCACTGCTCGCGAACGACCACAGATTCGAATACTTGTACGGCTCACCGGTTTCCGGATTCCCGGCCTTCAGCGCGTCCAGCATGGGCCGCGCCATCGCATCACCCGTTATGAAGATCATGTTCACGCCGTGCCGGTCGATGGCCTGCCAGACGCCGTGCCCGCTGAACTCCGGCAGCATGATCGCCTTACCGCCGTCGAACAGGCTGTGGAACGTCGCGGTGAACGAACCACCGTGGATCATCGGGGGAATCGGGTAGCGCACCATCGGTGCGTTGCCCGCGCCCTTCTTGGCCTGCTCCCACTCGTCCTGGATGAATTCACCGTTGTAGAAGTTGATGCCGCCACCGAGGACCCGCCACCAGTCCTCCTGACGCCACATCACGCCCTTGGGCATACCGGTGGTGCCGCCGGTGTAGATCATGAGGATGTCGTCGGGCGAGCGATCGCCGAAATCCCGGTCGCCCGACGAGGCCGCCAGCGCCGCTTCGTATTCCGCCGAATCGGCCGCGGTCGGGAAGCGATCTTCGGTACCGTCGTCGATTACGACGACCGTCTTCAGCTTCGGGACCTTCGGGCGTACATTGGCGACCTTGTCGCTGTATCGACGCTCGTGAATCAGCGCGACCATATCCGAATTGTCGAAGATGTATTGCAACTCGTTCTCGACATATCGGTAGTTGATGTTGACCATTACCGCCCGCGCCTTGAAGATCGCCACCATGACCTCGACGGCCTCGATGGTGTTACGCGAGTACAGGCCGACCTTGTCACCCGGCTGCACACCCTGTTCCCGCAGGTAGTGCGCGAGTCGGTTGGCCCGGACCTCCAGCTGCGCGTAGGTGACCGAGCGGGTGTCGTCGGCCAGCGCGACACGATCCGGCACGAGGTCGATGGTGTGTTCGACAAGATCCGCTATGTTGTAGCTCACAGGTCAAAAATAGAACGTGTTCTCGGGACTGACAAGACTCAATTTACACCGTTTACGAATCCCATCAGACGAACATAACCGTTGACAGTCCGGGCCGGGGCGAAATCGTGAAAACATTTGCGCCCGAACGACGAATGCCCGCCTGGCATGCTGCCAGGCGGGCCGTAATCGGATCACCCCTAGGCTGTCACATATCGCTCACGTAGCTTGCGCTTGTACAGCTTCCCGTTCGGATCCCGCGGCAGCTCGTCCAGATAGTCGATGCTGCGGGGTAGTTTGTACTTCGCCAGACGGGATGCGGCGAATTCCATGAGCTCCCGGGTGAGTTCGTCGTCGGCCTCGACCCCCGCGGCCGGTTGGACGACCGCCTTGACCTCCTGGCCCCAATCCGGGTGCGGGATGCCGAAAACCGCGACGTCGGCGACCTTGGGGTGGGTGACGAGTTCGCTTTCGATCTCGGCGGGATAGATGTTCACGCCGCCGGACAGGATCAGGTCCGAGCGCCGATCGTGCAGGTAGAGATAGCCGTCCTCATCCATATGGCCGATGTCGCCGACGGTGAACAGCTCACCGACGCGGGCATCGTCGGTCTTGGCCTTGTCCTTGTGGTATTCGAAACTGGACGCGCCCATCTTCATGTAGACCTGGCCGATCTCGCCGGGCGGCACCTCCTCGCCGTCCTCGCCGAGCACCTTGACCACCGAATACGGCCACGCCTTGCCGACCGATCCGGGCTTGCGCAGCCATTCCGCGCCGGTGATCATCGTGCCGCCGCCCTCGGTCGCGGCGTAGTACTCGGTGACGACCGGACCCCACCACTCGAGCATCTTGCGCTTGGTCTCTTGCGGACACGGCGCGGCGCCGTGGATCATGCAGCGCAGCGACGAGACGTCGTACTTCGCGCGCACTTCTTCCGGCAGCGCGAGCAGTCGGTGGAACTGGGTCGGCACCACATGGCTGTGGGTCACCCGGTACTTATCGATCAGCCGCAGCATCTCCTCCGGATCCCACTTGTCCATCAGAACCACCTTGTGCCCCAGCTGAATCGAGATGGCCGAGTGGTTCAGCACCGCGGTGTGATAGAGCGGCGAACCGCAGATGTGCACATGATCGTCGTAGGGCTTCAGGCCGAACAGGCCGAAGTATCCGGTCGCCGCCTGGGCAACCACATCCGGATCCGCGCCGGTGAGCGGGCGGCGAACACCCTTGGGGCGACCGGTGGTTCCGGAGGTGTAGAGCATCGGCGCGCCCGTGGTGCGGATGTCGGGACGACCGGTTTCGCCCGCGCCCAGTTCGGCCAGCGGATTGAAACTCTCGACCGTGCCAACCGAATAGCGGTCCGCGGCGGGCACTTTCGCCTCATCCGCCGCGATCCGGGCGGCCTCGGCGAAGCGCTCGTCGGCGATGAACACCTTGGCCTCGCTGTTGTCGAGGATGTAGGCGACCTCCGGCCCGGTCAGATGCCAGTTCACCGCGACGATGTACAGCCCCGACTCGAAGGCCGCGAAGTACACCGCCAGCGCCTCGGCGCAGTTGTGCACCATCGACACCAGCACATCGCCGGGCCGTAAGCCCTTGGCCTGCAACCCCCTTGCGATGCGATCGGCCTGTCCGGCCAATTCTCCGTAGCTGACCTCCTGACCCGATGGATCGACGACCGCGATCCGTTCGGGTTCAGTGGCAGCGATATTCCACAGTCCCAGCTGTTGCGCCGGCTCCATCGAAGTCACCCTTTCGAATCTAGAACGCGTTCTACATCTGAACAAGGGGGGCGAGCTGCCGCAACTGCTCGACCGAGTGAGCGGACACCAGCAGCTGGGTGACGCCCGCCTTCTCCCACACCCGCAGCTGCGAGCGGACCTGCGCCCGATCGCCGATGATCGCGGTGTCGAGAATCAGTTCGTCCGGCACCGCCGCGGCGGCCTTGTCCTTGCGACCGGTCCGGAACAGCCGGGTGATCTCGTCGACCACCTCGCCGTAGCCCATGCGCCGATACACCTGCGCGTGGAAGTTGAGCTCCTCCGCGCCCATGCCGCCGATGTAGAGCGCCATCACCGGCTTCATCCGATCGAGTTCACCGCGGGCGTCGTCGGTGATCACGACCTGACAGCTCGCGGCGATCTCGAAATCCGCCCGCGAACGCCGAGCGCCCGGTCGGGCGAACCCCTCGTCGAGCCATTCGTCGTACATCCCGGCAAGTCTCGGCGTGTAGTAGATCGCCAGCCAGCCGTCGGCGATCTCGGCGGTCAGAGCTACGTTCTTGGGGCCCTCGGCACCCAGCCAAATCGGAATATCCGCACGTCGGGGATGGGTTATCGGCTTGAGCGGCTTACCGAGTCCGGTCGAGCCCGGTCCGTTGTACGGCAGCGGATAGTGCGGTCCGGCGCTGGTGACCTTGCCCTCGCGGGCCAGTACCTGCCGGACGATGTCGACGTACTCGCGGGTCCGCTGCAACGGCTTGGCGAACGGCTGCCCGTACCAGCCCTCGACCACCTGCGGACCCGAAACACCCAGGCCCAGAACCGCCCGGCCCGCGCTGAGATGGTCCAGGGTCAGCGCGGCCATCGCGGTCGCGGTGGGCGTGCGCGCCGACAGCTGCACGACCGAGGTGCCCAACCGCACCCGCCGGGTCGCCGAACCCCACCACGCCAGCGGGGTGAACGCGTCCGAACCCCAGGATTCGGCGGTGAACACCCCGTCGAAGCCGATCTCCTCGGCCGCGGCCACGAGTTCCGGCACATTGGCGGGCGGCCGCGCACCCCAATAGCCGAGCTGCAATCCGAATCTCATTCGCTGTCCTCCGCCCATCTCCGACGTCCGGCGGACTGCCGGACGGTACGGTCTCTTGCCACCAGAATAAGAACCTGTTCTACTCGATATCGTGACTCAGGGAAACACCATGACCGGCACAATTCCCGATGTACTCGCCGCGGAACTGCGCATGAAGTTCGATTACACCCGCTCGGTCGGACCGACCATCGGTCGCTTCCTCACCGGGCTGCGGGCCGGGCGCATCGTCGGAATACGCGGCTCGGATGGGCGGGTGCTGGTGCCACCGGCCGAATTCGATCCGCAGACCTCCGAACGGCTCACCGAATTCGTCGATGTCGCCGACGTCGGCACGGTGCGTACGTGGTCCTGGGTGCGAGATCCACTGCCGGGCCAGCCCTTCGACCGCCCGTTCGCCTGGGCGCTGATCGAACTCGACGGCGCCGACACCGGCCTGCTGCACGCGGTCGACGTGGCATCCCCCGACGATATCCACACCGGAATGCGCGTGCGGGCCCGCTGGGCGACCGAGCGCACCGGAACCATTCACGACATCGCCTGCTTCGAGCCGGGCGAAACCTCCGCGGCCCCGGCCGAATCCGAACCCGGCGAGCCCGTGACCGGCATCGTCACACCGATCGACCTGCGCTACAAGCACACCGCCGCACCGCAGGAGACGGTTTTCCTGCGGGCCATCGCCGAGGGTCGGCTGCTGGGCGCCCGCGCCGCCGACGGCAAGGTCTATTTCCCGCCGCGTGGCGCGGATCCGCGCACCGGCGAGCCGACCGAGGACTATGTCGACCTGGCCGATACCGGCATCGTCACCACCTACTGCATCGTGAACGTGCCGTTCCAGGGCCAGCGCATCAAGCCGCCGTATGTGGCCGCCTACGTGCTGCTCGACGGCGCGGACATTCCGTTCCTGCATCTGGTGCTGGGCTGCGAGCCGAGCGAAGTGCGAATGGGTATGCGGGTCAAGGCCGTATGGAAGCCGCGCTCGGAGTGGACCTACGACGGCTTGGACAATGTGGCGCATTTCGAGCCCACCGGCGAGCCCGACGCCGACTACGACACCTACGCGCACCACCTCTAGAGAGGCGCTGAAATACCTTGAGCGACAACATAACCGATATCGCGGTGGTGGGCTTCGCGCACGCACCGCACGTACCGGAGACCTACGGCACCACCAACGGCGTCGAGATGCTGGCCCCGTGTTTCCGGCAGCTGTACGACAAGCTCGGCATCGGCGTGTCCGATATCGACTTCTGGTGCTCCGGCTCATCGGATTATCTTGCCGGGCGCGCGTTTTCGTTCATCTCGGCGATCGATTCTATCGGCGCGGTGCCGCCGATCAACGAATCGCATGTGGAGATGGACGCGGCCTGGGCGCTGTACGAGGCGTATGTGAAAATCCGCTCCGGACAAGCGAAGACGGCCCTGGTGTACGGCTTCGGCAAGTCCTCGGCGGGCACGCTGCGGCAGGTGCTCACCATGCAGACCGATCCCTATCTGGTCGCGCCGCTGTGGCCGGACGCCGTATCCATCGCCGGACTGCAGGCTCGCGCCGGACTCGATGCCGGAACCTGGACCGAGCGCGATCTGGCCGCGGTCACCGCGACCGATGAGGCCGAACTCGAAAAGCGCTTGGCCGCACCATATGTCGCCGATCCGCTGCGCGCGCACGATATCGCGCCCATTACCGACGGCGCGGCGGCCATCGTGCTCGCGGCCGGTGATCGGGCCCGCGAGCTGTGCGAGAATCCGGCCTGGCTGACCGGCATCGCCCATCGCATCGATACCCCGGTGCTCGGCGCTCGCGATCTGACCACCTCGCCGTCGGCCGCGTCGGCCGCGCGCGATGTCACCGGCGGCGATGCGAGCGGATTCGATATCGCCGAACTGCACGCCCAGTACAGCCACGAGCAGCTGATCCTGAAGCAGGCCATCGGTCTGGGCGCGAACACCCGAATCAACCCGTCGGGCGGCGCATTGGCGGGCAACCCCATGTTCGCCGCGGGCCTGGAGCGAATCGGCTTCGCCGCCACCGAAATCATGAACGGCAATGCGCGGCGCGCCCTCGCCCATGCGGCGAGCGGCCCGGCGCTGCAGCAGAACCTGGTAGCGACATTGGAGGCGCGATGAGCAACCCCACCGCGGTGCTCGGCACCGGACAAACCCATCACGTGACGAAACGATCCGACGTCTCGATGGCCGGGATGGTTCGCGAGGCGATCGATCGTGCGCTCGAGGATGCCGAGCTGCGGATGACCGATATCGATGCGGTCGTCGTCGGCAAGGCGCCGGATCTGTTCGAGGGCTCGATGATGCCCGAGCTGTTCCTCGCCGATGCCCTGGGCGCGAGCGGCAAACCGCTGCTGCGCGTGCACACCGCGGGTTCGGTCGGCGGTTCGACCGGCTGCGTGGCGGCCAATCAGGTGCAGGCGGGCGTGCACGGCAAGGTGCTCGCGGTGGCGTGGGAGAAGCAGTCGGAATCCAATGCCATGTGGGCACTGTCGAATCCGGTGCCGTTCACCAAGCCGGTCGGCGCGGGCGCGGGCGGCTACTTCGCCCCGCACGTGCGCGCCTACATCCGCCGCGCCAACGCGCCGCTGCATATCGGCGCCATGGTCGCGGTGAAGGATCGCCGCAACGGCGCGCGAAATCCGCTGGCCCACTTGCAGCAGGCCGATATCACCATGGAATCGGTGTTGGCCTCCCAAATGCTCTGGGACCCGATCCGTTTCGACGAGACCTGCCCCTCCTCCGACGGCGCCTGTGCGATCGTGCTCGGCGACGAGTCGGCCGCGAAGGCCGTGGAATCGGCGGGCCGCAAGGTCGCCTGGGTGCACGGCACCGCGATGCGCACCGAACCGCTCGCCTACGCCGGACGCGATCAGGTCAGCCCGCAGGCGGGCCGCGACGCCGCCGCGGCGCTGTGGCGGCAGGCCGGGATCACCAATCCGCTCGAGGAGATCGACGCGGCCGAAATCTATGTTCCCTTCTCCTGGTTCGAGCCCATGTGGCTCGAGAACCTCGGCTTCATGCCCGAGGGCGAGGGATGGAAGCTCACCGACGCGCGCGAGACCGAGATCGGAGGCAAGCTGCCGGTCAATCCGTCCGGCGGCGTGCTCAGCTCCAACCCGATCGGCGCCTCGGGCCTGATCCGATTCGCCGAGGCGGCCAAGCAGGTGATGGGCCGGGCAGGTGCGTATCAGGTCGACGGTGCGCGCAAGGCGTTCGGTCACGCATACGGCGGCGGCTCACAATACTTCTCCATGTGGGTGGTCGGTAGCGAACAGCCGTAGTTTCAGACGGAATCGACTGAGGGAACCCGCAATTCGAATTCGCCGCCGACATTGATGGAAAATTCAAGCACATTTGCAAAATCATCAGCAAACTCATTCGAGGCCGCCATGACTACCACCACCGAACATCCCGCACGACTGGCCGGGGCCGCATCACAAGCCGCGGTGCGCGCCCGCGACAAGGAGGCCTGGCTCGACCTGTTCGCGGCCGACGGCATCGTCGAGGATCCGATCGGACCCTCGGTCTTCGATCCGGAGGGGCGCGGCCACCGCGGCCGCGAGGCCATCGCGGCGTTCTGGGACAGGGCGATCGCGCAGACCGAATCCATCGAGTTCATATTCACCGACTCCTTCGCCTGCGGTAACGAGATCGCCTTCACCGGCCTCATCCGCACGCGGATGGGTGGACATGTCATCGATGCCGAGGGCGTGTTCACCTATCGGGTCGACGAGCAGGGCAAGATCGCCGCGCTGCGGGCGTTCTGGGAGACCAATCGGGCCATGAAGACGATGAGGAAGGCCTAGGTACCAACGCCGAAGGGCGGGCACCGGATCGGTGCCCGCCCTTCGGATGTCGCGGCTAGGAGCCGGTCTTGTAGTCGACCGGGAACTCCTTGATCCCGTTGAGCCAGCCCGAGGGCAGCCGCCGCGGATCGCCGATTCGGGTGATGTCGGGCAGGTGATCGGCGATCGCGTTGAAGATCAAATCAATCTCCAGCCGAGCCAGATTCGCGCCGATACAGAAGTGTGCACCGGTACCGCCGAATGAGAGATGCGGATTCGGATCGCGCAAAATGTCGAATTTGTACGGATTTTCGAAGACATCCTCGTCGAAGTTGGCCGAGCGGTACACCATCAGCACCCGCTGACCCTTCTTGATCTGCTGCCCGCCGATTTCCACATCCTCGAGCGCGGTCCGCTGGAACGAGCTCACCGGGGTGGCCCAGCGAATGATCTCATCGGCCGCGGTCGCTGGACGCTCGCGCTTGTAGAGTTCCCACTGTTCCGGATTCTCCAGGAACGCGATCATGCCGTGGCTGATGGCATTTCGGGTGGTCTCATTGCCCGCCACCGCCAGCAGGATCACGAAGAAGCCGAACTCCTCCGAGGTCAGCGCCTCGCCGTCGATATCGGCATTGACCAGTTCGGTCACGATATCGCTGGCCGGTGATCCCTTGCGCGCCTCGGCCATCTGGTACGCATAACCGAGGATCTCCATCGAGGAGGCCAGCGGGTCGATGTCGACCATATCCGGATCGTCGTAGCCGGTCATCTCGTTGGACCAGCGGAAGACCTTCATTCGGTCCTCCTGCGGGATGCCGATCAGCTCGGCGATGGCCTGTAGCGGCAGTTCACAGGCCACCTGGGTGACGAAGTCGCCGGAGCCCGCGGCCGCGGCGGCCTCGACGATCGAGCGAGCCCGGGCCGACAGTTCGTCGCGCAGGCTGTTGATCGCGCGCGGGGTGAAGCCCTTCGAGATGAGCTTGCGCAGTTTGGTGTGTTCGGGGGCGTCCTTGTTCAGGATCACCAGGCGCTGCATCTCGATGTTCTCGCGCGAGATGTCGTCGTTGAACCGCGGGATGGCGGTGTTCTCGAAACTGGAGAACACCTCGCTGCGCCGCGAGATCTCCTTGACGTCGGCATGTTTGGTCACCACCCAGAAGCCGTCGTCCTGAAAGCCGCCGACCTCCGGCGATTTGGGGTTCCACCAGATCGGCGCGGTCCGGCGCAGCTCGGCGAGCTCCTCGACCGGGACCCGCCGCCCCCACAGCTCCGGATCGGTCACATCGAATCCGTCCGGAAGTTGGGGCTCGCTGCGAGTGTCTACCACCAGCTGTCTCCTTCGACCACTGAACACGTCCTCGAACGCATACTGGAACACGTTCTACCTTCATTGCAACATAGGTGGTATCACTAGTAAAGAAGCCGTCTCAGGCAGTCTCAGAACATAGAGAACTTGTTTCATTTCTTGGTCGGAAGGATGGACCATGGGCACTCCCGTCATCGTCGAGGCCGCGCGCACCCCGATCGGCAAGCGCGGCGGCTGGCTGGCCGGCCTGCACGCCGCCGAGATCCTGGGGGCCGCGCAGCGCGGCGTCCTCGAGCGCGCGCATCTCGACCCAGCCCTGGTGGAGCAGGTGGTCGGCGGCTGCGTCACCCAGGCCGGGGAACAGTCCAACAACGTCACCCGCACGGCGTGGCTGCACGCCGGACTGCCCTGGCAGGTCGGCGCCACCACTATCGACGCGCAGTGCGGTTCGGCGCAGCAGGCCAATCATCTGATCGCCGGGCTGATCGCGGCCGGGGCCATCGAGGTCGGAATCGCCTGCGGCGTCGAGGCGATGAGCCATGTGCCGCTGGGTGCGAACGTCGGCGAGAACGCCGGTCCGCGGCGGCCCGCGAGCTGGGATATCGACCTGCCCAACCAGTTCGAGGCGGCGGAGCGAATTGCCAAGCGGCGCGGGATCACCCGTGACGATATCGACGAATTCGGCGCGCGCTCACAGCGTCTGGCCGCACAGGCCTGGGCCGAGGGCCGTTTCGACCGCGAGGTGCTGACCGTCACCGCGCCACAGGTGGATAAAGAGGGCAAATCGACCGGCGAGAAGCTCGACGTCAATCGCGATCAGGGCCTGCGCGAAACCACGCGCGAGGGCCTGGCGAAGTTGAAGCCGGTACTCGAGGGCGGCATCCACACCGCGGGCACGTCCTCGCAGATCTCCGACGGGGCCGCCGCGGTACTGCTGATGGATTCCGAGGCGGCCGCCCGGGCCGGACTGCGGCCGCGGGCCCGAATCGTGGCGCAGTGCCTGGTCGGTTCGGAGCCGGAGTTCCATCTGGACGGACCGGTTCAGGCGTGCACCCGACTGCTGGAACGTTCGGGCATGAGCATGTCCGATATCGATCGGTTCGAGATCAATGAGGCCTTCGCGTCGGTGCCGCTGTCGTGGGCGTCGGTGCACAAGCCCGATCTGGATCGCGTGAATGTCAACGGTGGCGCGATCGCGCTGGGCCATCCGGTCGGCAGCACCGGATCCCGGCTCCTCACAACCGCTTTGCACGAACTCGAGCGTTCGGATTCCTCGATCGCAATGGTCCTCATGTGCGCCGGTGGCGCACTTGCGACCGGCACGATCATCGAACGACTGTGAATACCAGCGTTTTCGGCCCGAGTTGAACGTTCATCTCTGAGACCGGCGAACGTGGCGTACACCACACAAAGCGCGGTACAGACAGGAACATGAGACGTCAGCTATCTTACGGTTATCGCCAGCCCGTCGAACAAGACGCTTTCGACGGGCCAGAACCGCTCTGCGCCAGCGCTTCCCAACAACCGGTGCGGTGGCCCGCAAACGTACCGGCCATCTTCCGTTCCCGAACCGGGCGCCTGGAAGCTTCAAGGAAATCACGAATCAGGCGTAGGTTTTCAGTTACTTAGCCGCTAATATCAATGATACGTATCCGAGATAACGACTGTTAGTACAGCGAAGGGAATTGGGCGGCTCACAATGGCTGATTTCGCGGCGCGGCTGAACAAGCTGTTCGAAACCGTGCATCCCCCGGGGCGTAAGCCGCATACCAACGCGGAGGTGGCTGCCGCGTTGACGGCAGCTGGGCATCCGATCTCGAAACCGTACCTCTCGCAGTTGCGGTCGGGACAACGGACGAACCCGTCCGATGAGACGGTGGCTGCGCTGGCGAAGTTCTTCAAGGTCAAACCGGACTACTTCTTCAACGACATCTATGCCGCCAAGATCGACCACGATCTTGAGCTTCTGTCGCAGCTGCAGGGCTATGGGCTGCGGCGCTTGTCGAGTAGGGCGTTCAACCTCTCCGAAGAGTCACAGAACCTGCTGACCTCGATGGCCGAGAAGCTACGAGCAAGCGAGGGTCTGCCCGAGATTCCACCGGACGGCACGGAATAGGAAGTACCCCAAGGCAACACAGTGCGGCCTCTCGGAACCGCACTGTGTTTGTTTTAAGGTTTGGACCGAAGCGTGGGGCCGCTTCGGTCCGCTTCCATGTCCGGATGTGACCTACAACTCCATACCGGGCGGTTGGGCGAATTCTCGGCGTCCTGTGACGTCAACGACTATGGGTGGCCGGATGCCGGTCGGCGCCACTGTCTTCGAAGGCCCGCGCGATCGCCTGGACCCAGCCGCGCGGACTCAATCCCTCGGGCGGAGCGATCCACCGCGCGTCGACGATCACATCGCCGAGCGGATTGCGGGCCCAGCGGGCGACCCGATCCGCGCGCTCGACTACCGAGGCGGGCGGCGACCCCGCGGCGGCGAGTTCGACACCGCCGCCGGACTGCAGATACAACGCGTCCATGATCTGCGCGACCTGATCCGAGGCCTTGAGCTGAGTGGCCGAACCGGTCTGATCGTGCGCCACTACCTCCGGGAAGCGTTTGGTCATCACCCGGTGCAGCAGTCGAATCTGCCGCAGCAGCAGTCGAGCTCGCGCCCACAGCTCGATCACGATCCATACCGCGCCGATCGCGATCAGCAGGCTCGCCACCTGCCAGGCCGGCCAGAACCAGCCCGGCTCCCCCGGCCGTGCCGCGGGCTGTTCGACGATCAGACGCCGAATCGACAGCACCGAGAGCAATCCGACCAGGATGGTTCCCGAGGTGTAGAGCGCGATTCCGCGGCCCAGGGCGGTCCAGTCCAGATTCCGAAGTCCGGTCACCGCGATGAACACGCAGCCGAGCAGTACGGCCACCCAGCCCAGCGTCGTGGACCACGCGAGGGTCGCGGCCACGACGATCAGTCCGGCCGCGTAGATCATCGCCGCGATCTGACGCAGATTGCGGCGCGACACCACCGGCCAGGCCGCCGCCGCGACCACCGAGGTGGCCACCACGAACAGCAGCCACGCGGCCGTCTGCGCCTTGTCGGCCAGCGCCTGGCCCCGAATCCCGTGCGGCATGGTGTGATCCAGCGCGACCCCGACCTCCGGAATGGCGATCGTGGCCGCGGCCGCGACGGCGGCGACGGCCACCACGATCGCGACCCGGGCGGTCGTGGCGGGCTTGACCAGTACGCGTCCGACACGCGCACCGGCCGCCACCCAGATCAGCAGGGCAGTCAACCAGAACGTCATGCTGTGCCCTCCATGTCGGCGCTCCCCTTCGGATCGCTCATCCGAGTGCCTCGTCGAATCGCAGCACCGAGACGCCCGCGCCCCGGTTGTTGAAAACTCGCAGCCTGGTCATCAGCATGTTCGCGAAAGTCTCTGCCTCCCACTCGCATTGATCGTCCTCGCCGTCGTCGACGATCTGCTGATGCGCGCGCTGGCTCAGCATGTAGGCGATGAGATCGTCGCTGGCCTCGAGGGTGACCTCGGCGGCCGGCTCGCCCGGATGGTCGAAGACGATATGGCCCAGTTCGTGTGCGAGCGTGTGCTCGCGGCTGGGCAGCGCCGAGGCGATCACGATCACGTCCTTCTCCGGGAAGCTGCGGCGCTGGCCGCACACACCCGGCCCGAGATGGGCGCTGGCGATCTCGATGGGGCGGCGGCGCTCGGCCGAAATCGCCTGCACCACTTCGTCGAGCGTGGTGGCGTCGAAATCGGCGGCCACCGCGCAGACCGCGTCCACGGCGGCGGCGACGCGGCGGTAGGAGCGACTACTCTGGGCACGGCTCTCGGTCATCTCGTCACCCCCTATGCCCTCGGTCCGAAGAACTCCGCGCGCGCGGCATCGATACGCGCCTGCGCGGCCGAGGCGCTCTGGAAGCTCACCGCGCCGGATGCGGCCGCCGCCAACGCCATTGCGGCCAATCCACCGGCCAGGGTCAGCACCTTCACCGGCGGCAACGGACTACTGGCCGAGGTCGGCTGCACGGCCGGATTGGGCGGCTGCGCGATCACGGGTGGCGGTGGCGGCGGCGCGGGTGGAGCCGGGGGCGCGGGTGGCGCGGGC
>NZ_BDBS01000052.1 GCF_001613105.1 Nocardia pseudobrasiliensis NBRC 108224 | reverse complement strand
GCGGTGTTCGCGGCGGGCGGGATGATCGCACCGGGCGCGGGCGGGATGACCACGCCGGGCGCGCCCGGAGACGACGGGCTCGATTGCGGGCTGGTGCCGCCGAAATCGAAGACCTTCGAACCGTTCGTGCCGTCACCGCCGGTGCCGTTGGTCGTCGAGCCCGGGTGGATGAGCTCGGGGACGGCCGTCTCGACCACCTTGTCGACCGAGGCCGCGACGGTGTCCATGGCGTGCGTGCCGACCTCGGAGATCTTATCGATCAGATGGGTTCCGATATCGACCCCGGCATTGATCGCGGCCGTGCCGACCTGCACACCGGCTTGAATCAGCTGCTGCTGCAACTGGAGCTGGGCGGCCTGGGCCGGATCCATCGGCTGCTGGTTCGGGGTCTGGGAACCGGACAGCGGCTGGTCGTAGAGCGGGGAACCGTAAGTCCCGTCGCCGTATCGACTCGGAGTGCTGGACCAGTCGTCGTCGCTGGTGAGACCCGCGGGGCGGGTAACGGTCAGCGGGCCCATATTCGAGAGCCGCTGGGTGTGCCCGGCCATTTCGGACTGCGCGGTCTGTACCGATGAAATGGCATCGCGCAGCGCCTGAGTCGCGCGGGCGATGACGGCGTCGGTATCGGGAGCGGCGGTGGCGTTGCCGAGAATCGAACGGGCGTCGCGTCGGAAATCGGCGATGATCTGATCGACCTGCCGGGCGGCGCGAGAGCTGGTGGCCTGCGCGTCCGACAGCACCGACAGATAGGCCGGGCCGCGATCGGAGATATCGCCGATCTGGGTCTGGGTGGTGCGCAGGGCGGGCACAGTGGCATCGGCTCCCGCACCGGCCCAGGTGGATTCGAGGGCGTGTACGCCGTCGCGATGCGGGGCCTCGGTATCGGCCGCCTGTGCCGAGGAATTGGACAGGGCCGCGACGATGCTGTCGCTCGGGGCCACGCGGCCGTTGCCGAGTGAGGCGCGCAGTTGCAGCAGCGGGCGGACCAGCGTGGCGACGATCGGCGGATCGACATTCGGATCGGTCGTCGTCGTGCGGGTCTCGTCGGCGGGACGTCGCTTCAGGATGCTGCCGCGCTTCATGCCGTCACCTCGCCCGTTCGAGTTATGGCCGCCGCCGCGGCGGTGTCGCTGCCCTGGGCCGTCACGGTATTGGTGCGCAGCACTTCACCGTATGCGGCCACCAGTTGGCTCGCTGTCGAGAGCGCCTGGGCGTGTTCGGAGACCGCGGCGGTGAACCGGGCCGCGAATTCCGCGCCGATCAGGCCCAGATCGGCGGACAGCTGTCCGGGGTTGACCGCACCGCCCGCGACCGCGGCCGCCGACGCCAACTGCTCCGAAACCGTATCCGCGATGGTGGTGTAGGCGGCCATGGCCGCCGGATCGAGCTTCAGCGTGTTCACTGTTCCCCCTCACGGAAACCCAAGCTTTCGCTGTCGCATCATGATTCAGCGTCCACCATACTTCGCGGTACGCGCGACCGCGCCCTGATCCATCCCAGTGTTACCGACTACCAGCGAAAATTCCATCCCGAGGGCTCGATTGCGTCACGGACGTGGCGCTGGGAGTCCCTTGCCTCGGCGCTGGGGCGCCGAGGCAAGGGAAAAGAGGGGAACCCGGCCCACCAAGGGAAAAGGGAACCCGGCCCACCAAAGGTAAAGGGGGTTCGGCCTACCGAAGGAGAGGGAGCCCGGGCCGACCAAGGGCAAGGAAGCCTGGCACACCAAGAGATAAGGAGCCTGGCACACCAAGACACAAAGAGCCCACACACCAAGACACAAGGAACCCGGCACACCAAGACACAAAGAGCCCACACACCAAGACACAAGGAACCCGGCACACCAAGACACAAAGAGCCCGCACACCGAGAGACAAGGAGCCCGGCGCGCCGAGAGGAAGACGGAAGCCTGGCGGTGGGAAACGTGCCTCGGCGCGGCCGTCCTCATTTCCCCTTGTCCGGCGCGCCAGCGCCGGGCGAGGGTGGGAGTTAGAGCGCCGCTACTCGTTTGGCCAGGTCGTCGGCTAGGGACTGGGCGCGGTCGGGGTCGGTGGCTTCGACCATTACTCGGACCAGTTGTTCGGTGCCGCTGGGGCGGAGGAGGACTCGGCCGGAGTCGCCGAGGATGCGTTCGGCTTCGGCTACCGCGTCGCGGATTTCGGGGGCCGCGGCTACGGCGGATTTGTCGGTTACCGGGACGTTGACCAGGACCTGGGGGACGGTTTGGAGGATGGCGGCCAGGTCGGCCAGGGTGCGGCCGGTGCGGGCCATGCGGGCCATGAGTTTGAGGCCGGTGAGGATGCCGTCGCCGGTGGTGCCGTAGCGGGGGAAGACCACGTGGCCGGACTGTTCGCCGCCGAGGGTGAAGCCGCCGCGGCGTAACTCCTCGAGGACGTAGCGGTCGCCGACGGCGGTGGTGCGCACGGTGATTCCCGCCTCCCGCAGTGCGATGTGCAGGCCGAGATTGCTCATTACGGTCGCCACCAACGTGTTCTGGGCCAGCTCACCGGATTCGAACATATCCAGCGCGAGTACGGCCATGATCGCGTCACCGTCGACTATCGCGCCGGTGGCGTCCACGGCCAGGCAGCGGTCGGCGTCACCGTCGTGGGCCAGGCCCAGATCGGCGCCGTGTTCGCGGACCGCGCGCTGCACCTGGTCCAAATGCGTGGAACCGCAACGTTCGTTGATATTGAGCCCGTTGGGCTCGGCATTGATGGCGATCACTCGGGCCCCGGCCTCACGATAGGCCGCGGGGCCGACATCGGAGGCCGCGCCGTGCGCGCAGTCGACGACCACGGTCAACCCGCTCAGGTCGCTGCCGGTGGCCTCCACCAGATGTTCGACATAGCGTTCGTGCGTTCCGGCCAGGCTGTAGTGCGCGTCGACATGGCCGTCCACGCCGGACACGCTCAGCACCCGCCCGATTCCGGCGCCGGTGGGACGGCTGAAGCCCTTCTCCCGCACCAATTCCTCGATGCGATCCTCGACGGCGTCGTCGAGTTTGTGCCCGCCGGAGGCGAAGATCTTGATGCCGTTATCAGGCATGGGATTGTGCGAGGCGGAGATCATCACGCCCAGGCACGCGTCGTAGACGGCCGTCAGATAGGCCACCGCGGGCGTCGGGAGAACACCCACCGAGAGCACGTCCACCCCACCGGCCGTGAGGCCCGCGGTCACCGCGGCCTCGAGCATTTCCCCGCTGGCGCGCGGATCGCGGCCCACCACCGCCACCGCGCGGCGCTTGCCACGACTGAGAACCTCCGCCGCCGCCGCCGAGATATGCAGTGCCAGTTCGGGACTCAGCGATTCGTTGGCAAGCCCCCGGACACCGTCGGTGCCGAACAAACGTCCCATTCCCTCGCCCTCGCGTTGCAATCGGTGTCGATACAGCACGAGAGCAGGTCCCCGACAATCAGCGGGGAAACCTGCTCTCGTACAGGTGACGAAACGACCGTACCCGGGATCATCCCCGCATATGCGGGGAACACCGGCTCGGTGCCGAAAACGGGACGGCCGTCCGTCGCGAAATCAGCGCTTCGAGTACTGCGGAGCCTTGCGGGCCTTCTTGAGGCCGTACTTCTTGCGCTCGGTCGCACGCGGGTCACGAGTCAGGAAGCCGGCCCGCTTCAGGGCGGGACGGTCGTCCGGGGTGACCTCGATCAGCGCGCGGGCGATCGCCAGCCGCAGGGCGCCGGCCTGACCGGACGGGCCGCCGCCGACCAGGCGGGCGTGCACGTCGAAGGCCTCGGTGCGCTCGACGGTGACCAGCGGGGACTTGACCAGCTGCTGGTGCACCTTGTTGGGGAAGTAGTTCTCCAGGGTGCGGCCGTTCAGCACGAACTGACCCGAACCCGGAACCAGGCGGACGCGGACGACGGCTTCCTTGCGGCGGCCGACGGTCTGCACCGGACGGTCGATCACGACCGGGGCGGCGGAGAAGGAGGTGAACTCACCCTCGGCCTCGTAGCCCGCACCCTCGTCCACGACCTCGACGGCCGTGTCCTCGACGGTGTATTCCTCGTTGTTGAATTCCTCAGGAGCGGTCACTGGGCCACCTGCTTGATCTCGAACGGAACGGGCTGCTGAGCGGCGTGCGGATGCGTCGGGCCCGCGTAGACCTTCAGCTTGCCCGCGATCTGGTTGCCCAGCTTGTTCTTCGGGATCATGCCCTTGACGGCCCGCTCCACCAGGCGCTCCGGACGGGTCTCGAGCAGCTGCCCGACAGACCGCGACTTGAGGCCGCCGGGATGACCGGAGTGGGTGTACAGGAGCTTGTTCTGCCGCTTGTTGCCGGAGACGGCAATCTTGTCGGCGTTGATGATGATGACGAAATCGCCACCATCGACGTTCGGTGCGAAGGTCGGCTTGTTCTTGCCACGCAGCAGATTCGCTGCCTGCACGGCAAGGCGTCCGAGCACCACGTCAGTGGCGTCGATGACGTACCACTTGCGGGTCACGTCACCGGCCTTGGGGCTGTACGTAGGCACAGTGCATCCCTTGTCTGTCGTTCGGCTGCCGGCCTGGCGTGGACGGTCGAGCGATCCCGGCGGCCGGTTGAGACCCGGGGCTCGTGCGACGACACGGAAGAACCGCGACGTACCGCACACCAGCGGTTCACGATACCAGCGAGCCCCCGGCCCCTCGAAATCGGTCCTAGATGTGCATCGGTGGGCCCGTGTCGATGATGCCGGGCAGCGTGGGCACGAGATAGCGCAGGTTATCGATGTCCAGGTGGGCGCAGGCGTGGTCACCGATGGACTGTGGGCCGGAGCCGGGGCGGGTGTAGGGGGTCAGTGCGCATTCCGGGGTGGTCGGCGGGATGCGCGAGGCCCGCTGGATCGAGGGCCAGACGCCGAAGTCGGAGGACATGGCCGCCGAGCGCACGTCGAATCGGGAGGCGGGCTGGATGGCGGCGGCCCCCGCGCCCGTCCGCGCGTCGACCGAGGTGACCGCGTCGGCCGCGCCGGTGTCGGCGTCGATCGAGGCGACGGCGTCGGCGGGGCGGGCGTGGTGTTCCGGATCATCGCCGGAATGAATGGCGACCGCGGCGAGGGCGACCGCGCCGACGATGGTCGGGGTGCCGAACAGGTTGTCCTTCACCTTGTTCCACAGCGAGCCCTCGCGTTGGTCGTCCTCCTCGTCGTCGCGCTCACGCGCGCCGGGGGGTGTCCATCCGGCGGAGGCCCGGGCGGCGTCGGATCGACGGCCCATGACTGTGGTGACCTCGTCGGCGACGCCCGGCGGGCGGGTGAAGCGACTGACGTGGTCGCCGGGTGCGACGCGCGTGGTCGGGTCGTCGGGTGCGGGATAGGTCGTCTCGCGGGCGGCGTGGCGGCCCTCGACCGGTGGTGAATCCGTGTGGCGCGGGACCATTTCCGGCTGACGTTGCAGCGGCTGGACGTGGGCGGTGATGTGCCGTGGGCCCTGGTCGACGGCTCGCACTCCGGCCGCGTGCCGGGCCACCTCCGCCGAGGCCGTCTCCGGCGGCCGCCAGCTGTGCCGTCCGGATTTCGCCGGTGCGGCCGGGGCGGCGGTATCGGTCGGCGTCAGAGTACCGGTGGTCGGAAGGGCGTGCCGCCCATTGTCCGTGGCGCCCGGACCCGCGGTCCAGTTCGTCGCGCCGGAGGAATCCGAACCTGCCCGGCCGGAACCGAGCGCACCCGACGAACCCGAAACCCCGTGTCCGGGCCCGGAATTCCCCGGCGAGCCCGCACCCCCTCGGCCCGAATCCGGGCTGTCCGGCGGGCCCGCCAGTCGCTGTGATCCGGTATTGCCCTGCGAGGCCGGAGCCCCCGAACCACCCGCCGCGGCCGAACCCGATTGCCCGGGAACAGGATTGGCCGGGGACCCGCCCAGCCCCTGCGGGCCGGGGTTGTTCCGCAGGCCAGGGCTGTTCTGCGAACCGGGGTTGCCCTGCGCACCAGCACTGTTCTGCGCACCAGGGTTGCCCGGCGAACCAGGACCACCCTGCGCACCGGAACCGCCCTGCGCACCAAGACCACCCTGCGAGCCAGGATTTCCCTGTGGCCCGCGCGGGCCGGAAGTGGGCGGCGGCCCCGGCGGATATTGCTCGTCGCCGTATTCGCTGTCGGTGGCCAGCAGATGCGACGCGCCCAGGACCAGAGCGTGCATCGGATGGTCGGCCACGCGTAGGCGATGGCCCAGATGGTTCTGGAAGGCCAGGCGTAACGCGTCGTTGAAACAGACATTGCCGGTCAGCAGCACGGTCGAGGTGTCCGCGCCGATCGAGCGGGCCGCGGCCATGACCTCGATCACCACATTGTCGGCCGACTGCGCCTCGCGCATGGCGTCGGCCGCGATCGGTACGCCCACCGATTCGGTCGGCTGCTCGTCGTCACCGTGTACGGCAACCACCAGGCACATTCGGCCGTCGGAGTAGACCCCGGTCGCGCCGATCGGGCGGCGACCCGGTTCCGGCGGATGCACGAGGCCGAGTGCGCGCACATATCCGGACAGCGCCACCGACTCCGGCAACGGTTCGGTGACCACATCGAGCAGTTCGACCAGACGGCAGTATTCGTCGACCTTCTCGTCCGGCCAGTCGTCGGGATAGGGCAGCGCCACCACATCGGGCTTGCCGCGCAGATATTTGCCGACCGCGGCCAGCGGGTTGTAGAGCCGGGCCCGGAACACCAACTCCACCGGCCAGGTCGCACCCGCGATCCGGATCTGGTGGTGGCCCAGCACATCGCGAATATCGGAGATGGCGATGCCCAGGTCGGGACGCTGCCGCTCCGCACCGGAGGTGTGCAACCGACCCGACGAATCCGCCAGCAGATACGCCGGCGGCGTGTATGTCCCTTCCACCTGGACCGGGCGAATCGGTGTCCCACCGCCGCCGGCGGCCACGGACACCACATCCCAGCCGAGATGCACTGCCCCAATTCGAGCCGTCACACGCACTAGTGTGCCTGCCATTCGCGAGACACGCGCGATGGGGCAGCAGCCTGTCTTCTCACGATGTGCTCTTTTTCAGTCGGAGTCGCCACCACGTCAGCGTCGACAGAATCGCGGTCAGCACCAGCAACATCGCGATATCCAGCAGCCAGAACACCGTTTTGTGCTGCCACAGCGCATCCGGCTGCGCACCGGCGAACAGGCCACGCAGATCCACCGTCGACGCGCCCGCGGCAAATCCCCAGCGCGAGGGGAACAGATAGGAAAGCTGCTCGAGGACCACCCGGTCGGTTACCGGGATCATGCCGCCCGCCATCACCAGCTGGCACATGATCATGACTACCAGCAGCGGCATCACCTGCTCGTTGGATTTCGCCAGCGTCGACAGCAGCAACCCGATGACCACACACGTCACCGCGGTGAAGGCCAGATCGAAATAGAGCTCCAGACTGCCCGAGGGCACCAGCGTGCCCTTGCCCGGCGGATTCTTCCCGGCCAGCACGATGCCCACCAGCACCGCCGACTGCAGTAGCGCGGCCGTACCGAACACCATGACCTTGGCCATCAGATACGCCGACGGCAGTAGACCCACCGCGCGCTCGCGATAGAAGATCGGCCGCTCCCCCACCAGATCGCGCACGGTCAGCGTCGAACCCATGAAGCACGCCCCGAGAATGAGCACCACCAGCAGCTGCTGGGTCTCACCGCCGCCGCTGGGCACCATCGACCCGTCCGGCAGCGGCACCAGCGGCCCGGGTGCGAAACCGTTCTTACCCGGCACCACCAGCGACAGCACGCCGAGGACGAACGGCAGCACCACCAGGAACGCCAGATAGCCCCGATCGGCCAGGATCAATCGCACCTGCCGCCGCGACAGCGTCGAGAACTGCTTCCAGCCACTGGATTTCGGCGGCTGCCCGGCCACCCCGCGCTGCGCGGCCGGTGGCGGCGGCGGAACCGCGGCGGCCTGACGTGAGCGATAGTTGGCGAAGGCGCGGTCCGGATCGGCGGCCACCCGGGCGAAGATCTCGGCCCAGTCGCTGGTTCCGAGAAAATGCCCGACCGCGGCCGGATGTCCGCAGAACGCGGTCTTACCGCCGGGCGCGAGCAGCAGCACCTGATCGCACATGTCCAGGCAGGCCACCGAATGAGTGACCACGATGACCGTGCGCCCGGCGTCGGCCAGCTCGCGCAGCATCGTCATGACCTGGCGGTCCAACGCTGGATCCAGGCCCGAAGTGGGTTCGTCGAGCAGCAGCAGCGCGGGACCGGTGAGCAGTTCCAGCGCCACCGACGCGCGCTTGCGCTGACCGCCGGAGAGCCGGTCCACGCGGGTGTCGGCGTGTTCGGTTAGCGAAAGTTCTTTCAGCACACCGTCGATGACCTGCTGGCGATCGGCCTTGGTGGAGTCGGGCGGCAGTCGCAGTTCGGCGGCGAAACCCAGCGCCTGGCGCACGGTGAGCTGACGATGCAGCACATCGTCCTGCGGGACCATGCCGATTCGGCTGCGCATCGCCTCGTATTCGGCGTGCAGGTTGCGGCCCTCGAAGGTGACCACACCGGCCGACGGATGGGTCGTTCCCGCAATGAGTTTCGACAGCGTCGACTTGCCCGCACCGGACGGGCCGATCAGCGCGGTCAGCGTGCCGCGCCCGGCGGCGAGGTTCACATCGACCAGCAGCTGCTTGTTGCCCTCGACCGCGAAGCCGACGCCGTGTACGTGCAGGCCCTGTTCGGCTACCGGCTTCTTGCGATGGATCAGCGCGCCGTCGGAGACGACGAAGTCGACATTGCCGATGGTGACGATATCGCGCTCGCGCAGCGCGGTGCGCTGTTCGCGCCGGCCGTTGACGAAGGTGCCGTTGGCCGAACCGACATCCTCGATGACCAGGCCCTCACCGCTTTTCACCAGGCGGGCGTGGCGACGCGAGGCCAGCGGATCGTTGACCACGATCTGGTTGTCGCTGGTGCGGCCGATGGTCAGGCCGCCGGAGGGAATGCGGTCGGCGCGGGCGATGGGAGCCGTGGAGGCGCGCGCCCGCATCGGCGGCAGCGCCGAACTGTCGGCCTTGGCGGTCATATTGAAGTTCGGCATGGGCTGCGGGGCGGGCCGCTGCGGGGGCCGACTCGGCGGCGGAGGCTGCAGCGGGGCCTGCGGCCGGGAGTTCGGCGGCGTGTGCGGGCGCGACTGCGGCGGATTCGGATTGCGCTGCGGCGGCGCGGGGCGATGCGGCGCGGGCTGATTCGGGCGGGCGGCGTCGGGCAGCAGGTGCAGCAGCGGACCGGTGATCGCGTCACCGAGGCGCACCAGGGTCGGTCGGTCGATCGGCACGGGACGGGACAACCGTCGCGCCTCCACGAACACGCCGTTGGTACTTCCGTTGTCGCTGAGCACCCAGGCATTACCCTGCCAGGCGAGTGTGGCGTGCACGCGCGACACCAGCGGGCTGTCCACGAACAGGGTCACCTCCGGCGCGCGGCCCATGGTGATGTGCTGCGTGGCGTCGAAGACGCGATCGGTTCCCTCATGGCGCACGGTGATCTTCTGCGCCGCCGGTGATGACATGTGGGCGAATATATTCGATAGTCCGGGCGCGGGTGGGGGTCGGCGATGCCCGCAATTATCCTGTCGGGAGTCCGAAACCGATACGTGACCGGCCCGGGAGGGGAGTCGATGGTGGCGAGAAGCCGGATCGTCGCCGTGCTTGCCGCATTGGCATTGGCGCCCACGCTGCTCGCCGGGTGCACCATGACCGTCAGCGGCAAGGCGGTGTCGATCTACGACGATCCGTTCCAGGTGGGCGGACTGCCCACCACCAACGGGCCGAGCGGACCACGGCCCGACGTGCCCGATGCCGGGCTGCCCGTCACCGGCGGCGACAACAGCGAGATGGACAAGTTGGCCGTCAACGCCATCGATGACATCCAAAGCTATTGGCAGGGTGAGTATCACAACGAGTTCGAGGGCGATTTCGTACCGGTCACCAAACTGTTCTCCTGGACGGCCAAGGCGCCGCGCACGCAGGAGACGCAGTTCTGCAAGGAGACCACCTATCACCTGGTCAACGCCGCGTACTGCCGACTCGACAACACCATCGGCTGGGATCGCGGTGTGCTGCTGCCGATGATGGCCGACAGCTTCGGCAAGATGGCCGTGGTGATGGTGCTGGCCCACGAGTACGGCCATGCCATTCAGACCATGTCGCGCATCGTGTCTGCCAAGGATCCGGTGATCGTCAAGGAGCAGCAGGCCGATTGCTTCGCCGGGGCGTTCATCCGGCATACGGCCGAGAACAAGGCGCGGCATTTCACCATCAACACCGCCGAGGGGCTGAACAAAGTGCTGGCGGCGACGGTCGCGATTCGCGATGCCGATCCCGGCGATCCGGAGGCGGTGCACGGTTCGGCCTTCGAGCGGGTGACCGCGGTGCAGATCGGATTCACCGATGGGCCCAAGGCGTGCAAGGCAATCGATATGAAGGATATCGATCGCCGCCGCAAGAATCTGCCCGGCAGGCTCGTCACCGATGCGGGCGACCGCGGCCAGGTCGACATCACCAAGGACAATCTGATCAAGCTCAGCCGTCAGATGGCCTCGATCCTGCCGGTCCCGCATCAGCCCACCTACGACTACCACGGCGCGAAACTGCACTGCCGCAACGGCGCCGACACGGTCCCCGTCACCTACTGCCCCGCCACCAACACCATCGGCACCGACGTCCCCGCGCTCGCCGAGCGCGGCGCGCCGAACAACAATGAGAAGGAAGGCTTTCCGACCCGCGTGAGCGGCGACTACGACGCCTACGTGGTATTCGTCTCCCGCTACGCCCTTGCCGTCCAAGGCAATGCGGGCCAACTGCTCACCGGCGCGAAGACCGGCCTCCGCGCGGCCTGCCTCTCCGGCGTGATCTCCGCCCGCCTCGCCGACCCCAACCACGTCTTCAAACCGGGCGACCTCACCCTCACCGCGGGCGACCTCGACAAGGCCGTCTCCGGCCTACTCAGCGACGGCCTGGCCGCCAGCGACGTCGAGGGCAAAACCGTCCCCAGCGGCTTCTCCCGAGTAGACGCCTTCCGCGCAGGCGTCCTGGGCACCCAACAAACCTGCGAGGCCCGCTACTCCTGAACCCGCCCATTCCCGCCGCAGCTCCACCTCTCCCGCCGCAGCTCCACCTCTTCCACCGCAGCTCCACCTCTCCCGCCGCAGCTCCACCTCTTCCACCGCAGCTCCACCTCTCCCGCCGCAGCTCCACCTCTCCCGCCGCAGCTCCACCTCTTCTTCCCACGGGCTTGTCTCTCTTTTCCCACCACGAGCGCAGCGAGTGGTGGGATCAGCCGAATGGTGGTGGGGCGGCTGGTTCGAAGCGGAGGACTCGGTTGCCGAGCATGATTTCGGCGCCGTGGACCAAAGGCCAAGGTTGGTTGGGTTGTAGGCGGATCCAGTCTCGATAGCCCGGTGGGCGGGCTCGGGTGCCGTTGGTGGAACCGCGGTCGACCAGGACCACATCCCAGTTCACCAGGTGGATTTCGGCGTGGGCGCGGGACATTCCGCCGGAGGCGTCGTCGATGCGTAATGGGATCAGGCCGCGGCGGGCCGGTTCGGAACTCTCCGGATCGCGGCCGAGGACGGCGTCGGCAGCGAGCAGGAAGGTCATGCCGTCGTCGAGTAGCAGCAGGCCCAGTGGTGGGCGCATCACCTCGGTGGGCGGCTGGGTCTGGTCGACCGGCATACCGCAGACCGTGCAGAAGGCCGAGCGCGGATCGCTGGGATGGGCTCGGGCGCATTTGAATCCGAGCACCTTGACCGTCAGCGAGGTGGCGCGCGCGGTTGCCTCGAGCCGTCGCTCGAGTTCGGGATCAGGGGCGGGCGCGGGATTGGTCCCCGGGCGCGGGCCGACATGTTCCGCGGGGCGCGGCTGCGGCTGCGAGGCCTGCGTATCGTGCAGCATCTCGGTCGGCAGCTCCGGCCTGTCCTCCGATTCGGTTCGCCGATGCGTTCCCCCGCTGTCGGCCGGACGCTGACTCGCCCGCGATCGCTCACTCTCGAACCACACCACCGCCCCGGCGGCCGGGGCCACACCCTCGACCAGCGAACCGATCCCGCGCACAGGCAATTCCGGAATCCGCCCGCGCTCGTCATCGACGAACAGCGCGGCCAGCCGCTCGGGTGCTTCGCCCACTCGATCGACGGTGAACGCCGCCTCGACCCCGCGCAGATACTCGACACCCCGCGCACCCGACAGCACCGCGGTCACCCCGCCGTGCAGAAAGATCGCCAGCCCACCCTCGTCGGCCGGGGACAGAATGCCCAACTCCACGGGCCGCTGCGGCGAGAATCGCTCCGCATCGCGCATGAGCCACTGTGTCGCCGCCCGCGCTACCAACCGCCCGGGCCCACCCTCCGCCTGCTCCGACGCCTCCGCCACCAGCTGCGCCAACACCTCGGCCACCCGCATCGCGGGCGCCTGTGAATTCACCGGGCCCGGTTGACGATGGGCCACCAGGATCAGCGCTCCCGCGACCCGCACCGCGACATGATTGCCCGCGACGACCTCGACCTGCCGATCCATCAACGGAATCGGCTCCAGGGGTACGGCTTCGCGGTCCTCACCACACGAACAGGTTATGCCAATCACTGTTCGGCGGCCCCTGACCGGCCATCCGTCCGGTAATTTGTGACAGAGGCACCTGAGGATGGGGACTGGTCCATGGACCGCAGCAAGCGCACAGCATCGGTCGTCGCATGCCTGATCGCGACCGGATTACTGACCGGATGTGGCGTCCAGGGCACCCCGACCGCCGGTGAAATCGACGTCCGCCATTTGAATGTCGGACCGTATCCGGTCGATCGCCACCACTACGACCAGAACTCCGGCGGTAAGGGCGCGTTGCTCGAGGGCATGCGAATGTCCCAGGCCGTGGTGCCGACAGTGCGCATCGATCCGTCGCTGTCGGTGGGCGAACAGGGCCGGGTGATCGCCGACAGCCTCGACGCCACCAGCCACTACCTGGCCGGAGTGTCCAAACCGGTACTCGACCACCGCAATATGATCACCGCCTACGTCGCGGCCGGGGCCGATCGCCCCACGCCGCCGGGCGGATCCGGGCCGGGCCCGGGCGCGACCACGGTCACCAATGTGGTCATGCGCTTCGCCGATGCCGACACCGCGCGCCAGGCCTCGCGCGAACTCGAGGATGTCGACTTCGGCGTCGCCCCCGATCTGAATCGCAAACTGACGCTGCCGAAGTATCCGGACGCCTTCATCCACTACCGGCCGGGCGTGGCGAATATCGGAACGTTCATGGCCTACAAGGAATTCGTCATCTCGCTGTTCATCGAGCGCCCGCGGCCCGAGGATCAGGACCTGCTGGCCTGGGTGCAGAAAACCCTCGACGCCCAGGTGCCCGCGCTGGACCGGTTCACACCGACGCCGAACGATCGCCTCGACGCGCTGCCGGTGGATCCCGACGGCATGCTGGCCCGCACCCTGGTCCGCGATCGCGCCGACCGCAGACCCGATCCGGAACGCTTCGGCGTCTACGCCTCGCCCGCCTTCGTGCAGATAGCCGCCGACGAGACCGCCCGCCAGCGCCTGGTCGACGACACCGGAATGGACGCGCTGTCGGTCGGTGACAACAATTCGGTGCTGCGGGTGCGCGACGCGGACGCGGCCACCCGGTTGATCACCGGGCTGATCTCGGCCGCCGGATCGGAATTCGATCCGACCGACGCGACCAAGGATGTGCCCGGCGCGAAATGCCTGCAGCTCAACAGCACCGGCGATCTGCAGCACGAACCGAAGTTCCGCTGCTACGTCTCCTATAAACGCTATGTCGCGGTGGTGAACAGCAATGATCGCGCCGACGCCGACCAGCGGACCGCCGCCGCCTACGCACTGCTCGCGAACAGTCTCTGAGTAGCATCGCGCTGGTGTCGACAGTCGAAGTGGCCCTGACCGAGACCCGGTTGTGGGCGCGCAGCGAGGCAACCCACTGGGACGGCCCGCCCTCGATCGTGCCGACCAGCGACCGCGCCGGATTCGTCGTCGGCGAACCGCTGCGCGCGCAGTATCCGGCCGTATCGGTTATGCGGCTGGCCTCGGCCGATCGAATCGCTTTCGGTCCGAATCCGCCGACCACGACCGACGCGCTGACCACGATCTTCGGTGCGGCGCTGACGAATCTGCGCCTACCCGGCCCGTGCCAGCGGCTGACCGTCCTCACGCCGTCCGAATGGGGTACGCGGCGGCGGCAGGCGGTCGAGACCGCGGGGCGGCGCGTGGCCGCGGAGGTCATGGTCGAACCACTCGCACTGCGCGCGGCCGCGTTGGGCGCGACCACCGGTCAGCAGCAACGCATCGCGGTCCTGGAACTGGCGCCGCTGACGACGACGGTAACGCTGGTCGGTCGGTCCGGGCAGCAGAGCTGGGTCGAGGCGTGCGAATACGAGCCGACCATCGGTGCGGCCGATCTGGGCGAGGGGCGGCAGCCCGACGAGATCGCCGCGGTGGTGGCCCGCCTGCTGGGCGGGCAGTCACCGAGTTATCTTGTAGCCCTGGGCATTTCGGATACACACACGCTGGACGGACTGCGGTCGGCTATCGCCCGGCAGTGCGGATTTCCGGTGGACGTCCGGGCGATCACGGGCGGTGAACTGATCCACGGCGTGCGGGCGACCGCATCCACTCCCCCGCCGCTGTCGGCCGCGCCGACGACGGAATGGGTCGGCTCGGTACGCGAACGCGCCGAGAGCCTGCGGCCGCGGCGCTCGCGTCGGCCGTTCGCCCTCATCGGCGCGGCCCTGGCAGTGCTCGTCGCCGCGGGCGTGACCGTCGCGGTGCTGCGCCACGAATCCTCGCCCACGCGTTCGGGATCGGCGGGGTCGGCATCACCCGGTGCCGCGCTGACGGGTTCGGCATCGGGCGGGCCCAGCGCCGGGCCGAGGGGTCCGGAATCGGGAACGCCCACTGCCGCGCCGACAACTCCGGCACCGGGCGGGTCCACTATCGCGCCGACCGGTCCGGCTTCGGGAGCGCCGATCTCACCGCCGCCCGACGATGCCACCACGATCGGTCACGTCCGCATCCACATCCCACCCGGCTGGCGCATCATCGGCGACTCCGGCAACCGCACCGATCTGACCCCGAACAATGCTGCCCGCCAGCGCATCACGATCATCCAGAAGTCCGTCGCCCCCGGCACCACGCTCGACGATGTGGCCGCGGCGCTGGAGACCCAGATCCGGCAGCGCCCGGCCGGAACCTTCGGCCCGCTGCGCCCCGCCCCGGCTCTCGACGGTCATCGCACCCTGACCTACGACGAATTCCCCAGCGACGGAACGACTGTGCGCTGGCGGGTCATCCTCGCCGACACCACCCAGGTCAGCATCGGCTGCCAATCGACCACCGAGGCCGCGGCCGCACTGGCCCCCACATGCGACGAATTCGTCCGCGTGCTGACGCTTGTCCCGTAATCAGACCTGCGGTCGCAGCGTCAGCACGGTGATCTCGCTCGGCGCGAAGACGCGCAGCGGCGGACCCCAGAAGCCGGTACCGCGACTGGTGTAGAGGCGGGTGGCCTCGCCGTGTCGGGACAGACCCGCCACGACGGGCTGTTCGAGTCGGACCAGATAGTGGAACGGCCAGATCTGCCCACCGTGGGTGTGTCCCGAGATCTGTAGGGCGACACCGGCTTTCACCGCATCGGCGACCTGCACGGGCTGATGGGCCAGCAGTACGACCGGCAGCTTCGGCTCGGCTCCCGACAGCGCGGCGGTCAGATCGGGACCGTGACCGGCCAGGGTGGCGCCGGTCGGATCGTCGATGCCCGCGATCACCAGGCGGTCGCCGCCGCGTTCGAGTACGCGATGTTCGTTGCGCAGCGGCTGCCAGCCGAGTCCGGTCATGTACTCGATCCAGCCGGGCGCGTCGCCGTAGTACTCGTGATTGCCGGTGATGTAGTACCGGCCCAGTTCGGCGTCGATCTTGCCGAGCGGATCGACCTGGGCGCGGCGGCGTTCCACCGGACCGTCGGCCAGATCGCCCGCGTGACAGACGATATCGGCGGCCTGCGCGTTCACCGCCTCGACCATTCGCTCCGACCAGCGCAGCCGATTCAGCGGACCGTAGTGGGTATCGGTGATCACCAGCAGACGCAGCCCGTCGAAGCCCGCGCCGAGCCCCGCGATCGGCACGGTCACATTCCGGATCCGCGGCACCCGCCGGGCCTCCACCGTTCCCCAGCCGATCAGCGCCGCGGAAATGGCGAGTACCGCGATGGCGACGACCCGTGAGCGGATCGGATCGTCGACGCCCGCCAGAATCAGCGCGGCCCGGGCGATCGCGCCGAAGACGGACCAGGTGAACAGCACCCACCCGACTCCGAGCAGGGTGTCGCCCACCACGGCGGCCGCGTCGGACTGTCGCCGCCCGTGTCCGAGGATCATGGTCGCGGGCAGGCAGAGATATCCGAGCAGGAAGACCGACGAGCCGATCCACAGCAGCGGTCCGCCGGTCGCGGTGTAGACCAGCAGCCACCACGGCACCGCCCAGAGCAGGGCCGGAATCGCGAGGAACAGCACCAGACGGGGAACGTATCTCACCGATCGACGATACCCGTGGCCGAATCCATTGAGCGGAATCGGACACATCGGTACGGTGAGGAGGCTCACGGCGGGGATGAAGGCAGCTCTCGCGCGGTGAGGAGGAGTTGCCTATGGCCGGTCCGTCGGAGGTGGCGGACACAATCGGGGCCGCCGACCGCCTGGTCGTCGTGTCACCGCATTTCGACGACGCCGTCCTCGCCGTCGGCGCGTTGATCGCCGCCCGTGTCCAGTCCGGTCAGCCGGTGGAGGTGCTCACCGTCTTCACCGGCGCGCGTGACGATGCCCGGCATTCCGGACGTCGAGAGGCGTTCGCCGACTACGTCGTTCGCCGAGCGGAGGACGATCGCGCGCTGAAGGTGCTGGGTGCGCAAACGCAGCGGTTGGGGCTGTTCGAGCGGATCTTCCGGGAACCGCCGCCGATCGGACCGCTGGGTTCGTTCCATACGCCCGTCGATATCGCCGCATGTCCGGAGGTCGCCGCGGTGCGCGGAACGCTCGAGGAGACGCTCGCCTCGGACGCGATCGTGCTGGCCCCCTTGGGAATCGGGCGGCAGATCGACCATGTGCTGGTCGCCGTCGCGGCCCTGGGCCTCGCGCCCGCGCCGGGGCTGTTGTTCTACGAGGACTTCGCGGCCCTGTCCGAACGGTGCCGACGCAGCCATCCGGTATCCCGCCTGCGCCCCTTCGAATTTCGCGACTCCCCCGGCTGGGCGGGCCCGGGCCCCTGCTGCCGAATGGCCGCCATGTCCCTCCTGGTCGGTGGTCCCGACCCCGCCGCCGCCCTCGGCCTGCAAATCCACCCCGCCCACTGGACCATGACCGCCCTCCCCACATCCCCACCCCACGAGGAAATCCAACTCCGAGCCCTCGCCGAATACCGCACCCACCTCACCACCCTCGGCGGCGCTCGCCGCCTCCGAGCCCTCATCCACCGCTCCCACACCCGCCGAGGCGGCGACCTCATCTGGCAATACCACCCGTAACGGGAAATACGGCCCCCAACACATCAGCCATCCTGTTCCGGTAAGCCCGCCCACAACCAGTTCCCAACGCGCCCAGAACAACCCGCCCGCGCGCATCCACCGCGCCGCTGTTCTCAGCGCATCCGCCGCACGGGTACGTCCGCCACACATCCGTCCCCTACGTCTGCCACACCTCCGCCCCGGTGCGTCCGCCGCATCTCTCCCGGTACGTCCGCCACCTCCGCCCCGGTACGTCCGCCACATCTCTCCCGGTACGTCCGCCACCTCCGCCCCGGTACGTCCGCCACATCTCTCCCGGTACGTCCGCCACCTCCGCCCCGGCGCGTCCGCCACATCTCTCCCGGTACGTCCGCCACCTCCGCCCCGGTGCGTCCGCCACATTTTCTTTTCCCGGTACGCTTTTCGCCGGGGCGCGGACAGGAGGGTTCGTTGATGGCGGTCGGGCGGGTGCGTCGGTTCGTGGTTGGCGTTGTGGTTGCGGCGGGGATCGGCGGTGGGATGCCCGCGGTCGCCGCCGCGGACGAACCTTGGTATGCGCGTCAGGAATTGGAGTGGAAGGCCTGTGGGGATCCGGTTCTCGATGGGGCGGGGGCGCAGTGCGCGGGGGTTGTGGTGCCGTTGGATTACGCGCGGCCCGATGGGCGCACGCTGACCGTTGCGATATCTCGGATTCCGGCGAGTGATCCGAGTCGGCGGCGGGGCATTCTGCTGTCCAATCCCGGTGGGCCGGGCGGACCGGGGCTGCAGATGATGGTCAATGTCCGCAAGACTCTCTCCGCTGATGTGCAGGCGGAATACGACCTGATCGGAATGGATCCGCGCGGCATCGGCCGGTCGGATCGGGTCAATTGCGTACTGCCGCTGCCGACCATGTTGTTCTCGGCGGGCTTCGATCTGTTCGGCTACGCCCGCGACACCACCTTGGCCGCGGCGTTCGCGGGCTCGTGCCTGGCGTCCGATCCGGAGAAGGTTCGATACATCACGACCCGCAACACCGCGCGCGATATGGATGTCATCCGTTCGGTTTTCGGCGAGTCCAAGATCAACTACTACGGCGCTTCCTACGGCACCTATCTCGGCTCGGTCTACACCCAGCTGTTCCCCGAACACAGCGACCGCATCGTGCTCGACAGCGCCGTCGATCCGGATCGCTACTGGCTGGGCATGTTCCAGGACATGGGACCGGCCAATGAGGCGGGCCTGGACGACTGGGCGATCTGGGCCGCGCGCCACGACGCCGAGTACCACTTCGGTGACACGCCCGCCCAGGTGCGCGCCTTCGTCGAGGACGTCGTGCGTCGCGCCGCGGGCCACCCCATCGTCGGCAGCGGCTACCTCGTCGACGAGCACACCGTTCCCATGATGCTGCTGGCGCTGCTGCTGAATCCGAAACTCGATGCCGATCTCGCCGAGGTCGTGCGTATGGTCGCCGACGGCGTGTCCGGTCTGCCCCTCGACATGGAACGGCTGAAGTCCAAGATCAGCTCCGCGGTCCCCGTCGAGGCCTCGGCCATGGCCGCCATCATGTGCGGGGATCGATCCGCCCCACGCGACCCCGCCTGGTACTACGCCAATATCGAACGCGCCCGCCCCACCCAGCCGGTCTTCGGCGCCTTCGCCAACAACATCACGGCCTGCGCGTTCTGGCCGGATCCGGTCGAACCGATCACCGAAATCGGCAACCCCACCCCCGCCCTCATCCTGCAGGCCACCGGCGACACCCGCACCGCCTACGCCGAGGGTCTGGCCATGCACCGAGACCTGCCCGCCTCCCGGCTGATCACCCTGGCCGACACGCGAATCCACGGAACCTTCCGAGCGGGCCTCAGCCCCTGCCTCAACGACATCGTGAACGCCTATCTGGCCGACGGCATCTTCCCAGCCACCGACCGCACCTGCCGACCGGATCCGTCCTACTTCCCCGAATAAGCCCACCTGAAAGCCCATTTCCGCCGGTCGGTGCGGCAGGCCCCCATGATCTCGTGCCGGAATGCCGGGAGTGCCTGAAGTAGTATGCCGCGAGACCGACACGAGAAGGGGGCGGGCGTGCAGCCGGCGAGCGAAACCAGGCGCCACCGCGGGCGGGGGCTATCGATACGACTGTTGCTGGCGGCGGCGGTGAGCATCTCGGCCGCCTGCGGGTCGGATACCGACAGCAAGGCCACGAGTGATCCGTCGATCGATCTGAGCCAGCTGGACGTGGGTAAATACGCCACGAAACCGCGGGATCTCGGTGTGCCGAACAGCCAGGACCTCGCCCGCTTCCTCGAGGCGGAACGATTGGGCAATGCGATGCCGCTACCCAATGAAATCGACCCCGGTCTGAAATTCGGAGTCGAAGAGCCTCATGCCTTTCTCGACACGAAGAACTCTCACCTGAGCCCGATATTTCATTGGCTGCACGAGGAAACGTTCGCGGAGGCGGCCAAGAACTACATCAGTGGTTTCACTTCCTCGGGACAGTCCGACAAGATCTACAATCTTTCCTACCGCCTGGTGAATACCGTTCTACTCTTTACCGATGAGAACTCCGCCCGCGACGCCGCGGCCGCCCTGTCGCAGTCGGAATTCTACGGCGACGGGCCGGTGGATCCGGTACCGCTGGACAACCATCCGAATTCGGTGGGACGCTGGCAACCATCGCAGCAGACCCTCGTGTCCTGGACGCCCAGTGGCCGATATGTCCTGATCACCATCGCTTCGCACCGCGAGAACGTCGTCACCGGAGCATCGGATCTCCCGTTCCTCAGCACACTCGTACAAAAAGCGATCGATACCACCGCCACCAAACTCGAAAGCTACAAACCTTCCCCGCCGGACAAATTGATGACCATACCGGTGGACATCGACAATATGCGCGGCCGCGCGGTGAAGAGGCCCGACGGCGATTCCTTCGAGAACGTTCCCGGCGTCTACGACGCCCACGGTGCGCTGACCTTCATGGAAGATATCGAAGCTGTCGCGAAGATGTACTCCGACTACGGAGTCGATCGGGTGGCCTTCGACGGCACCCGGCTGTTCAGAACTCGGGACGCGGAGTCCGCTCGAAAGATGTTCGAGCATATCGCCACACCGGAGCGGATGACCCATACGACCGATTCCCCCAAGGGTCTGCCGGTGGCCAAATGTTTCGAATACCGGGGTCCGGAGCCATATATGCGGTTCAGCTGCTACCTGCACTATGACCGATTCGTCGCCGAGTCGGGATCCCAGCAGCTCGTGGATGCGCAGCAGCGAATCTCGGCCCAGTACGCCATCCTCGTCAACAGCAAATAGGTCGCCGACATGAAATCTCCGCGCAGAATCACATTCGCCGCAGTGGCGGCCGTCGTCGCATTCCTGGCAACGGGTTGTGGAACCGTATCCGGCACACCCGCGGCGGGCGAACTCGATGTCCGAAAGCTCGACGCCGGAAAATATTCCATGGAACCGAACGATGTGCGGTTCAAATATCAGCCCACGATGGAATACGGGCAGCAGCTCGCAATCATGCGACTCGCCGACAGCGTCGCCAACGGCATCGACATCGATCCCAAACTGGATTACGGCAGCGCGGGCGGCATGGACAAGCCCGGAGATTTCACGACGAGTGTCGTCAGGGCCAGCTTCGAGCCGGTGATGAACCAATACGGAATGCTGTACGGCTTCCAGGGTGCGAGCGCCGACCATCCGGATGTCGATACTGTTCAGAAGGGCGACAAATACGTCAGCATACTCGCCCTTCAGTTTCCCGACAGCACCACCGCGGAAGCGGCGGCAAAAGGTCTGGAAGAGGCGGATTTCAATATCGCCAGGGATCAGAACCAGCCCGTACAGCTCGCGAAATACCCGACCGCACTCGCACATTGGCGCCCCGGCATCAGGACTCTCGGTTCCCGCATAGCACGCGGCTCCTATGTGCTCGATATTTTCGTGCGCACTCCCAACCCCGAACTCACCGATCTCACCGCACTCGCCGAGCGCGTCTACGATGTGCAATTACCGCTTCTGGACGCACTGAAGCCGCTCTCCAAACGCGAAATCCTCAGACTGCCCTACGATCCGGACGGCATGCTGCGGCGGACCTTCACCCCGAAAACCCTGTACGGACCGCAGATTCCGATCTCGATGGTGGTCAGCAGTCACGCCTACCTCAATTTCAGTAACGCCGGTGCGAAAAGCCAGAAAAGCGATTTCGAAGCCAGTGGTATCGACCTCGTTTCGACCATGGAGCGCGCCACCTTCCTGATGCGCGCTCGCGATTCCGCAGGCGCCAAGTCCTTCGCCGACAAGTCGCGCGGCAAGGTGACGCAGCCGGTCGATCCGCCGCCGAACGTCCCGGACGCCTTCTGCAACGAGAAGACGACGGCCGCCAGTACGGATTCGACGGCCAGCGACCAAAGATTCCGCTGCGTGGTGCACTACGGGCGATACATCGGCGTGGTCACCAGTGCCCAGCTGACGGATGCGCAGCAACGCGCGGCCGCCCAATATGCCATGCTCGCGAACAGCTGGTGAGAACAGGAGACCCTCAGAATGGCGATGAGTCCCGGCACCGTCATCGGTGGCTACCTCATCCAGAGCGTGCTCGGCGCGGGCGGGATGGGCACGGTCTACCTGGCCAAGCACCCGAGCCTGCCGCGAATGGACGCGCTGAAGGTACTGAGCCCGCATCTGAGCCAGGACGGTGAGTTCCGCGCCCGCTTCGAGCGCGAGGCGAATCTCGCTGCCGGGCTGGACCATCCGAATATCGTCTCGGTGTACAACCGCGGCGAGGAGAACGGTCAGCTGTGGATCGCGATGCAGTACGTCCGCGGCACCGATGCCTCCGCCGTGACCCAGCGGGACCGCACGACGATGACGCCACTGCGGGCGCTGCGGATCATCACCGAGGTCGGTAAGGGTCTCGACTACGCCCATCGCAAGGGTCTGCTGCACCGCGACGTGAAGCCCGCGAATTTCCTTCTCTCCGAAGGCGAAGAGGAGGAGCGCGTCCTGCTCACCGACTTCGGCGTCGCCAAATCCTCCGAGGACGCCACCGAACTCACCCAGACCGGCAGTTTCGTCGCCACCATCGCCTATGCCGCGCCGGAACAGCTCTCCGGTGAGCGCCTCGATCACCGTGCCGATATCTACAGCCTGGCGTGCTCGTTCTACAAACTGCTGACCGGCCAGAACCCTTATCCGGCAACGCAACCGGCGATGGTGATGATGGGACATCTGCATCAGCCGCCGCCGCAGGCCACCGCCGTGAACCGGGCGCTGCCCCCGGCCATTGATCAGGTTTTCCAGCGGGCACTGGCCAAGAATCCGGCCCAGCGCTACAACACCTGCCGTGAACTCACCGACGCGGCGGCCCAGGCGCTGGTGCACGGTCGGGCGCCGGCGCCGAGCGCGGAGCCGACCTGGCCACGCTATGCGGTTCCCTCGGCGCCGTCGGCGGGCGGACCGCATTCGGTCCACACGACCGGACCGAATATCGAATCACTGACGGCCGCACCTCCGAAGAAGAACCGCCGGGCGGCCGTACTCGGAGCCGCCGCGGTCGTACTGGTTCTCATTGCCGGTGGCGCCTACTGGGCCGTGCAGGGACGTGACTCGAATTCCACATCGAACGCGGCGTCATCGGGCGCGACGACGGCTCCCCTGTCGCCGATCGAACAAGCGCGCCACGACAATCCGGCCTTCGCCGGCGCGACGATCACCGCGATCGACCTGACCGGCGCCGACTCCTACGACAATCAGATCAAGGTTTATCTGAACCCCTCGGAACAGGCGAAATTCTTACAGAGCCTGGGATTCAACTACAATTCGGCATTCGCGCAGAACAACAATGAGCCCTCGCCGAAGGAAATATCCAAGGACGACAAATACCAGCTTCCGGGCAAGCTGACGACCGGTTATACGCTCGTCGTGCGCAGCGACGCGGGCGCGGGTGGCGGTGGCTATGTGGGACTGCCGACCGTTCTGACCAGTACCCGAGCGAAGGCGATCGTTCTCGACGATCCCGCGACCGTGAGCGCCTTCCGGAGCTGGTCCGCGGACTCGGAGAAGGCCATGCTCGACAAACTACTTCCGATACTCCATACGCAGATCAAGTGATGAAAAGCCATCGGCCGCATCCCGAGACGGGATGCGGCCGATCTGCTGCGGTATGGCTCAGCCCATCAGCATCTTGGCGGCGAGGACGTCGGCGCCCTGCATGCCCTCACCGGCGCTGACAGTCTTGGTGCCGAGCTGGGCGAGCGTCATCATGAGCTCGTCCGACTGCTGACGCCAGTTGCCCTGCACCTGGGCGAAGGCCTCGTTACCCTGGCCGCCGGTCCAGTGCGTGCTGATGAAGGTCTGGAACTTCTTCTCCATGTCCTCCAGCGCGGAGACGATGTTCATCGCCTCGCTCTTGAGGCCCGAACCGGCGTCGGCGATCGCGCCGAAGTCGTAGGAAATGGTACCGAAATCAGACATTTGAATTCCTTCGGAAGTTTAGTTGGTCGGACTCGATTAGGTCATCTTCAGAACGGGAGCGGCGCCGTCGACATTGTTGGCGACGGACTGCAGCTGGCCCAGGTTGTCCTGCTCGAGCTCCGAGTACTTCGCACCGGCAGACTTCAGGTTGTCCGCGTTACGCAGCAGAGCGTCGTTCATCTTGTTGGCCGCGGTGAGGAAGTGATCGAACGTGGCCTGGAAGGCCTTTCCGGCAGCACCCTCGAAAGCAGGGCCCTGCAGCGAATGGGCGTGCGACGACGATGTCGAGATCATCTTCGCGATCGCCTCGTGCTTCTCGTTCATCTCATTGACGAAGCTCTGCAGCTCCGCCGCCTCTGCATGGAACGGCATCTGGTGGGCTCCTTCGGATCGCTCACCGCTGCGTGCAGTGAGGCGTTTGGTCGAGTTCTTCTAAAACCTTGGACGCAACAAAGGCGTCTGCGGTTCCCACCGTCGCACCTGGATCACAACCCCCGAGCGACGACGGGGTCGCATGAACTGAATGCATGCGGTTCGGATGTACTGTCACTTCCCCCTCTCATTTGACAGACGTTCGACCTGGTCTAGAGCGTGCCATCTCCGCCGGGAAACCGCCAGGGCGGTCATGGCGCCGGTGTCCATGCGACTTGAATGAGATTGTTCCCGGCGCGCGTGACCATCACGCCACGGCCGGGCGGCATTTCGCTCGGGCGGACATTGCCGAGCAGCGGGCCCTCGTCGCGGTTGCCGCTCATGATGAGACCGGCCGCGTTGACATCCTTCATGCGCGAAATCAGCGGTTCGTACAGCGCGCGCGAGGCTCCGCCGGAGCGGCGCGCGATGATCAGATGGAAACCGATGTCCTTGGCCTGAGCCAGGAATTCGGTGAGCACGGCCAGCGGATTGCCCTGGGAGGTGACGACCAGGTCGTAGTCGTCGACGATGACGTAGATCTCGGGACCCGACCACCAGGAGCGATCGCGCAATTGCTGCTGAGTGACGTCCGGACCGGGCATGCGCTGGCGCAGGATGTTCACCAGTTCCGCCATCATCGCCTCGAGCATCTGCGACGACGGCGCGTATCCGGCGACATGTCTGCCCTCGACGACACCGAGCAGCGTGCGCCGATAATCGCCGATGATGAGCTTGGCGTTCTCCGGGGTGTTCGATTCGACGATGCCCCGGATGATGCCGCGCAGCAGGTTGGTCTTACCGCTCTCGGTGTCGCCGAACGCCAGGAAGTGCGGATGCTCGACCAGATTGAGGAAGACCGGCGCGAGCTCGGCCTCGTTCAGGGCCATCGGGATCTGCAGGTTGCGGACCTGCGGATTGAGTCCGGCCGGCCAGCCGCCGAGATGTTGCAGCAGCTGATCGCGGGTGAACCGCTCGGGCAGCATACGCACCGCGGGCGCGGGACGGCCCGGCGTCGCGCGCGCGATCGCCTCGACCGCGGCGGCCACGCCCAGGCTCAGCGTCGACGGATCGGAATTGCCGTCGACCCGAGGCAGTGCGGTCAGCATGTGCTTGCACTCGGGGGTCATACCGCGGCCCGGCCGGCCGGTCGGCACCAGCGCGGCATTCTTGCGGCCCAGGTCGGAGTCCATCGGATCGCCCAGGCGCAGCTCGATGCGGGTGCCGATCTGATCCTTGAGGGCGGGCCGGGCATCGGCCCAGCGCGACAACGTCACCACCACGTGCACGCCATAGGAAAGGCCCTGGACGGCGAGGTTCATGATGGTCTGCTCGAGGACGTCGAAATCCTGCCGAATACTGCTGTACCCGTCGATCACCAGGAAGACGTCGCCGAAGGGATCCTCGTGCACGCCGGCCGCGGCCGGACTGCTGGACGGATCGCTGGCCCGCAGCCGCCGGAACTCCATCATCGACTCGATGCCCAGCTGCCGGAACCGGACCTCGCGCTGACGCAGCACGGTCGTGATCTCCGACACCGTCCGGCTCACCTTGTCACGGTCCAGACGCCCGGCCACCGAACCGACATGTGGCAGCCCCTCGAGGCTGCCGAGGGTGCCGCCACCGAAATCGAGGCAGTAGAACTGCACCTGCTCGGCGGTGTGGGTCAGCGCCATCGACATGATCAGCGTGCGCAGCGCGGTCGACTTACCGGACTGCGGGCCGCCGACCACCGCGACATTGCCGCGCGCGCCGGACAGGTCGACGTAGAGGCTGTCGCGCCGCTGCTCGAACGGCAGGTCGACGATGCCGATCGGGGCGGACAGGGTGGCCACCGGGGATTGTTCGCCGGTGAGAACCGAACGCTGCACGAGCCGATCCAGGGTGTCGGGCTGATCCAGTGGCGGCAGCCAGATCGCATGTGCCGGACGGCCGTGGCCCCGGATCCGCGAGACCAGCATGTTCAGGTTCGAGACCTTCTCGCCCTCCTCGGCGGTCTCGGTGACCGTCACCTGCTGCTGCATCGGAATCCGGTCGCTGTTACGGAAGCGGACCTGATTCGCGCTGAATTCCCGGGCGTTGATATCGATTTCGCCGCCGACGATCCCGGCCTGGGTCACCTCGCGCTGCGAACCGCCGCCGACGTACGGACCGGACACATACGAGGCTTGGAATCGGACGATCTCGCCCGCGTCGGTCTTCAGATAACCGCCACCGGGACTGTTCGGCAGGTTGTACGCATCGGGCACACCGAGCACCTGGCGGGACTCGTTGGCGGAGAAGGTCTTCAGGCCGATCCGATAGGACAGATGCGACTCCAGGCCCTTGAGCCTGCCCTCCTCCAACCGCTGCGAGGCCAGCAGCAGATGTACGTGCAGCGATCGGCCGAGGCGGCCGATCTGCACGAACAGATCGGCGAAGTCGGGATGGTTCTGCAGCAGTTCGGAGAACTCGTCGAGCACCACGAACAGCGCGGGCAGCGGATCGAGATCGGCGCCGGAGGCGCGGGCCTCCTCGTATTCGGAGACGTTCTTGAAGTTGCCGGACTGGCGCAGCACCTCCTGGCGGCGGTTCATCTCACCGCGCAGGGCGTCGCCCATACGGTCGACGAGATCGGCCTCCTCCTCGAGGTTGGTGATGACCGCGGCGACATGCGGCACACCCTCCAGACCGAGGAAGGTCGCGCCACCCTTGAAGTCGACGAGCACCAGGTTCAGCTGATCCGGCGAATGCGTCGCCAGCAGCGAAAGCACCAAGGTGCGAAGGAATTCCGACTTACCGGAACCGGTGGCGCCGATACACAGGCCGTGCGGGCCCATACCGTTCTCGGCGGCCTCCTTGATATCCAGCGAGACCGGCAACCCGTCGGCGCCGACGCCGAACGCCACCCGCAGACGATCGCGGCCGTAGCGCGGCTTCCAGCCGTTCTCCGGATTGAAGACGCCGATATCGCCCAGCGACATCAACTGCGCCCACGACGAGATGACCTCGGCCTCCTCGGCCACGGTCTCACCGCCGCGCTGCGCGGCCACCCGGAACGGCGCGAGTCGCCGCGCCACCTGCTCGGCCTGCCGCTCGCTGATCCGGTCGATCAGCGCGAAACGCTCCATATTCCCGGTCGCGCCGCGGCCGACGCATTCACCGTTCTCCACCACCATCTGGATACCGCGCGAAACCGCCAGGCGCGGAGCGTAATTGCACAGGTCGATAATGGTGACGCCCTCGTAGCCCGACTCCCGCAGATGATCCTCTTCGGCCTCGAGCAGACCACCGTCGACGACGATGATGATGTGCACCAGATTCTGATTGGCGGGCTGATTACGGGAATAGCGAACCCGGTTGTGCAGCAGCGGATTCAGCCCGTCGATCAGTGCGCGGATCGAGCCGAACACCATGCGCTGGGTGCCGACGCCGTCCTGCGCCTCGGGATGCTGATTGTGCGGCAGCCATTTGGTCCATTCCCATTCGCGGGAGGTCTCCGCACCGCACACCACCGCGACCAGCACCTGGTCCGGGGCCTGGAACATGCACAGCTGCAACAGCATCGCGCGCGTCATATCGCGCGCCTGGACGCGGTCGCCGTTGAGCTGGATGGTCGCGAAACCCTTCACCGCGATGGCTGTCGGCAGATTCGGCACGGTGGAATGGGTGCGCACGAATCGGCGCAGCGAGACCGCTGCGATCGGCTCGAGCTCCTCGACCGGACCGGTCTCCGGCGCGACCAGCCTGGTCGCGAGCCGCTGACCACCGAGTCCGATGCGGGCGTGACAGAAATCCTTGTCGCCGGGGCGGCGCTCCCACATCCGGCTGGTACCGGCGAGCATCCAGATCAGACCCGGTTCGGGGTGGCTCCATTCGACGGCGGCGCGCTGCTGCGCGGCGGTCTCGTCGACATCCTTGCGGACCTGGTCGAGATAGCGCAGATAGTCCTTGCGATCCTCGTTGGCCTCGGCCGCTTTCTGACCCTTCCCGCCCTGGCCCGCGAACATGCCGACCATCGAGAAGATCATCATCATCGGGAACATCATGCTCATCGGGTTGGAGGCGATACCTCCACCGCGGGTGAACATCAGCGCCATCATGCCGACCATGCCGACGACCATCACGACGGGCATGAGTTTGCCGAACAGACTCCCCGGTACGGCCCGGGGAATTTCCGGCGGCGGCTGCAGCGTCACTTCACCGCCCGGTGAGCGCGGAACCTCCCGGCGTTGGCGACGCTGGAACCTGACGGTGCTCATCGACGCAAGATCCCCCTTCGGCGACTGTACTGCGGCCTCAGTGTAGAGGGCGCTGCCGACATGTCGTACAGTTCGGGCAGCATTCTGCACGGATGAACCGCGCGACCGCAAACCGGTGCGCATGCGGAAACACGAGGTAGAGACGAGGTTGGGGGAAGCGTGACGCACGCGCGACTGGACCACATCGAGGAAGATGCGAGCCGCGGAATCGTCCGGGCGCCGGACCTCGCGCGGGTCACCATTCTCGCCAAACACACTCAGGTCGATATGGCCATACCGGTGGATGTGCCGGTGGCGCTTGTCATTCCGAGCGTCGTCGATATGGTCGCCCAACACAGCCGCACCAACGAATTCGACAATACAGGCGAACAATTCGAACCGGCCGAATGGGTGCTGGCGCGGATCGGTCAACCGCCCTTTTCGAATTCACTGAGTCTCGGCGAACACGGCGTGCGCGACGGTGAGTTGCTCATGTTGGAAAGCGCCGATCATGTCGCGCCCACACCGTTGTTCGACGACATCATGTACAACGTCGCGATCGCCGACGCCGACCATTTCCGGTCCTGGTCGCCGCGGATCGCCCGGATCACCGGATCCGTCATCGCCGTACTGACCATGCTCGTCGGCTGCACCGGACTGCTGGCCGCACCGGACGCTCTCCCGGGCTGGATTCCCGGGTCGGTGGCCGCGGTCATCACGATCCTGCTCGTCATCGCGGGCACCGTGCTCAGCCGCATGTACGGCGATCGCTCCACCGCGCTGGTGCTCGGCGGCTGCGCGCTGCCGACCGCGTTCACCGCGGGCATGCTGATCGTGCCCGATCACTACGGCTGGGCGAACTTCCTGCTCGGTTCGGTACTCGTCGGCGCGACCGCGGTTTTGGCGTGGCGGGTCAGCGGGGTGGGCCTGGCGCTGTTCATCGGGGCGACCACGCTCGCGATCTTCGCCATTCCGGCCAGTCTCGTCGGCCTGCTGACCGATCAGCCGAACAAGGCGATCGGCGCGGTCGCCGCGGCGCTGGCGCTCGGCGCACTGTCGCTCGCGCCGCGGGTGTCGATGCTGCTGGCGAAGCTGCCGCTGCCGCCGGTGCCCTCGCCCGGCACCCCGATCGATCCGACCGAGGACGATCCCGACGACCATCGCGCGCTGCCCACGATGGATGTGCTGCGCGCGAAATCCGAACGGGCCCGGATGTATCTGGCCGGCCTGGTCGCCGCGACCGCGATCGTGACCGTGGCCGGCGCACTGGCCGCGGTCGATCCCCGGGCCTCGAGCCCGTACTGGCCCGGCATCGCCCTGGCGCTGGTGGCCGCGGTCGTGCTGATGTTCCGCAGCCGCACCTACGCGGGCGCCGAACAGGCCGTGGTCCTGATCGCGGGCGGCACGGCCATCGTGCTGCTCATGCTGATCGGCGCGGCCTTCACCCTGGACCAGCCGCTGGCCGTATTCGGCGCGGCGATGGTGATGCTGGTGGCCGGCTTGATCTTCGGCATCATCGTGCCCAATCAGCAGGCCACGCCACCGATGCGGCGGGCGGTGGAACTGCTCGAGTACGCCTTCGTGGCCGCCGTTGTGCCGCTGGTGTTCTGGGTGGCCGAGTTGTACACGCTCGTTCGTTCGCTCTGAGCGCGATCATGACGACGCGAAGCTTCGTTCGCCGCGGCACCGCGGTAGCGCTGGCGACGGCCGTGACCGCACTGTCCGCGGTGATCGGCGCACCGGCCGCGGTCGCGGGCGGTCCGCCGCCGATCAATCCGGGCGCGCTGCCCGCCGACGGCAATCCCTCGCCGCCGGAGCCGACCGAACCCACCAACAACCCCTGCACCGGAACGCAGTCGGTCAACTCACCGGGACATCCTCCGGCACAACAGTTCCTGGGCATCACCGACGCCTGGCAGTTCAGTCGGGGCGCGGGCCAGACGGTCGCGGTCATCGACACCGGCGTGGCCCGGCATCCGCGGCTGCGCGATCTGTCCGGCGGCGGCGACTACGTGGGTACCAGTGACGGCACCGAGGACTGCGATGTGCACGGCACCATCGTCGCGGGCCTGATCGCCGCACAACCGTCGGACCGCGACGGTTTCGCGGGTGTCGCGCCGGACGCGCGGATCGTCTCGATCCGCCAGACCTCCGAGCTCTACCGGTACAAGAACACCCAGGTCGATCCGAACGATCCCAAAAACGGTGGCGGCGTGGGCAAGACGACGACGCTGGCCATGGCCATCCGGCACGCGGCGGATATGGGCGCGCGGATCATCAATATCAGCGAGGTCGCCTGCGGACCGGCGAATCTGAACGACGCCTCCGTCGGCGCGGCCGTACAGTACGCCGCCGAGGTCAAGGATGCCGTGATCGTCGCCGCGGCCGGTAACGCCGATCCGGGCGGTGGCGGCGGAAACCAACAGTGCCAGGGCAATTCGGGGATGGATCCGGTCAATCCGACCGCCGATCCGTGGAACAGCCTCGCCGTCGCGGTCACCCCGGCCTGGTACGACAAGTACGTGTTGGCGGTCGGCTCGGTCGACCTCAACGGTCAGCCGTCCCAGTTCACCGTGCCCGGCCCCTGGGTCGGGGTCTCCGCACCGGGTGAGCAGATCATCTCCCTCGATCCCAACGGCACCGGTCTGGCCAATGCCACGATCGGCCGCAACGGCGCGAATCCCTTGCGTGGCACCAGCTTCGCCGTACCCTATGTCTCCGGCGTGGCGGCGCTCGTGCGCGCCCGCTTCCCCGAACTGCCCGCGGCCGAGGTCGTCAAGCGCATCGAGGCGACCGCGCACCGGCCGCCGGAGGGCTGGAATCCGTGGGAGGGCTTCGGCGTCATCGATCCCATCGCGGCGCTGACCCACTCCGTCGATCCGAAAACGGTACTGGAGAAGAAGCCGAGTTCGATCACCGGACGCTCCATGCAGCTACCCGTGCCCGTCACCCCGCCGCCACCGGATCACACCTCACGCAATGTCGCCCTGATCGGCACCGGCGTCATCGGCGTCCTGCTGGTGCTCGGCTATCTGGCCTCGTTCCCCATCCGCCGCGTCTTCGGTGTGCGCGAGGACAACTGACCGAAGTTCCACCCCGACTCGCGGCCCGACCGGAAATCATCGACCGACACGCCACGCGTCCGTCAGGATCGGCGCAGAATTCGTAACGTCGAGGTTCGAGCGGGAGCGGGCTATGCCAACAGCATCACGACAGCGGCTCAGCGCCGACCAGCGCAATGCCTTCGTCGCCGCACAGCTCGGCTGGACGATGGACGCCTTCGACTTCTTCGTGGTGGTGTTCGTCTACGCCGATATCGCCAAGAGCTTCGATATGGCCAAGGCCGACGTCGCGTTCATCACCACGGCCACACTCATCATGCGACCGGTGGGCGCGCTGCTGTTCGGGCTGTGGGCCGATCGGGTCGGACGGCGTATCCCGTTGATGGCCGATGTCGCGTTCTATTCGGTCATCGGCTTCGCCTGCGCGTTCGCGCCGAATTTCACTGTGCTGCTGATTCTTCGCCTGCTCTACGGCATCGGCATGGGCGGGGAGTGGGGGCTGGGCGCGGCGCTGGCGATGGAGAAGATTCCGGTCGAACGGCGCGGCTTCTTCTCCGGTCTGCTGCAGGAGGGTTATTCGTTCGGCTACCTGCTGGCCTCGCTCGCCTCGCTGCTGGTGATGAACTGGCTCGGGCTGTCGTGGCGCTGGTTGTTCGCGCTGTCGATCGTTCCGGCGCTGATCATTCTGATCATTCGCACCCGGGTCGGGGAATCGGAGGTGTGGGAGAGATCCCGCGAGCGGATGCGGGTCACCCGGACCTCGTTGCGCGATGTGCTCACCAATCCCGTTGTGGTGCGGCGGTTCGTCTATCTGGTGCTGCTGATGACGGCGTTCAACTGGATGTCGCACGGCACCCAGGACGTCTACCCGACCTTCCTCTCGTCCTCCGAGCACGGCGGCGCGGGACTGTCGACGGCGACCGCCAAATGGATCGCGGTGGTGTACAACATCGGCGCGATCATCGGCGGCCTGGTCTTCGGCACCCTCTCGCAGCGCTACGGCCGCCGCTACACCATCATCTTCTGCGCGCTGCTCGGTCTGCCGATCGTGCCGCTGTTCGCGTATTCGCATGCCGCGGCGATGCTGTGCCTCGGTTCGTTCCTCATGCAGATCGTCGTGCAGGGCGCGTGGGGCGTCATCCCGGCACATCTGACCGAGATGTCGCCCGATGCCATCCGCGGTTTCTATCCGGGGGTCACCTATCAGCTCGGCAATCTGCTCGCCTCGCTGAATCTGCCCATTCAGGAACGCCTCGCCGAGAGTCACGGCTACCCGTTCGCGCTGGCGGTCACCATCGTGCCGGTACTGCTCGCGGTCTCGCTGCTGACCCTGATCGGCAAGGAGGCCAAGGGAATCAGATTCGCCTCGGACTGATCAGTTCTGCGCGGGCTGACTGTCCTTGGGCTTCACCAGTTGCTTGGCCGGATTGGCGTCGGGTGCGACACCGTCGTGGGCGACCATGGCCTCCTCGCGGCCCAGCGACGGACCCGAGGCCAGCAGGCCGACGATCGGATAGGGCGCGGGTTCCGGTTTCGCCTTCTCGGCGTCCATTCCCAGGGCCTTGGCCGCGGCGGGGTTCTTGATGCCGTAGCGGACCCCGGTGTCGGAGATGAAGAACATCGCGTCCTTGCGCTGACTGTCGGGCTCGATGCCGGTGGTCTGCACGAATACACCCGAGCCCGGAGTCTTGTAGAACGCGCTCACCACATGCCCCGGCGCATCGGCCTGGGCTAGCCGGACCGGTTGCGCGCCATCGGGAATCGGCAGCGCGCGGCCGGTGATCAGGGTCAGTTCGGCGCGCTTGCTGCCGTCGGTCTTGTCGGTGGCGCCCGACAGCGGCTTCCAGGACAGGCAGTCCACGGGCTGATCGCGGGCGTCGACGATGGTCGGGGCGCTGTCCGGATAGTTCGCGACCTGGAGCACGTTGATATGCGGCGGACCGCCCTGCGAGGTCTCGTACTGACCGACCTCCTGGTCCCGGCTCGACGACGGGTTGGAGTAGCGGATGATATCCGCGGTCATCGGCGAGATCTGCTGAATGCCATCGCGAAGCAGGACGAAGTACTCGTCCTTGGTGGCCACGTGCACGACATCGCCGATGCGATGCGCGCCCAGCGAATAGCCGGAGGGGAACCCGCCCGGATCGTCGATCTTGGGCGGCTTGATCTCCAGCACCTCGGGGATGGAGTTGAGCAGACCCTCGCTGATCGGGCGCGGGGTGACGCCGCGGATCTTCAGCGAGTCCAGCACCGCCGGATCCGACAGGTTCACTCGCGCGCGCTGATTGTCGTAGATCAGATAGGCCGAATCGCGGCCCTGCACCAGCAGCGCCTTGCCGTGCCCGACCCCGGAGGCCTTGTCCCCCAGCGTCAGATCGCCCGCGACCACGGTCGTGGTGACCGCGTTGCTGCCGTCGTTGCGCAGCTCGTCGCAGATGGTCCAGACCCGGCCCTTGCCGCCGGTGTCGAAGTTCATCGAGGCGGGCGCGCCCGGAATGCCGATCAGCGCGCCCAGCGGCTTCTTCGACAGCTCGGATTCCTTGATGGACACCGGTTTCGCCGGATCGTCGACCGCGAGCCGCGCCGAGGCCAGATTCAGCGCAGGATGCACGACACCGTCGATCACCGCGTAGACGGCGCCGGAATCCTTACCGACCAGGATCTTGTTCTCACCGATCGAACCCTGAGGGCGCAGCAGCGCGAGTACACCGCAACCGGCCAGGGCGACGACACCGAGCACGATGCCCGCGGCGTAGGCGCGCGATTGCGAACGCATCGGGTCGTGCAGCATGCGCACATCCCGCCGCACCAGGGCATGCTCCATTCGCCGGACCAGAAAGCGGTACCCGCTTATCTGCCAGCGAGTGGTGGGCTTTGAAGGCATGTGTCCTCCCCCGACAAGTGCTCGCGTTCGCAGAACACAGTACAGTTCAGCAGGACCGAAGTTCAGCTCGGCCACCGATAACAGGCCGATACCGGGTACTGGGGGACGACGATGGCCGAACCTGGCGGGACCAACAGCCGCCCGCTGTTTGGACGGATCTCGCTGGCGAATCTGCTGGCGGCACAGCTGCTGGGGCTGATCGTCGGCCTGATCGTCGCGGCCCTGCACGTGCGGTGGTGGTACGCGCTGGCCGCCGCGGTCGTGGCCGGTCTGCTGCTGTTGATTCCGCTGTGGAAGCGGACCGTCGCCGATTGGTTCACCACGATCCGGCGCTATCGGTCGCGCAACGAATACGAACTCGGCGACACCATCGACTTCCGCGGCCCGGACGGACGCTCACTCGGCCTGTACTGGGAGGGCAGCCGGGTGGTCGCCGTGGTCGAGGTATTGCCGCCGCGCGGTGGCCTGACCCGCATCGACCGCAGCACCGTGCACGCCTCGCATCTGCTGCCCCTGCCCGAACTGGCCGAATGCCTCACCCAGCACGACATCCTGCTCAGCGGCATCGACATCATCAGCCACGGCCACCGCAGCCGCTCCGGCACACCCGCGGGACCGATCTACGAATCGCTGCTGGGCCCGCTGCCCGCGACGGCGCATCGCACGGTGTGGCTGGCGATCGGCTTCGATCTGCTGGCCTGTCCGGACGCGGCCGATCGCCGCGGCGGCGGTACCGAGGGCGCGTGCCGCGCGGTCACCATCGCCACTCAGCGCATCGTGCGCGCGCTCGAGGATGCCGACTGCGCCTCGCGCGTGCTGACCACTCCCGAGATCCGCACCGCGCTGCGGCAGATCAGCGCGGGCGCCGATCCGCGTGGTATCGGCCAGAAGTGGCGCTACGCGGAGCTGGGCAACAGCGTGAACATCGGTGCCGCGATCGATCCCCGGCAGCTGGATTCCGAACTGCTGGCCCAGCTTTGGGTCGCGCCCTCGCGCGGGACCACGGTCGCGGTGCGGCTTCGGCCCGGCAGTTCCGCCGATTCGGTACGGATCGGGGCAGCGTGGCGGCTGACCGCGCGCGAACTGCCGGAGAAGGCCAAGCGCAAGCACATGGTGTCGCTGGCCGGACGCCATCGCGAGGGGTTGATCGCGCACTTCCCGATCGCCTCGCCGCTGGCCGACGATGTGGTGCCGCTGGCCGAATATCCGATCGACGCGATCGACGCGCTGCGACTGCCGTCCTCGGGCTGCGGTCAGCTGATCGGCTCCGATGATCAGGGCAATGGTGTGGCCGTCCGCGTTGTCGGACAGGGTATTTCGACGGTCTATGTGGCCGGGGAGCTGTATCTGGCCCAGCAGCTGGTCTTCCGCGCGTTGGCCGTCGGCGAGCGGGTGCTGGTGCGCACCGATCGCCCGCACATGTGGAATCAGCTGGTCACCACGGTCGGCAATCCGCAGCGACTGTCACTGGCGGTCGAAACCCACCAGAGCGACGCCGATTTCACCGCGGCCGTGGTGGACGGGGTCCTCGCCCCGCCGCCGCACGCGGGCGTCACCACGATCTACGTCTACGGCGACCCGATGAGCTGGCCCACGACCCGACCGGATCTGTCGATCCAGCAGCCCGGCGCGATCGGCAACCACGTCATCCTGCGCACCGGCACCGCCCAGGTCGACCTGAACCTGGTCTCGATTCCCCGCGAGACGACCTATATCGGCCAGCCCCGCGGGCGTCGAGCCATGGCCAACCAGTAGGGCCGCCGCCCACCCACTGCCCGGACGCCGACCCATTGCGGCCGCCAACCACTCAATCCCCGGCGGCCGCCCACTCGATCCCGGCCGCCACCCACCTATTTCCCGGCACGCTTTCAGCCGGGATACGGGTCGGAGGCTCGCGCGGCCCTCAAATGCTCACCCCACCAGGCCAATTGCCGTAACAACCGCTGCGCCGCATCGATGGCCGCACCGTCGTGGGTATTCCCGTCGGCGTCGAATTTTCGCTTGGCCTCGTGGAAGCTCACGGTCTCGCGGATCGAGACCATATGGATCTCCGCGACCACCTGCCGCAGCTGCTCCACGGCTCGCAAACCCCCCGACAGCCCGCCGTAGCCGACGAATCCGATCGGCTTGGCCCGCCACTCGTGCTTGGCGGTGTCCAGCGCGGTCTTCAGCGAGGCCGGATAGCCGTGGTTGTACTCGGAGGTGATCGCGACGAAAGCGTCCGCTGCGGACAGACGTTCGCAATAATCGCGGGATTGCTGCGTCGCGGACAGATCGATCGGCAGCGGCGTCAGCGCCAGATCGATGACGCCGACGTCGAAGCGTGGATCGGCGCGCGCGACGCGCAGGAACCAGTCGGCGACCACCGGCGCGAACCGCTGGGGCCGCACGCTGGCGACGATGACCTCGAGGCGCAGCGGGTTGTCCATGGCGCGAGCCTAATCGGCGCGCGATCGGCGAGCGGGGACTACCCTCGTGCCCGGCCCGGGGGTGGATAGTGCACGATATTCGCTGGCTGCGACGGGAGGGCCGGCGATTTTCGAGAAGGGGGCGGATGGGTGATCGACGATGACTGGCTGCTGATCGAAACGCTCGACGGATTCGAACTCGCCTCCGTCCTGGGGGTCGGTACCGCGCCGCGGCAGTGGAAGTCGCTGGCCCGCACGGTGCCCGCCCAGCTGTTCCCGGTTATCGCGGAGGCCCACGAGCGCGGCGTCCCGGTGGTGCGCGAATTGCCGCGGTCCCGGTACGCCTGGTCGGGGCGGCAGGCCTACGCGATACCCGTTGTCGGGCCGAGCGATCGCGTCCACGGCGTGCAGTTCTGGGTCGGTGACGCCGACGATCCGCCGCCGCGGCCCGGGGTGGCGCCCTTCGTCCTCGACGGCCGGTCCCGGCGTTTGGAAATGCCCACCGCGGGATGGGGGACGACCTTCGAGCCGGAACGATCGGTGTGGAACGGGGCCGAGATATTCACCGATATCGAGCGTTTCGACGGCGCACTGGATCTGGCCGTGGCGATCAATCGCGCCGAACCCGGCACGCGCTGGCTCGGCATTCTCTGCGTGCGCACGCCGACCGGCCTGCGCACGGGAATGCTGGCCACGCGCAATCTCACCGCCGATCCGCAGTGCTGGCACGGACTGGTCCTCGACATCACCGAAACCGTTGCGCCGCAGGGTAAATCGTTCGAGGCCACCACGGTGGACGCGCTGGTCAACGCGAATCCGGGACTGTATCTGGCGGTGGTCGACACCGCCCAGGGCAGGCTGATCCGCTGGATCAGCGCGCCGATCCCACGCCTGCGCTGGTCGGGCGGCACGGATGAGCGGACCATCCCCCATCCCGACGACCGCCCGCGAATCCGGGCCGCCCACACCGCGATCCTGGCCGGCGCGCGCTCGCACACCCTCGCGGGCCTGCGGCTGAGCGCCCGCGACGGCGGCTGGCTGACCGTCGACGCCGAGGTATCTCCGCTGCCCTACGGCCCACCCGATGCCGGACCACCCCAATTCGTCCTCGTCCGAATGGAATTGCGCGCGGATTAGGGGGCGGTGGCGTAGTCGGCCAGACCCTGCGCGGGCGCGATGCGGGCGGTGAAGCCGAGGGCCTCGCGGGCGCGTTCGGGATGGGCGACGATATGGCGGACGTCGGTGAGCCGATAGTTGCCGGTCACCACGGGTTCGGGACCGCGGCGGGCGCGCGCCATCAGCGAGGCCGCCTGCCACAGCGTGATCGGATGACCGGAGGCGATATTGAGCGGCACGAAACCCGGTAGCGCGCGCTCCACCGCGGCCAGCGTCGCGGCGGCGGCATCGCGGACGTGCACGAAATCGCGGACCTGACCGCCGTCCTCGAAGACGAACGGCGCGCGGCCCGCCACGAGTTCGGCGCGGAATCTGGCCACGACGCCGGAATGCGCCGCGGACGAGGGATGCTCACCGATCGGATCGCCGTAGACGTGGTGATAGCGCAGGACGGTCACCGCCGCACCGGTGCCCAGACCCCACGCCAGCGCGTAGTTCTCCTGCGCCGCCTTGCTCGCGGCATAGGCGGTGCGGGGCCGGGTCGGCGCCTCCTCGAGTATCGGATCCCAGGTCAGAATCTCCCCGGTGCGCGGTGCGCGGTGGTCGAACATGCCGCGGTCCAGATCGGTCCGCCGCCGCGCGATCGGGAAGAACACCCCGCCGCGCGAGCCGCGATAGCGGCCCTCCCCGTAGACCGACACCGACGAACCCAGTACCAGCCGCCGCACTCCGGCACGTTCCATGGCGGCCAGCAGGACGGCCGTGCCCAGATCGTTGTGTGCCGCATAGGTCGGCCCGGCCTGCAGATCCGGTCCGCCGGGCCGGGCCGGGGGCCGATCGCGTTGTCCGCGAACGGGTTCGGGCCCGCGCGCCGGTCTGGTCGCGGGTTCGGTGCCGCGTTCGGGAATGTCCTCGGATGCCTCCTTCGGCTCCGATTCGACTGTCGCACTGTCCACTTCGGGTTCCGGCGGCACCGCGGGCACGGCCGCGGCGGCCGTCTCCGCGACGACCGCGCCCGGCGGAACGGCCGCGGCGAGATGGCAGACCACCTCGACCCCGCGCAGCAGCGGATCCAGGGCGCGCGGATCGCGGACGTCGATCACCGAAACATCTTCCGGCGCGGACGCATTCGGCCCGTGCACGCTTGTGAGCAGCGCATCCACCGCTACCACATCGTGACCGGCGGCGCACAGCGCGCGGTGGACATGCGAGCCGATGAACCCGGCCGCGCCGGTCAGCAAAACACGCATCGACTCAGGGTAGTTCGAACGGCAGCGCCACTCCCGCATGAACACGGCAGCGCTCACAGGTTTCGGTCGAGCCGACCGCCGCCACCGCGTGGCGCACCAACTTCTTGAACGGCACCAGATTGCGCTCGAACTCCGCGAAGACGGCCGCGGCGCTGACGCCCTCACCCGATTCCAGCCCGGCGTCCAGATCGGTCACCAAAGCGATTGCCGCATAGCACATTTCGAGCTCACGGGCCAGGACGGCCTCGGGGAAGCCGGTCATGTTGACCAGTTCCCAGCCCTGTCCGGCGAACCAGCGGCTCTCCGCGCGGGTGGAAAAGCGCGGGCCCTGCACCACGACCATGGTCGCGTTCTGCTTCAGCGGCAATTCCTCGACCGCCGAGGCCACAGCCGCGCCGCGCAGATCGTCGCAGTAGGGATCGGCGAAGGAGACATGAATGCCGCCGTTGTCGAAGTAGGTCTGCGCCCGCCCGGAGGTGCGGTCCACCAGCTGATCGGGCACCGCGACCGTGCCCGGCCCCCAGTCGGCGCGCAGGCTGCCGACCGCACAGGGCGCGAAGATCCGGCGCACGCCGATCGACCGCAGCGCCCACATATTCGCCCGATACGGCACGGTGTGCGGGGAGTATTCGTGCTTACGACCGTGCCGCGGCAGGAAGGCCACCTGTCGGCCGTCGACATCGCCGACGGTGATCGGGGCACTCGGCGCGCCGTAGGGCGTCTCGATCTCGAGGGTGGTCGCGTCGTCGCCGAAGAAGTCGTAGAAACCGCTACCGCCGATGATGGCCAGCGCGGGGCGGGGAACCGAACTCATGCCCCCGATTCTCACCTACCCGATCCCGGCGCGTCGCATCGGATCATGCGAACGCCCGCATACGTGGCCGTCTGACAATTCTCCCAGCGTGCTGTACCCTAGGGGGGTATATTACCGGAACGACGGCAGGAGAGCCCGTGACCGAGGACCACACCATCACGGCGGATCAGTCCTGCCACGATCACACCACCCACGGCTACATCACGGCCAAGGACGACTACCTCAAGCGCCTGCGCCGCATCGAGGGCCAGGCACGCGGCCTGCAGCGCATGGTCGAAGAAGAAAAGTACTGCATCGATATCCTCACCCAGGTCTCGGCCATGACCAAGGCCCTGCAGGCCGTCGCGATGGGCCTACTCGAGGACCACATCAGCCACTGCGTGGTCGACGCCGCGGTCAAGGGCGGGCCGGAGGCGGAGGCCAAGATCAAAGAGGCCACCGACGCCATCGCCCGCCTCGTCCGCTCCTGAGGCGGTGGCCCAGGTCAGGACACGAATGGTATTTTTATGGCATGAGAGCTGCCATCGATGCCGCAGGCCGAGTGGTTATTCCGAAGCCGCTTCGTGATGCGCTCGGATTGACGGCCGGACAGCCCGTCGAAGTAGTCGAACGTGATGGCCACTTGGAGATCGCGCCCGCCCCTACCCCTATGCACCTCGTGGACGAGGGCGACGGGGTCGCGGCGGTCACCGATACCGAGATGCCCACGCTCACCGCCGAACTCGTGCGTGATGTCTTGGAGCAGAGTCGACGATGACCGATGTCGGCCCATCGGTCACGGTCGACTCCAGCGTCGTGATCGCGGGATTCGCCAGTTGGCACGAATTCCATGGAATCGCCCGAAAAGCGTTGTCCCGTAGACCCCGGCTCGTCGCGCACGCCGCTGTCGAGGCGTATTCGGTGCTGACCCGGCTACCTCCGCCACATCGAGCGCAGCCCGGTATAGTGCACGAATTCCTCACCAGTCGCTTCCCTGATCCTTATCTCACCCTTTCGGACGTTGGGTATCAGGAGCTCCTTGCGACGGCCGCGGCTGGCCAACTTCTCGGTGGTCAGACATATGACGCCTTGATCGCATGCACGGCCGCCGAGCATGCTGCGACGCTGCTGAGCCTCGATCGCCGCGCGACGATCACCTACGAAACCATCGGCGTCTCGGTCGAATACCTTGGCTGAATACCATCAGATCCGCTCGGCCAGGGCGGGCGCGAGTGCGCGCAGATCGGCCAGGGAGTCCGCCGAAACGACCTGAATCGCAACCTGATCCGCGCCCGCGGCCAGATGCGCGACGAGTGAGTCGGCGACCTGGTCGGCGGTGCCGTGCAGGGCGAGGGCATCGATGAGTCGGTCGCTACCGGGGAAGGCCACATCCTCGTCGGAGAAGCCGAGGCGCTTCAGATTCGAGACGTAGTTCTTCAGGTTCAAATAGAACTCCACCCGGGGGCGCGCGGTCGCGCGGGCCCGTTCGGGATCGGTGTCGAGCAGCACCTTGTGCTCGGCGACCAGAAGCGCGTCGACGCCGAGGATTTCGCGCGCCTGGCGGGTGTGCTCGGCGGTGGTCAGATAGGGCAGCGCGCCGGCGGTGCGATCGCGCGCCAGCTCCAGCACGCGTGGCCCCAGCGCCGCCAGCGCGCGTCGCTGCTGCGGCACGCCCGCCCCGTCCAGTTCGTCGAGGTAGTCCACGAGGGCGTCGTAGGGCTTGCGATAGACATCGGTGTGTTCGGGATGTCCCGCGCCGACGCCCAGGACGAACCGGCCCGGGAACTTCGCCTCGATCCGATGGAAGGATTCGGCGACCTGCTCGGCCGGGGCCGACCAGATATTGACGACGCTGGTCCCGATGGACAGGTTCTCGGTCGCCGCGAGCAGCGGGTCGACCTCCGCCAGTTCGGCCGCCGGCGATCCGCCCAGCCACAACGTCCCGTATCCCAGCGTCTCCAGCTCACGCGCACTCTCCGGCGTGAACGCCGAGCTGTGGCCCCATACGCCGAACTTTCCGAGTCCCTCAATCGTCATGCCCATCCGAACTCCACTGTGGCGCGACCTATTCCATCGCGGACGCGAGCCGAATCACATCTGGCACTCGTGCCATGAGAGTGCTAAATTTATTGGCGTACAGCTTCCGGCGCTCGCCGCTCGAGGCGGGCGTCGCCACTGACATATGGAGGTGATTTCCAGTGCTGAGGTTCGATCCGTTCCACGACATCGACACCGTTGCCCGCCAACTCTTGGGAGAGACCGCCGGCACAGCACGCGCGCCGCGCTTCATGCCGATGGATCTGTTCAAGGCCGGCGATCACTATGTGCTGAACGCCGACCTGCCCGGCGTGGACCCCGGTTCGGTCGAAGTCAGTGTCGACAACGGCACTCTCACCCTGAAGGCGCAGCGCAGCCTGCCCAGCGACCAGAACGTCCAGTGGGTCGCATCCGAGCGGTTCGCGGGTACGTACATGCGTCAGTTGTCTCTGGGCGAGGGCATCGACACCGACGACATCTCGGCCACCTACAACGACGGCGTCCTGTCCGTCACCCTCCCGATCGCGGAGAAGGCCAAACCCCGCCGCATCGAAATCAGCGGAATGGGCCACGGCCCCAAGACCATCGAAGCGAGCTCCGGCACCCAGCCGGGCTGAGAATCCGAAGTCCCGGCGACGAAGGAGGTGGTTTCCGCATAGCGACAACCTCGAATACCGAAGTAATGACCATCGAATAGGCAAGGGCGGCCGCGCATTTCGCGGCCGCCCCTTGCGGCCTACGCCGGATGCACGTGCGCCGGAAGCGGTTTCGCGGACATGGGCAGGGCGCGTAGTCGAGCGCGCAACACCACGTCGGTGACCTCGTAGGGGATATCGTCACCCTCGGGCTGTTCGGGTTCGATGCCGAGTTCGATGACCTCGCGGTCGTGGGATTCGCGCACGCCGAGGGCGGCCTCGACGCGCCAGCGGAATTCGTCGGCGGCGATGGGGGCCTCGGGGGCGGACTCCTCCTCGTTGGTCATGCGGCGGGCCTCCTCGAGGGCCTCGGCGCTGACGAAGGGGGCCAGATCGTTGGCCGAACCGCAGTCCTCCTCGTCGACGAACAGCAGGAAGCCGTCGGTGCGACCGGCCCGGTGGAAGCTGCCGTAGAGGACCGCGCCCACGCCATCGCCCTCGGACCAGCGGAAGTATTCGCCCGCGGTGGTCGGCTCGCCGAGCTCGGCCACCCATGGCGGAGCCACGACCCCGGCGGCCGCCAGGCGATCCGCGGCCGCGACGGCCAGCGATCGGGTCTGTCCGGAGGTCAGCGCCGCGACGCTGAGCAGGAAGGCCAGGGCGCCCGGCGTCCCGTGCTCCTCGGCCTCGGCGATGAACAGCTGCGCGAACGCGTCGGCCGCCTCGGCGCCGGTGCCGTAGCCGATCGCCAGCAGCGAGGCGGCCAGATACTCACCGTCCACCGGATCGTCCACGGGCTCGAAGTCGTCGAGGGTGGCAACGACATTGTCGAGCATCTCCCGGACCACCGGATGGTCGGGACCGAGCTGCTCCTCCGCGGGCTCGGCGGGCTCGTATTCGCGCCCGCGATGATTCTTGCTTTCCTTCTTGCGACCTCGACTAACCGGACTCATGGAAGCCGAGTCTGCCATCCACGGCCCCCTGGCCACCTCATCAACTCGCCAATCACTCGCCACAACAACCAGAGCCCACCCACACGGGAACCGAGCCCACCACCCGCAGAGCCCCGGCCACCTCATCAACTCGCCAATCACTCGCCACAACAACCAGAGCCCACCCACACGGGAACCGAGCCCACCACCCGCAGAGCCCCGGCCACCTCGTCAACTCACCGATCACTCGCCACAACAACCGCCGCCCGCCGGAACGGTACGCATTTCCCTGGTCTGGGCATTGCGGGCGGCGAGTTCGGCATCGGGCGGGTAGTCCACTGCGATCAGGCTCAGGCCGTGTGCCGGGGCGACCGTGACCGAGCTGGAGCGCTCGCGTTCGGCGAGGAGTCCGGCGACCCATTCGGGCGTGCGGCGACCCTCACCGACGGCCAGGACCGCGCCGACCAGACTGCGAACCATGGACCAGCAGAAGGCATCCGCGCTGACGTAGGCGGTGAGCAGGTCGCCGTCGCGCTCCCAGTCGAAGCGCTGCAGTTCCCGCACGGTGGTCGCGCCCTCGCGGCGGCGGCAGAAGGCCGCGAAATCGTGCAGTCCCAGCAGTTTTCCCGAGGCCACGCGCATTGCCGCGAGGTCCACTTCGGACCGGCACGGAACCACACTGCGCGCACGCAGCGGTTCGGCGCCGTAGGGCGCGGTGGTCAGGCGGTAGGCGTAGTGACGGCGAATCGCCGAGAAACGAGCGTCGAATTCGGGTGGGGCCGTGCGAACGGCGGTGACCCGCACATCTTTCGGCAGGAAGCGGGCCAGCCTGTGCACCAGTTTGGCGGCATCCGGTTCGGAGGTCGTATCGAAATGCGCCACCTGGCCCTCGGCGTGCACACCCGCATCGGTGCGTCCGGCCACCGTGAGCTGGATCGGTTCGCGCAGCACCTTGCTCAGCGATTCCTCGAGTACGCCCTGCACGGTGCGCAAGCCCGGCTGACGGGCCCAACCGGTGAAATCTGTGCCGTCATAACCGATATCCAGTCGTACCCGAACCGCAACGGTGTGCTGGGCCGGATCCTCGGCGATCACAGCGACCTCCTGGTTAACATGAGCGAGCCCGCCGACCCGGAGGGGACGGCGGGCTCGCGCGTCAGGTGAGGGAGCGAATTACTCGCCCTTTTCCTCGGCAGCCTTCTCCTCGGCGGCCGGAGCCTCGGCCTCGACGGCCTCGGCCTTGGTCTCCTCGGCCTTGGTCTCCTCGACCGGGGCCTCCTCGACCTTCTTCTGCGACGCAGCCACCCGGCGAGCGCGATCGGCCTCGTTGGTCACGGTCTTCTCCCGAACCAGCTCGATGATGGCCATCGGCGCGTTGTCGCCCTTGCGGGGGACGGTCTTGATGATCCGGGTGTAGCCACCCTCGCGGCCCTCGAACGACGGTCCGATGTTGGCGAAGAGTTCGTGGACCACATCCTTGTTGCGGATCACCTTGAGCACCTCGCGACGGTCGGCAAGGGAGCCGGCCTTCGCCTTGGTGACGAGCTTCTCGGCGTAGGGGCGCAGCGCCTTGGCCTTGGCCTCGGTGGTCGTGATCCGACCGTGCTCAAAAAGCGCCGTGGCCAGATTGGCGAAGATCGCCTTCTGGTGCGACGCCGACCCGCCGAAGCGAGCACCCTTCTTGGGCTTGGGCATTGGTTGTTCTCCTTAGGAAAGACCAGCGGGGCTGCGGCCCCGGCGGCCTAGAGCTGTTCGGTTTCGGCGTAATCCTGCTCGCCGCTGTCGGTGTCGCTGAACGAGCCGCTGTCGCTCCAGGTCCCGCTGGCGGCGTCGTAGCCGACGACGCTGGAGGGATCGAAGGAGGCCGGGCTGTCCTTGAGCGACAGGCCCAGCGAATGCAGCTTGACCTTCACCTCGTCGATGGACTTCTGCCCGAAGTTGCGGATGTCCAGCAGATCCGATTCGGTGCGAGCGACCAGCTCGCCGACGGTGTGCACACCCTCGCGCTTGAGGCAGTTGTACGACCGCACGGTGAGGTCCAGGTCCTCGATCGGCAGCGCGAACGAGGCGATGTGGTCCGCCTCGGCCGGGCTGGGCCCGATCTCGATACCCTCGGCCTCCACGTTCAGCTCACGCGCCAGGCCGAACAGCTCGACCAGGGTCTTACCGGCCGACGCCAGCGCATCCCGCGGGGAGATCGAGTTCTTGGTCTCGACATCCAGGATGAGCCGGTCGAAGTCGGTGCGCTGCTCGACACGGGTCGCCTCGACCTTGTAGGTCACCTTCAGCACCGGAGAGTAGATCGAATCCACCGGGATCCGGCCGATTTCCGCGCCCGAGGCCTTGTTCTGCACGGCCGGGACGTAGCCGCGACCGCGCTCGACGACGAGCTCGATCTCCAACTTGCCCTTGTCGTTCAGGGTGGCGATGTGCATATCCGGGTTGTGGACCGTCACACCGGCCGGGGGCACGATGTCACCGGCGATGACGGCGCCCGGGCCACTCTTGCGGACGTACATGGTGACCGGCTCGTCCTCTTCGGACGACACGACCAGGCCCTTGAGGTTCAGGATGATGTCGGTGACATCCTCCTTCACGCCCGGGACGGTGGTGAACTCGTGCAGCACGCCGTCGATGCGGATGCTGGTGACGGCCGCGCCCGGAATGGACGACAGCAGCGTGCGGCGCAGCGAGTTGCCGAGGGTGTAACCGAAGCCCGGCTCCAGCGGTTCGATGGTGAACCGCGACCGGTTCTCGGTCACGACCTCTTCGGTCAGCGTCGGTCGCTGTGAAATCAGCATGAGGATCTCCTCCTTCAGGGGCGCCCGCTATTTGACACCCACGAATTGGTTCCCCGGCCCCCGGCATTCGCACTGGAATGCCGGGGCGAGGACAGCAAGCTCGAACCGCTTACTTCGAGTAGTACTCGACGATGAGCTGTTCGTTGATCGGCACGTCGATCTGCGCGCGCTCCGGCAGCTGGTGGACCAGGATCCGCAGCCGGTTCGGCACGACCTGCAGCCAGCCCGGGATCGGGCGGTCGCCGTAGGTCTCCCGCGCCACCTGGAACGGCAGGGTCGCCAGCGACTTGTCCTTGACATCGATGATGTCGTACTGCGACACCTGGAAGCTCGGGACGTTCACCTTGACGCCGTTGACCAGGAAGTGGCCGTGCGAGACCAGCTGACGGGCCTGACGACGGGTCCGGGCCAGACCGGCGCGGTACACGACGTTGTCCAGCCGGGTCTCGAGCAGACGCAGCAGGTTGTCGCCGGTCTTGCCCTTCTGCCGGTGGGCTTCCTTGTAGTACGTCGCGAACTGACGCTCGAGGATGCCGTAGGAGAAGCGAGCCTTCTGCTTCTCCTGCAGCTGCATCAGGTACTCGGACTCCTTGATCCGCGCGCGGCCGTGCTGGCCCGGCGGGTAAGGACGACGCTCGAACGCCTGGTCGCCTCCGACGAGGTCGACACGCAGACGACGCGACTTGCGGGTGATGGGGCCGGTGTAACGAGCCATAGTTCTCTAAACCTTCCTTCCCGCTTAGACGCGACGCCGCTTGGGCGGACGGCAACCGTTGTGCGGCTGCGGGGTGACGTCGGAGATCGTGCCCACCTCGAGGCCGGCGGCCTGCAGCGAGCGGATCGCGGTCTCACGGCCCGAACCCGGGCCCTTGACGAACACGTCGACCTTCTTGACGCCGTGCTCCTGCGCCTTGCGGGCAGCGTTCTCGGCGGCGAGCTGCGCGGCGAACGGGGTCGACTTGCGCGAACCCTTGAAGCCGACGTGGCCCGAGGACGCCCAGGAGATGACGTTGCCCTGCGGGTCGGTGATCGACACGATCGTGTTGTTGAACGTGGACTTGATGTGCGCGTTGCCGTGCGGAACGTTCTTCTTGTCCCGGCGACGCGACTTCTGGGTCTTCTTGGGGCCGGAGGCCCGACTCTTCGGAGGCATCGGTTATCCCTACTTCTTCTTGCCGGCGACGGTCTTCTTCGGACCCTTGCGCGTACGCGCATTGGTCTTGGTCCGCTGACCACGCACCGGGAGGTGGCGACGGTGGCGGATGCCCTGGTAGCAGCCGATCTCGATCTTGCGACGGATATCGGCCTGCACCTCACGGCGCAGGTCACCCTCGACCTTGAATTCCGACGCCTCGATGAAGTCGCGAAGCTTGGTCAGATCGTCGTCGGTGAGATCCTTGGCGCGAGTGTCGGGGCTGACGCCCGTGTTCTCGAGGATCTCCTTGGCGCGGGTACGGCCGATGCCGAAAATGTAGGTCAGTGCGATCTCCATGCGCTTCTCGCGCGGGAGATCGACGCCCATCAGACGTGCCATGGTGGCGATTCCTTAATGGTTGCGGAGGTCTGCTCCCTGTCCGTCCCCTCGTAGTGGGGCCCCGGCCTCCGTACCGGGGGTAATTGGGCATCCGCCCTCGCGGGCTCGTCGATGACCCAGTGGCGCTGGGAGGTCTTCTTTGTTCTGTCAAGCAGAACTGCGATCGTGCTCTACGACTAGCCCTGGCGCTGCTTGTGGCGCAGGTTGTCGCAGATCACCATGACCCGCCCGTTACGGCGGATCACCTTGCACTTCTCGCAGATCTTCTTGACGCTGGGCTGAACCTTCACGTCCGTCCAATCTGGTTGTGGTTCACAGGGGTGTGAACACAGTTTTTCCCCGGTCCAACGACCGGGGAAGTCTTTATCCGTCGTCCCGAACCAGGTCCGCGCGCGGCGCGGTCACTTGTAGCGGTAGACGATGCGACCGCGAGTCAGGTCGTAGGGCGAAAGCTCCACCACCACGCGGTCCTCGGGCAGGATGCGGATGTAGTGCTGCCGCATCTTGCCGCTGATGTGCGCGAGCACCTTGTGACCGTTCTCCAGCTCGATCCGGAACATCGCATTGGGCAACGGCTCGATTACTCGGCCCTCGACCTCGATGGCCCCTTCCTTCTTCGCCATATCCTCCGCGATCCCGGTTGGGCCCAGCCTGGTTGGCTAGGCTTTCGGTTGGCTGTCACTGCAATGTCGTGCGCTTGCGTCGACCCGGTGCCATACTCTGACGAAAGCGACATGCGGACATGAAGCGACCGACGGGTAGGTGCACCGCCGGTCAAGCTTACCCGCGAGTGATGCGTTCGACCAAATAGGGTCGGTTATGCGGGCGCGAGCGGCTCGCGTCCGGTCAGCGGGCCCCAGACCACGAGCAATCCGATCATGAGCACCAACGCCGCGGTGATGATCGAGAAGACCGCGCCCGGACCGTGGTTCTCCAGCACCGGCAGCAGCAGGAACGGCTGAATCGCGGTGCTGAGCTTGGACAGCGAATAGGTCGCGCCCGACGCGGTCCCCCGCACACTGGTCGGGAACGATTCCGGCAGATAGGTGTGGATCGCGTCGGAGAAGATATTGCTGCTCACGGTGAACAGCCCGCCCGACAGCAGGATCAGCGGCACCGCGGTCGCGAAGCCGAAGATCAGTCCGAAGATCGCCATGAGCGCGGTGGTGCCGATCACCAGATATTTGCGCTCGACGCGTTCGATGAGCGGAATGGTCAGCAGCGATCCGATCGGATAGCCCAGATAGGTGACGGCCAGATAGCCGAGCGAATTGACCACCGTGAAGCCCTTGGCCTGCAGCACCAGCACGGCCAGCGTGCCGAAGCCGTAGTAGCCGAACACCTGCAGGATCATCACCGCGCCGAACAGCAGCGTGCGAGTTCGGAAGGGCGGCCGCAGGATTCGCGTGAACGGCACCCGCTCGGCGGTCTCCTGCTGCCGCGCCAGCCACTTCGGGGACTCCGGCATATGTCGTCGCGCCACGAATACCAGCGCCGCGCCGAGGCCGCCGATCACGAACAGCCATCGCCAGCCGTCGATGCCCATCGGATGCAGCGGCACCAGCCAGCGGGCCAGGAAGCCGACGGTCGGCACCGCGCAGAAGCCGATGGTGTAGGCGATGGCGATCATTCGGCCGCGCACCTGCGCGGGCATCACCTCGGACAGATAGGTGTCGGAGACCGTCATCTCCGCCCCGATGCCGAGACCGGCCAGCGCGCGGGTGGCCATCAGGAACCAGACGTTCGGGCTGAACGCGCCCAGCAGCGTGAAGCCCGCGTAGATGCCGATATTGATCATGAACATCCGGCGGCGGCCGAACAGATCCGACAATCGGCCCAGCACCAGCGCGCCGACGAACTGTCCAGCGAAGGCCGAGGCGAGGATGCCCGAGAGCTGATAGGTCGACAGATGCAGTTCCTGCTTCAGCACGCCGGTGATGGTTCCGGCCAGGAACAGTTCGTAGAGATCGAAGAACAGCCCCATGCCGACCAGGACGACCAGCCTGCGATGGATGGGCCGGATCGGGAGCTCGTCGAGCCGCGCCCCGCTTCGACCGTCTTCGACTGTTGTCGCCATCCCGCCATGCTCCCGATCTCGCAACGGCTCGGCAATGCAGCGCGCCGAGTGTGAGGCACGCTACAACAACCCGGGCATCGGTTCCGGGTGGCCCGACCGGGCGGCAGGTCCGTCGCGCCCGATTGCGCTCGCGTAAACTACCGGCTGTCCAGGTAATCCGGTACCAGCAGATCCAGGGGGATCCGTGAGGGAGCGCAGCGAGCGAGTGTGGTGCGCAGCGCCCTCGGGAGCCCGCGGAGCTGAGCTCGAGCGCCTGCGAGGTGCGTTGTGAGTCGTAACGACGACGGCCTGCCGATGCTGCCGCCGTGGCTGTCCGAGAGTGAGGTCACGCAGTCCGGTTACGAGGCCCCCGTTCAGAATCTGCCGCAAGAGGATCTGATTCCGGAGGAGGCCGCGTCGCGCCGGAAGGGGCGGCGTAGATCCGAGGAGGCCGAGGGCGCCAAGAAGCGCCGCATCGGTTGGCGCCGTGACAAATCCGAGGCCGAGGAGCACGAGGAGCCCGTCCGCCCCAATGGCGAGACGCTGCCCGAACCGCCGCAGAATCTGCCCCCGCTCCCCCAGCGCCACGGCGGCGAATTCCAACTGCCATACCAGAATTCGCCGACCCCGACCAATGGTGGCGAACAGGCTCCCCCGCCGCCACACTGGCAGGCCGAAGCTCCCTCGCTGCGGTCCGAACAGTGGCCGGGCCAGCAGAACCCATCGACACCGACGGCCGAGACCCCGGCCTGGCAGGCACCGCCTGCGCCGGTGCCGCAGGCGCATTCGAATACCGCCGACGTCGCGGATCCGACGGCCGCCGAGCCGACCACCCGGATGAGCCGCCCCGACCTCCCGCCGCCACCGGACCGCGCCGCGAGCCGACCGCCGCTGCCCGAGCCGCCGGAACACGCCGCGCCCGAACGACTTCCGGACCTGTCGCAGACCGAACCGCCGTCCAACGATCAGCCGCCGCCGTGGCTGACCCCGATGCGCGCCCCGGAACCGACTGCGGCCCAGCCCGATTCGCTCCCGCATCCGACGCAGAGCGGACAGAGCCCCTCGACAACGGCATTCACCGACCCGAACTCCCGCCCCCCGCTGCCCGAGGCCCCGTCCCCACTCCCGCGGCAAACTCCGCAATCGGACACCGCCAACCAGTTCGCCCCGAACACCCCACCCGCGCCGCATTCGGACGCCCCCGCCCCGGGCCCGTTCGCGCCCACAACGCGCACACCACAACCCGACGCGTCCGCTCCCTTCGCGCCCACAACACCCGCGCCGCAAACGGACGCACCCGCGCCCGGACCGTTCGCACCCACAACTCGTGCGCCGCAGTCGGACACACCTGCGCCGGGGCCGTATATGCCGCACGCCCCGGGACCGCACGCGCCGCAATCCGAGACGCCGCAGGGACCGCGCAACGCGTCGCAGGCTCCGGTCGGCGACGATTACGTGCCGGGTCCGTATTCCGGAATGAATTCCGGCGCACCGAATTACGCTCCGCAGCAGCCCTATCCTCCGCAGCAGGGTGGGCAGTGGCAGCAGGCCGCTCCGCCCTGGGGCGCGACTCCGCCGCCGCAGCAGCAGTATCCGCCGCAGTACGGGCACCAGGGCCCGCCGCCCTCGCTGGACGATGTTCCGGTGCGCCGGGCGAAAAAGGCGGCCGGTTCGGGCTGGCGTCGGGCGGTGCACCATATGTCCGGTGGCGCAATCAATCCGGGCATGTCGGCCGAGGAGCGGCGGCTGCAGGAACTGGTGGCGCGGATTCGCCAGCCCGTGCGCGGCGACTATCGGATCGCGGTGCTCTCGCTCAAGGGCGGCGTCGGCAAGACCACGACGACCATGGGTATCGGCTCGATCTTCGCGTCCATCCGCGGCGACCGGGTGATCGCCGTGGACGCCAATCCGGACTTCGGCACGCTGTCGCAGCGGGTGCCGCTGCAGACCCGTTCGACGGTGCGAGATCTGCTGCTGGATCAGGCGATCCGCTCGTACTCCGATGTGCGCAGGCATACCTCGCAGGCGACCAGCCGACTGGAAGTCCTTGCCAGTGAGCGGGATCCGGCCGCCTCGGAGGCATTCAGCGACGAGGAGTACCGCAAGGTCGCGCGCATCCTGCAGCGGTTCTACAACATCATCCTCACCGACTGCGGTACGGGACTGATGCATTCGGCCATGGGCGGCGTACTGGAACTGGCGCATTCGCTGGTGCTGATCTCGTCCTCGGCGATCGACGGCGCCCGCAGCGCCGCCGCCACCCTTGACTGGTTGTCCCTGCACGGCCACGACCACCTGGTCCGCAATGCCGTCGTAGTGATCAACCTGCCGCGCCCGGGATCACCGAATGTCGGAATTCAGCAGCTGCGCGAATACTTCCTCTCGCGCTGCCGCGCCGTCCACATCATCCCCTACGACGCCCATCTGTCCGAGGGCGCCGAGATCGACCTGTCCCGCCTGCACAAGAACACCAAGCGCGCCCTGGTCGAGCTCGCCGCAACCGTCGCAGACGATTTCGCCACCGACCACCGACGCTACAGTGTTTGATTGCGCGGTTACCAGGCCGGGAGTCGGCGTCGCCCCGCGAGGACGTCGTTGACGAGATCGTCGTAGGCGTCGGCCAATTCGGCCAAGTGGTGCCAGGCGCCGTGCAGCACTTCGTCGTTCGCGTCCAGGGTCATCAGGGCGTGGTGGGCGCGGACCGAGGCCTCGGCGAGGCGGTCGATGACCGAGCCGATGGTTTCGGTGTGCAGGGTCGCGCCGAGTCGATGCTGTGGAACCGTGCGGGCGATCCAGTCGTCGATCGCCATGACCAATTCGGTTCGGCGGCGCTCGATTTCGATGATCGTCGTGGGATCGCTGTCGGGCTCGGATCCGCCGCGACCGATGAGGCGGCGCTCGTGCAGCACCGCGAGATCGCGCGCGAACCACAGCAGGGGCCCACCGATGACGCGGTGGCCGCGACAGGCACGCAACAAGATATCCGAACTCGGCAGTAGGCCGGTCGTCAAGGATTGGACCGCAGTCGCGCCAATGGGTGCGTCGGGCAGTGCCACGACCACCGTCTGAGATGTCTCCGAACCCGCCACGTTGCCTCGCCGTCATCGCCGTTACAACACTCGTTCAGGACTTCATTACAATAAACCGCTGAAGGCCTGTGTCAAGGGTCACACGCCCATCGGACCAGCAGAGTAAACTCCAATTCTCGAAGCACAACCTAGGAGCGAGATGGCGGCGGAGGGTCCCCGGTACCAGCGCATCGCCGATCTCCTCCGCGAGGAGATCCGCAGCGGCACCTGGAAGCCGGGCGATCGATTACCCAGCCATTCGGAGCTGGCCGACCAGATGCAGGTCTCGATCACCACCGCGCGCAACGCGATTCAGGTACTCGTAGCCGAAAACCTCCTCTATACAGCGACTTCCCGAGGCACGATCGTCCGCAGCCAGGAGGTCCTGGAATCGGTTGTCACCAACCACATCCGGCCGGACCGGCCGAAATCCTCGCACGACATCTTCTCCGAGATCGGCCGTGCCGCCGGTCGCGAGCCGTCCAAACAGTTCACCGCGCGCATGGAACCCGCGGGCGCGGAGGTCGCCATGTGGCTGGGCATCGCCAAGGATTCCTGGGTGATGTCGCGGACGGTCGTCCAGTATCTGGACAATGAGCCCTGGTCCTGGGAAGTAAGTTTCTATCCACGGGACTTGGCAGAGGCCACCGGAATCGACTCGCCGCACGACATCCCCGAGGGCACCACCCGCCGCCTGGCCGAGCGGGGCTTCGTCGAGACCGCCCATCGCGATACCGTCGCCGCCCGCCCCGCGACCGCCGAAGAGGCGGCGGTCCTGGGCGTCGGCACGGGCACCATGCTGCTGGATCATCTGCGCATCGGCGCGAGCGCCGACCGCATCACCCGCGTCACCCGGCACCGCTCGATCGCCGCGCGCAATCGGCTCGCCTACGAACTGGGCGACGACGACGGCACCGAGATGATCCGCAGGGTGCTGGGAACGCCGCAGCCCCCGGGCAATTCGCATTACTTCGGTAACTCGTTGGTGCCGGGGCCGCCATGACCCTCCGCGTACGCCAGGCCGGAATGGCTGATCTCGGCACCATCTGCCGACTACGGCTCGAACGGACGGCCTGGCTTGCGGAACGAGGCTGGGATCAATGGACAAGGCAGGGTCGAGGTCTGCCGATCGAGCGGTTTGCCCGCGCGGTCGGTCGCGCGGTGCGGGCCGAGGAGACCTGGATCGCGGAGATCGATGGCGAACCGGCAGGCACCATCACCGTCAACGACCGCGCCGATCCGGGACTGTGGTCGCCGGGTGAGATCGCCGACGCGGTCATCGTGCACTACATGATCGCGGATGTGCGCTTCTCCGGCCACGGCCTCGGTTCGGCGCTGCTCGCCCACGCCGCGGCCGTGGCCCGCGCCAAGCACCGCACCTGGGTCCGCCTCGACGCGTGGACCACCAACACCGGCCTGCACGCCTACTATCTGCGCGCCGGATTCCGCCTGGCCCGCATGGCCGGACCCGAGGCCCCGGGCCCCTCCGGCGCACTGTTCGAGCGCCGCGCCGACGCCTGGTTCCAGCCTCCGGCCCTGAGCGGCGCACATTCGAGAAACGCGACGCAACAACTGATCTCGCGAGCACATGGGTAACTCGTCGGGCCCGCCCAGAACTCGAGCGCGCCCGACGCAGGACCTGTGACCAACCCACGCGGCTCCGGCTGGTACGGCCGGAAACACGGAGAGGCGGGACCGCAGCCCTACAGCGGTGGCAGGTAGGCGATCTGGACCATTTCCTGTCCGCGGGTGCGCGACACCAGGATGCCGCGGCCGGGCGGAAGTTTGGTGGGCCGGACGTCGCCGATGAGTTTGCCCTCGTCGCGGGGGCCACTCATGATCAGCGCGTCCACCGACATATTCTTCATGCCGCCCAGAATCGGGTCGTACAGCGCCCGCGAGACGCCGCCGGTACGCCGGGTCACGATCAGGTGCAGACCGATATCACGCGCCTGCGGCAGATATTCCAGCAGCACCGCGAAGGGATTGATGCCGCCGGTCGCCACCATGTCGTAGTCGTCGACCAGGATGTAGATCTCCGGACCGCTCCACCAGCTGCGCTCGCGCAACTGCTGCGGGGTGATGTCGGAACCGGGGATCCGCTTGGCCAGATACGCCGCGACCTCGGCGATCATCGGCCCGCAGGTCTGCGAGGAGGTGGAGTATCCGGCCAGCTGCTCGCCCTCGACGACGCCGAGCATGGTGCGCCGGTAGTCGATCATGATGATGCGCGCCTCGTCGGGTGTGGAACTCTCCACCAGACCCATGGCGATATTGCGCAGCAGCGTGGTCTTACCGCATTCGACATCGGCGAAGGCCATCAGATGCGGATCGGCGCCGAAATCCAGGACCAGCGGCTCCAATTCGCTTTCGCCCAGACCGACGACGACCTTGGTCTTGCTCTGCGTGATACCGCGCTCGGCGGCCATCTCCAGCAGCGTCTCGCGCGGGAACTGGCCGGGCAGCATGCGCACCTCGGGCGCGCGGCGCGCGCCCCACATCTGTTCCAGCGCCTGCTTGGACAGGGCCACACCCTCGGACAGACTCTGCGGATCGGTACTCGAATCCAGTCGCGGCAGCGCCATCAGCAGGTGCAGCTGATCGGGCGTGAGACCGCGGCCGGGCCGTCCGACCGGCACCAGAGCCGCTGTGCGGCGGTTCATCTCGGAATCGGACGGATCACCCAGGCGCAGCTCGAGCCGGGTGCCGACCTGATCCTTGACCACCGGCCGGATCTCCGCCCAGCGGGAAGCACCGATCACCAGGTGGATGCCGTAGGACAGACCCTGGGAGGCGAACGCGTTGATCTGCGGCTCGAGGGTGTCCATCTCCTCGCGGATGGTCGCCCAGCCGTCGATCACCAGGAATACATCGCCGAACCGGTCCTCCGACAGCGGATCGTCCGGGGGCATCGTGCCGTCGGCCCGAATCTTCGCGAACTTGCGGCGGCGGAACTCGGCCATCGACTCGATACCCAGTTCGCTGAACCGTTCCTCGCGCCGACGCATCAGGCTGGTGAGCTCGGCGATGGTCCGGCGCACCCGATCGACGTCGAGTCGACCCGCCACCGAACCGACGTGCGGCAGACCGGACAGACCCGTCATCGAACCGCCACCGAAGTCCAGACAGTAGAACTGGACCTGTTCGGGGGTGTGGGTGGCCGCGGCCGCCATGATGATCGTGCGCAGCGCGGTCGACTTACCCGACTGCGGACCGCCGACCACCGCGACATGTCCCTGCGCGCCGGACAATTGGATGGTCAGCACATCGCGGCGCTGCTCGTAGGGTTTGTCGATGATGCCGATCGGCATCCACAGCTGTCCATGCCGATTGACCGGCGAGCGCCAGTCCGGATCAGGCAGCAGCATATCCACCGAGGGCGATTCCTCCAGCGGCGGCAACCACACCTCGTGCGCCGGGCGACCGTGTCCGGTCAACCGACCCACCACGACCTCGAGCAGCGACTTCGGAACGCCTTCCTCCGCAACGTTCTTCGGCGGCGGCTCGGGCAGCGCCAGTGGATCGAAGGCCGGTTCCTCTGGCAGCTCGGGCATTTCGACCGGCGCGCCGGTGAAGATGGTCGGGCTGCCGCCGATCACCTTGCCGTCCACCGTGACCGGGCCGGTGCCGCGCGGGGCCTCGTAGGGTCCGGAGACGTAGGTCGCGTTGAAGCGCAACGGATCCGCGGCATCGGTCTTCAGATAGCCCGAACCCGGAATGCTGGGCAGATGGTAGGCGTCGGTGATGCCGAGCACCGCGCGGGATTCGTTGGCCGAGAAGGTGCGCAGGCCGATCCGATAGGACAGATGCGAGTCCAGCCCGCGCAGCTTGTTCTCCTCGAGGCGCTGCGAGGCCAGCAGCAGATGCACATGCAGCGACCGACCCAGGCGGCCGATCATCACGAACAGATCCGCGAAATCCGGCTTCTGCGAAAGCAGTTCGGAGAACTCGTCGACGACGACGAACAGCGCGGGCAGCGGATCCAGCGGCGCGCCCGCGGCGCGGGCCTTCTCGTAGTCGGTCACATTGGCGAAGTTGCCCGCCGAGCGCAGCAGCTCCTGGCGGCGGTTCATCTCACCGGCCAGGGCATCGCGCATACGGTCGACCATGGACAGTTCGGCTTCCAGGTTGGTGATGACCGCCGCGACGTGGGGCAGTGGATCCAGACCGAGGAAGGTCGCGCCACCCTTGAAGTCGACCAGCACCAGGTTCAGCGAATCCGGCGAGTGCGTGGCCACCATCGACAGCACCAGCGTGCGCAGGAATTCCGATTTACCCGAACCCGTTGCGCCGATACACAATCCGTGCGGGCCCATACCGTATTCGGCGGACTCCTTGATATCCAGTTCCACTGGGGTGCCGTCGGGCGTCACGCCGATCGGCACCCGCAACCGCTCGCGCGCGGTGCGCGGCCGCCACACCTTCGCGGGATCGATCTGGGCGGCGTCGGGAATCTTCAACAGCGCCATCAGACCCGGATCGGTGCGGGTCTCGTCGCCGAGGCTCACGATCTGCGCGGCCGTGGCGATCCGGTAGCGGGCCAGGGCGCGGGCGAAGGTCTCGGCCTCGGCGAGGCTCACCTCGTCGGCGGTCGCGAAGCGTTCCACTCCGGCGGCGCTGCGCGCGCTGACCGCGCCGTTGCTGACCACCAGCTGCAGTCCGCGCCGGGCGGCCAGGCCGTTCTCCGGCGCGGTGAGGTCCAGGACGGTCACCGAATCCAGACCCGACTCGCTGACCAGCCGCTCGGTGCCGTTGACGTAGCCGTCGTCGATGATGACCACCAGATGCGTACGGCCCTGGGTGGGTTGGGGATTGCGCATGAAGCGCCCGCGTTCCATGAGCTCGGCCTGCAGCGCCGTCTCCAGCTCGCCCAGCGATCCGTACATCATGCGCGCCGAACCCATTCCGTCGCGCATGGTCGGATGCTGCAGGTGCGGAAGCCATTTCGCCCACGACCACGCCGGACCGTCCGGATTCGCGCAGACGATCGCGACGGCCACGTGGTCGGGTCCGTGAAATGCGGTGAACGCCATGAGCATCGACCGCACCAGCATCCGGGCGTCCTCGGGCGAGCCCTCGATGTTCAGCGCGGGGAACGCGCGCAGCGAGACCGCGGTGGGCAGGCCGTGCACGACCGAGTGGGTGCGCACGAAGCGGCGCAGCGCCACCGTCGAGACCGGTTCCAGATCCTCGAGCGGACCGGTCTCCGGGCGGGCCAGTTTGGTGGCGAGGCGATGGCTGCCGACGCCGACGCGCACGTGACCGAAATCCGGATCGTTGGGCCGCCGCTCCCACATCCGCCGGGTGCCCACGACCGATTGCAGATCCGCGGGTTCGGGGTGACTCCAGCTCAGCGCCTCGAGCTGCTTCTGCCCGGTGCGGCGGACATCGCGGCGCACCTGGTCCAGATAGCGGAAGTAGTCCTTGCGTTCCTCGTTGAGTTCACCGGCCGACTTCGGCCCGCCGCCCCGATTGAAGCCCATCATCATGCCGACCATCGACATGAGCATCATCATCGGGAACATCATCATGAACGGATTGGCCAGCAGCGAGCGGCCCATCATCACGAACATCGCGAGCATGCCGACGACGGCCACGACCATCACGATCGGCATGATCTTGGCCAGCAGCGGCGCGGGCAGCGGCCGGGTGATCTCCGGAGGCGGGCTCAGCGTCACCTCGCCGCCCGGCGCCCGGGGCGGGGCGATCCGGGGGCGGCGCACATAACCTTCGGTAACCATGGCTCCTCAGCTACAGCTCGTTGTCGAGCTCGTCGTCGCGGCGGCGGCGATACGGAATCGACACCGCCAGACCGATTCCCAGCGCTGCCAGGCAGGTGATCGAACCGATCACCGCGTAGCGGCGCGGCCGCGGATCCGGCGGCGGCGGCACATACGGCGCGGCGATGGCCCGCGGGACGTCCGCGCCCGCGCTCACGGGTTTGTCGGGTAGTTGCGCGGTCAGCGCGGCCAGCGGATCGATCATGCCGTGCCCGATGCCGTCGTCGCGACCGCGGCCCGGACCGTGCGCGGTGCGCTCGATGCGATCGATGACCTGGCCCGCGGACAGTTCCGGGAAGCGCGAACGCACCAGCGCCGCGAGTCCGGCCACATACGGTGCGGCGAAACTGGTTCCCTCGATCGGGCGGATGCCGTCGCTGGTCTGCACGCCGTTGACCAGACCGACCCCGCCGGGTTTGGAGTCCAGCGAGGTGATCTGCCGTCCCACGGCCGCCACGCCGATCCAGGGTCCGCGCAGCGTGAGCTCGGACGGATTGCCGTCGGGATCGATCGAGGCGACCGTCAGCACGTATTTGTCGAACCACGCCGGACTCGGAATCGTCTGCACGTCGGACCATCCCGACGATCCGTTCTGCTGTTTACAGGGTCCGTCGGATTGCAGATTGCCCGCCGCGGCGACCACGACCACATTGTGCTCGTAGGCGTACTGCACGGCCGCGCCCAGCGCCCCGTCGGCGGTATCGGCCCCGGCCGGTGCGCAGGCGACCTCCGAGATATTGATCACCGTGGCGCCCATATCGGCGGCCCGGACCACCGCCGCGGCCAGGGTCAACACATTGCCGTAGCCGGAATCGGTGATGGCGCCGGGGGTTTGGCCCGAGCCGCCGCGATTCTTCGGCTGATAGGCGAGGCTGAGCTGGCGGATGGCGAGCACCTCGGCATCGGGCGCGACGCCGACGAATCCGTCCTCGGGCGACGGCCGAGCCGCGATGATTCCGGCGACGATGGTGCCGTGCCCGTCGCAGTCCACGGTGCCGTCGGTATCGGAGACGTAGTCACCGCCCGATTGCAGCGCGGGCAGGCGCGGATGCCGGTTGACCCCGGTATCGATGACCGCGACCTTCTGTCCCGCACCGCGACTGAACTGCCAGGCGGCCGGGAGATCCAGCACCCGCTGCGCGATCGGTGGTTCCTGCGGCGGCCCGCCCGACAAGGTCGGCTCGGCGCAGATGAGTCGCTGTTCGGTCGGTTCCAGCGGCGCCGGATGCTGACTCAGGCCGATCGCCGGACCGAGCGCGCCGGGATCCACCACCGGCGGCGCGACCGCTCCCGCCGGGGCCGAACCGAGCGTCGCCGAGCCGAGAATCGCTACCGCACAGGCGATCCTCCCCCAGCCGCGCCACGGCACGGTCATATGTTGCGGGCCATCGCGTACACGCCCATGATCCACAGCACCAGCGGGATCACCAGGATGATCAGCAGATATTCGAACAGCTCCCCGGCGCGACGCTGCACGGGCGTGATCTCGATATGCGGTCCGACGACCCCGAAGAACACCACGGCCGCGGCGAAGATCAGCAGGAAGCCCGCGGCGGGCACCAGATAGCGCGAATCGCCGATCCCGAGTCCGGTCAGCAGACCCCCGATGGTGACCGCACCCGCGCCGATCAGCGTGCCCGCTTGGGTGAGGTCGGCATAGGACCGGCCGCGCAGCGCCAGAATGATCGCGGTGACCACGGCCAGCGCAATGCCTTGCCAGCGAGCCGAATCCAGCGGATCGGCCGCGCCCAGCGCACCCACGACGGCCGCGATGGTCGCGCCCGCGAGGATGCCGGACTGATAGCGATTGGCGGCCTCGGCGCGACGGCCCAGGCCGATCGCCGACGGCAGGGCCGTGGCGCCGATCGCGCCGATGCCCTCGATGGTCGGGCGCGGTTCGTGATCGGCCGGATCGATCGCGGCGCCCGCGGTGGGCACCGGCGGCACGGGCAGCCGGGCCAGCATCGCGGCCAGTCGCGGTACCGAGGAGATCAAGATCAACGCGCCGACCAGCAAACCGGCGGCGACCCGCGGCAGCGCCGGCTCCCAGAGCATCCGCACGGCCGCGGCGATCGCGCCGAAGATCGAACCGGTGATCGCCAAGGAGAACAGCGTCGCGCCCACGCCGGTCGCGCGGTAACCGATGGCCGCCGCGACGAGCAGCACCGAAAAGCCCAGCAGCAGATGGGGACTGCCCAGCGGTCCGGGCGCGAACATCGCGGCCCCAGTGAACAGCAGAATCAGCGCGGCCAGCGCGAGCCAGGTGGCCGACAGCGCGTCGAGGTATCTGCGGGCGGCGATCGCGGCCGCGACCATCGCGCCGATTCCCGTCCCCGCGGCCAGGAAGGCCGGAATCAATTCCTGTCCGTGCGCGCGGCTCGCCGCCAGCAACAGCACGGCCAGCAGCGCCGAGGCCACGGCCGCGACCAGACCGGTCCAGCGCGCCGCCTTGGGCGACCAGCCGCGGAACGAATCGGAGGTCAGCCGCGAGACCGCATCGATGACGTCGTCGAACAGCGCGGGCGCTTCCTTGGCGGACACCGAGCGCAACACCAGCAACTCGCCGTCGTATACCTCGGCCTCGGTCAGTGTGCGATGCGGCGGAATCGGCTCGCGGCCGAGTCGGGCCAGTGTCCAGTGCCCGGTCTCCAGCGTCGCGGAATCCTCCTCGGCCTCGGCCGGATCGGGATTGCGCGATTCGATGAGCGCGACCAGTTCACCGATGAATGACGCAATCGGCACCGACGTCGGCAAACCGACATCGAGCTGGGTATTCCCGCCGATGACCGAAACTCGACATAATTCTGGCTCGACGGCGGCACGACCGCCGATGGCTGGCGTGGTCAAATTCTCGACAACTCCCCTACCGGCAGAACCACTTTCACACCGTAGATGATCTCACATTGCCACCCTCCGGCCGCGAAAACTACTGTATCGGACAGCCCGGACCTGCGCTATCGGTAGGCTGGTCGGCAGATGTATGAAATCGCTCTGACAACAGAAAAATTCGGGGATCGACAGCAATGACCGGCAACCGCCAAGCACAGCGCGCCTTCGACGCCGGAGTCCTCTCGCTGGGTCTGACCATCGATGGGCAGGAGTCCGCGCGCGATCTCGACTACGCCAAGCTGGCGTTCCAGCGGGCCACCGAATGGGACCCGACGATGTGCGACGCCTGGCTGGGCCGGGCGGCGGCGGGCGAGATCACCCGTGAGGTGCTGTTCAACCTCTACAAGACCAGCGGCTCGTCGCTGTACCGCGAGCAGCGCCGCCTCGGGCTGCGCCCGCGCGAGCTGGCCGGGCGCTTCATGACCGGGCTCTACATCGACTATCCGCTGGCCAACTACTCGGAGATCTGGGTGGCCCAGGCCGCGCAGCTGATCGCCGACAAGGAGTACGACGAGGCCGTCCGGGTCCTCGACGAGCTGGCCGAATATCACCGCCGCGCCGGGAGCGGTGCCGATTCGGTCGCCGATATGCGCATCGCGTCCTATATCCGGGGCGTGCTGCACTACAACACCCAGCGCTGGCCGGATGTGATGGCCGTGCTGGCAGGTTCGGCCGAGTGGGACGACCCGTACATGGCCGCCGGGGCGCACGTCATGGTCGGTTCCGCGTGTGCGCAGCTGGGCCTGTTCGGTGAGGCGATCCGCCGGATGGAGCTGGCCGAGCAGGGTCCGATCCCGGCCGCGCGCACGACCGCCATGTTCTGCCGCGGCCTGTGCCTGCGCGAGACGGGCGCCGAGGACGAGGCGCAGGGACTGTTCGAGAAGGTCTACTCGCAGGCGCCGGATTTCACCGCCAACACCGAGGCCATGCGCGACCGCACCTACCGGCTCACGATCACCTCCAAGGAGGTGATCGAGGCCCGCACCGATCGCTGGGATCCCGCCTCCGCGCCCTCGCTCGAAGAGAAGCAGCAGGCCGAAACCCAGGATCGCGCGAAGAAAATTCTCGACGACGCCCGTGCCGAACTCGACCGTCAGATCGGCCTCGCATCGGTGAAAACCCAGGTCGCCAAGCTGCAGTCGACGGCGATGCTGGCCAAGATCCGTGCCGAGAAGGGCCTGTCCAGCGCGCCGCGCGGCCAGCATCTGGCCTTCACCGGCCCGCCCGGAACCGGTAAGACGACCATCGCCCGCGTCGTGGCCAAGATCTACTGCGGCGTCGGCCTGCTCAAGACCGACAAGGTCGTCGAGGCCAAGCGCATGGATCTGGTCGGCGAACATCTCGGCAGCACGGCCATCAAGACCGACAAGCTGATCGACAGCGCCATCGACGGCGTGCTGTTCATCGACGAGGCCTACACGCTGATCCAGACCGGCCTGTCCGGCGGCGACGCGTTCGGCCGCGAGGCCGTCGATACGCTGCTGGCCCGCATGGAGAACGACCGAGATCGCCTGGTGGTGATCATCGCCGGATACGACGGCGAAATCGATCGACTGCTGGCCGCCAACGACGGTCTGGCCTCGCGCTTCGCCAAGCGGCTGCAGTTCCCGTCCTACACTCCCGACGAGCTCGGCCAGATCGGCCAGGTCATCGCCACGGCCCGCGACTCCACGCTGTCCGAGGACGCGCAGCACACGCTGGTCGAGGCGTGCACGCGGCTCTACGCCATGGAGAGCACGGATCAGAGCGGCGCGCCGCGGCGCGGCGTGGATCTGGCCGGTAACGGTCGCTTCATCCGCAATGTGATCGAGGCGGCCGAGGAGGAGCGCGAATTCCGCCTGGCCAACGACGATTCGCTGGATCTGACCCAGGTCGACGACACGGTTCTGATGCGGATCGAGGAGCCGGATATGCGTATCGCCCTGCAGGGCGTGCTGACCAGCCTGGGGCTGGCCAATCGCTGACTAACGCGCTGGCGGCAATGTGTCGTAGCTGACCAGCGCGTCCTTCGGGGACAGCGTCGGTCCCGGCACCAGCTGACCCACGATCGCCCACGGGGCGAGGTGGGGGCTGGAGCCGAGGCCGAGCACCTCGGCGGTCTTCATATCGGGGATGCCGTAGCGAATGCCGTTGTCGCCCACGTAGAACAGGCTGTCGCGGCGGACGCTGCCCGCCTCCATACCGGTGGTCTGCACGAATTCGCCGGTGGACGGGCGCACGTAGACGCTGTCGACGTGATCGCCGCCGCCCGCGGCGGTGACCAACTTCACCGGTTTGGCCGAATCCGCCAGCGGCAGGCGCGAACCCACCAGCAGCGACACATCGGCGCGGTCGGTCGGATCGGCCTGCTTCTGCGGCGAGACGACACCCGCGGTCTTGTCCCAGCTCACGCAGGCCACAGGGGCCTCCTCGGCGGTGATCACCTTCGGGATGTCGGTGGGGAAATGCGCGATCTGCAGATCGTTGACCGCGGGCACGCCGTCGAGCACATCCGGCGGCACGGTCTTGATCTCGCTCATACCGTGCGAATCCGCATTGCGCAGCAGCTGCGCGGTGAACGGTCCGATCCGCTGCACGCCATTGGCCAGTACCACGTACAGATCCGATCGGCCGCCGATTCCGTTCATCGAGATCACGCCGCCCACCGGCACATTCGACAAGCGCCCCGGGCCGGGCGCACCGGCCTGCGGGATGGTCGGGGCGGCCAGCGGGGGCACCGATACGGCCGCGTCCAGCAGACCCGTACCGCCGGGCCGGGCCGCGCGCGCGGTCAGGCCGAGGGTGCGGGCGATCACCGAATTGCCGGTGTCCACCTCGGCCCGCTTACCGTCGTAGACCAGATACGACTTGTCGCCGTGCTTGATCAGCACCGCCTCACTCGGACCGGCCGCGCGCACCCGCTCGCCCAGCTCGGGGCTTCCGGCGATCACGGTGGTCGAGGTGCTCGCACCGGAGGTGAGCGCACCCGTCGACGACAGCGTCACCGATTCGCACAGCGTCCAATCCGAGCGCCCGCCCTGCGCGGATCCGGGCAGCGCGACCGGTGCGCCGGGAATGCCCAGCAGCGGACCGCGCGCCATCGAACCGAGTTTGTTGTCCTTCACCGAAGTCGGCTGCTCATTGCTACCGCTGATCAGCCGCGCCGACGCGAGATTCAGCACCGGATGCAGCGTGGCATTACCGCTCTGATCCTTCACCACGACATAGAGCGCGCCGCTGTCCTTGCCCATGACAATATGGGCATCACCGACCGCGCCCTGCGGCCGCAGAAATGCCAGAATCGCGGCCCCGGCGACCACCAGCAGGCCCAGAATGGCCCCGATGATCAGCGAGCGGGATTGCGAGCGCATGGGATCGTGCAGCATCCGCACATCCCGGCGGATCATGGCGTGATCGAGCCGTCGCAGCAGGAAACGGTATCCATTGACCTGCTGTCTGGTGGTCAACTGTGCGGGCACCGGAACTCCCTCGAACGCTGAAACTTTCGACGCGACCAGAAAAGACTATGTGGTACCGGTAAGGTTATCCACCGAGCCACTATGAACGACACTGCGAAAGACCGGTAACCGTGGTCGAAGAAGCGATCGTGTACACCGGGCCGCGTCCCGAATCCACTATTCCCGAGGGTGCGACGCCGGCCCGGGCCCCGCGATCGCATGCGGCGCTGCGCGATGAGGATTTCTGGCTGTTCCGCGATTTCCCGCTGGCGGTCGTGGTGCCGGTCCTGCTGCTGGCGGCCCTGGCCACCTGGGTGGCGACGGTCTTCGATCTGCCGCTGTGGGCCATCGCGGCGATCGGCGTCGCGGTCGTACTGCTCGGCCTGAGCCCGGTCCGCCGCAAGACCCCGCGCTCGCTCGCGGGAATGGTGGCCGCGGGCTTGACCTTCCGGCTGTACCGCATGCGCCACGATCCCAGCGCCGAACCCGCCCAGCCCTTCGACGTGCCGCTGCCCGAGGGCGGCAGCTACGGCGTGCGCTGGGACGGCGACCATGTGGTCACCATGCTGCGCATCGAGCCGCCGCCGGACACCATGACCTTCCTGCGGCCCGGGACGCTGGGCACCGAGCAGATGCTGCCGCTGGCCGAAATCGCCGGTAGCCTCACCCAATTCGACATCACGCTGTCGTCGATCGACATCATCAGCACCGGCGCCCGCACCGCGAGCAACGGGCCGGTGGGCTGGCTCTACGACCGCATTCTGGGCCCGCTGCCCGCGATCGCCCGCCGTACGGTGTGGCTGGTGCTGCGGCTGGATCCGCTGGCCAATGCCGAGGCGGTGGACAATCGCGGCGGCAGCGGCGGCGGCGCGCTGCGCACGGCCATCATCGCGACCCGGCGCGTCGCCAATCGCCTGGCCGCCCGCGATATCACCACCGCGGTGCTGACCGCCGGTGAGATCAATGCCGCGGTGCGCCAGATGTCGCGCGGCGTGGCACTGGACAAGCTCACCGAGACCCCGACCTCGTTGCAGTACGAGGGAATTCACCTCACCAGCTACGCCATCGGCAAGGAGCTGATCGGCTCGCGCGGCTTCAGCGAGCTGTGGGCCGCACCGAGCCTGTCGACGACGATCACGCTGCGGCTGCGGCCGATCGAGCCGCGTCCCGGTGACCGCGACGCCCCCGCCTCGATCGCGCTCACCGCGGTGGTCCGCATCGATACGGTGCACGAGCCCGACAACCCGCCGGTCGAAGGTCTGCGGCGCCTGCCCGGCCAGCAGTTGCGCGCCCTGATGGACACCCTGCCGATCGGCACACCGACCCGGGTACCGGGCGAGGAAAACCGCGGTCCCCTGGACGCTTTGGCGGAGATGACCGTGCCCACCGCGGGGTGCGGTCAGCTCATCGGGGCCGACAACACCGGCCGGGCCATCGCGGTGCCGCTGATCGGTGAGGGCACCCGGCATCTGGAGGTGATCGGCGCGCTGGACCTCGCTCAGCAGGTGGTGCTGCGGGCCATCGCGCTGGGCGCGCATACGGTCGTACACACCGCACGGCCCGAGGCGTGGAACACCATGGTGGCGGGTGTCAATGCGCCGCACGCGCTTTCGCTGGCGCCGCGTTCGGCCGGTGCCAGTCATCATCCCCCGATGCCGCCCGCGCAGCCCGGCGCGCCCTATCCGCAGACCACCGTCGTGGTGTTCGACGGGATCGCCCCGGCCGCCCTGCCCGGTGGCGCGACCATCCTCTATGTGCACGATCCGCACGTACCCGCGGTGCCGTTCCACGCCGATGTCACGCTGCGGCAGGATCCGGCGACGCCGAATCTCATCACCGTCAGCACACCCGCGGCGAGTGCGACCGTGCATATGGTAACCACGCCCGAGGAAATGCAATACATCGGCGAATCTCTGGTCGCCTCGCGGTAATTCGGTAATAAACGACAACGGCCGGTCGGAAGGAATCCCGACCGGCCGTTCGTGGCGAATTCGTGAAATCAGAAACCCGCGAAGCCGTCGCCGACTTTGCCGTCGGCCTCGAGCGCGCGGTTCAGCGCGTTCTCGACCGAGGCGGCGAGCCGGTCCAGCTTTTCCAGGGTGTCGGACAGTTCCGTCGTCGTGTGGGTGTGCGCGGTATTGAAGGCTTCGATCGCCTTGTCACCCTGCAGGTTGGCGCGGAAATCGTTGGCTGCGCTCTCCAGCGCCTCCTTTTCGCCCTTCATCTTGCCACCGTGCGTCTGGAGCTCGTTGAACAGCTCGTTCATCGCGGCGGGATCATAAAGAATTGTCATGCTCTAATCCTTTGGTCGACTGTGAGTATCGCTGCGGAACAGCGGAATCAGAGGTTGGTGTAGCCGCCGCCACCACCGGTGGACCCGCCGCCGCCCAGGCCGCCCTGGTCCATGTTCACGATGGTGGACTTACCCGTGTTGACCGCCTGCTGCAGCTCGTCGAGCTTCTTGTTCAGCGCGATGGCCTCGTCGTCCCAGTCCTTCGAGACCTTCATGAACTCGTCGTTGGCGTCACCCTTCCAGCCACGCCGGACAGCCTGGGAGGCATCGTCGATCGCCTTCACGGACGTGCGAAGGTTGTTGATCGCGGTCTCCATATTGGAGACGACCTTGGCTACGCCACCCTCTTCTACACCTACTGCGCCTGCCATTGCTCAGACCTTTCGTGATTGTTTGTTGAGATAGATATCGGTGCGGCCCCACCGGAACGGGGAAACCACGTCTGGATCGGAGTCGTTTACGGTGGCAGCCACCTCCCCCCGGGCAGCAATTCGATCAGCGCCGAAATCGCCTGGGCGATCCGGTGATCGGTACCCGGTGTGACGGTGGACCAGACGCGCTGATCCGAGGCGAGCCCCGGAACGGCGACGATCCGGCCGCGGCCGGTGTCGTACACGACGACCGCACCGGACGTTCTCGTGGCGATGCCGTCGTCGTGGGCATAGGCCACGATTTCGGCGAACGCATGGCAACTGTCGAAGGCCATCCCCAGCACGGTCGCATCGCGATCCGGCACGCCGAGGGCGTAGAGGGCGTCGGCGTACTCGGAGGCGGAGTTCGCCGCGTCGAGTCGCTCGCTCAGATCCTCCGACAGCGCACTGAAACTCTCGATCTGCGCCGGGGCGCACGCACCCAATGCCGACAGGATGGGCCGGGCCAGCGCGGTTCCCGAACCGTCGGCCCACACCGCCTGGATCTCGTAGCTGTCGCCGTCGCGCACCGCGAACGCGTGCTGTTCGCCGCGCCGCACGACCGAGACCCGCACGGTCCGGGCGGGCTGGTCGCCGTCGGTCACGAAGATGCGCGCGACGAGTTCCCGCTCGGGCTGGGTCAGCGCGTACAACGCCAGCGCCAGATCGGGTTCCACCTCACCGTAGGAGTCGAATACGCCCGTATCGGTGAGCCGTGTGACCGCGCGCTCCTGGGCCGCGGTCCATTCGTCGTAGGAATCCTGTCCGGGCGATACCGCGAGGACCAACGGCAGGGTCTGCACATTCATCCGCTGGGCCACCGCGAACAGCTCGTCATTGGTGAGGGTCGCCATTACGCCCCCGTACCGGTTTCGCGCTGCGGTGCCGCGGATTCCGCCGACGGCGCGCCGAGAACCGCGGGCGCACTGACGATTCCGCCCTCGAGTCCGATCGCGTCCGCGCCCTCGACCACGATTCCCGCGCGGTGTTCCTCTTCGTTCTGCACGGGCGCGCCGCCCGCCGCACCCGACATCGGCGCACCGGGAACGGTCGAGGAGTACGGCGAGGAGTTCGAGACCGGCTGTGTGACAGGCACTTCCGTGACCTCGCCCGCCTGCACGGCGAGCGGGGCGCGGTAGGCGGTCTTGACCGGCGCGGGCATGGTGAACCCACCCGGAAATCCGCCGGGCATGGCCGGCATCGCGGGCAGACCCGTTGTGGCCGAGGCCGGTTCGATCGCGGGTCCACCCTGTTCGGCGGCCAGTGAGGTACCGGCGGTGAGCACCGGCGGATTGGCGTGCGTCCACGGAATGGCCAGCGGTTCGGTGGCCGCCTCGTAGGTGCGCATGACCCGCGAGGCGGTGGCTTTGGCCGCGTCGGCATCGGTATCGGTCGCCGCGGCGACGGCCTTGATCGGAGCGCCCAGGGCGGCGCCGATCGACTCCATCGTGCGCTGAACCGCCTCGATCGCAGCGATTTCCGCGGCATTGGGCATGGTCAGCCGCGCCAGTTCGTAGGCTGCGGCCTGCGCCTCGGAGCGGACCGCGTTATTGGTCGCGGCGCCGGCGGTGTCGCGCAACCAGTCTCGCAGCGCGGTGATCCGTTCGTGCACACCGTCGCTCGCGCTGGACTGCCACGCGCCGCGCAGCTGGGTGAGGATGACCTCGTATTCCACTGCGGCCGCGCCGAATCCGGCGGCCAGACGGGTCCACGCGGCACCGGCTTCGGCCATGGGGACCGGACCGGCGCCGGTGGTGAGGTCCTGGGCAAGCTTGCCTGCTTCCCGTGCCTCCCAGACGACGCCGGTGAACCCGGTCCGCGGTGGTTCGATCATGCCGATGCCCTCGGGTACTTCACTCACACCGCGCGATTCGCGCCGAGCGCCGCCGCGGTGTCGCTTTCCACCTGGCCGACGTGCGTCACCTGGGCACGCAGTGAGGCGGCCAGTTTGCGCAGCTCGAGAATGCCGGCGCTGACGCTCTCGGCGAACGAGTCGGCGACGCCGTTCATCGTCTGGGCCGCGCGCCCGGACACCTCGTCGGCACCGGCCGCCGGAACGGTCAGGTTCGACTGATTCTGGCGCAATTCGTCTTCCAGCCGCTGAGCCAGGGCGTCCAGGCGGGTGGCGGCATCGGTGGCCGACGCCGGATCGAAGTACACGCCCGCGAAATTCGCAGTCTCGGCCATGACAACCTCACTTATCGGATCAAGCTATCGCACAGCTAAAGCGTCAGTTCCTTATCGGGCGGCGGTTCGGTCGCCTGCCCTGCCGCTCCGACCACGGGCACCGAGACGCCCTCGATCGGACCGACGACCTCGTCACCGTGCTGGGAGGTGACCAGGTTCGCGTTTTGATCGGCATCGGAGGTTCCCCCGCCGCGCATACCCAGGCCGGCGGCTCCGGCGGCGCCCGCACCCATGGGCATCATGCCCGGGCTAGAGGCGGCTGTCGACGCGGCCGAGGTCGGGGTGACCGAGACGGGACCCGTTGCCGCGGCGGCTGTTCCGAAGGGGCCGGTCATCGGGCCCACTCCGCCCGCGACCCGGGTGCCGGTGAAGGGGCTCAAAGGCGTTGCCATGGGGCTGAATCCGCCACCACCGCCACCACCGCCGACCCCGCCACCGCCGTGCGTTGCCGACAGGGTGTCGAGATGGGCCTTGTCCGTGGGCTTTTCGGTCGAGTTCGGCGCGCTCAGCGAGGTGTTGGCGGCCGAAAGCTTCGCCGCGGCCTGCGCACCGGTCGTGGCGGCCTGGGCGAGCGGCTGGATCAGCTGCATCAACTGCTGCAGACCCTCCATCGACTTCACACCCGTGGGCGCGTTGGTCACCTTCACCTTGGTGCCCGCATGCGTCATATTCGCCGAGTGAATGGTCATCTCGCCGCGCGTCTTCGCGGTGATGGCCAGCCCCTCGGTGATGCTCTCGATCGCCGACTCCATCAGGAACGCCGCGCCGGGCGGCGTGCCCAGAAACGGCGCGGTCAGCGCGGCGGTGGTGGTGAACTTGCCGATGACGGCCGTCATCAGGGCCGCGCCGGTGGCCACCGAGGTGGACGCCTCGCCGAGCACCAGCTTCTGCTGTCCGCTCTGGGTGGCCAGATGACCCGCATCCGTCTGCGCCGCACCCTGTTTCGCGGCGGCCTGCTCCGCGCCCTGGCCCTGCCAGAGCTGCATCACCAATTGCAGTGCGGACATGCCGAGTTGCATCACGGTCTGCATACCGGTGGAGATGGCCTGCAAAGCCTGCGTGGGATCGATCGGCGGAGTCTGACCGGGCGGCGGCACCGGGGCGGCCGCGCCCTGCGGTGCGCCGGGACCCTGTTCGGGGGCGGGTGCTACCGCATGCTGCGTCGGCGCGGGTGCGGGCGCTCCCTGACTCGGGAACTGCCCGGTGCCGAACGCGGCGGACAGATCCGTCAGCGGCTTGATCAGCAGACCGAGGTCGATGACCGGCAGCGGCGGCATACCCGGCAGCGGCGGCGCGGGCGGCAGTTCCGGCAGGGCCGGAAGCCCCAAATTCTGGAGCACCTTGCCGATCGGCTGATCGAGCATGGGGGCCATGGCACTGCCGCGCAGCAGATCCATGACCGAGGGATCCAGCGGTGCGCTCATCGCTCGTCGTGCATCGTCGCGCCCACTTCCGTCGCCGACGCGTCGTCGGTCGACTGGTAGGTGGCAGCGCCCTCGTAGGCGGTCAGCGCGGTACCGGCGTGCACGGCGGCCAGTTCCGCCACCGAGGACAGGTGATTGGCCTGGGCGCCGGCGAAGGAGAACAGGAAGTCCTGGCCGATCAGTCCGAAGACCGGCACCGCGGCGGCCATGGTCGCGCCCTGATCGACCGCGCCCACGGTGGCCACGGTGGTGGCCATGGCGGCCGAGGCGTCCCCATATCGACGAATCGCGTCCGGAGTGGCAGCTACGACGTCCATCGAAAACCCCGATCCATTAAGGCAATTGATCCTGACTCATCGTAGGCAGACATAGCGGTCTCGCGCTACGGAAACCAAGCCCCAGGATCCGTGGGCAAAGCTTAAGTGATTGTAAAATTACGCTTCCCGCATCTGATCGTTGAACTCGTTGATCAGATCGCCGCGCTCGGTGAACGCACGCCGCGCCGCGGCCATCGCGGCATCCACCAGCCTGCTTTCGAATTCGTCCGGTGACAAACGGGAAATCGACTCGGAGAGTTCGAGACTCAGTAACGCACCGTTTCCGTCCACTTCAACCGTGATCATCTCGTCGGGTGAAGTCTCCCGGGCCCGGACCGCGGCCATCCGATCGCTCAGATCGCGCATCCGATACAGCCGCCGGCGCACACTGTCTTCCAGCTCGTCCATCGTTTCGTACACGGTGGCGTCCCTTTCACACCGACCGCAGCCAGCTGTCCGGCTCGGTCTCGTATTCCTCCTGCTCGGCCTGCTCCTGCCGGGCCACTTCCTCGGCGGTCGGCAGGCCCATCAGCCGCAACGCGGCCGGATCGACCCCGGCCTGTTCGAACTGCGCGCGACGGGCCAGCGCGGCCCGATTGGCGGCCTGTTTGCACAGCCGCACGATATCGGCGGCCAGCTCGTGCGGAGTGCGCCTCAATTCTCCCGGCTCGACCGAAATCCCCAGCGGCAGGCCCTGTTCCGTGGTCCGCACGGTGATGGTGCCGCTGCGCGAACTCGCGGTCCACTCGGCCGGTGCGGCCTGTTCGTCACTCATCCGATCTCCCGTGTCCTTCCCTTACCGGATGTCTCAGCGTACTCGGGCGCACATGACCCCGGGCGTACGATGACGACTACGGGATAGGGCGTGGGTACCGCCAGTTTCGGTGGCTGACGTTACGCGCGGAGTTATGTCAGTATGACCCTGATGGGTGGACAATCGCAGGCTCGCGCCGGTTGTACGAGGAGAGTTCGCGGTGAGCGGTGACGACGACAAGCCGGATCTCGGTCAGGTACTGAGCGGCTACGGATCGATGGGCAAGGGCGGCAAGCGCCTGACGCTGCCCGACGGGAAGGGCAACCAGCTCGCCGGAATGGTCGCCGACATCCTCGCGTTGGTCAAGGACATTCGTTCGGACGCGACCAGCCACAACCTCGCCAACCCCACGGAACTCAGCAGTCTGCCGTCGAGCAAGTTGCTGACCGAGAAGTTCGCCCGGCGCGGTAAGGAATTGGACGACATTCTCGCCAATCAGGAGAAGACGCTCACCGATCTCGGTACGGCGTTCGTGTTGGTGGACAAGACCTACAACGGTACGGACAAGGATTCCGGCGACAAATTCAAGGGATTGTCCGGTAACGCGAGCAAGTACCACATCAACGAGAAGAAGTTCAAGTACGGCGACGGACGCGACCGAGGCCCACTCGGCGTCGATTACGGCCGTAATTGGCAGGACCCGTATCTCGGCGACAATCCGAAGACCAAGGATTACAAGGTCGAGGACAAGTATCTCGACAAACCTCCGACCGCGGACCAGATCTCGCAGTACCGGCAGCAGGGCTTCCAGCCCGATGCCGTGGCCATTTCGCCCGAACCCGGAATGTCGATCGGGTGGAAGGGCGAGATGAAGGGCTTCGCCGACAGCGCGTTCAGCTCCCCCGCGAAGAATATGTACGTGGCGTGGACCTGGTGCCGATTGTCGACGGAGTTGACGCGCGCGTTCGGTGATCTGTCCCAGCAGATGTCGGCGCTCAGCAAGGACTGGGAGGGCGAGGGCAAGGAGGCCGCCCAGGCCGCCACCGCCAACTACGCGGCGAGCACACAACCGCTGACCCAGTACATGAACGCGGTGGGTCAGACCTTGAGCTGGGCGAGCGGCCAGCTCAGCAAGGCGGCGTCGCAGGTGTCGTCGGCGGTGTCCAATGTGGACCCGGCCCATCCATCCAGCAATGGCGACACCCTGGACAAGGTCAATGACGATGCCGCCCGCTCGATCGCGGCCAGCTACATCGACTCGCTCTACGCCCCGATGGTCACCACCGCGTCCTCGGCGCTGTTCTCGCTGCCCGATCCGACCAAGCCGCTGAAGGCCATGCCGCCGGGCGATCCCAACAACGGCAATCCGAACAACGGCAATCCCAACAACGGGAACCCGAACAACGGCAACCCCAACAACGGGAACCCGAACAACGGAAACCCGTACTCCGGTAATCAGAACGGCGGCAACCAGAACGGCGGCAACCGCAACGGCGGCGGCAACAAACAGGCCCATCCGAGCGGCAGCAACAATCAGCAGCAGCCCAATGGCAAACAGAATCAGCCGGATCCGGAGCAGACCAAGGAAGACAAGAAGTACCAGCAGGCCCTGAACAAGGAACGCTGGGAACAGCTCGAACAGCAGAAGCGCGACCGCGAGCGCTCGGAGAAACTGGGCAAAGAGCAAGAGGCCCAGCAGAAGAAGAACGAGCAGTACCAGCTCCAGCAGCAACAACAGCAGCAGAAGCAGCAGGAGCAGCAAGCCGTTCAGCAGGCCGCGCAGCAGGGCATGCAATTCCTGCAACAGGCTGTGCAGCAAGGTGTTCAGGCCGCGCAGCAGTTCGCGGGCAGCGAGGAGGCCAAGAAGGCCTTCGCCGGCCTGCCGAATCTGCCGCAGCTGCCCGATCCCGCCGAGCTCGGCGACGAGGTGAAGGCAGCCATCGGCGGAGGCGGCGGCGGATCCGGCGGCGGCGGTGGCGGTATCGGCGGCCTCAAGGGGCTCGGCGACGGCCCGCGCGAGGTGTTGCAGGCCTCGCGCCTGTTCCCCCGCGCGTCGGCCGCCGAGATCGAGGGCATCGCGACATCCGCCCGCTCCGGTGTCGCCGCGGCGGGTTCCGGTATGGGTTCACCCGGCGGTATGGGACCCATGGGCCACGGCGCCGGGCAGGGCCAGCAGGGCAAGGAGAAGAAGCGCGCCGACTTCCTGGATTCCTCGGAGTACCTGGAGGAGGCGCTCGGTGACGCACCGATCGTCGCGAAACCCGTTGTGGAGCAATGAATCGAACCTGGCAGTTCACCGATATCGAATTCCTCGTGCTGTGGGAGTCGATCCAGAACGACTACCTGCCCATTCCGCTGTCGTATGTCGCGCCGCGGACCGAGGATCAGTTCGATCACGTCAAACACGCGGCCGGGGAACGCCTGTTCGCTCGGCCCGATCGGGAATTCGCCGAGGTGCTGCAGGCCCTGGCGTTTCCCGATATCAAGCTGACGTTGCGCGCGCTCGACGAGCGGGAACCGGAGAATCCGAGGTACAGCGTGCGCCTGTACGGGGCCCGCAAGGGTGACCGCGGCTACGTCGTACGCCAGCTTCCGGGCGAAACCATCTGGCACAGTGGCGGTTTCGTGGTCACCGAATGCGATGCGGTCGGCCTGGGTGACGCGCTGGTGCGCGAACTTCCCGAAGCGCCGCCCGCGCGGATCACCGATCTCATGCTGACCGCACCGCAGGGCTCGGGCCGGGGCGGCGATTACGAATACGTCCAGTCTCGGGTGTTCGACTCCTTCGACGATTCGATCGACACCCTGTCCGAACGCTTCCTCGCACGGCCGTTCGGCACCATCGGTCTGATCCAGATCATCCAGGGCAGTTCGCGATTCGGCCCGCGCGGTGTGCTGCGACGACAGTTGGAACTGCGCGATCTGATCGACGACGGGCGCTGCGTGATCACCTTCGACGCCCCGCGGGTGGTCAACGGGGTCGACACCGCGCGGCTGGTGGACGTGATCAATACCGAGATCGCCCAGGTGGTCCGGGCGATCAAGGACGAACGCGTCTGAGCTACTGCACCGGGAAGTCCGCGGCGGCGCTGGTCTGACGCAGCAGGAACCGCTGCTCGAAACCCTCGGCGTAGATCGACGGGGCCACCGACGAGGAGGACTGCTCGATCACGCCGTCGTCGGCGATGTAGAAAATGGCTCGGCCGATGGCGATTTCGCCGGGGCGCGTCGGTACGAAGACCATCCAGCCGACATTGAGGCGCTCGGCGACCAGCTCGTCGAGCGGGTAGCGCGCGGTGTCGATATCCAGTTCGGCGATGTGATCGCGGACCCGGGTGATCGCCCGCTCCTCGGAGATCGGCTCGGGCACCGTGGTGACCAGACCGGCCAGCGACAGCTGATACAGCGCGCCGTCGATATCGTCGGCGGGATCGGTGAACAGCGCGGCCAGGGTGTCGCGGGTGACCACGCCCGCCTCGGCGGCGGAGACCAGATTGCCTGCGGCGGTGCGCAATTCGTCGCTCGGCTCCGCGCTCAGCAGGCCGCACACCACATCGATCACGGTGTCGGCCGACCACATGCCCGGTACGGCCGCGCTGATCCGATCGGAGCTCGGCGAATCGCCGCGATACCAGCTGCCGCGCTCCCACCAGTAGCAGAACGACAGCACGCCGCGGGCGGCGCGCGGATTCAGCACCTGGTTGGCGACCCATTCCGGGGCGCCGGCGTACAGGTCGGGCAGCGGGGTGCCGTCGTTGTAGGCGGCGTCGAGTTCGGGGGCGTTCCAGACGCCGCCGGACAGTACGGCCCGACCGCCGGGCAGGACGTACAGGGTGGATCCGCTGCGGGCCGAACCCTCGAATACGCCGAGGGCCGGGAGGATTCGCGGACCCCACTCCGAACCGATCGCGACGAAGGAGGCGGCGATCGTCGCCCACCGGGCCCACAGCACGGGCAGCACCGGGAAGTCGTCGGTCGACCGGATCGGCGCGCGATTCGATTCGCGGTCGGCGCGAGCCTGTTTCGCGGCGTCCTGCGGTGAGCGCCACTGCCGGTTGTCGTGTCCGATGTAGGCGGCCAGCCAGACCGGCAGGTGCTGACGGGGATAGGTCTGCAGATCGGCACGATAGGCGTCCGGGACCAGCATCTGTTCGTCGGGGAACGGCTCGTCGCCGTAGTCGTAGTCGGCCTCGAGATGTCCGGCGATGTCCAGGCGCAGGACCAGCCGCCACCACGGTCCGTCGCCGAGCTGAGCCGAGATCTCGCGCTGCAGCCGGGCCAGTTCGATCACCTCGTCCGAGGGATCGGCCCGGGCCACGCGATCGCCCTCGTCGAAGTACAGGACGTAGGTCACCCCGCCCGCGACCGACATCGAGAAGACGGCCTCGTAGCGGTGCCAGCCGTCGGGCCCGGCGACCGCGAGTTCGCGGGCGATGCGGTGGGTCAGCTGAGTGGCCTGCTCCTCGACCGACAGTTCGGCCGGGGGTTCGGGGGCCACGGGGTCGGCGGGTTCCTGCTGATCCGCCGGGTCCATCCGGAAGGTGACATCCGGCGTCTCGTCGGTTCCCTCGGGTTTGTCCTGCTGCGGATCGTTCATTCGGTTACGCCTCCCTCATCGCTGCAGACGACAGTATCGCTGTTGTCGAATGCTTCGCTGTACAAGCCATGTCAGTACCGGAAAATCCCGGTTCGCCGTTCCGGATCGGCCAGGATCTGCTCGATCACCCGTCCGAAATCGAGTTCCGCCCCCGGGAACGGATAGCGCGCGTCGAATACGCACCGCCCGCCCAGGCCCACCTGGAACCAGGCGTGCGCCGCGTCCGACCGCCCCCAATACACCCGCACCTCGGGATCATCGAGCGCGATGGACCCACCGTTCACCCACAGCCGCAGCCGCCCGTCCTTCCGGAACAACACCCCAGGCACCTCCCCGAACCGCCCATAGATCCCGGCCACCGGCCCGACCGCCGCGCTCACCCCGTGCAACGCCCCCGTCACCGGATCGAACACCGCGGGCCCACCAACCCCGTCGACCGGATGCACCATCAACTGCGGCACCTCGACCCGCCGCTGCGCGACCGGCCGTCCGCCCCCACCGCGCACCCGCCCGGCATTCCCCGTCCCGCCCCCCGGCGGCGGCATCATCGGAGGCGGCGGCACCTGCGGAGCCTGCTGCCCTGCCCCGCTCGCCCCATACCCCTGCCCCGAATCCCCGTGCTGCCCAGCCCTATCGGACGGCCAAGGCGCCAACCCATGATGCGGCGCGCCCCCATTCACCCCATGACCGGCACCATCGAACGGCACCGAATCAGCAGACGGCACACCACCATTCCCCGCCCCCGGCACAGGCCACGGCACCGAATCCGGCTGCGGCAAAGCGCCACCACCGGGCCTGCCGAAGCCATTCCCGAACGACGGCACACCACCATCGACCGGGCCATGGTTCACCCCATCCGGGCCGGACCACGGCACCGAACCCGGCTGCGGCAGAGCACCGTTCGCCGAACCATGGTTCACACCATCCGGAGCAGACCACGGCACCGAATCCGGCTGCGGCAGAGCGCCACCACCGGGCCTGCCGAAGCCATTCCCGAACGACGGCACACCACCATCGGCCGGGCCATGGTTCACACCATCCGGGCCAGACCACGGCACCGAACCGGGCTGCGGCAAAGCGCCATTGGTAGGTCCGTGGCCAGGTTCTGGTGCGGGCAGGTGGTCCTGTGGCGGCCAGGGCTGATCCGGTTGCGGTGCATCGCCATTCGACCACGGCGGCATCGGAATGCCCGGTGGCTTCGGGAGGTGGCCGGCGACCGGGTCGATTCCGTGTGGTGGCCACGAAGGCTGGTCCGGCAGGGTGCCTGGCGGACGCATCCACGGTGGGGTCGGAATGCTGGGCGGCTGGGGCGGATTCGGGACGCCGGGCGGCTGGTGGGGCGGAACCGCCGGGGGCTGCTGCGGGACCGGCGGGATCGATGCCTCGGGCGGCGACGGGTGCGACGGCGCGGTGCCACCGACGTGCTGTGACGTCGGCGCGTAGAGCGGTACGTGCGAGCGTTCCGGCGTGGTCGGCGGATGCGTGGGCTCCGGCGGCGCGGGCGGCACGTGCACCTCGGGCGCCTCGAGCTCCAGCTCGTCCAGATCATCATCGGGCATCTCGACCGAGAAGAACCGCGGCGGATGCGGAATCCGCGACATCGGATACAGCTCCGGCTGCCGCCGACGCCCACGCTCCTCGCCGTCCCGAGAACCACCGCCCTGGTCACCATCGTCCTCGCCGATCTCGGGCGGGCGCACCGTCGACTTCACCACGGAGCCAACATCATCCGCATCCCGCGAATCCCCACTGTCCCGAGAACCACCGCCCAGGTCACCGTCGTCCCCACCCGCCTCGGGCGGGCGCACCGCCGACTTCACCACGGAGCCACCATTATCCGAATTCTCAGGCTCGTGGACCTTCGACTCCTCGACGGAGCCGCTGTCGGGGTCGGATGCCCGCACCTCGGTGCGGTCCTCGTCCTCGACGTCGGATCGGGGCGGCTTCGAATTCTCCACGATTCCGGCGTCGTTGTTCACCGCGCCCGGTTCCTGCTGTGACGCATCGGGTTCGGAGCCGCCCAGATCCTCGGGTGTATGCGGCCCTGGGCGGCTGAAGCGGACGGTGACGGCGGTGTTCTCGCCGAGGCGGCCCTCCAGGTTCTCGATGGATATGTCGGTGAAGCCGAATTCGGCGGCCAGGCGGGCGGTGAAGGTATTGCGGGCGGCCTCCTCGGGGGTGAGGAGAAGTTCCTGCATACCCGCGTTGAAGGAGTCGAGGTTGCTGGACAGGCGGGGGCCCGCGTTCCAGGAGGCCTCGATATGGGCGATGTGGTGGCCGATGGTGGTCATCATCTCGCGGAACATGGTCGCGCCGTCGGGAGTGTGCGGGCCGACGCGGATCTCGGCCTGCAAGACGCCGGAACTGTTGACCCAGGCATGCACGCCGTGATCCTCGTCGCCGCCGTAGCGATGTTCGTAGAAGACGCCGAACTCGCTCTCCACGACCTCCGGCCCGAGCTGCTCCGGTGCGGGAGGTTCGGGCAGCCGCTCGGCGCGCGCCTCGGCATGGGCCAGACGCTCCTCCAATTCCGCCACCGCGTCCCTGGCCCGAACGTACTCCCGCGCCGCGGATTCCAACGCCGCCCCGCGCTCGCTCCACGGATCGGGACGGCCGCGGACCGCCTCGCGGGTCCGAGCCAACTGCTCGTCCACCCACCCGAGGACCCGATCCTCGCTCCGCAGCTCGGTACGATCCGCGCCGGGGAAATGGCTTGCGGCCGAATCGAGTTCACGCTCGGCATCGGCGAGCCGGGTCTGCGCGTCGTCGAGCCGCTCGCGCAGCCGCGCGAGCTCCGCCTGCGCCTCGTGATAGGCCCGCGCACCGCCGGACTCCCGGGGCTCGGTCGGTTCGCGCGGCGGTTCGGACGGCGTCAACTGCCGCCGCCGCGCCTCGGGCAGCTCCCGATCGTCGGTCTCGGGTTCGGTCCGCCGCAATGCCTCCTCGAGCCGATCCAGCGCATCGTCAGCGTCGACGTAGTCGCGCACGGCCCGTACGAGATTGTCCACCGGTTCATCCCCGTGCGCCGCACGCAGATTCGCCAGCCACGCCTCGTCGCCGTATTCGCGACCCACCAGTGCGGCCACCGGATCCAGCCCCACCGCCTCGGCGGCCTCCTCCAACTGCGCCGAGGCCCGCCGCCACAGCTCACGCGCGCCGGGCAGTTCGAGGCGATAGCGATCCCGGGGCAGGAACGAGGCCAATTCGTGCTGCCCGCTGTAGAGCGCCGACCGCCCGAGGTCCTCCTCGACGCGGGCGAGATGCTCATCGGCCTCCACCCGCTCGCGCAGCGCACGCTCGAGTGCATCGATCCGTTCGCCCGAATCCGGATGCGCCGCGCGCAGATCCGCCAACCACCGGTCGCGATCGGCCGAATTGTGCGCGGCCAGCGCCTCGTCCGGATCGACCGGCACCGCCCGCGCCGCATCGTCCAGCGCGTCCGCCGCCCGCTCGGCGCGCTCCTGCGCCCGCGGCAGTTCGAGCAGTTCGGCCAGATAGGAGTTGTACTCCAGATCCCGACGCCAGCCGGTGTACGGCGGCCGGTCGGCATCCCAGTGATAGCCCTCGCCGACCGCGTGCGCATTCGCGTCGTACCAGGTCTTACCCGCGCCCTGATGCGCCGAATCGCGCTCGTACTCCGATTCGGCCAGCGCGTCGTGCAACATGACGACATCCTGCTGCCTCAGCCGCTGCAATCGCGGAATCACCTTGTCCGGCAACGGCTCCACATTCAACAGCCGGTTGATCGCCTCGGCAACGTCGGCCACCTGATCCATCCGCCGCCACACGAATCGCCCGGCCGGATCGAACGGATCGCGGATCAGATGCTTGTCGACCATCAGATGATCGAGGATCTGCTGAATCTGCTCGCGGGTGAACTTCGGCGGCGCCAACTCGTCCGCGCCGGTCATATAGTCGTCGCGGATCCGCGGCATCGACGCGTCCGCGACGATCTCCTCGGCCATCCGATTGATCATCTCGTCGGTGATCCGCCCGCCCGCCTGCAGCTCCAGCAGTCGTTCGCGAATCCCGAACACGATGTCGCGCACCAGATTCCGATCATCGGACTCGAAGGCGTCGGCGATCCGGCGCTGCTCGGTATCGGAGAACTTCTCGATATAGGACTCGAGATAGCGATGCAACCGCTCCGGCGCGTCCGGGCGATTCAGCTCGGTCGGAACGCCTTCGATCAGATCCGCGCGTATGCGGCTCAGAATCTCACGGGCGGCGAGCACCCGCTGATTGCGCGCGTGCTGGGCGAGCCCCTCGAAAATCTTGTCCGCCAGGGCCGGATCGGCCCGGAACAGTTCGTACTGCCGATCCGTCCACGACAGCAGCCGCCACTGATCGGCGACCTCGTCCCCGCCGATTCGATCGTTGCGCATATGCGGAGCCAATTCGTCCACGATGCGCTCGATCTCGGCCTCGGGAATGCGCCCGTGCTGCTGCAGATCCACCAGCCGATGCGCGATATCGGCCACGGTATCGCGCACCGCCGCGCGGTCGTCGCTGTGGAAATGCTCGGCCAGTCGCTCCGCGAGATCGTCGATATGCCGGTCGATTCCGGCCACCTGCTCGCCCATATCGCCGCGCATCGGATCGATCCGCGCCCCGCCGTCGGCCAGTTCGCGCCGCACCCGCGCCACCACATCCTCGGCGGTCCGGCGCTGCTGATCCGCCCGGAAGGTGTCCAGGCCCTCGACCGTGCGATCGATGGCCCGCCGAATGCGATCGGGCAGTTCGGCGCGATCGGGATCCAGCGAATGTTCGGCCAGATCGCGACGCGGGAACATCGGCTGCACGTCGTAGTGCGCCCGCTTGTGCCACTCCACGCCGGACCACATGGTCGAGAACGGCGGCACCTTCTTCAGCGCCGGATGTGCGTCGAGGAAATCACCGATGGCCGGATGCCGCTGAATCCATGCCTCCACGCGCGGATGTTGCAGCGCCATCAGCAGATTGCGCAGATTGCGCTGCACCGCATTGATATTGCCGCCGACGTGCAGGCTCAGGATGTCGTCGTCGGGAATATCGCCGCGGAAGAATTTGCCCTCCACGCCGAGCGCGTTGAACGGCAGCAGATCCAGCGGAATCTTGCCCGCCGGAATATCTTCGAACGGCAGCGCCAGGGTGTTGAGGTAGTGGACAAGACCACCCCACCAATCCGGATTACCCGGATCGTAGGCGCCCGGGGTGTTCGCCTCGTCGCTGGTGCGCCAGGACGGCCGGGTCGGATCGACATAGCGCCACTGGCCCTCACCGTCGAGCCAGCGCACCAGCCGCATTCCGGGCTCACCATTGAACCAGCCGGTCGCCATGACCTCGACCCGCGGCGCACCCAGCGGTTCCATCCGCACATCCCACAGCCCGCCGACCATCTGCCGGAATTCGATCCGCGGCCGATTGCCCATGGCATGTGCGATCTCGCTCCGGGTCGCGATCGCCTCGGCCAGCGCCCGATCGTGGTCGGCGGTGGGATGATCCAGATCCGCGCGCGGTCCGAGCACGACGATCCGCGGCGGTTCGCCCTCGATGAGCGCGACCAGGTCGGTGACCATGCGCCCGCCCTGCTCCTCGATCAGATCCCGCCAGCGTCCGGTCAGCCGCGCGGTCTGGTCGTCGAGGCGGCCCATGGCATTGTCGACCCGGATCACGTCGTGGGCGGCGTCGCCGAGATTGCCCAGCCAGCGCAGCAGCCGCTCGCGCAGCGCGGGATCGTCGAGTTGTTCGATCCGCGTGCGGTTCTCGGCCAGGACACGATCCACCGTGGCCGGATCGGGACCGAGTTCCTCGAGAGTGATCGGCAGGCCCTGCTCGTGCAGCCGCTCGACCAGATCCTCCATCATCGACCGGCGCGCCTTGTTGAAGGCATTGCGGAACAGTTCGGCCCGTTCCGCGCCCAGGCGCACGATCTCGCGGCTCACCTCCAGCGAAATCGGCCGTCCCTCACCGATTCCGGCGCGTTCCAGCTCCACCAGCCGCGCCTCGACATCGCGCACCGCCTGATCGACGCGATTGAACTCCTCCACCGATTCGACCAGTTTGCGAATCGCCCGGCGGCGCAACGCGACCTCCGACGGCGACATCTGCTTGTGCACCACCCGTTCCGGGGTGTCGTTGGAGGCCGGGATCCGGACCGACTGGGCCTGGGTCTTCTCGAACAGTTCGAGAATCTTGCGTTCCAGCGCCTCACCGGTCAGCCCGGCCGCATCGCGCAGTTCGGCGCGGTCATCGCGCTTGGCCCGCAGGAACTCTCGTTCGCGGGTGAGTTCATGCCACCGCTCGACCAGCCGCTCGTATTCCGACCGCGGGGACTGATCGCGACGCACCGCGAGGATCTCGCCCTCGAGCCATTCCAGATGCCCGTCCGCGCCCTCGATCCGCTCGACGACCCGAATCAACTCCACGACCTGCGCCAATTCCCGCCCGTCCTGGACGCCGTGGCGTTCGCGCACCTCCTGCAGGGTCTGGCCGAGTCGTTCGGGTCGCAGCGCCGCCCAGTTCCCGGCGCCGTCCACCCCGAGTTCGGCGGCCAGGGCGTTGCGCCGGCGCACCAGCGTCTCGCGATCGCGAATCGCCTCCTGCCGCCGCTGATTCAACTCCTCGAGCCGCTGCTGCAGATCCTCGTGCGTGGCGCGCGGCGTCTCGGGCGTGTCCCCGTGCGGACGCATCTCGACCACGCTCGCCTGCCCGTGCTCATCCACCCGGATCCGCTGGTAGACGATCTCGGTTCCCTGCTCGGTCAGCACCGCCCGCAGTTCGCGGGTCAGTGGATGACCCGGTGCGTCCGAGACCGACAGGACCAGTACGCGTGACGGTTCGCCCGGCAGCCGCAGTACCAGTCCGGCGGGATCGAGGGCGTGCCCCCGCTCGACCGCGGCGATATCGCGTGCGATCAGCCGGGCCGCGTCGTCACGCAATTCCGCGACGTCCACGCGCGCCGCATCGTGCTCGTCCAGCTTCGCCAGCACCTCGTCGCTGCGCCGCATCGCGGCGTCGTGCTGCCGCTGGGCCTCGCGCAGCGCCTCGACATTCCCGTCGAGCTCCGAACCGCTCACCGAGCGGTTGCGCATCGAATCCACCCGGGCGTCATCGGCCCGATGCAGCGCGGTCACCCGATCGCGCAGTTCGTCGGCGGTGAGTTCATCGGCCCGAATACCGGAGGGCTCGGCCAACTCTCGTGCCTGCGCGAGCAGTCGGTCGCGGTCGGCGACGCGTTCGGTGAGCCGGGCCACCAGTTCGTCGAACCGCGCGCGATCGGTGGGCAGATGTGGCCGCGGATCGCCCGCGACGGACCAACCGTCGGACGGTTGGGCGGGCGGGCGCGACGGTGCGGGCGGCTTCTCCCCGCCGCCGTCACCGGCGGTCGGCTCGGATTCGCCCGTGCCGGAATCGGATTCGTCGGATGCGGGCGGGCGTTTGGCCCCGCCGCCCGAGCTGGGCTGATCCGGTTCGGGGCGCGGTGCGGAACCGGCGGGAGGTTCGGGTTCGGGCGGATCCTCGCGCTCGACGACGATGCGGCCGTCCTCGTCGACGCGCAGCCGCAGCACCACCACATTCTCCCGGCCGGGCCCGGCGATCTCACCGAGTTCCGGGCGCTGCGCGATGACATTGTCGAGGATCTCCGCCGGACCGCCCTCACCCCATACCACCACGGCGAGCCGACGCGGATGTCCATCGATGATGCCGACCCGGTGATCCTCGGCCAGGGCGTGCGCACCGGCATCGGCCAGGGCGTCGAATTCGACCTGCCGCAGCAGTTCCGCCTCGACGCGCTGATGTTCCTCGACGGCGGCGCGGTAATGCTCCGCGGCGGCGTCCAATTCGTCGAAGGCCCGCAGCCGGTTCGTGGCGTGCTCACCGGCCGCCATCGTCTGATTGCGCAACCGGCCCAGCAGCTCGTCGAGCCGCTGCCGGTCGGTGACCGCGTCGAAGTCCAGGGTCTCACGCGACACGCGATCGCCCCGCGCCTGCGCGGCGCCCTCCTGCGCGTCCACCTCCGCGATGGCATCGCGCAGCCGCAGTTCGGCGTCCTCGCGCGCCCGCGCGGCGGCCACCAGGTCCTCGCGCTGCCCGCCGCCCACCGCGCGGCGATGCTCGTCGAGCAGGGCCTCGAGCGCGCGCAGATCGACGGCCCGGTCACGCACCTCGGCCCGCAATTCGCCGTGCAGTTCGGCCAACTCCTCCGCCGAGAGCCGCTCGTGATCCTCGATCACGCCGTCGCGGAAGGCGTCGTAGACCTTGATGTACTGATTGCGGCGCTCGTCGAGGTCCGCGAGCATCTCGGCGTCGAGCGCCTCCCGCTGCTCGGGTGTCAGGTGCTGGTATTCCTCCAGCTCCCCCGCGCGGAATTGCTCGTAGCGGCGGATGCGTTCGGTCAATTCCGCGCTGTCGGTGTCGATTCCGATGATGCGTGCCCAGTCCCGGTTGACGCCGCCGTCGGTGGGCAGACCCACGGCGCCGTCCAGTCGCACCGCGAAATCGACCAGATCACCGAATACCTCGCGCAGATGGCTGATCGCGGTGTCGTCGAGGATCGGATGTTCGGCGCGGGTGGCCATGCGAGCGACGTCGACCCGCGTGGCGCTGGTCGGCTCGGCGTCGAGGATCGCGCGGACGAACTCGGCCAGCGGCTGGTTCAGATGTTCCAGATCCGCCGGGCCGCCGGCTCGCCGAATCGCCTTGTGCAGCGCCTTTTTCAGCTTGGCCGTATCGATGGTGCTCGGATCTGCGATGCGCCGGGAGTCGTTGTCGTAGCGGTGGCCGTAGAGATCGCTGGCCTTCAGCTCCAGCGCCGCCGCCAACCGGTTGCGCGCGGTGAGCACCGGGCCACGCTCGCCGTAGCGGACCTCGTAGACGCAGTCGACCAGCGCGTCGATCAGCTGATTGCGCTCCTGCCTGTTGCGGGTGCGATCGAGCAGGGTCGTGGCGAACCGCTCGGGCGCCACCTCCAGCGCACCGGTCACGCGCGACAGGATCTGGCGCAGTGCGGTGTAGGCGGTCTCGCTTCGGGTGGGCGAACCGCCGCCGACCAGCCGCGGATCGGCCCCGTGATCGCCGTCCCACACCCGCTGGGTCGGATCGCGATCCACCAGGGTGCGCGTGAATTCCTCCAGCGCCGTACGCAATCGGTCTCGCGGCGACTCGCCCGCGCCCGGTTCGGCCCCGCGATGCGAGGCGTTCGCCACGGCCCGCGACAGCCGCTTCGAATCCAGCCCGTCCGGATCGATCTCGAGCTTGCGCAGCTCGTCGTCGAATTTGCGCGGTTTGATCGCATCCGGATCGATCTCGAGCCGCCGGGCCAGCCGGTCGCGAGCGGCGTCGACCGCCTCGGCATCGATCCCACGGATCTGGGCGGCGTAATCGGTGAGCGCCTGGACGATTCGATTGCGCTTGGTCGCACTCAGCGACGGATCCGACAGCCGCTCGGCGACCCGCTCGGGGGTCAGTTCACCGGCCGGAATGTCGAGTCGGCGGGCCAGCGCCCCGCGCGCCAGACCGACATTGTTGAACTCCTCGATCCGGCTCGCGCTGCGCACATAGTCGACCAGCGCCTCGATACGGGCCGCGCGCACCGAATTGCGCAACTGCTCGTCGGCGACCAGACCGGATCCGTGGTGGGCCAGCAGTTCCTCGGGATCCAGGCCCAGCCGCTCGGCCAGTTCGCGCACCTCGCGCTCGACGTCGGCACGCGGGCGGGGCTCCTGCCGCGGCGTAGGCGGCGTCGAATCGTGTTCGGGAACAGTCGAATCCGTGTACTGCACCGGCCGCCACGGACCGTCGCCCTCGCGCACCAGCGTCACCCGCAGCGGCTGCCCGTCGACCTCGCCCTCGTAGTAGCGCACCTGCGGCGCGTCGAGTTTGCCGATCCGGACGCTGCCGTCGGGTTCGACCCAGCCGACCCGGTAGTCGGCCACCAGCTCGCCCCGGTTCACCGCGTCCGCGTGCTCGGGATGGTCGGCGAGGACACGGGCCAGCATCTCGTCGTGATTGAGCCCGGTATCGACCACGACCAGGCGGGCCGGATCGCCCTCGACAAGCCAGACCCCGCGATCCAGCGGGCGACCGCCCTCACCGTGCTGCAGCCATTCGGTGGCGGCGAGATCGACCAGGGCCTCACCGGTTTCGCGATAGCGCTCGTCGAGATCGCGGAAGCCCTCGGACAGTCCGCGCAGCCGCTCCAGCGCGCGCACGCGGTCCTCGGTGCCCGCCCGCAGCGCCTCGAGAGTGTCGGCGAGTCGGCTCGGATCGCGGGAGATATCGTCGGGAATCAGGTCTTCCCAGGTGGCGCGCTGTTCGCGAATCTGCTCGCGGCGCAACGCCTCCTCGAACTGCACGCGCAGACCGGAGTCGCGCAGTCGCCCGTGTTCGTCGAACAGTTCCGACCAGTGCGGCGGCGGTGAGGCCGTCTTGTTCTTGATGCCCTGCCAGTTGAGCATGCTCGGATCGCGACCCTGCGCGACCGCCCGCTCCTGTAGCGCCCGGCCGAGCACATCATTGGTCTGCGCATCGATCTGATTGCTGTACTGGACGCGGCGGTTCTCGTCGTTATACCAGCGGGTCGCGTCGAGCAGGCCATCGATCGCCGCGGCCCGGCGAGCGATCAGATATTCCAGATGCTCGACCGCGCGCGCGACCGACTCCTGGGTGAGGTCGGGCAGACGCAGCCCGTAATCCGCTGCGAGCGCGACGATCTCGGCGGCCATATCGGCCCGCTGCTGATGCAGCGCGTCGACCTCATGGAGCCATTCGCTGAGCGTGCGACCCTCCGAATCGCCCGGCCGGAACTCCTCACCGCCCGGCGGCAGCTCGAAACGCTCCGGTGGCGTGGGCTTTTCACCCGGCTGCCGCTGCGGCGGCCCCTGCTCGTCGTCGTGTGAGCGGCCGAACCGGGCGGCCTGTTCGGGTGTGAGGCCGACCTGCCGCAGCAGATTCGGATCGGCCTGCTCGTTCCAGTACTCGTATTCGCTGCCGTCGGCTCGGCGCGCGGACGGCAGTTCGTTCTCGTGGTGGCGGTTGAGCAGGAAATCGCCCAACTGCTCGCGGTTCTGGTAGAAGGTGAGCAGCTCGACGGTCAGGCCGATCGGCAGCTTCTTGAGCACCTCCGACGCGCCCTGCATACCGGTGATGAAATCGCCGACGTCGAAACCGCCACCGTGCGGGGGATGTGGCTGCGTCGCCGGCGGCGTACCGGAGGAATCGCTGTGCGGCTGCGGCAGCGCCGAACCCGAGCCCGAGGGCGCGGGCGGTGTGTCCTGGGTGCGCGGGCGGCGTATCCAGTCGAGCACCTTGCGCAGCAGCGATTTCTTCTCCGCGGCCTCCTCGGTCTCGGGCGCCTCATCGGGTCGGCGGCCGCGATCGTCGGGTACGCACCGCCAGCCGCCCTCACCGTCCGGCTCGACCCGCAGGGTCACCCGGTCCTCGCCGATGCGCAGGACCAACTCATGGCCGCCGCCGGCGGGCAGTTCGCGCGTGGCCGCGGTCAGCGCCGCCAGATCGGCGATATCGTGCGCCTCGCGCAGCACCTCCGCACGCAACCGTTCCAGATGCCGCGCCGCGCCCTGCGGGGTGTCGAGTTCGCGCTCGGGGACGCCCAGCAGGCGCGCCCAGCGGTCGCGGGTCGCCTCGATCTGTGCGCGATGCAGCGGATCGGTGGCCGCGCGCAGGCGGCGAATGTGCTCGTCGAGCGCCTCGATCGCACCGGCGCGCACCGCGTTTCGCAGCCGCTGCTGCTGTAGCACCCGATCGCGGTCCTCGCCGGTGAGCTGATCCTCGCGCAGGCCGAAGCGGCGCAACAGCTCCTCGCGCAGTTCCGCGTCGGTCAGCCGCCGCGGCACGGAGTCACCGGCCGGATGCGGACGCGCCGCCGAGGGATCCTGCTGCGGCGGCAGCTCGGATTCGGCGTCGTAGCGCCAGTACTCCTCGTCGCCGTAGGCCTCGTCCAGCCGCAGCGGTCCCAGATCCTCGGGATAGCGCATGGGCCGCGGATATTCGTCCAGACTCTCGCCGAGGAACCCGCGCGCCCGGGCGATTTCGGCGAGCTCCTGCAGCGCCGCCAGCGGATCGGGATGTCCGGTGAGCGCCTCGTCCAGGCGCAGCACCTCGATCAGCTCGCGGGCGTAGTCGAGCAGACCGCGCGGACGCTGCGGCGCGGCATCGTCGCGGTGGGTCTCGGCGCGGTCGGCCAGGAATTTGCGGACCTGGTCGAGGGGGCGGCGCACATGGGCATCCGACGCGTCGTCGCCCTCGCGGACCGCCAGGCTCGAATCCGGTTGGGGCCCTTCGCCTTCATCGGATTGCCGTTGCTCCGGACGCACCGGCGCGCCGGTCTGCTCCCGCAGCCATTCGACGAGATCGCGATGCTGTCGAGCCGCCCATTCCGCCTGTTCGGCCAGCCGCTGTTTGAGCCAGTCGCCCGGCTCCTCGTCGGCCGCGCGACGCGCCTGCTCGGCCCGCCGCTCGGCCTCGCCGGCG
>NZ_BDBS01000051.1 GCF_001613105.1 Nocardia pseudobrasiliensis NBRC 108224 | reverse complement strand
GCTTCGGCTCGGCCGCGGCGAGCACATCCTGCTTGCGGATGCGACCGCCGACGCCGGAGCCCTGCACCGACGCCAGATCGACGTTGTGCTCGGCGGCCAGCTTGCGGACCAGCGGGGTGACGTAGGGGGCCTCGCCGTTGCCATTGCCACCGGCCGGAGCGGACGGCGCGGGCTGCGGCTTGGGCTGGGGCGCTTCGGCCTTCGGCTGCGGCGCGGGTTCCGGCTTCGGCTCGGGCTCGGGCTCCGGCTGCGGAGCGGGGGCCTGTTGCTGGACCGGTTCCGGCTTGGGCTGCGGGGCCGGGGCCGACTGGGCGGCGGGCTGACCGCTGCCGATCACACCGAGCTGACCGCCGACGGCGACGACATCGTCCTCCTGCGCGGTGATCTCCAGCAGGGTGCCGGCCACCGGGGAGGGGATCTCGGTGTCGACCTTGTCGGTGGACACCTCGAGCAGCGGCTCGTCGACCGCCACGTCGTCGCCGACCGCCTTGAGCCAGCGGGTGACGGTGCCCTCGGTCACGGACTCGCCCAGTTCGGGCATCTTGACCGGGGTACCGGAGGCGGCGCCGGACGAGGCGGCGGGCTGCTGCTGGGCCGCGGGCTGCGGAGCGGACTCCTGGGCCGGGGCCTGCTGCTGCGGTTCGGGTTGTTGGGCCGGGGTCTGTTCGGCCTGCGGGGCGGGGGCGGATTCCTGGGCGGGCGCCTCGTTGGCGTCGCCGATCACACCCAGCTCGCCGCCGACCTCGACGACGTCGTCCTCCTTGGCGACGATCTTGGTGAGCACACCAGCCGCGGGCGACGGGATTTCGGTGTCGACCTTGTCGGTGGATACCTCGAGCAGGGGCTCGTCGACCTCGACCGTGTCTCCTTCCTGCTTCAGCCACCTGGTCACAGTGCCCTCGGTGACGCTCTCACCAAGAGCTGGCATCTGGACGGAGAAGGCCATGTCCGTTGACTCCTCTAACTGCTCGACGGGTCTACAACAGTTCATCTCTCGGTGGGCGCCCACCGCGGGTCGCGGCGAATGTCGGTACCGGAGAACCGTGGTTCTTGTTCCGACTCTCCATCCTTGCACTCGTCGACGCGGCCCGTGGCACAGGGCGGCTGTGTTGGGCGAGGATGCCCGGGGCGGGCCGTCGCCGGGTATGTCCCGATTCCTGGCACTATCGATGCACCGGGTGTGAACATCTCCGGTGCAGGAAGAGGAGGTGGGCGGAGATGGGTTTGCTGGATCGTTTCCGCCGCGGCGGGCCGGGCGGGATCGTCGACGCGACCGATGCCCGGTACCTGGCCGACTGGGTACGCACCCATATCGGCGCCGAGGCATACATCGAACCCAAGACAACAGTGACCGATGTCACAGTCGTCCTGGTGGCCGCGGACGGCGAATGGACCCGCCGCATAGTCGGCGAACAGGGCGCGCGCCGCCTGTCCGGCTGGCTGAAGATCCCCGTCTACGACGTATCCCGCACGGGCTACCCCCAACGTATGCGCGACTACGACGCCCGCCGCCGCATCGAGCGCAAGCGCGCGCTGGAGGACGAGCTACGGGACCCCCGGATCGACTGACCCGAAGATTTACCGTCCCTTAGGAATTCGCGGCCCCGCCGCCCGGCCTGGCGGCCGGACGGCGGGGAAGTGAAGGGGCAGCGGCTGCGATGGGAACGCGGAGGGGCAGAGGCCGTAACGGGAACGCGGAAGGGCAGCGGCCGTAACGGGAACGCGGAAGGGCAGCCGCCGCAACGGGAACGCGGAAGGGCAGCCGCCGCAACGGGAACGCGGAAGGGCAGCCGCCGCAACGGGAACGCGGAAGGGCAGCCGCCGCAACGGGAACGCGGAAGGGCAGCGGGCTTGCAATGGAATCCCGAACGCGAAGCGGCCCTTCTCATATCCCTGATGCCCGGCCGCCGAGGCCGGGCATCAGGGCCGGTTGCTACTCCGCCGCGATGTCGTCCAGGACCGCGATCAGTGTCCGGACCGGCACGCCCGTGCCGCCCTTGCCGATGTAGCCGAACGGGCCGCCGGTGTTGTAGGCCGGGCCGGCCACGTCGAGGTGGGCCCACTGGGCCGACTCCGGGACGAATTCCTTGAGGAACAGGCCCGCCGAGAGCATGCCGCCGTAGCGGTGCGGGGCGACGTTGGCGAGGTCGGCGATCTTGGAATTGATATCGGCGCGCAGTTCCGCGGGAAGCGGCATGGCCCAGGCGTTTTCGCCGACGCGCTGGGAGATGCGGGCCACGCGGTCGCGGAAGTCCTCGGTGCCCATCACGCCGGGCGTGCGGGTGCCGAGGGCGACCATCTGGGCGCCGGTCAGGGTGGCGACGTCGATGAGGTAGTCGGGATCGTCCTCGCCCGCGCGCACGATGGCGTCGGCCAGGATGAGCCGTCCCTCGGCGTCGGTGTTGATGACCTCGACGGTTATGCCGCCGTACTGGGTGAGTACGTCGCCGGGCCGCTGCGCGGTGGCCGAGGGCATGTTCTCCGCCATCGGCACGGTCGCGGTGACCGTGATCGGCAGGCTCAGCCGCGCCGCGAGCAGCGTGGTGGCGATGACCGCCGCCGCACCGCCCATATCGGAGGTCATATGCTCCATATTGGCGGCGGGCTTGATGGAGATGCCGCCGGTGTCGAAGGTGATGCCCTTGCCGATCAGCCCGACCTTCTTCTCACCACCGCGATAGGTGATGCGAATCAGCCGCGGCGGCCGCGAGGAACCCTTGCCGACGCCGAGCACACCGCCGTAACCGCCTGCCTCCAGGGCCTTTTCGTCGAGCACCTCGACCTCGAGCCCGGCCGCCTCGGCCAATTGCTGTGCCCGGGCGGCGAATTCGGCCGGGAACAGATGGCTCGGCGGGGTGTTCACGAAATCACGCGCGGTCGCGACGGCCTCGGCGATCGCCTGCGCCCGGAACAGCTCCTCCTCACCGGAATCCGGTGTGGGAACCAGGAATTCGACCCGCTGCACCGGCCGCTCATCCGGCTTCGGCGCGGACTTGCCGGACTTGAACAGGGTGAAGGTGTAGGCGCCCAGATAGAACCCCTCCGCCGCCGCACCCAGATCCAGTCCCGACAGCGTGGTGACCGCGGTCGCGACCCCCGCCAGCGCCCGCCCCGCCGCACCCGCGGACTTGCGCACCTGCTCGGCATCGGCCTTCTCCGCCGACCCGAGTCCGACGGCCAGCACACTGGTCACCCCCAACCCCTCCGGCGCGGGCACCCGGGTCAACTCCTCGGCCTTCCCCTTGGCTCCCACCGCCCGCAACTGCTCGACCAGCGCCTCCCGCGCATCCCCCAGCACATCCTCGAACGCATCCGAGGGCGCCAGCACCGGCCCGTCCTCACCGCTGAACAACCCCACGACAAGCACATCGGCGTCCCCGATGCCGACCACACGAACCAGTTCCGGCCCGAGCGAACGATCTGCAACTCCAGTCATGCCGACCAGGCTACTGACCGTGTCGAGCCGATTGGATCAGCGGCGTACGAGGCCGACCCAGGCATGGTCGCGGCCTCGGGTGATCGCGACCATCAGCTGCCGTTGCCACTGCCGCAGCCGCTCGAGATCCGCGCCCGACTCGGCCTCGGGCGGCGGCTCGGTGACGTAGAAGACGCCGAAGAACTCCGGCCCCTGGGCTCGGTGCACCGTACCGACCTTGATCGAGCCGCCGTCGCTTCCGGGTTCCGGTGATGACCGCGAGGTCGGAGTACGCGATGCCGCAGTTGTCTGTCGCCTCCACCAGAGCCTGATGCAGTTCCGAAGCGCCTGCCCGGAATGCCGCCGAAGGTGGCGGGCAAGGCGGTGCAATCGGACGACGGTCTTTCCGGTGCCCGCGGGGCCGCTGATTCTGGCCGGGCCTGTGAACCGACGGCCGACGAGATGACGCTGTTCGACATCGAGTACTACGGCCCATTCCGCGAGTTCGCTGTTTTGCAGCAGTGCGGGCTCGGATGTCGCACGTTGTCGTTCGATCATGATTCCCCCCGATCCTCCCGAAGGCGTGGGACGCTCCACGTTACGGAGAACGCCATCCGGCACGGCGGCCGGTAATCGTGAGGATGGCCGCCGGACCGTTATTCGGTAGTCGACGGGGCCGCCTGCCGTGACGAGGTGGCGACCGCCTCGAGATCGGGCCGCCGTGCAACCGATACGTTCTCGGCGAAAAACCGCGCTGCGACACCGTCCAGAACAAGATTCAGCCCGTTGTCGAGGAGCCGTTCGAAGTCCACATCCAGTCCGCCCGCGTGGTCGGCGAAGTAGCGGGACAGGGTGGGGTGGGATTCGGGAGAGACCAGGTCGAGGACTTGGGCGGCGGCGACGTCGGCTGGGAGTGTGGCGGTGCCGAGGGGGTTGCGTTCGGAGCCGGGGAGGAGGGCCAGGCCCTGGACCAGGCCGGAGACCGAGAGGTAGATCGTCATCATCGTCGCGCTGTCGAGGCCGCGGCCGTCCAGGGCGGCGAAGGTGCGTTCGAGGGCGTCGAGCAGGGCGGGGCCGATGGGTGGGCGGGTCTGGGCCAGGACCGCCAGCATCCACGGATGGCGTTGGTAGAGCTGCCAATCCGCGCGGGCCTCCGCGCCCAGCCGATCGCGCCAGTCGGAGGTAGCGGTCGGGACGGGGGCCGCGGCGAGGGTGAGTTCGGCCATTTCGGCCAGCAGGGCATCGCGGTCGGGGAAGTAGCGGTAGAGGCTCGCGGTCGCCACGCCCAGTTCGGTGGCGAGCCTTCGCATCGAAAGGGCTTCCAGCCCTTCGCGATCGGCGAGTTCCACCGCGACGCGCACGATGCCGACGGCCGTGAGCTGCCCGGTGCGATGCGGGCGACGCGGGGGTGTGGCCGTGTGGCGAGCGCGATAGGCGCGGGCCTGGCACGAGCGCGAGCAGTAGCGGCGGCGGCGACCTCGGTCGGCCCGGGCGCAGGGCTGGCCGCAGACCGCACACGCGAGCTCACTTTTCATCACAACTACAAGTGTGACGAAATTGTCGCTTGCTCGCAGGTCGCCCCATACCTTGGCGAAGGCACACAGTGTTCACGAAGGGAGAAGTTTATGACGACGATGCGGGTGCACCGGGCGGAGTCGAAGGAGCTGGACGAGGTCGTGCGGGTCTTCTCGCGCGCTTCCGTCGACGAGGAGGTGACCTCCTGGATCCTGGCCGGACAGCACGAGATCGGCGAGACCTACCGCGCCGAATACGTGCCGGAGATGATCGAACACGCCCTGCTCGAGGACGAGGTGTGGGTCGCGGGCGACGAGGAGGGGATCTGGGCGGTCTCGGTCTGGCAGACCGTCACCGGCCGCGACCGCCTGCTCGCCGAAATGCGCAGCGCCCGTGAACTGTTCGACAGCGCACCCCTGCAACCGCTGCGCCGCCTCGCGGCCCTGACCGAGATCATGGCCGACACCCACCCCGCCGAATACCCGCACCGCTACCTGCAGGTCATCGTCACCCTGCCCGAGTACCGCGGTAGGGGTGCGGGCGCGGCCATCGTCACCGAACGCGCCAAGGCCGCCGCCGACGCGGGTATGCCCGCCTACCTCGAGGCCAGCACCGAGCGCTCGGCCCGCCTCTACGCCCGCTGCGGTTTCACCCAGGTCGGCGCCCCGATCCCGCTGCCCGAGGACGGCCCGACCCTGCGACCGATGTGGTACCGGGGCTGAACGGGTCCGCCCGTCCGGAACCGTCCGGTTAAGCTCGCGGCGTGACCGAGACGAACCTGCTGCAAGGCCCGATTCACAATGTGCACGTCGAGCTGGGTGCGAGTTTCGCGCCGTTCGGCGGCTGGGAGATGCCCGTCCAGTACGGCGGGACTGTCGCCGAGCACACCGCCGTGCGGACCACGGTCGGGGTGTTCGATGTGAGTCATCTGGGCAAGGCGACCGTGGCGGGTCCGGGGGCGGCGGCGTTCGTGAACGCGGCGCTGACCAATGATCTGGGGCGGATCCGGCCGGGTAAGGCGCAGTACACGCTGTGCTGCACGCCCGAGGGCGGGGTGATCGACGATCTGATCGCGTACTACGTGAGCGAGGACGAGATCTTCCTGGTGCCCAATGCCGCCAATACCGCGGCCGTGGTCGCCGAACTGCGCAGGGTCGCGCCGGAGGGAATTACCGTCACCGAACAGCACCGCGACTTCGCGGTCTTCGCGGTGCAGGGTCCCAAGTCGGCGGAAGTGCTTGCCGCCCTGGGACTTCCGACCGATATGGAATATATGGCCTACGCCGACGCCGAATGGGACGGCCGCCCGGTGCGGGTCTGCCGGACCGGCTACACCGGCGAGCACGGCTACGAGCTGCTGCCCCGCTGGGCCGATGCCGAACCGCTGTTCCGCGCGCTGATCGAGCAGGTGCGGGCGGCCGGCGGCGAGGCCGCGGGCCTCGGCGCGCGCGACACCCTGCGCACCGAGATGGGCTATCCGCTGCACGGACACGAACTGTCGCGCGACATTTCGCCGGTGCAGGCGCGCTGCGGCTGGGCGGTCGGCTGGAAGAAGGACGAGTTCTGGGGCAAATCCGCTCTGGAACAGGAGAAGTCGGCCGGGCCGCGGCGAATCCTGATGGGGCTCAAGGCCCTCGACCGCGGCGTGCTGCGGCAGGGACAGGCCGTGCTGCGGGGCGAGGAGACCGTGGGGGAGACCACCTCGGGAACGTTCTCCCCGTCGCTGAAGGTGGGTATCGCGCTGGCGCTGTTGAACACCGACGCCAACCTCGAGCCCGGCGATCAGGTCGAGGTCGACGTGCGCGGGCGACGCCTGCGGGCGGAGGTCGTGCGCCCGCCGTTCGTGAAGGCGAGTACGACGTAGGAGAGCGTGTCGCACACGCGTGATCGACACCGGCCGGGCGCTGCTGAGCAATCTGCACAGCACGCCCGGTTACTTCTATTCGAGATGTCGGACCGGGCACCGCGAAGCGGGCACCGCGTTCTAGGATCAGCATCATGACCGTTGCTGCACAGTTCACCCGTGTTCCGCATCCCGCCCCGACGCCGGCGCAGCGACGGCAGGAAATCCTCACCGCACCGGGTTTCGGACGCTATTTCACCGACCACATGGTCACTCTCGAGTACGTCGACGGGCAGTGGGGCAACGGCCGTGTCGAACCCTACGCGCCGCTGACGCTGGACCCGGCGACCATGGTGTTCCACTACGGCCAGGCCATCTTCGAGGGTCTCAAGGCCTACCGGCAGGGCGACGGCAGCATCGCCACCTTCCGCATCGACGCCAATGCCGCGCGCTTCCAGCGTTCGGCGCGGCGCATGGCGATGGCCGAATTACCCGCGGAGCTGTTCATCGAATCGGTGCGCCAGTTGCTGGAGGTCGACGCCGACTGGGTGCCCGCGGCGGGCGGTGAGGATTCGCTGTATCTGCGGCCGTTCATGCTGTCCACCGAATCCGGCCTCGGCGTCAAGCCGGCCGAGCGGTATCAGTACCTGCTGCTGGGATCGCCTGCGGGCGCGTACTTTCCGCGCGGGTTGAAGCCGGTGCGGGTGTGGCTTTCCACCGAATACGTGCGCGCCGCGCCCGGCGGCACCGGCGAGGCGAAGGTCGCGGGCAACTACGCCGCCTCGCTGCTGGCGCAGAAGCAGGCCACCGAGAAGGGCTGCGATCAGGTGGTGTGGCTGGACGCGTGCGAGCACCGCTACGTCGAGGAGATGGGCACCAACAACCTGTTCTTCGTCTTCGGCTCCGGATCGCAGGCGCGGCTGGTGACCCCCGAACTGTCCGGCTCGCTGCTGCCCGGCATCACCCGCGATTCGCTGATCACGCTGGCCGCCGACGCCGGATACAAGGTCGAGGAGCGCAAGATCTCGGTCGAGGAGTGGCGCAAGGGCGTCGAATCGGGCGAGATCACCGAGGTGTTCGGCTGTGGCACCGCCGCGGTGGTCATCCCGGTCGCCACGGTCCGCTCCGCCGAGGGCGAATTCACCATCGGCACAGGCGAACCGGGTGAGGTGACCATGGCCCTGCGCGACACCCTGACCGGCATTCAGCGCGGCACCTTCGCCGATATCCACGACTGGATGCAAAAACAGGTCTGAGTTCAGCTCGGCATCAGCATGTGCCACTGCTCGAGGGTGGTCGGGCGCAGCACGTAGTTGTGTTCGCGCACCGACGACAGCGGCGCGCTCGGTTCCTGGGAATACCAATGTCCCGGGTATACGACCGGATCGCCCTGCAAATCCGCGAGATAGCGCAGGCTGCGGAACATCTCGTCGGAGTCGCCGCCCGGAAAGTCGGTGCGCCCGCACCCCTCGACGAACAATGTGTCACCCGCGACGAGACGATTGTCGAACAGGAAGCACTGGCTGCCCGGCGTATGTCCGGGCGTATGCAGCAATTCGATCTCCAGCGCGCCGACGGTCAACTTGTCGCCGTGTTCGTGACCGGTCAGCGCACTCGGTTCGATACCCGTGACGTTGGCGACCCAGGGCAATTCCGTCTGCTGCACATGAACCGGCACATCGACCCGTTCCAGCAGCTCACGCACGCCGCGCAGCGTGAATCCGAGCATCGAGCCGCCGACGTGATCGGGGTGGTGATGGGTGGCCAGCACACCGGTCACCCGCAGTCCGTCGGCCTCGGCGATATCCACCAGATCGCTCGCGGCATAAGCGGGATCGACCACCACGCACTCGCCGGACTCTCGATCACCGATCAAATACGCGAAATTGCGCATCTGGGTGGCGATCGGATCGCCGACGGCCCAATCCCGGCCGGACAGCAGCTGACGAAAGTACACGCGGTCGGATCCCATACCCACCACCCTATGGCCCGCCGGCGAATTTCACGCATCCGGCCGCGCTGTGAAACCTCACTGCGCGGCCGGGTGTTGTTTCGGACATCGCTGAAAGTTTTGCGGATTGCCTGGTTTGGCGATGCTGTCCCGCGAGTCGACCTGCGGTGCAGCGGTTTTCAGCGCAGCACAGTGCTGATTTCCTCGGCTGCCTCGGGACCGTAGGCGGCGCTGATCCGTTGCAGGGCGACCTCGCGATCGAGCGTCCACTCCTGCGGACCGTCGGTTTCGAGCACGAGAACCGCCACCAGCGAACCCAATTGGGCCGCCCGCTCGAGGCTCAGTCCGGCGGTGTGCCCGGTGAGGAAGCCCGCCCGGAACGCGTCGCCGATACCTGTCGGATCGACCTTCGCCGACTCCGGCACCACCTCGACATTGATCTCGGTGCCGTCGCGGTCGGTGATCTGTACGCCCTTCGGGCCCAGCGTGGTGACCCGGATGCCGACGCGACTGTCGATGTCCTCGACGGTCAGTCCGGCCTTCTGCCGCAGCAGACCCAGTTCGTACTCGTTGGAGAACAGGTAGGTCGCGCCGTCGATCAGCTGCAGCGCCTGCGCGCCGTCGAGGCGGGCCAGCTGCTGGGAGGGATCGGCGGCGAACGGGATGCCCAGCTCGCGGCATTCGGCGGTGTGGCGCAGCATCGCGTCGGGATCGTCGGCGCCGATCAGCACGAGTTCCAGCTCGCGGCCGCGGGCCACCTCGGCGATCGAGATGTCGCGGGCCTCGCTCATCGCGCCCGGGTAGAACGCGGCGATCTGGGCCATCTCCTCGTCGGTGGTGCAGATGAAGCGCGCGGTGTGCGCCTTCTGCGAGACGAGTATGGCCGAGCAGTCCACGCCGTGCTTCTCGAGCCATTCGCGGTATTCGCCGAAGTCCGAGCCGACCGCGCCGAGCAGCAGCGGGCTGCGCCCGAGCAAGCCCATGGCGTAGGTGATGTTGCCCGCGACACCGCCGCGGCGGATGGCCAGGTCGTCGACCAGGAAGCTCAGCGATACGTGCTCGAGCTGGTCCGCCAGCAGCGCCTCGGAGAACCGGCCGGGGAAATGCATGAGATTGTCCGTTGCGATGGATCCGGACACGGCGATGGTCACTGGGGGAATCCTTCGTGTCGTGCGCTGGGCGGGTCGTCCGTAACGTACACCGTCCAGCGGCGATCTCACCAGACCATGGTGCCGGGGGTCTCACTCGACGGTTTGCATTGCGCCGCAGGGACTCTCGGCCCCCGGGCGGACATCAGCGCGGGGCCTCGGCAATCACGGCCCCGCGCTGACGGTTTCGTCTCGGATAGATCAGTTGAAGCTGTCGCCGCAGGCGCAGGAGCCGGTGGCGTTGGGGTTGTCGATGGTGAACCCCTGCTTCTCGATGGTGTCGACGAAGTCGATGGAGGCGCCCTGCACGTAGGGGGCGCTCATCCGGTCGACAGCCAGCTTGACGCCGCCGAATTCCACGGTGAGGTCACCGTCGAGGGAACGATCGTCGAAGAAAAGCTGGTAACGCAGACCGGCACAGCCTCCGGGCTGCACAGCGATCCGCAGCGCCAGGTCGTCGCGACCCTCCTGATCGAGCAGTGCCTTCGCCTTGGCGGCGGCAGCGTCGGTCAGAGTCACACCGTGGGTGGTCTCGGTCTCGTTCTGCACAGTCATGAACTCTCCTAGGGGCCTGTGTTACCAGTCGAACGGCTCGGCAAGTCACAACGCCGGTTCGCGTATGGCTATTTCCAATCTTGCCACTCGGATCGGGTGCGTGGACCTGTCGACCCCCCTCGAACCCGCAAACAAGATGGTCGTCGTCCTGGCGGGTGAACCGGATTTCCCGGCCGATCTGCGATCGAATAGCCTGGTCGGCGTGAAGTTCCTCCGCCGTGGCGATGCAAGCACCACCGACGACCTCGCCGACGATACCTCGGCCGCCACAAGCGGTGGGTCGGACGGCGACTCGACCACCGCCGACCGGCCGGTTCCGACCGCCGGTAAAGGTAAGCCCACCCCCAAACGCCGCGACGCGCAGGGCCGCCGACGCGGTCCGGTCGCGCCCGCGCCCCTGACCGCCAAGGAGGCCCGGGCCCGGCGCAAGGCGACGCGCGGTTCCCGGGCGGAGCGCAAGGCCGCCTCGGCCGAGCGCCGTCGGGACGCCGCGGACCGGCGTCAGCGAATGCTGGCGGGTGAGGACAAGTATCTGCTGCCGCGTGATCGCGGGCCGGTGCGCGCGTATGTGCGGGATCTGGTCGACGCTCGGCGCAATCTGGTGGGGTTGTTCATGCCGCTGGCGCTGGTGCTGATCTTGACGATGTTCGTGGGACCGGCGCTGCAGGCTTATGTCACGTTGGCCATGTTGGTGATGATGGCGTTCATGATCGTCGAGGGGTTCCTGCTGGGGCGGATCGTCAATCGGCGGGTTCGGGAGCGGTTCCCTGAGCACACGGATTCTTCGTGGTCGCTGGGGTGGTACGCGTTTGTTCGGGCTTCGCAGATTCGGCGGATGCGGGCGCCCAAGCCGCGGGTTGAAGCTGGGACTGCTGTATAAATTTGCGCCTCCGCTTCGCTTCGGCGCGTGTTCGCGGCCCTGAGTCCCGTCGATCAGCGCTCGAGACTCGCGCTTCGCGCATGCGCTTCGAGCGCTGATCGACGGGACGGCCGCGAACGGTCGGTCGTCTGGCTCCCTCCGTGGTGGGGACGTCGGGGGCGGAGGTTGCGTTTCTGTTGGGCCGTTTTGGGCCTTGTCATTGTTGTTTTCAGCCGTGTTCGCGCATCGAGGTCATGTCTCGCATCGAGATGATGGCGCGGAGTTCTGCGTCTACTCGTTCGGCGTCCCGGTCGGTGGCTTCACTCGAACCCAGGAGGGGGAGGGTCAGGTTGTGGCGCAGGAAGACCGAGGGGGCGGCCAGCGCCAGGATCATCGCGGCGGCTGCTGCCAGGAGGAGGATCGAAGTAATCATGGCAGTAATTTTGCGCTGAGTCACTTACGGCCAACAGTGGCAGTAGTGACATTGTTCGTAAAGATTCAGCCACGTACACTCTAGGCATGCTCTCGAAGGTCGCGGTCGTGCTGAACGAGCGCCTCGCCATGTTCGAATTCGGTGTTGTCTGTGAGATATTCGGGCTCGATCGCGGTGACGACGGGCTGCCGGTGTTCGACTTCCGGGTGTGCGGCGTCGAGCCGGGTAAACCGCTCAGTTCGTCCTCACCGGGGATCTCGGTGACGCCCGAATACGGGCTGGACGAATTGCTCGACGCGGATCTGGTGGCCATTCCGGCGTTTCCCGCGGGCGACCGGGCCAATATCGACCCCCGGGTGGTCGAGGCGGTGCGGGCCGCGGCCGCGGGTGGTGCGACCGTGTTGACAGTGTGTTCGGGGGCGTTTCTCGCGGGGGCCGCGGGACTGCTCGACGGGCGCAAGTGCACGACGCACTGGCGGTATGTCGACACCCTGGCCGCCATGTATCCGGCCGCCACGGTCGATCCCGATGTGCTGTTCGTCGACGAGGGGTCACTGATCACGAGTGCGGGGACCGCGGCGGGGATCGATGCCTGCCTGCATCTGGTTCGTCGGGAGCTGGGCAGTGCGGTCGCCAACAAGATCGCCCGGCGGATGGTGGTGCCGCCGCAGCGCGACGGGGGCCAGCGGCAGTTCATCGAACAGCCCGTCCCGGAATGCAATTCCGACAGCTTGCGCAGCACGCTCGAGTGGATGAGCGAACACCTGGACTTCCCGCACTCGGTGGAGGATTTGGCCGCCCGCTCGGCCATGTCCACGCGCACCTTCGCCCGTCGCTTCGTCTCCGAGACGGGGACCACCCCGGTCAAGTGGCTCACCACGCAGCGCATCCTGTTGGCCAAACAGCTGCTCGAGGACACCGGGCTCGACCTCGAGACCATCTCCGGCCGCTGCGGCTTCGGTTCGGGGGCGCTGCTGCGCCATCACTTCCAGCGCCTGGTCGGCATCGCCCCGACCGAATATCGCCGCCGCTTCGGCCAGCAGACCCCTACAGCAGTCGCGCCATGACGATGTCGTCGACGTAGCGGCCCTCGATGCGGAACTCGTTGCGTAAGACACCCTCCACGACGAAGCCCGCCCGCTCGTAGAGGCGTCGGGCGTCGACATTGGTGGCCAGCACCCGCAGCGTGATCCGGGTGCCGCCCTGACGCCGCGTCTCCGCGCACGCCTCCTCCAGCAGCGCGGTGCCGATTCCACGCCCGCGCGTGGTGGTGTCGACCGCCAGACCCTGGATTTGGCGCACATGCGCGCCGCTGGGCAGCGGGATCGGTTGCGCCAGGCGCAGATAGCCGACCACGCGTCCGCCGAACTCCGCGACCAGATAGTTCTCGGCCTCGCGCGGCTCGGGGAAGAACGCGTTACCCGGCGTCGGCCGCGGAATGACATCGGAGATCGGCGACCACGCCCGCCGGTACAGCTCGGCGAGCACGCGATCATCGGCGGGCACGGCAGTACGGATCGTCACATCGCCCTGTTTGGGCCCTCTGCTCGCGCGCTGTGTCGATGGTTCTCTCGCAGGCTCGCTCACGACGCCACCTCGCTGGCGCTCGGCGACGCCGTGCGCGATGCGCGCTGTGTCGATGGTTCACTCGCAGGCTCGCTCACGACGCCACCTCGCTGGCGCTCGGCGACGCCGTGCGCGATGCGCGCTGTGTCGATGGTTCACTCGCAGGCTCGCTCACGACGCCACCTCGCTGGCGCTCGGCGACGCCGTGCGCGATGCGCGCTGTGTCGATGGTTCACTCGCAGGCTCGCTCACGGCACCAGTGTGGCCCACCCATGGGTGTGCGGATATCGGGGCGTGGGATTGGTACCGTGCTGGCGTGTTGAACGATGCTGCGAGCGGGCAAGGCCCGCGGACGCTGGTACTCGGCGGGATCCGGTCGGGGAAGTCGGCGTTCGCCGAGGAACTGGCCGGTCGGGCCGGGATCGTGCGGTACGTGGCGACGGCCGCGGTCGACCCCGGGGATGCCGATTTCACCGAACGCGTTGCGGCACATCGAGTACGGCGTCCGGGACAGTGGACGATCGTGGAGGGCGACCCGGTGGCGGCCCTGGCCGACCCGGTGCGCATGACCCTGATCGACGATATCGGGACCTGGCTGACCGGTCGGATCGATGCCCGCGCGGCCTGGGAGCAACCGCGCGGGACGATCGCGGCCGATATCGATGCGCTGGTGGCGGCGGTGGCCGGATATTCGCAGGGCCTGGTCCTGGTGAGCCCGGAGGTCGGACTGGGCGTGGTGCCCGCGACCCGTTCGGGGCGGCTGTTCGCCGATGAGATCGGCGAGCTGAACCAGAAGCTCGCCCGGGTGTGTGACGAGGTGTACCTGGTCGTCGCGGGCATCGCGACGCGGATCAAGTTCACGGACGGCATTTCGGCATTCGCCGGTGAGAAGTACTCGGGCACAGAACTTTCCAACGAGACCGCCAACGCCGCCGATGCCGCGCTTCTCGCCGGGGCTGCGTCTTCCGCCGGTGCGGGATCCGCCGCCGGGGTCGCTTCCGCCCACGGCGCGGGTGCCGTGCCTGCCAGCGCTGCCGCGTCCACGACCGATGCCGAAGACGCCGTCGCGGAGCCTGTTTCGGAGGCAGGCGAGCAACCTGCCCCGGCCGAGGTGAACGTAACTCTCGGGGACGCACCGATTTTCGCGACCATCCCGGCGCCGGACGCGCATGTGCGGGCCGAGGCCGAGGCTCGGCAGGCGCGGTTGACCAAGCCCGCGGGGGCGCTGGGGCGACTCGAGGTGCTGGGGAATTGGGTGGCCGCGTGTCAGGGATTTTGCCCGCCCAGGCAGTTCGAGCGGGCTCGGGTCGTGGTGTTCGCGGGGGATCACGGGGTGGCGCGGCACGGGGTTTCGGCGTATCCGAGTGAGGTGACCGCGCAGATGGTCGCCAACTTCCTGGCCGGGGGCGCGGCGGTGAACGCGCTGGCGCGACTGGCCGATGCGACCGTGCGGGTGGTCGATATCGCGGTGGACGGCGATACCGATCCGGCCGTGTCGGGACACAAGGTTCGACGGTCGAGCGGCAGCATCGACCGCGAGGACGCCCTGACCGAGGGGCAGGTCAATGCGGCGCTGGCGGCCGGACGCGCGATTGCCGACGAGGAGATCGACGGCGGGGCGGATCTGTTGATCGCGGGCGATATGGGCATCGGGAACACCACGCCCGCAACGGTTCTCATCGCCTCGCTGACCGATACCGAACCGGTGCTCGCGGTCGGTCGGGGCACCGGCGTCGACGATGCCGGATGGATGCGCAAGGCCGCCGCGGTCCGCGATGCCATGTGGCGCGCCCGCCCACACCTGAAGGATCCGGTCGCCCTGCTCCGCGTGGCCGGTGGCGCCGACCTGGCCGCCGCCGCGGGCTATCTGGCCCAGGCCGCGGCCCGCCGCACCCCCGTCATCCTCGACGGCGTAGTGATCACCGCCGCCGCCCTGCTGGCCGAAATGCTCGCCCCCGGCGCCAAGGACTGGTGGCTCGCCGGCCACCGCTCCACCGAACCCGCCCACCAGATGGCCCTCACCAAACTGGGGCTCGAACCGCTGCTCGACCTGGATATGCGCCTGGGCGAGGGCTCGGGAGCCCTGACCGCACTGCCGATCCTGCGCGCGGCCGTCGCCACACTGACGGAGATGGCCACCTTCGACGAGGCCGGAGTGAGTACGGCCGACTCCCCGACGGGGGTCGCACCCTGACCGTGCGACCCACGACGCCTACCCCCGCGACCCGAGGCGATCGCGAGCCGCGGCACTCGGAGGAGACCCATTGGCTGGCATGGCCGGTCGTGGCGCGGTCGAACGGTGTGTGCGGCCCGGTGTGGCGATCTGCGGCCCGCCCGGAGCAGATCCGTCGGCCGATACCGTCCGTCGTGGCGCGGCCGAACCATGTGTCCGGTCCGGTGTGGGGATCCGCGTGCCGTCTGGAGTGGCGGCGCTCGAAGGGGATTCGCAGGGCGGTGGCGGGGCCGAATCGTGGTCCGGGCTGGGGATCCGATTTTGTGTGGCGAGCTGTGGCCCGGCCGGGGCGACGATCGGGTTGCTTACGGGGCTGTCGATGAACGGTCTGCGACTGGCGTTTTCGTGGTTGACGGTGTTGCCCGTGCGCGGGCCCGAGAACGTGGATCGTAAGGGCGCGCGGCGGGCGATCGCTGTCGCTCCGCTCGTCGGGGTGGTGCTGGGCCTCGCCGCGGTGGCGCTGGCGCGGTTATTGGTCTGGGCGGGAGCGAGTTTCGCGGTGGCGGGGCTTTTGATCGTCGGTGCGTTGGCGCTCGGCACGCGGGGCATGCATCTGGACGGACTGGCCGATACCGCCGACGGGCTGGGCTGCTACGGGCCGCCGGAGCGGGCGCGGGAGATCATGAAAAGCGGTGGGGTGGGGCCGTTCGGCGTCGCCGCCCTCGTATTCGGCGTTGGTGTGCAGGCTTTTTCGTTCGCGGCGCTGACGGAGACGGGCCGATGGTGGGGCATCGCGGTGGCGATTGCCGTGGGCCGGGTGGCGGTGGTGCTCGCCTGTCGCGGCGCGGCGGCCGCTCCGGGGGCCGGATTCGGTGCGCTGGTGGCCGAGACGCAGGGCCGCGTGCTGCCTGTCGGCTGGGTCGTAATCGCCGTGGCGGCAGCGTATTCAGCGGTGCCGGAGCCGTGGTGGCTCGGCCCGGCGGCCGTCGTGGCGGCCCTGGTGGTCTGCCGCGTGGTCGTCCGGCACTGCGTGCGCAGATTCGAGGGTCTCAACGGTGATGTGCTCGGCGCGGTCGTCGAGATCGCGGTCGCCGTGACGGCGGTGATTCTGTCGCTGAGCTCCTGACTACCGGTCCGAGCGCGGGCGGGTGAGGGTGAAACTGTCCACGGCCTTCAGCTCGCTCGTCGGCCCGACCAGCGCGTAATAGGTGCCCTTGATCGTCGTGTTCTCCCCGGGTCGGCCGGGATCGACGTCGAAAGAGCAGAAGCCGTAGGGATGTTCGGCATCCTTGAACGCCGACCACGGCGCCTGCTCCAGAACGTAGACCGGAGCCTTCTTTCCGGTCGCCGGATCGGCGTCGCCGACCGCGGTGATGACCCGGCACTGCTGTCCGGGGAAGAACAGGGCGTTCGACGGCGCGGAGGTGCCGCCGCCGCCGATCACCAGATGCACCGTGCCCCTACTGGTATCGATCACATCGGTCCGCGTATCGACCGGTGCGGGAGTGAGGGTTTCGGTCCCCAGCGTCCCGCGCACGGGATGTGAACGCTCGTAATGATGTTCGTGCCCGCACAGCACCAGATCGACCTGATACCTGTCGAACAGCGGCAGCCACTCCTCGCGAATGCCGCGATCGGCGCCGTTGAACTTGTCGGCCGAGGAGATCGCGGTCTGATGCATGAACACCACCACCCAGTCGATATCCCGATCCGCGCGCGCATTGGCCAATTCGGTTTCCAGCCAGCGCTTCTGCGCGCCACCGGAGTACCCGCGCACGTAGGTGTTGCCGCCGTCCTGATAGCAGATGTCGTCATTGGCCACCGCGATCACCCGCATACCGCCGACGGTGAACGAGTACCACAGCCCGCGTGAGAGATCCTCGCCGCGATTGTCGGGAACGGTGAAATAGGTCTGGAACGCCTCGTACCCGATCTCTCCGTTACCCGCCTCGTTCTCGTGATTGCCGGGCGCGGGCATCCACGGCCGATAGCGGGCCGAACGAGAGTTGTTGGCCCACCAGTCGTTCCAGGTGCGGATGCGATCGGTGGACAGATTGGCGTAGCACAGATCGCCGTTGACGAGATTGAACAGCGGGGCCAGCCGCTCGATCCCGGCGGTCACGTCGCCCGCGAACGGGGAGCCGAGATTGTCGTTGACGTATTTGCCGTTGTCGAGTTTGCCCAGCGTCGGCGTGCCCTGATCACCGAAGCTGGTGAACCGGAACGCCGCCCGCCCGGCCGGAGCGGTGCGCAGGGTCCCCAGTTCGGGCGGTGCGCCGTCGTGCCCGGCCGAGTAGACGTAATCGGTATCGGGCGCGAGCCCGGTCAACCGCGCGTGGTGCGCCTGCACCTCGATACCGGATTTGGCGTCGCGATAGGTCCGGGTGCGCGCCCGCACGACGGTCCCGAAACCCTCCGCCGCGGTCCCGTACCGGATCTTCGGATCGCTCACCGAGCCGACCGTATGCCACGAGATCACCGCCTCCCGTGCGGCATTCGCGCCGAACTGCAGATGCAGCCCCGAAACCCGCGGCGCCGCGGCGCGATCCGGCCCGGTGATCAGCTCGGCCGAACGCGGCCAGAAATCCTGGCCCGCCCGATCATCGCGCAGCGAGGCGGTCGCCCCCGCCCCGACGGCCAGCCCCGCCACGGCCGCCACCCCGGACGCCCCGAACAACCACCGCCGGCTCACGCCGCGCTGCGCCTCGGATTCCTCGTGCTCGGTCATGCCCTCAGCTAACCCGCCCTCGGTGCTCCCATCGCCACGACACGGCTAACGAGAGGTGAACGAGCCCTCGGACCGATGATCTTTCCGCTCGGACTATCGGCCCGCCGGGTCGCGAAAACTACAGCCGTACCGGGTAGGCCGGCTCCTGGATCTCCGGCTTGATGCGGTTCTCGACGAAGATGCCGTGCCAGATCATGAAGACCAGCAGGGTCCAGATCCGACGGCTGTGATCGGCGGTCCCGGCGCGATGCTGGTCGAGCATGGTCTTGATCGCGGACTTGTTCAGCAGATGATCGGTCTGGGATTCGGCGATCTGGGCTGCCGCCCAGTCGTAGAGCTCCGGTCCGCGCAGCCAATGCCGCAGCGGGACCGGGAATCCCAGCTTGGGCCGGTGCAGCACATGCGGGGGCACGATCGTCTCGAGCGCCCGGCGCAGCGCGTATTTGGTGGTGTCCTTGGTGATCTTCTGCTCGAATGGGACCTGCTCGGCGATCGCGAAGACCTCCGGATCCAGGAACGGCACCCGCAGTTCGAGCGAATTGGCCATGGTCATCTTGTCGGCCTTGACCAGAATGTCGCCGCGCAACCAGGTGAACAGGTCCAGATGCTGCATGCGCGCCACCGGATCCCAGCCGCGGGAGCGCTCGTAGATCGGCGCTGTCACATCCTGATGGGTCCACTCGGGCCGGAAATCGCGCAGCACGGACCGCAATTGGGCGTCGTTGAAGCTGCGGGCGTTGCCGTAGTAGCGCTCCTCGAGCGTCAGCGAGCCCCGGTGCAGCAGACTCTTACCGCGCGTGCCGTCGGGGATCCGATCCGACAGCTTGCCCGCGAGCTTGCGCACCCCGCGCGGCAGATACTCGAAGGGTTTCAGCGACAACGGCTCCCGGTAGATGGTGTACCCGCCGAACAGCTCGTCGGCGCCCTCGCCCGACAGCACCACCTTGACGTGCTTGCGGGCCTCCTTGGCCACGAAATACAGCGGCACCAGCGCCGGATCGGCCACGGGATCGTCCAGATACCAGACGATCTCGGGAATCGCGTTCGCGAAATCCTCCGGACTCACCATCCGGATGTAATGCTTCGCGCCGATCGCCGCGGCGGTCTCGGCGGCCACATCGGCCTCGGAGTAGCCCTCCCGCTCGAAGGCGGAGGTGAAGGTCAGCAGATTCGGGTTGTGCCGGATCGCCAGCGCCGCAACGGCGGTGGAGTCGATGCCGCCGGACAGGAACGAGCCGACGGTCACATCGGCGCGCATATGCTTGGCGACCGAATCCTCGAGCACCGCGGCGATCTCGCGGTAGCGGCGCTCCTCGCTGCCCGCCGCGAACGGCCGGATGCGGAAGGACGGATCGAAATACCGCTGTGCGCTCGGCTCCTCGCCCGGGGCGAGGGTCGCGTAGGTGCCCGACTCCAGCCGCCGGACGTTCGCGTGCAGCGATTCCGGTTCGGGCACGTACTGCAGCACGGTGTAGTGCTCGAGCGCCCGCGCGTCCAGCTCATCGGAAAGTCCCAGCGCCGGAAGCAGTTCCAGCAGACTCTTCTTCTCACTCGCGTAGGCGGTGCCGTTCGGGCCGGTGGCCAGGAACAGCGGTTTGATGCCGAATCGGTCGCGGGCCAGCACCATCCGCTTGGTCTCGCTGTCCCAGATGGCGAAGGCGAACATGCCGCGCAGTCGCGAGAAGGCCGCGGTGCCCCAGTGGTGATAGGCCGCGACGATCGACTCGCCGTCGCCCTCGGTGCGGAACCGCGCGCCGAACTCCTCGGTCAGCTGCTCGCGCAGTTCGAGGTAGTTGTAGATCTCACCGTTGAACGCCAGGGCGTAGCGCTGCGGATTCTCCGGCGGGCCCCAGAACAGCGGCTGATGCGAATGCTCGATATCGATGATCGACAGCCGGTTGAATCCGAGGATGACGTGATCGTCGTGCCACGTGCCGCGCTCGTCGGGGCCCCGGTGACGGCCGCACTGCAACGCGTCGTAGACCTGCGTGACGATGTCCTCGGTTGCTACGTCGGCGGTCAGAAATCCGAGCAGTCCACACACTGCGGGCACAACCTCGTTTCCGGATAGGGGATTGAGTGAAACTCGGCTTCCGAGTATGCCGTAGTGAACGGATTCCCGCTGGGGCCGGTGTGTCGAAATCGACCCGGTCACAACACAGCACCCGGTTTGGTCTACGCTGCGTAGTACTCGGGAACTCCCGGGGCGGATCGTGCGTTGCACCCGTCCGCCCGCGAGCGACCCGAACGTGCTGAATATGCGCCGCCCGTGCACCGGGCGGCGCCGAGTCGGATAGACGACCAGGAAGGCGTTGAGCGTGGCGCACAAGGCGAGCGAAGCGATAGGGGCACGCCCCGGCGGGGGACTCACCTCCGGCGGACGGGGCCGCATCCTTCGGCGGGCCGGGCTGGCGGTGTCCATGGGGATCACCGTGCTGCTCGTCTCGGGCTGCTCGATCGACAATCCCGTGCTTCGGTTCGGCTGGCCGACGGGTGTGACCCCGCAGGCGACCAAGATGCGGGAGCTGTGGACGTGGTCGGTCGTCGCCGCCCTGCTGGTCGGCGTGCTGGTGTGGGGTCTGACCTTCTGGACGGTCGCCTTCCACCGCAAGAAGCCCAACTCCCCGGAATTCCCCCGGCAGACCGGCTACAACGTGCCGCTGGAGCTGACCTACACGGCGATTCCGTTCGTGATCATCGCGGTGCTGTTCTACTTCACCGTGGTCGTGCAGAACTACGTGCACGAGAAGGTCTCCAACCCGGACGTGGTCGTCGATGTGACCGCCTTCCAGTGGAACTGGAAGTTCGGCTACCAGAAGGCCGTGCTGGCCGGTGGCCAGGTCTACGACGGCGTCGACCACACCCGCCAGGGTCTCGACGACCGGATCATCGAGGAATACAAGGAGCGCAAGTCGCCCAGCGGCCACCCGCAGCCGGGTCCGCTGCACGGCAAGCCCGCCAACGACATCACCTACCTGAACTACGACAAGGTCGAGACCATCGGTTCCAGCACCGAGATCCCGGTCCTGGTCCTGCCGACCGGCAAGGTCGTCGAGTTCCAGCTCGCCGCCGCCGATGTGATCCACTCCTTCTGGGTGCCGGAGTTCCTGTTCAAGCGGGACGTCATGCCCAACCCGAAGGAGAACCACTCCGACAACACCTTCCAGATCACCCAGATCGAGCGGGAGGGCGCCTTCGTCGGGCGGTGCGCGGAGATGTGCGGTACCTTCCACTCGATGATGAACTTCGAGGTCCGGGCGGTTTCGCCGGAGAAGTTCGAGCAGTATCTGAAGGCCCGCGAAGCAGGTAAGACCAACGCCGAGGCGCTGGCGAGCATCGGCGAGTCCCCGGTGGCGGTCACCACCCACCCGTTCGATACCGAGCGCACCGCCCGCGGCGCGACCGTCGCCGAGAGCAAGTGAGGACTGAACTGACATGAAGGTCGAAGCACGCATCTTCGAGCTGCTCACGGTGTTCTTCATCATCGTGGCGGTCATCTATGCCTTCTTCACCGGCCAGTCGCGCACCGGCGTCGAGTGGGCGGGTACCACGGCCATCGTGCTGACCGCGGGCCTGACCCTGATCGTCGGCACCTACTTCCGCTTCGTGGCGCGTCGTCTCGACCTGCGCCCCGAGGACTACGAGGAGGCCGAGATCGTGGACGGCGCCGGCGACCTGGGCTTCTTCTCGCCCGGTAGCTTCTGGCCCATCCTGATCGCCGCGTCGGGCTCGGTCACCGCCATCGGTTTCGCGTTCTTCCAGCTGTGGCTGATCGCGATCGGCGTGATCTGCATCCTGACCACGGTCGGCGGGCTGGTGTTCGAGTACCACCTGGGTCCCGAGAAGCACTGAGTTCTCTCCGCACGAACGCCCCGGCCGGAATCGGCCGGGGCGTTCGTCGTTCGCGTGTCAGTCCGCCGCGTGATACCGGCGGGCCCGCTCGGCGCGCAGGATGTCGTCGATGCCGGAGTCGATGTCGCGCAGCACATCCGGGGTGCCCGACTTGCCGGAGTAGGTGCCGATGGGGCGCAGTCGGCAGGTGAAGGAGATGAAACCGTGGTCCTCGCCGGACAATTCGTGCAGATAGGGCGAGCGCACGCCGTAGGTGAGGGCGGAGATGACGGTGAAGACGCCGCCGCGCTCGCGATGGTCGGTGAGCATATCGTGCAGCCGGTGGAACACCGCGGTGTAGGTCGACAGCGGCGCGAAGACGCCGACTCGGTAGGCGGGTCCGCGCTCGGAGGAGGTGATCACCGTATCGGCGAGATACTCCGCATCGCGCAGGGTCAGCACCTTCGGAGCGAACATCAGCGCACCGGCGGCGGCATTGCGCACGGGCATACCGGCCGGGCCCTTGGCGGCCGAGGCGATGGCGCCCAGCGATTTCCGGGCCCGGGCGCCGAGTTCGCGACGGGCGCGCAGCGAGGGGGTGGCGGCGGTGGGATGCAGGCTCGACCACTGGCCGAAGCGTACGGTGCCCAGTTGGATATTGCCGGTGCCCACCGGCCGCGAGACGCGCAGCGGCGCGGTGTCCACCCAGCGGCCGACCTGAAGCATGGCGTCACCCGGCCTGACGATCTCGGCGAGCGAATGCTCCACGAAGGTGTCGAAATCCAGGAACCGGTGCGCGTCGGAGGTCAGCCAGGTGCGGTCCTTGTCGACCTCCACGGCCTCGAGGGTGAGCGCGGTGATGATGCCCGCGCGCCCGCCGCTGCCGAGGATGCGGCGGAACCGGTCGGTGTGATGGGCGCGCCCGCAGGTGCCGAATCTGCCCTCGGGATCGACATATTCGAGGGAGACCACATTGTCGCTGAACATGCCGTATCGGTGCGAGGCGCCGCTGAGACCGCCCACAGCCGCGAATCCGCCCGCGGTGATTTCGCGATGGTCGCCGACGACCGGCAGGCCCAGCCCGTGCGCGCCCAGGGTGCGGTCGATATCGGACAGTCGCGCGCCCGCCTGCACCCGGACCAGTCGGGCGTCGGCGTCGACCGCCTGTACCCGGTTCATTCGGCGCAGCGACAGCACGACACGCCGGTCGGGCGGGCCGAGCTCGTCCTCGCCGGTGGGCTCACCGCCGTACACGGTGAGCGGTTGTGGCCGTGAATCGCGAACTGTCCGAACGACATCCGCAGTGTCGCGGGGTAGGAATTCCTCCGGCAGTGCGGCCAGCGTCGTGCTCATGGCCCCACAGCTAACCACACCCCGGCCACTTCGTCTGCCCCGAGCGCAGCGGCTCGACGACGGCCGTGGTGAGGGGGTATGTGTGGCGCGAAAGCGCCACGTTTCACACCGCGCGTCATGACATGCGGCGGCTCGGTTGTGGCGAGGCGGCCGAGTGCGGTTGGGTGGTGATCATGAGCACGGTTCTCGTAACCGGGGGCACCGGCGCCCTCGGTAGGCGATTGGTCGAACGGTTGCGGGTGCGCGGACACGAGGTGCGGGTGCTGTCTCGCAGGGAGGGGGCGGGCACCCATGTCGGGGATCTGGCCACCGGGGAGGGGGTGCGCGCGGCCGTGCAGGGTGCGGAGCTGATCGTGCACGCGGCCTCCGATCCGCGCCGAATGGGCAGAACCGATGTGGCGCAGACGCGCAACCTGCTGGCGGTGGCGGGCGATGTCCGGCATGTGCTGTATGTGTCCATCGTCGGCATCGATCGGATCCCGCTGCGGTTCTACCGCTACAAGCTGGCCTGTGAGGAGCTGATCGCCGGAGGCACTGTGCCGCATACGATTCTGCGCGCCACCCAGTTCCACACCCTGATCGCGAACGTCCTGCGCCGGACCGAACGACTGCCCTTCGCGCCGCTGCCGCTGGACTTCCGATTCCAGCCCGCGGCCACCGAGGACGCCGCACTGCGGATCGCCGAAACCGTCGAGGGCCGGCCCCTGGGCCGCGCACCGGAGTTCGGCGGCCCGGAGATCCTGACCCTCGGCGAACTGGTCGAGATCTGGCGAGCCCAGCGTGGCCGACCCCGGCGAATCGTGCGAATGCCATTGCGCGGCAAGATCGCTCACGGCTACCGCAGCGGCTACAACCTGACCCCCGAACATCGCGACGGCGTGCAGACCTGGGCGCAGTACGTGGCCGCGCTGCGCGACTAGGTCTCAGGCGGCGGGACAGTCGGTGGTGGGTGGGATGAGGGAGATCAGGTAGTCGTCGGTGGCGGTTGTGGTGCAGGCGGTTCGGTCGTAGACGCCGTGTCCCCAGCCGTGGTAGGTGAGCATGGTGGCGCGGTCGGTGCGGGTGGTGACCTGACGGGCCCATTCGTGGGGGGTGGCGGGGTCGTGCAGGGAGCTCAGGACGAGGATGGGCGGGCCGTCGATCACGCGGGGTGGGTGTGGGGGATTGGCGGGGGCGATGGGCCAGCCGGAGCAGATGCTCGCGGCGGTCCAGGCGAAGTGGGCGCGCAGGGTGGGGGCGAGGGTGTTCTGGGTGTGCCAGGCGCGTTGCCAGGTGTGTTGGTCGGGGAGGTCGAATTGCCAGTCACTGCAGGCGATGACGCCGGGCATGGGGGCGGGGGCGCCCGAGGGAGTGGGCGGTGCGATAGGTGGTAGCGGGGTGGTGGCGGGCTGGTCGAGGAGTGCGCGGAGTTGGTCGGCCAGGGCGGGCCAGTCGGGGGCGTAGAGCTGTTTGATCACGGTGACCGACAGGTCCATCGGGGCCAGGGGCCGATCGGGGGTGTGTGGGTCGCGCAGGGTGTTGTGTGAGGCCGCGGCGTAGAGGTCGTCGAAGATCCGGTGTGGGTCGCGGTCGTGGAGTGGGCAGGCGGGTTCGCGGGCGCACCAGGAAGCGAATTCCTCGAAGGTGTCCTGTGCGGCGCGGGCTTCGGTGTCGAGGAAGCCGGTGCCGTCGAGGCTGTGGTCGTCGACGCTGTCGAGGACCAGGGCGCGTAGTCGGGTGGGGAACAGTTCGGCGTAGGACTGTGCGGGCATGGTGCCGTAGGAGCGGCTGTAGATGCTGAGGCGGTCCTCGTCGAGGGTGTGGCGGAGTTGTTCGATGTCGCGGGCGACGCTGGCGGCGTCGAGGTGGTCGATCAGTGGGCCGGTGTGGTCGCGGCAGGTTCGGGCGAGAGTTCGTGCGTAAGAGTGGATGTCGTCGAGGCGTGCGCCGAGATCGGGGATCGGGTCGGGGAACCGGGCGGCGAGTCCGGCGTCGCAGCGCAGGGGGTGGCTGCGGCCGACGCCGCGGGGGTCGAGGCTGATGATGTCGAAGCGTTCGCGCAGGCGGGGGGAGAATTTGCCGTGCAGGATCTCGTCGACGCCGGATGTGCCGGGGCCGCCGGGTAGCGATATGAGGGCGCCGATGCGGTGGGCGCGGTCGGTGGCGGGTCGGCGGATCAGGGCGAGATCGATGGTCTCGCCGTCGGGTCGGGTCCAGTCGATCGGGACTTGTAGTGTGGCGCAATCGAATTCGGCGTTCTCGGTGCAGTGTGACCAGGCGATGTCGGGTGTGGTGGGGGTGCAGGCGGTGGCGAGGGCGGCCACCGCCGCGGTGGTGAGGATCCAACGGCGCGGGGTCATGGGTGTCATCCTCGAGGCGGCCGGGGCCGGTTCGCATCACCCCGCCGCGCCATTCGCGCCTGGCTCGCGGGTATGACACGGCCGCCGAGAGTACCTGAGACACGGTGTACATCAAGGACTTTCGCGGTTGCGCCGGACTGGTGAGGCGAGGAGGATGGCGCAGAGGACGACCATCGGGGAGACATCGTGACAGCAGCGGAGGTCGACAGCGCCTGGACGACGATTCCGGGTCCGGACGGCGACGGGCTCGCCGAGATCGCGGCCGCGGGTGGATTGCACAACTACCAGTTGCGAATCCACGCCGACTACGGCCCGGTGGTTCGGTTCCCGCTACCCGGGGTCTCGCGGGTCGTGTCGGTCGCCGATCCGAAACTGCTCGAGGCCGTCGCCCGGATCGACGCCCGTCCCGACGCCCTGTTCGAATTCCTTGCGCCACTTCAGGAATCGGACAATCTGCAGACCTTCGACGCCGCCGAGCACGGGCCGTGGCGGCGGGCGCTGCTGTCGGTGCTGGCCGGGCGCGCCTCGCACGAGGCGCATTTCGGCGAATTCGTCGCCCTGACCGAGGAGATGGCCGACCGCTGGGCGGCCGCCGACGGCCCGATTCCGCTGCAACGCGACCTGAGCGAGCTGTCGCTGCGCATGATCTGCGCGTACGCGCTGGGGAGCGGATGGCGGTCCGGAGAGCGGGCCCGCCAGGTGGTTTCGGCGTTCGAACGGGTGCTCTCCGATCAGCTGGCGCGACTGTACGAGACCGGGCAGGGTGCGACCGACGGCGCGCAGGACGCGCTGGCCTTCCTGCGCGCGACCGTCGACGAGGTGCTGGCCGCGCACCGGACCGATCCGACACCGGGTGACCACAGCGATCTGATCGGTGCGCTGGCCGCCGCGAATCAGCCACCCGAGCGCATCCGCGACACCGTGGTGATGACCATGCTCGCCGCCCACCACACCACCGGCGTCGCGGTGTCGTGGACCCTGTATCTCCTCGCCCAGCACGCCGAAATCGCCGACCGGGTCGCCACCGAACTCGCCGAGGTCCTCACCGACCGCACCCCCACCTACCGCGACCTCAAACACCTGCCCTACCTGCGCATGGTCCTCCAGGAATCGATGCGCCTGTACACCCCCGGCCCCTACGGCGCCCGCGAAACCACCGCACCCCTGACCCTCGCCGGTTACGAGATCCCCACCGGCACAACGATCTTCCTCCCCTTCCGAGCCATCCACCTGAACCCCGAATACTGGCCCGCCCCACACCGTTTCGACCCCGACCGCTTCCTCCCCGCCCAAGCCTCCGCCCGCCCGCGCTACGCCTACCTACCCTTCGGCCTGGGCCCCCGGGCATGCGAGGGCGCGTCCTTGGCGATGGTGGAGGCGGAGCTGGTGCTGGCGATCTTGATTCGCCGGTTCCGCTTCGAACTCGCTGCCGGGCATACGGTTACACCGATCGAGCGGTTCGTGCTGTGGGCGGCGGATGATATCCTCGTCCATCTCTCCCAGCGGACCTGACACCACAGATCGGCTCTCGCCGGATTTCTATCGGCTCTGGGGTTCGGCGGCTGTCAGCCAACTGGGGAGCGCGCTGGGTGCGGGGGCTTTGCCGCTGGTCGCGATTCTGATTGTGGGCGCTCGGATCTGCAGGTGTCGTTGATGGCGGCACTGTCAGGGATTGCGGCCGCGGCCGTGGCGCTTCCATTGGGACCGTTCGTCGAATTCCGTCGCAAACGCGCGATCATGGTGCGGGCGGATCTGGTGGCATTCGCCGTGCTCGCCAGCGTTCCGGCGGCCGCGTGGCTCGGGGTGCTGAGTTATGCGCAGCTGTGCGTGGTGGGCGCGATGAGCGCCCTGTGCACGATCGTGTTCAACGCCGCCAACGGCGCCTACGTGAAATCGCTGGTGCCCGAACCGATTCGGATGCGCGCGAACAGCCGCCTGGAAACCGTGTTCTGGACGGTGTCCATCGTCGGCGCGCCGATCGGGGGCGCACTGGTCTCGATGTTCGGCGCGACGTTCACCATCCTCGTCGACGCCGGGAGTTATCTGCTGTCGGCGCTCGGACTGCGCGGTATCGCCACGCCGGAGCCCGCGCCCGAACATCGACGCCCCGGCCGTCATCGGGCCGTGGAGATTCACAGCGGATGGTCCTACATCTTCGGTCACCCGCTGCTACGACGACTGTTCTGGAACGCCATGCTGTTCGGCGGCTCACTCATGCTCACCGGGCCGCTGATGGCGCTGCTGATGCTGCGCGAGCTGGGCTTCACGCCTTGGCAATACGGTCTGGCGATGGGCCTTCCCACGGTGGGCGGACTGGCCGGAGCATTGTGCGCGCCGAGATTGGTGACGCGCTTCGGCGGGCGGGCGGTACTGCTCGGATTCGGAGCCTTACGCACCTGCTGGCTCGGGCTGATGGTGCTCGCGGGTCCCGGTGTCGGCGGACTGATCGTCATCGTGGCCGCCGACACCCTGCTCCTGTTCTGCGCCGGGGTGTTCAATCCAATCTTCACCACCTACCGCATGAACGCCACTGCCGACGACTACATGGCTCGCGTCGGCACCGCGTGGTCGATCAGCTCCAAAAGCGTTCAACCCGCATTCATCGCGGTCGGAGGTCTGCTGGCCGCGGCCACCAGCACGCGGACCGCGATCGGCTGTGCCGCCGTGCTGTTGGTGACCAGCTCGCTGTTGCTGCCGTGGCGACGGTCGGCGAGTTCGGAGGTTTGAGGGTGGGTCGGTCGTGGGGAGTATGTGGTGGGTGCGGTTGTCATGCTCTGGATTGATGTGCTGCGGGTTGGGGATGGGACAGGCTGGGGTGGTATCGGTTCGGATATGGGAGGCGGGAACTGTGGGACTGGTTGATGGCGTTCGGCGTCGGAGAGCTGCCAGGATCGAGGCGGTGAGTGTGGCGGCTTATGACGAGGCCCTGCGTAAAGGCGCTTCGGAGCAGGAGGCGGCGGCCGCGGCGGCGGAGGCGGTGAGGCGTGCCGAGCGACGGCGGCGTCTGCTTCTGTTCAGCGGGGGCGGTAACTGAGTCGCGGTTGGTTCGACATCGCGCGGTCTGCCGGAATGATGGCGGTGTGGACGAAATGGATGCTCGGCGTCGGCTCGGCGCTGATATTGATCGTGGTGTCGGCTGATGTCCGGCTGAGGAGGCTCTCGGCGGGGCATCGCTTCGGAGTGGAGACCGTGCCGTGGGCTCCGGTTGTGATCGTGCCGGGGGCGCGGGTCGGTGTGGATGGTCGGCCGATGGCGTATCTGCGCGGACGGCTCGATATCGCGATCGAGTTGCTGGCGGCGGGCAAGGTCGACGGGGTGCTGATCTCCGGTGATTCGGCGGGTGCGTCCGGTGACGAGATCGCGTCGATGCGCGGCTATCTGCTCGAGCGCGGGGTCGATCCGGACCTCGTGCGGGCCGACGGGGCGGGGGTGTCGACCAGGGCGACATGTGAACGCGCACATCGTCATTTCGGCATCGATCGCGCGATCATCGTCACTCAGCCCCGGCACGCGGCGCGGGCCATCGCCCTGTGTCGCGGCGCGGGCATCGATGCCGACGGCGTGGACGCCTACTGTGAGTGCAAGCGAACAACGCTGGTGCGCAATACGATCCGCGAATGGCTCGCCGGCCCCAAAGCGGTCGCGGCGTTGATCCGTTATTCGCGATAGGCATTGGTGGTCGTGGGCACGGTGAGAACCGCGTCGAACGCCTCCGCCACCGCGATCGGCATCGAGACGCTCTGACTGCGCAGGCTGGTCAGCTCGATATCGGAGTCACCTCGCAGCGGGCGAAGATTGGTGAGAGACACCGATTTCGCGAAACCCGCCGCCGCGACGGCATCTTCGAAACTGCCCGAGGTCGGGGTGGGGGTGGCGGTCTCCTCGACGCGAAAGCCCAGCGGATGACCGGTGTCGAGGACCATTTCCGGGACCGTGTCGGCGGTGTGGGTGAAGGCCACGGTGTGATACGCGTCGCCCAATGATTCGGCCAGGTAGTAGCCCATGGGATAGGCCGCGATACGGCCGGGCTCGAATTCGATCGGCGTCTTCTGGATGTGGTTGTTGTGGGCCATCAGGACCACCCGGGCCTCGCCGGGCAGGCGATCCAGATGCCAGCGCAGGGTATCGGCCATCAGCCAGTCGCGCGCGGTCGGATCCATGGGGAGACCGCCTGTGCCGTAGAGCAATTCGTGCATGCTGGTGAACATGTACTCGGTGTGGACCGCGACGTCGAGGTGCCGTCGGGCCAGCTCATAGGATTCGCGGTCGCCGCGGGCGAGGTAGAGCGGTTCCAGGGCGCGCATGCGCACCGACAACCGGGACAGGGCCGCGGCCAGGGCGGTGCGGTCGGATTCGTCCAGGGCGGCCCAGCGGGGCGCCACGGCGGCGGCCGAATCACCCTCGACCCGGGCGGAGATATCCAATGCCCTACGGGCGAGCGGGGTTTGCTCGGGATCGACCCGATCGAGATAGGCGATGAGCGGTTCGAGCGCCGGACGCAGGGTACCGCCCGCGACGGGGACGTCCACACCGATCAGCCGGACCGGGCGCTGGGCGGTGGCGTTGTAGCGCCGCAGCCACAGCGCCATCGTGGTGTCCAGGCCGGAGGCCATGGTTCCGGCCAGATCGCTCAGCGCGGCTTCGGGACCGTCGCCCCGCAGCCAGGCATCCAGGGCGAAGGCCTCGGCGAAACCGAATTCGAAGGCCAATACGGTGAATCCGAGCTGTTCGACCAGATAGCGCAGTAGGCGGCGACGGGCCGCACCGAATTCGGCGACGAAGTGCGCGCCCTCGCCGAGCGCGACAACCGTTGCGCCGTCGGCGATATCGGCCATGGCGGCCAATTCGGCATCGGTCGCGGAATCCAGGGCGGACAGGCTGTGCGTGTGGGCCGCCACGGCCGCGGGCGTGTCTGTCGACATGGGTGAGCACCGTAATTCACGACAGGTCGGCCGGGCCACCCGATTTCCGGGTGATCAGGTCGGCCGTCTCGCGCACGGCCGCACCCATCCGCTCCAGATCCGCTGCCGACAGCAGGGTGTCGGGGCAGACGACGACGGTGGCGGTGACGGTGGCCGGTTCGCTGAAGATCGGAGCGGCGACCGTGACGACCGCGTTCTCGGGGCCGAGTTCGGCCGGGAGGTAGTCGATGGTGATCAGGTCGGCGATCATGGCGTTGAGGCGGTGTCGCAGCGGGTCGGTGACCGGTGAATTGCGCAGGGTGGCAAGGGCTTCCAGCATGGGCGCGGATTCGTCGGCGAGGCGTTCGACCGAATAGCCGCGCTCGCGCACGGCGTCGAGGACCGCGAGCAGGCGCTCGCGGTGGATCGGATCGGCGGTCTCGAGCCAGGCGCTGCGCTCGGATTCGGCCGCCCACGCGACGAATTCACGCGCGACCGGGGGTGCCAGCGGCATGCGGCGGCCGGGGCGGATCCACGGTACCGACGGGCTGCCGAGGACCTCGGTGATGAGGATCACGCCGTTGTCGCGTTCGGCCAGGAAGACCGGGACCCGCAGCCGCGCGGCCAAATCCCGCATCGGATCCGCCGCCAGGCGGCGCAGCGGGAAGGCGGCCTCGGCGCGGCGCGCGATCGTGAGCAGGCCCAGGCTCAGGCCGTAGTTGCCGTCGGCGTCGCGGATCGTCCAGCCGTCGGCGGTCAGTTGAGTGAGCACCGCGTGCGCGGTGGCCCGGGACATGCCGGTGTCGCGCACGATCCGGGCCAGGGACAGATGCTCGGCCGGGCGGCGGGACAGCAGTTCGATCACGCGGACGACGCGCTGGGTGGGCGGTGACGCGAGGGCGGGATCGGAACCGTTTTCTGAAACAGGTTCTTGACCGGCTCGGCGCGATCGGCCTATCGTCGGTGTCACAATATCGAACGATAGCGTCGAATATTCGACACTGCAACCCTCCCTTCGGTCGGGTATATGGGCTCTGAATTCGGGTCCACGGACTCTGAAGCCGGGTACATGGGCTCTGAAGCCGGGATGCGATGTGGTGGCGGATCGGCGCGGTGAGTGGGTGAGCGATGCGGGCCGGATACGAGCTGTCGCATCTGGCGGCCTTGGAGGCCGAATCGGTGCACATCTTCCGGGAGGTGGCGGCGACCTTCGAGCGGCCGGTGCTGCTGTTCTCCGGCGGCAAGGATTCGGCGGTGATGCTGGAGCTGGCCCGCAAGGCGTTCTGGCCCGCGGCGCTGCCGTTTTCGCTGCTGCACATCGATACCGGGCACAACTTCGACGAGGTACTCGAGTTCCGCGATCGCACCGCGGCGCGATTGGGGGCGCGGCTGCTGGTGGCGCGGGTGCAGGACGATATCGACGCCGGGCGGGTGGTGGAGCGGGCGGGGGAGAGCCGAAATCGCCTGCAGACCAACACCTTGCTGCGTGCGATCGGCGAGCATCGGTTCGACGCGGTATTCGGCGGCGCGCGCCGCGACGAGGAGAAGGCCCGGGCCAAGGAGCGGGTGTTCAGCTTCCGCGACGAATTCGGCGCGTGGGAGCCGCGGGCGCAGCGGCCCGAGATCTGGAATCTCTACAACGGCAGACATCGTGCGGGTGAACACATTCGGGTGTTCCCGCTGTCGAACTGGACCGAGCTCGATATCTGGGAGTACATCGATCGCGAGGCGGTGGAGCTGCCGTCGCTGTACTACGCGCACCGTCGTCGAGTGCTGCGCCGCGACGGAATGCTGTTGGCCGCCAATCGCTTTCTCGACGAGCGTCCGGGCGAGGAGAGCTTCGAGACGACCGTGCGCTTCCGCACCGTCGGCGACGCCACCTGTACCGGATGCGTCGAGAGCGAGGCCGCCGATCCCGCCGCGGTCATCGCCGAGACCGCGGTCACCCGGCTCACCGAACGAGGGGCCACCCGCGCCGACGATCGAATCTCGGACTCCGGCATGGAGGACCGCAAGCGAGAGGGCTACTTCTGATGAGCCATACGTCCGAGAAGAAGCTTCTGACCTTGGCCACCGCGGGCAGCGTCGACGACGGTAAATCCACCCTGATCGGCCGCCTGCTCTACGACTCGAAGAATCTGTTCACCGATCAACTGGCCGCCATCGAACGCGCGAGTGCCCAACGCGGCGATGCCGCAACGGATCTGGCGCTGGTGACCGACGGCCTGCGCGCCGAGCGTGAACAGGGCATCACCATCGATGTCGCCTACCGCTACTTCGCCACCCCGCGTCGCAAATTCGTCATCGCCGACACCCCGGGGCACGTGCAGTACACCCGCAATATGGTCACCGGCGCCTCCACCGCGGATCTGGCGCTCATCCTGGTCGACGCCCGCAAGGGCGTGGTCGAACAGACTCGACGCCACGCCTTCCTGGCCACGCTGCTCGGCGTTCCGCACGTGGTCGTCTGCGTGAACAAGATGGACCTGGTCGGGTGGTCGCGCGAGCGCTTCGACGAGATCCGCGACGAATTCGCCGATTTCGCCGCCAAACTCACCGTGGGCGATCTGAGTTTCGTGCCGTGCTCGGCGCTGCTCGGGGACAATGTCGTCGATCCGTCCCCGCATATGTCCTGGTACGCGGGCCCGCCGCTGCTGCGTCACCTCGAGGATGTGCATATCGCGTCGGATCGCAACCTGATCGATGCCCGCCTGCCCGTGCAGTACGTCATCCGTCCGGGCGACGGCCACCGGGCCTACGCGGGCACGGTCGCGGGTGGCATCTTCAAGCCCGGCGACGATGTGGTGGTGCTGCCCTCGGGACGCGCGACGCGGGTGGACCGGGTGTGGGGTCCGGGCGGGACGAAGGTGGACGAGGCGTTCACGGGTATGGCCGTCTCGCTGACCCTGACCGACGAGATCGATGTCGGACGCGGAGATATGTTGGCGCGCCCGGGAAATCGGCCGCATCTGGCTCACGATCTGGACGCCATGGTCTGCTGGTTCGCCGACGACGCCGTGCTGCGGCCGGGGGCCGAATACACCATCCGCACCGCCGCGCAGAGCACCGGCGTGCGCGTGACGGCGTTGGACTATCGGCTCGACGTCAATACCCTGCACCGCGAGGCGGGCGCGGAAACCCTGGCGCTCAACGACATCGCGCGGCTGACGCTGCGCAGCCGCCGTCCGCTGATGTTCGATCCCTACCGCGACAACCGCCGCACGGGCAGCTTCATCCTCATCGACGACGCGACCCATCAGACCGTCGCCGCGGGCATGATCCTGGCGCGCGACACCGGCCGGGAAACCGCGCGCGAGGTCGTCTGGCACAGCTCCTCGGTCGGGCGCGCGGGCCGGGCGCACGCCGGGGCGACGGTCTGGCTGACCGGGCTGTCCGGCTCCGGAAAGTCCACGATCGCCGTCGAATTGGAGCGTCAGCTGGTGGCCGAGGGCCGCCCGGCCTATCTGCTCGACGGGGACAATCTGCGCCACGGCCTCAATGCCGATCTCGGCTTCGGCGACGATGATCGCCGCGAGAACATCCGGCGCGTGGCCGAGGTGGCGGCGCTGTTCGCTGATGCCGGTGTGGTGGCCATCGTGTCGCTGATCAGCCCGTTCGCCGCGCAGCGCGCACAGGCGCGGCTGATCCACGACGGCCGCGAACTGCCCTTCCACGAGGTGTTCGTGGACACCCCGCTCGAGGCGTGTGAGCGGCGAGATCCCAAGGGCCTCTACGCCCGTGCGCGCGCCGGGAAGCTACCGCAGTTCACCGGGATCGACTCCCCCTACGAGCGTCCCGAACATCCGGATCTGCTGGTGACCACCGACCGGGGCACACCAACCGAACTCGCCGCCGCCATCCGCCGCGACCTGCGACTGTAGTGAGGACATCCATGGAACAACCCCTGACCGAACCCTTCCTGGCCGCCGTCGCCGAGGCCGAGAAGCTCATCACCGCAGCGGATTTCGTCGACGACGAGCGGGATCTGGCGGAGGGCTACGACTATCTGGCCGGTGGTATGGCCGCGGTGCTGCAGCTCGCGCGCGCCCACGGCACGAGTCATCCCTACTTCGTCAGTTCGACCGGGCCGTATACCAAGATGGGCCTGGACAATCCGGATACGCTCTACTACCACGCGAATGTCGAGCCGACCGGCGAATACCTGGTCACCGGCCACCGCGGCAGCACCGTCGATCTCAGTTTCCAAGTGCTCAAGGGTGATTACACCGCCACCACCGTCCCCGGCGGCGACGACGCCTTCGACGACCGGCGGGTGCGCATCGAGCCCGACGGCAGCTATCGGCTGAGATTCGGCCCGCCGAAGGATGATCCGGACCCGAACTATTTCGTGCTCGGTGAGGGCGCGTCCATGCTCGCGGTGCGCGAGGTGTACGGCGATTGGAACGCCGAGCGTAAGGGCAGTATTCGTATCGAACGGGTGGACACGGTGGGGACCGCACCCGCCGAACCGGATCTGGACGGGCTGCGCAAGCGCTATCGTGCGGCCGGGCGGATGCTGGTGCAGCGCGTGCACACCTGGTTCAACTTCCCCAAGTGGTTCTATCTGGACCTGCCGGTCAACACCCTGACCGAACCGCGGCTCACCCCGGGCGGTCTGAGCACGCAGTACTCCTCGGTGGGGCATTTCGATCTGGCCGAGGATCAGGCGCTGGTGATCACGGTGCCGAAATCCGATGCGCCGTACCAGGGTTTCCAGCTCGGCAGCCGCTGGTATATCTCGCTGGACTACGTCAACCATCAGACCAGCCTCAACAGCGCACAGGCGCAGGTGGATCCGGACGGCGTGATCCGCATGGTCGTCTCGGCGCGCGATCCCGGCATCGCCAACTGGATCGAGACCACCGGCCGTCGCCGCGGCATTCTGCAGTTCCGCTGGCAGCGCACCGATCGCGCGCTGACACCGCAGGACGGGCCGACGGTCGCGCTGGTGTCCATCGACGAGGTGGCCGCGCGACTGCCGCACTACGACAGCAATCGGATCGATGAAAAAGGCTGGCGGGCAAGGATTGCCGAGCGGCAGCGTGGGTTCGCGGAAAGGATGTTGGCATGAGCGGTCAGGGCCCGGAGGCGGCAGCGGAGCGTAACCACGGAGGGCCCAGTCTGCTCGCAGACAAGGTGGTGGTCGTCAGCGGGGTCGGGCCCGGTTTGGGGCGCTCGATCTGCACGGAGGCCGCGGCGGCCGGGGCGAAGGTGGTATTGGCCGCTCGGACCGAATCGCGGCTGCACGAGGTGGCCGCCGAGATCGAGGCCGCGGGCGGGCAGACGCTGAGCGTGCCCACCGATATCACCGACGATGCGGCCGTGGCGAATCTGCTCGCCCGCACCGTCTCGACCTTCGGGCGGGTGGACGCCCTGGTGAACAATGCCTTCTCGGTGCCATCGATGAAATCGCTGGAGCGCACCGATTTTCAGCAGATTCGTGACAGCCTGGATCTGACCGTGCTTGGCGGATTGCGCATGACCAAGACCTTCGCCGACGAATTGGCCAAGACCAAAGGCGCCGTGGTGATGATCAATTCGGCCGCCATCCGCCACTCCGAACCCCGCTACGGCAGCTACAAGCTGTCCAAGGCCGCCCTGCTGGCGATGTCGCAGACGCTGGCAACCGAGCTGGGCCCCAAAGGAATTCGGGTCAACACCATCGCGCCGGGCTATATCTGGAGCGACCAGCTGAAGTGGTATTTCGGCAAGGTCGCCGCGAAGTACGGCACCACCGTCGAACAGGTCTACGAGCAGACCGCCGCGCGCTCGGACCTCAAACGACTGCCCGAACCCGACGAGATCGCCCGCGCGGTGGTGTTTCTGGCCTCGGACTGGGCCAGCGCCATCAGCGGCCAGACCCTCGACGTGAACTGCGGCGAATACCACGCATAGGAAGAACTGATGACCGTACGCACCGACGTAGGCACGATCGAGGATCTGCACGCCTCGGCGACCAAGGCCTGCGGCCTCACCGATTTCGGATCCGACGACTATCTCGAGGCGCTCGGCGTGCTGCTCGAGTCCTATCGCCGCGATGCCGATCTGACCGAACTCGGCTCGAAGATGAACCGGTACTTCCTGCGCGGGGCGCTGGTGGCGCGGGCGCTGAGCGAGGCGTCCTGGCGAGCGCATCCCGAGTACGCCGAAACCCCGGTCACCCGGCCGATTTTCGTGACCGGACTGCCGCGCACCGGCACCACCGCGCTGCACCGGCTGCTGGCCGCCGATCCGCGCCATCAGGCGCTCGAGATGTGGCTCACCGAATTCCCGCAGCCGCGCCCGCCGCGCGAGACCTGGGCCGACAATCCGATCTATCAGCGCATCGACGCCGGGTTCGCGCAGCATCATGTGGAGAATCCGGAGTTCATGGGTCTGCATTTCATGAATGCCGCCGAGGTGGAGGAGTGCTGGCAGCTGCTGCGCCAGACGGTGAAATCGGTTTCTTACGAATGCCTTTCGTATCTGCCGACCTATTCGAACTGGCTGCGTGGGCGAGATTGGACCGACGTCTACGCGCGGCATCGCAAGAATCTGCAGCTGATCGGGCTCGGTGACGCGCGGCGCTGGATCCTGAAGAACCCCAGCCATCTGTTCGCCCTCGACGCGCTGATGGCCGTCTATCCCGACGCGCTGGTCATCCAGACCCATCGCGCCCCGACGACCGTACTCGCCTCGGCGTGCAGCCTCTCCGAACATGCCGCGCGCGGCTGGTCGAATACGTTCTCCGGCAAAGTGATCGGGGAGACGCAGCTGGAGCTGTGGTCGCGGGGCCTGCGCGAATTCACCGCCGCGCGGGCGCGCTACGACCGATCGCAGTTCATCGACGTCGATTTCGGCGATCTGCGCGCCGATCCCCTGGGTACTGTCGAAAACATCTACCGCACCTTCGGCATCGAACTCACCGAGGCGGCGCGGGCGGCCATGGCGGCACTGGACGAGGACAGTCGCACCGGCGATCGCAAACCCGTGCACCGTTATTCGCTGGCCGATTACGGTCTGACCGAGGCACAGGTCGAAGAGTATTTCCGGCTGGGCTGACACCGGCTAGTCTCGCTGAATGACGCATTTCGCCGACTTCGAGGCGCTGCGCGCCGCAGTGGGAACCGAGATCGGTGTCAGCGAGTGGCTGACCATCGACCAGAACCGGATCGACGAATTCGCCGCGGCCACCGACGACCCGCAGTGGATTCACGTCGATCCGGAGCGGGCCGCGCGGGGGCCGTTCGGGCGGACCATCGCGCACGGATTCCTCACCCTGTCGCTGACCGTGCCGCTGGTCAACCAGGCCACCTCGGTCGACGGGATCACCATGGGAATCAACTACGGGCTCAACAAGGTTCGATTCATCACGCCGGTGCCGGTGGGTGGGCGCATCCGCGCCCGGGTGACCCTGGACTCGGTATCCGACATTCCGGGCGGGGTGCAGGCGCAGCGTACGGTCACCGTCGAATTGGAGGGCGCGGACAAACCCGCCTGCGTCGCCGAAAGTCTTGTGCGCTATCTGAATTGATCGGCGGACCCGTTCAGCGTGGGCCGAAGGGCAGCGCCGAGGACGGGGTCTGATCCGGAGTCAGCGTGGCCACCACCCGGATGCCCGCGGCGAGGAACTCGCCCTGGGCGCGCTGGACATGGTCGGCGGAGGTGACCAGGACGGCGTCGACCGCGCCGATCGCGCGCATCAGCAGGGCCGAGTACTCGGCGTTCTGCACCGTGGATTCGGCGCGGTCCTCGATATGGACGCGCGCGGGGGAGATGCCGTGCGCGACAAACCAATCCGCCATCGCCCGGGCCTCGGTGACGCCGTTCTCGGGATTGCCGCCGGTGACGATGATCGGGGTGGCCGGGCACAGCAGGGCCTGCACATAGCCCGCGGACAGCCGTGCGAGCAGTTCCGGGCGCATACCGCCGTCGGGCAACAGGCCGTAACCCAGCACCACGACCGCGGTGTCCGGGCCGAGGCCGGCGGTCAAAGGCAGTCCGGGCAGGGTGAATTCGGTGGGGCGCGGTGTGGCCTCGACAGCGGTCACGGCCAGTAGACCGGCCATGAGCGTCACGGCGGCAACGGTTTTCGCCAGGAATACGGTGGGACGGATCTGTTCGAACATCGGACCTCCCCGGACGGCGCACCGGAACCACCGGCGCGGCGGTCAGCACATCGCACCCATGGTCGCCCGAAAGATACGGGCGCGCCGGTATTTTCGCTCCGAGTTCGCCCGGGGGCCGAACGCAGACCCCTATCGGCTCAGTCCTTGCCGAGACCGTTGCTCACGGTGACCCAGCGATCCAGCAGGGTCGAGGCCGCGCCGCTGTCCACCGCGTGCGTGGCGCGCTCCAGCCCCACGGCCAGCGCTTCGTGCAGATCCCGGTCGGCGGTCTCCGGGCTCAGCTCGACCGCGGCCAGCGCGGCGGCCGAATTGAGCAGCACCGCATCGCGAACCGGGCCGGGAGCGCCGCCGAGCATATTGCGGGCGATCACCGCATTGGTCTGGGCGTCGCCGCCGCGCAGCGCGTCCGGCCGCGCGCGCTCGATGCCCAGGCGGGTCGGATCGATGACGGTGTGGGTGAGATGGCCGCCGGTGACCACCCACGCCTCGGAGGTGTCGGCGGTGGTGATCTCGTCCAAGCCGTCGTTACCGCGCACCACCAGCGCGTTGGCGCCGCGTTCGGCGAACGCCCCGGCGATGACCGGAAGCAGATTGGGGAAGGCGCAGCCGATCAGTCCGGCGCGCGGCTGTGCCGGATTGGTGAGCGGGCCGAGCACGTTGAATACGGTCGGAATGCCCACGTCCTTGCGCGCCGAGGCGGCGTAGCGCAGCGCCGGGTGGAACAGCGGCGCGAAGCAGAACCCGATCCCCACCTCGGTGACGCATTGCGCGACGGCCTTGGGCCCCAGGGTGATTCGCACACCCAGCGCCTCGAGCACATCCGCGCCGCCGCTCTTCGACGAGGCCGCGCGGTTACCGTGCTTGACGACCGGCGCCCCGGCCGCGGCGACCACGATCGAGGACATGGTGGAGATGTTGACCGTGCCCGAACGATCGCCGCCGGTGCCGACGATATCGACCGCGTGCACATCCAGCGTCACCCGCCGCGCGTGCCCGAGCATGCCCTGGGCCAGCCCGCTCAGCTCGGTCGCGGTGGGCCCCTTCATCTTCATGGCCACGCCGAAGGCGGCGATCTGGGCGGGGGAGGCGTTGTCGGAGAAGATCTCATCGATCACCCACGCCGCCTCCTCCGCGGTCAGATCGACCCCGTCGGTGAGGGCCCCGAGGATCTCGGGCCAGCTGCGCGCGCTCATGACCAACTTCTCCTGTCCGCTGTGGATCTGATGTAGCAGCCTAGTGCGGTCGGGCAATTTCTTTACCCCCCGGCTGCAAAGCATCCCAGCCGAGGGCTACCCCGTCGTGGCGTTGGGCCAACCCGGCCATGCGGGAGCGCTCCTGGGAGCAGTGCAGGGCGTCGAGGGGCTGGACTCGGCGCAGGGCCAATTCGACGGTGTCGCCGCGGTATTCGGTGTGGGCGGGGGAGTAGCCGTCCTGGGCGGCGATGGCGACGGCCTGGTCGGCGCGGTCGGCGGGCAGGCGCAGGTGGTGGCGGAGGACGGCCGGGGCATCGGGGGTCCAGTCGGTGGCGCGGGCCAGGGCGGCCGAGGCGGCCTCGGCGTCGTCGAAACTGGACACGACGACCACCAGATCGGGGCGGTCGGGGTCCAGGTCCGTCGGGGTGGCGTGTCCGGTCAGGCGCTGCCACGCCTCCCGTAGTCCCATGTGAATCTCCTCGCCGGAAACTTTTTTCGCGCGCCGGGAACCGGGGGCCGCGAACATCCGACTTCAACAATAGGAACCCCGCTCGCACGCCCCGAACTGCGCGTTCGTAGGACACGCCGGTACCCCGGTGAGACTCGGTCTCGCCGTGCGGTTTCCGACACGGAACATCAAGATTCGCACCCGGGTACGCCTGTCGTACTACGACGAGTCATACTTACCGGCGTGACGACCGCAGTAGGGACCCCAGGATCGGCCATTACTCAGCGTGTGCACTCGCTGAACCGGCCCAACATGGTCAGCGTCGGAACCATCATCTGGCTGTCGAGCGAGCTGATGTTCTTCGCCGGCCTCTTCGCCATGTATTTCGTCGCGCGCGCGCAGGCGCACGGGAACTGGCCGCCGGAGCCGACCGAGCTGAACATGTATCTGGCCGTGCCGGTCACGACGGTGCTGGTCCTGAGCTCGTTCACCTGCCAGATGGGTGTGTTCGCGGCGGAGAAGGGCGACGTGTTCGGCCTGCGGCGCTGGTACGTGCTCACCTTCCTGATGGGCCTGTTCTTCGTGCTCGGCCAGGGGTACGAGTACCACAACCTGTACAACGAGGGCACCTCGATCTCGAGCAGCATCTACGGCTCGGTGTTCTTCATCACCACCGGTTTCCACGGTCTGCACGTCATCGGCGGTCTCATCGCGTTCATCTTCCTGCTCGTGCGCACCACGGTCAGCAAGTTCACCCCGGCACAGGCCACGGCGGCGATCGTCGTTTCGTACTACTGGCACTTCGTCGACATCGTGTGGATCGGGCTGTTCGCCACGATCTACTTCGTCCGCTGAAGCAGAACCAGCAGCCCGGTTCCGTCTACCTCCAAAAGGGACACAGATGAGTTCATCTCCCCCGTCAGCGCCGGACCCCATCAGCCCCGGGGTCGAGCGCGCGAACAACGTTCAGGCCACCAAGTCGCGTAAGCAGCGCCGGTTGCGGCGCAAGCTGGCGGGTGGTCTGGTGCTGCTGATGGGTCTCGTGGGAGCCGGCTTCGCGGCATCGGCACTGACCCCGCACGCACAGGTCGCGACGGCCAACGAGGACCAGTCCGCGCTGATTCGCGAGGGCAAGCAGATCTACGACACCTCCTGCATCACCTGCCACGGTGCCAACCTGCAGGGTGTCGCCGATCGCGGCCCGAGCCTGATCGGCGTCGGCGAGGCGGCGGTCTATTTCCAGGTCTCCACCGGTCGCATGCCGGCCGCGGCCAACGGCGCGCAGATCCAGCGCAAGGACCCCAAGTTCGACGAGCACATGACCGATGCCCTGGGCGCCTATATCGCGGCGAACGGCGGCGGTCCCACGGTCGTGCGCGATCCGGACGGCAAGGTGGCCGAGGAGTCGCTGATCAAGAACGCCGACATCGCCCGCGGTGGCGAGCTGTTCCGCATGAACTGCGCGTCGTGCCACAACTTCACCGGTAAGGGCGGCGCGCTGTCCTCCGGTAAGTTCGCCCCGCCGCTGACCCCGGCGAGCGAACAGCAGATCTACACCGCGATGCTGACCGGTCCGCAGAACATGCCGAAGTTCTCCGATCGTCAGCTGACGCCGGAGGAGAAGCGCGACATCGTCGCCTACGTCAAGAACCGGACGGAGTCGCACCCCGAGGGCGGTTACGGTCTCGGCGGTTTCGGTCCCGCGACCGAGGGTCTGGCCATCTGGGTGGTCGGAATCGTGGTCCTGGTCGGCTCGGCGATGTGGATCGGATCTCGCTCATGAGTGGACAGGAGCCAAAGGACATGGACCTCACCGACGACCAGCTCGACGCGATGTCGCGCGACGATCTGGTCAAGCTCGGTACCGAACTCGACGGCGTCGACGTCGCCTACCGCGCCCCGCGCTGGCCGGTCCCTGGCACGCGCGCGGAGAAGCGGGCCGAGCGACAGGTGGCGATGTGGTTCGTCATCTCGGCGCTGTCCGGTGTGGCGTTGATCGGCGTCTTCCTGTTCTGGCCGTGGGAGTACAAGAGTCGCGATCAGGACGGCGCGGGCATCTACTCGCTGACCACGCCGCTGTACGGCGTGCTGCTGGGTGTCGCGGTGCTGGCCATCGGTATCGCCGCGGTGATCATCCGCAAGAAGTTCATTCCCGCCGAGATCTCGATCCAGGATCGCCACGACGGCAAGTCCTCCGAGACCGATCGGCGCACGCTGGTCGCCGAGCTGTCCGACGCGCTGGAGACCTCCACGCTGGGCCGGCGCAAGCTGATCACCCGCACCGCGGGTCTGGGCGTGGGCGCGCTGGGCATCGGCGCGCTGCTGATGTTCGTCGGCGGTCTGGTGAAGAACCCGTGGGCCAAGGGCGACAAGTCCCCGCTGTGGGTCTCCGGCTGGACCCCGGACTACCCGGGCCAGACTATCTACCTGCGCAAGGACACCGGTCGCCCGGAGGACATCGTGCTCGTGCGTCCGGAGGATCTGGACGCCGGCGCCATGGAGACCGTCTTCCCGTGGAAGGAAGAGTGGCGCGGCAACGAGAAGGAGACGCTCGAGTCGCTGCGCGGAATCCGTAACGCGGTCATGCTGATTCGCCTGCGCACCAAGGACGCGCAGTCCGCGATCAAGCGCAAGGGCCAGGAGAGCTTCAACTACGGCGACTACTTCGCCTACTCGAAGATCTGCACCCACCTGGGCTGCCCGACCTCGCTGTTCGAGCAGCAGACCAACCGGATCCTGTGCCCCTGCCACCAGTCGCAGTTCTCGGCCACCGAGTGGGGTAAGCCGGTCTTCGGCCCCGCCGCTCGCGCGCTGCCGCAGCTGCCGATCACCGTCAACACCGAGGGCTACCTGGTCGCCCAGCACGACTTCATCGAGCCCCTCGGCCCGGCTTACTGGGAGCGTCGTTCATGAGTCCTTCTAAAGCGGCCGCGCAGGCCAATGAAATGGATGAGCGCTACCACATGGCGGCGTTCGTCAAGCGGTCGATCAACAAGGTCTTTCCGACCCACTGGTCGTTCCTGCTGGGCGAGATCGCGCTGTACGCGTTCATCATCCTGATCCTGTCGGGTATCTACCTGACCCTGTTCTTCGATCCGTCGATGAGCGAGGTCGTCTACAACGGCGCGTATCAGCCGCTGCGTGGCGTGACCATGTCGCGGGCCTACGAGACCGCGCTGAACATCACTTTCGAGGTGCGCGGCGGTCTGTTCGTGCGCCAGGTGCACCACTGGGCGGCGCTGCTGTTCGCGGCGTCGATCATCATCCACCTGTTCCGCATCTTCTTCACCGGCGCGTTCCGCAAGCCGCGCGAGGCGAACTGGGTGATCGGTTCGCTGCTGCTGGTGCTGGCGATGTTCGAGGGCTTCTTCGGCTACTCGCTGCCCGACGATCTGCTCTCCGGCACCGGTCTGCGGGCCGCGTTCGGCGGTATCACCATGGGTATTCCGGTGATCGGCACCTGGATGCACTGGCTGATCTTCGGCGGTGACTTCCCGGGCACGATCATCATCCCGCGGTTGTTCATCGCGCACGTGCTGCTGTTCCCCGGCATCATGCTCGCGTTGGTCGCCGCGCATGTGGCGCTGGTGTGGTACCAGAAGCACACCCAGTTCCCCGGACCGGGCCGCACCGAGAACAATGTGGTGGGCGCGCGCATCGTGCCGGTGTTCGCCGCCGACCAGGGCGCGTTCTTCATGTTCACCCTCGGCGTGGTCGCCATCATGGGTGGCGTCCTGCAGATCAACCCGATCTGGAATCTGGGTCCCTACAACCCCTCTCAGGTATCGGCGGGTTCGCAGCCGGACTTCTACATGATGTGGACCGACGGCATGGCCCGCCTCATGCCGCCGTGGGAGCTGTATCTGGGCCGCTACACCGTGCCCGCGCCGTTCTGGGTCGCGCTGATCATGGGTCTGGTGTTCACGGTGCTGATCGCCTACCCGTGGATCGAGAAGAAGCTGACCGGCGACGACGCGCGCCACAATCTGCTGCAGCGTCCGCGCGACGTGCCGGTGCGCACGGCGATCGGCGCGATGGCGATCGCGTTCTACCTGGTGCTGACGCTGGCCTGTGTCAACGACATCGTCTCGCTGAAGTTCGACATCTCGCTGAACGCGACGACCTGGTTCTTCCGGATCGCGCTGCTGGTGGCCCCGCCGATCGCCTACTTCCTGGCGTACCGGATGTGCCTGGGTCTGCAGCGCAGCGACCGCGCGGTGCTCGAGCACGGCATCGAGACCGGTGTCATCAAGCGCCTGCCGCACGGTGAGTACATCGAGGTGCACCAGCCGCTGGGCCCGGTCGACGAGCACGGCCACCCGATTCCGCTGGAGTACCAGGGCGCCCCGGTGCCCAAGAAGATGAACAAGCTCGGCTGGGCGGGCAAGCCCGGCATCGGCTCGCTGCTCAGCGCCGACCCGGCCCAGCAGGCCGACGCGCTGGTCGCTTACGAGCACGAGCAGGAGCACAAGCAGCTCGCGGTCCTGGCGGAATACCAGGAGCGCAACAGCAACGGAGACAAGAACGGCCACTGAGGCGGTCGCTCGAGGCTCGTTCTTCGTTGCCTGAGCTTTCCTTGTTGACCGAGCCTCTCCTTGTTGCTTGGGCGTCTCTCCTTGTTGCCTGAGCGCCTCTCCTTGTTGCCTGAGCGCAGCGAAGGCCCCGAGTCGAATCCGACTCGGGGCCTTCGCATTTGTCCGGACGTTGGTTACAGTTCGGGCGTGATTCGCAAGGCTCTCGTGGTGTCCGGGGTGTTCGCGGCCGCGGCGGTATCGGCGGCGGCGCCCGCCCAGGCCGGTCCGTTCCGCATCGATGGGCGCACCTACGCGAGTGCGCCCGGCTGCGTCACCGTCCGCACATTCCCCCAGCGACTGGATATCACCAACGACACCACCCTGCGGGCGCGGGTGTATCTGCTACCCGGCTGCCGCGGCGGCGTCACCCGGCTCGTCCCCGCGGGCCATCGAGCGCACCCCTTCGGGGCCTCGGTTCTGCTCGACTGAGCGAGCTTTCATTCCCCGATCGAGAATCCGCCCTCGAGTTCGGCGCGCGAGTACGACTTGAACGCGATGTGCGTATCGGTCCGCAGCACCCCGGCCGTCTTGTTGATCCGGCCGGTCACCACCTCGGCGATCTGCTCATGATCACGGACCCGCACGACCGCGATGAGATCGACGTCGCCCGCGCACGAATACACCTCCGCCACACCCTCGAGATCGGCCAGCGCCTGCGCGGTCTCGGGTATGCGCGCGGCCTCGGCGTGGATCAATACGATCGCGGTAATCATGGGGGTGAGTCTATTGATCCGGGCGACGCCGCTGTGTGCGAGTCGCGGGCGAGCGTTTCAGTTAGGTCATTGACAGTTAGAACTCTAATGGTTAGATTTCTAACTATGAACGCATCCGGACATGAGCCGACCATCCTGGAGATGATGAACTGGGTCGGCTGGGCGCAGATCAAGGCGGGCGAGGAGTGGACCCGCGCCCGTGAGCTCAGCCGTGAGCAGAGCGTCGCGATCGTCTATCTGATCCGGAATCCCGGCGCGATCCAGCGCGATCTCGCGGAGATGAGCCGCACGAGTGCGGCCAGCGTTTCGAGCCTGCTGCAGGGCCTCGAGCGGCGCGGGCTCGTCGAGCGTCGGATCGAGGGCGGCAACGAGCGCAGCAAGCGCGTCTACGCGACCCCGGCCGCCGCCGAGCTCATCGCCGGATTCGAAACGATGATGACCGAGGTCGAGCAGACGATTCTGGCACCGCTCGACCAGGACGAGCGGGCGGCCCTGCGCGCATTGCTCACCAAGATCACCGCGGACCTGCCGAAACCGACTCGGTCCTGACATCCGCGCGGCCGGGCCGCGCGTCCCACACCTTCTGCCGTGCCGGCATCCGTCGGCGCGCGCTCGAACCTGCCCAGAACAAGGAGCCGACATGAACATCCAGGTCACAATTATCGGAGCCGGATTGGGTGGTCTCACCCTCGCCCGCGTTCTGCATGTCCACGGCATCCCGGCCACGGTCTACGAGGCGGAGTCCTCGCCCGCGGCCCGAGCGCAGGGCGGGATGCTCGACATCCACGAAACCAGTGGGCAACTCGCCCTCGCGGCCGCCGGTCTCACCGAAGAGTTCCGCGCGCTGATCCTGGAGGGACGTCAGCAATCGCGGGTCGTCGCCCCGGATGGGACCGTCCTGTTCGATCGGGCCGACGATGGCACGGGTGGGCGTCCCGAGGTGCTGCGTGGTGAGTTGCGGCAGCTACTACTGAATTCGCTTCCGGCCGATGCCGTTCGGTGGGATCACAAGGTCGTCGGTGTTCGCGCCCTCGGCGACGGCCGTCACGAGGTGGGTTTCGCCGACGGCAGCGCTGTCGTCGCCGATCTGCTGGTCGGTGCGGACGGGACATGGTCGCGGGTCCGGTCGTTGCTCACCGCCGCGACACCCGAATACACCGGCATGTCGTTTGTCGAGACCTGGCTGTACGACAGCGACACCCGCCACCGCGCCGCGGCGCGGGCCGTCGGCGGCGGAGCGTTCATGGCGCTCGCGCCCGGCAAGGGAATTGCGGCCCACCGTGAGCGCGGCGACACCCTGCACACCTATGCCGCGCTCACCCGATCACAAGACTGGTTCGCCGCTGTCGACTTCGCCGACCCGGCCGCCGCGACCGCGCACATCGCCCGTGAATTCGACGGCTGGGCACCCGAATTCACCGCGTTGATCACCGACGGCGACAGCGCCCCGATCCTGCGCCCCCTCTACGCACTCCCGATCGAGCACCGCTGGGATCGAGTGCCCGGCGTGACCCTGATCGGCGATGCCGCCCATGTCGCACCCCCGAACGGCGAAGGCGCCAATCTGGCCATGCTGGACGGCGCGGAACTCGGTACGGCCCTCGCGGCGCGTCCGAGAGATATCGAGGCCGCACTCGCCGAATACGAGCGAGCCATGTTTCCCCGCAGCGCCGCGTCGGCCACCGATGGGCACCGGATTCTCGAGTTCATGTTCGGAGACGACGCACCCCACGCGCTGGTGCGGATGTTCAACGGAGACGAGTAGATCGGCCGCGTCAATCGGCGCGGGCGGCGGCCTCGGCGCGTTCGACCCAGGACAGCCAGGGGCCCGCGCCGAGGCGGGGTTCGTGGTAGCCGTCGGTGGTGCGGACGATGCGGGTGCCGGGCTGATGGAGCCAGCGGGCTATGAGGGCGGTCTCCTCGGGTGGGGCGTCATGGAGTGGGGGATGGGTGGGCAGGACGGTTTCGGCGGAGGCGGTGAGGGATTCGACCACGGCCATGGGGGCGATGCCGCGGATGGCGGTGCCGGCGGCGGCGAGGCGGCCGTAGCGGATGATCGCGAATTCCCAGCCGCCGGAGCCGTCGGGGCGGGCGGCGACCAGTTCGGCGATGCGGGCCAGTGCGGCGAGGCGCTGGGTGCGTCGCAGGGCGCGCACGACGACGACCGCGCGGTCGCGCAGGCGGGCGGCGGCCTCGAAATTCTGCGCGGTGGCCAGGGTTTCGATCCGGTCGGACATGGTGTGCAGGGGTGCGTCGCCGACGCCGGTGAACAGATCGCGGACCAGTCGGGGCGCGGGGGCGTATTCGGTCGGATCGAGCAATCGGCCCGAGACTCCGGCGGGGCAGCCGCCGACCACGGCCGGTGGACAGTTCGCGCCGTGCCGCCCGCCGCGGGGTATGCGCGTAGTGCATGTGCGCAGGCCACAGAATTCGGCGACGATGGCGGCGAGTTCCGCGGCGTCGGTGCGGGAGTTGAACGGACCCAGCGCATCCGGTGCGGGGGTGCGGGTGACCGCGAAGCGGGGGAACGGCTCGTCGGTCAGGGTGAGCCACCAGGCGCGCTTGGGGAATTTCGAGCGGCGGTTGTAGGGCGGGGTGTGGGCGACCAGCAGTCGCAGTTCCCGCACGCCCGCCTCGAGACCGTGGGCACACGACACATGATCGACCCGGGTGGCCAGCGCCACCATTTCCCGCATGCGGGTGCGCGTTTCGGAGCCGGTGAAGTAGTTGCGCACGCGGCGGCGCAGATTCACGGCCGTCCCTATATATAGGACTTCGTCGGAGGGGCCCCGGAACAGATAGACGCCGGGCCCGCTGGGCAGGTCGGCGGCCAGGAAACGCTTGGAGCGCTGGCGTTTGGTGACCTCGGGCAGATAGTCGAGCAGTTCGGTGAGGCTGTGCACGCCCTGATTGCCGACGCGTTCGATGAGGGCGTGCAGCACGTCGACGGTGGCGCGGGCGTCGTCGAGGGCGCGGTGGGTGGGGATGGTGCGCGCGCCCAGAAGCTGTGCCAGCGCGGACAACCGGACGGTCGGCGTCTCGTCGCGGGGCAGGATGCGCCGGGCCAACTGCACCGTGCACAGCACCTGGAAAGTCGGCCAGGCGATCTCGCAACGCGCGGCGGCGGCCCTGAGGAATCCGGTGTCGAAGCGGGCGTTGTGGGCGACCAGTACCGAGCCGGAGGCGAATTCGACGAACCCGGGCAGCACGGCCTCGATGCGCGGCGCGTCGCGAACCATCGCGGTGGTGATGCCGGTGATCTGGACGACCTGAGGCGGGATCGGGCAGCCGGGATCGACGAGGGTGGCGAACTCTCCGAGCACCTCGCCGCCGCGCACCTTCACCGCGCCGATCTCGGTGATCGCATCGCCATCGGGGCTGCCACCTGTGGTTTCCAGGTCGACCACGACGAAGGTGGTGTCGTACAGCGGGGTGTCGAGCTCGTCGAAGGCCAGCTGGGCCGCCGTGGTCTGGCGCACGCGCAGCAGCGTAGAGAGGGGGTACGACAAGTTGCGGAGTCGGCGGGAACGGGCGCGCGCGGCAGATCTACACCCAAATGTGGCCAGGGTCACATTAATTCGGTTTGGGTATCAATCCGGCGGCTTGCCCGGGCGGAGATGCCGCAACGACCGGTTCGGCGGTCATGATCAACGGCTCGGAGGGAACTGATCGGTCGCTTTCGGAGCCGAAGGCTCTAGCCTACGTGCTGATTTCCCCTTAAGTCAGACCTTGAAACGTCCCGATGCCGCCCGGCTTGACGCACTCGTGTCGCTCGAGAAACCTGCAGGTCGGACACCATCGTTATTTGTTTGTGATTGGTGTGATTTATCTCGCATGTTGCAAGGGTTGGAATTGCTGACCAGCTCGTTTTGGGTGTTCGCCGCTTTACAACCCACCGTTATGCGCTCGTAATCTTTTCGAGACCTCACGGAGTCCGGCGCACCGCCGGGTGCACGTCGTGGGGCAGATGAGATGAGGAGTACCGCATCATGGCGATCAAGCGACAGGTCCTGGGGCTGCATCGCAACGCCCATCGGGCCGTTGCGGCCGGAGCCGTTGGCGCTGCCACCCTCAGCGCGTTGCTGCTGCCCGTGGCGCCCGCTTCGGCGGCGCCGGTCACCGTTCCGGGCGTCGGGAACTTCGATGTCCCCGATCAGGTTCTGGCTCAGATCCCGCCGGGGGCGATCCCGGCCAACATCCTTCCCCCGGGCTTCCAGATTCCGGGCATCAATCCGCCGGCCCCGGCCGCGCCGATCGAGACCGTCGGTCAGCGTGCCGTGGACGCCGCGATGTCCAAGCTGGGCGCGCCCTACGTGTACGGCGCCGCCGGCCCGAACGCCTTCGACTGCTCGGGTCTGGTGAAGTGGTCCTACGAGCAGGCCGGTCTGGAACTGCCGCGCACCAGCTACGCCCAGCTCGATGCCGGTGCGCCGGTCTCGATGGACGATCTGCAGCCGGGCGATGTTGTGTCGTTCTACGGCGGCAGCCACTCGGGCCTCTACGTCGGTGACGGCAATGTCGTCCACGCCTCGACCGCGGGCCAGCCCGTCGCCATCGCGGCCATGTCCTCGATGCCCGTTGCGGGTGCTCGCCGCTACTGAAAATTTCGGTCAAACGGGACGGCGGCCGTGATCATTTTGTGGCCTGCTGGACACAGACGGTCGCCGTTCCGTAACCTGTTCGAGACCTTCGTGATGACCAGCTCGGATACCGCGGAAACGGGGCACGGCAGGCAGTGACAGCGCAGCACCGAAACAACAGAACCAGACGCTTGGTCGGCGGCTCGCTGGCCGTGGGCGTCCTGATGTTCGGGATCCCGATCAACGGCGCCACGGCCGATCCGGTCGCCGCGCCCACCAGCGCGAGCGACGCCGTGCAGAAGCTGATCGACCTGTCCCATCAGTCCGAACAGCTCAATCAGCAGGCCCTCGCCGCGCAGCAGGATCTCGACGCCAAACAGGCCGTCTCCCGCGACGCCGACGCGAAACTGGCCGGTGCGACCCAGGTGGTCGACGTGGCACAGGCCGAGGTTCGCAAGTATCAGCCCGCGGTCGATCGCACCGCTGTCGCCGCCTATCAGGGCGCGCGCACCAATCGGTTGTTCTCCGTACTGGTCAGCGATTCGCCGCAGCAGCTGCTCGATCAGATGTCGACCCTCGATGTGCTCTCGGCGCAGACGCAGGATCAGCTCGCGCAGTTCAAGAAGGCCACCGACGCCGCCACCTCGGCGCAGAATATCGCCCGCACCGCCTCCGACGCGGCCCGGGACGCCTCGACGAAGGCCGATCAGGTGCGCGCGGAGCTGGAGCGCAAACGCGCCGATCTGCAGGGCGCGATCGCGCAGGTCATCCAGCAGTGGGGTTCGCTGTCGGCGGGCGACAAGGCCTCGTTGGCCGGGGCGCTGTTCCCGGCCGGATTCGATCGTGACACCCTGTTGCGCGGATTGGTGCCGGGCAGTGGGACCAGTGCGCTGGCGGCGGGGCTCACCCGGGTCGGCGATCCCTATGTCTGGGGTGCGACCGGTCCGGATCAGTTCGACTGTTCGGGTCTGGTGCAGTGGGCGTTTCATCGGGTCGGTATCGATCTGCCGCGCACCAGTCAGGCACAGGCGGCGGTCGGCACTCCCGTCGACAAGAACAATTTGCAACCCGGAGATGTGGTCTTCTTCTATTCCGACGCTTCGCATGTGGGAATCTATGCGGGTAACGGTCTGATGCTGCACGCCTCGACCTTCGGTGTTCCGGTCCAGGTGGCTCCGTTGGGCTCGACCCCGTACCACTCGGCGCGTCGCTATTGGATCGGTATGCCGTAATTCGACCGAGGTGAGGATGAACGCGCTGGAGCGGATCCGTACTTGGTTGACGGCACGGCGGCGGTTCGAATTCGTCGCCACCGTCGCCACGGTGATCGCATTGACCGCGATTACCGGAGCATTGGTGTTACTACCGAAGTCGGCGTTGCCCAAGGTGCGGCCGGAACCGGCCGCGGCGCAGTACGCCGCGCCCGCGGCTCCGGTCGATCCGCAGCTGGCGGAGGTGCGTCGGGTCATGGAGTCCTACGGTCCCGTTGTCGCCCAGCAGGTTTCGGGGGAGGACGGGCAGCTGTCGGTGGTGTTCGGGCATCCGTATCAGCGCGGTGATGTCGATACCCTCGCGCGGGAGATCGGCCCGGCCGTCGATTCGGTGACGACGCTGTGGGGCGGGGACTGGTCGCGGACGGCGGTGGTCGCGGTGTCGTCCTCGACCGCGGAATTCGCGGCGCTGACGCATGCGACCGGATCGGTGTCGAGCGAGGTCGCCGCGGCCTCGGTCTCGGATCCGTTCCTGCCTGGCCAGCGACCCACCGGCCAGCGCGTGGTGTTCGCGGCCGACGCGGGACGCCGCCTGGGCACCGACGGCCTGCGCGACACCCTGCGCCACGAGCTCACCCACGTGGCCGCCCGCGCCCAAACCCTCGACGGCTCACCGCAATGGGTGCTCGAGGGTTTCGCCGAATACTCCGCCCACCGCGCCGAACAACGCCCCTTCGCCCAACTGGCCCCCACCCTCACCGCCCGAGCCCGCTCCGGCATCCTCCCCACCGACCTCCCCACCGACGCCGCCTTCGCCCCCACCCCCGGCAACAACGCCGCCCTCGCCTACGAACAGGCCTGGTCCGCCAACGCCTTCACCGCAACCCAATTCGGCGAACCCAAACTGGTAGACCTCTACCACCGCCTGGCCAAGGGCCCCCAAGACAAACCGGCCCTCGACGACGCCTTCGAAGACACCCTCGGCATAGGCCACACATCCTTCGTCACCCAATGGCGAGATTGGATCAAGTCGCGAATCTCCTGACCCTTGCCCGGACCCTTCGCGCCGCCGCTCCTTTCCCTCGTTCCGCCGCTCCTTCCCTTGTTCCGGCGCGCAGCGCCGGGGCGAGGGTTGGGGCGCAGGGGCTTTCGGGCTGGTCAGGGCCCGGGATCGGCGGCCGGTGGGGCGGCAATAGACTCGGCTCATGGCTCGCACCCTGCTGGTTACCAACGACTTTCCGCCTCGGCCGGGCGGGATTCAGTCGTATTTGCATGCGCTGGCTATGCGGTTGCCCGCGGATGAGTTGGTGGTTTACGCGCCGCGGTGGCGGGGGGACAGTCATCTGAAATTCGATGCCGAGCAGCCGTTTCAGGTGGTGCGGCATCCTACGACCCTGATGGTGCCGACGCCGCTGGTGTTGCGGCGGGCGGCGAAGCTGGTGCGGGACGAGCGGTGCGACACCGTGTGGTTCGGGGCGGCCGCGCCGCTGGCGCTGCTGTCGCCGCTGCTGCGGCGGGCGGGGGCCGAGCGGATCGTGGCCAGTACGCACGGGCACGAGGTCGGCTGGTCGATGTTGCCCGCGGCGCGGCAGGCGCTGCGGGTGATCGGGGATCACACCGATGCGATCACCTATGTCAGCAAGTACACCCGACGGCGGTTCTCGGCGGCCTTCGGCCGAAACGCCGGACTGGAATATCTGCCCCCGGGCGTCGACACCGAGGTGTTCCGCCCGGATCCGGCCGCCCGCGCCGAATTGCGCGCCCGCTACGGCCTGGGCGAGCGGCCCACCGTGCTGTGCCTGTCGCGACTGGTCCCACGCAAGGGACAGGACATGTTGATCATCGCGATGACCGAGATCAAGAAGCGCGTCGACGGCGCGGTTCTGGTCATCGCCGGAGGCGGCCCCTACGAGGACAAATTACGCGGTCTCGCCGCCGCCCTGGACTTGGCCGACGATGTGGTCTTCACCGGTCGCGTACCCGCCGCCGAACTGGCCGCCCACCACACCATCGCCGACGTCTTCGCCATGCCGTGCCGCACCCGCGGCGCGGGCCTGGACGTCGAGGGTCTGGGCATCGTCTTCCTCGAGGCCTCCGCCTCCGGGGTTCCGGTGGTCGCGGGCAATTCCGGCGGCGCCCCGGAAACCGTGCAGGAGGGCCGCACCGGCACCGTCGTCGACGGTCGCTCGCATCAGGAGATCACCGACGCCATCGTCACCCTGCTGTCCGATCCGGACGTCGCGGCGGGCATGGGCGCCGCCGGACGCGATTGGGTCAGCGAACATTGGCGCTGGGACGTCCTCGGCTCCCGGCTGCGCGAACTGCTCGACGGGACTGTGCGATCGAGCAGTGGCGGCTTCTCGAGCTAGGCTCGGGCCCATGAGCGGGAGCGAGGGCCAGGCATGAGTTCGATCCAGGTTGCCGACCAGACATTCGTCGCCGCCTCGGGCGCCGAGGTGGCGGGAGTGCTGGGCGATCGCGACCGGTGGCGCGGCTGGTGGCCCGATCTGACGCTCGAGGTTCGAGAGGATCGGGGCGACAAGGGAATTCGATGGGCCGTCGCGGGCCCGCTGACCGGCACCATGGAGGTCTGGCTGGAACCGTCGCTGGACGGGGTCATCCTGCACTACTTCCTGCACGCCGAACCGTGGAACGCGGCCCGGATGTCCCCGCGCGCCCTGCTGGCCGCCAATCGCGAGCGGCGGGTGGCGGGTAGGAAGATGTCGTTCGAGGTGAAGGCGCGTCTCGAGGCCGGTCGCCCGGCGGGCGTCACCCCGGTCCCCGTGCCCTGAACCGGAACCCGTTGTCTCGCAGTCGGAAAGGAAACGCTTCCAGCCATGGCCGACCGGACCCAGAGGTCGATAATCATCGACGCCCCGTCGGATCGGGTGATGGCCGTCATCGCCGACCTGGGGGCGTATCCGGAGTGGGTGTCGGCCGCCCGATCGGTGGAGGTGCTCGACAAATTCCCCGACGGCCGGGCCCGCAACGCGCGGTTCGTGCTCGACGCGGGGGTCGTCAAGGACACCTACGTGCTGTCCTACACCTGGCGGCCCGACGGGAAAGCGGTCACCTGGCAGCTGGTCAGCGGTGACTTACAGAAGGCGCAGGACGGCACCTACGAGCTGATCGACCAGCCCGACGGCACCACCCAGGTGATTTACGAGCTGACCGTGGACCTCACGATCCCGATGATCGGCATGTTCAAGCGCAAGGCCGAGAAGGTGATCACCGACACCGCGCTCAAGGAACTCAAGAAACGGGTCGAAGGCTGACACGTCTGGAGCTGTTCATAGGCAAGGGCGGGGTGGGAAAGACGACCCTGGCCTGTGTCACGGCCATGTCCTACGCACGGGCCGGACAGCGGGTGCTGATCGCATCGATGGATCAGGCCCACTCCCTGGGTGACGCGCTCGGCTTCCGCTTCCCGCACGATCCGGGCACGGTCGCCGGAATCACCACGGTCGCGCCGGGATTGGACGTCATCGAGATCGATTCCCTTGCGCTGCTGGAGGATCGCTTCCGCGATGCGGTGCGAATGCTGGCCGGACGCGGTCACGAACACGGAATCGACCTGGCCGCACTGGATCCGGCGGAGCTGACCGGCCTGCCAGGCGTGCAGGAACTGCTGATGCTCATCGAGATCGCCGATTTCGCCGACGAGGACGACTGGGACGTCATCGTCGTGGACTGCCCGCCCTCGGCCGATCTGCTGCGCATCGTCACCGCACCCGACACGCTGCTGGGCTATCTCGATCGCATCTGGCCCGCGCATACGCGCGCGCTGAGCGTCGCCGGGCCGGATCTGCGCCGGGTCGTGCTGGCCACGGCTGTCGAGCGCATCGCCGCCGCCGTGCGATCGGTGCGCGATCTGCTGGCCGACCACGAGCGCACCGGCGCTCGGCTGATCACCGGACCCGAACGGGTGGCCGTCGCCGAATCCGCGCGTATGCGCTCGGCCGCGGCGCTGCTCGGGTTGCGGCTGGACGGCATCGTGGTGAACAAGGTGCTGCCCGCGGTTGCCGAGAGCGAGGCCGACCATCCCGCGGCGCGCTGGTATCTGGAACGCCGCGCCGAACAGCTCGACGTCATCGCCGACCTGCGTCGCAGACTGCCCGGCGTACCCGTGACCATCGCACCGCACAGCGGTCCGGAACCGGTCGGGACGGCGGCGCTGCAAACTCTGGCGCGGCTGGTGGATTCGCGCGCTAACCGGGTAGTTCCGGAGGCAGACCCTATGCTTGGCGGTGCGCCGAGCGTACGGCTGGAATCGGGCGCGGGACTGCAGTCGGTGTTCACTCTTCGGATGCCCCTGCCCGTGGTGGACCCGGCGACGCTGCGACTGGGACGAGTGGAGGACGATTTGATCGTGGGAGCGGACGGGGTCCGGCGCCGCCTGCCGCTGGCGCCGGTATTGCGGCGATGCACGGTCGAGGGCGCCGAACTCGACGGCGAACAGTTGGTCGTGCGCTTCCGTCCCGACCCCGAGGTATGGCCGCGATGACCACCACCGACTCCGATCGGCACGAGGACCATTTCGGCGAGTTCGCCGAGGAACTGCGGCTACTGGCCGAGGCCGTCCTGGAACGGGTGGAGCCGGTGCTGCGCCGCGCGGCCGCCGACGGACGGCCGGAATGGGACGCGTGCACGTGGTGTCCGGTCTGCGCGGCGGCCGCGCTGGTCCGCGGGGAACATCACGACGTGCTCACCGCCATCGCCGAGAACGGCACCGCCATCGTGACCGTCCTGCGCGAGGCGCTGGCCGGGGTCCCGGTCGACCCGGTCATGCCCCCCGACCTCGATCACGAAGCGCCGCAGCATGATTCGCCAGCACCCCCCGCAGGACCCGATAGCGGGCCCGATGCGGATGATTCGCCCGAGACCGACCCTGGCACGATTGGCCGAGTGTCCGATCCCTCCGACAACTCCGCGGCCGCGGACCGCCGCCCCGGCCCCGCCAAGCCCACCCTCGGCGCGACCCTGCTGGGCGCCATGACCGGCCGCACGTCCCCTCGCGGCTCCCGGCCGAAAGCAGGCCGGGAACAAGAGAGTGGAAGCGCGCCCGGGCAAAAGAGTGGAAGCGCGCCCGGGCATGAGAAGGCGAGCGCGCCTGGGCAAGGCAGTGCAGGCGCGCCCGGCCGTGGGGCGGCGACCACGCCCGGGCACGGCAGGGCGAATGTGTCCGGAAAAGACACCGCGGGCGCGTCCGGACAGGGCAGTGCGGGGGCGGCGGGACGCAGCGAGGCCCGTGGGTCGGGACAAGGCCGGGCCGGTGGGCAGGGGAGTGCGGGGGCGTCCGGGGCCGGGCGGTCGGGGTACGTTTCGATCCCGGTGCAGATCAAGCGATGACGACGCGGATCGGGCGGGAAGCGCCCCTGACCGTCGGAATCGATGTGGGCGGCACCAATATTCGGGCCTCTGTCGTCGATGGCGCGGGCGAGGTGCTCGATACCGTGCAGGCGCCCACGCCGCATTCCGAGCAGGCGCTCGAGGACGGACTCGAGCGGGCCGTGCGGGAGTTGTGCGGGCGGCACGAAATCGGGGCGGTCGGGCTGGCCGTGGCGGGATTCGTGGACGAGACCCGGGCCTCGGTGCGGTTCGCGCCGCATCTGCCGTGGGAGGACACCCCGGTCGCGCATCGCCTCGGCGAACGGCTGCGGCTGCCGGTGATTCTGGAGCACGACGCCAATGCCGCGATGTGGGCGGAGTACCGCTTCGGCGCGGCGGCCGGTGCGCACAACGGCGTGCTGGTCGCGATCGGCACCGGCATCGGTGCGGCGCTGCTGGTCGGCGGCGAGCTGTATCGCGGAAGCTACGGCGTGGCGCCGGAACTGGGGCATCTGCAGGTGGTGCCGAACGGGCGCGCGTGCCCCTGCGGCAAGCGCGGCTGCTGGGAACGCTATTGCAGTGGAACGGCTCTGGTCGACACCGCGATCGAGATGCTGGCCACCGATCCGGCGCGCTCGACCATCCTGGCCCGCGAGGTGTTCCGCGATCCGGGCTCGCTGACCGGTCGCCGGGTGGCCGGGGCCGCCCAGGACGGCGATCCGGTCGCCCTCGATGTGATGGCCGATTTCGCCCGCTGGCTCGGCCTGGGCCTGGCCTTCGTGAGCGATATCTTCGACCCCGACCTGATCGTGATCGCGGGCGGCGTGAGCTCCTCGGCCGCACTGTTCCTCGACGAGGCCCGGGAACACTACGCGACCTCGATCACCGGCGCCCGGCACCGGCCACTGGCCCGCATCCGCACCACTCAGCTCGGCGAGGCGGCGGGCATGATCGGCGCGGCGGAACTGGCGCGAGCGGCGTTGGCGCCGGAGCGATCCGGTGATCTGCGCGCCGCGAAGTCCACCGCGAGCCGCCGGGCCAAGCCCGGCGCCAATCGCACGGCCAAGGCGGCCGCGAGCCCGGACGGCAAAGCCGGGGCCCGCAGGTGAGAATGTGGCCCCTGTCCTGCGTGAAATCCGGATGCGGGATTGGTCACAGCTCGGTCGCGGCGGTAGAGTCGGCAGCGGACGGTGGTGCCCGCGCAAAGAGGCCGGTCCCGGGAATTCTCACAGGGGAAAGGACGCAATGTTCTACTGGCTGCTGAAGTTCGTGCTGGTCGGACCTTTGATGCATCTCTACAATCGACCCAAGGTCGAAGGGGTGGAGAACATCCCGGCCGGGGGCGCAGCCATTCTCGCCGGCAATCACCTCTCGTTCACCGACTGGTTGTTCACCCCCCTGATGAGCCCGCGTCGAATCACCTACCTGGCCAAGGCCGAATACTTCACCACTCCCGGTCTCAAGGGCAGGCTGCAGAAGTTCTTCTTCTCGGGCACCGGTCAGTACCCCATCGATCGCAGTGGCGCCTCGGCCGCCGAGGCCGCGCTGGAGACCGCGCGCCGGCTGCTGAAGGAGGGCCGCCTGGTCGGCCTCTATCCCGAGGGCACCCGCTCGCCCGACGGCCGCCTGTACAAGGGCAAGACCGGCGTCGCCCGCTTGGCGCTCGAGACCGGCGTTCCGGTCATCCCGGTCGCGCTGATCGGCACCTACGAAGTCTGCCCGCCCGGACCGTTCCGCTGGCGCCGCAAGCAGGTCACCGTGAAATTCGGTAAGCCCATCGACTTCTCGCGCTACGAGGGCATGGGCGGCAACCGCTTCGTCGAGCGCGCGGTCACCGACGAGATCATGTACGAGCTCATGCGGATGTCGGGCCAGGAGTACGTCGACGTGTACGCCTCGAGCCTCAAGAAGGGCGCGCCCTCGGGCAGCCGCCCCGACGCCGATCGGATTCCGGAGAGCGTCGCGAGCTGATCCGAACGAAGCGCATGCTGAGACAAAGGTTGTGAGTAACGCCAGGGCCGAGCAATCGGCCCTGGCGTTTCCCGTTGTGCCCTACGACGCCTGCCGACGCCGATACGCCTCGATGGCCTCGAACTTGGCGAGATTGTGCCGAGCGTCGGCCAGCGCGTCGTGGGCGTCGGCCGGAACCGGCGGCAGCGTCGGTCGTCCCGACATCTCCCAGTACTGCCGCAGCTCGTTGGTGTAGCGCGGCATGGAGGTCGGCAGATCGACCATCGAACCCCACAGCTGGCACAGCGCCACGTGATCGTAGGCGCCCACCCAGGCCCACAGTTCCGGTTCGACGCTCGGGCGCGGCAGGAAGAAGCGGTAGAGGTCCTCGCGGATCTGCTCGCGGCTGCGCCACAGCGGCGAGGCGGGGGAGGGCAGTTTGGGCAGCACATTGCGCCGCACCCACGGGCCCGCCTTCTCCGGGTCGAATTCCGTTGAGACCGCGTAGTATTCGCGACCGTCCTCGCAGACCACGCCGATCGAGACCAGGTCGATGACGACCCCGTCCTCGATGAATTCGCAATCATAAAAGTATCGGAGCGAGATCGGTCTTCTCCTCATGTGCGGTCGTGCCGGTGATCGCGCACCGACACGACTGATTCGACGGTCCATCCGAGACTACGGACGTACCGGACGCGCCCTTCTCACCGGCCCCCATACCTCCGGGTTACCCACGATGCACTACGGTCACTATTCTGATCTGGTGAACTGGACCGTCGACGTACCGATCGATCGCTTGCCGGAACTTCCCCCGTTGCCCGCCGAGCTGCGACGGCGCCTCGACGATGCCCTGTCCCGCACGGCCCTGCAGCAGCCCTCCTGGGATCCGGATCTGGCCGGGAAGATGCGCACCGTCCTCGAGAGCGTGCCGCCCATCTGCGTGCCCGCCGAGGTCGAGGAATTGCGTCAGCGGCTCGCCGAGGTGGCGCGTGGCGAGGCCTTCCTCCTGCAGGGCGGCGACTGCGCGGAAACCTTCGCCGACAACACCGAACCGCATATCCGCGGCAATATCCGCACCCTGCTGCAGATGGCGGTCGTGCTCACCTACGGCGCGAGTCTGCCGGTGGTCAAGGTGGCCCGCATCGCCGGTCAGTACGCCAAACCCCGCTCGTCGGATACCGATTCACTGGGCCTGAAGTCCTACCGCGGCGACATGATCAACTCCCTGGTCGCCGAAGACGGTCTGCGCGAACACGATCCGTCGCGCCTGGTCCGCGCCTACGCCAATGCCAGCGCCGCGATGAATCTGGTGCGCGCGCTGACCGGCGCGGGCATGGCCGATCTGCACAAGGTGCACGACTGGAACCGCGACTTCGTCGCCCAGTCACCGGCCGGCGCCCGCTACGAGCAGCTGGCCCAGGAAATCGATCGCGGCCTGCGCTTCATGACCGCCTGCCGCGTCCAGGATCCGAGCCTGCAGGCCGCCAAGATCTACGCCAGCCACGAGGCGCTGGTTCTCGACTACGAGCGGGCCATGCTGCGCCTGGGCGAGAATGCCGCGGGCGATACCGCGCTCTACGACCTGTCGGCGCACTTTCTGTGGATCGGCGAGCGCACCCGTCAGCTCGACGGCGCGCATATCGCCTTCGCCGAACTGCTGGCCAATCCGATCGGCCTGAAGATCGGCCCGTCCACCACCCCGGAACTCGCGGTCGAATACGTCGAGCGGCTCGACCCCAACAACGAGCCCGGCCGCCTGACCCTGGTCGCCCGGATGGGCAACAACAAGGTTCGCGACGTGCTGCCCCCGATCATCGAAAAGGTCCAGGCCACCGGGCATCAGGTGATCTGGCAGTGCGATCCGATGCACGGCAATACCCACGAATCCTCCACCGGCTACAAGACCCGCCACTTCGATCGCATTGTCGACGAGGTGCAGGGCTTCTTCGAGGTGCATCACGCGCTGGGCACCCATCCCGGCGGCCTGCACATCGAGCTGACCGGTGAGAACGTCACCGAATGCCTCGGCGGCGCGCAGGACATCTCCGATCTGGACCTCGAGGATCGCTACGAGACGGCCTGCGATCCGCGCCTGAACACCCAGCAGTCGCTGGAACTGGCGTTCCTGGTCGCCGAGATGCTGCGGTGACGGACGGCGAATTGAACGTCGTCTTCCGGGCCGAGGGCATCCGGCGGGTCGATGCCACCGATCGCACGATTCTGCGTTTGCTGCGCGATCGCGACCGCGAGGGGATGCCGTCGGAGGTCGTGCTGCGCGACGGCAGCCGGCTGCTGATCTTCAACATCTCCTGGGGTTACGATCCGGCCGCGTTATCGGCGCAGGTCACCACGAATATCAGTCCGGCTGTCGGCGGTGCGCCCGTCGATGTGTTCACCACCGCCGCGGTGGTGGCGATCAACGATCCGGAGACCGGAGCGCCGCTGCTGGCCGTCGCGTGACGAGTGTCGCACAGGTTAATTGTTTGCTGAGCAGTTGCTGATTCGATATCCCTGAACTAGCTTCGACATAGTCCCGTTGTTCATGCGATGGGCTGTATGCGGTATCTGTTCTGGGAGGCCTGATGAAAAGGGTAGCGGTAGCCGGGGAATTGCGAGTGGCTCCCGACCGCGTCGCGTCGCCGCTGGCCCGGCACGAGTTCACAATGGACGGCGTGCCGGTGACGGTGGTGATCGAGCGGCCGGAGGTGGATCTGGCCGGAATCGCCTGGCGCTGCCGGGTCCGGGTGCTGCGCGGCAGTAGCCGGACCGAGCAGTCACAGGTCGTGGGTGCCAGCGCCAGCGCGGTCTTGCAGCAGGCGCTCGACCTGGTCGCGACTCGACTGGGGATCACCGAGGCCGAACTGCTCGGCGGCGCGACGGTCGGACTCGCGGCTCGTTAGAGGAACACCGTCAGCGTGATGGTCGCGCCGGGTTCGACGGCCGAGCCCCCGAACGGGGTCTGCAGGCGGACGGTACCGCGATCATTGCTGAAGACGTTGTTGAGCACCACCTTCAGCCCCATGCCCTCCAATTGGGCGCGGGCGGAGGCGGCGGTCATCCCGGTCACATCGGGCACCTGCACGGCATTGGAGACGATCAGGGCGACCGTCTGACCCGACAGCACGCTCTGTCCGGCGGCGGGATCGGTGCCGATCACCTGCCCGGACTTGATCTTCGGATCGAATTCGGTCCTGGTGTCGCCCACGGTGAGTCCGGCCTTCTGCAGGGTCGCGGCGGCCTCCTCGGCGGTCTTGCCGCGCACATCGGGCAGCTTCACCGGCTGAGAACCCTTGCTGCGCACAATCTTCACCGCGGCCCCGGTCGGCAGGACCGTTCCGGGCTTCGGATCAAGTTGCGCCACGGTGCCTTTGGGGGCGGTATTGGCCGTCTCGCCGCCGTCGACCGGGCGCAGTCCGGCATCGCGGATGAGCTGTTCGACGGTGCTCACGTCCTGGCCCGGTTTGAACTGGGGCACCTGCGGTTTGCCGTTGGATACCAGAATCGACACCGTGGAACCCTTGAGCGCCCGGGTGCCCGCGGGCGGATCGGTGCCGACCACGCCTCCGACCGGAATGATGTCGGAGGCGCGGTTGCGGACCGCGGTGTCGAATCCGGCGTCCTGTAGCGCCGTGGTGGCGTGCGCGGTGTCCAGGCCCGCGATCGCCGGTACCGCCGAATAGCGTTCCACGCCCAGATACCAGCCGCCGATGCCGAGCAGCAGCGCCAGGGCGATCACGATGCCCGCCCAGAGCAGCACCCGGCGACGCGATCCGCCGCGGCCGTCGCGCTCGCCGCGGTAGGTCGGTTGCTGCGGCGGGGGCGGAGGTTCGGCGATCGCGGTGTGCCCGTTGGTTTCCGGGAGATGTTGCGTCGCTGTCATCACCCGGGTCGGCTGGGGCATCGGCGCGCGCTGTTCGGACATCCGGGTCGTCGCCTCCGCCGCGACCGGGGCCGGGCGCGGGGCCGGGGCGGGTTGGACGCGGTAGCGGGCCGAGAGATGTTCGGCCGATTCCTTCGGCGCGGGCACCCGATACTCGGGGAGTCGCAATTCCGCGGCGATGCGGCGCATCTCGGCCGCCATCGCGTCGGCGTCGGCGAAGCGATGCGAGGGTTCGCGGGCGGTGGCGCGGGCGACCAGGGCGTCGAATTCCGGTGGCACCCCGGCGATCAGGCGGCTGGGGCTCGGCACATCCTTCTCGACGCGTTGATAGGCGATCGACAGCGAGTTGTCACCGATGAACGGGGTTCGGCCGGTGAGCATTTCGAAGATGAGGATGCCGAAGGAATAGACGTCGCTGCGCTCGTCGGCGGTGCCGTCGGTGACCTGTTCGGGCGACAGGTAGTGGGCGGTGCCGAGGATTACGCTTGCCGAGGTCATATTCGATCCGGCGACCGCGCGGACCAGACCGAAGTCGGCGATCTTCACCTCGCCCGAATCGGAGATGAGCACGTTCTCCGGTTTGACGTCGCGATGGATCAATCCCGCCCGGTGCGCGACCCCGATCGCCTCGAGTACCGGCTCGGCGACCGCGCGGACCGCGTGCGGTGGCATCGGGCCGCGTTCGCGCAGCAGTTCGCGCAGTGTGCCGCCCTCGACCAGTTCCATGATCAGGAACGGGTAGTCGCCGTCGATGCCCTGGTCGTAGACGGCCACCAGCGACGGATGCTTGAGTTTGGCCACCGAGCGGGCCTCGAACTCGAACCGGGTCAAAAATTGCGGATCACCGGCGAACTTGGGATCCATGACCTTGATGGCCACCGGTCTGTCCAGTCGCGTGTCCACCCCCCGGAACACCATCGACATGCCGCCCCGCGCGATCGGCGCATCGATGCGGTAGCGCCCGTCCAGCATCTGGCCGATCAACTGATGTCCTCCGACTTTCACAAAGCTCTCACCTCTCGCTTCGGCCGCGACAAGCGATGCCGCCCCATGACGGCTCACCCGATGGTATAGGCGGAACGGATCAGGGTGTCTCACGACGGGCCCGGCGGCACCCACTACCGTTATGGATGTGAGTGCATTTCCATGCAGCGACGATGTTGTGCCGGACGCGGTGACCCTGCTCCCGCTGCCCGACGTGGCCGATCAGCTCGGCATCGCGGTGACCAGGGTTCACCAGATGCTGCGCGATCACCAGATCCTCGCGGTCCGCCGCGACGGCATAGCCGGAATCCCCAAGGATTTCTTCGACTCCACCGGAGCCGTCGTCAAATTCCTCCCCGGCCTGATCACTGTGATGCGCGACGCAAAATACACCGACGAGGAAATCCTCGAGTGGATCTACACCGAGGACGCCACCCTCCCCGGCCGCCCGGTAGACGCCATCCACGGCCCCCTCGCCCGAGAGGTGATCCGGCGAGCGGCCGCCGATCCGTTCTGACCCCTCGCTCCGCTCGGGGAAAGAATGGAATCGGGAAGAAGAATGGAATCGGGAAGAAGGACGGGATCCGGAAGAAGGGTGGGCTCCGGAAGAAGGTGGGATCCGGAAGAAGGGCGGGATCCGGAAGAAGAATGGGGCCGCCTCTTTCTTTTCCCCGTCGTCACGCCCCCAGGGCGGGGCGACGGGGATATCGCGCACCCTTCGCGAATTCTCTTGCCGCGATGAGTAATCGGCGGCGCGTCGGGACCACCGCGCGGTGGGAGAACACCGCAAAGTCCGATCGTTCGATCTCTTCGAGGATCCCCGCGTAGAGGATCGCGGCCGTTCGGATCGCCGGGCGAACCCGGGGATCGAGCTGGGCCATGCCCGTATCGGCCCTGCGGTAGAGGTCGCGGTTGACGGCGATCAGATGGGCGAGGGCTCGGCGGAGGCGAGGGGCGGTGATGCCGGTGTGGTGGCAGTGGGCGAGGAGGGGTTCGTCCACGTCGAAGGCCGAGAGGGCTTCGATAGGCAGGTAGATGCGGTTTCGGTCGAGGTCCTCGGCGATATCGCGGAGGAAGTTGGTGAGTTGGAAGGCCTCGCCCAGGGCGGCGGCGGCCGGTTCGGCCTCGTGGAGGGGGACGACCGTGCCCAGGACGGGGAGCAGCTGCAGGCCGATGGCGGCCGCCGAGCCGCGCATGTACTGGCGAAGGTCGGTCATGGTGGCGTAGCGATTGCGGAACAGAGCGGAGCCGGGGACATCCATGCGCATGGCGTCCAGGAACGTCCAGAAGTGCTCGGGCGCGATGTCGTAGCGCAGGATCGTGTGGCTCACCGCGAACAGGATCGGGTCACCGGGGTGTCCGGGATCGCGCATGTCCAATCGCTCGCGCAACCGCTTTTCGATCAGATCCAGTTGCAGCGCCGCATCTTTCGCCTGTCCATCGACGATATCGTCCACGTGCCGGGCAAAGGCGTACAGCGCGTGGACGGCCCGGCGGCGGTCGGGGGACAGCAGCCGGGCCGCGAGGAAATAGGTGCGGCCGTGGGTGGCCGAGATCTCGGCGCAGCGCCGGTAGGCCGATAGCGCACCGGCCTCCTCGACACGGTTCATTGCTTGGCTTTGTCCGCCCGCAGCCGCAGCGGATCCACCATGCGCAGCGACACCGCGGCCAGCACCGCGGCGAAGGTCGCCGCCGCGACGTGTTTGAAGTCGTAGAGCCCGATCGAACCGCCGGGCTGGAACACCAGCATCAGCCACGTACACAATCCGACCAGCACCTGCAGCGTCGATCTCGACAGCGCGAAACCCGCCGCCAGCGCCAGCGGCCACGAGTAGTACCAGGGCAGCGCCGCAGGCGAGAGGATGACGATCGCGACGAAGGCGATCAGAATGCCCAGCACCGCCTGGCGCTCGGAATGCTTGAACCGCCACCACGTCCACACCAGCACCGCCACCAGCGCGCCCGCGCACAGCGTCCGCGTCACCGGCAGCACGCTCTCGAACCGCAGCGGCGTCACCCAGGTGATCACGTAGGCCAGCACGGTCGGCAGCGACAGCCAGTTGATGATCTTCTTCGACCCCGACAGCGCGGTGAGCCAGCCGATGCCGACCCCGGCCGTGGCCGAGGCGACGGCGAAGACCGCCGCGAACACCGCGACACCGAGCCCGGCGATCTTCACGAACGTCCACAGCGGATGCGGTAGCGGCCCTTCGTTCTTGGCCGCTCGTCGTTCGCGTTCGTGAATCATCCAGATCCACACCAGGAACGGCAGCGCCACACCCGCGGTCGCCTTGATGGCGACCCCGATCGCGATCACCACGATGCCCGCCACATGCCGATGTTCGAGCACCAGCGCGATACCCGCGGCCATCAGACCGACCATCAGCATCTCGTTGTGCACGCCGCCGATCAGGTGGATCAGCACCAGCGGATTGAGCACCGCCAGCCACAGCGCGATGGTCGGCTTACCGCCCAGATGTTTGGTCAGATGTGGAATGGCCCACATCATCAACGCCAGACCCGGCAGCATGACCAGCCGCATGGCGATCGTCCCGGCCACCACATTGTCGCGGGTGACGGTCGTGATCGCGCGACCCAGCAGCAGGAAGATCGGCCCGTAGGGCGCGGTGGTGTCCAGCCACACCCGGCTGACATTGTCCAGCAGCACACCCGGCTGCAATCCCTGCACCGGACTGACCTTGTAGGGGTCGAAGCCGTCGCGCAGCAGTGAGCCCTGCGCCAGATACGAATAGACGTCCTGGCTGAACATCGGCACCGCGAACAGCAGCGGGAAGATCCAGATGCCGACGATCGCGCGCAGCTCGTTGAGCGTGACCGTCCCGGCGTGTCCGCCGGTGCCGATCGTGATGCGCCCCAACCGGACCCACGCCAGAATCATCGCCAGCACACCCAGCCAGACGACGATCGTCGCCAGCACATATCCGTGCCCGAAGCGCAGCCAGGACAGATGCGTCGCCTCGAGCAGCGGGTCGTTGCGACGCACCGCGCCCGCGCCGAGACCGCCGAAGGTGATCAGCAACGCGCCCCAGAAGCCGAGCAGTGCGGCATGTCCTTCGGGGCTGCGGAGGAAGTCGCCGGCGCGGGTCCAGCGACTGAGGGTGTGCGATACCGTCGCGGGGCCCAGGGGCAACTCAGGAGTCACCGTGGGGGCCGCGGTAGCGGTATCCGGCTCGGGGGTCGGCATAGGTCGTCGTTTCCCCCCGGAAAGTCGGTGCGGTCGAGACCGCGTTGATAGGTCGCCGGACAGTTTAGTAGTCCGCCGGGAACATTAGCGCGCCGGTTCGTCCGGGGAGCGTTCCGGTGGGCTGCGGGTCGCCGGTGATGCGCTGGGCGGCCAGCTTTCCCGACAGCAGCGTAGTCGGTACGCCGACGCCCGGCGTCGTGCCGCAGCCCGCCAATACGACATTGGCGGCGGTGCGGGGCAGATTGCGCGGGCGGAACGGTCCGGTCTGGCGGAACAGATGCGCCGCCGAGAACGGTGTTCCCGCGATCATGCCCCGGTCCTGCCAGGTCCTAGGGGTGTCGAGATGGTCAACGGTGAAGTGCTCGCCGATGCCCCGATAACCGCGCGCCTCGAGCACCGCGAGCAGCTCGCGCAGGTACGCCGGGCCGAGCCGATCCCAATCCAGCGGCGCCGCATCGAGATTCGGGCACGGGGCCAACACTGACAGAGGTTCGTGACGGCCGCTGACACGCTCGATGAACATCCCGGGATCGGTGAGTGCCGGGCGGGTGAGCAGCAGCGAGGGATCGCTCATGAGACGCCCCCGACGCCCCGCGATCTCGGCGAAGGTCCGACCCCACGCCGCGCCGAAGTCGATGGTGTGATGCGCCTGCACCGGCCACCCCGCGGCCACCTCGGCCGGGACGGTGCCGTGCGCGACGACCGCCGAGGGCGCCGCGCGCAGGCCGCGCCGCCGGATGCCGAAGCGGTGCAGCGAACCGAGATCGGCTGTGAGGACCACCGCATCGCAGTCGAAGCCGCGGCCGTCGGCGCAGCGCACCCGCCGGGCCCGTCCGTCGCGGTAGTCGATGCCGCTGACCTCGGTGTTCAGCTCGAGCTGTCCGCCCGCGGCGACGAAGGCGCGGGCCAGGGCCGCGGTGATCGCGCGCATACCGCCCTCGGGGTAGTACACGCCCAGCGAGGTGTCCATATGCGGAATCGCCCCGTACACCGCCAGCGCCTGCGCCGGGGCCACCCCGGCGAACAGCGCCTGGAAGGAGAACAGCCGGGCCAGCCGCCGATCGCCCAGAATCCGCTCCACGCGGGGCCCGAGCCGACCGAACGCGCCCAGTCGCACCAGCTTCGCCAGCGCCGCGCGCTTGTCCGCGACGGTGACCATATCCAGCGGCGAGTCGAAATTGGTGTCCATGAATTCGTCGTAGGCCGCGGTGTAGATGCGCCCCAACCAGTTTCGCAGCTCCCGATAGCGCCGCACCTCGTCGGGACCACACACCCGCTCGACCTCTTCGGCCATCCGATCGGGTTCGGCGAATACCGAGATCGTGGCGCCGTCGTCGTAGCGGGCCTGATAGGCGGGAGACAGCCGATGAATCCGCAGCCCCTGCGCCCGCATATCGGCGCCGACCGCGGCCATCGCCTCGCCGACCAGCGACGGCAGGGTGAGAATCGTTGCCCCCGAGTCGATCTCGTAATCGGCCCCGCGATACACCCCCACCCGCCCACCGGGATGATCCGCCCGCTCGAGCAGCGTCACCGCCCGCCCCGCCCCGGTCAGATACAGCGCCGCCGACAGTCCGGACAGCCCCGCACCCACCACCACGATCCGATCAGACGGCCCCGCAACGGTTTTCATAATGATGCGCCTCCCCTCCCAGACGGCCCGCGCGGCCACATACGACCCACTACCACTCGGCATTCGCCCGCGTCGCACACCGAGGGTCCTGGCGACATCAGGCCGCATGCTGTTCGCCCAGGCCGCACGACGTGGGTGGTGGGGATGCCGAGCCGTGCGCCGTGCGGAAGTCCGGGTCGTGTGCCGTGCGTTCGTTCCTCAGGGCGCGGGTCATGCGAGCATCCGGGCCGCGTGCGGCTCGCCCGCGCCGCACGGCGTTGGGACGGGGACATCACGCCACGCGCTTGGTGGCCGCCACCGCCATCGCGTGCAGGCGGCGTTTGGCCTCGGGGCTGGCCGAGCTGCTTTCGAGGGCGCTCAGGCCGCGATCGGTGAGGTCGGTGATGCGCTGCTCTACGTCGTCGACCGCGCCCAGGTCGGTGATGAGTGCGCGCAGGTCGATCACCTCGTCCACGGACAGATTCGTGCCCAGGCTGGCGCGCAGCAGTTTCGCGGCGGCCGGATCGTCGGCGTCGGCGTGGCGCAGGGCCTCGGCGATCAGTACCGTGCGCTTGCCCTCGCGCAGATCGTCGCCGGACGGTTTGCCGGTTATCGCGGGATCGCCGAAGACGCCCAGCAGATCGTCGCGCAGTTGGAAGGCGATGCCGATATCGGTGCCGAATTCGCGATAGGCCGCGATCAGATCCGGATCCGCGTCGGCCAGCGCCGCGCCCAGATGCAGCGGGCGCTCGATGGTGTAGGCGGCGGTCTTGTAGCGGTTGATCCGCAGCGCGGCCTCCACCGAATCGTCGGCGCCCGCCTCGCCGTGGATGTCGAGCAGCTGCCCGCCCATCACCTCGGTCCGCATCCCCGCCCACACCGGGGCGAATCGGGCGTACGCGGCGGGATCGAGTCGAGCCGCGGCGACCATATCGTCGGCCCACGCGAGGGCGAGATCGCCGATCAGGATGGCGACGCTCGTGCCGAAGTGAGCGGAATCACCGCCCCAGCCGCGTTCGCGATGGCGGCGCTCGAAATCGACGTGCACCGTGGGGAATCCGCGCCGGGTGCGGGAGGAGTCGATGATGTCGTCGTGCACCAGCGCGCACGCCTGCACCAATTCCAGCGCGGAACAGGCCTGCAATACGGCCGGCGCCTCGGGACCGGTCGGATCGCCGCCCGCGCCCAGCCAGCCGGTCCAGGCGAATGCCGGCCGGGTGCGCTTACCGCCGCGCAGGACGAAATCCCGCAGCGCCTCGGCGGCGGTGACGAAGACCGGACCCAGCTCGTCGACATATTCGCGGCGGGTGACGAAGAACTCCTCGAGCGCCGCTTCCACCGCGGTGACCAGCGTCGCGGCATCCGTCGAAACCGGACGTGTCGGAGTACCCGGGCCAGCCGACAACACAACCTCCCAAGGTGACTCGACGCGTCGGACGCGCACCTGCGCCCGGGAAAACGATACTGCGGTGAGCAGACCCCGAGGTCATGGGGTCTTCGAGGTCGCCAATTACACTGAGTTGGTGAGTTCTGACAACGTACAGGGATTTTCGACCCCGAGCCGAGGGCCCCGCACGCCCCGGGTTTCCGGAACTCCATCCGTCGTGGGCGCGCTGCGCAAACGTCCCGACGGCGCCATTCCCTTCTCCGTGGAATTCAACCCGCCGCGCGATGCCGCGGCCGAGGCCCGATTGTGGCGGGCCGCACGCGAATTCGAGCGTATGCATCCGGCGTTCGTATCCATGACCTACGGTGCGGGCGGTTCGACCCGCGATCGCACCGCCCGGGTGACCGGCCAGTTGGCGCGCGAGACCACCCTGCTGACTGTGGCCCATCTCACCGCTGTCGGGCACAGCGTCGCCGAACTGCGCTCGATCATGGGCACCTATGCCGATTCGGGCATCCGCAATCTGCTGGTGCTGCGCGGTGATCCGCCCGGCGACCCGCTGGGGGAGTGGCATCAGCATCCCGAGGGGTTGGCCTACGCCGACGAACTCGTGCGGATGGTGCGCGAACTCGGCGACTTCCACGTCGGTGTGGCCTCGTTCCCGCAGGGGCATCACCGGTCGCCGGATCTGGATCACGACACCCGCTTCCTGTGCGCGAAACTGCGTGCGGGAGCGGAATATTCGATCACCCAGATGTTCTTCGAGGTGGACGACTATCTGCGGCTGCGCGATCGGGTGATCGCATGCGATCCGATCGAGGGCGCCAAGCCGATCATTCCGGAGCTGATGCCGATCACCTCGCTGCGCACCGTGCAGCGGGCAGAGGAGCTGTCGGGTCGTGCGCTGCCCCCGGCGCTGATGCGGCGGCTCGAGCGGGCGGCGGGCAATGATCCCGAGCGCAATCGCGACGCGGTGCGCGCGGTCGGCATCGAGATCGCCACCGAGCTCGGGCAGCGGCTGATCGATGAGGGCGCGCCCTGTCTGCACTTCATCACCCTGAACTTCGCCAAGGCCACCAGCGAGGTGCTGACCAACCTCGGCTACACCATGTCGGCCGCGCCCGTCAGCGCCTGACTTCGGCGTTTCGCGCGGCGATAACGGCTTTGCGCCCTCGCGGCACGGTAGCGTCACGTCGTCTGTGTGACTACGTGGTGCTGTCCGACAGGAGAATGCCGGTGGCCGTGTCGTTTTCGCTCGTTCGTCTCGCCGCGCTGGTGGCCGCGGCGGCCGTATTCGGCAGTGCGGGACCGGCCGCGGCCCAACCGCCCACCGCGCCCGATCCCGCCGCCGCGATCGCGCGAGCCGATCGGGCGATGGCCGGTTCGGACCTGTTCGCGGCCTACGACGATACGGCGCAGAATTTGCAGCGGCTGGGCGCGCAGCCGTTCCTGTGGCCCACGTTCTCGCCGCTGTGCAGCGACTTCGATCCGGAGTACGCCGGAATCGCCCCGGCCCTGGCGGGCGCGTTTCCCGGTCCGTGGCCCAAGCACACCATCGCGATTCCCGGATTGGAGCTGTCGGGGGTGAAGGCCGGGCAGACGCTGTTCGCGTTCGTGCCGTTCGGATTGTGGCCCGATGGGTTCGACACCTCCGGTATGCAGCTGGTCTGGTTCAACGTCAGCACCAAGCAGGGTGGATTCGTCCCGATGGGCCCGCTGTCGCAACTGGTGAAGATCCTGCTGCCCCCGCAGGTCCCCGAATCCGTCCGTCCCATGGCCGAATCGGTCGTCCGCAATATGCTCACCCGCGCCCTGCCCTTCGGCGGGGTTCGAGTGGCCCCCGTCGACACCGGTTCGGGCACGGTCCTGGCCATGATGTTCGGTACTGTCCGCAACGGCCTGAAGACCTGCTTCTTCCTGCCGACCGTGGGCATCATCGGGGTGCCCTGAGTCATCCGGCGCGGGCGACGAGCGAGCGACCCTTCCAGGTCAGCTGTCCGGCCCGGTGCAGCCGGTGCGAGCGGATGGACAGCCGCAGATACGCGGCGACCGAGACGGGATGGGCAAGGGCCGCCGCGATATCCGACGGGCCGGGTGCGTCGCCCGCCTCCAGGGAGCGGGCCAGCAGGCGGGCGCAGACGGCGGCGGTATAGCCGAGAGCGCCCGTGCGGCGCAGCGCGCCGTGACCGAGGAGCGCGGCCAGCGGCGGGGTCCAATAGGTCAGGGCGGCCAGCGCGCCGACCGCTGCGCTACCGGCGACCGAACCGTAGGCCGACCACAGCCAGCGCGTGTATCCGACATCGAGATCGCTTGCGCTCCGGTACATTCGGGTGCTCGCCACGCGCCCGGCGGCGACGAGGACGGTCCGTCGACCGTCACGGCGCAGCGCACGAGCCAGGGCCAGATCCTCGGTGACATCCGCGGCCACGGCCGCATGTCCGCCGATCGCTCGATAGGCCGCCGCGTCGAAGACCAGGAACTGCCCGCACGACACCGCGGTCGAGGGCCGCAGGCTGTGATTGGCCAACCGCACGGGCAGCGTGGTGGCCCACGACCAGCACAGCAGCGGCTGCACCAACGCCTCGCTCAGCGATTCGGCCCGCTGATAGGGCCAGGGCGCCACCACCGCGGCGGCCGAGCGACGCAATTCGTCGACCGCGGCCGCGATCGCGCCCGGGCCGAGTCGCACATCGGCGTCGAGGAAGATCAGCACGCCCGCGGGCGCGTCGTCGGAACCCCCTGTGACGCCCGCGATCTCGGTGAGCCGGGCACACGCCGCGGTCTTACCTGTCCAGCCGGATGCCGGTTCGGTCTCGGCGGTGATGATGGTGAACCGTTCGTCGCCCTCGACCGCGGCGACGGCCGCGTGATAGGTCCCGTCCGCCGAGCGATCGTCCAGAATCAACACCCGCATGCGCGGAATCCCGCGCTGCGCCCGCAGATCCGCGATGAGCGCGGGCAGCCGATCGGCCTCGTCGCGCGCCGGCACACATACGGTCACCGGCTCGATCACCGAGGTCGTCACGGCCACCAACTGCCGCACCGTCACCCGATTGACCAGAGCCATGACGCATCCCGCCCCGGACAACACCGCGGCGGCGGCTACCACACCCCGAGCCGTGACCGTATTCATGCGAAGTCCAGCCTCCCACACCCCGGCTACCGCTGTCGCCCCCGACGCTACCGCGCAACCCCCTACCCCGCCCCACCACCGCTCCGGCCGCAGACTTCACATCACCCAGTCGAAGGCTCTCAACCCGCTCCTGCGAACCGAGGGCTTCTGTTGCCCGTTTGGGCTGAGGGTTTCTGTTGCCCGGTTCTGGACCGAGGACTTCTATTGCCCCGTTCTGGACCCAAGGCTTCCATCGCCTTCCTTCGGAACGAAGGCTCTGTTGTCCCTTCCGGAACGAAGGCCTTTATTTCCCCTGTCCCGGCGCGCCAGCGCCGGGACAGGGGTCGCCCGCTCAGGAGTGCTCGCGCGACCAGGGAGGCGCGGGATTGCGGCTCATGTAGGCCAGCACGGCGACGAGAGCCGCCACCGCGAGGGTGACTCCGCCCATGATGCCCGCCCAGCCCGCGAACGAGCGGGTGTTGGGGTCGGCATAGCTGACCTCGGCGCGGACGGTGCTGACGTCGCCGGGCGGGAGTTTCCAGGAGACGATCGAATCGCCCTCGCGGGTGCCGTTGGTGGTGGCCACGCGGGCGGGGAAGGCGACGGTGAACTGAACGTCGGAGCCTTGTGCGGGAACGGTTTTCAGGTCGACGCGGCCGCTGAGCGTGACCAGATCACCCGAGCGGGTGAATTGCAGATTGAACATGCCCTGCGTCTGATCCGACAGTCCGCTCAGCTGCTGTACCTCGCCGAAGGTCAGATCGTCGAAATAGACCTGGCTGCCGACATAGCCGTCCTGCGAATAGGGTTCGACCCGCACCTTGGCCACCAGCGACTCCGGCGCCTTGAGTTGCGGCCCCTTGTCCTTGTCGTTGGCGGGCACCGTCGCGGCCACGATCCGCCCCGACACCCGATCGTTGGACGACACGCCCATCGACACCTGCACCCGCAGGCACCCGGCCAGCATGGGCATCAGCAACGCCGCCAAAAAGACGATGGACCAGGCGCGATGGCGGCGCCGACGTGGCGCCCGCGCGCGCCTCACGTCGGCTGTCGATGGTGTCGGACTCGGCTGCACGGCTCACATCGTGCCATGACACGCCGAGCGAAGCCGCACGCGACGGGCCCGTCGACTCATCGACGCCACCAAAGGGATACCGAGCGCCCCGAGACCCGCGAATCCATAGCCCGCCGAGGCGGACAACCCGAGGAATACCGCATGCGCGAGCGTGGAACCCAACCAGGTCCACAGCAGCACCACGATCGGCACGATCGGCGATGTGTCACGAGCGGGCGCACCCCGTTCGAGCAGGTGCAACAGCATCGCCATGATCATCGCCACCCCGAACCAGCCCAGATAGTTGGTATACGGAATCTCCGAGATCCCCGGCAGCCCCGGCAGATCCGAACACCACGACCACTGCCGATCGGCGACCATCTGCGGATCCAGGAACAGATCCCACCCGACCGCACCCGCGGCCGTCCACGGAATCCGCACCCACGCCCGCCGCGCCAGCAGCCCGGCCACCACCCACACCGCATACAACCCACCGGTCCACGCCAGCGGCACCACAACCGGAACATCGGCCACCGCCGGCCCGAGTCGACCCGCGGCATAGACATAACACCCGAACGGGAAACCCGATGCGGTGCCGACCATCTCGGCCACCAGCCCGATCCCCGAAACGATCACCAGAAACCCGATCGCAAACCGCGCCCCCCGATAGACCACCGCATGAGCCAGCGCCACCCCCACCGACAGCAGCACAACGACAACCGTCACCCGATCCCGCCCCACCCCCACACTCAACGGATAACAAATCTGCGCAACAACCCACGCCACCACCGCAACCCCGGGCAGCACCCGCACGACCGCGCCCACAGCCGACGCGCCCCCGTGGTCGAGTCGCCGACTCCCCGCTGGTCGACCGCTCACGTCCCCACTCGACGCGCTCGCGGAAGTCCCTTTCCCGAGCCGCCCGCTCATTGTCGGCCGAAGGGCGCGAACCGGTTTCGCCGGGTCCCGCGCATTGCCAGGCGGGCCGCGGTTCGCCCGCTGGCCCCCGACACGCCGCCGCCCGGGTGGGTGGACGCGCCGGTCAGATATAGGCCGGGCGCGCCCGGTACCCGCTGGCCCGACAGTTCCGGCAGCGGCCGCCAGAAGAACATCTGATCCAGCGACATCTCCACGTGCATCACATTGCCGCCCAGCAGACCCAGCTCGCGTTCCAGGTCGGCGGGCGTCTGGACCAGGCGCTGTCGCACCGATTCGGTGAAACCCGGTGCCAGCGCGTCGAGTTCGGCGATGATGCGATCGCCCTCCCGTTCGGCGTGCCCGGCCCAGTCGCTGCCGTCGGCGAGGCGGTAGGGATGCCACTGCGCCCACAGCGACAGCTGATGCTCCCCGGGTGGGGCGATCGACGGGTCCAACGCGCTGAAGCTCATGGCCAGCACCACCGGTCGCGGGGGCAGTTCCCCGGCCAGCGCCGCGCCGTGCGCCGCGCGCAGGTGCCGTCGATCCGAGACCAGCAACTGCAGTCCGTGCGCCGAATCCTCCTGGGCGGCGCCGGGATAGGACGGCAGGGCCGTCGTGGCCGCGCGCACCACCATGCCGATGCCGGGGCCGACCCGGATGCGGCGACGCCACTCGTCGAGCACGGCCGCGTCGAAACCCCCGCGCCGCAACAGCTCCAGCGTGGTCAGGATGTGGGTCCCGGCGATCACGCTGTCGGCCGCCAGCTCCCGCCCCGAGGCCGTGCGCACCCGCCAGCCCGCGCCCGCGCGGCGCAGTTCGGTGACCGCGTCACCGGCTGTGACCACACCGCCGTCGGCGCGCAGCCGGGCCACCAGCGCCGCGCTCAGCGCGCCGCTACCGCCGACCGCGCGACCCGGCGGCAGGATGTGCATCAGCGCCGCGAAGCCGACCATCGGCGCGGTACCCGGCTCGGACATCGGCGGTCCGGACTGCGCGCCGAACCACGCCAGCGCCGCCTTGAGCCGCTCATCGTCGAACCAGCTGTCCAGTAGCGCGTCACCGGTCTGCAGGAACTCCCGCGACAGCGCGCTGCTCCCGGCCCGGGCGTCCAGCCCCCAGAACGAGCGAATCAGCCGATCCGGCCGCGCCGGTCCCGCGAAGGCCCGCATGACCCGCTGCGAACGCGGACCCCACACCCGCACGAACCGCCGATAGGCCCCGGCATCGCGCGCACCGCAGGCCGCCGCGATCGAGGCGCACGTGCGCTCGAGATCGCGATGGAACACGATCGGCGCGCGATCGTCACCGGCCGGCGCGGGCGCGAAAGCCCAGGGATCGCAGTCGATGTACCGCAGCCCGAAACGCCCCAGCTCGAGCTCCTCGATGATGCCGGTGTGCCGGATCATGATGTGCGCGGAGGATCCTCGGTCGATCAGATGCCCGGGAAACCGCTCCACCGTCGACACCGCCCCGCCCAGCACCTCATCGCGCTCGAGCACCTCGACCCGCTCACCCGCCCGCGCCAGATAACACGCGGCGACCAGCGCGTTGTGGCCGGAGCCGACGACCACAATCGTCACGAGCGTGAATCTTCCAGCGGCAGCCGCCGACCCAGTACGGCGAAGCGACGGGTGTCGCCGGAGAAGACGAAATGCCGGACCACATCGGTGAAGCCCTGTCGCCGATACAGCCGCCAGGCCCGATTGTCCTCGTGGTCGACCTCGGGGGTCGACAGCAGCGCGGACCGCTCGGGGCGATGGCGCAGCAGCCGGACCAGCAGCGTCTCGCCGATGCCGCGACCCTGGGCACTCGGGTGCACATGCAGTTCGGTGAGCTCGAAATAGTCGGCCAGCATGTCGCGGGTGGCGTGTTCGGGCCAGCCGGAGCGGCGCATACCGGTGTGCACCTGCTGATGCCACCACTGATGCGGGGCGCCGTGATAGCCGTAGGCGATCGCCACCAGCGGTGCGGTGCGCAGATCGAATTGCCCGGTGTCATCGGGCATTACGGCCCCCACGGCCTGCCAGCCGGGGCGGGTGGTGTGCTCGGTCCACATCGGGGCGCGGTGATGTTCGGTGCCGCGCGGATAGCCCATGGCCGCGACGTACACCGACAGGGCGTCGTGCAGGCGGGCGCGCAGGGTGGCGGCCGAGAGGTCGACGACGACGGGGGCGGGAGTGTGGTGGGGTCTGACGGCGGTCATGTCTCGGCGGCGCGGCTCTCGTTCGACGCGGAAAAGTTGTCGGTGGTCCTCTCTATATTCACACCTGAACGACATTCGAATACCTGTTCGGTATGCGAGGGGTGTGGAGGTAACCGCCATGGCTGATCGGATGAACCATCCGGGGCGTTCCGGGCGGGCCGGGAATTTGCTCGATCGGGCCGACGGGCTGCTGCTGCAGTCGGCCGCCGAACCCGATCCGCGTGAACGGTTCCGGACCGCCTATCTGGCGGCATTGCGTGGTGCGGGAGCGGTGCTCGCGCTCACCGGCGCCGACCGCGCGCCACGGGCGCGTTCGCGCAATGCCTGGGTGCTGATGCAGCAGGCAGCACCGGAATTCGTCATGTGGTCGGACTACTTCAGCGCGCACTCGGAGACCAGGGCGGCGCTGGAAGCGGGCCTGGATCGTCCCATCGATGCGGCCCGGGCCGATGAGTTCGCTTCGCGCGTAGGAGCATTCCTGCACGACGTGGAAGATCTGGTCGGCGCCGCGACCCGGTTGCGGCCGATCCCGGGGTGGCTTGCCGACGGCACGGCCTGAACATCGTGGAGTAGGTGGTAGCACGCTGATCGAACTCGTATCATTGGTCGTAGGTAGCCGCCAAGGTCGGCTACTAGTCGCCTACCCGGAGGCGACCACCACGACCTAGTGCCGGGGGAGGTACCGTGCCACTCTCCGAGCACGAGCAGCGCATGCTCGAACAAATCGAGAGCGCGCTCTATGCTGAGGACCCCAAGTTCGCCTCGACCGTCCGCGGAGGACGGCTACGTTCGGCGAGCGGTAGACGCAGACTGCAAGCGGCGGCTCTGTTCGTCCTCGGCCTGGTTCTTCTCGTCGCGGGCATCGCCCTGCCGGTGAAGCCGGGCGGATTCCCGATCATCAGCCTGTTCGGTTTCATCGTCATGTTCGGCGCCGGCGTGCTGCTGCTGTGGGGCGGTCCGGCCATGCCGGGCGGAGCCCGCCGGAGCGAGGCGACGCCGGGTCCGGGCGGTGCGGGAGCAGCGCGCGGGAAACAGCGCAAGCAGGGCGGCGGCTTCTCCGCCCGTATGGAGGATCGGTTCAGGCGCCGGTTCGAAGACGGCAACTGATCCGTCCCGCCTCCCGTAGGCAGGGCCGCGGGCGGACGACATAAGTTCATCGGCATACGACACGCCGTGCGATGCACGGCGTGTCGTTTTGTTTTCCGTGGGCCTCGGCGGCCCGCTCCAGAACACCCCACATCTCCCCACGCGAACCCCCACCCGTCCCCACTTCGGTGGGTAACCGGTTGCGATCTGCGGGTTTGCTGGCCGTTTCCGGATTGCCCGTCGTGTCGGCTGCGCGTGTCGGGAGAACTCGGCAAAATCTCCCCACCTCGGTGATAGCTGGTGTGACCTGCGAAATCCGCCACGCGGGGACCGAGATCACCGCGGCTTTCGATTGAAAGTGGGGGAAAGTGGGGTAATGTGGAGCGCGCACTGAAGGAGGCCGACCAGACGGGGTGATCAACGGGAGGTGTCGAGACGGTGTTTCTCGGTACCTACACGCCTCGGCTGGACGACAAGGGGCGACTGACGTTGCCTGCGAAGTTTCGCGACGAGTTGGCGGGAGGGTTGATGGTCACCAAGGGGCAGGACCACAGCCTTTCCGTGTATCCCAAGGAGGAGTTCGCCGCCCTGGCGCGGCGAGCCGCCGCGGCGTCGCGAAGTAATCCGCAGGCAAGGGCTTTCGTCCGAGCCCTGGCCGCCTCGACCGACGAGCAGCGTCCGGATGCCCAGGGCCGGATCATGTTGTCGGCCGAACACCGCCGCTACGCGAATCTGTCCAAGGATTGCGTGGTGATCGGCTCGGTCGACTTCCTCGAGATTTGGGACAAGCAGGCGTGGGAGTCCTACCTCGCCGAACATGAGGAGGATTACTCGCTGGCCAGAGATGAGTCGCTGGGCGGAATCTTCTAGCCCCCGAGCGAGGCGAGTGCCCTGCGGCCTCTGCCCGACGACGGACCCTGACGTACTTCCCCAACGCCAGGTGCCGTCGTTCGGTCAGAGACCACGGGGCATTCCCCACCGACGTGAGAGTCCAATCGCCCAGGATCCGGGAGGTCGAGGTTGAATCATGAAGACCCCGGCCCGCGCCATGTTCCGGTCTTACTCCGGCGAGCCGACGAAATCCTCGGTCCCGCACTGACTTCCGGCGGAGTGCTCATCGATGCGACCCTCGGCCTCGGTGGGCATTCCGAACATTTTCTGCGGACCTATCCGAAGATCAGGCTGGTCGGCCTGGATCGCGACACCGAGGCCCTGAAGCTGGCCGGTGCGCGACTCGAGCCGTTCGCCGATCGAATCACCCTGGTGCACACCCGCTACGACGGCATCGCCGACGCGCTGCGCGAGGCCGGTCTGCCGCCGACCAATTCGGTGCGGGCGATCCTGATGGACCTCGGGGTGTCGTCGATGCAGTTGGACGAGACCGATCGCGGCTTCGCCTATTCGGTCGACGCGCCGCTGGATATGCGGATGGATTCGACCACCGGACCGACCGCGGCCGATGTGCTCAACACCTACGGCCACGGTGATCTGGCGCGAATCCTCAAGACCTATGGCGAGGAGCGCTTCGCCGGGAAGATCGCGAGCGAGGTCATCCGTCGTCGCGAGCGCAAGCCGTTCACCACCAGTGGCGAATTGGTGGAGCTGCTCTACGACACCATTCCGGCGGCCACCAGGCGCACCGGCGGTCATCCGGCCAAGCGGACGTTCCAGGCGTTACGCATCGAGGTCAATCGCGAGCTCGAATCGCTCGAGGCCGCGCTGCCCGCGGCGCTCGACGCGCTCGAGGTGGGCGGCCGCATCGTGGTCATGTCGTATCAGTCCCTCGAGGACAAATTGGTCAAACAGCTGCTCGCACAGCGGTCGGCATCGCGGACGCCGGTCGATCTGCCGGTCGAACTGCCCGGCATGGGACCGGAATTCAAGGTGCTGACCCGCGGCGCGGAGAAGGCGACGGAGGAAGAGATCGCGGAAAATCCGCGCGCCGCACCGGTGCGGATGCGCGCGGCGGAGCGGATCGAGGCGGCCGGATGAACGAGCGCGGCGTAGGCGCAACCGTATTCGCGGTCCCGACGGGGCCGCGTAGCGGCACCAGCGCGTCGGTGGGGCCGGTGAGAGTAGGGGAGGCGAGAGCATGAGCGTGCGCACACGGGTGGATGCGCCGGACCGGGGATCGCGACGATCCGCGCAACCGGCACAGCGACAGGCGGCCCCGGCCGCCCCGCGGCGGGCCGAATCCGCCGATCGAGTGAAATCCGGTGCGGCCCAACGGGCTTATGCGCGCCGACGCAATCGTGTCCAGAGCCGCGGCGATAGCGCGCCGCTGTCGGGCCGGGCAGCCTCGGCCATGGCCGGCCGGCTCCCGTTCGTCACCGGCATCATGGCCCTGCTCGGCTGCGGCCTCGCCCTGACCCTGTTGCTGACCACTCGCGCCGCCGAGGACAGCTATCAACTCGGCGACGCCCGTCGCCTCAACCGCCAGCTCGTCGACGAGCGCGCGGCCCTGCAGCGCGAGGTCGAGGCCGCCGATTCGGCCCCCGAATTGGCCAGCCGCGCCCGTGAACTCGGCATGATCCCCGCCAAGGATCCGGTCCGCTTGGTCGTGGCCCCCGACGGCACGGTCACGGTCATCGGCAAGGAGGTCCCCGCCGAAGGCCCACCCGTCCCGCCCCTGAACCCCTCACCCACATCCGCCGCCGCGCCGCCACCGAATTTGGTCCAAGCCCAAGGCGAACGTGTGGTCCCCGTAACCACCACCCCCAAGCCCGCCCCGAACGCCCCCGCAGGCCAACCCAACCCGGCGGTCCAGGCCGCGGCGGCGGGCCAGGGTGCGACACCGGGCCAGGCTGCAGCTGCAGGTCAAGCAGGCGCGGCGGGTCAGGCCGCGGTTCCGGGTCAGCGAGCGACACAGACGCCGGGCCAGGGAACCGGACCGGCCCCAGCTGCCGCCCCCGTTCCGCCGCCCGCACCGGGCCAGGTCCCCGCGGCCGCGGGAGCGGCACAGCTCCCCGCGGCCGACCCTCAGAACCCAGCCGCGCCCACTCCCTTGGACACCGTGACCCCCACCCAACCGCAACCAGCCCCCGACGGGGGCGGCCAGTGACCCCGAGCCCGAACGCAGCCGAATCATTCGGCCCCGCAACCGGTCCCACCACGCCCTGGGGTGGTGGGCACGCGACATTTCCGGCCCTTACAGCCGAATTTCCAGGTCGAGGCGGTGCGCCGCACAGCTCGCGGCCGAGCTTCGCCTCCGCGCCCAACGACTTCCCCATGCTGCCGCTGGGCGAGATCGTGCCGATGCTGCGAAAGCAGGTGCGCGCCATGGAATCCGCGTACGAACGAGCGGACCGGCAAACGGCCGGAACCGGGAGCGGCGCGAGTTCGATCTTGGGCGAGCTTCGAGCGGAAGCGGCACAGCGGAGTTGCTCGCCGTGTGGCAACCGGATGTTGGCGGCCACACGCAGCGTCGCAGGCGTTTTCACCGCCCACTGGAGTGGGCCGATGGCCAGCACGGTCGGTTCTGCGCGGACCGAGTTCGATCGCGGCGGGCGGCTCACACACCGAGACGTGTCGGGAGGCGGGCAGGCGGTTCGTTGCTTCGCGCCGGGTGCGGTTGAGAGCGGGCGATGATGGCTGGGCGGAGTGGGGTTTCGCAGCGGGGGCGGGTGGGGAAGGCGGGGCGGCCCCGGGCTCGGCCGAAGAAGCGGGGGAAGGGTGCGGGTGGGTTTCGGCTGCGATTCGGGGTGGGGCGAGTTGTGATGTTGGTGGCGCTGTTGGTGGTGGCGGCGCAGTTGTTGTGGATTCAGACCATTTCGGCGCCCACGCTGTCGGCGGAGGCGGCCAATCAGCGGACCGTGCGGCAGGCCGATCACGCGTTGCGCGGGGCATTGACCGATCGCAACGGGAAGCCGTTCGCGTTCAGCATCGCGACGAAATCGCTGCATTTCCAGCCGGTTATCGTGCGTAAGCAGTTGGCGCAGGCGCGGGCCAAAAGCGATAAGGCGGTCGATCCCGACGAGCGGTTGAAGGCCATCGCCAAGGTCGTGCACGAGAAGCTCGGCAAGGACGCGCCCGCGGAGAACGAGCTGCTCGGCAAGTTGCGCAGTGACGACACCTTCGTCTATCTGGCGCGCAATGTGGACGCGCGGGTCGCGGCCGACATACTCGATCAGTTCCCGGAGGTGGGCGCGGACGACGAGCCGTCGCGGGTGCATCCGGGCGGAGCGCTGGCCGCGAATGTCACGGGCGCGACCGGCTGGGACGGGCACGGTCAGCTCGGCCTGGAGTCCGCGATGGATTCGGTGCTGGCCGGTACCGACGGTTCGCACACCTACGACAAGGGTTCCGACGGCGCGGTCATCCCGGGTAGCGAGCGCGACCGCCAGCCGGCGGTGAACGGTTCGAACGTGGAGCTCACCCTCGACTCCGATCTGCAGTACTACGTGCAGCAGCAGGTGCAGCAGGCCAAGGAGATGTCGGGCGCCGAGGACGTCTCGGCGGTGGTGCTCGACGCGCATACCGCGCAGGTGCTCGCCATGGCCAACGACAACACCTTCAATCCCGATCTGGGACCGAAACATTGGGATCCGAACCAGATGGGCAACCGTTCGGTGACCGATGCCTTCGAACCCGGCTCGGTCAACAAGATCGTGACCGCCTCCGCGGCGATCGAATACGGTCTGACCAATCCGAACGAGGTGCTGCAGGTGCCCGGCAGCATTCATATGGGCGGCGTGGACGTCAGCGACGCGTGGCAGCACGGCACGGTGCCGTTCACCACGACCGGCATATTCGGTCACTCCTCGAATGTCGGCACGCTCATGCTCGCGCAGCGCGTCGGTGAGGACCGCTATGCCGATATGCTGCGGCGATTCGGTCTCGGCCAGCGCTCGAACGTCGGCCTGCCGGGCGAGAGCGCGGGTATTGTGCCGCCGCGGGATCAATGGTCCGGATCCACCTTCGCCAATCTGCCCATCGGCCAGGGTCTTTCGATGACCCTGCTCCAGATGACGGGGATGTACCAGGCCATCGCCAACGACGGCGTGCGCATTCCGCCCCGGATCGTGAAGGATACGGTCGACCCCAAGGGCGATCGCCATCAGGAATCGCAGCCCGACGGCGTCCGCGTCGTCAGCCCGCAAACCGCCCGCACACTGCGTTCGATGTTCCAGTCCGTGGTGCAGCGCGATCCGATGAATTCGGGTCAGACCGGCACCGGACCCTCGGCCGCGATCGACGGCTATCAGATCGCCGGGAAGACCGGTACGGCTCAGCAGATCGATAGGTCATGCCGCTGCTACTCCAACGACCGCTACTGGATCACCTTCGCCGGAATCGCGCCGGCGGACAATCCGCGCTACGTCATCGGCATCATGATGAACGCCCCGCTGCGCAGTTCCGACGGCAGCGGTGGGCAGTCCGCGGCGCCGCTGTTCCACAGCATCGCGTCCTGGGCGCTGCAACGCGATCGGATTCCGCCGTCGCCGCCCGCGCCGCGTCTGGTGTTGCAGGCCGATTGAACGGGTGCGACCATCAGGCCCGATCGGGGCCGACGGGAATTCTCGCCAGGCGCGTTGTCCGGCCGTGATCGGGCGTCGGTAACCTGACTCGTCGATCCGAATCCGTTTTTGCCGGAACCGTCGAACCGGAACCGTCGTTTCATCGAAAGGAGCTTCGTGCCCGTGCAGCCCACCCCGCAGGTGCTGCGTCCGGCCGTGCCGCCGACCACAGCCCTGCGGACCCTCGTCGAGCGCACGGGTATTCGCCCGAGCGCGGGCGAAATCGGTGACGTCACCATCACCGGCGTCGAGCAGCGATCCAATGCCGTGCAGCCCGGGGATCTGTTCGCCGGATTGGCCGGGGCGCGGGCGCACGGCGCGCGATTCGCCCGCGATGCCGTCGCGCGGGGTGCGGTGGCCGTACTCACCGACCAGGCCGGGGCGGAGCTGATCGGCGATCTGGACGTTCCGGTGCTGGTGCACGACGATCCGCGCGCGGTGCTGGGCGAGATCTCCGCGATCAGCTACGGCGAGCCGTCGCGGCAGCTGCAGGTGATCGGTATCACCGGCACGTCCGGCAAGACCACCACGTCGTATCTGATCGAGGCCGGGTTGGCCGCGGGCGGGCTGTCGACCGCGTTGATCGGCACCATCGAGACCCGCATCGGCGGACAGCGGGTGCCCAGCGCGCTGACCACCCCCGAGGCGCCGCAGCTGCACGCGATGTTCGCACTGATGGTCGAACAGGGTGTGCAGGCGGTGGTGATGGAGGTGTCCAGCCACGCGCTCGCGTTGGGGCGCGTGGACGGTGTGCATTTCGCGGTGGGCGCGTTCACGAATCTGTCGCAGGATCATTTGGATTTCCACGCCGACTTCGAGGACTACTTCGCGGCCAAGCGGCGGCTGTTCGAGCCGGAGTCACCGGTGGCGGCGGCCGTCAGCGTGATCTGTATCGATAAGCCCTGGGGGCAGCGTCTGGTCCGCGAAATCAGCGGCCGCACGCCGGTGACCACCGTGGCGACCGTGCCGAGCCCGACCGGCGAGGCCGAGCCCGACTGGTCGGTCGGCGACGTGGTGTCGCTGCCCGGCGGCGGCCAGGAGTTCACCGCTACCGGGCCGGATGTGAAAGTCGATGTGCGCCTGCGGCTTCCGGGTGACTACAACGTCGCCAACGGGCTGTTGGCGGTGGCGGTGTGCGCGACGGCGGGCGTGTCCGCCCAGACCGCGGCGGCCGCACTGGCCGACGTCGACGTACCGGGCCGGATGCAGCGGGTGGATCGCGGTCAGGATTTCCTGGCCGTGGTCGACTACGCGCACAAGCCCGAGGCCGTCGAATCGGTGATCGCGACGCTGCGCGTCCATCTGAAGGAGACGGGCGGTCGCCTGGCCGTGGTGGTGGGCGCCGGCGGTGACCGCGATTCCGGTAAGCGACCACTGATGGGCGCGGCGGCCGCGCGCGGGGCCGATCTGCTGATCATCACCGACGACAATCCGCGCGGCGAGGATCCGGCGACCATTCGGTCGGCGATCCGCGCGGGCGCGCTGGGCATCGCGGAGTCCGAACGCGGCGAGGTCGCCGAGATCGGTGATCGCGCCGATGCCATCGCCGCGGCCGTCGACTGGGCCCAGTCCGGTGACGTGGTGCTGGTGGCCGGCAAGGGGCACGAGACGGGGCAGGAGATTACGGGTGTGAAGTATCCGTTCGACGACCGCGAGGTGCTGGCGGAGGCCCTCTCTCGGAAAACGAAGGACCTGACGGTTTCATGATCGAAATGACCCTGCGGGAGATTGCGGATGTCGTCGGCGGAACGCTGCACGATGTGCCCGATCCCGCGGTGACGGTGACCGGTGCGGTCGAATTCGACTCGCGCCGAATCGAACCCGGCGGCCTGTTCCTGGCGCTGCCGGGTGAACGAGTCGACGGCCACGACTACGCCGCCGCCGCGATCGCGGCGGGCGCGGTAGCCGTCCTGGCCGCCCGCCCGCTGGGCGTGCCCGCGATCGTGGTGGAACCGTTCCCCGGCGGGAAGCAGGAGATCTCGCCGGACAGCACGGCTTATGCGTTGGCTCACGACACCGATGGTTCCGGTGCGGCGGTTCTGGCTGCGCTGGGGAAATTGGCTCGGGTTGTGGTGGATCGGCTGGTTGAGGGTGGGCTGATCGTTATCGGGATTACCGGGTCGTCGGGGAAGACTTCGACCAAGGATTTGCTGGCGGGGGTGCTGGCTCCGTTGGGGCCGGTGGTGGCGCCGCCGGGGTCGTTCAACAATGAGATCGGGCATCCGTGGACCGCGTTGCGGGCCACCACCGAGACGCGGTTTCTGGTGTTGGAGTTGTCGGCTCGGGGGCATGGGCATATCAAGGCGCTCACCGAGGTCGCGCCGCCGCGAATCGGTGTGGTGCTCAATGTCGGGACCGCGCATCTGGGCGAGTTCGGGAGTCGGGAGGCCATCGCGCAGGCCAAAGGTGAACTGGTGGAGGCGCTTCCGGCCGTTGGGGTCGCGGTGCTCAATGCCGACGATTCGAATGTCGCGGCGATGGCCGCGCGGACCGCGGCGCGGGTGGTGACCGTCGGGCAGGCCGAATCCGCCGATGTGCGGGCGACCGATATCGTCCTCGACGAGGCGGCGCGGGCGCGATTCACCTTGTCTGCCAAGGGTTCCAGCGTGGCCGTCCAGCTGGCCGTGCACGGTGAGCACCAGGTCGGCAACGCCCTGTCCGCCGCCGCGGTCGCGCTGGAGTGCGGCGCGGATCTCGAGACCGTCGCCGCGGCGCTGTCGGGTGCGACGGTGGCCTCGGCTCACCGCATGGATGTGCGTACCCGCGCCGACGGCGTCACGGTGATCAACGACTCCTACAACGCCAACCCGGATTCCATGCGCGCCGCGCTCAAGGCCCTGGTCACCATGTCCAAGGCCGGTGAGCGCCCGCGGCGCAGCTGGGCGGTGCTCGGCGAAATGGCCGAACTGGGCGAGGAATCGGTGGTCGAACACGATCGCATCGGCCGACTGGCGGTGCGGCTGGACGTCGACCGGCTGATCGTCGTCGGTACCGGGCGTCCGTCGCGCGGTATGCATCAGGGCGCGGTCATGGAGGGTTCGTGGGGCGAGGAGTCGGTGCTGGTTCCCGATATCGCCGCCGCGATCGCTCTGCTGGACGACGAACTGGCCGCCGATGACGTGGTGCTGGTGAAGGCGTCGAACTCCATCGGTCTGTGGGCGGTGGCCCAGCATCTGATCGGAGCCGCGACGTCCGCGTCAGGCTCGGAGGCGGCAGCCCGCGCAACCGTGGAGAGCCCGCAGGCGTCGTCATCGAGCACGGAGGACGCCCGATGAGACAGATCCTGTTCGCCGCGGGTATCGCGCTCGCGGTATCGATCCTGTTGACGCCGCTGCTGATTCGCATGTTCGCCCGTCGCGGCTTCGGCCAGGAGATCCGCATCGACGGCCCGGAGAGCCACAAGGCCAAGCGCGGCACCCCGACCATGGGCGGCGTGGCCATCCTGATCGGTATGTGGGCCGGCTATCTGGGCTCACATCTGATCGGCATCGGCTACCGCGCCGAGGGCCCGTCGGTTTCGGCGCTGCTGGTGCTCGGCCTGGCGACCTCGCTGGGCGCGGTCGGCTTCGTCGACGACTTCATCAAGATCCGCAAGCAGCGCAATCTCGGCCTCACCGCCGCGGGTAAATACATCGGCCAGTTGACCTCGGCGATCGTCTTCGGCGTTCTGGCGCTGCAATTCCCGGGCGCGGGCGGGCGAACTCCGGCCAGCAGGCATCTGTCCTACGTCCGCGATATCAACACCGTCTCGATGAGCGTGATCATCTTCCTGGCCTTCGTCTGCCTGGTCGTGGTCGCGTGGTCGAATGCGGTGAATCTGACCGACGGACTCGACGGTCTGGCCGCGGGTTCGATGAGTCTGGTGCTGGGCGCCTACGTGATCATCACGTTCTGGCAGTACTACCACGCCTGCGAGGTCAAGGCCGAGGCCGGTTGCTACAACGTGCGCGATCCGCTGGATCTCGCGCTGGTGTGCGCGGCGGGTGCGGCGGCGTGCGTCGGATTCCTGTGGTGGAACGCGGCTCCCGCGAAGATCTTCATGGGCGATACCGGCTCGCTGGCCCTCGGCGGCCTGATCGCCGGACTGTCCATCACCACCCGCACCGAACTGCTGATGATCGTGATCGGCGCGCTGTTCGTCGCCGAGACCGTGTCGGTGGTGTTGCAGGTGGCGGTCTTCCGGACCACACGCAATCGGTTGTTCAAGATGGCGCCCTTCCACCATCACTTCGAACTCAGCAAATGGGCCGAGACTACGGTGATCATCAGGTTCTGGTTGCTGGCCGGCATCGCCTCGGCGGTCGGACTGGGCTTGTTCTACAGCGAATACCTCTCTCAGGTCGGGTAACAGCAGCGATGGTCGAACATAATCCGCGGGCCTTGCGATCTCCGGGGCCCATGCTCGAATTTCTGCGTGGCCGTGACGTTCTCGTCGCGGGATGGGGGGTGTCGGGTCGCTCGCTGATCGAGCCGCTACGCGACATCGGCGCCCGTCCGGTGGTCACCGACGCCGGCGAGAAGGCGATGGCCGAGGCCGCCGAACTGGGGCTGGCCACGGCCACCGGTGACGAGTTGGCCGAGCCCGGCGCACTGGACCGCTTCGCGCTGGTGATCACCAGCCCGGGCTGGCGGCCGGATTCGCCGGTGCTGGTCTCGGCGGTCACCGAGGGCGTTCCGGTCTGGGGCGACGTCGAATTCGCCTGGTGGGTGGATCAGGCGCGGCTCTACGGCCCGGTGCGCAAATGGCTGGTGATCACTGGAACCAACGGTAAGACCACCACCACCCAGATGACCCACGCCATCCTGCGCGCGGCCGGAATCGCCAGCGTCGCCTGCGGCAATATCGGGCTGCCGATCCTGGATGCGTTGCGGCGCAATCCGGGTCCGCAGATTCTGGCCGTGGAGCTGTCGTCGTTCCAGCTGCACTGGGCGCCCTCGGTGCGGCCGGAGGCGGGTGTGGTGCTGAATGTGGCCGAGGATCATCTGGATTGGCACGGCGGGCTCGACGCCTACGCCGCGGCCAAGGCGCGCGCGCTGACCGGACGGGTCGGCGTGGTGGGCCTGGACGATCCGGTCGCCGCGGCGCTGGCGCGAAAGTCCAAGGCGCGCCGCACGGTCGGTTTCCGCGTCGGCGTGCCCGCCGACGGCGAACTCGGCGTGGTCGACGGCAAACTGCTCGACCGCGCCTTCACCAAGGCCGCCATCCTGGCCGAGGTGGGCGATATCAGCCCGCCCGGCCCGGCCGGTGTCGCCGACGCACTCGCCGCGGCCGCGCTGACCCGATCCATCGACGTGGCACCGCAATTCGTCAAGGAGGGCCTGCAGGAGCACAAGGTGGGCCCGCATCGCGCGGCGTTCGTGCGCGAGCTGGCGGGCGTGGAATTCGTGGACGACTCCAAGGCCACCAATCCGCACGCCACCCGCACCTCGATCCTGGCCCATCAGCAGGTGGTGTGGATCGCGGGCGGTCAGCTCAAGGGCGCGCATATCGACGATCTGGTCGAGGAGGTCGCCGAACGACTCGTCGCGGTCGTGCTGTTGGGCCAGGACGCACCGATTTTCGCGGCGGCATTGGCGCGACACGCGCCCGATGTCCCCGTGGTCGAGCTGGCTTCGGGTGACGATGCTGGGATGGGTGCGGAATTCTCGTCCGAATTCGACAGTGCGGACGCGGTGATGGCCCGTGCGGTCCGCGTCGCCGCCGGATACGCCCGACGCGGTGACACGGTGCTGCTGGCACCGTCCGCGGCGTCGCTGGACATGTTCGCCGACTACACCCACCGGGGACGCAGTTTCGTCGCGGCGGTGCAGGCGCTCGACGAGGGAGATATCGGGAGCCCGCAGTGAGCCCGGCGCGCAAGCCCTCCGGCACCTGGTTCGGTGCCTGGCTCGCGCGCCCGTTCGCGGATTTCCACCTGGTGGTCACCATCGCCACCCTGCTCACCACGCTCGGGCTGGTGATGGTGCTCTCGGCGTCGAGCGTCGAGGCGTATACGGCCGACAAATCGGCGTATGCGCTGTTCATCCAGCAGGCGGCGTTCGCGGTGCTCGGCGTGGTGCTGTTCTATGTGGCGCTGCGGATTCCGCTGCGCATGCTGCGGCGGATCTCGTTTCCGGTGTTCGCGATCTCGGTGCTGGCGCTGGTGCTGGTGCTGATTCCCGGAATCGGTTCGCGCGTGCAGGGTTCGCGGCGGTGGTTCGATCTGGGATTCGTCTCGATCCAGCCGTCGGAGATCGTGAAGGTCACCCTGATCGTGTGGGGTGCGCATCTGCTGGCGGCGCGGCGTACGGAGAAGTCCTCCTACAGGGAGATTCTCATGCCGCTGGTTCCGGCGGGTCTGCTGGTGTGTCTGCTGATCGTGCTGGAACCCAATCTGTCCACCACGATCGCGGTGGGTCTGGTGCTGGCGGCGCTGCTGTGGTTCGGCGGACTGCCGGTGCGGCTGTTCGTGACGATCGGAATCTCCGGCGTCGTGGCCGCGGGCGTGTTGGCGCTGACCGCCGGATACCGCTCGGATCGCATGCGGGCGTTCCTCAATTCCAGTGAGGATCCGCAGGGCATCGGCTATCAGGCCAGGCAGGCGCTGTTCTCGCTCGCCGACGGCGGGATCTGGGGACGCGGGCTGGGTCAGAGCCGGGCCAAGTGGAGCTATCTGCCCAACGCGCACAACGACTTCATCTTCGCCATCATCGGCGAGGAACTCGGCTTCCTCGGATGTGCCCTGGTACTAGGGCTTTTCGCGCTGTTCGTCTACACCGGGCTGCGGATCGCGAGCCGGTCGGTGGATCCGTTCCTGCGCCTGATGACCGCGACCGCCACGGTCTGGGTGACCGGACAGGCGCTGATCAATATGGGCTATGTGGTGGGCCTGCTGCCGGTGACCGGTCTGCAGCTGCCGCTGGTTTCGGCGGGCGGTTCGTCGCTGGCGATCACGCTGTTCATGTTCGGGCTCATCGCCAGCGCGGCGCGGCACGAACCGGAGGCCGTCGCGGCGCTGCACGCCGGACAGGACGGACGCTTCAGCAGACTGCTGCGCCTGCCCAAGCCCGAGGTGTACTCGCCGAGCCGGGCCCAGGCCGCCCGCGCCCGCGGCG
>NZ_BDBS01000050.1 GCF_001613105.1 Nocardia pseudobrasiliensis NBRC 108224 | reverse complement strand
AATCTCCCGGGCTCTTGTCCCGCTCGATCGTGAGGCAACTTTTCAAGCTTAGCTCAGCCCTCCACTCCGATCCAAATCGGGGTCTCGGTCGAGCCAGTGTGATCGTCAGGCGCTCCTCGTCCAACCTCGTTCTCCCTGGCCTCTCAGGCCCGGGTCGGTGTCCGTGTCGCTCTGACCTGGAATAAGTTACGTGCCAACCGCTTTCAATGTCAAATCGCCTGGTCACGCGCCCAAACGGCCGCTACGCCGGATAGCGGAAATGCCGGCCCGCCCGAGGGCGAACCGGCATTTCGTCAGTTGCACTGAGAATCGACCACTCGAGCCGGAGTGGGCTCCGAACTCAACGACGGTGGCGGCGTCGGACCGAATGCCGCAATTGCGGCTCGTTCGGCCTCGGCCTGAGTGGCCCCGACGCCACCGAGATACCGGCCGTCCCGTTCGGCGAGCGCCCCACATCCGTCGACGTACCGAACGATGATCCAGCAATTGGAATATCCGCACCCCTCCAGCGCGGCCCGATCCGCCGCGGCCTGACTCGGATACCGAGCGGTGATGTATCCGACCGTGGCGTCCTCGGGATTGTCGGTCGAAATCGCGATCGCACCGTAGTAGTGACCATCCGGCCCACGATCGGCCTGCGCGGGCGCGGCGACGGAGATGACGGCGACGGCGGACGCGACGACCCCCAGGGCAATCCTGCCCATCGAAAACATGATCTGTTCTCCCCTAACGACGGCTTCCGACTGAAGCCGAACAGACGATCATCCCGGACCACACCGGAAATGTCCATGCCCCCGCGATCAGATACCGAACCGAATTGTCCAGAGCCGCTGTGGTTTCGGCTCGGCCCACGCTTCGCAGCGCAGTTCCTCGAGCCGATTGGCGAGGGGCGGCTCGCCGAGGGCGGCCAGCACAATCGCGGCGGCCCGAGCACCACCGTCGAATCCGAGCGGGAACTCCTGGGAACGAGTCTGCTCACCCCGAGCCCACGACTCCACGCGACAGATCCGCTCGTCGGCACAGAAGTAGCCCTGAACGAAGCCATCGGCAGGACCCTGGACGATCCAGACGACCTTCGTGGCATAGGGATGCAGCACCGGCAGATCGGCGCCGAGCGAGGTGAACAGTTCGACGACATCACGTTCCAGACGAACCGAATCGCCCATCCCGCCCTGTTCGGGATGCCCCCACATCTGCTTCAGCGCGGCTCCCGACACCGGATTCTCGACGTCCGGACAGACCAGCCACCGCTCCTCGGCACGCCAGTCGTCATCGCAGTCCCATTGCCAATGCACATAGCGCTCGGTGGGTTCGGTCGGTGTCAGCTGGACTGTGATCGAAGAATTCCGCAGGTCACGGGAGAGGGTGAGGGTGGTGTCGGGCCGCCGCCAGATCGCCAGCGCGCCGGGCCCACCGACCAGCGTCGGTGTGCCGAGCTGGCGACGGCATTCGGCGAGAGCGGTCGCATGAACCGTGTCGAGCACGGCCGGTGCGAAGTGGTGCGTGGTCCACAGCGATTCGAATTCACCGAGCCCGAACCGCCCTCGGTCGATGTAGTCGCCGGTCCTCGAAGCGATGAACCGCGCGTCTACGGTGTCGGTCCGTGACCGCGCCGAGAGGGACGACCTGTCCTCCTCTCGGCTGTCCCAGTCTGTCGCGTCGAGGAGCCGGGCCACGGCGGTCCGCGACCAATCGCCCGGATCCGCCTGCGCCAGAAGCGGAATCACGGCGAGGAGCAGATTCGAGTCGGTCAGTGCCGCGGCCCGTTCGGCGTCCTTGCGCTCGGCCTCGGCGCGAGTGACGGCCATGCCGATCAGCTGCCGGGCCTGTGCCGGTTTCATCAGCACCAGGTCGATGGATCCGGTGCCGGGTGCGAGGCCGAAGGTCAGGCCCGGCAGATCCCACCACACGGTCGAGGCGTCGACGTGATCCCGCCGGGACGGCTCGCCCCACTCGGTACGCATGCGGTCGGTCAATTCCACGAGGGCGGCCTGATCAACCGGCCGATCTTTGCGATCGGCGCGGGCGGACAGATCCTTGTCGGTGATGTTGACGACGATGCGAAAGATGTCATCGCCCATCAGAACCTGATACTGCGCCACCGGATTGCGAACCGCGAGCGTGGTCCAGAACCAGCTGTAGCGCGGCCCCTTCGGCTCGGGCTCGCGCCACCCCAACCGCTCCGCCAACCGCGGAATCTGCTCGCGAGTCCAGTCCCATTCGAATTCTGCTGCGGCCGAGATGATCTCGATCGCGCCGGGAAGATCTTCCCCCACCGTTTCGGTCACGGGCCGCAGCGTAATCACGCGCACCGACAAGGACTACCGGTCATCTTTCCGGCTGCCCGAGGAGTCCAGCGCATTCGCCAGCATGCGGGCCACAATGTTTGCTCCGGGCTGCCGCTGCGGCGGAGGATGACCATGCCATCGAGCACCTCGATGCGCTTCTGGATCTCTTCGGGCAGTTCGTCGAACTGTTCCTCGGTCACGACGAGCGACTCGGGATCGATACTCGCCCACTCCGGCAGAGCGCGGTCCCGCCCATCCTATGCCCGAACAGGCCGAAGGCCGGCCCACCTCGAGGGTGGACCGGCCTTCGGGACTAACCAGGTTGCCGGGAGGCTGGACTCAGAAGTCCATGCCGCCCATGCCGCCGGTCGGGTCGCCCGCGGGGGCGGCGGCCTTCTCCGGCTTGTCGGCCACGACGGCCTCGGTGGTGAGGAACAGGGCCGCGATGGAGGCCGCGTTCTGCAGTGCCGAGCGGGTGACCTTGACCGGGTCGGCGACGCCGGCGGCCAGCAGGTCCTCGTAGACACCGGTGTCGGCGTTGAGGCCCTGGCCGGCGGGCAGGCCCGCGACCTTCTCGGCCACCACGCCGGGCTCCAGGCCCGCGTTGAAGGCGATCTGCTTCAGCGGGGCGGCCAGCGCGACCTTGACGATGTTCGCGCCGGTGGCCTCGTCACCCTCGAGCTTCAGATCCTCGAGCGCGGGGCCGGCCTGCAGCAGGGCCACGCCACCACCGGGGACGATGCCCTCTTCGACAGCGGCCTTGGCGTTGCGCACCGCGTCCTCGATGCGGTGCTTGCGCTCCTTGAGCTCCACCTCGGTGGCGGCGCCGGCCTTGATCACCGCAACACCGCCGGCCAGCTTGGCCAGGCGCTCCTGCAGCTTCTCGCGGTCGTAGTCCGAGTCCGAGTTCTCGATCTCGGAGCGGATCTGCGCGACCCGGCCCTGGATGGCGTCGGCATCGCCGGCGCCGTCGACGATCGTGGTCTCGTCCTTGGTGATGACGACCTTGCGGGCGGTGCCGAGCAGGTCGACGGTCGCGGTCTCCAGCGAGAGGCCGACCTCTTCGCTGATGACCTCGCCACCGGTCAGGATGGCGATGTCGGCCAGCTGCGCCTTGCGGCGGTCGCCGAAGCCCGGGGCCTTGACGGCGACGGACTTGAAGGTGCCGCGGATCTTGTTCACGACCAGGGTCGACAGGGCCTCACCCTCGACGTCCTCGGCGATGATCAGCAGCGGCTTGCCGGCCTGGATGACCTTCTCCAGCAGCGGCAGCAGGTCCTTGACGGTCGAGATCTTCGAGCCGACCAGCAGGATGTACGGATCCTCGAGGACCGCTTCCTGACGCTCGGGGTCGGTGACGAAGTAGCCCGAGATGTAGCCCTTGTCGAAGCGCATACCCTCGGTCAGCTCCAGCTGGAGGCCGAAGGTGTTGCTCTCCTCGACGGTGATGACACCTTCCTTGCCGACCTTGTCCATGGCCTCGGCGATGAGCTCACCGATGGACTGGTCGCCGGCGGAGATCGCGGCGGTGGCGGCGATCTGCTCCTTGGTCTCGACCTCCTTGGCCGAGTCGAGCAGGCGGTTGGTGACGGCCTCGACGGCCTTCTCGATGCCGCGCTTCAGACCCAGCGGGTTCGCACCGGCCGCGACGTTGCGCAGGCCCTCGCGCACCAGCGCCTGAGCGAGCACGGTGGCGGTGGTGGTGCCGTCGCCCGCGACATCGTCGGTCTTCTTGGCGACTTCCTTGACCAGCTCGGCGCCGATCTTCTCGTAGGGGTCCTCGAGCTCGATCTCCTTGGCGATGGACACACCATCGTTGGTGATCGTGGGGGCGCCCCACTTCTTCTCCAGAACGACGTTGCGACCCTTGGGGCCCAGCGTCACCTTGACAGCGTCGGCGAGGCTGTTCAAGCCCCGCTCGAGGCCGCGACGGGCCTCTTCGTCGTACGCAATCGTCTTGGCCATTGCGTTGAGATCCTCCAGATCAGGGGATTGACACGATCTGGCCAGGCTCGGTGCCCGCGACGGACGAGCAGGAGTGTCGTGGATCCCGCTCTCACCATCCCGACCTGGCACTCACAGGTCGGGAGTGCCAGATCCCTTTTTAGCACTCTCTGGTATCGAGTGCAAGGTCGGGAGGAGCGACGATCAGGTGTCGGTCACCCGCAGCGCGAGAGCCAGGAAGGCATCGGTGCGGCGTTCCTCGGGCGAGCGCGGTTCACCACGCTCGACGGTGACCTGCTCGGCATCGTTGATCAGCAGTTCGGCCTCGATGCGCATGATGGCACGGATGAAGGGCGGCGCCACATCGGGCGGCAAGTCGCCGTTGACGATGTAGCTACCGTCCGGACCGGTCTCGGTCTGTACATACGAAAGCGCCCGCAGCAGGTCGGAGCGTAATTCCCCTGCTATTAGGTCGGAATCGCGATCATCCGCCATAGCAACATCGTATCCGGACAAGGCTTGTGCAATCCTGCATTTCGGAAATACAGTACGTACGTACGGTTTGGTAGACGCGACCCCTGGAGCCTCTGATGTGGGATCCCCAGCAGTACCTGGCCTTCGACGACCACCGTTCACGCCCCTTTTTCGAGTTGCTCGGACGCGTGCGCGCCGAGCACCCTCGGCGTGTCGTCGATCTCGGCTGCGGGCCGGGACATTTGACCACCGCACTGTCGCAGCGATGGCCCGACGCGATCGTCGAGGCCTCGGACTCCTCGCCCGCGATGGTGGCCGCCGCCCGGGCCCGGGGCGTGACGGCCGAACTACTCGATGTGCGCGACTGGCGACCCCAGCCGGATACCGATGTGGTGATCTGCAATGCCGTGCTGCAGTGGGTGACCGGGCACCCCGCCCTGCTCACCGAATGGGCCGCGGCGCTGCCCGCGGGCGGCTGGCTGGCCATCCAGGTGCCGGGCAATTTCGACGCGCCCTCGCACAACAGCATTCGCGAACTGGCCGCGCGGGATCAGTGGCGGGAACGGCTCGAGCCGACCGGCGTCCTGCAATCGCGCAATGTCCTCGATCCGACGGGCTACGCGACGGTGCTCACCGAGGCCGGATGCGCTGTCGATGCCTGGGAGACAACCTATCTGCAGCGTCTGACCGGTGACGATCCGGTTCTGAAGTGGGTTTCGGGCACCGCGCTGCGGCCGGTCCGAAACGCGCTCGACGATGCCGACTGGGATCGGTTCACCGCCGAACTGGCGCCGATCCTGCGGGCGGCCTACCCCCAGCAGACCGACGGGACGACCTGGTTGCCGTTCCGTCGGGTGTTCGCCGTGGCCCGCATTCCCGAATGAGCGTTATCGAGCGGGCGGAGTAGGGGGTGCGGGCGGAGTAGGGGGTGTCGGCGGCGCGGGGGCATCCGGCGGAGTCGGCGGAGTCGGCGCGTTCGCCGCCGCCAGCGGGGCGAGCAGGGCGACGATATCCGCCTCCACCGCATCGCGATCCAGCCCCAGGCCGGACAGCAGCCCCGTCCCGTTCTCCTGTTCGAGCAGTGCCAGCAGGATGTGCTCGGTGCCGATGTAGTTGTGGCCCAGGCGGAGAGCCTCGCGGAAGGTCAGCTCCAGGGCCTTGCGGGAATTGGCGTCGAAGGGGATCAGGGCAGGCAGATCCTCGGCCGCGGGCGGCAGGGCGGCGGTGGCGACGCGGCGGACCGCGTCCAGACTCACCCCGTTACCGACGATCGCGTGCGCGGCCAGGCTCTGCGGATCGGCGAGCAGGCCGAGCACTAGATGCTCGGGCCGGATCTCGGCATTGCTCGCCCGGCGGGCCTCCTCCTGCGAAGCCACCACGACCGCCCGGGCCCGCGTGGTGAAGCGGGCGAATCCGGTGCTGGGGTCCAGTGTCGCATCGGCTTTGGGGACGAATCGCTTCTGCGCGGCCTGTTTGGTCACGCCCATGCTGCGGCCGATATCGGTCCAGGAGGCGCCGGACCGCCGGGCCTGATCGACGAAGTGGCCGATGAGGTGATCGGCCACATCGCCGAGATGTCCGGCGGCCACGACCGCGTCGGACAGTTGCTCGAGCGCGTCGTCGGGGCGCGCCCGCTTTATGCCTTCGATCAGATCGTCGAGGCGGATGTTCTGCGTCATGCGTCAACTTTAAGTTGACTAACGTCGTCGAGTCAACGAATTGTTGACGGCGTTAGCTCAGGGCCGAGCCACCCGGGCCGCACCCCGCACGATGGCCTCTTTCACCCAGGCCGCGGGCCTGCCGGTGAGGGCACGCGGGGTGGGTGTGTCGTCGGCGCGCAGGAATTGGATGACGGCATCGCGGCGGCCCAGGCTGATGCACTGCAGGTAGTAGCGGAAGCGCGGCGCCGGAGGTTCGGTGGCGCGCAGCCGGGCGGTGACGACCGCCGCGGCGCGCGAGGCAACGGGTATGGCCGTGGCGCAGGCCATCCGCAGCTCACGACCGTCGGGGCCGATCACGACCGCGCAGTCGCCCGCCGCGTAGACGGCGGGATCGGAGGTGCGCAGCTGTTCGTCGACGAGCAGGCGGCCGCGCGCGTCGACCGCCAATCCGGCCCGAGCGGCCAGGTCGGGCACCGCGAATCCGGTTGTCCACAGCACGCTTTCGGCGGGCAGGGTCTCACCGTCGGCAGTGCGCACCCCGTCGGCGAGCACCTCCACCACCTTCACCCCGGCGCGCACCGAGACGCCGAGGCGCTCGAGGGTGGCGCGGATATGTCCGCGGGCCCGATCCGACAGCCACGCGCCCGGTTCCTCCGAGCTCACCAGGGCCACCGACAGATCCGGTCGCGATTCGGCCAGTTCGGCCGCCGTCTCGATACCGGTCGCGCCGCCCCCGACCACCAGGACCCGGCCGCGCAGTGGGCGCATGGCCTCGACATCGTCGGCGGTCGCCACGCTCAGCGCGTAATCCCGCACACCCGCGACGCTCTCCAGATCGGCACGGCTGCCGAGGGCGTAGATCAACGTGTCGTATTCGACGGTTCCGCCGTCCGCGAGCGCCAATTGCCGACCGGCGGTGTCGATTCCGACCGCCATACCCTGAACGAATCGAATACCCCTGCGCTCCAGGATCTTCCGCAGATTGCGATGCGCCACGCTCTGCCCGGCCGCGGCCTGGTGCAAGCGCACCCGCTCGACGAATTCGGCACGCGCGTCGACCACGGTGACCCGCGCGCCCGGCGCCTTGGCCGAACGGCGCGCCGCCGCCAGACCCGCATAGCCCGCACCCAGTACGACGATTCGATGTTGCCCGCTCATTGTGACTCCTTCCGAAGAGGCCGACACAATCCAGACCGGACGGCGACCTCATCCCTGACAGGAGAAGACCGTGTCCTCGGTCACAGGGCGTCGACGCGCTGGAAGTAGGCGAGCTTGTCCGGATTGACCAGCACCCAGACGGCCGCGACGCCCGCCTCGGTCGCATCGATCGAGGCGATCAGTATGGCCTCGCCCTGCACCCGCGCGACCAACGCGGGCGCGCCGTTGATCTCCTCGACGGCGAGTTCGATCCCGGGCACATCGCGGTCGAACAGCCAGGCCACATAGGTCGCCACCCGCTGCGCCCCCAGAATGGGCCGCCGCGCGGCGTTCAGCTTGCCGCCGCCGTCGGCCGTGGCGACGATATCGGCGGCGAACATGCGTTCCAGCGCGGCCACATCGCCCGTGCGGGCGGCGATCAGGAATCGTTCGAACAGTTCCCTGGCCCGTTCCGGCGGCGTTTCGAAGCGGGCGCGATCGACCCGGATCCGTTGGCGCGCACGATGATAGAGCTGCTGACAGTTGGCCTCGGTCAGCTCCAGCAGTTCGGCGATCTCGGCGTGCGGATAGCCGAACGCCTCGCGCAGCACGAAGACCGCGCGCTCGATCGGCGACAGCCGCTCCAGCAGCGTGAGCATCGCCAGCGAGACCAGTTCGCGCTGTTCGGCCGTCTCGAGCGGGCCGAGTTCGCCGCGACCGGTCGGCACGGGTTCGGGCAGCCACGGTCCGGTGTAGGTCTCGCGGCGGGCGCGCGCGGAGTCGAGCCAGCTCCGGCACAGATTCACCACGACCGTGGTCAACCACGCCTCGGCGGAACGGATTTCGGCGCGGTCGACGCCGTCCCAGCGCAGATACGCCTCCTGTACGACATCCTCGGCCTCACCGGCTGCCCCGAGCATGCGATAGGCCAGCGCGAACAACCGAGGTCGCCGGGCCTCGAATTCGGCCAGTCCCGCCTCGTCCACGAGGCGGAGGCTACCGCTAGGCGATACCGATGGCGACGGCGACCGGCTTGTCGGCCTGACTGGAGGCCAGGCACACCAGCTTCGCGGTACCGAGGGCGAGATTGGGATTGCCGTCCAGTTTCGAACCCGGATTCTCCGCCAGCACCTTCTCGATCAGCGTCTTCTCACCGTCGGCGCCGAGGGTTTTGAAGGTCGAGCAGGTCGTGCTCGACGCGGGTCCGAGCGCGGAATTCTGCGCGGCGCCCGGATTCGGCGCCTCGCGCGGCGGTTCCACCACCGCGAACGAGGTGGTGGGCGCGGCGGTCGTCGGCGCGGCGGTCGTGGTGGCCTGATGCGCCCCGCCGTCGTGACCGGATGAGTCGTTCCCACCGCATGCGGTCAGCCCCAGGACCAGGGCGCCCAGCACGGCAGCGGCCAGCGAAAGTCGTTTCATCACCGTCGATTCCCCGATGGTCTCACCGGCGCCGGGCCTGTCCGGCGCGCGTCGCAGCGTACCGGGCCGGGGCGAGGTTGCAAACCCGATCGACCGTCCGAAAATCACGGCGACGGCTGATCGAGGACGGCCCGGCGCCATTCACTGGGCGACATGCCGTAGGCCGCGCGGAAGCGCCGGGTGAAATGCGAGGGATCGCGGAATCCGCAGATGCGGGCGATTGTCGCGATCGACCGATTGCCGATCTCCGGATGCGCCAGCTCGCCACGGGCCCGTTCCAGCCGCTGCCCGATGATCCACTGTTCGAGGCTGAGTTCGCCACGGCCCCATGCCTTGTACAGCGAGCGCAGCGAGATGTGCTGGGCCCGGGCGATGCGCTCGGGGCTCAGTTCCGGATCGGTCAGATGTTCCAAAACATAACGCCGGACCTGGGTCAGCAGTACGGCATCGGGCAGCGCCGCGGCATCGGCGCCGGTCTGCGCGGCCGACAGCAGCAGTGCGCGCACCAGCTCGGTCGAGGCGTCACCGAGCGCTGCCCGGGCCGGGATGGACGTCGTTTCGTCGATCGACTTCGACAGTGCGACAAGGTGTTTCATTACCAGCGGATGTATGGGGCTGATCGGCAGGCAGGGCGCGGCCAGGCGAATCGTCTCCGCCGACAGGCACAGCGACTCCAGCCGTAGCTGCAGCGTCAGCGCATGGCACTCACCACCCCATCGGATGCGGTAGGGGGTGTTGAGATCCAGTGGCACGACCCGGTCGGGAGTGCCCACGATGCGGCTGCCGTACTGCTCGTAATGCCCGTTGCCGCGCTGATGCAGGGTGAGCGCCAGAATCGGCGCGGGATCGGTGTCGACGTGTCGAGCCGTCCGCACCACGCGCAGATTCGACGCCTGCGAACGCAGCAGCGTGACCCTGCCGAAGCTCCACGCCTCGCTGTGATTGCGGTCCGCCTCGGGATGTTCGAAGAACACATACGATTCCCGCGTCAGCATCCGTTCTCCCGGCGCCACTCGCTCGGCGTCGCGCCGAAGGCATTGCGGAATCGGCGCGCGAAATGGGAGGGATCGCGAAAACCGCTGGCATAGGCGATCGCCGCGATCGACCGATGCCGGGCATCGCGATGTTCGAGTTCGGCGCGAGCATGTTCCAGCCGCTGCCCGATGATCCACTGCTCCAGGCTCAGTCCGGCGCTGTTGCACAGTTTGTAGAGATAGCGCACCGAGATGTTGTGGGCCTGCGCGAGGGCGGACGGTCCGAGTTCTGGATCGGCCAGATGCCGGTCCACGTGGTCGCGAATCCGGCTGAGCAGCACATCCTCCGGCAATGCCGTACCGTCCGCCGCGTTCGGGGTGACCGCGGAGAGCAGGAAGGCGCGCACCAGATCCACGCAGGCCTCGCCCAATTGACCGGCGGCCGGATCGGCCTCGAGTGCGTCGGCGGATCGGACCATCGCCTCGAGGTGGTCGACGAGCAAGCCGTAGAGCGGGCTGCGCCGCGGCGACCGCAGGGCGGAATGCACCGTATCGACCGGAACACCCAGCCCGTCGAGCGGAACCAGCAGGGTGCTCACGCGCCCACCGCTCCACTCCACTTCGTAGGGCAGATCGAAATCGATGCCGAACATCTGCTCGGGACCGTACTCGGCCCTGGTACCGGCGTGGACCACGCGCGAGGAGGTCAGATGCTGCACATTGAACGACATCATGCCCGCCGGGGACTGCCGGATCTGTTTGGCGGTGCGCACCACGGTGAATCCGGACATCAACGCCCTGCGCAGCTCGATCGACCCCAGACGCCACATCTCGAAGCGGGCACGGATCTGCCCGCCCGGGGTCGCCGGCGCGAAATACGAGGGCCCCGCAGCCTCCTGCACCGCGGTGGATATCGCCTCGGCTCGATCGCGAGGATCCATCAGGTCGGAATTCAGAACGGTCGCCATCTCGGGTCTCCGCACCAAGTCGGTTCCTGTGCACCGTGAGTCGACGAGCGTGCACTCACAGCCCATTGTGCTGTTTGGAGCCGCCGTATGGTTCAGATCGGGCGCGTTGCCGTCGTCAGTATTGAGCCACCCACGACGGCAACCGCCTACCGGGAACGCGTCCTGGCAGACGTTCCGGTACTGGCAGTCTGCTGCACGTTCCGTCGACGACGCCCCGTTCGTGCAGCAGACCCGGTCTCAGTGGATGTGTTCGCGCCAGTCCGCGGGCACCCGCTCGCGCGGCCCGGGCGTCGTCTGATCGACCGGATGATGGTGCGGCGGAGCCAATTCCGGGCCGTCGGAGAACATCTCCTCGGTGCGGAAGTCCCAGAACCACTCCTCGCCCGGCTCGTAACTCTGCATGAACGGATGCCCGGTATCGGCGAAATGCCGCGAAGCGTGCTGCGCGGGCGAACTGTCGCAGCAGCCCACGTGACCGCATTGGGCGCAGCGCCGTAAATGCACCCACCAGCCCTGTGCCGCTTCGCATTCTGTACAACCCGGCCCACTCGGCGGAACGGCCGGATCGATACCCTCGATGGCCTGTGACATCACATACCTCCGGTATTCGGTTGCGCGGCTTCGGTTTCCACGGCACGGCCCTGCGGATCCAGCGGAAGCCGCACGATGAACCGGGTATCGCCCGGCACCGATTCCACCCGGATGTCGCCACCATGCTTGTTGACCACGATGCGGAACGAAATATCCAGTCCCAGACCGGTTCCCTCGCCGACCGGCTTGGTGGTGAAGAACGGCTCGAAGATCCGATGCCGCAGATCGGCGGGGACCCCGGGCCCACTGTCGCCGATTTCCACTGCTACGCAGTCGTTTTCGTGATAAGTACGGACGGTCAGCGTGCCCTGACCGACCATCGCCGCCACCGCGTTGTCGATCAGATTGGTCCACACCTGATTCAGTTCCGCGGCATAGCAGGGCACCTGCGGCAACGTGCGGTCGTACTCCTTGACCACCTTGATGCCGTCGCCGATCTTGCGGGCCAGCATCACCAGCGTGCTGTCGAGCAGTTCGTGGATATCGACCACCTGGAACGGGGCCCGGTCCATCTGCGAATACTGTTTGGCGGCATTGACCAACGAGGAGATCCGCGTGGTCGAATCGGTGATCTCGTTCATCAGCAGTTCGGTCTCGACCGTGTAGTTGAGCCAGCGGATCGCGCCCTCGAATACGCCGGTGTCACAACCCTCGAGCGTCGCGGCGACCCGCTCCAGCCAGTCGATGTCGAATCCGGCCTGGACGAAGGTGGGTGCGATATCCCAGCCGTTGGCGATGCCGTGTTCGGACAGCCAGTCGCCGAGTTCGTCCTCGCGGTCGGCGGCCTCCATCGGGGTCAGCGTCGGAGCCTTGGCGACCTGGGTGGCCGCCTCCTCCTGCAACTGCACCAGCGCCTCGAGCGAGGCCGGATCGAATTTGCCGTGCGCGATCATCTTCAGCTTGTGCCGCATCCCGGCGACGCGCTCACGCAGCGACGAGGTGGCCCGGACCGCGGCGGCCGCGGGGTTGTTCAGTTCGTGGGTCAGGCCCGCCGACAGCGAACCCAGCGCCAGCAGTCGCTCGCGCTGGCCGATGATCTCGTTGGTGTTGCGGTTGCCGAAGAACACGCCCTCCAGCAGGTGCAGTGCCATCGGGAACCATTCCTGGACCATGCGCGAGAAGGTTCCGGCGTCGAGGACGAAGAACTTCGACGGCTCGGTCACGTAGAACGAACCGTTGTAGTTCTGATCCGCCCGGTCGCCCATATAGGCCGACCACGCACCCGCGTAGGAGCCGTGGTGGCGGGTGCGGACCAGTTCGATCTCCTCGCCGCCGGACAGCTTGGTCAATACGACCTCGCCCTCCATCAGCACATAGAAGCAGGTGGCCGGATCGCCCTCGCGGAAGACGAGTCCCGGCTCGAACTCCTCGACCCGGCCGTCGCGGCACAGCCAGGCCAGCTGTTCGTCGTCGAGCTTCTCGAACAGGAACAGCGTGCGCAGTTCGTCGGGATCACAGATCAATCGGGTGCCCATCGAGCGTTCCTCCTACTGCTTGGCGAGGTATCGGTGGACGAGCATGACCGCCATCGCGCCCTCGCCCACGGCGGACGCGACTCGTTTCGCCGACTCCGAGCGCACATCGCCCGCCACGAAGACGCCCGGAATGCTGGTCTCCAGGTGACCGGGCGGCCGCGGCAGCTCCCACCCGGCGGGGCGGTTTCCGTCGACCATCAGATCGGGACCGGCCAGCACGTAGCCCGCGTCGTCGCGACGGACCAGACCGTCGAGCCACTGGGTTTCCGGTGCGGCCCCGATGAACAGGAACAAACGCTCGGCGTCGACCTTTTCTTCCGCGCCGGTGGCGTTGTTGCGGAGCACGATCCGCTCCAGATGGTCGGCGCCGTCGGCGGCGATCACCTCGGTGCACGTGTGCACCTTGATGTTCGGGATCTGCTCGATCTGCTGAATCAGGTAGTGCGACATGGATTTATCCAGCGAATCCGCGCGCACCAGGATGTGGACGTTCCTGGCGTTGCGAGACAGGAACACCGCGGCCTGACCCGCCGAATTCGCGCCGCCCACGATGTAGACCTCGCGATCGGCGCAGTCGGCGGCCTCGGTCATGGCCGAGCCGTAGTAGACGCCGCGGCCGGTGAAATCGTCCACGCCCGGGGCCGGGTGGTGGCGGTAGTTCACGCCGGTGGCGATGAGCACCGAATGGGCCGAGACCTCGCTGCCGTCGTCGAAGCGCACGACCCGCGCCGAACCGCACACCTCCAGTCCGGTCACCTCGCGCGCGGTGATCAACTCCGCGCCGAACTTCACGGCCTGACGCCGGGCCCGATCGGCCAGCTGCGCGCCCGACAGTCCGTCGGGAAAGCCGAGGTAGTTCTCGATGCGCGAACTCTGCCCGGCCTGACCGCCGGTCGCGGTCCGCTCCACGAGCACCGTGCGCAGCCCCTCCGACGCGCCGTAGACCGCCGCGCCCAGACCGGCCGGGCCGCCACCCACCACGATCAGATCGTAGAAATCGCCGGTGGGATCGGTATTGAGGCCCACGCTGCCCGCCAACTCGCTGTCGGTGGGGGTGATGAGTGTCTGTCCGGCCGGATCGATGACGACCGGGCACTGGTCCTCGCTGGCCCCGGCCGCCTCCAGCAGCCGCGCGCCCTCGGGCTCGTCGGCCAGATACCAGCGATAGGGCAGCTGGTTGCGGGCCAGGAATTCGCGCACCTGCGAACAGCGGGCCGACCAGCGGTGACCGATCACCTTGGTTTCGTGCACCGGGCGGTGCTCGTCGCCGCGCCAGGCCTCGAGCAGCGCGTCGATGACCGGATACAGCTTCTCCTCCGGCGGATCCCACGGCTTGAGCAGGTAGTGGTCCAGATCCACGACATTGATCGCCTCGATGGCGGCGTTGGTGTCGGCGTAGGCGGTCAGCAGCACCCTACGGGCGTAGGGATGCAGATCCATTGCCTGTTCGAGGAATTCGATGCCGTCCATACCCGGCATGCGGTAGTCGGCGATAAGCACGGCGACCGGCTGACCACGCAGTTTCATCTCGCGCAGCGCCTCGAGCGCCGAGGCGCCCGATTCCGCGCGCAGGATCCGGTACTCCGCGCCGTACCGACGGCGCAGGTCGCGGACCACGGCGCGGGAGACACCCGGATCGTCGTCGACGCTCAGAATTGCCGGTTTGGCGACAGCTGGTGAACTCACATGAAAAGTATGGTCGCCCACGCAAGCCCATTCAGAGTCGATGCCGCTCCAGCAGCTCGAGCTCGCCCGGAGTGAGCAGGCGTTCGAGCCGTTCGTCCCGATCGTTGTCCGCCGCGACCGGCAGCAGGGGAACCGATTCCGCGTGCCGACGGTGCAGGAGTGAGCGTATGTTCACGACCGATCACCTCGCAGTGGACTCCAACAACCAAATCTGCATGATTTATCACCGATTCTGCGCCGGGCATTACAGCTACCGGTGCTGATCACACCGAAATGTGATCTTGATGATTTTCACTCGACTGAGATCTGAGTCACAGCATCTGCGCGGCGTGGCGACCGTTAGGATTTCTGATACCGACCGTCACATCTCCCGGAGGCAGCGTTGCCGCAACCCTTGGAAGCCACCATCGAGATCGCCGCGCCGCCGGAGCGGGTGTGGGCGGTGCTGTCGGATCTGAAGCGGATGCCGGAGTTCAGCCCGAACACCGTCCGCATGATTCCGCTGGGCAAGCCGCGCGCGGGCACCTGGACGATCAATCTCAACCGCGACGGCGGCAAGTACTACCCGACCACCTCACGCATCGTGCGCTTCGAACCCGGGCAGGCCTTCGCCTTCCGAATGATCGAGAACAGCACGATCTGGAGCTACACCCTCGAACCGACCCCCACCGGCACCCGGGTGACCGAACGCCGCGACATACCCAACGGCGTCCGCAAACCGGTGCGCATGCTGATCGATGCCGTCCTGGGCGGCGAGCAGGTCTTCGAACAGAATTTGATCGACGGCATGAACGCCACCCTGACCAAGATCAAGGCCGCCGCCGAGTCCTGATTCCGGCGTGGCGGGCTGGCCCCGCGCCGGTGGCCGCGCCTAGGTTGAGGCATGCGACGAATCACAGGTATTGCCGCAGCTCTGGCTGGGACTGCCGTCCTGTTGAGCGGATGCGGGAGTTCGGATTCCGGTTCCGGGTCGGGACGTGAGGTCACCGTGGTCGGGAACGGGCAGGTGCGGGGGGCGCCGGATATCTTGAATGCCGATCTCGGCGTCGCGGTGACGGCGGGTGATGTGTCGACCGCGGTGGATACCGCCAATTCGCGCGCCAAGGCGGTTACCGATGCCGTCGTCGGGGCCGGGGCCAAGCGCGAGGATATTCAGACCGCCGATGTGTCGGTGCAGCCGCAGTACGGTCCGGATCATGCGGTGACCGGTTACAACGCGACGAATTCGCTGCATGTCGTGGTGCGGGATCTGCCGAAGGCCTCGGCCATTCTGGCGGCCGCGGTGCAGGCGGGCGGTAACGAAACCCGGGTCCAGGGTGTGTCTTTCGCGCTCGACGACAATTCGAAACTGCTTTCCGACGCCCGAGCCCGTGCCTTCGCCGATGCCAAGGCACGAGCCGAGCAGTACGCGGTGCTCGCTGGATTGAAGCTGCGCGATGTGAAGACCGTCAGCGAATCATCCAGTGGCACAACGCCGCCGCCCGGCCCGCGCTACAACCAGGCGCCGATGTCGGATGTGCCGCTCGAGCCGGGTATGCAGACGGTGTCGTTCGCGGTGACGGTGACCTGGAGTCTGAGTTAGGTCCAGTTGGGCAGGGTGACCACCTGGGCGGCATAGGACAGTCCGGCGCCGAACGCGACGAGCAGTGCGGCGGCGCCGGGCTTGGTATCGCCCTTGCGGAGTAAGGCCTCCATGGCCAGGGGGATCGAGGCCGCGGAGGTATTGCCCGTCTCCTCGATATCGGTGGCCAGCGCGCAGTCCTCGGCGAGTTTCAGTTCGCGGGCCATGATGTCGATGATGCGGCCGTTGGCCTGATGCGGTACGAACGCGTCGATCTCGGCGGAGGTGAGTCCGGCACGATCGATGGCGTCGAGGCACACCTTCTTCAACGAATGTGCGGCCCAGCGGAATACGGCCGTGCCCTCCATCGCCAGATACGGCCGGACCGCGTCGCCACCAAGCTCGTCGACCTCGCCGAAGAACTGCATCCAGTCCTTGTCCTGCCGGATCGCGTGATGCTGTTCACCATCCGAACCCCAGACCGTCGGCCCGATGCCGGGCTCGTCGGAGGGGCCGATCACGACCGCGCCCGCGCCGTCGGCGAACAGGAACGCGGTGGAGCGATCGGCGGGATCGAAGGTGTCGGTGAGGCGTTCGACGCCGATCACCAGGACATGCGTCGCGGTACCGCCTTTGACCAGATCCGACGCCAGCCCGACCGCGTGGCAGAAACCCGCACAGCCGGCCGAGATGTCGAAGGCCGCGGGATGGTTCATCCCCAATTCGGTGGCGACCTGCGGTGCGGCCGCGGGGGTGAGCAGCAGCCAGGTCGAGGTGGCCACGATGACGCAGCCGATCTGATCGGGGGTGACGCCGGCCGCGTCCAGGGCATCGCGCCCGGCCGCCGCGCTCATGGCGACGATGGTTTCGGAATCGGAGGCGAATCGTCGGGTCCGAATGCCCGAGCGGGTGCGTATCCACTCGTCGCTGGAATCGATCGGACCGGAAACCTCGTCATTGGTGACCACACGGGCCGGGCGGTACACCCCGAGCCCGAGCATCGCCGTGTATTCCACCCCTGTGACCTGGGCGAGTCGAGCAGCCATCGTACTTCTCCTAGGTACCATCCGGCAGGGCGTTTGCTGCGACGTTTCCGGCTACGCCCGCGCGTCGAACTCTTCCTCCATCGGGTCCTCACTGACTCCCTACGATGCCGTAGACATGAGGCCCCCTCATATTAGCTCGGAACAAGGGATAACGGGATGGGTATGGTCACAATGGTTTCGGGTATTGCCAGTTCGCATACCGGTTGCCCGAACCCTCGAGCGGCCGGTGACAACCACTGTTCCAACGAGTGATTCGAGGACACAATGCTCGGTCTCGGGATTATCGGCTGGATCATCATCGGCGGATTGGCCGGATGGATCGGCAGCAAGATCATGGGAACCGATGCCCAGCAGGGCATCTTCCTCAACATTGTCGTCGGCGTGATCGGCGGTTTGCTGGGAGGTTTCCTGCTGAAGCTGCTCGGCGTGGACGTCGAGGGCGGCGGGCTCATCTTCAGCTTCCTGACCTGTCTGGGTGGTGCGGTGATCCTGCTGTTCCTGGTGGGTCTGGTCACCGGTCGCCGCAAAGTCGGCTGAGTACCTCGTCGGAGGGTGTGCGGGCCGCTCGTCACACCCTCCGATGGTGCGCGTCCCGTAAGGTGTGAGCGCGGTCTCGACAACCGCGTAGACACCCGCGCACGAAAGAGGAGCCTGTGGCCCGTCGTCCCACACCGCCCGGCACGCCCGAACGCACCGGGCTCGGCCATGTCGCCGACCTGGTCCGCGACGCGATTCCGCCGCTGCATCCCGCCGGCCTGCCGTTCGTGGCGGCGCCGCTGGCCGTGGCGCTGGTGGGCCGCAAGCGGACCTGGGTGCGGCGTGCGGGCCTGACGGCCGCGGCGGCGACGGCGGCGTTCTTCCGGCATCCGAATCGGGTGCCGCCGAACCGTTCCGGCGTGGTGGTGGCACCGGCCGACGGGCAGATCGCACTGGTCGACAAGGCAGCTCCCCCGGCCGAATTGAATCTGGGCACCGAGGAACTGCCTCGGGTCAGCATCTTCCTGTCGGTGCTCGACGTGCATGTGCAGCGCACACCGGTTTCGGGCACCGTGCGCGATATCGCCTATCGGCGTGGACAATTCCGCTCCGCGGATCTGCCCGAGGCCAGTGCGGTCAACGAGCGCAATTCGATGGTGCTCGAGACCGCGTCCGGAGAGCTGATCACGGTCGTGCAGATCGCCGGACTGCTGGCGCGCCGAATCGTCTGCGATGTCACTGTCGGCGACGGCCTGATCATCGGCGACACCTACGGACTGATCCGCTTCGGCTCCCGGGTCGACACCTACTTCCCCGCCGGAACCCGGCTGCTGGTCGAGCCCGGGCAGCGCACGATCGGCGGGGAGACGGTGCTGGCCGAGCTGTCATGATCGAAGAAACCGTGGTCGGCAAGGGCCATCGACGCCGGACGGTCCGCCTGCTGCCCAGCGTGGTGACGATCCTCGCGCTGTGCGCGGGACTGTCGGCGGTCAAGTTCACCCTCGACAATTCCCTCGATACGGCGCTGGCCATGATCGGCGCGGCGGCCGTACTCGACACCCTCGACGGTCGGCTGGCGCGAATGCTGTCCGCCACCACCAAGATCGGCGCGGAGCTGGATTCGCTGTCCGATGCCATCTCCTTCGGCGTAGCGCCCGCGCTCGTGCTCTACATCGGATTTCTGCGCGAGGAGAGCGCGGGCTGGATCATCGCGCTGATCTACACCGTGAGCCTGGTGCTGCGGCTGGCCCGCTTCAACACGCTGATGGACGACGACACCCGTCCCGATTGGCAGCGTGAGTATTTCGTCGGCGTGCCCGCACCCGCGGCGGCGTTGATCGCGCTGCTGCCGGTCGCGCTGCACGAGCAGTTCCACGCCGGGTGGTGGAACGACTTCCCGGTCGTCGCGGTCTGGACGGTCTTCGCCGCGCTGCTGGCCGTCAGCACGATTCCGACGCTGGCGATGAAATCGGTGTCGGTGGCCCCGCAGGCCGCGGCCATGCTGCTGGTGCTGGTGGCCCTGGCCGCCGCGGCCCTGGTCACCTATCCGCTCATCCTGCTGATGGTTCTGGTGGGCCTGTACCTCGTGCACATCCCGTTCGCCTGGCGCTCGCAGCGCTGGGTCGCGGCCCGTCCCGAGGTCTGGCACCACAAACCGGCCGAACGCCGCGCCCAGCGCCGCGCCGCGCGCCGCCGCCCAGCCCTGCGCGTCTCGGTGTCCTCGGCCCGCCTGCGCCTGCGCCGTCCGGGTCAGCGCCAGCGCTGACCTGAGAGGTTCGTGGCGCGGCTCAGGGCGCCACGAACCCGTGCTGCCGGAGGCAGCGCCAATACTATTGCTGCGTGTCGCAACTGTCTTTGACTGCCCGGTTGAACCCGTCCGCTGCCGACGCGCGGCGGGGGGTGGTGCGGATGCATCCGGAGGCGTTGGCGGCGTTGGGGTTGCGGGAGTGGGACGGGATCGCGTTGATCGGGTCGCGGCGGACGGCCGCGGTGGCGGGGGTCGCGCCCGCGGGGACGCCGACCGGGGTGGCGCTGCTCGATGATGTGACACTGTCGAACGCGGGGATCAAGGAGGACGCGACCGTGGTGGTCGCGCCCGCGACCGTGTTCGGGGCGCGGCAGTTGTCGGTCACCGGATCGGTGCAGGCGATGCGGTCGATTCCGGAACAGACGCTGCGGCAGGCGCTGCTGGGCAAGGTGGTCACGGTCGGGGACGCGGTGTCGCTGCTGCCGCGCGATCTCGGCCCGGGCACCAGCACCGCGGCCGCCTCGCAGGCGCTGTCGCGGGCCTTCGGCATCGCGTGGACCTCCGAATTGCTGACCGTCACCGCCACCGATCCCGTGCGGGGTCCGGTCAGCGTGCAGCCCAACAGCGCGGTGGTCTGGGGCGCGGGGGTTCCCACCGTCGACGCCTCCCACGATCCCGGCGCGGGACACGAGACCCAGACCGGACTGCCCGGCACGCGCATGCGGGTGCGGGAGCGCCCGTCGGCGGTGGCGGTGGCCGATCTCGCCGGGGTCCGCCCGCAGGCGGGCAAGCTGTCGGAATGGCTCAGCCTCGCCCTCGACGAACCCGAATTGCTCAAAACCCTCGGCGCCCCACCGCATCTGGGCGTCCTGGTCACCGGCCCGGCCGGTGCGGGTAAGGCCACGCTGGCGCGGGCGGTGGCCACCCCGCGCCGCATCGTCGAACTCGACGGGCCGACGGTGGGCGCGACCGAGAGCGGCACCCGGCTGCGCGAGGTCGGCCTCGCGGTCGGCGAAATCTGTTCCGGCCCCGGTGGAGTGCTGCTGATCACCGATATCGATGCATTACTGCCCGCCGAGCCGGAACCGGTGGCCACCCTCATTCTCGACCAGCTGCGCGCGGCCGTGGCCACGCCCGGAGTCGCGTTCCTGGCCACCACCTCTCATCCGGCGGGCATCGATAGTCGTTTGCGCGCACCGGATCTGTGCGATCGCGAGGTGGCGCTCACCCTGCCCACCGCGGCCGTCCGCAAGGATCTGCTCGAACAACTACTGCGCAAGGTGCCCACCGAACAGCTGGAACTGTTGGAGATCGCCGCGCGCACACCGGGTTTCGTGGTCTCCGACCTGGCCGCCCTGTGTCGGGAGGCGGCGTTGCGCGCGGCCTCGCGGGCCAGCCGCGAGCACAGCGATCCGGTGCTCACCCAGGCGGATCTGGTCGGGGCGCTGGCCGTCATCCGGCCGCTGTCGCGCTCGGGCACAGAGGAATTGGCGATCGGCAGCCTCAGCCTCGACGACGTCGGCGATATGGTCGAGACCAAACAGGCGCTCACCGAGGCGGTGCTGTGGCCGCTGCGCCATCCGGATTCCTTCGCCCGCCTCGGTATCGATCCGCCGCGCGGCGTACTGCTCTACGGTCCGCCCGGCTGCGGTAAGACCTTCCTGGTGCGCGCGCTGGCCGGTACCGGACAGCTGAGCGTGCACGCGGTGAAGGGCGCCGAGCTGATGGACAAATGGGTGGGTTCCTCCGAACGCGCCGTACGCGAATTGTTCCAGCGCGCACGCGATTCCGCGCCATCGCTGATCTTCCTCGACGAGATCGACGCCCTCGCGCCGCGCCGCGGGCAGAGCACCGATTCCGGCGTCGGCGATCGGGTGGTGGCCGCCCTGCTCACCGAACTGGACGGGGTCGAACCGCTGCGCGAAGTGGTCGTGGTCGGCGCCACCAACCGTCCCGAACTCATCGATCCGGCGCTGACTCGGCCCGGCCGTCTGGAACGCCTGGTCTTCGTCCCGCCCCCGGACGCGGCCGCGCGCACCGAGATCCTGCGCACCGCGGCCCGCTCGGTCCCGCTCGCCGATGACGTCGACCTGACGGCGCTGGCCACCGACCTCGACGGCTATTCGGCCGCCGACTGCGCGGCCCTGCTGCGCGAGGCGGCCCTGGCCGCCATGCGACGTGATGTGGACGCCGCCGATATCTCCGGCGCGGACGTCGTCGCGGCCCGCGCGACCGTGCGGCCGTCGCTGCAGGCCGATCAGGTCGAGTCGCTGCGGCAGTACGCGGAAAATCGGGCAAATATCCAGTAACCGGCACGTCGAGTCCGGGCGTGATCGGTTTCACAGGTAATTTGGCCTGGTGCGAAGCGGTCGCGGAGCATACGAGACGGGTACGGCATTCCTTGGCACCTTGGTTGCGGGGATGTCACTCATGCTGCCGATCAACTTTGCCTGGTCCTCGGAAACCTCGGCGCTGCAACTGGATCTGCTGGCCGTCAGCCTGCCTCGCTCGATTGCCGCGGGCGTAATCATCGCCCTGGTCGTGGCCGTATTCGCGACCACGGTCAACCATGGGCTGGCCGCCTGGGGCGCGGCGCTGTGCGGTATCGCGATCATGTGCGTCAACCATGTCGCCACCTCGCATTCGGGCCCGGCGACCTCACTGTCCACGGTGAATTTCGTCGACGCCATCGCCGCCGGAATCATGCTGGGCGCGCTAGCCGCCGCGGTCATGCACGCGCGACCACAGGTCTTCGGCTGGACGCTCGGCGCGCTCACCAGCGTCGCGATGGGTGTGGCGCTTCGGGTTCCGCACGGCGAGGCGCGCCGGACCCCCGCGGGCGCCCCGATGTACAGCCCGGCCGGGGACAATCCGCCGCTGTGGCTGATCGTCGCGACCCTGATCGCCATCGCGCTGGGCACTGTCGCCAACCGCAACCGGACCGGTATCGAACGACGCGCGGTCGAACTGCCGATGGCGCCGATCGTGGCCGGGGCGCTGTTCATCGGTGTGACGCTGTTCGGCACCGAATGGCTGGCCCGCCATGCCGACAATGCCGCCGCCATCGGCGTGGCCGTGGCGGCGACCATTGTGGCCGGGCTGATCTCGGCCATGCTGCTGCCGCGCCGCGACGGCACGCTGGTGCTGCTGGCCATCGCACTGTCGGCGGTCGGTTCGTCGACCATTCCCGCGCAGGTACCGGCATGGGCCGCACTGCCCCTGATCGCGGCGATCGGCGGCGGGATCGTACTGGGTTTTCGGCGCGCGGCCCCGATGGCCGCACTGCTGGTCCTCGTGCTGCTGGCCCTGTTCGGCGCGCTGACCTCGGCGGCCGGCGGCTCACCTCTGCGGGCGGCGCTGTTCAGCGTGGTGCTCGCGGTCATCGGCGGCTACTGCTTCAGCGCGGCCGCGCCCCGCTACAACCCGACCCGCGTGCTGGGTATGGGCATCGTATTCGTGCCGTCGGTGGTCGCCTCGCTGCGCGATCACTCCGGCTACAGCGAACGCGGCACGGTGTCGATCGAGGATGGGCACTGGTATTACTGCCCGACGCCCACCCCGAATACCGCCAGCCCGTACTGGACCGCGCTGGCGATCTCGATCGGCTGCGTATTCGGCCTGATCGCGCTGCGACGCTGGCGCAAGCCGGTGGTTCGGCGGCCGAGCGACGCCGCGGCCGAACGATGATTGCGCACATATAGCCGAGCGCGCCGAACATGGCCCAGCCCATAGCCGCGCGGCGGTCGAATCGGGCATGCGACAAGTAAGATCGGCTCCGCACCACCCCGCCGACCCGACGGAGTGACGTTTGCTCGCTATCCTGCTCGCGCATGCCGCCGCCGCACTGCTCGCGCCGCCGTGTGTGCGGTCGCTGGGCAGGCGGGCGTTCTATCTGCTGGCCCTGGTCCCGCTGGCCGGATTCGGCTGGGTGACCGCCAACTGGAACAGCGGGCAGGCGATCGATATCCGGTGGGCGCCCGGCATCCACATGAATCTCCAGCTGCGCTTCGACGCCCTCTCCTCGATCCTGGCCGCGCTGGTCCTCGGCATCGGCGCGCTGATCCTGGCCTACTGCGCCCGCTATTTCGACGATCACGACCGGCAGCGCCTCGGCATCTTCGCGGGCTATCTGGTCGCCTTCGCCGGGGCGATGTTCGGCCTGGTCACCAGCGACAATATGTTGCTGCTGTTCACCTTCTGGGAGGCCACGACCGTCCTGTCGTTCCTGCTGGTCGGCCATCACGCCGAACATGTCGCCGGACGCCGGGCCGCGCTGCAGGCGCTGTTGGTCACCGGCGCGGGCGGATTGGCGATGCTGGTCGGCATCATCGTGCTGGGTCAGCGCGACGGCACCTATCTGCTGTCGGAGGTGGTGCGGCGCGCCGATCCGCACGACTGGTCGACCGGGATCGCGATCGTATTGATCCTGGTGGGCGCGTTGAGCAAATCGGCGATCGTGCCGCTGCACTTCTGGCTGCCCGGCGCGATGGCCGCACCCACCCCGGTCAGCGCCTATCTGCACGCGGCGGCGATGGTCAAGGCCGGTGTGTATCTGGTGGCGCGGTTGTCCCCGGCCTTCGCGGTCGCGGCGCCGTGGCATCCGATCGTGCTCACCCTCGGCCTGCTGTCGATGCTGCTGGCCGGTCTGCGGGCGCTGCAGGTGTACGACCTGAAATTGGTGCTGGCCTTCGGAACCGTCAGTCAGCTGGGCTTTCTCATGGTGCTGCTCGGTCTCGGCACGCCGGACGCCGCCCTGGCCGGGGTGGCGCTGATGGTGGCGCACGCGCTGTTCAAGGCGTGTCTGTTCATGGTTGTGGGGATCATCGACCACAGCGCGGGCACGCGAGATCTGCGGCGGCTGTCCGGAATCGGCCGGCGCGCGCCGGTGCTCTGCGTGGTCGCGACGCTGGCGGCGGCGAGTATGGCCGGAATCCCGCCGCTGATCGGGTTCGTCGGCAAGGAGGGCGCCTTCGCCGCGGTGCTGGACGCCGAGAATCTGGCCGCGCCGGTGCGCGCGGCACTGGCCGCGGGCGTGGTGATCGGCTCGATGCTGACCGTGGGCTACAGCATCCGATTCCTGTGGGGCGCCTTCGGTTCCAAGGGGGTGCGAATCGGCGCGCCCGAACCCGAAACGCACTGGCACCGCCCCGATCCGATGTTCGTCGCGCCCCCGGCGCTGCTGGCCGCGCTGAGCCTGGCCGCCGGACTCGGCGCGGCGCTACCGGACCGGCTGCTGCGGCCGTACGCGGAATCCGTTCCGGGAGAGGACCTCTCCCACCTGGCCCTGTGGCACGGCTGGGGCCTGCCGGTAACCCTGACCATGGTGGCGATCACCTGCGGCATCGTGCTGTTCGAAATCCGCGACCGCATCGGCGAATCCGCCAATCCATGGCTGGGCAACGCCGACCGGGTCTACGACGCCACGCTGCGTGCGATGGATCAGCTGTCGCTGCGCATGACCGGCGCCATCCAGCGCGGCTCGCTGCCGCTGAATCAGGCACTGATCCTGATCACGCTGATCGTGCTGCCGATCGGCATGCTCGTCACCGGCGCGCGTACGAATGTGCGACTGCGCCTGTGGGATTCCCCACTTCAGGCGGTCATCGGACTGATCATGATCGGCATGGCGCTGGGCGCGACCATGATGCGCAACCGCCTGGCCGGGGTGCTGTTGGTCGGCGTGACCGGCTACGGCTGCGGTGTGATCTTCGCCCTGCACGGCGCGCCCGATCTGGCGCTGACCCAATTCCTGGTGGAGACGCTCACCCTGGTGATCTTCGTACTGGTGCTGCGCAAATTCCCGGCCGAGATCGAACCGAATCGCACCGCGCCCTTCAGGATTCGCCGCGCGATCCTGGCGAGCCTGGTCGGCGCGACGGTCGCGATCCTGGCCGCCTGCGCCGCCGCGGGCCGCGGCGCCGAACCGATCTGGCATCGGATCCCGCGCGCCGCCTACGATCTGGGCGGCGGTCGGAACGCGGTGAACGTGCTGCTGGTCGACATCCGCGCCTGGGACACCCTCGGCGAGATCTCGGTACTGGTGGTCGCCGCGACCGGCGTGGCCTCGCTGGTGTTCCGCAGCCGCCGTTTCGGCACGCTGCCGCGGGTGGCCGACGCACCCGGCTACATTCCCGATCCCGCACGCTCCTATTGGCTTCCGGCCTCACACCTGGTCGCCCCGCGCGATCGATCGATGGTGCTGGCCATGACGACCCGGCTGCTGTTCCCGACGATCATGATGCTGTCGGTCTACTTCTTCTTCGCCGGGCACAACGCACCGGGCGGCGGTTTCGCCGGTGGTCTGCTGGCCGGATTGGCGCTGGTCCTGCGGTATCTCGCGGGCGGCCGCTACGAACTGGCCGAGGCCCTGCCGGTCGACGCGGGCCATGTGCTCGGGGCGGGCCTCACCCTGTCGGCCGCGACGGCCACCGGATCGCTGCTGCTGGGCGCGCCGCCGCTGTCCTCGGCGATCGTCGAACTGACGCTGCCTGTGGTCGGACATGTGAAGCTGGTCACCGCAATGCTTTTCGATCTCGGCGTCTATCTGATCGTGGTCGGGCTGGTCCTGGATGTGCTGCGCAGTCTGGGTGCGCGGCTGGATACCGAAAGCCTTCCCTCATGAGTGCCAACATCACCCTGCTGATCCTCATCGCCGTCATGGTGGCCTGCGGCGTCTATCTGGTGCTCGAACGCGCGGTATCGAAGATGCTGCTGGGGCTGCTGTTGTTCGGCAATGCGATCAACCTGCTGATCATCACCCTGGGCGGACCCGACGGGCGGGCGCCGATCACCGGTGAGGGCAATCGGGTGCACGACGAACCCGCCGACCCGCTCGCCCAGGCCATGGTGCTGACCTCGATCGTGATCACCATGGGCCTGGCCGCGTTCGTGCTGGCGCTGGCCTATCGCGCCTACGTCCTGACCCTGTCCGAACAGGTCGAGAACGATCCCGAGGATGTGAAGGTCGCCGCGCGGCGCGAAGGCGAGGACCCCGAGGAATGACCGCGCTACCCGTCCTCACCCCGCTGCCGGTACTGATCCCGCTGCTCACCGCGGCGGCGACGCTCATCGCCGGGCGCAGACCGCGGGTGCAGCAGGCGATTTCGATCGCCGCGCTCATCGCCGTGGTGGCCATCGCGGGTCTGCTGCTGTATCTGGTCGACCGGCACGGCATGTCCGCGGTGCAGGTCGGCGGCTGGGACACCCCGATCGGAATCACGCTGGTGGTGGATCGGCTCTCGGCGGCGATGCTGCTGGTCTCGTCGATCGTGCTGCTGGCGGTGCTGGTGTTCGCGGTCGGGCAGGGTATCAGCGACGGCACCGAACGCCAGCCGACCTCGATCTTCCAGCCCACGTATCTCATTCTGAGCGCGGGGGTTTCGATCGCGTTCCTGGCGGGTGATCTGTTCAATCTGTTCGTCGGCTTCGAGGTGCTGCTGGCGGCGTCGTTCGTACTGCTGACCCTCGGCGCGAGCGCCGATCGGGTGCGGGCCGGGGTCTCCTATGTGATGGTCTCGATGGTCTCGTCGCTGATCTTCCTCACCGGAATCGCACTGGCGTACGCGGCGACCGGAACCCTGAATCTGGCGCATATGGCCGCGCGTATGGCGGAGGTGCCGGTCGGAATCCGCAGCGGGATCTACGCGGTGCTGCTGGTGGCGTTCGGGATCAAGGCGGCGGTGTTCCCGCTGTCGAACTGGCTGCCCGATTCGTATCCGACCGCGCCCGCGCCTGTGACCGCGGTATTCGCCGGTTTGCTGACCAAAGTCGGTGTGTACGCGATCATCCGGATGCATACGCTGCTGTTCCCGTCCGGGCGGTTCGATCGGATCCTCATGATCTGCGGCCTGCTCACCATGCTGATCGGCATCTTGGGCGCGATCGCGCAGAGCGATATCAAACGACTGCTGTCGTTCACACTGATCAGCCATATCGGCTATCTGATGTTCGGGGTCGGGCTGAATACCGCGGCCGGACTCACCGGCACGGTTTTCTATGTGGCGCATCACATTCTGGTGCAGACCACGCTGTTCCTGGTGGTCGGGCTGATCGAGCGTCAGGCCGGATCGGCGTCGCTGAGCCGATTGGGCGGACTGCTGGCGGCCAGTCCGGCGCTGGCGGTGCTGTTCGGCATTCCGGCGCTGAATCTCGGTGGGATTCCCCCGCTTTCGGGCTTCATCGGCAAGGTGACACTGTTGCAGGCCGGTGTGGCCGACGGCAGCGTGCTGGCCTGGGTGCTGGTGGCGGGTTCGGTGCTGACCAGCCTGCTCACGCTGTACGCCATGGCGCGGGTGTGGAGTAAGGCGTTCTGGCGGCCGCGCGCGCAAGCGCCCGAAGGGGATCTGTCGGATGCCGCGCCCTCGGCGCTGATCGACGAGTCCACCGATGTGCGATTCGACGATCGTGCCGATGTGGGCCGGATGCCGCGGCTGATGCTCGCCCCGACCGTCGCCCTGATCGCGGTGGGCCTGGCCATGACGGTGTTCGCGGGGCCGATCCTCGGAATCGCCGAGCGGGCGGCCGAGGATCTGCAGGACCGCTCGTCGTATCTGGAAACCGTACTCGGACCGGCGGATTCGTGGCAGGGCGGTGGTGTGCGATGAGCCGGGAGCGGTTGGTTCGCATCGGGGTGCTGCTGTGGCTGGCCGTGGTCTACACCGCGCTGTGGGGCGAGGTGACCGTCGCGAATGTGCTGGCGGGCCTGGCCATCGGCGCGCTGATCATGTACGCGCTGCCGCTGCCGCGGGTGCCGATCCACGGGCGGGTGCATCCGCTGACGCTGGTCGAATTGATCGCGGTCAGTGTGTATTACGCGCTCGAGTCCAGTCTGCAGATCGCCTGGTTCGCGGTGCGGCCGTCGGGTCCGCCGGTCTCGGGCGTGCTGCGGGTGCGGTTGGAGATCCGCTCGGATCTGGTGCTGGTGCTGTGCGCGGATCTGCTCAATCTGATTCCGGGCACGATGGTGCTGGAATTGGACCGCCAGACCCATACCGTGTGGGTGCATGTGCTCGATGTGGGTAGTGAGGCCGCGGTGGACAAGTTCTACCGCACCACGCGACGACTCGAGCGGCTGCTGATCCGCTCGTTCGAGCGGCCCGCCGAATGGCACGAATCCGCCGGTCCCACAACGGCTCCCGAGGAGAGATTATGACGGTTGTCGCGATCGTCGCCGCGCTGCTGCTGACCGCCGCGGCCGTGCTGACCGGCTATCGGGTCCTGGCCGGGCCCGATACGTTGGACCGGGTGGTGGGCATCGACTCCCTGGTGGCCCTGGCCATGGCCGGGCTGACGGTCTGGGCCGCCTACAGCGACGACACCATGGTGCTGCCCGCGATCGTCGCACTGGCCCTGGTCGGATTCATCGGCTCGGCGGCCGTCACCCGCTTCCGCGTGCGGGACGACCGATGAACACCGTGCTGCAGTGGATCTCCTACCTCACCATCCTGTTCGGGGCCGGGCTGGCGCTGACGGCCGCCATCGCGATCGTGCGTTTCCCGGACACCCTGTCGCGCATGCACGCCGCGACCAAACCTCAGGTCGTGGGGCTGGTCCTGATCCTCATCGGCGCGGCCGTCCAGCTGCGCGGCCATCCGAATGTGTGGCTGCTGCCGCTGGTGGGTCTGTTCACGCTGCTCACCGCGCCCGCGATCGCACATCTCATCGGTCGCACCGCCTATCGTGAACAGCGGCATCGCGACGGCCTGCTGCTGATCAACGAATTGGGCGACGACGTGGACTAATTCGCGTGCACCCGCTCGGCGGTCACCGGCCGCGGCATCGCCGAACGCGCGAACCAGGCGGCGTGGAAGGCCCATACGTAGGCGGCGAACAGGCCCAGCAGGATGACACCGGCCGGGAAGGGATGCTGGGACATCCACACCGCCAGATAGCGATACGACAGCAGCATCGTCGCGAGCAGAGCCGTTCCGCCGGCGACCAATTGGATGCGGGTTCGATCCCAGCCGCGTTCGGGGGCGCGCAGCGCGGATTCCACGGTCAGGCAGAGCACGCCCCCCGCGAGCAGATCGGCGCCGTAGTGGTAGCCGAAGCCCAGCGTCGCGGTCAGCGTGGCCAGCAGCCAGAACGCGCCGCCCCAGCGCAGCCAGCGCGGGGCGGGCGAGCCGTCGGCCGCGCGGCGCGAATGCAGGAATACCGTCGTCGCCCAGGCGGTGTGCATGGAGGGCATGCAGTTGCGCGGGGTCACGGTGTCGAAGGGCAGCGCCGCGGGGATGTGATCCAGCGGCGGCACGGTATGCGGCCAGTAGTTGCCGATCTGCAGGCCGTGCCCGTCGGCGGCGAAGGCGAACATCGGTCCGACCACCGGGAACAGCACGTACACCACCGGCCCGACCAGGCCGAGCACCAGAAACGTCCGCACCAGATAGTGATTCGGCCAGATCCCCGAGGACACGACTCGACGCAGTTGCCAGGCCGCCACGACCATCGCCGCCACCGGCAGTTCGATGTAGACCCAGTGCAGCACGCCGTATCCGACCGGCCCGATCGCCTCGATCACCCGGCCCATCACCCACGACGGTTCGCCGAGCGCGTGATCGGCCAGCAGCACATAGCGATCGAGCACATTCGGTCCGGCCAGCACGGTGATGTGCAACCACACGTCACCGACCTTGGTCGCGAGGATCAGCAGCGCGCCCAGCGCGGCCGCGTGCAGGGCATTGTGCTTGTCCGCGCCCTCCCAGCCCAGCCATGCCACCACGGCCAGGCCGGTCAGCGCGATAACCGCGCCGTTGCCGATGGTCAGCGGCCCACCGTGCAGCACCCGCACCACCGCGAACACCGCATCGATGGCCAGCGCCGCGCCCAGGATGATGAACCGCCGCCGCCACGACACACCCACCAGCGCCAGCGCCAGCCCCGCCCACGGCACCGACACCGACTTCGGCGTACCCACGAAGTCGTTCCACAGACTGTGCAGCGGCCCCTCGAACCCGTTGCGGGAGGCCACGATCTGCAAAACGATCAACAACACGGGCACCGCGGCCACAGCCGCCCCCACCGCGACCCGCCGCCCGGATATGCGCGCCCCCCGGCGGTCGTCACCGTCCAAACCTGAGCGCGGGTCGTCGAGAAGCACGACGACCATAGTAAACGCGTGATGAACGCCACCCGCCTGAGCAGCTGAACTATGGGCTACCGCGCGGCTACGAAAACCTCACCGACCCTGTCGCCCGGCCTGGCGGCCGGGCGACAGGGAAATGGGAGCGCAGCGAACCGAGGGGAAGTGGCGCACATCCAGATGAGCGGGTGCTCGGCCTGGTTGGCGGACGCTCGACCGGGCTGACGGGCGCGCTCGACCGTATTGGCGGGCGCTCAGCCGGATTGACGGATGCGCGACCGGGTTGGCGGGCGCTCGACCGGGTTGGCGGACGCTCGACCGGGTTGGCGGACGCTCGACCGGGCTGACGGACGCTCGACCGGGCTGACGGGCGCTCGACCGGGCTGACGGGCGCTCGACCGGGTTGGCGGACGCTCGACCGGGCTGACGGACGCTCGACCGGGCTGACGGACGCTCGACCGGGCTGACGGACGCTCGACCGGATTGACGGGCGCTCAGCCGGATTGACGGATGCGCGACCGGGCTGGCGGGCGCTCGACCAGGTTGGCGGGCGCTCGGCCGGGTTGGCGGGCGCTCGGCCGTTGTCAGTGCGCGAGTTCTTTTACGAGGGCGTCGACTACGGCGACCAGGTCGCCCTGGGAGGCGGCGGCTACTCGGCGTTGACGTTGGTAGGAGGCTCCGCGTTTGGGGATTTCGGGGACGAGGGAGAGTTCGTTTTCGCAGCCGAGGAGTTTGGCGGTGGGTTCGAGGCGGTTCAGGAGGTCGGTGAGGTCGTCGGTGACCAGGCGCTCGTTGCTGTCGGCGTCGGTGATGATGATGGCGTCGAGGCCGTAGCGGGCGGCGCGCCATTTGTTCTCCTGGACGTGCCAGGGCGGGATCGTGGGCAGCGTCTCCCCGGCCTCGACCCGGCGGTCCAGATCCACGATCAGGCAGTGGATCAGGGCGACCATCGCGGAAAGCTCTGTCCAGGAGGGGATTCCGTCGCAGACACGGACCTCGATGGTGCCCCATTTGGGCGCGGGGCGGATATCCCAGTGCATGCCGCCGAGCTGTTCGAAGACGCCGGTCTTCATCTGGTCGTGCACGAAAGATTCGAACTGCGTCCAGTTTTCGAACTGGAACGGCAGCCCGGCCGTCGGCAACTGCTGAAACATCAGCGCGCGATTGCTGGCGTAGCCGGTATCGTTCCCGGCCCACATGGGCGAGGACGACGACAGCGCCAGCAGATGCGGATACGACAGCAGCAGGGTGTTGAGGATCGGAAAGACCTTCTCCGGATGGGAGATTCCCACGTGCACATGCACGCCCCAGATCAGCATCTGCCGCCCCCACCACTGGGTGCGCTCGATCAGCTCGTCGTAATGCTCACTGCGCGTGAGCAATTGGGTCGACCACTGCGCGAAGGGGTGCGTGCCCGCACAGAACAGATCCACCCCGACCGCATCGGCCGCGCGCCGCACGGCCGTCATGGTCCCGTGCAGATCGTCGACCACCTCGCCCACCGTGTGGTGCACGCCACTGACGAGTTCGACGGTGTTGCGCAACAGCTCCTTTGTGATCTGCGGCGTACCGTCATGGGCCCGCAGATCACCGACGGCGTCGAAAACCGCGGCGGCGGTATTGGAGAGGTTGCGCGTCTGTTTGTCGACGAGCGCTATCTCCCATTCCACGCCCAATGTCGGGCGGGGCGAGCTGTTCCAGTTGACCTTACGAGTGCCTGGCTCGCCCATGGCATACCTGCGCCTTACCCGACCACGCCACAGGCGATCCGGCCACCAGCGTCACCGGTCGCCATTGTCTCGGCGTCCGGACCGGCGGCGCCGCCTGCCTGCGTGTATCGACTCGGAATGTTGCCGAAATTGTCCGCACCCGCGTGGATCATCAGGGCCTTGCCCTTGATGTCGTCGAGGGTGACGGAGTCCGTGGTGGTGACCAGGTGGGCCGTGCCGTCCTGGCGCACCTCGAGCGAGGTCAGGTCGCCGCTGGCCGGATGCGAGGTCTGATCGCCGACCTGCAGATGTCCACCCGCGGAAAGGAAGTCGCCCGCCGGGCCGCCGGCCGGAGCGGTGGAGTTGGCCTCGCACTTGCCGATCGAGTGGAAGTGCAGGCCGTGGAAGCCGGGCTTGAGACCGTGCACATCGACGGTCAGCTCCAGGTGGTTGCCGGACTTGGCAATGGTCGCGGTGCCGACCTGGGCGCCCGCGGGATCCTTGAGCTGGACCGACACCGAGTCGCCGGGGGTCGAGCCGGTGGTGGAGGCGCTGTGCTCACCGGCGGTACCGCCCGGAGCCGCCGAACCGGTCCACACCGGGGGGTTCGTCCCCTTGACGTCACTCGACTCCTGGCTGTTGGTGCAGCCCGCGAGGCCGAAGACCGCGAGCGCCAGCACCGGAGTCACAGTCCGCCAGGACGGGCGACGAATTGTGGACGTGGCCATCGGGGAACTCCTTTACGAGTACCGAGTTTACGAGTAATGCACGGTGGACAGATTCGTTACCGGACAAGATGATGCCAGAGCCGTTATCCAGATCGGCGGTGGGGCTCAGTTACCTGTGACGATGACGATGATTCCGGGAGGTGCGTCGGCTATTCCGGCGAATCGCGGTTCGGCGGAAACCCCTAGTTCGGCGGCGATCGCGCGGGCAGCGGCCTGCTCGCCCGGCGAATTCCCGTAGTAGACGGTGGATTTCGGGACAACTCCGTTGGGGTAGTTGGCCGTCTCGGTGACATTCCAACCCGCGGCGGACAACTCGCTACCGGTCCGCGCCGCCAGGCCGGCGACGGTCCCGTTGTTGAGCACCCGCACGGGGATCGACTTGTCCACGGCCCCAGCGGTTGTCGGCGCGGCGGCGGTGGTGGTGGGTGCGGGGGTGGTGGTCGGCGGCGTCGTGGTGGTCGGTGCGGGCGCGGCGGCCGAACTCGTGACGGGCGCGGCGGCGCTCGTGGTCGGTTTGGGTGCGCCCGTGGACTGCGCCTGCCCCTGCGGGGTGGAACCCGAACTCTCCGAGCCGGACTTCGACAACGACATCGCGCCCAGACCCGCGAATACGATGGCCAGTGCGATCAGCACCATCGCAAGCGCTCGTAGCGGAGGTCCGCCGGAGGGCGGATTCGGATTGCTCACCTGGTCGAGCCTAGTCACACTTGGAAGCCGAGGCGGCGCGCCGCTCGGGCCTTCTGCCGACTGGCTCGAAGCCGACGCAGCCGTTTCACCAGCATCGGATCGGCGGCCAGCGCCTCGGGCTTGTCGACAATGGCATTGAGCACCTGGTAGTAGCGGGTGGCGGACATGCCGAACAGTTCGCGAATGGCTTCTTCCTTGGCGCCCGCGTACTTCCACCACTTACGCTCGAAATCGAGAACATCGAGCTCGCGCCGGGTGAGTCCGTCGGCGGCCTGGTCCTCTGCCGGTGCCGCGATCCCGGTGTCCTCGCCCGCGGTAGAGCTGTCCCCGCTTGCGGATAGATTCCGGGCCGCTGCGCTGTCCATATCGCTCCCTCGCCAGACGTCTTGTTCCAAACACTGAGGTGCTTATACGTCGCCGCTCATTCAACCACGGATGCCCGCGTTCCCAGATGCGACCTACGGCGTGTCGGAGGCCCTTCAGTACAGTGTGTGACCATGGCGATTCTTCCGATCCGCATCGTCGGTGATCCGGTCCTGCACAATCCCACCGAACAGGTCACCCAGTCGCCGGAGGAGCTCGCCGAGCTGATCAGCGACATGTTCGACACCCTCGACGCCGCGCACGGTGTGGGTCTGGCCGCCAATCAGGTGGGCGTCGGGCTGCGGCTGTTCGTCTACGACTGCCCGGATGTCGCCGCGGACGGCAAGGTCGCCAAGCGGCGCGGCGTAGTGGTCAATCCGGTACTCGAGACCTCCGAAATCCCCGAGACGATGCCCGATCCGGACGATGACGAGGAGGGTTGTCTGTCGGTCCCCGGCGAGCAGTTCCCCACCGGCCGCGCCGATTGGGCCCGCGTCACCGGCACCGACGAGCACGGCAAGGCGATCACGATCGAGGGCAAGGGCTTCTTCGCTCGCATGTTGCAGCACGAGGTCGGCCATCTCGACGGCTTCCTCTATGTGGACGTGCTGATCGGCCGCAACGCCCGCGCGGCGAAGAAGGCCATCAAGCGCAACGGCTGGGGCAAGCCGGATCTGAGCTGGGTGCCGGGCACCGTGCCGGATCCGTTCGGCCACGACGAGGCTGAGTGACGACCGATTTCCCGCTCGGCGGCCGCGTGGTGGTCCGCTACCGGCTGCCCGCCGGACAGGGCTACGAGTTCACCGATGTGATCGGCGAACTGATCGCCTACGACCCGGTGACGGTGCGTACCTCCGACGGACAGACCGTGGCCGTGCCGCCCGTGGCCGTCGTGGCGATGAAAGTCTTGGGGCCCAGGCCGATTCGCACCGCCGAGATCCGCGCGCTGGAGGCCGCCGCATGTGACGGCTGGCCCGGAGTCGAGCGCGCCTGGCTCGACGGCTGGCTGCTTGCCGCGGGCAACGGCTATACCAACCGCGCCAATTCCGCTGTGCCCCTGGGCGAAATGGGCGAACCGGCCCGGCTGCACGTGGAAACGCTGCAGCGCGTCGCCGAGTGGTACGCCGCGCGCGAGTTGCCCGTGCGCCTGCGCCTGCCGGACCGGCTCGCGCCCGCGCCGCCGGGCTGGCGCACCTGGAGCGAGACCGTGGTACTCGGTATCGATATCGGCAATTTCGTTCTGCCCCAGGGCCCCTCGATGGTGCGGGTGGAACCGGAGCCGAACGAGGCCTGGTTGGAACTGCATCGCTTCCGCGGCGAGGATACGGTCGCCGTCCCGCCGCCGAATCCGGACGTGCCGGTACTGCGGGCCGTGCGCGAGGGCGAATTGGGTTTCGCCACACTGGGTTTGCCGGATCCGCTGGCCATCGGCCGCGGTGCGCTGACCACCGCGCCGGACGGCCTGCGCTGGATCGGCCTGAGCTGCATCGCCGTCGCGGCCCCGCACCGCCGCCACGGCCTGGGCACGCTGATTTGCGCCGAACTGATCCGCTGGGGACACCGGCACGGCGCGACCCACGCCTACGTGCAGGTGGAGGCGGACAATGCCGCGGCGCTGGCGCTGTATCGGGATATGGGCTTCGTGGAACACCATCACTACCGCTACGCCTCTCCGGCGTGAAACGTGACGAGGGTATATCTGTGCGTTTGGCAACGTGGAACGTCAATTCGATTCGGTCGCGGCTGGATCGGGTGCTGTCCTGGCTCGATCGCGGCGATATCGATGTACTCGCCATGCAGGAGACCAAATGCCGTGACGACCAGTTCCCCACGGAGCGTTTCGAAGAGGCGGGCTACGAGGTCGCGCATATCGGCCTGAGTCAGTGGAACGGCGTGGCGATCGCGTCGCGGATCGGTCTCGACGATGTCGAGATCGCCTTCCCCGGCCAGCCCGGCTTCGACAAGGACGCCGCGACCTCGCTGCTGCCCGCGCCGGTGGTGGAAGCGCGAGCCGTCGGCGCGACCTGCGGCGGGATGCGCGTGTGGAGCCTCTACATTCCCAACGGCCGGGCGCTGCACGATCCGCACTACGCCTACAAACTGGAATGGCTTGCGGCGCTGCGGGCTTCGACCGCGCGCTGGCTGGCGGAGAATCCGAGTGCACAGATCGCGCTGTGCGGCGACTGGAATATCGCGCCGACCGACGACGACGTGTGGTCCCCGGAGTTCTTCGAGGGCAAGACCCACGTGTCGGAGCCGGAGCGCGAGGCGTTCCGTTCGATCCTCGACACCGGATTCTCGGATGTGGTGCGCCCCTTCGCCCCCGGACCGGGCGTCTACACCTACTGGGACTACACCCAGCTGCGCTTCCCGCGGCGAGAGGGTATGAAGATCGACTTCATCCTCGCCTCACCGGCTTTGGCCGCTCGCGTCACCGACGCCCGCATCGACCGGGACGAACGCAAGGGTAAAGGTGCATCCGACCACGCACCCGTCGTCGTGGACACCACCGAATGAGGCGCGTCGGGCACGATCATGGCAGGCGGGGAACGCGGCCACCGCGCGCCTGCCGTAGGTAGGCTGATCCAGGTGAGCGGAGCATACGACTGGTCCTGGCTGCGCATGGGTGATCCGTCGATCGATCTGGACACCTACCTGGCAATGCCTGAAGACTTGTCCCGGACAATCGAGGCGAAGGACGGTCTCGTCGTATTCTGCGAGTCGCCGTCACCGAACCATGTTGCCGTAGCCCATGCAATCGAGAGGGCTCTACGCGACGCTGTTCGCAAACGCGGCGCCGACGAACCATGCATCAAGGCCAGCGGCGAACTGGACATGCTGGTGTCGGACGTCCCGCTCAACTTCCGACGGCCGGATGGCATTGTCTATCGCTGTATCGAGGAGCCGCGCGGCCGATGGAAGACCAAGCCGACGTTTGCGGACACGCTCCTTGTAATCGAAGTCGTCTCGCCAGGCACCGTCACGGCCGACTGCATCGATAAGCGAGCCGAGTATGCCGATCTGGGTATCGAGCAATACTGGATCGTGAAGTTGGACAACAACAACGGTCCCGTCAAGTCCATTGAAGTGTTGCGGCTCAACAGCGCGGGCCAGTACGTGGTAGCAGAGACTCGGTTCCGGTCACATAGCCCGATTGCCGTCGCGATCAGTGATCCGCTGGATGTCAGCATCACGTGGGCCGAACTGGACGCAGATCTGGACTGATAAGGAAGTGGTCGTTATCGCCGAATTCCGCGACTAGGCCGGGCGAGTCTTGATCGCATCGCGGGAGATGAATACGTCGTAGTTGCCCGCGACGGCGATCACCGCATTGCCGTAGGCCGAACGGACGAACGGCTTGGTGTACCAGCTCTCGTTACGCATGTCCTCGAAGAAGTCCTGGTCGCTGCCGTTGAGGAAGATCTGATTCTGCTTCACCGCAACGCCGTCCAGCCGCTGACCGTAGAGCCTGGTCACCTTGTACCCGGAATGGAAGCCCAGCGCGTTCACCCACGGTTCGAGCTCGACGATATTGGCCTGCAGCACCCACATATCGCCCTCGACCTGATAGGTCTGATGCTGATCGGGATGGTCGCCGTCGCCGAACAGCGTCAGATCGATATCGAGCGTATGCGGGCTGTTGGCAACGGATTTCGCGACCAGATGCGCGGCCTTGACCTCTCCGGTCAAGCCCAGGAAGGTCTGCAGCAGCGTGGTGACCCACAGGATCACCACCGCCACCAGCAATACCGACAGCGCCCCGGCCCCACGTCCGACCACGGCCCGCCAACCGACCCGCCGCGCCTTGACCAGCCCCGTCACGACCAGCGCGAGGCCGATCACGAACAGTACGACGATCAATGCCTGCAGCCAGCCGAAGTCCACCGGGAAGACCATGGGGTAGTTGTACCCCCAATCCGCCGATCTTCCCGGGATTCCGCGAGAAACTCAGAACGCCGCTTCGTCGAGCTTCATGATGTCGGTGTCCAGATTCGCCAGCACCGACCGCACGCCGGTCAGCAACGGCAGCTGGTTCTTGGCGAACCACGAGGCCACTGCCACCTTGCCGGTGTAGAACAGTCGATCCTTCTCCGAGGGCTGCCCGTCCAGCGCCGCGAGCGCGACCTTCGCCTGCTCGAGCAGCCGCCAGCCGATGACGAGATCGCCTGTGGCGTGCAGGAATCGGACCGAGCCCAGGCCGACCTTGTAGATCTCCTCCGGCGTCTGCTGCGAGGCGACGAGGTAGCCGGACAGCGTGGCGGCCATCGCCTGCACATCACCCAGCGCGGTCGCCAGCAGCGCCCGCTCGGCCTTGAGGTCGCCCTCGTCGGAATCGACGAACTTCTGGATCAGCCCGGCCACATGCGTCAGCGCCACGCCCTTGTCGCGAATGATCTTGCGGAAGAAGAAGTCCTGCGCCTGGATGGCCGTGGTGCCCTCGTAGAGCGAGTCGATCTTCACATCGCGGATGTACTGCTCGATCGGGTAGTCCTGCAGATAACCCGAACCGCCGAAGGTCTGCAGGGTTTCGGTCAACACCTCGTAGGCCCGCTCCGAGCCGACACCCTTGACGATCGGCAGCAGCAGATCGTTGACCCGCGCGGCCAGTTCCGGATCCGCACCGAAGGCGGCCTCGGCGATATCGGGGCTCTGGTAGGCGGAGCAGTACAGATACAGCGCGCGCAGACCCTCCGAATACGCCTTCTGCAGCGCCAGGCTGCGCCGGATGTCCGGGTGGTGGGTGATGGTCACGCGCGGCGCGGTCTTATCGGTCATCTGGGTCAGATCGGCGCCCTGTACGCGAGTCTTGGCGTACTCCAGCGCATTCAGATAGCCGGTGGACAGCGTGCCCGCCGAGAGCACGCCGACCATCATGCGGGCGTTCTCGATCACCTTGAACATCTGAGCGATACCGTTGTGCACCTCGCCGACCAGGTAGCCGACGGCGGGTTTGTCACCGCCGTAGGTCAATTCGGCCGTGGGCGAGGACTTGATGCCCATCTTGTGCTCGAGATTGGTCAGCAGTACGCCGTTGCGCTCGCCGAGTTCCATTGTCTCGCGGTCGAACAGGTACTTCGGCACCACGAACAGTGACAGGCCCTTGGTGCCCGGGCCCGCGCCCTCCGGCCGAGCCAGGGTGAGGTGGAAGATGTTGTCGGCCGTGGCGCCGACATCGCCGCCGGAGATGAAGCGCTTGACGCCCTCGATATGCCAGGTGCCGTCGGGCTGCTGGGTCGCCTTGGTACGACCCATGCCGACATCGGAGCCCGCGTCGGGCTCGGTGAGCACCATCGTTCCGGCCCAGCGGTTGTCCCACGCGTGCCGAGCCCAGCGCTGCTGCTCCTCGGTGCCCTCGGAGAAGAGGACGTGGTGCATGAGCGGGCCCATATTGAAGAACGCGGCCGCGTTGTTCGCGGCCACCAGCATCTCCTGCGTCGCCCAGGTCAGCGGCGACGGCGCGTTGACCCCGCCCATCGCCTCGGGCATGCCCAGCCCGGACCAGCCCGCCTCGTTGACCGCCGCGACCGTCTTGTGCAGCAGATCGGGAACGATCACCTCGTGGTTGGCGGCGTCGAACCGGATGGGATTGCGGTCGGCGTCGACGAACGAATCGGCCACCGGCCCCTCGGCCAGTCGCAGCACCTCGGTCAGGATGCCCCGGGCGGTCTCCGTATCCAGATCCCCGTAGTTCCCGGCATCCAGCTGTGCCCCGATTCCCAGCACTTCGAACAAGTTGAACTCGATGTCACGAAGGTTCGCCTTGTAGTGCGACACGGAAGGGCCTCCTCAGGGTGAGGTTGATGTTGTACCTGGAGGTTGCCGTACGGCCGTTCGGTTACGCAACCGTAGGCATAGAAACTCCAGGAGAATTCCTTGTACCTTGTACAAATCGGGCGCATCAGGTCAAATGCAGACGGGTATGGCGGCGACCTTTCGGTGCTGCGAGTTTGCTGAAAGCGGTCGGCCGGCCCGTTCCAGCCGCTGATATCTTGTGATCATGGGTTCGAGTCCGGCCGTGCCGCGCCAGCGCGCCCAGCACCTCGGGCCAGAACGCCGCCGACCGCAGGTGCTCGATACCGCATTGCGGATCGCGGTCGAGGACGGCATCGCGGCGGTCACCATCGCGGCCGTCGCCGAACGGATGAACGTCACCCGCCCGGTCGTCTACGCCTGCTATGCCGATCGCGTCGAACTCATCGACGAGCTCATCCGCCGCGAGGAGCGCTATCTGCTCGACGGCATCATGAACGCGCTGCCGCGCCGCCGGGTCGAGGCCGACGAAGAGGTGTTCGTCGAGGGTTTCCGGGCCCTGCTGGAAACGGTGGCCACCCGGCCCGACACCTGGAAGCTGCTGTACGGCAATCCCGATCCGGCGGTGAGCCACTCCTTCGGCCGCGGTCGCGAATTCGCCGTCGAGCGCTGCCTGCGCCGACTGCGCCCGACGCTGCACGCCTGGGGTACCAAGGATGCCGATCGCAAGCTTCCGGCCCTGGTGGAGCTGTGGGTGTCCGCGGGCGAGGGGGCGGTGCGCACATTGATGTCGGGCGAAGGTGATTGGAGCCCAGAGGATCTGGGGGCCTTCGTGGGTGCGGCCGTGTACCGGGCGTTGCGTAGCGCCTGAAGTCCTGGTGTGCCCGCAGGGGCTCGTGACCAACAATCCGGTTGGAATGGCGAAAGCGCTTACGACAGGGCAATCCGGATAGCTAGGATGAAGAAAAATTATCTATCCGACCAGCAACCTGGCGGGAGAGCGGGCATGGCGTTCTATCGGCAACTCGGGTCGGTGCCCCCGAAGCGGCACACCCAACATCGCGACGAGCAGGGGCAGCTCTACTACGAGGAGCTGATGGGCGAGGAGGGCTTCTCCAGCGATTCCTCACTGCTGTACCACCGGGCACTGCCACCGGCGATCGTGGATTCGACGCCCTGGCAACCGCCCAATCAGGAGACGGTGCCCAATCATCCACTGCGCCACCGGCATCTGCGGCTGCCGGAGCTGTTCCCCGGGGACACCGCGGCGAATACGGATGTGGTGACCGGCCGCCGGCTCATTCTGGGCAACGACGACGTACGCATCTCCTATGTGGTGGCCCAGCGGGAATCACCGCTGTACCGCAATGCGATCGGCGACGAGCTGGTCTACATCGAATCCGGTTCCGGCACGGTCGACACGGTCTTCGGATCGCTGCCGGTCCGCCAGGGCGATCAGGTGCTGCTACCGCGGGCGACCACCCATCGCTGGCGACCGGGCGCGGGCGAGCCGCTCAAGGCGTACGCCATCGAGGCGACCGGTCACATCGCCCCACCGAAGCGCTATCTGTCCAAATACGGCCAGTTCCTGGAGCATTCGCCGTACTGCGAACGAGATCTCCACGGCCCCACCGAATTGCGGACCGAGGAGGGCGACGAGGTGGAGGTGCTGGTCAAGCACCGCCCGGGCCGCGAGATCGTGGGCACCCGCCTGGTCTATGCCACCCATCCCTTCGACGTGGTCGGCTGGGACGGCTACCTGTACCCCTACACGTTCAATATCGAGAACTTCGAGCCGATCACCGGCCGCATCCATCAGCCGCCGCCGGCCCATCAGGCCTTCGAGGGCAACAACTTCGTGGTGTGCAATTTCGTACCCCGCAAGGTCGACTACCACCCGCTGTCGATTCCGGTGCCCTACTACCACTCCAATGTCGATTCCGACGAGATCATGTTCTACTGCGGCGGAAATTACGAGGCGCGCAGGGGATCCGGCATCACACAGGGTTCGGTCTCGGTGCATCCGGGCGGCTACGCGCACGGCCCGCAGCCCGGCGCCTACGAGCGCAGCATCGGCGCGGAGTTCTTCGACGAACTGGCTGTCATGGTCGACACCTTCCGGCCGCTCGGCCTCGGCGAGGGCGCGCTGGCCTGTGAGGATCCGAACTACGCATGGACCTGGTCGGGTCGCGGACCGGCCGCCGAGGAGGAGAACCGATGACCGACACCCTGCGCATCGAGGTCGCCGAGGACTCCCTGTTCGGTCCCGGCAATCTGCCCTACGGGGTGTTCGCGCCGAGCGGCGGCGACTTCCGCGTCGGCGTGCGACTCGGCGACGCGGTACTGGATCTGGCCGCGCTGCTGGAGGATTCGACCTTCGCCGCCCCGACCCTCAATGCCTTCCTGGCGCAGGGTCCGGCCCGCTGGCGCGAGGTCCGCGACCGGCTGCGCGAGCGCGTCGAGGGCGAAATACCCACCGCCGCAGTCCATTCCGTACATTCGGTCCGCCTGCGACTGCCGGTGGAGATCGGCGACTACGTCGACTTCTACGCCAGTATCGATCACGCGAGCAATCTCGGCCGCCTGTTGCGGCCGGACAGCGAACCGCTGCTGCCGAACTGGCGGCATCTGCCGGTCGGCTATCACGGGCGCTCCGGTACGGTCGTGGTCTCCGGCACCGATATCGCGCGGCCCACCGGGCAGCGCCGAACTCCCTCGGGCACACCGGACTTCGGCCCGACGAAGCGCCTGGACATCGAGGCCGAACTCGGTTTCGTGGTCGGTGCGGGCTCGGAGCTGGGTGAGCGGATCGGCACCGCGGAGTTCGCCGAGCACGTCTTCGGCGTCGCGCTGATCAACGACTGGTCCGCGCGTGACATCCAGGGCTGGGAGTATCAGCCGCTGGGCCCGTTCCTCGGCAAGTCGTTCGCCACCTCGATGTCGGCCTGGATCACCCCGCTCGCGGCATTGGAGCAGGCGCGGGTGCCGCTGCCCGGGCAGGAGCCCGAACCGCTGCCGTATCTGCGCGAACGCGAATCCTGGGGCCTGGACCTGGATCTGGCCGTGCACTGGAACGGCGAGCTGGTGGCGCGCCCGCCCTATCGGCGCATGTACTGGTCCCCGGCGCAGATGCTCGCGCATATGACCGTCAACGGCGCGTCCACCCGCCCGGGCGATCTGTACGCCTCCGGCACCATCTCCGGCCCGGAGCGCGATCAACGCGGTTCGTTCATGGAATTGTCCTGGGGCGGAAGCGAACCCGTCGCTGTGAACGGCGAGAAGCGCACCTTTCTGGAGGACGGCGACGAGGTGGTCATCACCGCGACCGCACCGGGATCCGACGGCCGTCGGATCGGCCTGGGCGAGGTCGGCGGTCGAATTCTGCCCGCCCGCAACTGAATCGATGGTTCGAGCGCGCCGTCGGTGACACCGGCGGCGCGTTCTATCGCTCGGCGGCGCGACGTCCGGCGTCGAGCATGCCGAAGTAGTGCGTGAGATCCCCGGCCAGCGTCTCCACCGCATCCGGCGAGCCGCCGTCGTCGTGATGGTGCAGCCAGTCGGTCACCAGCTCGAACATGCCGCCGATCGTGGCCAGCGCCAGGGCGAGCCGCCGCCGCTGGATTTCCGCATCGGGATCCGGCGCGCCCTCCCACTGCTGATCGAGAAAGGCCGCCGACCAGCGGCGATTACTGCGTCGCTGCCGTTCGACGGCCGGCGAGATACCGCCCGCCTCGCCGAAGGTCACCTTCGCCAGGCGCGGATCGTCGGCGAGGGCGTGGACGAAGGCCGCGATCACCGCGGCCACCCGCGGCTGCCATTCCAACCCCGCCGATTCGACCGCCACCGCGAGCACCCGTTGCTGGAACTGCGCGGTGATTTGTTCGAGCAAGGCGACGTAGCAGGCCTCTTTACTGTCGAAGTGATCGTAGAAGCCCTTCGTGCCGACGTAGGCCTGCTGACAAATCTGCTCGATCGAGGTCCCCGAAAAGCCCTGCCGGGCAAACAGTTCGGTGGCGGCGTCCAGTAGCTGTCGACGACGCTGGGCGCTGCGCTCCTCGGCATCGAGGCCGCGGATCCGGCGCCGCGCCGGGGTCGGAGCGGGCCGCGCGGCGGGGTTGCTGCGGGTCATACTCAGACGATAGTCGCAGCCTTGATAAAAAGATCCCTTGTTGCAAATCGGACGGCGTGTTGTAATTCCTGTCACACCTGATGAGGGAAGGACAGGACGTGTCTGTGATCAATGGGGATCGCCGCGGCCGCCGGTCGGTGGCCGTACTGACGGCGCTCGCAACCGTCGCCTCCGCACTGCTGTTGGGCTCCACCTCACCTATTCCGGCTGCCGCGGAACCACCCGTGCCGCAAGCCGATTCCTTCTATCAACCGCCCGCGGACCTCGAATCCGCCGAACCCGGAACGATTCTGCGATCGCGTCCGGTGCAGCTGGCGGTGGCCACCATCCTGCCGGTGCACGTCCGGGCCTGGCAGTTGCTCTATCGCACCACCGATCTCAACGAACGGCCGACCGTCGCGGTCACCACGGTCGCGATGGCCATGGGCGCGAATCCGCGCAACCATCGGCCACTGGTCTCCCATCAGTTCTATTACGACAGCGCCGCACCCCAGTGCGCGCCGTCCTATGTGTTGCAGCAGGGCACCGGACTGACCGGACTCGAGGGCATTCACTCCAACAGCGAATATCTCGGCCTGGCCGCCTCGATCAGCCAGGGTTATGCGGTCAATATCCCCGATTTCGAGGGTCTCGACGGCCATCTGGCCGTGGCCAAGGAGCCCGGTTACATGGTGCTCGACAGCATTCGGGCGGCCGAGCGATTCGAACCGCTGGGTCTGGACGGCGCGAATACGCCGGTGGCCCTGTGGGGCTATTCGGGCGGCGGCATGGGTAGTGGCTGGGCGGCGGAAATGCAGCCGAGCTACGCACCGGAGCTGAATGTCAAAGGCGTCGCACTCGGCGCGCCGACCTCGGACGTACAGTCGCTGCTGCATGTGAACGGCTCGATGTTCTCCACCCTGATCGCCATCGGCATCGCCTCACTGAGCAACGCCTATCCGAAATTCCACGACGTCACCTATCGGTATCTGACGCCCGAGGGGCGCGCGCTGATCGATCGCACGAACCAGCAGTGCGTATCCCGCAACGCCCTGACCGAAATGTTCGTCGACTATCAGCGATTGCTGACAATTCCGATCGATCAGTATCTGGCGTTGCCGGAGATTCGCGAGGTGTTCGATTCCCTGGTGCTCGGCCATAATCCGCCGACCGCGCCGACCTTCGTCTACCAGGGCGTGTTCGACGAGGCCGTACCGGTCTGGTCCAACGACCGCATGGTGCAGCAGTGGTGTGCGGGCGGCACGTCGGTGATCTACAAGCGCGATCACCTCAGTGAGCATCTGACCCTCACGACCCTGGGCATGGGCGACGCCTTCAACTGGATCCGTGGTCGGCTCGCGCCGAACGCGCCGGACCAAACCGGTTGCCGCACCGACAATGTCGTGTCGATGTTCGCCAATGTCGATGCCTTCGTGCAGCAGACGATGATCAATCTCAACGCACTCGCCGGCGCGCTCGGCTGGCCGATCGGACCGAACGAGAACTGATCGCATCGCGTACCCGGATGCGGGGCGATCGGACAATCGACCCGATCGCCCTGCTCGGCGTGATTGGAGGAACCTCCCCTGTCGCCCCGATCACACCGCAGGTACCCTCGGCCGGGTACAACAGCACATCGCCAACGGGGGCTCGCACCAGCGGGCTGAGAGGACGGCTAGCCCATTCGGGCGGATCAGGGCCGTCGACCGTACGAACCTGACCGGGTAATGCCGGCGTAGGGAGGATTCACGTATGTCATCGACGCACGCTTCGACCACGGTCGACACCGTCACCACCGGTCCCATCGAGGGCAGCGTCAAACATTACGAGCAGGTCGACGCCGACGGCACGACGCTGCGCATTCCGGTGCGGCGGGTCAATCTCACCAACGGTGAGCATTTCGACGTCTACGACACCTCGGGCCCGTACACCGATTCCGACGCGACCCTCGATCTCGAGGGCGGTCTACCGAAACTGCGCGACGGGTGGGCCAAGCCCGACGCGGCCGGACCGCGCACCCAGCTGGCGTGGGCGCGGGCGGGCATCGTCACCACCGAGATGCGTTATATCGCTGCGCGCGAAGGGGTCTCACCGGAGCTCGTGCGCGACGAGGTCGCCGCGGGCCGCGCGGTGATCCCGGCCAATCACAACCACCCCGAATGCGAGCCGATGATCATCGGCAAGAAGTTCGCGGTGAAGATCAATGCCAATATCGGCAATTCGGCCGTCACCTCCTCGATCGCCGAGGAGGTGGAGAAGATGGTGTGGGCCACCCGCTGGGGCGCGGACACCATCATGGACCTGTCCACCGGCAAGAACATCCACGAGACCCGCGAGTGGATCCTGCGCAATTCGCCGGTTCCGGTCGGCACCGTGCCGATCTATCAGGCGCTGGAAAAGGTCAATGGCGATCCCACGGCGCTGACCTGGGAGATCTACCGCGACACCGTGATCGAGCAGGCCGAGCAGGGCGTGGACTACATGACCGTGCACGCGGGCGTGCTGCTGCGCTATGTGCCGCTGACCGCCAAGCGCGTCACCGGCATCGTCTCCCGCGGCGGATCCATCATGGCCGCTTGGTGTTTGGCGCATCATCAGGAGTCGTTCCTGTACACCCGCTTCGCCGAGCTGTGCGAGATCCTCGCGAAGTACGACATCACCTTCTCCCTCGGCGACGGTCTGCGGCCGGGTTCGATCGCCGATGCCAATGACGAGGCGCAGTTCGCCGAGTTGCGTACGCTGGGTGAGCTGACGAAGATCGCGAAATCCCATGGCGTGCAGGTGATGATCGAGGGTCCGGGTCATGTGCCGATGCACAAGATCGTGGAAAATGTGCGGCTGGAGGAGGAGCTGTGCGAGGAGGCGCCCTTCTACACGCTGGGCCCGCTCGCCACCGATATCGCCCCGGCCTACGACCACATCACCTCCGCGATCGGCGCGGCCATCATCGCTCAGGCCGGGACGGCCATGCTGTGCTACGTGACGCCGAAGGAACATCTGGGCCTGCCCAACCGCGACGATGTGAAGACCGGCGTGATCACCTACAAGATCGCCGCGCACGCCGCCGATCTGGCCAAGGGGCATCCGCGCGCCCAGGAGCGCGACGACGCACTGTCCAAGGCGCGCTTCGAATTCCGCTGGCGCGACCAATTCGCGCTGTCACTGGATCCGGACACCGCCCGGGAGTACCACGACGAGACCCTGCCCGCGGAACCCGCCAAGACCGCGCACTTCTGCTCCATGTGCGGCCCGAAGTTCTGCTCCATGCGCATCTCGGCCGACGTCCGTGAGTACGCCGCGCAGCAGGGGCTGAGCGATTCGCAGGCGCTCGAGGCCGGAATGGCGGAGAAGTCGGCGGAGTTCGCCCAGGCGGGCGGGCAGGTGTACCTGCCGGTCGTGTCGTAGGGGCGATTTCCTTCCGTTCTCCTTGTACTACGCCCTCTTTCGTTGTCGTCAGCCCTCTTTCGTTGTCGTCGGTTCTCTTTCGTTGTCGTCGGCCTTCTTTCGTTGTCGCCGGGCGAAGCCCGGGGTACCGCCTTGCCCCGGACTTCGTCCGGGGACAACGAGAAAGGGCCGGGACAACTAGAGAAGGGCCGGGACGAGAAGGGCCAGGGCGCGATCAAGGGTGGGTGGAGATTTGTCGCACGCTCCAGCCGAAGCCGACATCGGTCTGGTGATAGAGGTCCTCGGCCCGGTCGATATCCGAGACCGGGACGACCACCACGTCCAATGTCCAGTTCATCGATAACCCTCTCATCGGCCCTTCGGCTGCCAGCGATGGGCGAATTCACCGGGAGCGGGTGGCGGACCCGGCAGCTGCCCCTCGACGGTGAGTCCATCGATCAACATCGTCAAGACCCGGCGGCGCAATTCGGCGGTGCGGGCCGGATCGGGAACGGTGACGGCCGCGCAGGATTCCAGGATCAGGCCGAGATCATTGGGACCGACCCCGGCGCGCAACCGGCCCGAGGCTTCGGCGCGGCGAACGAGTTCGTCGTTGAGCTCCCCGGCCCGCCGCACCTGCGGGAGAAAACTGTCGTCGGGAGTGAACGTGCCCGCCAGATGCACGGTCAGCGAATGCACATCGGCATCGACCACCCGCCGCAGGAATTCGACGAAGGCCGCCCAATCGTCCGAATTCGCCAGCGCCGCTTCGGCTTCGGCATTGTAGCGGCACAGCCCCTCGTAGCACAGTGTGCGCAGCAGCACCTCCTTGGAGGAGTAGCGGCGATACAGGGCGCTGATCCCGACCCCGGCGCGCTCGGCGACCGCGGCGATCGGCGCGCCCGGATCGGCGAGGAAGACCTCGCGGGCGGCCTCCAGAATCAGGCCGTCGTTGCGGGCGGCCTGCGCCTTGCGGCCGGGCAGACCCTTGGTGGCCGGGGTATCGACTGTCTTGGGCATATAGTCAGAATATCACCTGAACGGAATGATCCGTTCTATTACCGGATTGTAGGCTCCAACTCGTGAAACTGTTGCCGCTGACCCCCGACGGGCAGACCCCGGTCCGCGTCCTGACCATCGCCGGAACCGATTCCGGCGGCGGCGCGGGGATCCAGGCCGATTCCCGCACGATGGCGCTGCTGGGCGTGCACGCCTGTGTCGCCGTGGCCGCGGTGACCGTGCAGAACTCCGTGGGCGTCAGCGGATTCCACGAGATTCCGCCGCAGACCGTGGCCGATCAGGTGCGGGTCGTGGTGGGCGATATCGGAATCGGCGCGGCCAAGACCGGCATGCTCGCCTCCACGGCCATCATCGAGGCGGTCGCCGCGGTATGCGCCGAGGTGGGCATCGGCCGCGACGGCGCGATACCTCTGGTCGTCGATCCGGTCGCGGCCTCCATGCACGGCGATCCGCTACTGCACGCCTCGGCCCTGGATGCTTTGCGCGACACGCTGATTCCGCTCGCCACGGTGGTCACCCCGAATCTCGACGAGGTCCGGCTGCTGACCGGCGTCGAGGTCGTCGACGATCGCACGGCCCGCACGGCCGCCGAGGCGCTGCTGGCCCTCGGCCCACGGTGGGCGATCGTCAAGGGTGGACATCTGCGCTCCTCGGATTTCAGCACCGATCTGCTCTACGACGGCAACCGATTCCACGAACTGTCCGCGCCGCGCATCGCCACGGGCAACGATCACGGCGGCGGCGACACCCTGGCCGCGGCCACGGCCTGCGCCCTGGCCCACGGTTACGAGGTGCCCGAGGCGATCGCCTTCGCCAAGGAGTGGACCACGCGCTGCCTGCAAGCCTCCTACGACCTCGGCGCGGGGCACGGTCCGGTGTCACCGCTGTGGCGGCTGCTGGACTGAGTCCGGCCGCCGAACCTTGTCGGTACCCTCCGGCATACTGCCGCCATGACCGAATCGACTGCGGCACATGATGACCGGCGCGAGTTCAATTCCTACGACGATCCCGACGCGCCCTGGAATCAGGCCGTCGAGGTCGGAGTGGCGAATTGGAACGGCGATGTGGTCGCCGAATTCCGCGCCAACGCGGGCAAGGTGAGCGGCGCCTACGAGGGCACCACCCTGCTGCTGCTCACCACGATCGGCGCGCGCAGCGGCCGGCCGCATACGGTGCCGCTGAGCCCGCTGTATCGCGGCGAGGTCATGTACCTCAGCTCGTTCATCGAGGAGAAATATCCGGCCTGGTGGCACAACATCAAGGCGAATCCGGCCATCACCGTGGAACTGGGCGAGGCCACCCACACCGGGCGCGGGCGGGCGCTCGAGGGCGAGGAGTACCGCGAATTCGCCGACTGGGTCCTGGCGAACAATCCACTGCTGGCCGAGTTCCAGGCCAAGATCACCCGGCCGATCCCCCTGGTCGTCCTCGAATTGGACGACCGGAGTTGAATCTCGAACCCGCCAGTTGAGTCGGTAACAGTCCCGGCCGCGGGATAGCCGGATCGCTCAACGGTTGCTAGCCTCGGCACACACAAAAGTTCCGAACGGAAGAAGTTCTGGGCCCCTCCCAGCAACCTCCCAGGCGGAGCGCAGCGGTGCCAAAGGCTGATCACCGAGGTTAGAGTGCATGTCCGAGACAGTGACGGCCGTTGAGGCGACCCCCACCCCCGATGCGGTGCGCGCCCCCGTACTGGATGTGGTTATTCCCGTCTACAACGAGGAGCGTGATCTCGCCGGGTGTGTGCGCCGACTGCACGCGTTCCTCGGTGAGGGCTTTCCCTTCTCGGCGCGAATCACCATCGCCGACAACGCCTCCACCGACACCACCCTGCAGGTGGCGCGGGAGTTGTCGGACGAACTGGCCGGGGTGCGCGTGGTGCATCTGGACCGCAAGGGCCGGGGCCGGGCGCTGCGCGCGGTGTGGGAGGCCTCCGACGCTCAGGTCGTCGCCTATATGGACGTCGACCTGTCCACCGATCTCAACGCGCTGCTGCCACTGGTCGCGCCGCTGGTGAGCGGACATTCGGATCTGGCCATCGGCACGCGGCTGTCGAAATCGTCGCGGGTGGTGCGCGGGCCCAAGCGCGAATTCATCTCCCGCTGCTACAACCTGATCCTCAAGGCCTCGCTGCAGGCCCGGTTCTCCGACGCGCAATGCGGTTTCAAGGCCATGCGCACCGAGGTCGCGCGGCGCATTCTGCCGCTGGTGCAGGACGGCGAGTGGTTCTTCGATACCGAACTGCTGGTCATCGCCGAACGGGCAGGACTGCGCATTCACGAGGTTCCGGTGGATTGGATCGACGATCCGGACAGCCGCGTGGACATCGTCGACACCGCGCGCAAGGATCTGCTCGGCGTCTGGCGGGTCGGCAAGGGATTGACCACCGGATCACTGCCGATCAACGATCTGCGCGCGGCGGTCGGCCGAGAACCGCTGGTCGACGGCGTGCCGCTGGGGATGGTCGGGCAGCTGGTGCGATTCGGCATCATCGGCGTGATCTCCACACTCGCTTATATGCTCCTGTACGTGCTGCTTCAGGGGGTTATCGGGGCGCAGCCGGCCAACTTCACCGCGCTGCTGCTCACCGCGATCGCGAATACCGCGGCCAACCGCGCGTTCACCTTCGGGGTGCGGGGGTCGACCCGGGCGGTATCGCATCACTTCCAGGGTCTGCTGATCTTCGGCTTCGCGTGGTTGCTCACCAGTGGGTCGCTGTTCGTCCTGCATCACTGGGCGCCCGATGCCGCGGTGCACTGGGAGCTGGTGGTGCTGGTGGTCGCGAATCTGGTCGCCACGCTCACCCGCTTCGTCGGGCTGCGCTGGGTGTTCCGCAACGCCATCGCCGGATCGGGTACGCAGCTTGCCGAAGTGATTCGGCCGCAGGCGGATTCGGATCCCACGCCATGACCGCGACCGCACTCGGCCCGTCCGCCGCCGTGGACGGGCCGCCGTCGCATCCGGGCCGGGTTCGGTGGGAGTATGTCGCGCTGGCGGCGCTGTTGCTCGGCACCACGATCGCCTATCTGTGCAATCTGAGCGCCAACGGGTGGGCCAATGCGTTCTATGCCGCTGCCGCGCAGGCGGGTTCGGTGTCGTGCAAGGCGTTTCTGTTCGGCTCCTCCGACGGCGGCAATGCGATCACCGTCGACAAGACGCCCGCCTCGCTGTGGCCGATGGCGCTGTCGATTCGGCTGTTCGGGCTGAACAGTTGGAGCCTGTTACTGCCGCAGGTGCTGATGGGCGTCGGCGCGGTGGCCCTGGTGTGGGCGACGGTGCGGCGGACTTTCGGCGGCGCGGCCGGGCTGCTGGCAGGGCTCGCACTGGCGCTGACTCCCGTTGCGGCGCTGATGTTCCGGTTCGACAATCCCGATGCGCTGCTGGTGCTGATGATGGCGGCCGCGGCTTGGGCGATGACCCGGGCGGTCGAGGACGGGCGCACGCGCTGGCTGGTGCTGTGCGGATTGTTCGTCGGCCTCGGCTTCCTGGCCAAGCAGTTGCAGGTGATGCTGGTCGTGCCCGCGCTGGCGCTGACCTATCTGATCGCGGGTCCGCCGGGGCTGGGCAAACGGGTGCCGCAATTGCTCGCCGCCGGACTGGGTGTGCTGGTCGGCGCGGGCTGGTGGGTGTTGATCGCCGAACTGTGGCCGACCGACTCGCGGCCGTATTTCGGTGGCTCCCCGCATAATTCGATTCTCGAACTCACCCTGGGCTACAACGGCCTGGGCCGCCTCAATGGCGACGAGTTCAACGGCGGCGGGCCGGGCGGTCCTTCGCCGCGCGGTGGCGGCGGCTGGTTCTCCGAGGGCGTCGGAATCACGCGACTGTTCCAACCGGGTCAGGGCGGTCAGATCGCCTGGCTGATCCCGGCCGCGCTCATCCTGTGCGTCGCGGGAATCTTCTTGTGTGGCAGGGCCGCTCGCACCGACCGACACCGCGCGGGGTTCCTGCTGTGGGGCGGCTGGCTGCTGGTGACCGGCCTGGTCTTCAGCTTCATGAAGGGCATCTTCCACCAGTACTACACCGTCGCCCTGTCCCCCGCGATCGCCGCGCTGTTCGGCGCGGGCGCGATCACCCTGTGGCACAACAGGGACAAGCGATGGGTCCGCGCCACCGCCGCCCTGACCATGGCACTGACGACCGCGACCGCATGGCTACTGCTGTCCCGTACCGCCGCCTTCCTGCCCTGGCTGCGCTGGACAATCCTGATCGCGGGCATCGCGACCACCCTCGCCCTACTGCTCCCGACCTCGAAACGAGCCGCCACAGCCACCGCCGCGGCAGCACTGACCGTAGGTCTCGCGGGCCCCCTGGCCTACACCGTCGAAACCCTCACCCTCTCCCACGCCGGGCCGATCCCCATAGCAGGCCCGAAGGTCCCGATGCATTTCGGCGGCCCGGGCATGCCGCCGGGGCCGGGAGGACAGCCCGGTCCGAGCGGATACGCGGGACCGAGTGGGCAGCCGGCTCCGAGTGGGCCGGGCGGGCAATCGGATTCGACCGACCACCCCGGGCCGGGTGGTCCGCAAAGACAGCCGGGTTCGGGCGGGCAGGCCGAGCCGGGACAGCTCGGCCCGAGCGGACAATCGGGTTCAAGTGCGCCGTACGGGCCAGGTGGACAACCTGATCCGCAAAGGCAGCAGAGTCCGGGCGGGCAACCGGAGCCCGGTGGGCGGTTGGGGCCCGGTGGGGCCGCGGGGTTCATGATGGGTGGGCCGCCGAATGCGGAGGTGGTTCGGTTGCTTGCTGGAGGTGGGGGTGGTTACACGTGGGTGGCGGCTACCGTGGGGTCCATGAGTGCGGCGCCGTTCCAGTTGGCTACGCAGTTGCCGGTGATGCCGGTGGGTGGGTTCAGTGGGCATGATCCCTCGCCTTCGCTCGAGCGGTTTCAGCGGTATGTGAGCGAGGGGCGGATTCATTACTTCATTGCCGGGCGGGAGCGGGGGCCGGCAGGCAGGGCCGAGGAGTCCGACGCGGCTCGGATTTCGGCGTGGGTGGAAGGCGAGTTCACAGCGCGCGACATCGATGGGGTCCGGGTTTACGATCTGACCCAACATCGCTGAACGGCAAACGATTTCGCGGAAGCGGGCTCGGGGTGGGGCGGGCGGACCTAGGCTGAAGCATGGGGACGCCTCACCCACTCAGTGATGAACACCGCGCGGCCTTCTGGCGGCGCGTGGGCTGGTCGGAGGAGCTGCCGGAGGAGCAGCGGCGGGCCATCGAGGAACGCTGGGATGACGAATCCATCGAAATGGCCGAGATTTTCGGCTGGTGAGGCCCACCCGCGAGGGTGGGCGAAGTAAGTAGTCCCGACGGGATTCGAACCCGCGCTACCGCCTTGAGAGGGCGGCGTCCTAGGCCTCTAGACGACGGGACCAGAACGAAGCTCCGCCAGCTTAACCGTCACCCGCCACTGGGCCAAATCCCGTTACCCAGCTCACTTCCCTGCGAGCGTACCCAACTCACTTCCCTGCGAGCGCGTTGTGCAGGGTCGCCGACCACTGCTGCACGATCTCCTTGCGCCGGGCGGAGTCGTCGGTCAGCACATCGGCCAGGCCCAGGCCGCGGGCCAGGTCGAGGGTGGCCTGGACCAGGTGGTGGGCCACCGGATCGGAGTCGTCCACCCCGAGCGCCTCGACGGCCATGCGATGGGAGATGCGACCGAAGCGAGCCTCGAGGGGAACGATGCGCTCGCGCAGCACCGGATCGGCGGCGGCGTGGGTCCAGACCTGCAGGGCCGCCTTGAACAGCGGACTCGTATAGGACTCGACCAGTCCGGCGACCACGGCCTCGGTGCGCCCGACGCCCTCGGCGATCCCGATCATCGTGGTCGCCTCGGCCTTGGCCTGTGCCATGCGGGTATCGAACATGTACTCGAGGGCGGCGGTGATCAGATCCTCCCGGGTCGGGAAGTGATGCTGGGCCGCGCCGCGCGAGACCCCGGCCCGTTCGGCGACCACGGCCACGGTGGCCGACGTCCAGCCCATCTCGGCCAGACAGTCGATGGTCGCCTCGAGCAGCCGCTGCCGGGTTGCTCGGCTGCGGTCCTGCTTGGGTTCGTGCGGGGTAGCCATGATCGCCTATTGTGCCCAGTTCGGTGGGCGGCGCTGGAAGAAGGCCGTCATACCCTCGATCACCTCCGGCGTGCCGAAGAAGCTGCCGGACCGTTTCGCCAGGTCGTCGGCCGCCCGATCGAATTCGGCCAGCAGGGCGGCATTCACCAGCCGCTTGCTCTCGGCCAGGCCCTGCGGGGAGCCCAGCCGCAGTTGCCCGCGCAGTCGCGCCACCTCCGCGGCCGGATCCGCCGCCGCCACGGTGATCAGCCCGATGCGCTCGGCCTCGACGGCGTCGAAGGTCTCCCCGGTCTGGAAGTAGCGCCCGGCCGAACGCGCGCTCATGCGCGGCAGCAGCGTGAGCGAGATGATGAACGGCGCCAGGCCGATTCGCGCCTCGGTGAGCGCGAAACTCGACTCCGGCCCGGCGACCGCGAGATCGCAGGCCGCGAGAATACCCATCCCACCCGCGCGCACATTGCCGTTGACCTGTGCCACAACGGGTTTCGGCGATTCGAGAATCGTGCGCAGCAGTGACACCATCCACTGGGTGCGGATATCCGCGGCGGTGGCCGGATCGGAATCCAGCGCCTCCTTGAGATCCGCACCCGCGCAGAAGGTATTGCCGGTGTGGGTGAGAATCACCCCGCGCACCGCGGCGTCCGCACCGGCCGCCCGCAATCCGGCCAGCAGCTCCTGAACCAGCTTGGACGACAAAGCGTTTCGATTGTGCGGCGAGTCCAGGGTCAGTACGGCGAAGCCGTCGCCGACCTCGTACCGGACATAGGGCGTCTCACTCACGGGCACTCCTCAGTAGGACTTGGGCAGGCCGAGGGAGTGCTGGGCCACGAAGTTCAGCACCATCTCCCGGCTGACCGGCGCGACGCGGCCGATGCGCGCGGCGGCCAGCATGCCCGCCAGGCCCACGTCGCTGGTCAGACCTGATCCGCCGTGGGTCTGGATGGCCTGGTCCAGCGCCTTGATACTGGCCTCGGCCGCAGCGTATTTCGCCATATTCGCGGCCTCGGCGGCTCCGAAGTCGTCACCGGAGTCGTAGAGCACCGCGGCCTTCTGCATCATCAGCTTGGCCAGTTCCAGCTCGATCTTCACCTGCGCCAGCGGATGCGAAATGCCCTGGTGCGCACCGATGGGCGTCTTCCACACCTGCCGCTCGCGCGCGTATGCCACGGCCCGGTCGATCGCGTAGCGGCCCATGCCGACGGCCATGGCCGCACCCATGATGCGCTCGGGATTCAGACCCGCGAACAGCTGCGCCAGCGCCGCGTCCTCCTGACCGACCAGGGCCTCGGCGGGCAGCCGCACATCGTCGAGGAACAGCGTGAACTGATTGTCCGGCTCGATGATGTCCATCTCCTGCCGGGTCTTCACGAAGCCGGGGGCATCGACCGGCACGATGAACAGCGCCGGCTTGAGCTTGCCCGTCTTGGCGTCCTCGGTGCGCGAGACGATCAGCACCGCCTCGGCCTGGTCGACGCCGGAGATGTAGATCTTGCTGCCGTTGAGAATCCAGTCGCCGCCATCGCGACGCGCGGTGGTGGTGATGTGATGGGAATTGGATCCGGCATCGGGTTCGGTGATGCCGAAGACCATCTTCGCCGACCCGTCGGCCAGTTTGGTCAGCCAGTGCCGCTTCTGCTCGTCGGTGCCGTACTTGCTGATGATCGTGCCGCAGATGGCCGGGGAGACGACCATCAACAGCAGTCCACAGCCCTGGGCGGACAACTCCTCCTGCACCAGCGCCAATTCGTAGATGCCCGCCCCACCGCCGCCGTACTCCTCGGGCAGATTCACCCCGAGGAAGCCGAGTTTGCCCGCCTCGTCCCACAATTCGGTGAGCGGCTCGTTGCGCCGGGCCTTGGGTCCGGCGTAGTCGCGGAGGTTGTATTTGGCGGCGAGCTTGGCGACGGCGGCCCGCAGCTGTTTCTGTTCGTCGGTCTCGATGAAACTCATGACGCTCACTCCTGGGTGTTGTCGTCGGCGGCTTGTACGACGGCCAGTACCGCGCCGACGTCGACCTGCTGTCCCGCGGTCACATTCAGTTCGGTCAGTACACCGTCCGCGGGCGCGGCGATGGTGTGTTCCATCTTCATCGCCTCGAGCCACAGGATCGGCTGCCCCTTGGCGACCCGTTCGCCCGCCTCGGCGGCGAGGCGTATGACCGAGCCGGGCATGGGCGCGAGCAGCGAACCCTCGGCGATGTGCTCGGACGGATCCTCGAAGCGCGGCAGGCGGCGCACGGCGACCGGGCCGAGCGGCGAATCGACCGTCACCAGATCCCGATAGCGGGCGATCTCGAAGTTGCGGCGCACCGCACCGCGTTCGCCCGGTACCAATAGCGTCACCGAAACCGGTGTGGCCTCGACCAATTCGAGTCCGTCGGTCCCCTCGACCTCGAGTCCGGCACGGGTGATCCGGTAGCGGATCTCGTGTTTGCCGCTGACGCGGCTGTCGTAGAACTTCGACTGCGGCTGCGAGGGCAGATTGCGCCAGCCGGTGGGCAAGCCGCAGCCCACCCGCGCCCGCGACCGGTTGTGCGCGGCGTCGGCCAGCGCGGCGGCCACGATCGACAGCCGCTCATCGGCTTGCGAGGCCAGCGGGGCCGAGAGTACGTCCAGACCGTGCCGGTCGAAGAACGCGGTATCGGTGTCACCGGCCAGGAATGCGGGATGTTCGAGCACCCGCACCAGCAGATCCCGATTGGTCACCAGGCCGTGAATCCTGGCCCGCCGCAACGCCGTTGCCAATAGTCGAGCGGCCTCCTCGCGCGTCTCGCCGTAGGAGATGACCTTGGCCAGCATCGGGTCGTAGTGGACGCCGACCACCGAACCGTCCACGACGCCGGAGTCCAGCCGGATACCCGGCCGGTCGAGCACCTCGAATTCCGCTGCGGTCGAACCGAGATCGAGCCGGTACACCGTGCCGCTCTGCGGCTGCCAGTCCTGCGCGGGATCCTCCGCGTACAGCCGCACCTCGATCGAATGCCCATGCAGCGCGGGCTGTTTCGCGGGCAGTCGCTGACCCTGCGCGACCTGCAGCTGCAACCGGACCAGATCCAGCCCGGTGGTGTTCTCGGTGACCGGATGTTCCACTTGGAGCCGGGTGTTCATCTCCAGGAAGAAGAACTCGCCCTTGTCGTCAGCGAGGAATTCGACCGTGCCCGCACCCTCGTAACCGATGGCCTCCGCCGCCAACCGGGCGGCCTCGAACAGCCGCTCGCGCATGCTGTCAATCTTCTCTACCAGCGGAGAGGGAGCCTCCTCCACAACTTTCTGATGCCGCCGCTGAATCGAACACTCGCGTTCGCCGACCGCCCACACCGTGCCGTGGGTATCGGCCATGACCTGCACCTCGATATGCCGACCTGTCTCGAGATAGCGCTCGCAGAATACGGTCGGATCGCCGAAGGCCGATTCCGCCTCGCGCCGTGCGGCTTCCAACTGTCCGGGCAGCTCGTCGAGCGAGCGGACCACCCGCATGCCGCGGCCGCCGCCACCCGCCGACGCCTTGATCAGCACCGGCAGCATCGCGGCGGTGACCTCGGCCGGATTCAGTTCGGCCAGGACCGGCACCCCGGCGGCGTCCATCATCTTCTTGGACTCCACCTTGGAGCCCATCTGTTCGATGGCGGTGACCGGCGGGCCGATCCACGTCAGCCCGGCCTCGCCGACCGCGCGGGCGAAATCGGCATTCTCGGAAAGGAATCCGTAGCCCGGGTGCACGGCGTCGGCTCCGGCCGCGAGGGCGGCCTCGATGAGCAGATCGGCGCGCAGATAGGTTTCGCCGGGAGTGTTGCCCGGCAGCCGGATCGCCGCGTCGGCCTCGCGCACATGGGGTGATTCGGCATCGGCGTCGGAGTACACCGCGACCGTGCCCAGACCCATGCGACGGCAGGTGGCGAAGACGCGCCGCGCGATTTCGCCGCGATTCGCGACCAAAACCGTGGAAATCGTCGTCATGCCGCCCTCACATTCGGAAGACGCCGAAGCCCTCGGCGCCCTTGATCGGGGCATTGTGGATGGCGGACAACGCCATTCCCAATACCGTGCGAGTATCGCGGGGGTCGATCACGCCGTCGTCGTAGAGGCGGCCGGACATGAACATCGGCAGCGATTCGGCCTCGATCTGCGCCTCGATCATGGCGCGCATGCCCTTGTCGGCCTCCTCGTCGAACGGCATACCCTTCGACTCGGCGGCCGCGCGGCCCACGATGGAGATGACGCCCGCCAGCTGCGCGCCACCCATGACCGCGGATTTGGCGCTGGGCCAGGCGAAGACGAAACGGGGATCGTAGGCGCGGCCGCACATGCCGTAATGCCCGGCGCCGTAGGAGGCGCCCATGAGCACCGAGATATGCGGCACCTTCGAATTGGAGACGGCATTGATCATCATCGCGCCGTGTTTGATGATGCCCTTCTGCTCGTATTCCTTGCCGACCATATAGCCGGTGGTGTTGTGCAGGAACAGCAGCGGCGTATTCGACTGATTGGCCAGCTGGATGAACTGCGCCGCCTTCTGCGCCTCCTCGGAGAACAGCACGCCGCGGGCATTGGCGAGAATGCCGACCGGATAGCCGTGCAGTTCGGCCCAGCCGGTGACCAGGCTGGAACCGTAGAGTGGTTTGAATTCGTCGAAATCGGAGCCGTCCACCACGCGGGCGATGACCTCGCGCGGATCGAACGGGATCTTCAGATCGGTCGGCACGATGCCGAGCAGTTCCTCCTGGTCGTACAGCGGCGCGATCACCTCTGCCACCGGACGCGGTCCAGGCCCCTGCTTCTTCCAGTTCAGTCGTTTGACGATGGCCCGGCCGAGCCGGATGGCATCGGGCTCGTCGACCGCCAGATAATCGGCCAGACCCGAGACGCGGGAATGCATTTCGGCCCCGCCCAGCGATTCGTCGTCGGACTCCTCGCCGGTGGCCATCTTGACCAGCGGCGGGCCGCCCAGGAACACCTTGGAGCGCTCCTTGATCATGACCGTGTAGTCGGACATGCCGGGGATATAGGCCCCGCCCGCGGTGGAGTTGCCGAAAACCAGTGCGATGGTGGGGATTCCGGCCGCCGACAGCCGAGTCAGATCCCGGAACATCCGCCCGCCGGGTACGAAGACCTCCTTCTGCGTCGGCAGATCCGCGCCACCCGACTCCACCAGGCCGATGACCGGCAGGCGGTTCTCCAGCGCGATATCGTTCATGCGCAGGTTCTTTCGCAGCGTCCACGGATTCGAGGTGCCGCCGCGCACGGTCGGATCCGGGGCCACGATCATGCATTCGACGCCCTCGACCACGCCGATTCCGGCGATCACGCTCGCGCCGACATGGAATTCGCTGCCCCAGGCCGCCAGCGGGGCCAGCTCCAGGAACGGCGAATCCTCATCGATGAGCAGTTCGATGCGCTCGCGCGCGGTCAGCTTGCCGCGCTTGCGATGTCGCGCCATCTTGTCCGGTCCGCCGCCCGCGATGTTCTTGGCGTATTCCGCCTCGACCTCCGCGAGTTTGGCGGTCATGGCCTCGGCGGCGGTTCGATAGTCCGCCGATGCCGAATCCACCGATGTGCGTAGAACGCTCAAGACTGGAACCCCAATCGCTTGGCCGCGAGGCTGGTCAGGATCTCGTTGGTGCCGCCGCCGATACCGAGGATGCGCACATCCCGATAGTGGCGCTCGACCTCGGACTCGCGCATGTAGCCGAGGCCGCCGAACAGCTGCACCGCCTGGTGGGCAACCCATTCCGCCGTTTCCACCGCGGTGTTCTTGGCGAAGCACACCTCGGCGATGAGATCGGTGTCACCGTGCGAGGCCCGCTCGACGATGTGATGGGTGTACACGCGGGCCACGTCGATGCGCCGCGCCATCTCCGACAGCGTGTTCTGCACGGCCTGGCGGCTGATCAGCGGACGGCCGAAGGTTTCGCGGTCGCGGCACCACCGCAGGGTCAGATCCAGGCAGCGCTGCGCGTGGCCGTAGGCCTGGGCGGCCAGGCCGACCCGCTCGCTGACGAAGGCCTGGGCGATCTGGGCGAAGCCGGAGTTCTCCGGGCCCACCAGATTCGAAACCGGTACGCGCACATCCACATACGACAGCTCGGCGGTATCGGAGGCCAGCCAGCCCATCTTCTCCAGTTTGCGGCTGACCGTGAAACCGGGCGTGCCCTTCTCCACGAGCAGCAGCGAAACACCCGCCGCGCCGGAACCGCCCGTGCGCACCGCGGTCACCACGAAATCGGCGCGCACGCCCGAGGTGATGAAGGTCTTCGAACCGTTGACGACATAGTCGTCGCCGTCGCGGACCGCGGTGGTGCGCAGATGTCCGACATCGGAGCCGCCACCGGGTTCGGTGATGGCCAGCGAGCCGATCTTCTCGCCCGCGAGCGTCGGCTTCACCCAGCGCTCGATCTGCTCGCTGTTACCCGAGGCGATGATGTGCGGCACCGCGATACCGCAGGTGAACAGCGAGGCGAACAGGCCGCCCGAGCAGCCCGCGTAATGCATCTCCTCGCAGACGATCGCCGCGTCGATACCGTCACCGCCGGAGCCACCCGCCTGCTCCGGGAACTGGATGCCCAGCAGGCCCAGCGCACCGGCCTTCTTGTGCAGTTCGCGCGGGATCTCCCCGGCGCGCTCCCAGTCGTCCAGGTACGGGAGCACCTCGCGTTCGGCGAATCCGCGCACGGTGGCACGCAATTCGCGGCGCTCGGCGGTCTCCCAGGGGTTCACATAGGTCATAGCAGCTCCACGGGAATGTCGACGTGGCGGGAGCGCAGCCATTCGCCGAGCCCCTTGGCCTGTGGATCGAATCGGGCCTGATAGGCCACGCCCTGACCGAGCAGGCCCTCGACGATGAAGTTGAGCGCCCGCAGATTCGGCAGGACGTGGCGGGTGATGGTCAGTTTCGCGGTTTCCGGTAGCAGCAGGCGCAATTCGTCGACGGTCAGGGCGTGCGCCAGCCAGCGCCACTGCTCCTCGGTGCGCACCCAGACGCCGATATTGGCATTGCCGCCCTTGTCGCCGCTGCGGGCCAGGGCGATCGCGCCCAGCGGGACGCGGCGGGTTTCGGAGTGCGGCAGGGGTTCCGGGAGTTCGGGCTCGGCGACATCCGTCAATTCCAATGTCCGCGTAGCGGGTTCTATGTCGAGCCGCGATCCGTCAGGTAGTACGGCCGTCTGGGTGATCGCCACGGCGTCGACGTATCCGGGGGTGAAAACGCCGTAGGGCGAACCGTTTCCGGGCGGGGAGGTGAGGGTGAAGCCGGGATAGCTCGCCAGGGCCATTTCGACCACCACATTGGAGAACACGCGGCCGACCCTGTTCGGGTCGGGATCGCGGACCACACAGCGCAGCAGCGCGCTGGCCTGCTCCTCGGTCTCGGCATCGGGACGATCCAGGCGGGACAGGGACCATTCCAGTTCGGCGGGGCGGACGGGCAGCCAGCGCTCCAGCTGCCGCCGCGTCAGATCGGCCTTGGCCTCGATGTCCAGGCCGGTGAGCACGAAGGTCATCTCGTTGCGGAAGCCGCCCAGGGTGTTCAGCGAGACCTTCAGGCTCGGCGGCGGGGCCTCGCCCGAAACTCCGCTGACGAGAACGCGATCCGGCCCCTCCTGGTTGAGCCGGATGGTGTCGAGGCGGGTGGTGACGTCCGGGTTGGCGTAGCGCGCGCCCTGGATCTCGTACATCAGCTGCGCCTCGACCGTATCCACGGTGACGGTGCCGCCGGTGCCCTCGTGTTTGGTGATGACACTGCTGCCGTCGCGGCGCACCTCGGCGATGGGGAAGCCGGGGCGGTCCAGATCCTCGATCTCGGTGAACAGGGAGAAGTTGCCGCCGGTGGCCTGGGTACCGCATTCGATGATGTGCCCGGCCACGACCGCGCCCGCGAGGGCGTCGAAATCGGTTCGCTTCCAGCCGAAGTGGGCGGCGGCGGTCCCGACCACCAGCGCCGCGTCGGTGACCCGGCCGGTCACGACCACATCGGCCCCGGCGTCCAGACACGCCGCGATGCCCCAGCCGCCCAGATAGGCGTTGGCGGTCAGCGGGGAACCCAGGCCCAATTCGGCCGCGCGGGGCAGCAGATCGTCGCCCTCGACGTGTGCGATCTTTGCCGCCAGACCGAGTTTGTCGGCCACCTCGCGCAGGCGCTGCGCCAGACCGGCCGGATTGAGTCCGCCCGCATTGGCGACGATGCGCACACCGCGCTCGAGGGCCAGGCCCAGGCAGTCCTCCAGCTGGCGCACGAAGGTTTTGGCATAGCCGAGATTCGGATCCTTCATCCGGTCCCGGCCGAGGATCAACATGGTGAGTTCGGCGAGATAGTCCCCGGTGAGCACATCGAGCTGCCCACCCTCGAGCAGCTCCCGCATCGCGCTGGCCCGGTCGCCGTAGAAGCCCGAGCAATTACCGATCCGGATGACCTCGGAACCAGTGGCCGGTCCGGCCATAGAGCGACCCTCCTGCACATCCGCGCGGCGCCCTCGCCACGTCGGTTACAGGGTCACATCGGGTGCAGAAAAAATCAAGCCTGCGTGCTTGTTAATTTGAATCATCGCAGGTCAGCAGGGCCAGTCCGGCCCGAACGACCCACCACCCGGCCCGCAGGGCATGATGGGGCGGTGTCGCATTCCGTGATCGTCGTCTTCCTGTTGGCCCTGGCCGGATTCCTCGTCGGCGGCGCCTACAGCACCTGGAAGAACAACCGCGTGATCGCCGTCGCGCTGGGCGTATGCGCGGTGCTGGCGGCGGTGGGCGCGATCGTCTGGTGGAAGTAGCGGCACTCAGTTGTTCTCGAGGCGGAAGATGCGCAAGTCTTCCGGCACGCCGCTGAGGGGTGCGGCGAAGAAGCTGCGGCGGTACGGGCGGGCCGCATAACCCAACTCGCCCAGCGTTTCCGGGTTCAGGGCCTGCAGGGTGGCCTCGGAGAGCATGGTGTTGCCATTGCCGCCCGCCTCCATGACGCGGGCCGCGATCGTGACATCCAGGCCGAGCCAGTCGCCGCCGAGTTCGCGGGGCGAACCGGTGTGCAGACCCAGGCGCATCTGCGGGCGATAGCCCTGCACCTCGACGCGGGTCAGATTCTCCTTGGCGGCGACCGCGGCGCGGATCGCGCGATCGGGTGAGGTGAATACGGCCATCACACCGTCGCCCATGCGTTTGATCACCTGACCGCCGCGCTCGACGATCGGCGGTTCGATGGCCTTGGCCACCCGGCGCAGCAGTTCCAGGGTCGCCTCGTCGCCGGCCGACAGCGACCAGTTGGAAAACGCCACCAGATCGGTGAACATGACCGTCACCTGCTGGGCGCCCTTACCGCGGCCGACCCGTTCCAGCATGGCCTGCCAGACCTGCAGCGCACCGAGTCCGATTTCCCTGGCAGCGCTGGGCGAATCGCCGACCAGCTTGTCCGCCGCACGGGCCACGGCCCGCGGGCCGCCCGGACCCGACAGCGACAGCGGATCGCCGAAGGCCGGATCGCCGGGCAGATTCTGCCGGGCCTTGCGAATCGCGCCGATGAGGTCCGGACGCTGACCGGCCACCGACATCAGCGCCGACAGCTGTCCCGGCCGCAGTCGGCCGACCGAACGCCGACCGGGGCCGATCTCGTCGACAGGAATGAGCGGGATGACGACCTCCGGCTCGCCGTCCGCACCGGCCGCGCGCGGCTCGTTTTCGCCCTCCCCGGAGGGTCTTTCGCTCACGTCCCGAGCGTAGCTCAGCCACTGTTCCGAGCGGGAGTTACCGATGATCGTCACGTGCCACCTCTTCCATCGAGCGGGGCGAACACACCGATGGGTCCGCTGATAGATAGCGCGTTGTTTGCTGTCGTCGATGCTAGTCATCTATATGTTCCGTTTGGAAGTGGTGTTCCTCGCAGTTAACGCAATGTTCCCTTACAGACGACACCGGCCCGATGCGAAGGTTCGCATCGGGCCGGTGCTGCCACGCCGGACGGGCAGTGACCGACGTGACCCGGGTGCAGCGACCCCCCGACAGGGTCGCTTTCCCATTCCCCGGGGCGGCGAGGGAAGTCGCCCCGGAGCTCGGGCAGTTGGATTTTTATGCGTCGCGCTTGTTCACCACGAACACCGCGGCGCCGAACACGATGGCGACAAAGGCCAAGAAGTACAGCAAACCACCCCAGGGCCCCCAGTGCCAGGGCAAATTGTCACCACCCGCGGTTCCGAGGAATCGACCGGCGTTCTGGAACGGCAGCAGCACCTGGATATTGCGGCCGACCTTGCCGAAGGCCCCGACGATGGGTTCGATCAGCACCGGCCACACGATCAGCAGCGTCAGCGCGCCCGCCGATTGCCGGATCAATGCTCCGACGCCGACGGCCAGGAACACCACCAGCGCCACAAAGATCGGCACGGCGTAGAAGATGTGCATATCGCCGTGGGTGAGGCTCAGCTTCTGCCCGCCCTGGCTGGACACGATGGCCTTGAAGATGAAGAAGCTCAGGAAGGTCAGCGCCGCCGAGAGCACCGCGCCCGACACCGCGATCATGCCGGCCTTGGTGAGCATCACCTTGGTGCGATTGGGCACCGCCATGAAGGTGGCCTTGATGGTTCCGAAGCGGTACTCGCTGGTGATCGCGAGCGCGGCCAGAATCATGATCATGATGTAGCCGAAGCCCGGGATGCCCTGGGAGGCGCCGGTGATGCCCAGCGCCGCGATGCTGTTCGCCGGATACGGGGCCTCGGTCATCGTCGGATGCCCGCTGGCGAGCTCCTTGTTGTACTCGTTGACGCTGACATTGACCAGCAGGCTGAACAGCGCCGCGATACCGAGGGCGAACACCGCGGTCAGGGCGGTGCACCACAGCGGCGATTTGGTCGAGGTGAGCTTGATGCGCTCGGCGGCCAACACGCTCATCAGAGCGCACCTCCCATCACCTGGTCGATACCTTCGCCGTGGTACTGCACGGCGCCGCCGGTCATTCGCATGAAGGCCTCCTCGAGCGAGGCCCGTTGCGGCGCAAGCTCGTACAGGGTGATGGTGTTCGCGCCCGCGAGTTTGCCGACCGAGTCGCTGGTCTCACCGACCACGACCAGCGCCGGACCCTCGTCCTCCCGCACGGTCATCCCGTTGGAGGTGAGCAGGCTGCGCAGCTGATCGAGCTGCGGGCTGCGCACGCGTACGGTCGCCTCCGACGCGCGCTCGATGAAGTCCTTGGTGCTGGTGTCGGCGATCAGCTTGCCGCGGCCGATCACGACCAGATGGTCTGCGGTCTGGGCCATTTCGGAGAGCAGGTGGCTCGAGACGAGTACCGTGCGGCCCTCGGCGGCCAGGCGCTGCATGAACCGGCGGATCCACAGGATGCCCTCCGGGTCCAGGCCGTTGACCGGCTCGTCGAACAGCAGCACCGGCGGATCGCCCAGTAGCGCGCCGGCCAGACCGAGGCGCTGGGACATGCCCAGGGAGAAACCGCCGGCCTTCTTGTCGGCGACCTCGGTCAGGCCGACCAGCCGCAGCACCTCGTCGACGCGGGAGGCGGGCAGATCATTGGACGCCGCGAGCCAGCGCAGATGGGCTCGCGCGGAGCGGTTGGGGTGCACCCATTTGGCATCCAGCAGCGCGCCGACCACCCGTAGCGGGTGATCGAGCTGGTGATAGGGCACGCCGCCGATCAGCGCCTCGCCCGAACTCGGTTGATCCAGACCGAGGATCATTCGCATCGTGGTCGATTTGCCCGCGCCGTTGGGGCCCAGGAAGCCGGTCACCTGGCCCGGCTTGACCGTGAAGGACAGGTCGTCGACCGCGACGGTCGCGCCGAACCGTTTGGTCAGCCCTCGTACTTCGATCATGAGGCCCAGTCTTCCTCGAGACCGGGCCGTTCACTATCGCTCAGAGGTCGCGTTTCACGTAGTCCTCAGGGATGACCGCGACCCCGAGCCGGTCCCCGAAGGTCCCCTGATCTGGGGACCTTCGGCATCCGGGCCGGTCGGGAGGCCGGTTGCCGGAAATTGACCGAATATCCACTCCCCTTTATCGGTCCGGTGAGGACGCCTGGGCCCAGAACCGTTTCGGGATGCGTCCGGCCGCGCGGGCCAGATAACCCGATTCGACCGCGGCGGCCATCGCGGCGGCCATGACGGCCGGGCGGCGGGCGCGGGTGACCGCCGTGGCGAGCAGGACCGCGGCACAGCCGAGTTCCATGGCCAGGGCCGCGTCACTGGCGGTGCCGATTCCGGCGTCGAGGATGACCGGGACGTTCGCCGCGGCGACGATCATCTCGATATTGTGCGGATTACCGATGCCCAGGCCGGTGCCGATGGGCGAGCCGAGCGGCATGACGGCCGCGCAGCCGACATCCTCGAGCCGCCGGGCCAGCACCGGATCGTCGGTGGTGTAGGGCAGGACGGTGAAGCCGTCGTCGACCAATTGTTCGGCGGCGCTGACCAATTCGATGGCGTCGGGCAGCAGGGTGCGCTCGTCGGCGACGACCTCCAACTTCACCCAGTCGGTGTCGAGCGCCTCGCGGGCCAGGCGCGCGGTGAGCACGGCCTCGGCCGCGGTGCGGCAGCCCGCGGTATTGGGCAGCGGGGCGATATCGAGTCGTTTCAGCAGATCCAGGACGCCGGTGCCACCCGCCGCGTCGACGCGGCGCATGGCGACCGTGGTGAGTTCGGTGCCCGAGGCGACCAGGGCCTCCTCGAGGACGGCCAGATTGTCCGCGCCGCCGGTGCCCATGATCAGGCGGGAATCGAATTTCCGATCCGCGATCCGCAGCGGTTCCATCGCACTAGCCACCCTGCACCGCCGTTAGAACCTCGATCTCCCAACCCCGTTCGACCGGCCGATCCCAGCTCGATTTGGGGAAGACCGCGCCGTCGACGGCCACGGCCACGCCCTGGCAGGGCAGGTTCAGCCGTTCCAGCAGTTCGCGGACTGTCGGCGCGTGCGCGAACTCGTGGTCCTGGCCGTTCACGGTGACTCCGACGGGAATGGCCGTCATCGCATACCTCCTGTTGAAAAACGTTGTGGATCGGCCACTTTCACCTCGGTGAGCAGTTCGCCGTCGAGTAGGGCCACGACCGCCTCGGCGGTCAGCGGGATTCCGAGAATGCCGTTGCGGCCGTGGCCGGTCGCCGCGACGACGCGCTCGTCGAGCGAGCCGATGAGGGGCAGATTGTCCGGGGTGCCCGGTCGCGAGCCGGCGCTCGCCTCGGCCAGTTCGTATTCGCCGAGGGCGGGCAGGATCGCCTCCGCGTCGGCGATCAGGTCGCGTACGCCCGCGACGGTGACGGCGGTATCGAAGCCCGCCTCGTATTGTGTTGCGCCGACGACGATTCCGTTACCGCGCGGGACCAGGTAGAGCGGATGGCCGTGCACGCGCGCGCGGATCACGTGCCGCGGCGGCGGCGGGGCTCCGGGGCGGTGGTGCAGACGCAGGATCTCGCCCTTGACCGGACGCACCGGCAGCTCGGGCCAGAGGCGGGCCGAGGCGGCTCCGGCGGCCAGGACGATTCGGTCGTGGTCGAGGTCGGTGAGCGCGGCGACGGTCTCGGGGCGAATCGTGACTTCCGATAGGGCGCAACATCGCCGCAGCGCCTCGACCACGAGCCGGTTGTCCACGGCCGATTCGGTCGGCGCGAGCAGTCCCGCTCGGACGGTTCGGGCCAGATTCGGTTCGATTCCGCGGACACCCGCGCGGTCCAGCAGCCGCACTTCGTGGCCGTGCGCGCCGACGAATGCGGCGATGGTGCGCAGATCCTCGGCGTCGGCGGCATCGAGGGCCACGGTCAGGATCTGTTCGGCGACGAAGACCGACAGCCCGGTCGCCTCCTGTAATCGCCTGCCGAATTCGGGCCAGCGGGCCAGCGACGCGGCCCCGAATGCCAGGGCCTCGTCCTCACCGGGCCAGCCCTCCGACAGCGGCGCGAGCATGCCGCCCGCCACCCAGGAAGCTCCGGATCCCACATCCGGATCGAAGATCGTGACGTCCCACCCCGATTCGGCGGCGCGCCACGCCACCGACAACCCGATCACACCCCCACCCACGACGGCCAGCGTCCGCATTACCTTCCACCTCGCTCGGTCCCGTACAGCGGGATCCTCCCCTCGCGGCCGCCTTCGCTTCGGGGATGCTCATTCGTTTCGACTACCCACGGTAGCGCGGTTACGGTCGAGGGCGTGCAACCGTCCCACCCCAACCGACCCGTACCACCTCGGGAGCGCCTGAACTCCGCGCTGCTCTACCTGTGCACCGATGCCCGCCGCGACAAGGGTGACCTGGCTCAGTTCGCCGAGGCGGCGTTGGCGGGCGGGGTCGACATCATTCAACTGCGTGACAAAGGTTCGCCCGGAGAGGCGAAATTCGGGCCGCTCGAGGCCAAGGCCGAACTCGGCGCGCTCGCCGAATTGAAGGCGGCCGCGCGTCGGCACGGGGCGCTGGTGGCGGTCAACGATCGTGCCGATATCGCCCTGGCGGCGGGGGCCGATGTTCTGCATCTGGGTCAGAACGACCTGCCGCCCTGGTACGCCCGCAAAATCCTCGGTCCCGAGGTGGTTCTCGGCCGCTCGACCCACAACCGTGCCCAGGCGGGTCTGGCCGCCATCGACGACCACATCGACTACTTCTGCACGGGCCCGGTCTGGAATACGCCGACCAAGCCCGGTCGCACGGCCGCGGGGCTGGATCTGGTTCGCTCCACGGCGGATTCGCATCCGACGCGGCCGTGGTTCGCCATCGGCGGGGTGGACGAACAGCGCCTCGACGAGGTGTTCGCGGCCGGGGCCGATCGAGTGGTCGTGGTCCGCGCGATCACCGAGGCCCGGGATCCGCAGGCCGCCGCGCGTTCCCTGAAGCGGCGGCTACTGGAGAACGCGAAGTAGATTCGCGCGGGCACGAGTCAGGACAGCAGCTGTTCGAGAGTGAGCACCAGAACATTTCCGGCCGTCTCCTCCGGAGGTGCGGCCGGGTCGGCGATGCGCGCGGTGGGTCCGCCGTCGCCGTTGGCGTGCAGCCAGACGAAGCCGCGTTCGGCCAGATCGACCGTGCGCGGCAACGCCGCGGCCACCGCGGCGGCATCGGCCGTACCGGCCAGGCTGACCCGCGCGGACCGGGCGCGCAGCGACGGCCAGGCCGCCGCGAACGCCGGATGCAGCGGACGATCGTGGACCTCTTCCTCGGGCACCCAGGCCAATTCGGCGCTCTCCCGATTCGCGGTGGTGGCCAATGGTTCGGCGGCATCGGCGACGACGGTGGTGTAGGTCCAGCCGCTCGGCATGGTCGCGGTCACCCGGCAGCCGCGCACCCGCACGTCGACCTCCTGGATTCCGGTCTCCTCCTCGGTCTCCCGGACCGCGGCGTGCACGCTGGACTCGTGGCTGTCGCGCGCGCCCCCGGGCAGCGCCCAGGTGCCGCCCTGATGGCTCCACGGCGCCCGATGCTGCAACAGCACCACCGCGCCGCCCCCGGCGCGCGGGGCCCGCAGCAACAATCCGGCGGCGCCGAACAAACCCCAGTTCCGGGAACCGTCCGGATTCACCACAAAGCCGTCTCCGTCACCACGCATGCTCGCCCTCGTCCCGTTCCCGCCAGCGCAGCCGACGCCCCGGGAAGCACATCTTCCCGCGGGTGACACCCGAAACGGCGTCGGTACGACCACAATAAGCTCAGTCCACACGGCACAGGCCGATGATCGTTTGGAGGTGGATATGGCCCGGACCGGGCAACCCCGGCTCGACGAACTGTCGCCACGGGCCGCGGCCGCCGCCGTGCGACGGCAGCTCGACGCCACCGACCTGCGCGCATTCGCCCGTTCCTCACCCGCCCGGCTGATTGCCATCGGATTGCTCCTACTCGGGCTCTGTGTGATCGCCGGTGTGGTGACCGCCTCGGCGGTCTCGAGCCGCCAGCACGCCCTGGACAATCTGCTCGATCAGGCCGAGCCGGACGCGAATTCGGCCCAGCACCTCTACACCTCGCTGTCGGTGGCCGACGCCGCCGCGGGCACCGCGTTCATCTCCGGCGGCCTGGAACCCAAACAGGTTCGCGACCGCTACGACCAGGCCGTCGGCGAGGCCGCGGCCGAACTGGTGACCCAGTCCGGCAGCACCGGGGCCACCGATCCGGACGCCCGGCTGCGCAGCGGCATCGCCACCGAACTGCCCGTCTACACCGGACTGGTCGAAACCGCCCGCGCCAACAATCGCGAGGGCCATCCGGTGGGCGCGGCCTATCTCAGCGAGGCGTCCAATCTGATGCAGACCCGCGTGCTGCCGACCGCGCGCGAACTGCAGGAGCATCGATCGGCCGCGATCATGGCCACCCAGCGCCATCACGTACGCCCGCCCTGGTCGGCGATCGCACTGCCGATCATCGCCCTGGCCGGGTTGGTGATCGGGCAGCTGTATCTGGCTCGGCGCTGGCATCGAATGCTCAATCCCGGTCTGCTGCTGGCCTCGGCGATCCTGCTGGTGCTGCTGGCCTGGACCGTGATCGCGGGTTCGCTGTCGGCGGTGTCGACCATGCGCGGCCGTGACGACGGCAGCGTCCCGACCGCCGATCTGACCGAGAGTCGCATCCTGGTCCAGCAGGCCCGCACGGCCGAGACGCTGAAACTGGTCCGCCGCGACGCCAGCGGCGACTACGACCACACCTACGACGCCACCATCGCCCAGCTGACCTCCCTGCTCAACCGATATCCCACGCACGCACCGGGTTCCGATGACGTCGGCGCCGCGCGCGGGGCATTGGACCGCTGGCGCGAGGCGCATCAGCGCATGAACGACGCCCTGGGCCGCGGCGATTTCCTGGGTGCGGGCGCGGTCGCCATCGGCCCGGGGTCCACCGAGGCCGCGGCCTCGGTCGACGCGCTCGACAACGCCCTGGCCGAGGGTATCGGCAAGACCCGAAACACTCTGCGCGGCAATATCTCCGACGCCGCCCGGACCCTCGACGTGCTGGCCCCGGGCGCCCTGATCCTCGCGCTGCTGGCCGCCGTCGGAGTACTGGCCGGCCTGTGGCCCCGACTGCGGGAGTACCGATGAGCGCGCGCCGAGCCATGGCCATCGTCCTGACCGCGACCGCGCTGCTGGCCGCGGCCTGCACCAGTGAGCCGCCCCCGCCCCGGGCCAGTCGTTCGGTCAGCTATACCGAACCGCCGTTGCCCGCCAAGGCGACCGGGCTGCAGACCAACGAACCGGTGGCCCCGGCCAACGACTATCAGTGCAATCCCACCGCCAGCCTGCGCCCGGCCGGGCTCACCACCGGCCCCTCGATCGATGCCATCCGGGCGCGGGGGCGACTGCTGGTCGGACTGGATCCGGGCAGCAATCTGTTCAGCTTCCGCGATCCGATCAGCGGCACCCTCGCCGGATTCGACGTCGATGTGGCCAAGGAGATCGCGCGCGATCTGTTCGGCGATCCGGAGCGGGTGGAATACCGGATGCTCAGCTCGGCCGAACGCGAGCGGGCGCTGCAGGAGCACACGGTGGACGTGGTGGTGAAGACCATGACCATCACCTGCGACCGTCGTCAGCGCGTCGACTTCTCGACCACGTATTTCATGTCCCACCAACGGGTTCTGGCCGTGAAGAACTCCGGGATCAACAGCCTGGCCGACCTGGCGGGCAAGCGGGTCTGCGTGGCCGCCGGAACCACCTCGCTGGGTCTGATCCGCCGCAAACAACCCGCCGCCGCCATCCTGACCGTGCCCGCGTGGGCGGACTGCCTGGTGGTGCTGCAGCAGCGTCAGGTCGACGCGATCAGCACCGACGACGCACTGCTGGCCGGGCTGGCCAAACAGGATCCCTATACCGAGATGGTCGGCGACAACCTCAGCGACGAGCCCTACGGCGTCGGCATCCCCAAGGGCAACGACGATATGGTCCGCTTCGTCAACGCGACCCTCGAGCGCATTCGCACCGACGGCACCTGGAACCGGATGTACCGGGACTGGCTGCTGTCGGTGCTCGGTCCCTCATCCGGCCCGCCTCAACCCACCTACCGGGACTGAGTCATGACCGCCGGAGACGAATCGACCCAGGCCCAAACCCAGGTGTCGACCCAGCCGTCGGGCCGCAGCGGACGGACCGCGCGCACCCGCCCGACCCGGCGACTCGGGGCGGGGCTGGTGTCGATTCCGGCGGTGCCCCCGGTCGATCCGCGGTCGGCTGTGCTGGACAATCCGGTGGTCGCGGAGAATCGCCGGTTCTGCTGGCGCTGCGGCAAACCCGTGGGCCGCGCCACCGCCGCCCATCCGCCCACCGCCGTGGGTGCCTGCGAAATCTGCGGCGCCCCTTTCGATTTCCGGCCCTATCTGCGGACCGGCGATATGGTCGCGGGACAGTACGAGATCCAGGGTTGTATCGCGCACGGCGGCCTGGGCTGGATCTATCTGGCCATCGACCGCAATGTCAGCGATCGGTGGGTGGTGCTGAAGGGCCTGCTGCACGGCGGCGACGCCGAGGCGCAGGCGGTCGCGGTGGCCGAGCGGCAGTATCTGGCCGAACTCGCGCATCCGAGCATCGTGAAGATCCACAACTTCGTCGAACATCCCTCCCCCGAGGGTGTTCCGATCGGCTACATCGTCATGGAATACGTCGGCGGCCACTCGCTGCGCGGCATGCTCGACACCTACACCAAACCCGAGCGCATGCCGGTGACCGAGGCCATCGCCTACATTCTCGAGGTACTGCCCGCGCTGGAATATCTGCACGCGCAGGAACTGGCCTACAACGATCTCAAGCCCGACAACATCATGGTGACCGAGGATCAGGTGAAGCTGATCGATCTGGGCGCGGTGACGGTTCTCGAATCCTACGGAAATCTGTACGGCACCAGGGGTTTCCAAGCCCCGGAGATCGCGCGGACCGGTCCCACCGTGGCCTCGGACATCTATTCGGTGGGCCGCACGCTGGCGGTGCTGACGCTGAACATGCCGATGGAGCAGGGCCGCTACCTCGACGGAATCCCCGATCCCGCCAAGGAACCCGTACTCGAGCGGCACGAATTCTTCCACCGGCTGCTGCTGCGCGCGACCGATCCCGATCCGGATCGCCGCTTCCCGTCCGCGCGGGTGATGGTCACCCAGCTGGCCGGGGTGCTGCGCGAGATCCTGGCCACCGAATCGGGAACCGAACACCCGCAGCTGTCGACGGTGTTCAGCCCGACCCGCACCAGCTTCGGTACCGAGGAGCTGGTCGCGCAGACCGACGCCTATGCCGACGGCCACGCCCGCAGTCAGAATCTCAGCGCCCGCGATGTCGCCGCGGCGCTGCCGGTTCCGCTCATCGATCCGGCCGATCCCTCGGCGGCGCTGCTGGCCGGAACCGCGCATCCCGAACCGGATCACGCCCTCGACGCGGTGCGCATCGCCCGCGGCCGGGCCGCCGCCGAACCGGGCGGGATTCCCGAAACATTCACGGTGGAGGCCACTTTCGCCGAGATCCGCATCCATCTGGATCTGGATCACTCCGCCGCCGCGCGGGAGTTGTTGGCGCGCATCGACGAAACCGATTGGCGGGTGGACTGGTATCTCGGACTGGCCGCGCTGCTGGATCAGGATTTCGAACAGGCCTTCGCCCATTTCGACCGCGTCCTGTGCGCGCTGCCGGGAGAGATCGCGCCGAAGTTGGCGCTGGCCGCCACGGCGGAACTGGTACTGCAGCACTGGGAATCGTCGGATCCGGAGCAGTGGCGGGCCTATGCGGAGAAGTTCTACGCCACCGTATGGCGCACCGATCGCGGCGTGGTGAGCGCGGCATTCGGGCTGGCCCGTCAGCTCGCCGCGGCAGGGCGCATCACCGAGGCGGTACGCGCCCTGGACGAGGTGCCCGCGGCCTCGCGGCACTACACCGAGGCGCGGATGACGGCCGTCCTGCTGCTGCTCACCGCGGTGCCGGTCGCCGATCTCGAGGAATCCACGCTGCATATCGCGGCCGCCCGCGTCCAGACCCTACCGCCCGGCGAACACCGCGCGCCCCAGATGCGCGTGCTGGTGCTCGGCGCGGCCCTGTCCTGGTTGCAGGCGGGCCGCAGCCCGAAACTGCCCGGGGCCAGTCTGTTCGGCGAACCGTTCACCGAACGCGATCTGCGCCAGGGCGCGGAAGCCGCGCTGCGCACGCTGGCCAGGTCGGCCCCCGGCCGCACCCATCGCTACGCCCTGGTCGATCTGGCCAACGCCATCCGCGCCAAGACCTGGTTCTGAGCCCGGACACACCGCGGGCCGGGCGGACGCGAGCGAGGTGCGCCCGCCCGGCCGGGGTGTCGAGGCGTCCCGGCTGCGAGGGAAACGGCCGGGACGGGATCGGGCACTCGGGATTGCCGGCCCCGGCCCGCCGCCGCGTCGGACGGGGGCAGCCGCCCGTCGCGGTGTGCGTATCGGCTGGCCGGGGCCGTGCGACCGATCCGCCGACCACTATGCGCAGGCGATCATGAGAATTTCGTGAAAGGGCGCTAGGCCACCAGGCGCGCGGACGCGCGGGCGATGGCCAATTCCTCGTTGGTCGGCACCACCAGCACCGCCACCGGCGCCTCCGGAGCCGAAATATGACGGGCGACACGGTCTTCGGCGGTATTGCGGACCGGATCGACGGTGATGCCGAATCGGCTCAGCCCGGCCAGCGCGTCCGCTCGCACCTGCGCGTTGTTCTCGCCCACACCGGCGGTGAAGGTGATGGCGTCCACCCGGCCCAATCCGACCAGATAGGCGCCGATATAGCGGCGCAGCCGATGCACATAGACGTCGTAGGCCAGCCGCGCGGCCGCATCCCCGGATTCGATGAGTTCGAACAGCGCCCGGAAGTCGTTGACCCCGGACAGGCCCTTGATACCGGAGTTGCGATTGAGCAGCTCATCGATGCCATCGATATCCAGCCCGGCCGTGCGGGCCAGATGCGGGATGATCCCGGGATCGATATCGCCGGACCGGGTGCCCATCACCAGACCCTCCAGCGGCGTGAGTCCCATACTGGTGTCGATCGCCTGCCCGCCCCGGATCGCCGAGGCCGAGGCCCCGTTGCCCAGGTGCAGCACGATCTGATTCAGCCCCGCCGGATCGCGCCCGAGCAACTCGGCCACCTGGCCCGAGACGTATTCGTGTGAGGTCCCGTGGAATCCGTAGCGCCGAATGCCGTGTTCGGCGGCCACTTTCGCATCGATGGCATAGGTCTTGGCGGCATCGGGCAGGCCGTGGAAGAACGCGGTGTCGAACACCGCCACCTGCGGTACGTCCGGCAGCAGTTCGCGGGCCGAGCGGATGCCGGTCACATTGGCCGGATTGTGCAGTGGCGCAAGCGCGGACAGCTCCTCGATGGAGCGCACCACATCGTCGGTGACGAGCGTGGGGCGATAGAACACCTCGCCGCCGTGCACCACTCGGTGTCCGACCGCGGCCAGCCCGGCCTCGGCCAGCGGATGTCCGCTGCGCTCGAACAGGTCGAACACCACCCGCAGCCCGGCCGCGTGATCGGCGATCGGGCCGTCGTGTTCGAGGGTGTGCCCGTCACCGTGATGTTCGACCGTGGCCGTGCCGTCGGAGACCGACTCACCGATCCGCGACACCTGCCCGGATGCGGCCACCGAACCCGAAACGGGATCCAGCAGCTGATATTTGATCGACGACGAACCGGAGTTGATCACCAGGACCCGCATAACGCCTCCTTCGTTCCCTTCAACCCCGGATTACCCCGCGTAGTTCCGCCGGGGGTGTGGCATTGCTCATTGCGCCTGCGCCTGAATGGCGGTGATGGCGACGGTGTTGACGATGTCGGCGACCAGCGCGCCGCGCGACAGATCGTTGACCGGCTTGCGCAGACCCTGCAGCACCGGGCCGATCGCCACCGCGCCCGCGCTGCGCTGCACCGCCTTGTAGGTGTTGTTGCCGGTATTGAGGTCGGGGAAGACGAAAACCGTTGCGCGCCCGGCTACCTGAGAGTTCGGCAGCTTGGAGCTGGCCACCGAGGGCTCGATCGCGGCGTCGTACTGGATCGGCCCCTCCACCAGCAGTTCCGGCGCGCGCTCGTGTACGAGTGAGGTGGCGGCCCGCACCTTGTCGACATCGGCGCCGCTGCCGGATTCACCCGTCGAATACGACAGCATCGCCACCCGCGGGTCGATGCCGAACTGGGCGGCGGTGCGCGCCGAGGAGATCGCGATATCGGCCAGCTGCTCGGCGGTCGGGTCCGGCACCACCGCGCAGTCGCCGTAGGCCAGTACCCGATCGGCCAGGCACATGAGGAATACGCTCGATACCGTCGAGACGCCGGGTTCGGTCTTGATGATCTCCAGCGCGGGCCGGATGGTGTGCGCGGTGGTGTGCGCCGCGCCGGACACCATGCCGTCGGCGATGCCCTCGTAGACCATCATGGTGCCGAAATACGAAATGTCGCTGATGGTTTCGCGCGCTCGCTCGACCGTCATACCCTTGTGCTTGCGCAGCTGCGCATAGGTTTCGGCGAACCGCCCGCACAGCTCGGAGGTGCGCGGATCCAGGACCTGCGCGGCATCGATGTCCACACCCAGTTCCGCGGCCCGGCCGCGCACCGCGGCCTCGTCGCCCAGGATGGTCAGATCCGCGATCTTGCGCTGCAGCACCCGTCCGGCCGCGCGCAGGATCCGATCGTCGTCGCCCTCGGGCAGCACGATTCGCCGCCGGTCCGCGCGGGCCCGCTCGACCAGCTGATATTCGAACATCTGCGGCGTCACCACCGACTGCACCGGAACCTCGATGAGCTCCACCAGTTTTCGCCCGTCGACGCGCTGTTCCATCAGCGCCAGCGCGGTGTCGACCTTGCGGATACTCGATAGCGACACCCGGCCGCGGGTGCGGGCGGCGGCATTGGCGGTATCGAAGGTGCCCAGCTCGGTGGTCAGGATCGGCAGCTTCGGCTTCAGGCCGCCGATCAGCCGCGCGATCGCCGGATCGGGCAGCATGCCGCCGTTCATGATGATGCCCGACAGCGACGGAAAGCCCTCGGCCTCATGGGCGTTCACCAGCGCCAGCAGCGCGTCGGAGCGATCACCGGGCACGATGACGGCCTCGCCGTCGGTCAGTCGTTCCAGGATGTGCTCGGCGGTCATACCGCCGACCATCACCGACAACGCCTCGCGGTGCATGAGTTCCGGATCGCCGGAGTACAACTCGCCGCGAATGGCCTCGCGCAGCTCCGACATCGTCGGCGCGGTCAGCAGTGGCACCTCCGGTAGGGTCCAGGAGGGTGCGTCGATCTTGGCCATGGCCTTGGCGACCTGGTCCATCTCGGCGGGATCGCAGCGGTTGACGACTATCGCCATGGCCCTGGCGTGCTCGGCGGCCAATTCGTTTTGGCACAGCTCGGCCACGTGCACGATATCGGCGGGCGAGCGATCCGCGCCGCGCAGTACCAGCAGGACCGGCGCGCCCAGATTCACCGCGATGCGGGCATTGAAGCGCAGCTCGCTGGGGCTGGCCACATCGGTGTAGTCGCTGCCGACGATGACGACGGCGTCGCAGACCTTGGCCACCTCGTGGAAGCGCATCACGATCTCGCTGATCGCGGCGTCCGGATCGGCGTGCACCTGGTCGTAGGTGACCCCGACCGCCTGCTCGTAGTCGATATCGGCGGTGCAGTGCTCGAGCAGCAGCTCGAGGATGTAGTCCGCGCCGTCGGTGGAGCGGGTGATCGGCCGGAACACCCCGACCCGGGGCGTGGTCGCGGACAGCAGGTGCAGCATGCCCAGCGCCACCGTCGACTTGCCGGTGTCCCCTTCGAGGGAGGCGATGTACACGGTGGACGGAGCGGGTTCGGACATGAGCACGAGCTTAATGAGGGTCGAGGTCCGTACCTGCCGTCCGGACGGCAACTTTCTGGAAAATCACACGTGAAGTTCGACTCGTGGGTCTGCGAGCGTTTCGGACATCATTCTGCGCTTTCCAGGCATTGGACGGCTCATGTCCGTGCCGTAGCGTCACTATCAGTTACACACCAAAAGCAATGCGGCCCCGTGCGTTTCGGGCCGCGGACGGGATCGTCATGACACCGCTGATCGGCACCTTCCTACCCACCTCGACTCCGGATCCGGCCCGGCCGATCCTGGGCGATGTGCGGGTCGCGGCCCGGCTCGCCGAGGAGGGCGGCCTGGAATCGGTCTGGGCCACCGACCATCTGATCGGTAGTGCGCCGATGCTGGACAGTACGGTCGCGCTGGCCACCGCCGCGGCCGTCACCGAGCGGCTGCGCCTCGGCTACGGCGTCATGCTGCTGGCCCTGCGACCCCCGGCCTGGGCGGCCAAATCGGCGATCTCGCTGCAGTACGTCTCCGGCGACCGGCTGCTGCTGGGCGTAGGCACCGGCAATCCGGCGCACGGCGATATCGGCTGGCGGGCGGCCGAACAGTCGTTCGCCGAACGCGGTCGTCGCACCGACGAGAGCCTGCGGATCCTGCCCGATCTGATCGCCGGACGGGCGGCCACGCTGCGCGACGGGACGGTGGCGACGCTGTCGCCGGGCGCGACCGTGCCGCCCATCCTGGTGGCGGGCGATGGCGTCCGGGCGCGGCGACGGGCCGCGGAATTCGCCGACGGCTGGATCGGCATCGGCCAGACACCCGAGCAGGCGAGGGCCGCACGGGCCGAATTGGCCGAATTGGCCGAGCGATTCGGCCGCACCGCACCCTCGGTCACGATCGTCGCGTTCCCGGCGGGCGAGGTGGTCGAGACCGCCGATCAGGTAGCCGGGTACACCGAGGCCGGGGTCGAGCGCGTCTTGGTCGCACCGCGCGATGAGGATTGGCGCGGACATATCGAATTCGTGGCGAAGGTGCGCGCCGAACTGTGAATTCCCCGGTCTCCCGGAGCTACCTAAAATACTCGCCATGACAGCACCGTTCCCGCACCGCCAATGGGGTTCACGTACGAGCCTGCTCTCGCGCCTGGCCAGTCGCTTCGCGTCGACCGAGCCGGGCTCGTTCGTCGTCCGCAAGCTCACCCCGCTGGACCGGAGGCTGCTCACTCGCACCGCGGGCCGCTACACCGTACTCGGCCCGATCGGTGCGCCGGTCATCCTGCTCACCACCACCGGCCGCAAATCCGGCCAGCCGCGCACCAGCCCGCTGCTGTATGTGCACGACGGCGATGTGCTGTATGTGATCGGCAGTAATTTCGGACAGGCCAGCCATCCGGCCTGGACGGCGAATCTACTGGCCCGTCCCGAGGGCGAGGTGACCATCGCGGGTGAGCGAATCGCGGTGCGCGCCAAGCTGATCGAGGATCCCGCGCAGAAGGACGATATCTTCGCCCGGTTCGTCGAGACGACCGCGGCCTATGCCGCCTATCGCAACCGCACGAGCCGGGATCTGCGCATCTTCGCTCTCACCCGAGCCTGAATTGTTGCGTCGGCAACACATCAGCTAGGTCGACGGTCGCGTCGATTAGTATTTCTGTCCGGAATTGATTTGCCGGACGGGAGACCGCATTGTCCACAGTCGCACGCCGGGCCGGAGCCGTTGCCGGTGTGATCGTCGCGGCCCTGACCGGCCTCGGCCTGAGCGCCCCCGCCCATGCCGACCTGCTGCCCGCGCCGCCGCAGTCCGATCCGTTCTACGCGCCACCCGCCGATTTCGCGACCAGCGCGCCCGGCACGGTGCTGCGGTCGCGGCCGGTTCAGCTGGGCGTCTCGATCCCGGCCACCGCCTGGCAACTGCTGTATCGCAGCACCGATCTCGACGGCGGGCCGGAGGTGACCGCGACCACGGTGCTGCTGCCCGACGACGCCCGCGACGATCGCCCGCTGGCCGCGTTCCAGGCCTACGAGAACAGCTCCGCGCCCGCCTGCGCGACCTCGTATCAACTGCGACTGCCCGATCTGCCGACGAACGCGGCGACGATGCAACGCCCCGATATCGCGGCGCTGCTCCAGCGGGGCTGGGCGGTCTCGATCGCCGATTTCGACGGTCCCCGAGGGCATTTCGCCGTCGCGGACGAACCCGGATACGCGATTCTGGACGGCATTCGCGCCGCCGAACACTTCCAGCCGCTGGGCCTGAGCGAGCGAACCCGGGTGGGCCTGTACGGCAATTCCGGCGGCGGCCTGGCGACGGCCTGGGCGGCCCAGACCCAGCCGCGCTACGCGCCGGAGCTGAATCTGGTCGGGGCCTCGATCGGCACGCCGGTGCCCGCGCCCCGCGATTCGATTCTGAAAAGCAACGGCGGCATCTCCGCCGGGCTGGGTGGCGCGCTGTTCGCCTCGCTGGCCGCGGCCTATCCCGATTTCGGTGACGCGGTGCGCGCGCATATGTCACCCGACGGTCAGGCCGCGCTGAACGCGGCGCGCTCGGAATGCGTGATCGCCAACAACTTCCGCTTCATGTTCACCGATTGGCAACGCTATCTGGATCTGCCGCTGACCCAATTCCTGGCCCTGCCGCAGGTTTCGGCGGTCCTCGATCGAATCGCCCTGGGCGCCAACGCCCCCACCGCGCCGATCTTCCTCTATCAGGACGTCAACGACGAGATCATCACCGTCGCCTCGACCGACGCGCTGGCCGAAAAATACTGCGTCGGTGGCACATCGGTGACCTATGTCCGCGATCTCACGGCCGACCACACCACCATCGGCGATACCGCGCGTCCGGCGGCCGTCGACTGGCTGGCCCAGCGCCTGGATACCGACGCGCCCGCGCCGACCGGCTGTTCCACGCGCGATATGCACTCGATGTCCGATCAATAACGAAGGGCTCCGAGCCGAAGGGCAAGGACGCCATCAAGGTCACAACCGTCAACGGGCAGGCCGAGATTCGCGGCGGACCGCTGGCCGATCGGATCACCGTCACCGATATCAACGGCAGGCCGGCCGTGGTGAACGGCGAGGGCGCGGTGCGGGCGGCAAGGACACCTGTAAGACCAAGGGCGCCAAGAAGACCTGCGAACTGCCCGCGAAGTAGTAGACGACCGGACAACCGAGATTCGGAGGAAATCCCATGGGTTACAACTGGATTCTGGACGGCCACCGCAACGGCGACCCGCTGGCCTCGGCACTCTACGGCCCGCTGATGTTCGTCCTCGGCGTCGTCGAGACCATGCAGGGTGGCGGCAATATGTTCTGACCTGCCGCACAACGAGATTCGGGCCGCCGCTCACCTGTGAGCGGCGGCCCGATCGCATTACAGCGCCCGCAACCGCGGCGCGAGATCGCGCTGGAACAGATCCAGGAACCGGCGCTGGTCGTGGCCCGGGGCGTGGAAGACCAGATGGTTGAGGCCCGCGTCCACATACGGCTTGATCTGGGCGACGGCCTCGTCCGGATCGCTGGCGACGATCCAGCGCTTGGCGATCTGCTCGATCGGCAGCGCGTCGGCGGCGGCCTCCATCTCGATCGGATCGGTAATCGAGTGCTTCTGCTCCGGGGTCAGCGACAGCGGCGCCCAGAAGCGCGTGTTCTCCAGCGCCAGTTCGGGTTCGGTGTCATAGGAGATCTTGATCTCGATCATCCGATCGATGTCCTCGACCGAGCGCCCGGCCTTGTCCGCGCCCTCCTTCACCGCGGGCATCAGCTTCTCGGTGTAGAGATCCATCCCCTTACCCGAGGTGCAGATGAAACCGTCACCGGCGCGACCGGCGTACCGGGCCACCAGCGGCCCGCCCGCGGCGACGTAGATCGGGATGCCGCCCTTGGGCACGTCGTAGATCGACGCGCCGACGGTGTGGTAGTACTGCCCGTCGAAATCGGTGCGGTCACCGGTCCACAGCGCGCGCATGAGGTCGACGGCCTCGCGCAGCCGCGCGAATCGCTCCTTGAACTCGGGCCATTCGCCCTTGTAGCCGGTCGCGATCTCGTTCAGCGCCTCACCGGTGCCCACGCCAAGCATGATCCGGCCCGGGTAGAGCAGGCCCATGGTCGCGAAAACCTGGGCGATCACGGCCGGGTTGTAGCGGAAGGTCGGGGTCAACACCGAGGTGCCCAGCTGGATGCGCTGGGTGCGCTCGCCCACCGCGGTCATCCAGGCCAGCGAGAACGGCGCGTGGCCACCCTTGTGCCGCCAGGGCTGGAAGTGGTCGCTCACCGAGGCGCTGTCGAGCCCGTGTTCCTCGGCGAGCACCGCGAGCTCGACGAGCTCACGCGGTCCGAACTGTTCCGCCGACGCCTTGTACCCGAGCCTGAGTTCACTCACTTGCGCCACTCCTGTTCGCTGTCACTGATGGGATCGTGTTTCCCGTTCGACCGAGTGCAGCGCCGGGCGGCGACCAACTATTTCACCGACCCGACGTACGGGACGCGCTCGGCCGCCTTCGACCATAGGCCGATGTGTGAATCGTCGCATATGGCCGAGTCGTCCACCTCGACGACGCCGATAGCCCACAATTGGCTGTGTGACTGCAAGCGGAGAGCCCATTCTGTCCTACCTGACCGATATGGATGGGGTGCTGGTCCACGAGGATCATCTGGTGCCGGGCGCCGACAAGTTCCTGGCCGAACTCCAGTCCAACGACATCCCGTTTCTGGTCCTCACCAACAACTCCATCCGCACCCCGCGCGATCTGCAGGCCCGGCTGCGCCACACCGGCCTGGACATCCCGCCCGAGTCGATCTGGACCTCGGCGCTGGCGACCGCGACCTTCCTCAACGATCAGAAGCCGGGCGGCACCGCGTATGTGGTCGGCGAATCCGGGCTCACCACGGCGTTGCACGAGATCGGCTACGTACTGACCGACAGCGATCCGGACTATGTGGTCCTCGGTGAGACGCGCACCTATTCGTTCGAGGCGATAACCACCGCGATCCGCCTGGTCGATCGCGGCGCGAACTTCATCGCGACCAATCCGGACCCGACCGGCCCCTCACGCGAGGGTCTGCTGCCCGCGACGGGTTCGGTGGCCGCGCTGATCACCCGGGCCACCGGTAAGGATCCCTATTACGTCGGTAAGCCGAATCCGCTGATGATGCGTTCGGCGCTGCGGCGAATCGGCGCGCATTCCCAGTCGACGGTAATGATCGGCGACCGGATGGACACCGATGTGATCTCCGGACTCGAGGCCGGTATGCGGACCATCCTGGTGACCTCGGGGATCTCCTCGCGCGCCTCGGTGGAGAAGTATCCGTACCGGCCGACAACGGTGATCGACTCGGTGGCCGATCTGGTGGGCCGCACCTCGAATCCGTTCGACGCCTGAGCTATTCGGCTTCCAACCGCTCCACGGCCGCGGACAGGGTGGTCAGGGCGTCGACGATCTTCGCCAGTTCGGCCGAACCCAGTTCGGCCGCAAGACGTTTCGCGAGCACGGCGTGCCGCGGCGAGATCCGGGCCACGGCCGCCCGGCCCGCCTCGGTGGCGGCGATGAGTTTGGCGCGGCGATGGGCCGGGTTGGGCCGATATTCGGCCAAACCCTTGTCCACCAGCAGATCCGCGATGCGCTGCACGCTCTGACGGGTGATCCCCATGGCGCGGGCGATCCCCGCGACCGGCAGCGGTTCGGGCAGTACCGCGCCGAGCACCTGCCACCAGGCCGCGGTGATTCCGGCCGGGCGGGCCAATTCCTCTGCGATGGTGAGGAATTGGCCGTTGAGCTTGAACGAGGTGATCGCGGCCGTACTGAACAGCTCCTGCTCCGACCGCGGCATTACGCGCCGACCCCCGCCCGGCTCTGCTCGTATTCGGCGAGGGCGTAGAACCCCTGGGGATCATTGTCGCCGTAGAGCCGATACCAGGCCTCGAGGATATGCGGCTCGTACAGATCCAGGCGCGCGAAGACGGCGCGAGCGAATTCGACCGGTTTGGTCCCGGTCGCGGTGATGAGATCGCCGTCGGTCACCGCGGGCCGGGCCAGGTAGTGCGCTCCGCCCGAATATCCGCTCATCCCAAGGTATCCCGGGTCATTGCTGGTGTGCTGACGATCGTCGAGCAGGCCCGCAGCCGCCAGCCCGAAGGTCGCCCCGCAGATGGCCGCGACCGGCACACCCGCCTCGTGGAATTCACGCGCCTTGGCGGCGAAGACGGCCAACTCCGGCCCCACCCAGGTGTCCGCGCCCGGCAGAATCAGCATCGCGCTGTCGGCGGGGGACAACTCGTCGACCGCGATATCCGGCAGCACCCGCATTCCGCCCGCCGATGTGACAGCCTCGCGGCCCGCACCGACCGTGCGCACCTGCCACGTCCCCGGCTCACGCTGCCACATCGACCGGTTGATATGCGCGGTCGCATGACCGACCTCCCAATCGGCGAAGGTGTCGTAAACCGCCATGTGCACCGTTTTCATCATGACAGCATGCTGTCATATTTGACAGAATGCTGTCAATGCTTCGGAAGTACCCGATAGACGATCTCCACCGAACCGCCCGGCAGCGGACGCGAGCTCTCGAACTCCAGATCGGTGTCGGGATCGAACGAATCCGTCAGGCGCATACCGCTTCCCACCAGGAACGGCAGCACCACGAGTTCGAGTTTGTCGAGTACGCCGAGGGCGCGATAGGTCTCGATCGTGCCCGGACCGCCGATCAGATGGACATCGCCGCCGCGGTTGGCCGCGCGGATCTTCTCGAGCAGCCGGACCGGATCGTCGTCGAAGGTCACCTCGTCGGGCGTGCCCTCGGGCCGATGCGAGCCGAGGACGAAGACCCGCAGATCCGGCCACGGCCAGCGGTCGGCGGTGAGCGCGGGTTCGAAGGTGGTGCGGCCCATCAGGGCCGCCTCACAGGTACGCAGGAATTCCGCGATGCCGTGGCTGCCCGGACCGTGTACCGGATCGATGACCTGCGGCGGCCAGCCGTCCGGGGTGGTCACATAGCCATCGGCGGTCATACACAGGCGAGCGAGGATCTGCACGGGAAGTCCCTTCTGTCGAGTCACAGAAGAGACGGCCCCGCGCGCCGAAATTCATCGGCTCAGGTGAGCGCCTGATCCAGATCGGCGAGCAGATCCTCGACGTCCTCCAGGCCGATCGAGACGCGTACGACGCCGTCGGTAATGCCCACGGCCGCACGACCCTCCGGGCCCATGGCCCGGTGAGTGGTGGTGGCCGGATGGGTGACCAGCGATTTGGCGTCGCCGAGGTTGTTGGAGATATCGATGATGCGCAGGCGGTTGAGCACCTCGAAGGCCCGCTTCTTGGCTTCTTCCGGCAGCGCCGCGAGCTCGAAGGTGACCACTGTGCCGCCGCCCGACATCTGCTGACGAGCCAGCTCGTACTGCGGATGTGATTGCAGGAACGGGTATTTCACCCACGCGACCGACGGATGCCGTTCGAGGAATTGCGCAACCTCGAGCGCCGACCGCACCGAGTGGCGCACGCGCAGCGGCATGGTCTCCAGACCCTTGAGCAGCGTCCAGGCATTGAACGGGCTCAGCGCCGGACCGGTATGGCGCATAAGCGTTTTCACCGGCCCGTCGATGTAGTCGTGCTCGCCCAGGATCGCGCCGCCGAGTACCCGGCCCTGGCCGTCGATGTGCTTGGTGGCCGAATACACCACGACATCCGCGCCCAGATCGAGACTGCGCTGCAGCAGCGGCGTGGCGAAAACGTTGTCCAGCACCACCTTCGCGCCCGCGGCGTGTGCGAGTTCGGAAACCCGGCGCACATCCACCAGCGTCTGCATGGGGTTGGACGGGGTTTCGAAGAACACCGCCTTGGTGGGCTGCGACAGCGCCCGCTCCCACTGATCGAGATCCTCGCCGTCGACGAAGACGGTCTCCACGCCCCAGCGCGGCAGGATCTCATTGCACACCACGAAGCAGGAGCCGAACAGGCTGCGCGCGGCCACCAGCCGATCGCCCTCGCCCAGCAACGCGCCGAGGGCGACGAAGACCGCCGCCATACCGCTCGCGGTCGCGAAACAGGCCTCGGCGCCCTCGATCAGGCGCATCCGCTCCTCGAACATGGCGACCGTGGGATTGCCGTAGCGCGAGTAGATGAAGTGCTCGACCTCGCCGGTGAACGCGGCCTCGGCGGCCTCGGCGCTCTCGTAGACGAAGCCGGAGGACAGATACAGCGCCTCGGCGGTCTCCTCGAAACCCGAGCGCCGCACGCCGCCGCGCACGCCGATGGTCGCCGGGCCGACGCCCTCGGGCAGTGGCTTGTCGAATGCGCCGCCGGTGATCACGACTGCCGCCAGGGCAGGCCGAGGGCGCGCCAACCCGCGCCGCCGCGATGTCCGTCGGCGTCGAGCGGGCCCTCGAAGCCCTCGAGCACGTTGTAGGACGGTTCATATCCCGCCGCGGTCGCCGCCTTGGCCGCGCCGATCGAGCGCTGACCGGACCGGCACAGGAAGATCACCGGCGCGTCGCTGTCGGACGGGCGACCGGCCAAGGTCTGCTTCAACTGATCCACGAACTGCGAATTCGGCGTTCCGGTGCTGTCGACCCATTCGATCAGGGCCGTGGGCCGGTCGACATCGCTCGTATCGGGTACGCCGACGAACCGCCATTCGGCCTCGGTGCGCACGTCGATCAGGACCGCATCGGGGTTGTCGCGCAACAGGTCCCACGCCTGCTGCGGGGTGATATCGCCGGCGTAACTCATGAGCGCACCTCACGGGGACAGCAGATCTGCTCGTACATTCGATCGAACCTCCTCGAATCCGCACTTGCCGCGCCGGTTTCGGCGCGTGGCCAGGTCGTCACCCGGAGCACCCCGCCACGAAAGAGGGTTGCCGACCAGCTAGCCGGGGCTTAGCGCTGGTACTCATGACCTGGGATGAGAGTGCCTGGTCAGGGGCCCGGCTGTCAAACGTCAGGAGTTACAGACCACCCACTGATCGCCGGACTTGCTCAAATTCCAGGTGGCGGTCTGTTCGCGGCCGTCGATCTTGCTGGTCACCGTGGCCTTGGCGCGGGAGCCGTCGACGGTGGCGTCGCGAATGCCGGAGATCTCGACCTGCTTGCCGACGGCGTCGGGCCCCAGCGGGGATTTGGCCGGATCGAAGCCGGGGCAGACGGTGGTCGCGCGGCGGTCGGCGTTCGAATCCGCTTGGGCGGTGGCGAAATTGCGGACCGCGACGGCCAGACGATCGGATTCTGTGACATTGTTCTCAGCGGGGCGCAGCACGCCCAGCAGAACCACTCCGCCGATCAACAGCAACGCCACCACCGCGGCCGCGATGAACGGCGCCAGGGACCGGACGGGCTCGCGCTGGTCGATCGGGGTCGGTTCATCGGCATCGGTCATGCGGATATCATCGCTGGTCATCGATAGTGGTTCGAATCACACTCGAATTTCCCGGCCGAGACCGGGAATATCGGCCATAGCTGCCACCGATAGAATGCCTGGAACTCCGGCCGCGGCCGGTGGGATCGGATCCCGATGCAGCAACGAGGTAGCGATCCGGGCGTCAACTTAGCCTAAGCTAAGAACGACGGCTAAGACATGACGACAGAGTTCTCGACCAGAGGGTGCGCGTAAGAATGACCGAACACAGTGCAGCGAACCGCCCACTGCGCATCGCGATCGTGGGCGCCGGACCGGCCGGAATCTATGCCGCCGACGCCCTGATGAAATCCGATGCCGACGTGAGCATCGACCTGTTCGAGCGGATGCCCGCCCCGTTCGGCCTGATCCGCTATGGCGTCGCGCCGGATCATCCGCGCATCAAGGGCATCATCACCGCGCTGCACAAGGTGCTCGACAAGCCGCAGGTGCGCCTGCTCGGCAATATCGACTACGGCTCCGACATCACCCTGGTCGAGCTGCGCCGCTTCTACGACGCGGTGATCTTCTCCACCGGCGCCAATGCCGATCGCGCACTGGGCATCGCGGGCATCGAACTGGACGGCTCCTACGGCGCAGCGGACTTCGTGTCCTGGTACGACGGACATCCCGATGTGCCGCGCGAGTGGCCGCTGGAGGCGGAGAAGGTCGCGGTCCTCGGCGTCGGCAATGTGGCGCTGGATGTGGCGCGCGTGCTGGCCAAGACCGGTGACGAACTGCTGCCCACCGAGATTCCGCCGAACGTCTACGAGGGCCTGCGCGGTAACAAGGCGCTCGAGGTGCACGTCTTCGGCCGCCGCGGCCCGGCGCAGGCCAAGTTCACCCCGCTGGAGCTGCGCGAGCTGGATCATTCGCCGAATATCGAGGTCATCGTCGATCCCGAGGACATCGACTACGACGAGGGCTCCGAGGCCGCGCGCCGCCACTCCAAGCAGGTCGACATGGTCTGCAACACGCTGGAGCAGTGGGCGATTCGCGATGTGGGCGATCGGCCGCACAAGCTGTTCCTGCACTTCTTCGAATCCCCCGCCGAGGTGCTGGGCGACGAGGACGGCAAGGTCGTCGGCCTGCGTACCGAGCGCACCCAGCTCGACGGCACCGGCAACTGCAAGCCGACCGGCAAATTCACCGACTGGGATGTCCAGGCCGTCTACCGGGCCGTGGGCTATCTGTCGCAGAACATCCCGCAGCTGCCGTTCGACGAGCAGGCCGGAACCGTCCCGAACGAGGCCGGTCGCGTCCTGGCCGACGACGCCGCCGCGGATCCCGCGCAGCGCTATCTGCCCGGCACCTACGTCACCGGCTGGATCAAGCGCGGCCCGGTCGGTCTGATCGGCCACACCAAGGGCGATGCCAACGAGACCATCGCCTGCCTGCTCGACGACGCCCCGGCCTTCGCTCCGGCCGAGCAGCCGGATCCCGAGGCCGTGACGAAGTGGCTGGAGGACAAGGGAATTCCGTTCACCACCTGGGCGGGCTGGTACCGGCTCGACGCGCACGAGCGTGCCCTGGGCGAGCCGCAGGGCCGCGAGCGGGTCAAGGTCGTCGAGCGCGAGGACATGCTGCGTGCCAGCGAACCGAACAAGGTGTGACCGCGCGACCGTCCTTCAGGCATGCTGATCACGTGTTCGATGCCCATGTCCACGTCATCGATCCGCGGTTCCCGCTGATCGAGAACCAGGGCTACCTGCCCGACCACTACACCATCGCCGATTACCGAAAGCGCATGTCGCGCTTCGACGTCGACGGTGGTGCGGTGGTGAGCGCGTCGTTCCAGGGTGCGGACGACCGCTACTTGACCACGGCCCTGGCCGAACTCGGCCCCGGCTGGGTCGGGGTGATCACCCTGCACCCCGACGCCACCGACGAGCAGATCCTCGCACTGGATCGCGCCGGGGTGCGCGCGCTGCGATTCAATCTCAAGCGCGCCGCGGTCGATATCGTCACCCTGACCATGCAGGCCCTGCGGGCCCATGAGCTCGCGGGCTGGCATGTCGAGCTCTACATCGACGGCTCGATGCTCGGTTCACTGGAACCGGTGATCTCCAAACTGCCGTCGCTGTCGATCGACCATCTCGGCATGTCCGACGACTGCCTGCCATATCTGCTCGATCTGGTCGATCGCGGTGCGCGGGTGAAGGCCTCCGGCTTCGGCCGGGTGTCGATGGACATCCCCGCCGCGCTGCGGCGCATCCACGCGGTGAATCCGGACGCCCTGATGTTCGGCTCCGATCTGCCCGGCACCCGCGCCGGGCGGCCCTTCCGGGATTCCGATATCGAGCTGATCGGCGATGTGGTCGGCGCCGATATGTACAAGGTCCTGGCGGACAACGCCCGCGCGTTCTACCGCCTGCCGGTGAAGGTGCGCCCGGTTCACGAGGATCCGCTTCCCACCCTGCCCATGCCCGCCATCTCCGACGACGAGCCCCCCACGCTGCGCATGCCCCGCTCGCAGCTGCCCGTCGTCGAATGACCTCAGTCGAGGTTCGGATGCGCCATCAGGTAGTCGGCGGCCGCCGAGGCGACACGGTAGGCATTGTCGACGGCCAGGGGGAAGCCCGGATTCTCCGCGCCGGAGTCGATGGCGGTCAGTAGTTCGGTAACCGTCTGCCCCGGACGCGGGCGGTCGAAATTACTTGCGGTGCGCAGACATACGTAGCGGTTGAGCATCCCCGCGCGCGCCAGGGCGGCGGCGGTGGCATTGTCCTCCATCTGCGAGGTGCAGTAGCGGCCCTGACCGCTCGTCCGCGCGCTGACGATGGCCGCGGTCTGCGCCGAAGACGCGGCGCCGGACCAGAAGTTGTCGCCGGTGGCCGTATCACACTGCTGCACATCGGGTTTGCGGCCCTCCTGACCGGGGAAGGCGGCGCGGGCGGCCGCCGCGGCCGGACTGTCGGCGAGGGCGACGTCCTTGGTGTTGCGGTACACCGCGTCGACCAGTTGCTGATCCAGCTCGTAGACCTCGGTGCCCGCCCTGGGCATATCCAGGAAGCCGTAGTTGGGCACGGTCGGATCGTCCTGCGGCAGAACATGATGTCCGAGGTCGATGTCGACCACCCGGCGCGCCCACGCGGCGAAGCCGAGGGTGCCAACCTCCGGCGGCGTGCCCGCGATTCCCGCGGTGATGAAGTACGCCCGGTCGAAATCCAGTCGCGGCGAGGCCAATACGGCCGAGGTGGACAGGGCGGCATTGGTCTTGCCCATATCCGTCACCAGCACGCAGAGTCCGGAGTCGTTGCAGCGCACCGGGGTTCGCACGCCCGGCACCGAGATCTCCCGCGTCCACTGCCGCTGCTTCACCCACGGCTCGACCTCGGGATCGAACATGGTGATGACCATGGCGCGCACCCCGATCCGATCGTCACCCGACGAATGCGATCCGCATCCGGTCAGAACGAATACCAACCCGAGCGCCGACAGCATCGCGCCGACCAATCTGGTGTACAACGAACCTCCCTCACCTCGACGAATATCTACCCAATAGAAATACCGCACAGTCGGTAGTCGATGCGGGATCCGGGCGGTAGCCCCTGGAAGCATGGGCGAGGTGGGCATTACGCCCATCGGTACGCTGGGCCTCACCGACGGAGTCCGGTATCGGGGGTCTGCCGTCGAAATCCGCGGTGCTACAGATATTTTCATCAGATCGGAGCACCCCCTTGCGACTCGTAGCCTGTCTCGCCCTCGGCGCGGCCGCCGTCTCGCTCACCGCCCTCGCCTACGCACACGCAGCCGGGCCGGAAACCCAAACCGCCCCAGCGACACCCACCACCACGGCAGCGCCCACCACCACGACCGAGCCGACCACCAGCGCGCCGACAACCACCACCGCGCCGCCGACCGTCACCACGCCGCCGACCGTCACCACGACGCCCACCCCGCCCACGATCGAACCCACCACCTCGCCATCTCCGACCACGACCAGCCCGACGAGCACGGTCGCCCCGGATCCCGACTTCGACGGCTGGCACTGCGGCCGCGGCTTCAACGACCTCGAGGTCCGCGCCCTCGACATCTCCTGCGATACCGCCTTCCAGGTGATCGACGCCTACGGCAAGGAGTCCGCGCGCTGGGGCTACGGCGTGGTCATCGTCGTTCAAGCCGCCGGTCGGACCTGGAATTGCCAACAGCTGCACGGTGATTGGGATCCGTATCAGGACTGCGCGAACGTCGGCCTGTCCTCCGAGCGGGCACGGCTGCTCGGAGGACAGGCCGAGGCGCCCCGCGTGATGCCGGGCTCGGGTTCGTCCGGACGCTGACGCGCGGACCCCACGCCCTATTGTCATACTGACAACAACCGGATGTGATCCGGTGCGCAGCATCGACGACGAACGAGGTAGGGCGTGAGCACTCCATCCACCGCCGCGAAACAGGGTCCGCTCGCGGGCATTCGAGTTGTTGAACTGGCCGGAATCGGCCCGGGCCCGCATGCGGCGCTGCTGCTCGCGGACCTGGGCGCGGATGTGGTGCGGGTGCAGCGGCCCGGCATGCTGCCCGGCTTCATGGAACGACCGCAGTGGCGGGGCCGCACCATTGTCGAGGCCAATCTGAAGGATCCGGCCGAGATCGATAAGGTGCTCGGCCTGATCGATAAGGCCGATGTGCTCATCGAGGGCTTCCGTCCCGGTGTCACCGAGCGCATGGGACTGGGCCCGGATGTGGCGCTCGAGCGCAATCCCCGCCTGGTGTACGGGCGGATGACCGGCTGGGGTCAGCACGGCCCGCTGGCCGATCGCGCGGGCCACGACATCAACTACATCTCGCTGACCGGCGTGCTCAACGCCATCGGCCACCGGGGCGAACGCCCGGTGCCGCCGCTGAACATGGTCGGCGACTTCGGCGGCGGTTCGATGTTCCTGGTGTTCGGCATCCTCGCCGCGCTCGTGGAACGGCAGAACTCGGGCAGGGGCCAGGTCATCGATGCCGCGATGATCGATGGCGCGCTGGCGCTGTCGCACATGATCTGGGGCATGAAGGGCGTGGGCCTGTGGTCCGACGAACGCGGCACCAATCTGCTCGACACCGGGATGGCCTTCTACGACACCTACGAGACCGCCGACGGCAAGTACATGGCCGTGGGCGCGATCGAACCGCAGTTCTTCGAGGAGCTGCTGCGGGGCCTGGAAATCGACGCCGACGGCCTGCCACATCAGCTCGATCCGAACGGTCAGGAACAATTTCGGAAACTGTTCACCGAGAAGTTCAAAACCAGAACACGCGACGAATGGACCGCGATCTTCGACGGCACCGACGCCTGCTGCACCCCGGTGCTGACCCTGACCGAGGCCGAGCGGAATGCCCATATCGTGGCCCGCACCGGCCTGATCGAGATCGATGGCGTGGTCCAGCACGCACCCGCGCCCCGCTTCTCGCGCACCCCGGCCGGGACCCCCACGCCGCCGCCGGAGCAGGGCACCCCGATCGACCAGGTGTGGACGGTATAACGCGGTTACCGCCTGGTCTTGGTTCGCACCGCTTACGATCGACTCGGGCACTAGAGTGATTGATATGGCTCGGAATTGGCCGATGATCGAGCGCGGGCACGAGCTGGACGCCATCCGCGCGGCACTCACCGGCACCGAATTCGTCGGGGCGGTCCTGACCGGCGATGCGGGGGTCGGTAAGACGACGCTGGCCCGCCAGACGACGGCCGCGGTGGGCGGGAATGTTCGATGGGTCGCCGGGACCGAATCCGCGCGCAGCATTCCGCTGGGCGTCTTCGCGCATATGGTCGGGGTGTACACCGCGCACGATCCGGTGACATTCATGGCCGCCGCGCGCGAGGCGCTGCTTGCCGACGGCGACACCATCATCGGCGTCGACGACGCGCATCTGCTGGATCAGCTGTCGGCGACGCTGCTGCTGCAGCTGGCCATCGACAAGGCCGCGCGGATCGTCTGCACGGTGCGCAGCGGGGTGCAGGTTCCCGACGCGGTGACCTCGCTGTGGAAAGACGGACATCTGCTGCGAATCGACCTGCGTCCGTTCACCCAACGCCAGAGCGTCGAACTCGTCGAATCCATGCTGGGCGGCCAGCTGGAGGGCTTCACCGCCAATCTGATGTGGGAATCCTCCGGCGGCAACGCGCTTTTCCTGCGGCATCTGGTCGAGGGCGCGCTGGAGGCGGGCACGCTGCGGCAGGTCAACGGGGTGTGGCAGTTGCGCGGTCGGGCCGCGGTCACCTCGGAATTGGCCGCGCTGCTGGAGGATCGGGTCGAACAGCTGCCGGAGTCGGTGCTGCGGGTGCTGGAGTTGCTGACCTTCTGCGAGCCGATCGATCTGGACGTCTTGGCCGAGCTCGCGGGCGAGGAGGCCGTGGAGTCGGCCGAATCCCGCGGTGTCATCAGGATTGTCGAGAACACCCATCAGCTGCTGGTGCGCTACAACCATCCGCTGTTCGGCGAGGTCATCCGACGGCGGCTGGGCATCGCCTCGGCCCGGCGACTGCGCGGGCGGCTGTACTCCTCACTGAAGGAGCGGCCGATAAAATCCGCCTCCGATCGCATCCGGCTGGCCGAATTGGCCTTGGACAGCGATAAATCCGCGGATCTGGAGCTGTTCGTGGCGGCGTCGGAGGATGCCATCGGACTGGCCAATATTCCGCTGGGCGAGCGGTTCGCGCGGGCGGCGGTCGAGCGACGCGGCGGACTCGAGGCGGCCGATCTGCTGGCCCGCGCGCTGCTGTGGCAGGGGCATCGGATCGAGGCCGAGCGCACGCTGGCCAGTTTCGATCCCGATCAACTCGACGAGGTGCAGCTGGCGCGCTGGGGCAGTACGCGGGTGGCGAATCTGCTGTGGGCCATGGGCGATGCCGATCGCGCCAACGAGGTGCTGGCGCTGGTCCGCGGCAAGGTCACCCATCCGCGAATCGCGTTGACGCTGCAGGGCCTGGCCTCGGCGTGCGCGGTGAACGAAAACCGTTTGGAGGACGCGTTCGTCGATGCCGAACAGGTGATGGAGACCGCCGACGCGCCGCCCTGGGCGGTGTGGTGGGCCTCGTTCGGCGGCGGGCTGGCACTGGCGCTGATGGGACGCGGCGAGGCGGCCCGACAGTACGCGGACCGGGGTCATCAGGTCGAATCCCATATAGACGGACTCAATCGGTTCATGTCCACCCATGCCGAGGTGCTGGCGCTGACCCTCACCGGCGATCTGGAATCCGCGCGACATTGTGCCAGTACCTATTTCGGCTACTCCGCACCGGGACAGTTTCTGGCGTGGGGCCTTTCGCGCATCCTGCAGGGCACCGTGAACGTGGCGCAGGGCCGCTTCCCCGACGGCATCGAGAATTTGGAGCAGGCGCTGGCCGCACTGCATACCGAGGGTGCGGCGGCGTGGATGTTCCCGGCGAGAATTCGCCTGGCCGAGGCGTATTCGGCACTGGGACGTGCGGCCGAGGCGGCCGAAACCATCGCCGAGGCGGTATCGCGCGGCGGCCGCCACAGCGCGGTGTACGAGCCGCAACTGCAGATCGCACAGGCGTGGCAGGCCGCGGCCGAGGGGACGGTCACCCCGGCGGTGCGGCTGGCGATCGGCGCCGCCGACGCCGCCGCGCGGGCCCATCAGCACGCGATCGAGGCGATGGCCCTGCACACCGCGGCCCGCTTCGGCGATCACACCGTCGCGGGACGCCTGGCCGATCTCGCCGCCCGCATCGACGGGCGGCTGGTACAGGTCCAGGCCCGGCACGCGGTGGCGGTGGCCTCCAACGACGGACCCGGATTGGACACCGCCGCAGCGCAATTCGAGGAACTCGGGGCGCTGCTGTCGGCCGCGGACGCCGCGGCGCAGGCGGCCTCGGCGCACGAGCGTTCGGGTGATCGCCGCCGCCTGCTGGAATCGGCCGCCACCGCCAATCGCCTGGCCGCGGCCTGCGGCGGCGCGAGCACCCCCGCGCTGCGGCAATCCGCACAACCGCTGCCGCTGACCGCTCGCGAACGCGAGATCGCGAATCTGGTAGCGGCCGGGCTGAGCAATCGGCAGATCGCGGATCGGCTCACGGTGTCGGTGCGCACGGTCGAGGGGCATCTGTACCGGGCCTGCATCAAACTCGATGTCACCGACCGGGAGGCGCTCGCCGAACTCATGCGCGGAGAGCCACCGAGCGGCAAACAGCGGGGTTGAGATCGACGGCGCAGTTCATCGATATTCGGTGAGCGTGGTCACATCGATTTGCCATCGATAGTTATCAATTGGTTACCATCCTGCCCGGGTGATCCGAACCGGATCGCCGGGGGATCTTTCCGCTCGTGGGGGATCTGCTTCTCACCAATCGAAGTTGCAGGGTGGTGTGTTCGACGTGGCTCGTCGGCAGCTAGTGAATTCCGGCGCGCCGCGGCGCGCCCTGATCGTCGGCGCGATTCCGCTGGCCCTGGCCGTGGCGTGTTCCAACGGTCCCGACGGTCCGGTGGTCGTGCGCGGCGGCGCGCCGACCGTCGAGAACATCCGGCCGGGTTCGAGTACACCGTCTCCCGTCGAGCCCGCCCCCGCACCCGGCGGCGACCATGTCGCACCGACCCCCGCGGGCCCGGTCCAGCCCGGCGTGACCGCGACCCCACGCCACCCCGGCCCGGCGCAGCCCGGCGTGACCACACCGGCCGTCCCCGCCCCGCTCGTCCCCGAATACGTTGCGCCGCAAAGTTTCCGCGCCGTCCCCACCCCGCAGACCGCACCCGCGATCGACTGGCAGGCCCTGCACGCGCCCACCCCGGTCGCCCCCGTCGCACCGATCGCACCCCCGCCGCGCACCCTGCGCGTCGGCGCGTTCACCACGGCCGTGCCCGACGACATCACCGATAACGTCCTGACCCCCGTGAATTTCGCCGCCGCCGAAACCGAGGCCGCGATCGCCACCGGCCTGAACTCCGTCGGCATCAACGCCACCCGCTCCGACAAGATCGCGGGCCTGACCGTCGCCGGTGCCGCGGGCGGCGCGGCCCTCGGCGCGGCCGCAGCGGGTCTCCCCGCCGCCGCGATCGGAGCCGTCCCCGGCGCGATCATCGGCACCGGAGTCGGCGCGGTCACCGGCGCGATCATC
>NZ_BDBS01000049.1 GCF_001613105.1 Nocardia pseudobrasiliensis NBRC 108224 | reverse complement strand
GCGGCCGTCCGGCCGAGCAGCAGCCCCGCTCCGAGCCGCCCGCCACCGCCGCGCCGACGGGCTATCCGCTCAGCATCGACAACTGCGGTCACCGGCTGAGCTTCCAGCGGCCGCCGCAGCGGGTGGTGCTGCTGGGCGGCGCCTCGGTGGCCGAGGCGGAGAGTTTCGTGACCCTCGGCCTGGCCGATCGGGTCGTGGCCAGCAGCCAGTACTACGGAACATCCGATCAGCCCGGCCTCGCCGAGGCGGTCGACGCGCTGCCCAGCGCCGGACTACGTCGCGACGGCAGCGCCGAATTCACCCGCGAGCAGATCCTCGCCCTGCATCCCGATCTGGTGGTGTCGACCTGGGCGGGCGGCTTCGACGATCGCACCGGCCCGATCGGGCGAGACGCGTTGGCGGCGGCCGGAATTCCCGCGTTCGTCACCCCCGCCAACTGCGCCCTCGGCGATCCCGGCGCCGCTGAATCGGCCCGCCGGGACCTCACCGAGCAGTCGGTGAACTCCTCCGACGAACTACTGCTCGCCCTCGGGCGCATCTTCGATGTGCAACAGCGCGCCGCCGATCACGTCAATGCCCAGCGCGCCCGCATCGCCGCGGCCACCGCCCGGGTCGCGAACAAGCCGCGCCCGAATGTGCTGCTGGTCTACCCCGGCATGTCGGCCATGAACAGCAATGGCCTCCCCGCCGTCTTCGGCGGCGGTATCTACGATGACATCATCAACCGCGCGGGCGGGCGCAACCCGTTCGCGGGCAAGACCTTCGACGAGTTGTCGGCAATCAATGCCGAGGCGCTCGCCGCCGCCCCCGTCGACCTGGTGGTCGTCGGCCGCTACCAGCCCGGCGAAGACGCCGACCGAATGGCCGCGGACCTGTTCACCCGCTTCCCCGCCTGGCCCGCCGCCCGCGAACGCCGCTATCTCACCCTCTCCGACAGTCCCCTGCTCGGCCCCCTCAATGCCACCGCCGTGGAAAAGATCGCCGATGCCGTCGCCAACCGCCCCTGAGGCCGAGACATCTTCCCGCACAACCGAACCCGCGTCACGAAGGATCCAGGCGGCCTGGCGGTTGATCGTCCCGCTCGCACTGGCCGTGGCCCTGGCCGCCGCGATGGTGGTAGCCATCGGCGTTGGGACGGTGGCGGTTTCGCCCGGGACCGTGGTTCGGGTACTGATCGATCACGCCTCGGGTGGGCGCAATGCCGATCCATTGGCCGATCAGATCGTCTGGCAGTTTCGGGCCCCTCGGGTGGCGCTGGCGGCGCTGGTCGGGGCGGGGCTCGCATTGGCGGGGGTGTGCCTGCAGACACTGGTGCGCAATCCGCTGGCCGATCCGTATCTGTTCGGCGTCACCTCCGGGGCGTCGCTGGGCGCGGTGCTCGCGATGACCGGAATCATCTGGGTCGGTGGAACTCTCGGCGTCACCGGCTGCGCGTTCGCGGGGGCGCTGGTCAGTATGTTGATCGTGTTCACGCTCGCACAGCGGGGCGGGCAGGTGCGCGGGCCGGAGTTGGTGCTGGCCGCGATCGCGGTGTCCTATCTGGGCACCGCCCTCACGAGCTATGTGCAGCTACGGGCCCGGCCCGCGGAGCTGCGCGGGGTCATGTTCTGGCTGCTGGGTTCGCTGTCCTCGGCGCATTGGAACGATCTGATCGCACCGGCCGTGGCGGTGGCCGTGGCCATGGTGGTGCTGCCCGCCCGCGCCCAGGCGATGAACGCGCTGACCCTCGGCGACGACACCGCCGCCGGGCTCGGTGTACATCCGAATCGGCTGCGGCTGTTGCTACTCGGGCTGTCGTCGCTGCTCACCGCGACCGCGGTCGCCGTCGCGGGCGGTATCGGATTCGTCGGCCTGATCATTCCCAATGCCGCCCGTCTGCTGGTCGGATCGGACCATCGCCGCGGCCTGCCGGTCGCCCTGTTCGGGGGCGCGCTGTTTCTGGTGCTGGTGGACCTGGCGAGCCGAACCATGGACCGCCCCAACGAGATTCCCATCGGCATCATCACCGCCGCACTCGGGGCTCCCGCGTTCCTCGTCCTGCTGCGTCGTCGCAAGGGAGCCATGGCGTGAAGATCGTTGTCGACGGCCTCGGCGTCGAACTGACCGGAGCGCCCGTACTGACCGACGTGCACCTGAGCATCGAACCCGGAACCTTCACCGGCTTGGCCGGTCCCAACGGTTCCGGCAAGAGCACCCTGCTGCGCTGCGTCTACCGCGCCCTGCGCCCGACCACGGGAGCCGTACGCATCGGCCCGGACGACGTGTGGCGCACCAGCGCTCGCCGGGCGGGCCGACGCACCGCGGTCGTCGCCCAGGACCACGCCCTCGAACACGGCTTCACCGTGCGTGAAACCGTAGCGATGGGCCGAATCCCGTATCAGGACCGCTTCGGCCGCGACCACGCGGGTGACCGCGAGATCGTTGCGGAGGCCCTCGACCGAGTCGGCCTCCCCTGGGCGGCCGACCGCCGCTTCGCCTCCCTGTCCGGCGGCGAACGCCAACGAGCCCTCCTGGCCCGAGCCCTGGCCCAGCAAACCCCGGTCCTGCTACTGGACGAACTCACCAACCACCTCGACCCCGGTGCACAACTCGAAATACTCACCCTGGTCAAGACTCTCGGCCTCACCACCATCGCGGCCCTCCACGATCTCGACCACGCCCTGGCCTATTGCGACGCCCTGGTCCTACTCCACCGCGGCCGCGCGCTCTCCAGCGGCCCACCCGAGGAGGTACTCACCCCCGAACGCGTCGCCGAGGTCTTCGGCATGCGCAGCACCATCGTGCCGCACCCCCTGACCGGCCGCCCCCATCTGGTGACCGCACTACCCGACGAGCCGATTACCGAGACGCCGGGCGAAAACCCACTCACTCGGACACCTCGGTGACCACGGCGCGGTAGCGATGGTAAGCCTCGAAACGTGGATCCAGAGACATTGGAATATCGGACATTACGCTGCGACGTGAGCGACGGCGTCGCCACGGTGACGCTGCACCGTCCCGATCGCCGCAATGCCTTCACCCGTGCGATGGGCGTCGAGTTGTCGCATGTCTATCGCCGCTACGATCTCGACGACGGGATCCGCGCCATCGTCCTCACCGGCACACCGCCCGCCTTCTGCGCCGGGGCCGACCTCGGCGCGGGCGATCGGACGTTCAGCGACCCCGGCGAGAACTTCACCGCCGCGGGGACTTCCATGCCCGCCTGGCAGGTGCGCAAGCCCGTTATCGCCGCGGTCAACGGGCACGCGCTGGGTATCGGGCTGACCCTGGCCCTGCAGTGCGATCTGTGCATCATGGCAGCCGATGCCAAATACGGTGTGCTGCAAGTTCGCAGGGGGATGGTCGGCGATGCGTATTCGCACTGGACGCTGCCGCGCCTGATCGGCATGTCCCGCGCGGCCTATCTGCTGCTGACCGGCGCGACCATCGACGGCCGCCGCGCCTACGAGATGGGATTGTGCCTCCAGGTCCTGCCCGCCGACGAAGTCCTCGACGCCACACTGACTCTCGCCCGCGATATCGCCGTCAACACCGCACCGGTCTCGGTGGCGGCGAGCAAGCGGATGCTCTGGTCGTCGTTCGAGCACGACCCCGCCGGCATCGGCGTCCAGGAAACCGATGCGCACCTGATCCTCATGGGCGCGCGGGATGCCCGCGAGGGCGTCCGCGCCTACCTCGAACGCCGACCGCCGCACTGGACCGGCAAGCCCGGCGAGCTGCCCCCGTTCACTCCCGCGGCGAACGATGCAGCGCCGCAACCAGATCGCTGACCTGCTCGGCGGGCGGGGCGTAGCCGGGGAAGTACGCGCACACCCGCTCGGCCGTCGCCCCGTAGCGCGCCATGATCTGTTCCGCGCACCGCTCGGGCGTGCCCCGCACCGCGATCGCCGAGATCAGCGCGTCATCGATCAACTCCGACATCGCTTCGACCGCGCCGCGTTTGGACAACTCGTTGAGCCGCGGCTGCAACCCCGCCCGACCCTCCACCTCGAGCACCGGAATATACGCCGGAGTCGAACCGTAGAAGGCGATCAACCGCCGCACCCCGGCATCGGCGCGCTCGCGCTCGGCCTCGGTGCGCCACATCGACACCATCACCTGCGGCACGATCGCGAAATCGCTGCCGTCGCGCCCGCCGCGCTCCCAGCCCTGCGCCACCGCGGGCAGGGTGCGCTCGCGGAAATGCCGATCGCTGTTGAACGGCATCACCAGCAGTCCGTCGGCGTACTGCGCCGCGGTGCGCACCATCACCGGACCGAGCCCACCCATCAGCACCGGCGCCACGCCATGGGGATTCGGGCCCGGATCGAAGGTCGGCGGCATGAGGGTGTGGCGGGTGAACTCGCCGCGGAAGTCCAACCGCGTCCGTTCCTGCCACGCGGTCAGAATCGCCTTGACCGCCGCCACGAACTCCCCCATCCGCGCCGCGGGCCGCGACCATGGTGCCCCGTACCGGTTTTCGATATGCGGACGGATCTGTGAGCCCAGTCCGAGCCGGAACCGCCCGCCGCTGAGCAACTGCAGATCGTAGGCGGTGTGCGCGACATGCAGCGGGCTGCGTGGAAACGCCACGGCGATATTGGTCATCAGATCCACCGGCACCGCGGGCGCGATCGCGGCCAACGGCACGAACACATCGTGCGGCCCCTCGAAGGTGAACAACCCGTCCACACCCAACCCGGCCAGCTCCCGCGCCCGTTCGATCACCCGATCCGGCCGCGCGTCCACCTGAATGTCGATCCGCATTCACTCACCGAATCATCACCACCCGCCGACCGACCCACCGGGGTTTCACCCAGTGGGACCGCATCACCGCCGCCCGCGCGGGTATTGGCTGGGCATGGCGAATTCGTTGCATCGGACCGTGCGCACACCGCTGCTGTATTTCTTCATACTCGGCGATGTCCTCGGCGCGGGCGTCTACATCCTCGTCGGGCAGGTGGCCCGCGAATCCGGCGGGGCGGTGTGGGTTCCGCTGCTGGTCGCGCTGGTCATGGCCGCGCTGACCGCGGCCTCATATGCCGAATTGGCGACGAAGTACCCACGCGCGGGCGGCTCGGCGCACTACGTGAACCGGGCGCTGGGCCCGGTGGCCGGTGCGGTGATCGGGTGCTGCATGCTCGCGGCCGGAGTGGTCTCGGTGGGCGCGCTGGCCCGCGGCTTCGCCGGTGACTATCTGCGCGCGCTGATCGACCTGCCGACCGCCGCGGTGATCGTGGTCTTCCTGCTCGCGCTCGCGCTGCTCAATCTCAGCGGCATCAAGCAATCCCTCGGCGCCAATGCCGTCGCCACCCTGATCGAACTCGGCGGCCTGGTGCTGATCATCGTGCTCGGCGGCTGGGTGCTGCTGCGCGGCGACGGCGATCCGAGCCGACTCACCCACCTGGGCACCGCCGAACACGGCGTGGTCGGCGCGACGCTGGCCGGTGCGGTGCTGGCGTTCTACTCCTTCGTCGGATTCGAGACCTCCGCGAATCTGGCCGAGGAGGTGAGCGATCCGCGCAGGTCCTATCCGCGGGCGCTGTTCGGCGCGCTCGGCACCGCGGGTGTGGTCTATGTGCTGATCGGCATCGTCGCCAGCGCCGATGTGCCCACCGATCGCCTCTCCGATTCGAGCGGTCCGCTGCTCGAGGTCGTGCGCCTGGCCGGTGGCGTGCCCGATCGACTGTTCGGGGTGATCGCCCTCGTCGCGGTTGCCAACGGCGCGTTGCTCACCGGCATCATGTGCTCACGGCTGGCCTACGGTATGGCCCGTGACGGTCTGCTGCCGCCGCTGCTGTCGCGGGTGCTGCCCGGCCGCCGCACGCCCTGGGTGGCGATCCTCACCACCACCGCGGTGTCGCTGGTGCTCGCCCTCACCGGGGAGGTCGCGGCGTTGGCCGAAACCCTGGTGTTGTTGCTGCTCATCGTCTTCACCGCGGTCAATCTCGCCGTGCTGATCCTGCGTCGCGAATCCGGCGAGGCGACCGATCATTTCCGGGTCCCGACACCCATTCCGTACCTGGGCCTGCTGGCCTGTGGATTCCTGTTCACGCGCATCGAGGCCGCGATCTGGGCGCGCGGCGCGATCCTGCTCGCGCTGGCCCTGCTCCCGGCCGCGGCCGATCTCCTGCGCCGAAAGTTCCGCGCCCCCGAGGATTCCGAAACGGTCCGTCCGGCCCGAACGCCCTAAGCCGTCACCATCTGCTCGTCGGACGTCGGCGCGAACCACGTGACATAGAACGTCGTCACCACCGCCGCCAGCGCACCGACGATCACAATGCCGAACGGCAGCGGATGGTGGGCCATCGGAATCGCCAGGAATCGAATGCACAGCAGCACCCCGGCGAACAACCCCGCTCCGAGGGCGACCATCCGCACCCGAGCGCGATCCCAGCCCCGATCCGGATCGCGCAGAACCGATTCCACCGTCAGGCACAGCGCCGCGCCGACCACCAGATCGATGCCGTAGTGCGCGCCCAGTCCGAGCGTGGCCACCAGCGTGCACACCAGCCAGAACGCACCGCCCCAACGCAGCCACCACGGACCCCGCCGGGAATGAATGAACAGCGACAGCGCCCAGGCCGTATGCAGCGACGGCATACAGTTGCGCGGCGTGATCGCGTCGAAACGCAAGGGCGCCAGCGTCTCCGGCGCACCCGGCACCACATTCGGCCACACCTCGGCGATCTCGAAGCCGTGCCCCCACGACCCGTAGGCCAGCACCGGACCCACCACCGGGAACACCACATAGAACAGCGGACCGACCAAGCCGAGCGTCAGAAACGTCCGCACCAGATAGTGCCGCGGCCACTGCCCGCTCGTCACCCCGCGCAACTGCCAGAACGCGACGACGATCGCCGCCAGCGGCAGTTCGAAATACACCCAGCGCACCACGCCCAGCGCCACCGGTCCCGCCGCGTCCAGCGCCTGCCCGACGAGCCACGACGGATTACCCAGCACATGATCGGCGGCCTGCACATACGGATCGAACACCGTCGGACACGCCCACGCGGTGATGTCGAGCCAGATCTCCCCGACCTTGGTCGCGAAGATCAGCAGCGCCCCGAACACGATGGCGCGCAAGGCCGTTCGCCGCCGCTCGCCGTCCCAGCGCATCGCCACGATCACCGTCAGGGCGGTGAGCACGATGGTCGGGCCGTTGCCGATGGTGAAACCGCGCCCCTCGAGCGCGCGCACCGCCACGAACACCGCGTCGATGCCGACCGCCGTCGCGACCGCGACGAGCCGCTCCCGCATCCGCAAACCCACCAGCGCCAACCCGAATCCGGCCCAGGAGGTGGTCGCCGATTTCGGTGACCCGCCGTAATCGCGGACCAGACTCGTCAGCGGGCCGAGCGCGCCGATGTGCGCGGCCATCAATTCCCCGCCCACAAGGGCGAATACCGCCGCCACCGCCGCGCCCCACAGCATCACCGATCGCCACCGACGCGCGTCGAGCCCGTCACCACCCATCGGCTCGACCGCCGAGGTCGAGCCCCCTTGCACGTCGTCCACAAGCATTGGGACATCGTAAACACGAGGTGAACACCCTCCGACCACCGAACGACGCTTATCCGTCCCGGCCACCGGGACCGGGATGTGCGCACGGGCGGCGCAGCGGGCAGAACTGGAGGGGAGGCCGGTCCGTATGTTGCGGCGGCGGAAAGGATTTCGCGTGGACAAGGCCGAATTGCAGGCACTGTTCGACCTCGAGGGGCGAACCGCGATCGTGACCGGCGGAACGCGCGGCATCGGCTTCGCCATCGCCGAGGCGCTCGCACTGGCCGGGGCCGATGTGGTGGTGGCCAGTCGCAAGGCCGAGGCGTGCGCTCGGGCGGCGGAGCGACTGCAGGAATCGGGCGCGACGGCACTGGGGATTCCGACGCATCTGGGTGATCGGGACGCGATCGCCGCACTGGTCGAGGGCACCGTGGACCGGTTCGGCGGGATCGATATCGTGGTCAACAATGCCGCCACCGCGCTCACCCAGCCGCTGGGCGAACTCACCCCGGAGGCCTGGGACAAATCGTTCTCGGTGAATTTGGCGGGTCCGGTATTCCTGGTCGAATACGCCCTGCCCTATCTGCGCACCAGCGGGCGCGGCGCGATCCTGAACGTCGTCTCCGCGGGAGCGTTCGCCTACAGTCGCGCGACGGCGATGTATTCCGCCGCCAAGGCCGCGATGGTGTCGTTCACCCGCTCCATGGCCGCCGAATTCGCCCCGGCCGGCATTCGGGTCAACGCCTTGGCCCCCGGCGCGGTCGACACCGATATGGTCCGCAACAATCCCCCCGAATTCGTCGATCGACTGCGCGATTCGGCCCTGCTGGGCCGCATCGCCGCGCCGAGCGAAATGATCGGCCCGGCCCTGCTCCTGGTCTCCGACGCGGGCAGTTTCATCACCGGCCAGACGATCCTCGCCGACGGCGGCCTGATCCCGCGCTGAGGCGCGACGTCGTCACAGCCCGTCGGATTTCCCTGGCCCCCAAGCCGATTCGCGCCCACGTTTCGCCGTTGACGAGTGGGCATGTGCCCACTACGGTGGGCGCATGCCCACTCTGGAACCGCACCAGGCCCGCGACATCGCGGAATCCTTCGGCGTCGACGCTGCCCGCTACGACCGCGCCCGCCCACGCTATCCACGCGAACTGCTCGACGCGATCATCGCCGCCAGCCCGGGCCGCGACGTCTTGGACGTCGGAATCGGCACCGGCATCCTCACGCGACAGCTGCGAGCGGCCGGATGCGCGGTCACCGGCGTCGAACCGGATGCGCGCATGGCCGAATTCGCCCGGCGCGACGGCACTCCCGTCGAGGTGAGCACCTTCGAGACCTGGGATCCGGCGGGCCGGACCTTCGATGCCGTGGTCGCGGGCCAAACCTGGCACTGGGTGGACCCCGTGGCGGGCGCGGCCAAAGCGGCCGAGGTCCTGCGCCCGGGCGGACAGCTCGCCCTGTTCTGGAACGCCGCCCAGCCGCCCGCCGAGCTGAACAGCGAATTCATCGAGGTATACCGCCGGATCATCCCCGACTCACCCGTTCTGCGGGCGGCCGCGCTCCCCGCGACCGCGCCCTACGCGACGATGTGCGATACGGCCTCCGACGGCATCTACCGCGCGGCCCGGTTCGCCGAACCGCGGCGGCACACCTATGAATGGGATCGCGCCTACACCCGCGACGAATGGCTGGAGATGTCGGCCACCACCGGCATGGCCACCCGGTTGGCGCCGGATGTGCTGACCCAGCTCCTGGACGGTCTCGGCGCGGCCATCGATGCCGCCGGCGGCGCCCTGATCTGCCGCTACACCACCGTCGCGCTCACCACCACCCGCCGCGACTGAGCCCGCGAACGCCCGATTCGCCGACGGTACAGTGGTGGCCGACGAGAAGGAGGCAGATGCCGACCGGAGTGGCCATCCGCGACGTACGCGCGCAGCTGTTCGACGCCGCCGAGCGAATCCTGTTGCGGGAGGGCCCCGGTGGGCTCACCAGCCGCGCGGTGACCACCGAGGCCGGTGTGGCCAAGGGCGTACTGCATCGCCACTTCGACGACTTCGACGACTTCCTGGCCGAATTGGTCTACGACCGCATCGCCCGGCTCGCGGGGCAGTCGGCCGCGCTGCGCGACAGCGCCGGAACCGCAACCGTCGCCGACAATCTCACCGCCGCGCTCATGACGCTGTTCGAATCGGTCGCGGTCGCCATCGTCAGTCTGATCATCTTCCGCGACGGCCTGCGCACCCGGCTGCGCCGCACCCATCCCACCGGCGTCCCGCTGGCCACCGAGGCGGCCGAAATGCTCGCGACCTACCTCGCCGAGGAACGCGAGCTGGGCCGCATCGACCCCGCCGCCGATGTCGACACCCTCGCGCCGGCCCTGATCGGCGCTGGACATCTGCTCTACGCCGACCGCGGTGTCACCCCCGATCGCACCGCCGTGCACAAGATCATCACCACCGTTCTGTCCGGCGCCACACCATGATTCGCGATCCGGCGGCCGAATTCGCGCACACCGCGGTGAGCGCGGTTCGCGACGACGCCGCCGGTCGATACGCGCTCATGCGCGACCTCTACGAGGGCCTGCCCGCCCCGGGCAGCCACCTGCCCTACCGGCGCGCCGCCCTGGCCTTCATGAACTGGCAGCTGCGCCGCGGCCTGCTCGAACCGCCCGACGGCCCGCGCCCCGGCAGCCCGTGGTGGCGCGCGATCAACGAGCGGCTACTGCGCGATCTGTGCGAGGCCCGCGCGATCCACGGCGGCTACGACGGCGTCGCGTCCTCGGCGAGTGTGGCGGGCACACTGGATTTCATTCGCCGCCCGTCCGCGCGCACGTGGTATCGCGCGCACAATATCGCCGTCGTCTCCGCCTATCTCGACCACCAAGCCCTGGCCCGGTCCGAAGGTAAGATCGAACGCTTCGTCGTCAATCTCGTTCTGATGCGGGTCCTCTACGCGCACGCGCTGGTCGCCGCGCCACGGCTGGCGCTGAGCTGGCTCGCCCCGATCGCCGCGCCGCTGGGCGATCCGCGACTGGGCATGACCGGAATCTTCCTGTCGCTGTCGCGGGTACTGCCGGACCGATATCCCCTGGGCGACAACGTGCCCCGTTTCGTCGAACTCGAACACGGCTTCGGGCATCTGCTCGACGTGGGTGTCATCCGGCCCCGCGTCGAACTCCTCTACGACTGGTCGGCCCGGGAACTCGAACTACCCGGCCTGCGCGAGCTACTGAGCGGCGGGATTCCCTGCTACGCATGGGATCCCGCCGATAGTCAGCCGTGGCAGCCGCCGCCGTCGCTACTCGCCCGCTGGGCTCTGCGCACCCTGCGCTAATTCGGCCTGCGGCCGATCGTCGCCGCCCTGCAGCATGAAGTTGTAGGTGGCGTAGCGCGGGAAATCGGTGCCCGCGTCCTCCCAGCTGTAGTCGCGCCGGCCGATATGGGTGAGCCGAATGCTGGTATCGGCCATGATCCGGAACCCGCTGCGGTACGCGCGCTCACAGAACGCGTAGTCCTCGCCCAGATACCAGTGGTTCTCCCCGTCCGGCTTGATCATCGGCAGGAAGTACGGGACGGTGATGCGCCCGAACTGTTTGTTGCAGATGGGCAGCTTCTCGTGTTCGATCATGGTCTCGTACACCGTGCGCTGCGTGTACAGGAAACCTGTTGCGGCGTACTTGATCTCGATCAGCCCGCCGCCCTGGCCGAACAGGATGTTCTTGGTGCCGGGCAGCAGATGACACGCCAGCTCGCGCACGCCCTTCTTCGGATAGATTCCGCAGACCACGGGCAGATCGTGCTCGCGCAGCCGATCCACCGAATCGGCGTCGAAGCCCACATCGGAGTCGATCCACATCAGCGCGTCGAAGCCGTCGAGCAGCGCGTCGGTGGCCATCTGGCTGCGCCCCTGATCGATCGCGGCGTAACCGGATACCGTGCGCACGGTGTAACCGCGCCGCTCGAGTTCGCCGAGGCCGCGCGCGCATCCGGGTTCCAGATAGCCGCCGACCGGTACGAGTACGACGCAGCGGGACGGGTCCAGGGTCATGGTCTCTCAATCATCTCGGTGGTCAGACCGGCCAGGGCGAGTTGGTACATCGCACCGGCCAGGTCGGTTCGGCCCTCGACGTCGAAGGCCCGCAATACCGCGTCGGCGGCGACGGCGTAGGTCTCGGCGGCGGCGACCAATTCGGCGATCGCCGGACGGGAGGCGGTCGCGCCCAGCACATCGCAGACGATATCGATAACGGTGTCGGAGGTCCACAGTCCGGGAATCGCGGCCCCGATCTCGCGCGGCTCGGGCGATTCGCCGCGATACCAACCCGAACCGTCCCACCAGTAGCAGAACGAGAGCAGTCCGGTGGCCGCGCGATGGCTCAGGACCGGATTGGCCAGCCATTCCGGCGCTCCCGCATAGTAATTCGGCAGTTCCGAGCCCTGCTGGTAGGCGGTGTCGAGCGCCGGTGCGTCCCACACCCCGCCCGAGAGCACCGCGCGACCGCCGGGGAGCAGATGCAGGGTGGAACCACTGCCGTTGGTCGCCTCGAACAGTCCGGTCGCACCGAGAATCCGCGGTCCCCCATCGGAACGCACCGCCACGGCCGCCGCGGCCACGGTCGCCCAGCGCGCCCACATCAGGCGCGGATCCGGCAGACCGACCCGGGTCGCCATGACGCCGCGATCGCGGTCGGCGCGGGACTGGATCACGGCCTGGGCCGGTGTGCGGGACTGCCGGTCCCCGTGCCGAATATAGGCGGCCAGCCAGACCGGCAGCCGATCCTGGGGATAGGACTCGAGATCGGCGCGATAAGCCTCCGGCGGCAACAGCTCATCGCCCGCGAAAGGCACCTCACCGTAATCGTATTCGATCTCGACACCGTCGGACTCGGTGTAGTGCAACAGCACTCGCCACCAGGCACGACCGGTGAGCGGAACCGTCACCTCGCGCAGCAACTGGACCAGCTCACCGGCCTGCTGAGGCACGCCGATCTGAGTGGTGGCATCGAAGTCGTCGGTGAACACCGCCGCGGCCGCGATGACCGGAACCGTCACCGAGAACACCACATCCACCCGCTGCCAGCCCGGCGGCGCCTCGGGCAGTACGACATCGATGATGGCCCGCGCGAGATTCCTTGCGTAGCCGGGGATATCGGCCGGAGGCTCATCGAGGAACTCCGCCCGCCGGGCGGCCGCGTCGCGCTCACCGCCCGCCACCGCCGACTGACCGCCCGCCGCCGCATCAGGCGCAGCGTCCGCGACCCGCTGACCGTCCGGCACCGTGGGCCGCTCGTCCGCTGCCGCACGCTGGCCACCCGCCACCGCCGATTGACCGTCCGCCGCCACTGGCTGCTCGTAGGCCACCCCGGGCTGCGGCGAATTCGGTTCCGTCGTGACCGCACCGCCCAATCCGCCCAAGGTGAACATGACGTCGGGTTGGGCGGCAGGGGCGCTGGCGGGTTCGGCTGAGGTGTCGCTTGCGGCGGTCTCGGCATTGTTCATCTGGTCGGCCGTTCTCGCGCGGGATCAGTGGTGGTCGTCGACGTCGGCCACGATCGAACGGGTCGATCTCGGCATGCCGGTCGGCGTGGCGTTCGGTTCGCGGTCGGGCGCGTCGGGCGGACTGGTCGGGGCGCGGTCGTCGCCGGGCACGTGATCCTGGAAATCCATTGCGCCAGCTAGCAGATCTGATAATTTCGGCCAGCGCGCCCGGCGCTCCACCATGGGTTGCATCAGTTGACGCATCTGCGCGGCGGCCTCCTGGGCGGCCCGCTGGGTAGCCATCGTGACCGCGACGGCGATCTCGTCGTCGGACAGATCGTCGATCTCGTCGGAGAACTCCACCTCGGTCAGGATGCCGTCGGCGTCGACGGTGACAACCACTCGGCCGTCGTGCATTTCGGCCGTCGCGGTCAGTTCCGCGCGTTTGCGATGTGCCTCGGCGATATCGCCCAGCTGCGCGCGCAAACCCTCCAGGACCGTGGCCATATCGTTTTTGAGGTGCTCGTTGCTCATGCGAACCCTTTCACAGCAGCACGGTCCGGGCGGGCGGGGCGGTGGTCGGATGGATCCAGAAGTCGCTGCTCGGCGCGTGGAGGGTGACGAACGGGTCGGGCATGTGGTGGTCGAGTTTGATCTTGCGGGCGCGCACGCGACCACTCATATAGGTGCCGTCCTCGAGGATGCGCTCGAAGCGCGCACTCTTCTCGAAGGCCGCCAGTTCCGCACGATCCTTGGCATCCTTCACACTCGCCAGATCCATGCCGTCGAACGCCTGCCGCTGATTGTCCATTCGCACGATGGGCCGGGCGTGATCGACGGCGGCGCCGTGCTGATTGATCGTATTGCGGGCCGCATCGACATTCGCGCCGTGCTGGTTGATCGTATTGCGGGCGTTGTCGACCGCGCCGCCGTGGCGATTGATGGTGGTGCGGGCGGCATCCACATTCGCGCCGTGATTGGCGACCGTGGCGCGGGCATTGTCGACGTTCGCGCCATGGGTGTTGATCG
>NZ_BDBS01000048.1 GCF_001613105.1 Nocardia pseudobrasiliensis NBRC 108224 | reverse complement strand
ATTGGCGCCGTGCGTGTTGATCGTGTTCCGCGCGTTGTCGACATTGGCGCCGTGCGCGCCGTCCACGATCCGAGCGTTGTCGACGTTCGCGCCGTGCTGATTCACGATGTTCTGCGCCGCTCCGTCATTCGGGTTGGTAGCGAGCGTGTTTCGGGCATTGTCGACCGCCGCGCCGTGCTGGTTGACCGTATTGCGCGCGCTGTCGACATTCGCGCCGTGGTTGGTGACTGTGTTGCGCGCGTTGTCGACGTTCGCACTGTGGGTGTTGATGGTGTTGCGCGCGTTGTCGACATTCGCGCCATGCGTGTTCACCGTGTTGCGCGCGTTGTCGACGTTGACACCGTGGGTGTTGATGGTGTTGCGCGCGTTGTCGACATTCGCGCCATGCGTGTTCACCGTGTTCCGCGCGTTGTCGACGTTGATACCGTGGGTGTTGATCGTGTTCCGCGCGTTGTCGACATTGTCGCCGTGCTGGGCGACCGTATTCCGCGCGGCATCGACATTCGCACCGTGCGCGCCGTCCACGATCCGCGCGTTGTCGACGTTCGCGCCGTGATTGGCGACCGTCGTGCGCGCGTTGTCGACATTCGCACCGTGCGTGTTGTCGGTGGTACGCGCGTTGTCGACATTGTTGCCGTGCGTATTGTCCACCGCCCGGGCATCATCGACATTCGTGCCGTGCTGCGTCACGGTATTGCGGGCGTTGTCGACATTCGCGCCGTGCGTGTTGACCGTATTGTGCGCCTCCTGGATGGTCGGCGGCGGCGTCACCGGCTGTCCGTGGATCTGCTGCTGATACGTCAGGGCCTCGTCGAGTTTGGCCTTCGCCTTGTCCACCGCCTCGGAGGCCTTCTTCTGGGCATCGAGCGCACTGTCCAGTGGGGCTTGCTGTTTGGCGATCTCGCGGTCGATATGGCGCAGATCCCCCTCGGCCGCGGCCACATTGCGCTCCTGGCGGATCACATCGCGCTCGGCCTGCCGCAACTGATCCCGCAGTCCCCGATCACCTTCATTGCCGGGCTGTTTCAACTGATTCTTCAGATCGGCCACATGCTGGACCGCATCCCCGTGCGCGGTACGGGCGTCGTTCACCTGCTGCTGCAGGGGTACGCGCCGGGTATCGAGATCGTGGAGCCGATCCTGAATTCCGTTGAGGCGCTGCTGCACAGCGTTGTTCGCCGCCTGGTGAGCGTCGAGCGACCGATTGAATTCCTGGCGGCGCTGGTCGACTCGATGATCGGCCTGATCGACCTGACGATCCGTGGGATGGGCCGGAGGCGTCTGCGGATTCTGCTGCGCGGGCGGCGCGGCGGGCTGTTCGGCGTGCGGCGGCCGCGCGGCATTGGCCACATTGGTCAGCGAGTTCTGGACATTCGGATCATTGCGGAACCCGTCGAGCCGGGCCTGCGCCTCGTTCGCCTCGGTTTGGGCCCGGTTCGCATCCGCGCGCGCCTGCGCCGCGATCTGCTGCCGTGTATTCGCGTCTCCCGCATGGTTGTTGCGGGCGTCCTGCGCGCGCTGTTCGGCGGCCTGTGCGCGCTGATCCGCGATCTCCGCCTTGTGCTGGGTATTGAGCGCGTCCATTTCCGCGCGGTGCCGGGAGACCTCGATATTCCGGTTGACCTGATACTGGTCGGAGCGACTGCCGAACGGGTTCAGATTCCGGCCCTGGCGGGCGAAGGCGTTCTGGGTGTCGCGGTCCAATCCGCGGGCCGCCGAGTAGTTGCGCTCGTGCTGATCGAGCAGATCCTTCTGCCGCTGTTCGAATGTCCGCGGCGGCTGCTGATTATTCCCGCCGCCCGCGTGCGCCGGGTTGTTACCGCCACCGATCTGATGCTGGTTGTTGCCACCGCCCGGCTGGTGCTGGTTGTTGCCACCGCCCAGCTGGTTGCCGCCACCACCCAATTGGTGTTGGTTTCCGCCGCCCCCCAACTGGTGCTGATTGCCGCCACCACCCAAATTCTGCAGGGGCACATGCAATTCCGGATGCGTGGCAGTGAAATCCGCACCCGAACCCGGCCTAGCCCCCAACTGCCCGATATGACCGCGCTGCGCCCCGGTGATCGCGCCCTGGGCAGCCCCACCGATCAAGCCGGTACCGACATTCTCGAGGTAGTTGCCGCCCGCCACCACGGTATACAGCACACCACCGGCCAGACCGCTGGTCACATTCGTGGCCGCGCCCGCGATCGCGCCGTTGGCCGCGCCCGCCCAGCCCCGCGACGGATCCACGCCGAAGTTCTTGAACAGATCCCCGCCCCACTTCTGGAAGTAGACGGCGGGCAGATGACTTGCCCATTTACCGACCATCGATGCTCCCATCGACAGTCCGATCTCCTGCCCGTTGTAGCCGTCGCGATGCCCCTTGGCGATCTGGATGGACTGGATCAGGAAGTCCTGGCTACCGGACCAGAGGCCGACGTTGACACCGCTTTTGACCATCCATTTCGCGAACTCCTCGGGCATCACGTCGAAAACGTCGCGCACGAACGGGTTTCGCGACCAGCTCCGCGGCGCGAGATCCAAGAACGTCTTGCCGGGGGTGATCTTTCGAACGCCCAGACCGATCGGATTCGCCAGCAGATCGCCTGCCTTGCTGGGAATATCAGGAATGATCTTGACGAACTTGATGAACTGCCCGATAAGCTTGCCGACCCCGGGAATCGACTCCAGGAAGGCCACCACCGACCGGCCCATGCGGTACAGGAAGGCGCGGGTGGCGCCGATGGCCGCGGCCTCGACCGCGGGGGCCGTGGGCGGGAACAGCCAGGCCATGAATATCTCACCGGCGAGCAGGGCCAACGTCAGAATGACCATGAGTTTGGTCTGTTCCATCGTCGTACCCGAATTCCGGGTCGACTGGCCGATCTGATCCATCAGCTTGGCCAGCTGATCGATCGAGTGGTCACCACTGATCAGTTTCGTCATCTCGGCGCGCACCGAATCCTGACCGGCGCCCGAGGGATAGGCCGCGAGCGTTTCGTTCAGGACGGTCTGGATCTCGGCGACCAGTTCGTGCAAAGCCTTTGCCGCGGCTTTCCATTCGTCGCCCATGGCGAACATCTTGTCCTCGTCGCCGTCGGGCCATTCCGCGCCGCCGACATAGGACAACCACCGCAGTTCCGGGGGTAGATACAGGGACATGGCGTGGTTTCCGTTACGCTCCCGGGGTGTCGGCTTTACGCACCGTGGCCGCGGCGTCGACCATGCCCTGACCGAACTGCTGCAGCGATTTCACCGTTTCGTCCGCGCCCGCGAGCAGTTCCGTCCGCGATTTCGTATAGCCGTCCTCGCCGTCGGCGAAGCCCTTCCCGAATTTGTCGTTGCCCCAGGTTTCCGTACCGGCATGGCCCACGGCGTTTTTCAGCTTGCCGACAATGCCGTCCATCTTGTCCTTCACCGACAACAGATGATGTCCGGCGTTCTCCAATTTGGTCGGATCGACCTCGATCGGTTGCGTCATTGCAAATCCTCGGGCTCACGTAAACTTGCGGGTATGTCTTGCGGCGTCAGCGTCAGGGCCACCGCCGCTCCAGGACCGGTGACACCGACATCCGATGCCATGATCGGTATTTCGGTATCGCGCTCCAGCAACGGCCACATCATGGCGCGACCGCGCCTGGTTACCTCCCGGGCAGCGGCCCGCACGGCAATCGGCAGCGCCTCCGCGACCTCCGCATAGGAAAGATCGCCGATATCGGCGGAGAACTTTGTTTCGATCAGTACGCCATCGGCATTCACGGTGACCGTGATCCGGTTTTCGCACGCCATCGCCGTGGCCGTCAGCAGCTTGCGCCGACTTTCCAGCTCCGCTATATCACGCGCGCGCTGCTCCGCCGCTTCCGACGTCCGCGCGGCCGACCCCGCACCATCCTCTGCCACAGCGAATCCTCCTCTCGCCCTGCGGATACCACCATGGCGCCACCGAGCGACCCTGCACCGGTCACCTGGATCGAAGGTTACCGCAACATGTCCGGTAACGCGTACGATGTGCGAACAACGATCCAACAATGGACCTCGAATGATCGCGCGAAACCTCAGCGGTAGGTTAATTTTTCGTCATGCGGCCTGCGGGGTTCGGGGCTAGCATTGGGGCGTGGAGGTTGCCGATGAGCAATGAGCGGTTGAAGGCCGATGCCGCGATGATGATGGAGGCATTGTCCGAGCAAATGTCCGGCATCGCCGAGATTCAACGCAACCGGGCTCGGCTCACGGCTACCGTAACCGCCTGCGACAAGCGGATATCGGTCACGGTCAATGCGGACGGCATTCTCATCGACACCAAGTTCGCCGACGATATCAAGGACCTCAGCTACGAGGAGATCGCCGCGGCGATGACGCACTCCGTACAGGCCGCCGCGCAGAAGGTCCAGGCGATGACCATCGAACTCATGGAACCACTGCGCGAACGCAAGGCGCGCCTGCCCCGGCTGTCCGAGATGCTGGAGGGCGCACCGGATCTCGGCGATATGATGCCGATGACGCCGCGGGTCTCCACCGCACCGCCCAATTCCCCGGAACGTCACTACGAGGAGGCGGCGCCGGTCTACGAGGACGTGGAGGATTTCCGCTCGCGTCGCTCGATGATCAATGACACCGACCGGTAGGTGCGGATTGGGCTGCTGCTATGGGACTCTATCTGCCGCCGGAGCTGCGCTGGCTCGGCTATGTCGCGGGCAGCGAATGGCCCGAGGGCGATGAAACCGTAATCCGCGAGGTTTCGCGCGCGTGGAAGGACGCCGCGGCGGGACTGCGGGCCGTCATTCCGGATGTCCAGGCCGCCAAGGGGATGGCCGTCGCGGCCTATCGATCCGGAGACGGCGCGACCAGTATCGGCAATATGTTCGACGGCATGCTCACCGGGGACAATTCCATCGAATCGCTCGCGAAATTCATGGATTCGGTCGGCGATGCGGCATTCGATATGGCGACCCAGGTCGAAGCGGCGAAGCTGATGGTGATCATCTCACTGATCGCATTGGCCATCGAGATCTTCTGGGCGTGGATGTTCCCGCCGACCGCGCCCGCCGTCGAGGCCGCGGCGGTCGGAACCACCCGGGCGATCGTCCGCTTCATGGCCAGATTCATCGAGGACCGGATCGTGGCCCAGGTGCTGCGTATCTTCGGCGAGAAGTTCGCCAATCTGGCCAAGGGGTGGGTGGCCAAGATCTTCGAGGCGGCGCTGATCTCCGCCGGTATCGATGGCGGCGTGCAGCTGGGCCAGATGGCCGGGGGCACGCGAAAGAACTTCGACGCCAAGGAGTTCGGCGCGGCGGTCCTCGGTGGCGCCGCGGCCGCCGGAGCGGGTAAGTGGTTCGGTGACTTCCTGGGCAAGGGCACCGGAAAGTTGTTCGGCGATATGACCAATCCGTGGCTTCGGACGGGTAACGGACTTTTCGTCGGGGCGGGTGGTGGTCTGTTCGGCAATGCCGCGGCGAATGTGGCGGCGGGCTCGATAACCGGCGATTTCACCGAGGGGCTTGCGAATCCGCACGCGTGGGTCGGCAGTGCGGCGGGCGGTGGTATCGGCGGCGGTATCCGTGGTTTCCGCGGCGGGATCGAAGTGCCCGGCGGCTTCCGGAATTTCGAGGTGGAGTCGTTCGCGCCGGGCGGGGGCGGACGGGGGTTCGAGTTCCCCACCGGCGGCGAGACCAATACCTTCGGCTCGCGCGGTACCGGTGGCTCGAACCAATTAGTCACCGGCGGTGAACATTTCGGTTCGACCGGCGACCGAACCTTCCCGGCCTCGGGTTCGACCAACGAGGGCGGCCGTGGGTCCACCGGCGGCAACGATTCGCAGGGCGGCCACATGCCGCCCGATCGCGGCCAGTCCGGCGGCCCGGGACAAACCACCGGCAACGGCCCGCGGCCGACCGACACATCGACCACGAATCCCTCAGGCAACCAAGCCAATCCGACCACCGAGGGCCATCGAACCACCCCCGCGTCCGGATCCACCATTGGCAGCGACCAGCCGAACCCGCCCCCCAAGGGCTCGACCGGCGAGGACGGCCACCAGGTCACACCCGTCGCGAATTCCCAGGGCGGCGACGGCCAACGGACGACACCCCCCGACACGTCGGGCGGCAGCCAGAAATCGTCCCCACTGGACACATCCGGCGGCGGCCAAAAATCCTCCCCACTCGAAACATCCAACGGCGGCCAGAAGGCGTCGCCCGTCGACACACCCGGCGGCAGCCAGAAGTCCTCGCCGCTCGACACATCCGGCGGCAGCCAAAAATCCTCCCCACTCGACACATCCAACGGCGGCCAGAAGGCGTCGCCCGTCGACACATCCGGTAGCAGCCAAAAATCCTCGCCACTCGACACATCCAGCGGCGGTCAAAAGGCTTCGCCCGTCGACACATCCGGCAGCAGCCAAAAATCCTCGCCGCTCGACACGTCCGGCGGCAGCCAAAGATCCTCGCAGGCCGACACGTCGGGCGGCATCCCGAAAACCTCGCAGGCCGACACGTCCGGCGGAAGCCCGAAAGCCTCCACGCCCGACACGTCCGGTAGCGGCCAAAAGTCCTCGCAGGCCGACATGTCGGGCGGCGGGCAGAAGACCTCGCCGCTCGATGCGTCCGGCGGCGGCCACAAGCCCTCGACCGGCGACGCATCCGGTTCGGGCCAAAAATCCACCGTCCCGTCCAATACCGGCGGTCAGTCCTCCTCGGCGGCAAGGAGCGATATACAGCAACCCACCACCATCGGCGGCAATCGGTCCGGCGCGAGCCTGCCCTCCGGCGGGGACCAAAGAGGTCCGGCCTCGGGGGTCGCCGCGAACAGCGGCGATGGGGCCACCCCACGCCCACCCGGGCGCGTGGGAAGCGACACCACCTCCTCGTCCTCGACTCCCGTGCGCGCATCGAGTCCCGTTCCCAGCGACACCCATTCGGGTGGCCGCGCCGATTCGCTGCCGAGTACCCGAACCCCGGTGAACAATTCCGGCGACGGGTCCGCCCCGCAGTCGAACAGGCCCGGCGCCACGCCCCGACCCGGCGGCCACACCGTCGGCGGACAAGGCGACAGCCTCAGCGGCGCGGGCAGCGGGTCGACCTCACAGCACGACACTCAACTGGCCCCGTACGGATCCCGCACCCACGGAGGCGCGGGCGCGGATTCGTCGCCACCACATGCCGGCCCGGGCGATGCCGGGTTCGGAGCTATCTCCGGGACCGGCCACGGTTCCCGCGGCGACGGCGAGCACGGACCGGCATGGAAGCGAAACCCCGACGGCACCTTCACCGTTCGGCTCGACGACGGCGTCGAGGTCCAGGTCCTCGACGGCGTCGTGTTCGTCGGCCTGCCCGGCGGGCGCGACGGCGGTGGCGCGGTCACCCCGCATACATTCCGGCCCGACGGGTCGGTGAAGTTCACCAATGGCGACGGCTCCACCACCACCGTGAAAACCGATGGCGGAACCGAACATCGGTCGCCGGACGGCGCGAAGACGACCTACGAACCCGACGGCGCCAAGATCGAATCCGGCCCCGGACGGCCCACCGTGGTCACCACGCCGGACGGCACCGTGCACACCGTGCCCACGGATCGGCAGAGCTGGACCGCCCACGACGATGGCGGTTTCACCGTCGTCTCCCCCGACGGCACCCACCACACGATCGACCCCGACGGCAATATCGTGGTCGGTCGTCCGGGCGAGGATCATGGCATCAAATTCTCCCCCGACACCCGATCGGTCGAATTCGTCGACTCCGACGGCAACGCCGCCGGAACCACAGCCGGTAGACCCGGTAAGGGCGCGGGTCGATTCGAGGAGCAGACCTTCGGCCGCCCGGACCGCACCTCGACCACATTCGGCGCGGACGGCTCGGTGACCACCCGTGGCCCCGACGGATCCACGACCACCGTGAAATCTGACGGCACAACGGAATTCGCCGATCCCGAGGGCCACCGAACCATCCACGATCCCAGCGGAACAAAGATCGAATCCGGACCGGATCGGCCCACCCTGGTCACCCATCCCGACGGCGGCAGCCATACCGTGCCGACCGACCGAGGATCCTGGAACAAGAACGCCGAGAACCAGCTGCTGATCAGCTCGCCGGACGGCACGATGCATTTCATCGACCCGGACGGCAATACCGTGCGGGTCGGTCGCGGCGTGGACGATCCGCAGCGGATCACCATCGACACCGAGAACCATTCGGTCGAATTCCACGGTCCCGAGGGCACGAGCCTGAAGGTCGAGGTCGGCGCGAACGGTTCGGTCAAGACCACCGCCTCCGACGGCGCAACGGTGACGATCGGATCCGGCGGGTCCGCGGAATTCGTCTCCGGGGACGGCGCGAAGACCGGATTCGGTTCCGGCGGAAGGACATCCGGCTCGAAGTCGAACTGGGACGACAGCGCCGCCACCTGGCACAAGAGCGGCGACGACATCCATATCACCGCACCCGACGGCACCCACTTCGTCATCGACGGCGAGAAGAACATCCACTTCGGCCGACCCGACGATCCGGATCAGTTGATCACTGTCCGCCCCGACCGATCACTCGAATTCGGCAGACCCGACTGGACCACGCATACGATCACCCCCGACGGCTCGATACAGACCAAATCCCCCGACGGCGGCAGCACCACCGTGAAGCCTGACGGCACAACGACTTTCGAACAGCACAGTGGCGATGTCACGGTCGCCAAATCCAACGGCACCGTCGTATCGACCGGACCGGACAAACCCACGACCGTCTCCGGTCACGACGGCACGGAACAAACCCTCACCCACGACGGCTCGGTGCGAGTGCGCGATCCCGACGGCACCGTGCACACCTTCAACGATCCCGGTAATCCGCTGGGCGGCCGCAATACCCGCTATCCGGACGGCTCGGCGACCTCGGTGCACCGAGCGCCCGAGGGTGCCGGGTTCATCGACCGGATCACCGAGCGCCCGCCCGCGGTCGGCCTGCATCGGCCCGACGGCACGGGGTTGGAAGTGTCGGCCAAGGGCAATATCAAGGTCACCGATCCCAATGGCACCACCTACGAGAAGGATCCCAAGGGCACGGTCCGGGTGAGTGGTCCCGGCGCGAGCGACGACAAGGCTCCGATCCAATCCCAGGGCGGCACCGTCAAACTGTCCAATGGCGCGACGGTGGAGAACACATCCGACGGTTTCAAGGTCTTCCACGCCGACTCGGTATCCGAGGCGGGCCGGGGCGGGGTGAAATTCACCGACCAGCAGGGCATTACGCGGGAGACCCGACCCGACGGCATGATCGGTGTGCGGGAGCCGGGCGGTTCGATCCGCGAGATACGCGGCGACGGCTCGGTGCGAGTGACCGACAAGAACGGGACGTCGGAGGGCAGCCGGCCCGACGGCACCACCTGGACCGTCGACGACAAGGGCAAGCTGCACCTCAACGATCCCGACGGAACCCAGCACGACCCGGTCGACCGCGACAGCCCGAATATCCGCGGCCGCGACCTGGTCGGCAATCTCCCGCCGCGACTTCCGCACTATCCGGACCCGCTCGACCCGATGTTCTATCAGGCGCCCTTCGGGCCCACGGCGTTGCAGTTCATGCCGATGCCGAATATGCCACCGCCGCCACCGAACTGGACGCCACCACCCAACTGGACCCCGCCACCCAACTGGACGCCACCGCCGAATTGGACGCCGCCGCCGTTCAACTGGAACCCACCGTGGTCCGGTAATTGGGGCGGCTACTCCCCGCCTCCGACACCGGACTACTCCGGCGTCGCGGCCATGGCCGACCGCCAGATGGCGGGTCTGTCCGCGTTGTCGAACAGGCTTGCCGGTCTCGCGGGTCTGTCGAGCGCGCAACTGGCGGCGATGTCGCGGCTGCCGGGGTTGTCGAATCTGGCTGGCCTGTCCGATCTTTCGTCCGCGCAGCTGGCCGGGTTGTCGCAGTTGTCGAATCTGCTCTCCGGCCTGTCGCCCGCGGAACTGTCGAATCTGCTCGGCGGCAATATGGCCGGACCGCAGGGGTTGTCGGATCTGCTCGGAGCGTTGAACGGACTGTCCGGCCCGGGCGGACTGCCGGGCTTGGGCGATCTGCTGTCGGGTCTTGACGGACTGTCCGGCCTGGGCGGTCTGTCGGGCGTGAGCGACCTGTCCGGGCTGTCCGGACTGTCGAATCTGTTGAACCCGTTGCTGTCCGCGGCGTCTCCCGCCCTGTCGGCACTGCTGAACGCGCTCGGCCTGCCGAATTCGCTGGAATCACTGTCCGCGCCAGGACTATTGGACGCGCTGCGCAACAGCGGTTCGAGCCTCGCCAATTCCGCCGGTGCGCAGCCGAGTTCACCCGCGGCGGGGGCGGCCGACACCGGCGGTTCGGGTGCCACGGATATGTCGTCCGACGCCGGAACACCGCTTGACGCAGGCGCTTCCGGAACATCAACTGGCGCTGGCGGTTCGGGAACATCACCAGGCGCAGACGGCTCCGGAACATCACCAGGCGCAGACGGCTCCGGAACATCACCAGGCGCAGACGGCTCCGGAACATCAACTGGCGCAGACGGTTCCGGAAACTCGGCCGACCCCACCGGCACCGCGACCGGCGACGCCCCGGGCGCAGAGCCCGGCTCGACGGCGACGACACCCACCCCTGGTGATAGCGCGAACGCTCTGTCGCACAATGGTTCCTACGACGACTCGAACCCCAGCGCCCCGCTGTCGCCACGCGACCAGGCCGCGCCAGGGCAGTCGCCGGGATCACCCGGCCTGCCGAGCGCGCCCGGTTCACCGGGCGCACCACCCGGCGGCCGCCCGCAGACCGAGGCCGAAAAGCGGAAGGAACGGAAGAAGGACCGGAAGAAGGACGATCGGCGAAAGCAGAAGCCGCTGAAGGCGGTTGTGGTCACCTCCCCGGAGCAGACCTCCGAACCCGTTGGCCCCGAGGCCGATGTGGACGTCATGTTCACACTCGGCGATCCGCTCGGCGCACAGGCCCGTTCCCGCGAGAAACAGGAGCCGGTGCCGGAGAAGACGATTCGCGGAACAGATCCCGCCGGAGCCTGATCGCCGGCCCGAATATGAACGCAACACCGACGAGGAGTGGAAACAATGGCTGATGGGAGCGGTAGCGGCTCCGGCAGCGGCAGCGGCACCGGTGCGGGTGGACCGAGCGACACCTCGACCTTGGACCTGTCCGACTGGACGAATCTGAGCGATCAGGCCACCAACGGCGGTCTGGGTCTCAACCGTAATCTCACCGCGGTCGACCAGGTCTTCCTCGACAGCGCGAGGGCGATTCAGGAGCTGGTCAAGCAGCTGGATTACTACCGCAAGTACGTCACCGACAACGGTCTCAACGCCATCAAGCCCCTGTCGAACGAACTCGGCGGCGTCGAACTGACGAATGTCTTCAACCGCAAGGGCACCGACATCGTCAATGGAATCGACAATATGCAGCGCATCCTCAACAAGATGGAGGACGCGTTCATCACCGCCCTGCGCAAGTATCGCGAGGCCGAGAACAAATCGGTCGAGGAACTCAACGGCATCCGCGGCACGAACGTGAAGAACGATCCCGGCAGCCGCAATCCGCCCGGCGCGTCGAACTTCGGGCCCAGCAACAACAACAGCATGCCCAGCGACCCGACCGCACCCACCAACAAGGACAACAACATCTCGGTGTCGATCACCGATGCCAGCGCCTGGGGTTTCGACGGGTTCTACAACTTCGGCCGCTCGATGATCGGCAGCGACTGGAACACCAATATCGCGGGCACCCGCTACCAGTGGATGGCGACGCAGATGGCCGCCGACATCTCCGCCGTGACCAATCAGCTGTCGAAGATCTCCGACGATATGTGGAGCGGCACCGGCAAGGATCAGGCCGTCAAGGCGGTCAACCGCTTCGAGGAGGGCTCGAAAGCGTTCGGGGACAGCATCAATGCGCTGGCCAGCGTGCTGAACTACACCTCGTCCTGGCTGAAGTACACCTTCGACGGCATGCCCGCCTACACCTACGACGACTTCCGCCACGGCCGCGGTGAACCACATGTGGCATATGTGGACTGCACGCTGCAGAAGTGGCGCGGCTGGTATCTCGATCGGTACAACGACCGCTATGTGAAGGGCATCAAGGGTTCCATCGGGGCCTTCCCGATGATCACCGTGCTCGGTTCGGGCACCGGGAACGCGAGTTCCAGCGGCAGTGGTTCGGGTTCGGGATCGGGCAGCGGCTCGGGCAGCGGCAGCGGCTCGGGTAGCGGTTCGGGCAGTAACTCGGGTTCGGGCTCCAACAGCGGCTCCGGCAGCGGTTCGGGCTCCGACAGCGGTTCGGGTTCCGGCAGCAATTCCGGCAGCGGCAGCAACTCCGGCAGCGGCAGCGGCACCGGCGGCGGAAGCGGCAGCGGCTACGGCGGTGGCGGCGGGGGCGGCAGCAGCTACGGCGGCGGCAGCAACAGCTACGGCGGCGGCAGCTACGGCGGCGGTGACAGCGGCGGCGGAGGCGGCAACACCGGCGGAGGCGGCAGCGGCAGTGGCGGCGGAGGCGGCGGACCGCAGGTGCCGAGCTACAACTACCCGAGCAGCGATTCCGGTGGCGGCGGCGGATCCTCGGGCGGCGGCGCCGGAATGCCCGGCGGCGGTTCCTACGGCGACGGCTCCTACGGCGGATCGGCCTCCACCGGCTCCGGCTATCCGGACGGTTACGGTTCCGGCGGCGAGTCCGGCTCGCAGTCGGGCTCGGGCTACCAATCCGGTTATGCCGCGGGCTATTCGGCGGGCCTGTCGGCCGCGTCCTCGATTCTCGGCGGCGGCAGCGGCGGATACAGCGGCGGCGGTGGATCGGGCTCACTGTTCGGTAGCGGCTCGGGCAGCGGCGGATCGTATTCGCCCTTCTCGCCCAAGGGTTCCGGTTCCGGATTCGGCTCCGGCCTCGGGTCTGCGCTCAGTTCGCTGTTCGGCTCGAGCTCGGGCTCGGGTTCCGGATCGGGTCTCGGCTCGCTGCTCGGTTCACTGCTCGGCTCGGGTAGCGGTTCGGGCCTCGAGGCGCTGCTGGGCTCGCTGCTCGGATCCGGCAGCGGTTCCGGCCTTGCCGCACTGCTCGGTTCGCTGCTGGGTTCGGGCATCTCCGGAATCGAACAACTGCTGGGCTCCTCCGGCCTGTCCGGACTCGATCAGCTGCTGCATCAGGCGGGTCTGCCCGGCCTCGATCAGCTGCTGGGCGCGTCCGGTTCCGGATTCGGCACCGATCTGCTGAGCAAACTCGGTTCTGATCTCAGCGCCCTCGGCGGCGATCTGTCCAGTGTGGGCGGCGCGGTCGGCGGCGCACTGGGCGGTGCGCTCAGCGGCGCGGGCGCGGGCCTGGCCGATGCCGGGAAGGCTCTGTCGAATCCCGTGACCCAGCAAGAGGTTTCGCGACTGTTCCCGCGGGCGAGCCTGCCGACGAGTTTCGACGGCGTCTCCGGCCGCCCCTACGATCCGTCCAATCCGATGGGCGGGCAGGGCGCCGGGGCCCCGATGGGCGGCGCGCCCGGCGGGGCCGCCAACGCCGGCGGCCAGCGAGAGTACAAGCGTCCCAAGTTCCTCGACAGCACGCGCAATCTCGACGAGGTGCTCGATGACGGAATCGACAAGGTGAGGCCGGTGATCGAGCCGTGACGCGGAAATGGGACTTCACGGGCCTGGAATTCCAGGTGCTGTGCGAACGGTTCCGGGACGGCGCGCTGCCCACGCCGCTGTTCTACACCCTCGACGAGGAGATGACCCTCGACGAGTCGGCCGTGCTGAAGAACAGGGCCTGGGGCGAGCTGCGCGCGCGATGGGATCCCGCCTGGGATCTCATGATCGAGGTCATGTGCTCCCCCGACCTGTTCATCCGACTGCGCGGCTGGGACGAACAGGATATGGACAACGGCAAGAAGCGGTTGTACATGCATTTCGCCCGAAGCGGCGCGCAGGCGTTCAAATTCGAGCAGAAACCCGGAAAGTCGTTCTGGCACACCGACGGATTCGTGGTGACCGAATGCGATCCGCGTGGGCTGGCCGCCGAGGTGGTCCGCTCGCTGCCCGCGGTGAAGGCCGGGCACAGCGCGAGCGTTCCGGTGGTCACCGATCCGCAGGAGTATTCGCGCCACACCGGTTCCAGTATGTTCCGCGACGACGATGACGACGATGCGCCGGTGATTCGCTCGCGCAAGTTCTGGGAGACCCGCGCGTCGCTCACCGGCACCGTCCTCATCGCCCAGGGCCGCTCGAAATACGGTCCGCGCGGTATCCACGAGACCAAGATGCTGTGGCGCGATGTGGTCGGCGACGGCCGCTACGTGATGGCGATGGACGATTCGCCGGTCGCGATGGCGACCGGGCCGAAGCGTTTCGCCGAACGCATTCAGACCGATATCGACAATCTCATGCAGCGGCTGGACACTCATTGGGAAGCCGGTGTCGAGGCCGGCTTCTCGGACGACCGCTACTGAGCAGACGGGTACGAAAGGAGCGTCCGATGACCGACGGTAAGAAGGTCGAGGTCGACACCAACCAATTGCGCAATGCCGCGGGCAAGGTCGACGATGTCGCCGCCCGGGTCTGGAAGACGGTCACGCATCTGCAGGACAATCTCAACGATCGAGGCGCCCCGTTCGGACACGACAGCTACGGCAAGAAGTTCACCGAGGGCGAATCCGGCTACGAGAAGTCCAGTCACAACCTGATGGACGGTGCGGTGAACCTGACCCGCTCGCTCAACAAATTCACCTCCAGCATGCGCGACGCGGCGCAGAAGATGGACGATATGGACAAGTAGCGGCCGCCCCGGAACTACTGGGACAGTCGCTTGATCAGGCGATACAGGAAGTCGCGGCTCCGGTCGAGCCAGGCGATGGGCGCGCGTTCGTTCACCCCGTGCTGGCGTTCGAGATCACCGGTCTCCATGTACAGGCCGCTGATTCCGTACATCGGGATGCCCTTGGCTCGCGCGTAGCTGCTGTCGGTCGCGCCGGTGGACATGACCGAGCTGACCGCCGAGGTCGGGAACATATCCTTGGTCACGGCGGTCACCGCGGTCATGACGTCGCCGTCGACCGGTGAGATACCGCCCGCCGCACTGATTTCGGGGGTGACGGTCAGGCCGGGATCGGCCAGGGCCGCCCGGAATCGGCGTTCGATATCGGCCGGATCGTCCTGCGGGAGAATGCGGCAGTTCACCGTCGCCTGGGCGGTCTGCGGCAGGGCGTTCTCGGCCTCACCGGCCTTCAACATGGTGGCCACACAGGTGGTGCGCAGCTGGGCGTTGTATTCCGGCGTTGCCGAGAGTCGTTCCAGCACTTCGGGACTCGGATTCCCGGCGGCGGCCGCGCGCAGATCGTCGGCCTCCTGTCCACTGCGTTTGGTCGCCAATCCCGCGAAGTAATCCCGGGTCGCATCGCTGACCGAGGCCGGGAAACGATAGCCGGACAGGCGATTCAGTCCCGCGGTGAGGCTGTAGATCGCATTGGCGGGCGTCGGAATCGAGCTGTGGCCGCCCTTGGATTTGGCCTCGACGGTGTAGATGGCATAGGTCTTCTCGGCCACCTGCACGGTCTGCACGGCCGGTTTCCCGTCCACCAGAATCGAATCGCCGCCCTCGTTGAGACCGTACTCGGCGGTCATCAGATCTGGTTTGTTCGCCATCAGCCACTGCGCGCCGTTGGTATCGCCCGCCTCCTCGTCGGCGGTCAGGGCCAGCACGATATCGCGATCGGGCCGAAAACCCTCGCCTTTGAGCGCGATCAGATCGGCGACCCAGGCCGCGGCCATCGCCTTGTCGTCGACCGTGCCGCGCGCGACGTAGAAGCCGTCCTGTTCGGTGAGTTTATAGGGGTCGGTCTGCCAACCGTCCTCGCGTTTGGCCTCCACGACATCCAGATGCGCCATGAGCAGCAACGGTTTACGCTGGCCGGAACCCGCGAAACGCAGCACCAGATTGCCCTTGCGTTGCGCGGGTTCGAATATCTGAATATCCGATTCCGCGAAACCCGCATCGAGCAGGCGCTTCTTCATGGCATTCGCGGCGACGGTGGTACTGCCGGTCGAATGGGAGGTATCGATGTCCACGAGTTCTTTGTAGATATCGCGGAACAGGGCCGGATTGTCCTGGGCCGCCACCACACCGGAGGTGGTTCCCGAATCCTTCTTCGGGGCATCCGCTCCGCAGGCTGTCAACAATAGCGCCGCGGCGATTCCCACCGCGGCCGGATAAATCCATGATTTACGGCTACTTGTGGTAGACACGCACGGAAATTAACACAGCCGCCACCGTGGGCGGGCCGGATCGGCGGAAACCCGGATTGCGTTGCGGCCGAAGGCATACACTCTGCCAGGTGGGCCGGGATGAGTGGGAGACACCGCAGCAGCAGGCGATCCGCCGCAAGAACCGGATACGGTTGGCCATCGTGGGCCCGATCGCGATCATCGCCGTCGCGATCGCAATCATCGCCTACATGCGCGACCCCGAGCAGAGCGGTCCCGCACCCGCGACGCACGTCGCGGCGGCATTCCACGGGCAGTGGCGCGGTGTCGCCGACAACGGCCGCGACACCTTCGACGTCGTGCTGACATTCGACGAAACCACCGGCGGAAACACCGCGACCTCGTCGAGTACCGACCGGGCCTCGGGCATCCGCTGCGAACGCCACGAGGTCGTCACCGCGTCCACCGATACCGAACTCACCTTCCAGGCGGATACCGCGACCGGCGGCGAGGGCTGCGATCCCGGTACGAAGTCGACGGTCCAACTGCATACCGACGGTTCCCTCGACTACCGCTCCCCCGGCCGCGGCGGCACCGTCACCGGCACCCTGCGCAAGGGCTAGGCCTCCGAAGCCATTGGCCAGGGCCAGCTTTCGGGACCTTTGTAACCCCCTGCCACGGCGATCGCGACCCGCAGCGCGGCGGGTTCGCAGCCGCTGGCCAGCAGCGCCGACAACCGCCGCGAGCAGCTCCCGCGCCGACAGGGCGGGAACCACCCCGCCGCCGGGGGCGGCCGTCATGGCACTGGTGCCGCCGAGCCCGAAAACAAATATCCGACGGCCGGTTTCAGAATGCGCCATGGTCGCAGCCTAGAACACGATGCGTGAAAAATTCCCACCCGGAAGGGCGAAATCCTCCTGCCCAACTATCCCTCCTCATCGCCCGCGGACGGATATATTCGGGGAGCCACCGTCTGCGTGAGGTGGCAGGGCGAGAGGATGGCAGATGAGCTCGGGCGACAGGGGCGATCCGGCGGGTCCATTCGACCGGCCGACCTCGGCGCGAGCATACGGGTGGATGTTGGGCGGACGGGATGTGTATCCGGTCGACCGGGACATTCTGTTCTATATGCTCGGCCGATTTCCGGAATGCGTCGATATCGCACGTCAGAATCGACAATTTCTGTATCGCGCGGTCCGATATCTGGTTCAGGAGGCGGGCATCCGGCAATTCCTGGACATGGGCTGCGGGCTGCCGACCGACAACAATGTGCACGAGGTGGCGCAGCGGTTCGAACCACAGGCGCGCGTCGCCTATGTCGACATCGATCCGATCGTGCTGGCGCACGGGCGCGCGCTGCTGGCCGGGCACGGATCGACCACGGCCGTGATCACCGCCGATATGCGCCTGCCCGAAGCGATTCTCGACGACCCCGGGGTCATCCGCCTGATCGACTTCAGCGAACCGGTGGCCGTGCTGTTCCTGTCGGTCGGCCATCACCTCAAGGATGTCGACAAGGTCGGCCTCGGCGCGCGACATGCGGTGCGGCACGTGATCGACACCGTCGCGGCGCCGGGCAGCCATCTGGCCTTCTCCCAGGTCGTCAGCGACAATCCGCGGGTGGCCGAGGCGTTCTCCGCGGGTATCGACGCCTCCGGAATTCCGTGGCAGACCCGTTCGCGCGCGGAGGTGGACGCCCTGTTCGACGGTCTGGAACCGATCGAACCCGGTCTGGTGAATCTGGTCGACTGGCGACCCGATCCGAATCAGCCGCCGTTGGAGCCGGTGCCCGAGCCGCTGCGGCCCTACTCCGGCGCGACCGAACGGCGTTCCAACGTCTACGAATACGGCGGAATCCTGCGCAAGCCGTGAACCTACGGGTAGTCGTAGAAACCGGAGCCGGATTTCACGCCGAGCCTGCCCTGATCGACGTATTCGCGCAGCAGCGTGCGCGGCCCCTCGGGCAGCGCGGGATTCTCTGCGGCGTAGTGATTTTCGATGTCGAGCACCACATCGAGCCCGACCTGATCCATCATCCGGAACGGGCCCGCGCTCATACCGCCGTTCATGCGGCACATCTCATCGACGTCGCGCGGCGTGGCGACTCCCCCGGCCACGACGGCGAGCGCCTCGCGCTTGACGGCGGCCCAGATGCGGTTGTAGATGAATCCCGTACTCTCCCTGCGTGCTTCGAACGGGTGCACGCCGAAGCGCGGCAGGACATCGAGGACGAAGTCCAATACGGCCCGATCGGTCCGTCCGCAGGACATGATGTCGGCGGCGGTGTGATCCGGCGGCATGTAGAAGTGGATGTTGAGCACCCGTTCGGGGCGGCTCACCTCGTCGAGGAACAGGCGGCTGGCGTAGGAGGAGGAGTTGCTCGCCAGAATGGCGTCGGGTTCGGCGAGCCGGTCCAGATCGCCGAAGATCTTCTTCTTCAACTCGAGTCGTTCGGGAACGGCCTCCACGACCAACCAGGCCTTCGCCACCGCCGAGTCCAGATCGGCGCTCGACTCGACCTGTCCGGCACGCGCTCCCTGGCGCGCGGCGACCACGCCCGGTAGTTCGGCGGTGATGTATTCGACTGCGGCGGTGCGGGTCTCGGCCACCGGATCGTAGATCCGGACGGTACCGCCCGCACTGGCCAGCATCAGCGCGATGCGCCGTCCGAGGGTGCCCGCACCGAGAACGAGCGCGGGTCGGTCGAGGCGGTCCAGGGGAATCGGAGATGTCATGTCGTGCCGTCCTTTCGAATTCAGAGACCGGCGATACCGGTCAGCGGTCGACCCTCGAACCGGGCGACGACGAATTCGGTTGCGCCCGAGCCGGGATCCAGCGGAACCGCTCGCACCGTGCCACCCAGATCGGTGACGTAGGCGAGTCCGGCGTCGGTGTCCACGGCCAGCCCGATCGCCTCGGTGAAATTCCGGGCGAGGATCTGCGGCGCATCGCCGCGCAGACCCTTGCGGGGCACGGCCGCGCGATTGAGGGTGTTGCCGTCGGGGCCCGCGCCGCGATCGGTCCAGTACAGCGTCGCGGTCGCGGGATCGAGATGGAGATCGATCGGTTCGGGCAGTCCGTCCCAGAGGACCTCGATATCGGTCCGGGCCGCGGCGGTCTCTCCCAGCGGAATCTCCAGTCCCGCACGCAGAATCCGACCCCGGCCGCCCTTGGCCGGACCCTTCTGCGTCCAGTAGAGGTACCCCTGCGCGGGGTCGACCGCGACGCCGACGCATTCGGCGGTACGGTCGGCCGTCGGCGCGTTGATCACCAGATCGGTCAGTCCGGTCCCGTCCATATCGACGCGGCTGACGCGGCATCCCTCGCGGTCACCCCAGTACAGACGCGCGGTGGTGAAGTCGGCTGCCAGTTGTTTGCCCGTGGTCAGCGAGCCGGTGGGCACGATCGTGCGCTGATCGGATCCGTCGAGACGCGCGGAGCGGATCGAACCGTCGGCGGCGTCGAAATCCGACTCCGACCGGGCCTGGCCCATCGTGGTCCAGTAGATCCGGCCCCCGCGCGCGTCCACGACCAGGCCGTCGGGAGCGGGTCCGGTATCGGCGACGACGGTGCGCACCGACCCGTCCGCGAGGCTGATCCGCTCGATCACATTCGTGGTGATGCCGAGCACCAGCAACGATTCGAACATTCGGTCGCCTCCTCGATATCACTGGCCGTTCGGCCCGCCCGACTCCAAGCTAATTAGTTGAAGTCATCAAGTGAATGACCATTGACCGAAAACCGGTATGTCCACGGCGATAAAACCGCAGGCTAGCATGGGTAGTCATGGAGATACGGCACCTGCGGTACTTCCTCGCGGTCGCCCACGAGCTCAATTTCACGCGGGCCGCCCAGGCCCTGCAGATGTCGGTGCCACCGCTCAGCCAACGGATCAGGGCGCTCGAACGCGAACTCGGGCGGCCGCTGTTCGATCGATCGACCCACCACACCCGCCTGACTCCGGCGGGTGAGACCCTGCTGCCCATCGCCGAACGGCTCGTGGCGGACTTCGACGCGGTCCCGGGCCTGCTGCGCGCTTCCGAGAGTCCCGCACTCGTGCGCATCGCCGTACCGGACGTCCTCAATCCCGGCCTGCGCGAACAGATCTCACGCATCAAGCGCACCCTCGCGACCGACTATCGCATCGAATCGCGCCAGCTGCCCTCGCGCGATATGGAGGCCGAACTGCTCGCCGATCGGGTCGATATCGCGTTCTGCCGCGCTCCGATCACCCACCCGGATCTGACGGCCACCGAACTGTCCACCGAATCCATGGCGGTGATTCTCGACGCCCGCCACTTCCCGGGCCGAAAGTTTCTGCGGACCAAGGACTTACGCGGCTTCACCTGCGTGCCCCCGCCCCGCCGGTGGACCCTGCCCCCGGGGGCGGTGCAGGTGCTCATCGACGCGGGTGTGCGCCCCGACTCGGGGCTGACATTCTCCGATATCGGCGGCCTGCTGCTCCTGCTCACCGACACACGGCGATTCGCGATCATGGCCCCGGAATCCGACGCCGCCCAGCAGATCGATCCGAACGCCTTCGCCGTACTGCCGCTGATCGATGTCGATATGCGACTGACCACACAGCTGGTCCGCCGCACGGCCGATACCTGGCTCATCCCGGTCATCGACGCCTATCCGACCGAGACGACTACCCGCTGATCGCTTTGCCGAGGCGGATCAGGACATCGATCTGCGCGGGGTTGTACAGATCCAGGACCGCTTCGGTCAGAGTGTCCGCGGCGAACCGCTCCCCGCGCGGGGCGTCGAGAGCCCACGCCGCCATATCGGGGTGTTCGGCGAACATCTCACGCGCGCGGCCGGTCATGAGCTCGGCCACCCGCGCGCGGCGGCCCTCGTCGGCGTCGGCGGGCAGGGTGTCGAATTCGACGACGCGCCAATGGTTTCGCAGCATCTCGGCACAGGCGCGCAGGCCCTGCGGACCGGCCAGGCTGGACATCACGAAATACATCGAGCGCTCGGCATCGCTCATCGCCGGATCGGGGGCCACCGAGGACAATTCGGACGGCAGCCGGGTCGATGCCTCCCCGCTCAGGATCCGGCCGAGTTCGTCGCGGGTGCGCTGCAGCCGGTCGATGGTCTGCGCGAGTTCGACATCGAGCGCGCGCAGCGCCTCGTCGGGGCGCTCGTCGACGTCGTCCATCGCCGCGATCTGCGCCAGCGACAATCCGAGCCCGGTGAGCCGTCTGATCCGCAGCATCCGGACCAGATGGGTCACGCCGTAGCTCTTGTAGCCATTGGCGCGGCGTTCGGGTTGGTCGAGCAGGCCGATCTCGTGGTAGTGCCGCACGGTGCGCAGCGTCGTACCCGCGAGCTCGGCCAGTTCCCGCGTGCTCCATCCCACGGCCCGTCACCCCTCTCGTACTGTCTCGGGTGCCAGTCGACACTATGCCGCTACGGCACTGTCAAGCCCGCCCGCCCAGATGTTCGGCGAGAAAGCGGTCCACCGCGCGATACATGCCGATCACGTTCTCCGGATTCACGAAGCCGTGTCCCTCGTTCGGCGCGAGCAGATATTCGACCTGCACGCCGCGAGCGCGCAGCGCCTCGACGAGATTGTCGGATTCGGCCTGGACGACCCGGACATCGGTGGCGCCCTGCACCACCATCAGCGGAATACGGATCCGGTCGGCCCGGGTGATGGGTGAGCGGGCGAGCATATCCGCCTCCTGATCCGGATCGCTCGGGTCGCCGACGTATCGGAACCAGTTGTTGATCAGATACGGCCGCACGAAGGCGGGCACGGTACGCAGGAAGTTCGCCAGATTCGAGATACCGCAGTAGTCCACGGCCGCGGCGAAGACATCCGGGGTGAAGGAGGCCCCGACCAGTGCCGCGTATCCGCCGTAGGAGCCGCCGAATACGGCGACCCGGTCGGGGTCGGCATACCCGCGCGCCACGGCCCATCGCACCCCATCCAGCAGGTCGTCGTGCATCCTGCCCGCGAATTCGCCGATCGCCGCCTGGACGAAGGCCTTGCCGAATCCCGTCGAACCGCGAAAGTTGATCTGCAGCACCGCGTATCCGCGATTGGCGAGCAGTTGCGCGGTCGGCTCGTAACCCCAGCTGTCACGCGCCCACGGGCCGCCGTGCACGAGCAGCACCAGCGGCAGCCGGTCGGGTTCGATGCCGACGGGCAGCGTGAGATACGACGGCAGGCACAGGCCGTCGCGCGCGGTGATCGACACCGGCGTCATCGGCGCGAGCGAACGCGGATTCAGATGCGGATACGGTCGGAACAGCAGCCGGTGCTCGCCCGTGGCGTGGTTGTAGTAGTAGGTGACGTGCGGATCGCGGTCGTGCGCGAAGTTCACCACCCAGCGCTGACCGCTGTCGTCACAGGTCAATTCGTCGATATCGCCGTCGGACAGGGCCGAGAGTCGTTCCAGCACAGCGGCGAACCCCGGATCCAGCGCGTGGATGACCTGCCGCTCGCCGAGATAGCGCACCCCGATCAGCTCGCCGGTACGCGGATCGCGGATCAGCGGCGTCAGCTGGCCGTCGGAAGCGATGCCGCGGGTGTCCAGATCGAAGGTCGGATGGCTGTCGATCTCGACTTCCACGCCAGTGGTCACGTCGAGGCGGACCAATCGGGTCCGATCGGTGCCGCGATTGGACCCGAGCCAGATGCCGGATCCGTCCGGGGTCGGCAGCATCGGGAAGACGCCGAGCGGATAGTCGATACCGTCGAAGGTGGTCACCGTGCGCAAAGTGCCCGCCTCCCACCGGCACAGCTCGAGATCGCCCTCGGCGGTCATGACGGTGGCGAACAGCTCCCCCTCGTCACCGGACAGCCAGCCCGCGACGCGACCCGGATTGCGGGCCAGGATCGTGAGTTCGCCGGTGACGAGATCGAGTTCGTAGACGTCGAATTCGAGCACGTCGCGCTGGTTCAGCTGCACGATCGCGATATCGGCACGGCCGCGGGGCAATTCGTAGGCGAGCACACGCGCCCCCGGAAAGGGCGTGAGATCGACCGCACCCGCGTCGGGATCCGCCGGATCCACCCGGAACAGATGCCAGTTCTCGTCGCCGTCGCCGTCCTGCTGATAGAGCAGCCACCGCGCGTCATTGGACCAGCGGTAGCGGAAGACGCTGCGGTTCTCGTCTGCGGTCACGCAGCGCGGCGACGTCTGCGAATCCAGGTCCTGCACCCAGACATTCAGGCGATTGCGCCATGGCGCGAGGAAGGCGTAGCGCGTGCCATCCGGCGAGATCGTCGCGCCCGCGCGGGTCGGCGAGTCGAACAGGTCTTCCACGGTGAGCGGTTCCGGAAGCGGCATGACGGTCCTTTCGGCTGAGGCGCCCCCAGTCGACACCGTGCCGAGACGGCACAGTCAAGTCCGTCGGCAATCGGATAGGCGAAAGTCACCGACGCGACGACGACCTTCCGATCGCGAAGCTGGACACCATGATTCGACGTCACGAAAGGTTTCCCATGCAGCATCGCACCGCCGCTCTGGCCCTCGCCCTCACCATCGCGGGCACACTCGCCGTCGCGGCACCGAACGCCCAGGCGGCGTCCCCGCGGGCGCAGCATTTCGGCCCGGCCCAGTGCCAGGGTGAGGGCACCAACCCCGCGGCCCTCGTCCGCTATCGGGCCGACGTTCTGATCGACGCGCCGCTGCGGACGGTGTGGGATACGCAGACCGATGTCGAGGGCTGGCCGAGCTGGCAGCGGCCGGTCCTGAGCATGGATCGCATCGACGACGGCCGATCCCTGCAGCCGGGCTCCCAATTCCGCTGGACCACACCGGGTCCCGCCACCGCCACCACCGCCGCGACCGTCATGGACATCACCTCCACGGTGCGCCGCATCGACGACGGCCACTGCATTCTGTGGAGCGGGCCCGCGATCGGCGAGGGCGTGCGCATCGATGAGGGCGTCCACGTGTGGACCTTCACCGAGGTCCCCGGCGGGGTCGCGGTGCACACCGAGGAGACCTGGACCGGAGCCCAGGCCGAGGCGGACGTGCCGACCGCCACCGGACTGCTCGGCGGCGGCCTGGAACTGTGGCTGCGCGATCTGAAGGCGACCGCCGAGGCCCGCACGGCGGGCCGCTAGGGATCCGGCCGAGCCTCCGCCCAATAGTTCACCGCGAAAATTGTATGAATGCATAATTCATTAGCCAATGTTGACAAAAATGATCTTGTCGCGTTCGATACCGCTGGGCTCGCATTTACCCGGACGGGCCTTGACTTATAGTGCCCTTCCGAGGAGTGCGACATGGTTGTCGTCGAAACAAAGAAGTTCCTCCGCCGTTGGTCATTTGCACAAGTATCGGTGCTGATTGCGGTAACCCTGGTCGCCACGGCCGCACCGGTGTGGGCCGAGCCGCCCGTACCGGTGCAGCCGGTGCTGCCGTTTCCGATTCCGCCCACCCCGCCGGAGTTCGACGCGGCGTTCTACCGACCGGATCCGGCGATCGTCGCCGATAAGAAGCCCGGTGAGATCATCGCCGCGCGCGAGGTCCATCTCGCGACGTTCTCGGTGTGGCCGTACAACATCGATGCCTGGCAGCTGTCGTTCCGCTCGACCAACACCCGGGGCGAGCCCATTGCCGCGGTCACCACCGTCGCCAAACCGCGCGGGGACAACGGCGGCTCACCCCGCAATCTGCTGTCCTACCAATTCCCGATCGACTCCAGCGCGAAATACTGCGCGCCGTCCTATGAACTGCAGATGGCCTCGGTGCCCGCGCCGATCTCGGGCGCGTTCGGGCTCAATACCGATTTCATCGACGCCGTAACCGCCCTCGGCTTCGGCTGGGCGCTGAACATGCCCGATTTCGACGGCCCCGATATGGCCTTCGGCGCGGGCCCGCTCAATGCGCGCATCACCCTGGACAGCGTTCGCGCCGCGGAGAACTTCGACCAGCTCGGGCTCGACGGCGTCGCCACCAAGGTCGGGCTGCTCGGCTACTCCGGCGGCGCGGTGGCCACCGGCCATGCCGCCGAGGAGAAGGCTTCCTACGCACCGGAATTGAATATCGTCGGTTCGGCGATGGGCGGCATCGCCCCGGATCTGCTGGCGGCGGCGAGGATGGCCAGCAACAATATGACCTCCGGCATCGCCTTGTCGGCCATGCTCGCCACCGCGCGCGAATACCCGCAGCTGCAGACCTATTACGACCAGCACATGAACGGTTTCGGCAAGGCCATGGCCGCGATCAAGGCCCCGTTCTGCATGTGGGCGTTCGGCGTACTGCCGTTCGTGAATCTGACCGGACTGTTCGATCGCCCGGACCCGTACTCCGATCCGGTGCCCGCGGAGGTCTTCGACAAGATCCGAATGGGCCACGCCACACCGGATATGCCGGTGTTCATGTTCCATTCCAACCCGGACTGGCTCGCGCCCGTCGGTCCGGTCAACGACCTCTACGCCACCTACTGCAAAGACCCCGCGGCGCGCATCGAATACACCCGCGACAACTTCAGCGAGCACGGCTCCCTGATGCTCATCGGCTGGGCCAAGGAGATGATCTGGATGAAGGATCGTTTCGACGGCGTTCCGGTCGCGCCGGGCTGCCATTTCAACGATGTGGGCTCGATGGCGCTGGACCCGTCGACCTGGCCGGAATGGCTGCGCAAGGTCGGCACGCTCATCGCGGCCCTCGTTCAATACCCGATCGGCAATCCCCCGCCCAGCGGATCCGGTCGCTGAATCACACGCGCTGGTCGGCGGCCTCGGTCGTCTCGGGATCCGCTTGCCTTTTCTCGCTGATCATGGTGAGCAGCAACAGGAATACCGCGGCGACGCCGCCGCCGACCAGAATCGCGAAACCGCCGTTCCAGCCGAGATGATCGACGGTGTAACCGATTACGGCGCTGGCCGCGACCGAGCCGCCGAGATAACCGAACAGTCCGGTGAATCCGGCGGCGGATCCGGCCGCCTTCTTCGACACCAGCTCCAAGGCGTGCAGTCCGATCAGCATGACCGGGCCGTAGATGAGGAATCCGATGACGATCATGCAGGCCATGCTGACCCCGGGCATATCGGCCGGGGCGATCCAGAACATCACCGTCGCCGCGGTCACCAGACCCATGAACAGCACACCCGTCGCGCCGCGGTTACCGCGAAACACCTTGTCCGACATCCATCCCGCGAGCAGCGTACCGGGAATGCCCGCGTACTCGTAGAGGAAGTACGCCCACGAGGACTTGTCGAGGGTGAAGTGTTTGACCTCTTTGAGGTAGGTCGGCGACCAGTCCAGTACGCCGTAGCGCAGCAAATAGATGAACACGTTCGCGAAGGCGATGTACCAGAGCAGCTTGTTGGGCAGGATGTAGCGGGTGAAGATCTGCTTGGCGGTCAGCTCCACCTCGTCGGAGGCCGAGTAGTCCTTCGGATAGTCGTTCTTGTACTCCTCGATCGGCGGCAGGCCCACCGACTGCGGGGTATCCCGCATGAGCGCGTATGCCGCGATCGCGACGGCGACCGCCAGGAACGCGGGCATGTAGAACGCCGAGCGCCAATCCTGGAACCAGGCCATACCCAGCAGGAACAGCAGCGGCGGCAGGCCGCCGCCGACATTGTGGGCGGTATTCCACACCGATACGATCCGCCCGCGCTCGCTCTGCGACCACCAGTGCACCATCGTGCGCCCGGCCGGCGGCCAACCCATGCCCTGGAACCAGCCGCAGACGAACAGCAGCACGAACATCACCAGCACACTCGAGGTCGACCACTCCACGAACCCCATGAACACCATGACCGAGGCCGACAGCACCAGACCCAGCGGCAGGAACACCCGAGGATTGGCGCGATCGGAGATCAGACCCATGACGAATTTGGAGATGCCGTAGGCCAGTGAGATGGCCGACAACACCAGGCCCATCTGACCTTTGGTGAAATCGCCGTGCTCGCCGTCGGTGAGGTAGGGGATGGCCAGCGCGAAATTCTTGCGGACCAGGTAGTAGGCCGCGTAACCGAAGAAGATGCCGAGGAAGATCTGCCAGCGCAACCGCCGATACAGCGGGTCGATCTGGTTCTCGGGCAACCGCTCCCGGTGGGGAGCGGGCTCGAGGATGCTCAGCATTGCGGCCTCCCGGCACTCACGACTGTCGAGCATGCGGGATCACCGTATGCCGAGCCCTCGCCGATACCAGGGCCAGCGTGCGACGTTAGCTGCGAATTGTCTGAACGGGCAAATCGCCCCGTGCGCGCTCCGAGACCGACATCCGCAGCCGCCGCGGATACAGGCTCACCGCCACCGCGGGGCGGACGTCGCGATCGGGCAGCGTACGCAGGGTCCAGCGGGCGGCGATGGTCGCCAGCGCCAGGGTGGCCTCGATCATCGCGAAATGGTCGCCGATACATTTGCGCGCGCCACCGCCGAAGGGCGCGAACGCGTTTCGGGTGGCGGCCGAGATCGGCGCGTCGCAGGCCCACCGGTCCGGATCGAAGCGTTCGGGATCCGGGAACAGATCCGGGCGGTGATGCAGGATGTAGGGGCTGTACACGATCGAGGTGCCCGCGGCCAGCCGGTGACCGCCGAGTTCGGTGTCCTCGGTGACCACACGGGTCAGAATCCACGCGGGCGGCCGGATACGCAGGGTTTCGGTGAGGATGTTCCGGGTGATCGGCAGCCCGGGCAGATCGGCGTAGCGCGCGACGCGGTCGGTCAGCGCCGTATCGACCTCCGCGCGCAGCCGGGCGGCGATATCGGGATGCTGATCCAGCAGATACAGCGCCCACAGCAGCACCGAGGCCGTGGTCTCGGTGCCGCCCAGGAACAGGGTGATGATCTGATCGGTGATCTCGGCGTCGGTCATACCGCGACCGTCGTCGTCGGTGTTCTCCATCGCCAGCAGCGCCGAGATGAGATCGCCGCGATCGTCTCCCGCGGTGCGGCGTTTGTGGATGATCTCGTCGACGGTCTCGTGGACGCGCGCGATCGCGAGGCGGAAGGCGCGATTGGCCGGGGTGGGCAGCGCGTTCACCGCGCGCGGCAGCAGCACCCGGCGAATCACCGATTCGAAGACGGTGTTCATATCGGCGAGCAGCGCGCGAATATGGTCCTCGGGCACGGTATCCGGGAACAGGGTGGCCGCGGTGGTGAGCGCGCTGAGCCGCTGCATTTCGTGCGGCACATCCAAAATCGCACCGTCGGACCAGGATTCGCTCACCCCGGCGATGTATTCGCTCATCTTCTCCGCGTAACCGGCGATGCGGTCGCGAGTGAACGCGGGCTGCAGCAGTCGCCGCTGCCTGCGATGGGTGGGGTGCAGCGAGGTGACCAGACCATTGCCGATCACCTCGCGGCCGCGTTCCATGATCGGGCCGCCCTTGTCGAATATCCGGTCGTGGCGCAGCACCTGCTGTGTCAATTCCGGATCGCACACCACCACCGCGCCGACACCGCCCAGGCCGATGCGGACCAGACCGCCGCGGTCGGGCAGCGAGGACAGGAAGCCCAGCGGATCGCGCGCCAGCGGCGCCAGATGTCCGATGAGCGGTAAACCCCAGGGGGCGACGGGAATTGATCGGTTCGACCTCATATGTACCACCACCAGTCGATCGCCGGAATGCCGGGCGGGCCGACGGCCGCGGGGGTATCGCTGACGGTCCCGATCGTGCGGGTGGCGGCGGGATGGCTGCCGTCGGGATTGGAATAGCGATCGGCGACGCGCACGCCCCATTCGTAGTTTCCGCGAATGAGCCCGGCGAGATTGTCCAGATAGCGCCGCAGCGACGGCGAGGCGGCCGGGCGAACCCGATCGCGCAGCAGGAAGAATTGCGCCACAATGCGATCGCGCAATTCGACGCATGCCCACAGCGCCTCCTCGGTACCGTGTCCCTCGCGATCGATGTACTGGGTGACCAGACTGCGCGCGGGCGGCCCCGGTGTCGGCGAATGCCGGGCCAGCCACAGATCTCGAGCGTAGGAGTACAGGTCGTCGTCGATCGAGGCCGCGGTGACCGACATTTCGAACAGCGCCCGCATTGCCGGGGCGGCGCATTCGGCCTCCGGGACCGGTTCGCGCTCGGCGATCTGGGCCAGGGTCAGCACGGGCGCGGCGGCCGCGCCGAGATGGCGGGTGAACAGGTAGTCGCCGAGGGTGACCGCATCGCTGGCCGAGGTGGCGATCTGCCAGGCCACCGCCGACAACCAGGTCGTATGCCCGTCGGCGAGGCGGCGGATCTGCGCGGGTGTCGCGATCTCGTGCAGGCGGCGGGCCAGATCGATGATCGGCGCGCTGAACGGATGCCGCCGCGGCAACACGTCCGCGTCGGGCACCTCGAGGGTGCGCACGATGCGCACGGCCAGGTCCAGTATTCCGGAACTGTCTGTGCCGGTGTCGATATCACAATGCGCGTCGTCGAATACGAACATCAGATATCCCCAGTCAACGGCGGGTTGCAATCGTTCCGGATCGGCATGAGGGCACAGATAGCCGAAGAAATGCGCTGTCCTGCTGTCGATCACGCGATTGCGCAGCGCGGGATCGTCGCAGAAACCGTACCGCCGCATCCAATTCAGGCCGCGAGCCTCGAGCGTATCGATGCTCGGATGCGCGTGCAGCGGCTCCGGAAGATATATGGGCGGCAGGGTTATCGTAATTTCCGCTGTGGTCGTCTCCATCGACACCACGCCCCTCACCCCTCGAGAGCCCAACCCGTTGTGCTGGTGCCGATCTCGGCGCGAGCATCAATCGACGGTAGCAGACCGGTCGGCTGGATGCGCCGAAATACGTTGGGGTGAAAGGGGAATTACCACGCGGTCAGAGTTTGCGGCCGAGTCCGGCCCACGCCCAGGACGGGCCCGCGTCGGGATCGACCTCGAACAGCGGCGCCTCGGCCAATTCGGGATGCCACTCCTCGAGCAACACCACGCCGGGTTCCACGAGCTCGGTTCCGGCGAACAGCCTTTCGGTCTCCGCGCGGGTGCGCAGGTTCATGGTGATACCGCCGCGCTCGGAGGTCTCCGCGGCGTAGGTGGCGCTGCGGCGGTCGACATCGGCGGTCGGGTGGGAAATGGTCAGCGAACTGCCCGACGGCACCGCGTCCAGCAGCCTCGCGACGATACCGTGCGGATCGTCGTCGTCGCGGAAGTACATCAGCACCGCGACCAGCATGATGCCGACCGGACGATCCAGATCGAGGGTCTGGGTGAGGATGGGGTCGTCGAGGATCGACTCGGGATCGTGCAGATCGGCGTGGATGAACGCGGTGCGACCCTCGGGGGTGCTCGCCATCAGCGCGCGGGCATGCGCCAACACGAGCGGATCGTTGTCCACGTAGACGATTCGGGCCGAGGGATCCACATCCTGGGCGACCTCGTGCACATTGCGGGCGGTCGGCAGGCCGGTGCCGATATCCAGGAACTGAGTGATACCCAGTTCGGTGATGGCGTAGCGCACCGAGCGACCGAGGAATCCGCGATTGGCCCGGGCCATGGCCCGGATCCCGGGAATCAGCGCGGCGATCTCGTCGCCGAAGGACCGATCGGCCGGGTAGTTGTCCCTACCACCGAGCCAATAGTCGTAGAAACGGGCCGGATGCGCGTGTTTGGTATCGATCTCGGTCGGTAGGTGGGAGCCGACCTGCCCGCCATCCGGCTCGAATGTTCTCTCCATGATGGACTCCCCTTCGCGGTGGGTCGTGCACAAGTGCGCCGTTAGAACCACAGCGACCCAGTGCCCACGGCGGATTTGCCGGTCTGCCGACCAGAATATTCCGGCGCGCGCGACCGCGTGGGCGGGTTCGGGCGGCTCAGTCGGCCAGCAGGCCGTTCACCTCGTCGGCGAACAACAGGGCGGCGTCGAACCCCATACCGGTGAAGTGTCCGGCCAGTTCCAGTGACAGCACGCCGTGTGTCCGCGTCCAGAACGACAGGGCGCGATGCAGGACGACGGGGTCGGAATCGGCAGGGGCCCAATGGCGATGGCGTTCCAGGTCGGCGTCGAGGGGTGTGGTCGGCTCGACCGGTGGCTGGTCGGCGAAGACCTCGACCAGGGTCGCCATGATCTCCTGGGTGATCGCGGTGGTGTCCTCGGGCGCGCGATAACCGGGGATCGGCGTGCCGTAGACGAGAAAGTAGCGGTGCGGATCGGCCAGGGCCCAATCCCTTGCGGCGGAGGCGATTCCGGCCGCGTCCGCGCCGCCGTCCCGCACCGCGCGCAGCGTATCGGCCAGACTTCGGTATGCGTCCCGAATCAGCGCGCTGATCAGCTCGTCGCGCCCGGCGAAGTAGCGATACAGCGCCGGGCCGCTCATACCCATCTGCTTGGCGATCGCGTTGAGCGACAGCGCCGACGCGCCGTCGGTGGCGATCTGCTCCCAGGCACACTGCTTGATCTCGGCCTGCATCTGCAGCCGATAGCGCTCGCGCGGACTCCGCGCGGCCGCGTCCGTCATGAATGGCCCCCTCGTCCTCGCTGCCCGCGTCCGAGGTTAGACCCTATCACTTTCTTTACAGGCGGTCGTAGATCGCGATCAAGCGGGTCAGTACCTCGACGGCCGACCGCAGCGCGGTGATGTCCTGATCGGCGAGTTCCTCCCGCAGGGCCGCCGACATCGCGGCCATCCGCTCCCGATTGCGGGCGCGTCCGGTCTCGGTGAGCGCGACCAGCACCGAGCGCTTGTCCCCGGCCCGGCGTTCCCGGGTGACATAGCCCGCCGCGACCAGACCATTGATCAGCTGAGTGGTTGCGGCCCCGGTGGTTTCGGTGCCGGCGGCCAGTTGACCGATGGTGAGCGGCCCCTGTTCGCCGAGCACCCGCAGTGCGCGAGCATGGGTGAGCGACAGCGCCTCGGGCGATCTGGTCGCGCGCCCGCGCAGCCGGGAATCGGCCGCACTGAGCCGATAGACGGTCCGGGCGAGCTCGTCCAGAGCGGCCGTGCGGGACTGTTCGGTCACCGGATATCTCCTGTCACGCAATCGAGCGGTTGACATCGAGCTTAGCCTAAGTACTTAATAGATAAGTACTTAGCATTAACTCGAAGGAGTTCCGAGATGACCGCACGCGCGACAGGCCAGAGCTGGGCCCTCGACATCGCACTGGCCCAGGGTGGATTCGACGCCCTGCACCCGCAGGCCAAGGGCACCATGGAACAGCTCGGCCACGACCACACCGATTTCGACAAGGTCTTCGAACTCGTGCGCAGCGGCGCGATGCTGCCGAAGGCCTGGGCCACCGTCGCCGCGCAGACCGAGGAGCGCGCCGCCCATCACGAACGAAACGGCTTCGCGCGCACCGCCGTCGACCTCTATACGCGGGCCGCGGTGATGTGGGGCCGGGCGCAGTACTCGATCTTCGATGCCGCCGATCCCCGCAAACGCGCCTTCCGGCAGCGCACCGACCACTGCGTGCGGCGATTGGGCGCACTGCGAGGCGGCCTGGTCCGCCGGGTGACGCTGGACTTCGAGGGCGAGCGGATCTTCGCGCTGCTGCACCTTCCGGAAGGTCCGCTGCGGGACGCACCGGCGGTGATCCTCGGACCCGGTATGGACATGATCAAGGAGGACTACCTCTACGCCGCCGAGCGCTACTACACCTCGCGGGGCATGGTCGCCCTGTCCATCGAGGGTCCCGGCCAGGGCGAGAGCCGCGCCGGAGGCCTGACCGTGGATCTCACCAATTACCAACGCGCCGTGAGCCGTTACCTCGACTATCTGAGCGAGCTGCCCGGCGTGGACCCCCGGCGGATCGGCATGTTCGGCATCAGCATGAGCGGCTACTGGGGTTCCCGGGCGGCCGCCACCGAGCCGCGACTCGCGGCGCTGGCAGCGTTCGAGGCGCCCACGGGCGACTTCCGCACGATCTTCGAACGCGCCCAACCGACCTTCAAGGCCAATTTCATGTACATGGCCGGTTACGACGACGAGGACGCGTTCGACCGGGAGTTGGTCGAACGTATGCCGCTGGGCGATCTGGTCGGCGACATCACCTGCCCGGTGCTCTACGGGATCGGCGAATTCGACGAGCTGACCCCGCTCGAGCAGGCCCTGGCCAACTACGAACTCGTCCGCGCGCCCAAGGAGATTCGCGTCTACGAGGGCGAGTTCCATCCGCTGGGCGGTGTCGCGGCCGAGGCGTTCCGTTTCGGCGCCGAATGGCTCGAGCGGGCCCTGTCCGGCGAGCTCGCCGAGCCGGGTCGCGATGTGCGCCACTACATCCATCGCGACGGTCGCACCACCGACGGCACGGCCGATCCCCAATGGTGGTCGGGCGCGGTGCCGTTCGAGATCGAGCGGTTGCGGAGCGCGCGGCGCGATTGTGCAAGGCTCGGGGTGCAGACCACCTAGACCGAGCGGAATGGAAGTACCGATGGCCGGAGCGAATTCGACGATGCAGTCCGCGGCCGGGACCAGGCTGAATCGGCGGGGGCGCGAGACCCGGCAGCGGCTGCTCGATATCGCGATCGTCTGTCTGGCCGAGGGATCCGGGGAACCGCTGTCGGCCAATCGGGTGGCCCGGGAGGCGGGGGTCAGCTGGGGGACGCTGAAGCATCAGTTCGGTGATCTCGACGGGCTGTGGGCCGCGGTGCTGGTCGAATTGACCGATCGCAGCGGCGCGAACAGCCCGGAGAGCTGGCCGGTGTTCAGCGGATCGATTCGGGATCGGGTGTGGGAGATGGTCGATGCCATCTGGACCATCCTCGGCACACCCGAGGGTCGCGCGGTCGAAACGCTGCGCGCCGGGCTGCCCAACGAGCAGGCCGAACGACTTTCGCTGTTCCCCCGGACCGCGGCGGCCATGGCCGAATACGAGAACGCGTGGCTGCGCGCCTTCGAATACTCCCTGGCCGATCTGGCCCTGGACGCGGACAAGGTGGACCGGATCCGCTGCCTGATCCCACCGGCCATACGCGGTATCAATAACGAGCGCCGCGTCACCCCCGCCGCCGATGTGGCAAGCGCGCTACAGGGATTGGTCGATGCCATCACCGCTTACCTGCGGTGACTCCCGTTCATTGAGAACCCTTGTTGACAATTGAAATGCGAAAGCCGATGGTTACCGGCGGCTTTCGCACAGTTGTCAGGAGTGATCGATGTCTCGAGATCGAGCGGAATCGGGTATGCGACTGCAGCGCAGCAGCCGCGACACCGGCACGCTGATCCCCCGCCTCACCGAGTGGCTGGCCACGCGGCTGCCCGCCGACGCCGCCCCGAATATCACCCTGCGCTCGGGTATCGACAGCAACGGCATGTCCGCGGAAACCCTCGTGCTGGACATGACCTGGACCGAGGCCGGAATCGCGCAGCGCGCCGAGCTGATCGCCCGAATGGCGCCCGCCCCGGGCGATTTCCCCATCCTCGAGCACTACAACCTGCGCGATCAGTTCGACACCATGCGCATCGTCGCCGAGTCGAGCGGGGTTCCCGTACCCCGGGTGCGATTCATCGAATCCACCGGCGATGTGCTCGGCACGCCGTTTCTGCTGATGGACCGGATCGACGGCCTGGTGCCACCGGATGTCATGCCCTACACCTTCGGCGACAACTGGCTGTTCGACGCGAGCGCCGAACAGCAGAAGCGGTTGCAGCACAGCACCATCGAGACGCTGGCCCGACTGCACGCCATCCCCGACGCGGCCACCGTATTCGCCTTCCTCGACCCGCGGCAATCCGGCGCGAATTCGCTCGAGCGCACCCTCGAGCGCGCCCGGTCCTGGTACGAGTTCGCCGCCCGCGACAGCGGCTCCTCACCGCTGGCGGAACGAATCCTGCACTGGCTCACCGCGAATCTGCCCGCGTCCCCCGGCGAGACGGTCCTGTCGTGGGGCGATGCCCGCATCGGCAACTGTATGTATCGGGATTTCACGCCCGTCGCGGTACTCGACTGGGAGCTGGCCACGATCGGCCCGCGCGAGCTCGACCTGGCCTGGCTCATCTTCGGGCACCGCGTCTTCCAGACGATCGCCGATACCTACGGCCTGCCCGGCATGCCGGATTTCCTGCGCGAAGAGGACGTGACGGCGGCCTACACCGAATACTCCGGCGTTCGGATCGGGGAGCTCACCTGGTACACGCTGTTCGCCGCGCTCAACTACTGCGTCGTATTCATGCGCTCGGGCGGGCGGCAGGTCCACTTCGGCGAGATGGAACGGCCCGACAATATCGAGCTGGTGTTCCATCACAAGCCGCTCGTCGAACAGCTGCTGGCCGAAATCGGCGCCTGACAATCCGAACCTATTCAGGGAGCACCACTCGCGTGATCGAACAACTCAACGAACTGGCCTATTACTGCGTCACCAGGCACCCCGCCGATGCCCGGGTCCTGTTCCCCGAGGCGCGCACCGCCGAGGAGATCGGCCTGGGTTCGTGCATGATCGGCGAACGCATGACCGTCAAGGACACCGCCGTACTGTCGGGCGGATTGGCCGGGTGCACAACCGATCTGGGCATCGCCGCGGCGGCCACCAATCACCACACCCGCCATCCCATGGTCACCGCGACCATCGGTTCGACCATGCAGGCCATAACCGAGGGCCGCTACGCGATGGCGTTCGGTCGCGGGATGGCGGCGAATTGGAAGGCGATCGGCCTGCCCGCGGTCACCGCGGCCCAGCTGCGCGACTTCGTCGGCATCCTGCGCCGACTCTGGGCGGGTGAGACGATCATCGATCACGACGGGCCCGCCGGGTCGTGGCCCGTGCTCTACCACCAGAACGGTCTCGAGGATTCGCCGCCGATCGGGTTCGTCGCCGTGGGTCCGAAAACGCTCGAACTCGCCGGGGAGATCGGTGATTTCGTCGTTCTGCACACCTTCTTCTCCGATGAGGCGACCACCAAATCCGTCGCGGCGGTGCGTCGGGGGGCGGAACGGGCCGGTAAGGATCCCGACAGCGTCCGCATCTGGTCGTGCCTGGCGACCGCGAGCGACGCGCTCTCCGAGGAGGATCGGCTGCGCCGCCGGACCGGCCGCCTGGTGACCTATCTGCAGGCTTACGCCGATGTGCTCATCGCCGCCAACGGCTGGGATCCTCAGGTCTGGGAGCGCATTCGCGGCACCCGGCTCTACCTCGACGCCGCGGCCGCCGGACCCATCGACGCCTCCGCCTCGGTCGAGGTGCTCGAGCAGTTCGACGCCCTCATCCCCGACGAATGGCTCAGCTCGGCCGCCTACGGCACGCCGCGGCAGTGCGTGAAGAAGATCTCGCGCGAATTCGATCTGGGCTGCCATTCGGTGATCATGCACGGCGCGAGCCCACACGAGCTGGCCTCGGTGGTCAGCGCCTACCGGGCCGAGCGGCCCGCGCTGCGCCGGGCGGTGGCGGCCAATCCGGGGAAGTTCCTGTGACTAGCGGCGACGCGGGCGCGGCATGGCGAATACGCTTGTCCCAGTGCGGTATCGGTGAGGGCCGCGGCGTCGAGTTCACGCGGGGTCACCGTCCCCTGCCTCAGTGGGCCCGGTCGGTGCACGAGCGGGCGAGATGGACCAAAATCTCGTCGGCTCGGGCTGGTATATCGACTGCGGCGAGTGCGTCGATGCCCTCGTCCACTCGCTGCTCGATCAGCCGCTCGGCGCGCTGTCGCGTGCCGGACTCCTCGACGATCTGCGCGTAGCGCGCCACAGCGGCGTCGTCGAGGTCCGTCGCGGTGTCCAGCCGCCGCAGTTCCCGCCGGGCCGCGCCGTCGGCGTGGTCGCGGGCGAGTACCAGCACCGCGGTCGCCTTGCGCGCCCGGATATCGTCGCCGATCGGCTTTCCGGTCTCCCCCGGATCACCGAACACTCCCAGTAGATCGTCACGTAGTTGAAAGGCCTCCCCGATCGCCGAGCCGTAGCGGCCGAGGGCCGTCAGCACGGTCGGCGCGGCCCCGGCCAGTTCCGCACCCAACTCCAGCGGCCTGCGGACGGTGTAGTTACCCGATTTGGCCCGGGCCACGGCGAGTACATCGGGCAGTGTCGGCCGCCGACGCGCCTCGTTCACCACATCGCGGAACTGTCCCACGGCGAGCTCGCTACGCAGCAGGTCGTAGCGCCGCAGCGCCCGCGCCAGCGGCTGCGCGGCCACGCCGCTCTCGCGCAGCAGCTGCTCCGCCCAGACCAGGCACAGATCCGACGCCAGTACCGCGGCGGATTCGCCGAACCGCTGCGAGGATCCGGAAAGCCCTTGCCGCCCATGCCATTCGGCGAAGGTCACATGCGCCGCGGGCGCACCCCGGCGGCGCGGGGACTGGTCCATCACATCGTCTTGGATCAGCGCGAAGCAGTGCAGCAGCTCGACACTGCCCGCGGCTCGAATCGCGGCCGGGCACTCCGCTTGCGCGGTCAGCCAGCCCGCCACCTGGAAGGCCGAGCGCAAATACTTTCCCCCACAGGCGAAATCGGTGATCACCCGCCCCAGCACCGCGGTCTCCGGGGTCTCGAGATACTCACGGCATCGGTCCCCGACGAAATCCCGCACGACCACCGCCACCTCGGCGCGCACCCGAGACTGCCAGCGCGACGGATGCTCCACCGCGACCGTCGTCACATCGCCTCGCATATCGATACCTCTCGCCCAAATGGTTCGCACCGCACGGGATTACGACTACAGACGGCTCATCGCGGAATCGAACCGTCCAGCAGGTAGTACAGCTGGACCAGCGGGTCATGGATCACCCGGAACAGCATCTCGAACGTCTCACGCATATCGATCACCTCCATCAGGGCTCATCGGGCCGTAGGCCAAGACTACCCAACAGTCGATGCATAAACGATGCAGTCGTTCATGCATCTGCCGCCGAGCTTCGCCTTCGACGTCCCCAACTATTTCAGTTACTTAACGTTCAGGCAACCTCGGATCGCATCACTGACGCATCGCTAGCGATTCCCCTGGAGTACCCCTACCGCGCCGCGCCCGTTGCGCAGCATCTCCTCCGCGAGACCGCGCTCGTCGCGAAGGTCGGAGCGGACGGCCGGAATCGAAACGTCACCACCGCGCTGTTCGTAGGGAGTCATCTTCCCGATCTCCACGGATCGGCGATAGCGTGCGTCCGAGTGGCGCTCGTCGCCCGCGTGGAGCAGACGGGCGAATGTTCGGCTGATTCGGATCTGGCTCTCGGAATCGGCGTCGAACAGACTCGTCTCCGGGAAATGGACCGCACCCGGCATCGGCAGCACAACCGCCGCGGCGACGGCGACCAGGGCGAGAAGATAACGGCCGCGACGCAGTAGCGCGGTCATCAATGCCTCCTCGGGTAGGAAACGTTCCGGAGCGTACCACCGCATTTTGCGCATCCGGGTTTATCAGGCAAATAGCAGGCTATCGTGTTCAATGCAACATCCGTCGGTTTCGAGTCGTCTCGAAGGAGGAAGGATGGAGTGGCTACTGGGTCTGCTCGGTGGTGTGGTCGGAGGTGGGATCGGAGGGGCGAACAGCCCGATGGGTCCGCTCGTCTCCGGCGGAGCGGGAGCGATCGGTGGGGGTATCACGGGGGCGATAATTCAGGCCGCGACCGGTAGCGGACTGGATTTCGGCCAGATCCTGGCACAGGTCGGGGGCGGCGGCGTGGTCGGCGCGTTGCTCGCGGCGATCGTCGGATTCGCCACCAAGCCGAAGACCGGCGACATTCGCTGATTCACCGATTCCGTGAGGAGGCATGCGATGAGATTGTGGATGAAATCGGTGTCCGCCGCCGGCTTCGCCGCCGCGCTGGGCGCCGGTCTGCTGCTGAGTCCCCCGGCCACGGCACAGCCCGCCGATGCCGACAACGCGATCAGCTCGCATTATCAGGACAAGGGCGGCGCGTCCTCGCCGCTCGGTGAAAAGGTCGGCGCGGTATACGCATTCGGCCCCGACGGCGCCGCACAGGATTATCGCGGCGGCAAGATCGTCTACTCGTCGGATACGGGTGCGAAGGTAATGTACGGGGCCATTCTCGACAAATATCTGGCCCTGGGCGGCGCGAACAATCTGGGCTATCCGAAGAACGACGAGTCGGACGCGCCGGTCGCCGGTACGGCCCGCTTCAGCGAGTTTTCCGCGCCGGACGGAGCGACCATCGAGTGGAGCCCGCAGAACGGCGCGTGGCTGGTGCGCGGCCCGATCCGAACCGCCTGGTCGCATCTGCACGCCACCGACGGCGTGCTCGGCGCGCCGATGACCGATACCACGGTCGCCGACGGCGTCTACAGCCAGACCTTCAGCGGTCAGAACGGCACACCGGTCCAGATGCGCTGGAGCCGCGAGAGCGGTTTCGCCACTGTCCCACCGGATATCGCCGGTCAGCTGAGCGGTCTGGACGTCTCGGCTCCCGGCCCCGCGCCGGGTGCGGCCGCCGACGCGGGCACGGCCGCCGCGGCGACCAACAATGATCACCGGTGGTGGGGTAGGGATTCCAACGCGAAGTGGTGGGCGCTGCCCATCGGCCTGGTCATCGCCGCCCTCGCGGGCGCAGTGGCGGCCATGGTCTCGCGTAGCGGATCCGACAGCTCGCACGGATCCCGCTCCACGGGTATGCCCGCGACCGCGGGCGGCCCGCGGACCGGGCACCTCGGCGGCGCACACCGCTGGCGTCCCGGCACCAATCACTGATCCGTTTCCTGCGGCCGGGCCCGCCACGTGGTGGGCCCGGCCGTTCATTTGTGTGGCCCGCCTCACAAACTATTGAATCTCCACCCCGCTGGAGCTTTTAGCGTTCTCGTGTTGATCGCTTCTGGGAAGGGAAGATTCGTGGCAACCACACAGGAAGAAATCGTCGCGGGCATCGCGGAGATCGTCGAGGAGGTGACCGGCATCGACGCCTCGGAGGTGGTGGCCGAGAAATCCTTCGTCGAGGATCTGGACATCGACTCGCTGTCACTGGTGGAAATCGTCGTACGGCTCGAGGACACCTATCACGTCAAGGTCCCCGACGAGGATCTGGCGCAGCTGCGGACCGTGGGCGACGCGGTCGTCTACGTGCAGAAAATGGAGGCGAAATTGGTGGAGGACCAAGCGAATTGACCCCGTAGTTCGTTCTCGGTGGCCGATTCCAGCTCCGGCCCCTCGGCGCGGCCGCCGTTGGGGGTTCGCACCGATCGACCCGGACAGCTACCTGGACGCGTTCACCCCCTGAGGGTTTCGCGCAGTGCCTGCGACCACGGCAGCCAGCGCGGATCCGGACCGCCGGTGTCGTCGCCGATCATATTGGTGCATGTATAGCCCACGGCGACACCGGATTCCGGATGCGCGAAGCCGATGCGCCCGCCGGATCCGACCTGACCGAACGCCCCCGGGCCGAGCAGCTGTGCGGGTCGGGTGAGTTCATATCCGTGCGCGAAATAGTTGCCGCGCGGCATCACATCCAGTGGGGCCGGGTGGCCCAGTCCCTCGGTCTGCGGCTGTCGTGCCCGATCGACGGCCGCCGGAGTGAGCAACCGGATGCCGTCGACCGTGCCGATCACCGCCGCGAACATGCGCGCGACCGACCGCGCATTGCCGATTCCGTTGCCGGACGGGATCTCCGCGGCATGTCCGTCCCGGGTATTGAGCAGCGCCAGGCCCTCGTCGCGGGCCGCGACCGTGGCCAGTGTCGCGCGCACCAGGCGGGCGCCGACATCGACGCCCATCCGGGTGAGCATCGCCTCGACCTCGGCGGCGTCGGGCATGTGCCGGCGGGTGAACTGCGGTAGGACCCGATATTCCTCGGCCTCGGGCAGGCCGATCCACAGGCTCAGTCCGAGCGGTTCGGCGACCTCGGCGGCGAGGAACTCACCGACGCTTTTGCCGCTGATCCGACGGATCAGCTCACCGGCGAGGTAGCCCCAGGTAAGGGAGTGGTAATAGAACGCGGTCCCCGGCCGCCACAGCGGAGTCATCGCCGCCAGCGCCGAGGCGCACCTCGTCCAATCCTTCAATTCCCATGCGCCGATACCCGTTTCGGCGTCGAATCCCGACAACCCGGCCTGATGCGAGAGCAACTGGGCGACCGTGATGTCGGCTTTACCCTCGGCGGCGAACTCCGGCCAGTACTCCCGCACGGGCGCGGTGAGATCGAGCAGGCCGCGATCGACCAGGATGTGCGCACAGGTCGCGGTGATCCCCTTCGACACCGACATCAGCACCGACGTCGACTCCGGGTCCGCCCCGGTCGACAGGTCCACCACCACGCGCCCCCGGCGATATACGCACAGCTGGGCCGCGCCCTCGTCGCCGTCGTGCGCCCGCGCGAAACCCTCTCGCACCGACTCGAATCCGCGCTCGACGAACCCTTCCACCAACCCCACCACTCCTCCTGAACCAGATGCCGTACCGAACACTATTCGATCGCCGCCGCGCGCAAATCATCCGGCCCCGAGGTCACCCCTACCGACGGCTCCCCTAGCGAGCGACCGAATACGCTGCGCCCCAACTACTCTGAGTGCCAAGCACATTGCCGAAACAGAGTGGGGATCATCCATGCGGAAAAGGTTCGCCGTCGCGCTGTCGGCGGTCATCGGCGGCACCCTGCTGTCGATGGCGACACCGGCGCACTCGACACCGACCGGAGGCGTCCACCTGGAGTGCTCCGGGCACTTCGACGTCAGCTTCTCCCCCGCCCTCACCACCGTCGCCAAGCCCACCACCATCACCGAGACCGATCACTACGATGCCTGTTCCACCGGGGCCAGCGCCGGAGAGATCACCCGAAGCTTCACCATCACCGTCTCGTGCGCCGACTGGGCGACGACCAAGCCGCCCGGCACCGAGGTCATTCGCTGGATCGGCGGCATCGGCGAGCGCTCGAGCACCGTGCATTACAGCAGCGCCGCACCCACCGACCAGGGCGCGTCCTATCGCGGCGAGGTCCTCGCCGGACGCTTCCGAGGCGACAACTCACAAAAACAATTCACCCCCACCGCATTCGCCCCGCCCGCCGCGGCGAAGTGCGAGCCCGGTAGCGCGGTACGCGCCGCCGCGGGCGGTATCCGTCTGCTGCTCACCGATGCGGAGCGGTAAAGGATTGCTCGCACCGGCTTAACATGAGCGCATTCGCGGATGTGAAAATCACCACCACTTATATTGCTGGCCAGTAAATTTCGGCGAGGTTCACCCGCGAACTCGTTCCCGCCCGTTCACCCGCAAGACATCCGAACGACATCGAGAGTTCGTCTTCACAACCGGCCGAGGCTATTGTTCTGTTCGAAAATAATGGCCTCGGCCTGCCGGTTCTCGCAGATCCGACGCTCGCGACCCACGAGGGTGACGGCGACTCGGCGATGAATCCGAATATCGCGGTCCCCGCACTTCAATCGGTTGACGTGATTTATTCGTTACCTCTAACGTCCGCTCCTGTCGTAGCCGGAGCGTCCGTCGAGTCGAATCCGGCACGAGCTCGCACCATGAGGAGTTCACCATGCCGCTGCCGATTCCCACCTCCGCCCAACTTCCGGCCCCGAATGCCGACATCTGGGACTGGCAGATACGCGGCGCCTGCCGCGGCCTGGACTCGTCGTTGTTCTTCTACCCCGACGGCGAACGCGGTCGCGCCCGCACCGCCCGCGAGAATCGCGCCAAACAGATCTGCCACACCTGCCCGGTACTCGCCCAGTGCCGCACCTACGCCCTGCGCGTGCGCGAACCCTACGGGGTCTGGGGTGCGATGACCGAGGCCGAGCGGGAGAAATACACTCGCCGTCGTCGGGCCGCAGCCTGAGCGAAGACCGAAACCCGTTGCCTTCCATCAGCACTCACAATCCCGTCACCACGGTGGACTGCCTGTTGACCGCAGCGGTGACCCGCGCCGCGAACGCGGTCGTGGTCACCCTCGCCGGTGAGCTCGATCTGGTATCGGCCCCGCGCCTGCGCACCGCGCTGGACGAGGCCCTCGCCGATCCGGCGGCCGTGCTCGTGGTCGACCTGACCGCGGTCACCTTCTTCGGGCTGATCGGTTCGGCGCTGCTGCTGGACACCGTGCACGCCCGCGCCCCGCGTCCGGTCCGAATACTCGCGCCGCCCCGGGTGCGCCGTCCCCTCGAGGCCGTCGGCCTCGATCACCTGCTCACCCTCAGCCCGGATCTGGTCAGCGCCATATCGACCGCGGGCTGAACGACCCGGGGCCGGGCCCGCCCGTCTGTGTCGCGACGGACGGGTCCGGTCGGGTCACGAGAACCGTCTGCGGGGGTTCTCGCTACCTTCGCACCGCCGCCGGGCGGTCCCGCGCGGGTGCCGTGGCGATGGAAGGGGCTTGTGCCGGTCGGCTACTTCGTGCCGGACAGACCGCCGCTGAGCGACGAGCCGGAGGCCGAACCCGTCTCGGTGGCAACGGCTTCCGCGCCGGTGGGCTTGGGGGCCGAGGCGCTGCCGGACAGCAGCTGGCCGAGCAGCAGCGGCAGGCCGGGGGCCGAGCCGGTGCTCACCGGCGGCTGGGCCGGCTCGGCCGAGGCGATGCCGGTCGCGCCCAGCGCCAGACCCGACGCCGTCAGGACGGCGGCGGTGAACATACCGAACTTGTTCATGTATCTCCCTCTTTCGTTGGATCGGCTACGCGTCGTAACCGATTGCGGCGCTACGTACCTGTTCGACGTAGACGGTGGAGTGGTTGTAGGCGAACACCGCCTGCCGCCAGCCGTGCGCGGTGGCCAGATCGCCTCCGGCGGCGCACAAATAGCGGCCCGCGGTGAGCGCGGCGTCATCGATATCGTCCGGATTGCCCCGCATACCCCAGCGCTGCCAGGTGTCGGGGATGAACTGGAACGGTCCCATCGCGCGCGCGTACCCGGTGCGGCCGGGGTCGAGGATCAACGCATTGCCGCCGGCGCCGTTGAGCGCGACACCGCGAATCGGCGGCCGCACAACGCCATCCGCGGCGATGGACGCGCCGCCGAATCGGCCGTGATCGCTTTCCACCCGCGCGATTCCGGCCAGCGTGGTCCACCCGAGGTGACATGAGGGCTGGGCCTTCGCCATGACCACCGTCGCCTGGCCGTACGCCTGCAACGCACGCGCCGGGATGCCGTATCCGACGGAACGCACCCGAGCCCACTCGCCCAGCGGATCCAGTGCGCGGTCGACGGCGTCGAGCCGGACCGCGGGCAGATCGCCGGGACCCGGCGGTGCGGGCTCGGCGACTCGATGCGCCGCCCCACCGCATCCGACGAGCGCCGGAATCGCCAGGGCCACAATGATTGTGCGACGCATCCCTATCGACATGGGCGGGACCGGGTCGTCGTGGCGGTCGGCTTCGCGGTCGTGGTCGACGGCGGTGCGCTCTTGGTGGGCGCACGCGTGACGGTGGGCCCGACCGTGGCGGTTGCCGTCGCCTTCTTCGGCGTCGTCACCGCCGCCTCGCAGTGGGGCGTGGTCGAGACCCGCGGTGTGGACCGCGACGGCGTCGCTGTCGTGGCGCTCGGGCGAGACGTCGTCGACTGCGCGGGCGGTCCGGTGGTCGTCGCGCCGGGCGCGGGGACGATCACGGTGACCGTGGTGACGCCCGGATCGGGCATCGGATTCACCTCGGGCCGCGCGGTGAGCTGCGCCGAAAAGCTCGCGCTCGCACTGACACTCATGCTCATCGAGAAGCTCGGCCGCGATATCGCGGTCTCCGGCGTCGCACTCGGCGCGCTGGTGGTGGTGGTGTCGGTCGCCGGAATCGGGTCGGCGGGAATGTCCCCGCTCGCCGGAACCGCGTCATCGGCACTGTCACCGACCGGAACCGGCTCACCGGCGTCCATCGGAACCGGGATATCGCGCGGCGTCTCCGGCTCACCGGCCCGGAGCTGATCGATATCGGCGGAAAGCTGTGCCACGCTTTGCGATTCGTATCCTTCCGACGCGGCGCGTATCCGGTCGGTCCGATCGCCGCGTCCCGATTCGGCGACGACGACCGCGATCACCAGGGCGAGCACCGCCGCGGTGGCCCCCGCGTGCGGCAGATACCGCAGTACCGACGCCTTCCCGGCGGCACGGTCGACCCCGTTGTTCTCGAGCGGTTCCACCAACTGCTGCTTTCTATCCCCCATGGGCCGCGACGGTCTCGTGAACCCCTCGCGACCCACTCATCGGACCTGGTCGGCGCAGCCCCGAGCAGTACGGCCGGTGGGCCGTTCCTCGGGTCGTCGCTGCGAGCAAGACTGTGCAGCACGCCCGACCGCCCCGCAACTCCACCCGATGGCCCACGCAACCTCCCGCGAGCACCGAGTGACGACACAGCAACCCCAGGTCCGCAGCCGGGAAAGCTGGAATCGTTTCCGAATGGCAATGGTCAGCAATCATTTGGCGACCCGCGGCGGCGCGAGCGCTCCCGGGAGGCCGCGTCTCGCGCGAAATCGCCTGCCCGCAAAGCCTTTTCGAACCCTCTGGCGCCGCACCCCGGCGGGGGACCGACCGCACAGTGACACAAATTGTCCCGGTCCGCCCCGACCCCCTACCGTCCGCCCGAATACCCCAGTCCGCGGCTGATCGCGGCCGCGCTGGCCATCGCCAGTTCGGCCATATGCGCGAACAGTTCCGGCCCGAGCCGATACGAGGGCCCCGAAACGCTCAGTGCCGCAATGGCCGAACCATCCCTGCCGTACACCGGAGCCGCGACCGCGTTCAAGCCGATCTCGAGTTCCTCGCGCACACTGGCCCACCCCTTGGCCCGCACCTCGTTCAACTGGGCGGCCAGATCGGCGTATCGGGTGACGGTGTTCTCGGTGTAGGCCGCGGGTTTGGCGCCCACCAGTTTGCGCACCGCCGCGGGCTCGAGCGCGGCCAACAGGACCTTGCCGCTGGAGGTGGCGTGCGCCGGGCAGCTCTGACCGACCCAGGAGCGCAACGCGATCGAGCGTGGCCCGATCGCCTCGACGATATTGATGATCCGATCACCGTCGAGCACAGCGATATTCGTGGTCTCCCCCGATTCGGCGGCCAGCGCGGTGCAGGCGCTCTGCCCGAGTCCGGCGAGATCGACCTGGGCGGTGGTGGATCCGGCGAGGCGGACGATGGCGAAACCGAGCCGGTATTTGCCGCGGTCGGAGATTTGCTCGACATAGCCCCGCGCTTCCAACACGGCGATCAGTCGCGAGACGGTGGATTTGTGCACATCCAGTTCGGCCGCGATCTCCGTGACGCCCGCCTGGCCCAGTTTCGCGATGATCTCCATGACGAGCAGCGCGCGGTCGACCGACTGCACCGCAGCAGTCCGCCCGCGGCCCTCCACGTCCGGTTTCGCCATGACGGGGTCATTCTAGGCGGATGAGATCCGCGCACTTCTCCGCCATGGCCATGACGGTGATATTCGGGTTCACCGCAGGCAGTTTCGGCATCGCGGACGCGTCGACCACCCGCAGTCGCTCGACGCCCTTGACCCGCAGCTCCGGATCCAGCACCGCCATCGCGTCACCGGGCGCGCCCATGCGCGCGGTGGCCGCCGGATGGTAGACGGTGTTGTGAGTGGCCCGCACATAATCCAGCAGTTCGTCGTCGGTCACCGCCTCCGGGCCCGGCGCCAGCTCCCTGGCGACCCACTCCCGCAGCGGCGTCTGCGCGGCGATCTTGCGCGCCAACCGGATTCCGGCGAGCATGACCCGTTCGTCGTGGCCGTCCGGGTCGGTGAAGTAGCGCGGGTCGACCTTCGGACGATCCCGGAAATCGCGGCTGCGCAGCCGGACCGTGCCGCGCGAACGGCCCTGTGTCACATTGGGTGTCAGGCAGAATCCGTTGTCGGTGGTCGGATAGCCGTGGCGCAGGGTGTTCATATCGAACGGGACGCTGCCGTAGTGCATCATCAGATCCGGCACCGCGAGCGCCTCGTCGGTGGTGGCGAACAGTCCGATCTCCCACCACTGCGTCGAACTGGTCACCATGGGCCGCGCGGCCTCCCAGAACACCAGCCCTTCGACATGATCATCGAGATTCGAGCCCACACCGGGCGCGTCCACCCGCACCGGCACGCCGATCTCGCGCAGATGCTCCGCGGGCCCGATTCCCGAGAGCATCAACAACTTCGGCGTATCGATCGCGCCCGCGGTGAGGATCACCTCGCGCCGCGCGGTGACGGTGTCGTAGCCGGTGAGGTCGGGCCGCTGATAGCGCACGCCGGTGGCGGCCCGAGCCTCGTCGAACAGGATCTCACTGGCCCAGCACCCGGTGCGCACCACGAGGTTCGCCCGGGAGTCGAGAATCGGATGCAGATAGGCGTGCGAGGAGGACATGCGCGTGTTGTCCTCGTCGGCGTTGATCTGGAACCACCCGGCCCCGTTGCGAACCGTCGCGCCCCGGTTGAATTCGACGGTGGGCAGCCCGGCCAGCGCGGCGGCCTCGAGCAGCGCGATGCCGCAGGGATCGACCGGCGGCACATCGCGCAAGCGCACCGGACCGCTGCGGCCGTGGTGATCGCCCGGCGCGCTGTTGTTCTCCAGGCGCGCCACATACGGCAGCACCTCGGCCGCGCCCCAACCCTTGGCCCCCATCGCCGCCCACTCGTCCAATCCCTCCGCGGGCGGCCAGAACGCGATACACGAGTTGTGCGAGGAACATCCGCCGAGCACCTTGGCTCGGGCATGGCGCATGAAGCTGTTGCCGCGCTCCTGCGGTTCGATCGGATAGTCCCAGTCGTAGCCGGAGTCCAGCAGATGCATCCACCGGTCCAGGCGCAGGATATTGTCGTCTCCGACGTCCGACGGTCCGGCCTCGAGCAGGCACACCGTCGCGTCCGGATCCTCGCTCAGCCGCGCGGCCAGCACGCATCCGGCCGAGCCGCCGCCGACGATGACGTAGTCGAAAGCATTGTCAGACATTGTTTTTCACCTCCGTGTCAGCGGCCGCGTGTGAGGCCAGTGTGCCGATGTCGCGCCTGCCCTTCAGCAGGTACCACAGCAGCCCGACGGCGAGGATCAGGCCGATGTAGACGAATGCCCCCCAGGTGTTGTACCAAGGCGTGCCATAGACGGCGGTCCGCGGCCAGGCCAGGTTCAGCGCCATGGCCACGCCCCACACCACCGCGACGATATTCACCGGCAGACCCCACCGGCCCATGGTGAAATAGCCGCTGGCCGCCAGATCCCGCGGCGGCCACTGCCCGCGCAGTCGTTTACCGAGCATCGGCCCGGTCACCATCAGATACGCCAGATAGATCATGATGATCGCGATGGAGGTCAGCACGGTGAAGATCTTGGGCTGGCCGATATTGATCACCAGGATCAGCGCCGACAGCACACCGATCGTCACGGCGGGCACCACCGGCGCCTGGGTCTTGGGATTGACCCGGGCCAGCCGCTCCCCGAACGGCAGCGCGTTGTCGCGGGCCATGGCGAAGGCCAGCCGGATCGCCGCGGTGTGCACCGCCAGCGAGCATACCGTCACCGCAACCACGATGCAGCACAAAAAGATTCGCCCGAGCGGCCCCCACATCACCTGCTGCACGATGTATTGCAGCCCGCCGTCGCCGCTGCCGATCCTCGGGTCGGCCAGATCGGGCGCGGCCATCACCGCGAAGACCAGGATCGCGCCGCCGATGACGAAGGAGGCCAGCACCGCCCGCAGAATCGCCCGGGGCGCGGTGCGCCGCGGCTCGACCGTCTCCTCGCCCAGCGAGCTCGCGGTGTCGAAGCCGTACATCACATAGCCCGAGGCCAGGGTAGCCACCAGGAACGCGCCCAGATAGCCGCCCGTCTCGCCCGCGCCGTAACCGTGCGTGGAGAAGAACACCCGCGGGCCGCGAGTGGCGTTGGCCGCCAGGATGATCGCGATCAGCACCGCGGCGATCAGTTCGATGAAGACCCCGGCGCTGTTGATCATGGCCATCAGCCGCACGCCGAACGCGTTGACCACGGTGGTGAACACGATCATGACCGTGCCGAGCACCACCGCGTTGGTGGCGAAATCGTATTGCCCGCTGCCGTCGCCGATCAGCTGGAAGCCACTCCACAGCCGGGGCAGGTTCAGCTGCAGCGCCAGCACCACCGCCGACAGCGTCACGATCGACGCGGTGAGCATCAACCAGCCCGACGACCATCCGACGATTCTGCTGCCCAACGCCTTCGACCAGTTGTAGACCGATCCGGCGACCGGATAGCGCGCTGCCAGTTCCATGAAGCACAGCGCGACCGCCAGCTGACCGACGAAGACCAGCGGCCACGACCACAGATAGGCCGGGCCCGCGGTGCCGAACCCGAAGTAGAACAGCTGGAAGGTGCCGGTCAGAATCGAGATGTAGCTGACCCCGGCCGCGAAGCTGGAGAACTTCCCGATACTGCGGTCGAGGGTTTCGCGATAGCCGAACTCGGCCATCCCGCTCTCATCGGAGACGCCGGTGCGTTCCTCGAGTACCATTGCCTACCGCCTAACCGCCCTTGAACCACTCCGCCGGCTTGGGTGCCGTGTTGTGCCAGACGTGTTTGATCTCTTGATATTCCGCGAGTCCGGTGGGGCCGAGTTCCCGGCCGTTCCCGGATCGTTTGAACCCGCCCCATTCCGCGGCGGCGGTGTAGTAACCGAAGTCGTTGAGCCACACCGTGCCGTGCCGCAGCGCCCGCGCCACGCGTTCGCCGCGCGCGGGATCGGCGGTGCGCACCCCGGCGGCCAGCCCGTATTCGGTGTCGTTGCCGAGCCGGATCGCCTCGGCCTCGGTGGTGAAGCGCTCGACGGTCAGGATCGGACCGAAGGTCTCCTCCTGGACGATCCGCATGGACCGATCGCAGCGATCGAAGATGGTGGGCAGGAAGAAGCTGCCCGCCTCGAGTTCGGGATCGCTGGGCCGCACGCCGCCGGTCACCAGCTTCGCGCCCTCCGAAATGCCCAGGGCGACATAATTTTCCACCTTGGTCCGATGCTCCTCGGAGACCAGCGGACCGGTTTCGCTGGTCGGGTCGAACCCGGGCCCGACCCGGATCCGCTCGGCGCGACGCGCCAACTCGGCGACGAAATCGTCGGCGATGGACTCCTCGACGATCAATCGGGTGCCCGCCGAACACACCTGACCCGAGTGCAGGAAGACCCCGGTGAGTACCTGATCGACGGAGCTGTCCCAGTCGGCATCGGCGAAGACGATATGCGGATTCTTGCCGCCGAGTTCGGTGGCGACCTTGGTGAGATTATCGGCCGCGACCCGGGTGATGGTGCGTCCGGTCGCCAAGCCGCCGGTGAAGGAGATGAAGTCGACCTCCGGATTCGCGGTGAGCGCCGCGCCGAGCGTCGCGCCGCTGCCCTGCACCAGATTGAGCACCCCGGCAGGCACGCCCGCCTCGACCGCCAGGCGCGCGAACGCGATGGTGGTCAGCGGTGTGACCTCACTCGGCTTGGCGACCATGGTGCAGCCCGCGGCCAGCGCGGGCGCGACCTTCCACGACATCTGCAGCAGCGGATAGTTCCACGGCGCGATCAGCACGCAGACGCCGATCGGCTCGCGCACCACCCGGCTCACGACCGCGGGATCGCCGACATCGATCAGCCGATCCGCCTGTACGCCAACGAGATCGGCGTAGTAGCGGAATACCGAGACCACATCGTCGATATCGATCCGGCTCTCCGCGAGCGTCTTACCGGTATCGACCGTCTCCAGCCGGGCCAGCTCCTCCTTGTCGCGGACCAGCAGATCCGCGATGCGCCGCAGCAGCGCCGCGCGCTCGGCCACCGGGGTGGCGGGCCAGGCGCCCGCGTCGAAGGCCGCCCGCGCCGCGGCGACCGCGCGCCGCGCGTCCTGCGGGGTCGCCTCGTCCACGACCGCCGCGACGGAACCGTCGGCCGGATCGATGATCCGGCGCGTGCCGCCGTCGGACGCGTGCTCCCATACGCCGTCGATCAGTAGGTCCGGGTCGCCGTTCATTCCACCTCTTCCATGCGTCGGGAGACCCACTCGTGAAACTCCGCGATGTGATGCTCCGCGGGGACCAGCACGCCGCCGTGGCGGTAGGCACGCGAGGACATGGCGGGCTGGGTGCGCTCGCATGCCGCGAAATCCTGCTGGTTCACCCGATGGAACAGCTCGACCGAACGCGATACGTCGCGCCGCTTCGCCACCACATCCTCGGTGTAGAGCCAATCGCATTCGACCAGGGTGCGGTCGACCGCGAGCGGGTACATCCGGTGGAAAATGACATGGTCGGGTACCAGATTGACGAATACCTGCGGTCGGATGGTGATCGCGAAGTAGCGGCGATCCTGTTCGGGTCCGACACCCGGCAGAGCGTCGAAACCCGCCGAGCCGTCGACGGTGAAACCCGCGATGTCCGGGCCGAATTCGGCGCCGTGCCCGACGAACACCTGGGCCGCCAATCCCTGCGCGAACTCCGGTAGGACCTCGGTGAGCTCCGGGTGGATGGTCGCGCAGTGGTAGCACTCCATGAAGTTCTCCACAATTAGCTTCCAGTTCGCTGCGACACTGTAGACCACTCGGTGTCCGACCGCGAGCCGCTCGATGCCGTACGAGTCGACTGCCGTGGGATCTCCCAGTCGCGCTGTGACGGCGTTCACCACATCGGCCTCGAACGAGGGCGGCTCCTCGGCCAGGCAGACCCAGGCGTATCCGAGCCACTCCCGCAGCGCCACCGGCACCAGACCGTAGGCGACCCGGTCGATCGCCTCGCCCGAGGCCGAACGCAGCGCACCGAGATTCGGCGCGGCGACCAGTTTGCCGTCGAGCCTGTAGGTCCAGGCGTGATACGGGCACCGCAGATTGCGCTGGATCCGGCCCTCGTCCTCGGTGCACAGCATCGCCCCGCGATGGCGGCAGATATTGAGGAATGCCCGCAGTTCGCCATCGCGACCGCGCACGATCAGCACGCTCTCTCGGCCCACCTGTACCCGCCGGAATTGGCCGGATTCGGCGAGCTCGCCGGAGCGCGCGGCGCAGAACCACATTCGCTCGAACAGGCGCACCTGCTCGGCCGCGAACACCCGCTCGTCGGCGTACCAGTGACCGCCCAGGGTCGGAATCAGCGAATCCCCGTTCGTCATGCGCTCACCAGCCTGCGCGGATCGAACAGGGCGATCGGATGCGCGGTTTTCGCGTCGACGACCAGATCGGCCAGGATCTCCCCCACCACCGGCACGAATTTGAAACCGTGGCCGGAGAATCCGCACGCGATCGTCACCCGCGCGGTGTCGGGATGACGGGCGATGACGAAATGATGGTCCGGGGTATTGGAGTACATGCAGGTGGCGGTGTGCACGGGCGGACCGTCCAGCGCCGGAACGAGTTCGGCGACGCGCTCGCGCATCTCGGCGATCTCGCGCGGATGTACGACGCGGTCGATGGTCTCGGGCGTGCACGGCATGCCGTTGCGGAAATAGGAGACCTTCACCCCGCCGTCCGGACCGTCGATCGCCGGAAATCCGTAGATCTGCCTGCCGAACTCGTTCTCGGCGATGAAGACCGGCGCGTCCTCGAACGCCGCCGTCCCGCCGATCGGATCCAGCCAATACAGCACGTGCCGCTCGACGGTGATGGGAATCGCGAACTGCGCCAACAACTGCGGGGCCCACGCGCCCGGACAGATCACCAGCTGGTCGGCCCGATAGACCCCGCGCGCGGTGGTGACCGAAACGCCGTGCGCGCCTTCCTCCCAGCCCCGCACATGCTCGCCGAAGGCCAGGGTCGCCCCGGCGCGCAGGGCGAGTTCGATATGCGCCTGAACGGTCGACTCCGGCCGGGCGAAACCACCGTTGGCCTCGTAGATTCCGATAACGCCCGTATTCGGGGTGAGATTCGGGAACCGGCGGTGGATCTCGGCGGCGTCGAGCACCTCGTGCGGCAGCGACCATTCCACTCCGGCGCGCAAACTGCCCGCGACGGTGACCGATTCGGGCGGACCCAGATACAGTCCGCCGGTGAGCCGGAACACCTCCCGGCCGCTGTCGGCGGCAAGACGCCGCCACAGTTCGTAGGAGCGCAGCAGCAGCGGCACGTAGGCGGGATCCTCGAAATAGGACTGCCGGATCACCCGCGAGCCGCCGTGGCTGGAGCCGCGATCGTGGGCGGGCTCGAATCTGTCCAGCCCGAGGACGCGCTGCCCGCGCGCGGCGAGGTGACAGGCCGCGGCGCTGCCCATGCCGCCGAGGCCGATCACGATGACGTCGTATCCGGCGGTGGCCGTGGTCATATCGCTACCTCCTGATCCGGGACATCTCGGGATCGACCACCGGCTCGGCGTGCACCACCGCGGGGTAGCGGACGCCGAGGTAGTCGACCTCCACCCCGTCACCGGGTGCGGTGGCCGCGGGCAGCCAGGCGTAGGCGATGGTGCGGGCGAGGGTGGTCGAATAGCCCGCGCTGGTCACATAGCCGAGGCAGGTCTCGCCGTCGAATACCGGCTCCTTACCGAGCGCCACCGCCGCCGGATCGTCGAATACGATGCTGCGCAGGATCTTCGCGGGTGGCTGGGCCCGCACCAGTGCGTCACGGCCGACGAAATCCGGTTTGTCCAGGCGCACCGCGAAGCCCAGACCCGCGGCGACGGGTGTGTGTTCGGTGGTCATATCGGTTCCCCAACTGCGGTAACCCTTTTCGACGCGCAGGCTGTTGAACGCGATCCGGCCCGCCGCGATCGCCTCGTGCGCGCGACCCGCCTCCCACAGCAGATCCCACAGCGCGCGGCCGTATTCGGCGCTGGCGTAGATCTCCCAGCCGAGCTCGCCGACATAGGAGACGCGCAGCATGGTCACGGGGATGGCGTCGAGGCGGGTGCGCAGTGCGCGAAAGTATTTGAACGCCTGATGCGACAGATCATCCAGGCACAGCGGCTGCACAAGATCTCGCGCCGCGGGCCCCCACACGCCGACGCAACAGGTCGCGCCGGTGATATCGCGCAAGCGCACCGAGCCGTCGGCGGGCAGTCGCCGGGTGAACCGGTCGAAATCCAGCGGCCCGTTCGCGCCCACCTGGAACAGTTCCCGCCCCAATCGGGCGACGGTGAGATCGCTACGGATACCGCCGTTTTCGTCGAGCAGCAGGGTGTAGGTCACCGAGCCGACGCTCTTGTCGAGATTGTTGGTGGTGAGGTGCTGTAGGAATGCCAGCGCGCCGGGACCGGTGAGTTCGTAGCGGGTCAGCGGCGTCATGTCGTACAGGGCGACCCGCTGCCTGGTCCAGCGGGCCTCGGCGATGGAGATCGGCGACCAGAATCTGCCCGCCCAGTCGTCGCGTTCGGGGAACGGCACCCCGGCATCGCGAAGTCGTTGTGCCAGTTCGGCATTGGCCTCGAACCAGGCGGGCCGCTCCCAGCCGCCGCTTTCGAAGAAGTACGCGCCCAGTTCGCGCTGCCGGTCGTGGAACGGGCTGGTGCGCAGCCCGCGTAGCGCGGTGCGGTACTGATGCGGATGAATGATGTCGTAGACCTCGACGAAGGCCTGGGTGCTGGTCTCGCGGACGAATCGCTCGCCGCGCGCGACCTCCTCGAACCGGTACAGATCGCATTCGTGCACATCGGTATCGGGCGCGCCGTCGACGAGCCATTGCGCGGTCGCCCGGGCCACACCCGCCGAATGGGTGACCCAGACGGCCTCGGCGACCCAGAATCCGGACAGTTCCCGATGTTCGCCCATGATCGAGAAGCCGTCGGGAGTGAACGAGAAGATACCGTTGAGACCCTCCTCGATCTTCGAATCCCCCAGCGCGGGAAGCAGTTCGATCGATTCCCGCCAGGCCGGGGCGAAATCGGCGTCGGTGAACGGCAGGATCGAAGGCATCGACTCCCCGGCGGTGACCGCGGCGAGATCCGCCATGTCGACCGGCATCGGCCGGTGTCCGTAGTAGCCGATTCCGAGCCGGTCGACGTGTTCGCGGAAATACAGGTCCTGAGCCTGATGCCGCAGAATCGGCAGACTCGCCTCGCCCAGTTCGCCATTGCGACCCGAGAGCGCGGCCAGCGGCCCGCTGCGGGCGTATTGGTGGGCCATGGGCACCAGCGGCACCACGAGGCCGACCCGTCGCGCCAGCTCCGCACCCCAGAAACCGGCCGCGCAGATCACGATATCCGCGTCCAGCACGCCGTCGGCGGTCCGGACCCCCGCCACGCGGCCACCGCGCTGTACGATCTCGAGCACTTCGCGATGTCCGTGGAATCGCGCGCCGCGCGCGATCGCGAGCCGCGCCTGCGCCGCCGCGGCGCGCACGGCCTTGGCCAATCCGTCTGTCGGCGTGTGGAATCCGCCCAGAATTCGTTCGCGATCCAGCAGCGGGTGCAATGCGGCACATTCGGCCGCATCGAGCAATCGGCCCTCGATACCCCAGGAGTGCGCCCACCCGGCCCGGCGGTGCAGGTCGCGCCAGCGTTCGGGCGTCGTGGCCACCTCGAGGCCGCCGACGGGATTGAAGACCCAGCCGTCGGGATGGTCGAGGGCGCGGAACTTCTCGACGGTGTAGCGCGCGAACTCGCTCATGGTTTTCGACGGATTGGTCTGGAAAACCAAACCCGGTGCGTGCGAAGTGGATCCGCCGGTGGCGAACAGGGGTCCGCGGTCGAGGACCGTGACATCGGTCCAGCCGCGCGCGGTGATTTCCTCGGCAAGTCCGGCGCCGACTATTCCGGCTCCGATGACGACGACTCTGGGATGGGCCACAGCGTGCCTCCAGTGTTGCTCGAACCGCAACGGATTCGTATTACGCAACAGATGTTCCGCTTACGATGCCGGGCTGTCAACCGCCGGAAACCCTACTGTCACAGAGCGATCCGGGGTTGACGACCCGCTCGGCCGGGGCGCACACTGTTGCATATTGTGAATATTGTTGCTTATTACGCAACTTGGAGGATTCATGGAATCCCTTGCGAATCAACGGCAACCGATTTTGTGCCCTACGGGTTCGTCGCGGCGCTCGGCTACGTCGACGCCTCGGCGCCCTCACCCGAGTCAGCGCGGGCACCGTCTTGCAGTTGGTCCCATTCGGCTACAGCGTGATCCGCGACGACCGCATCCAACCGTGGGGCCAGGGCCTGGCCCTGCACGCGGTGGCCGCCGCCCTGCGGTGACGTCCGTCTCATCGCGCTAGCGGCGAGCGCCGCCTTTCATCCACACTCGAATCCCCTGTTCAACGTGGTTTCGGCTCGAACGACACAGAGGCGGACGCATGACTGTGGATGACGACATTCGTCGCGAAATAGATATCTGGTACAGCCGCTACGCCCGGGAGTTCATCGAATTCACCGCCGGTCGCGCGGGCAATGACCACTTCCACCGGAACTACTATTCGATCCCGCTGTATATCTGCGAGGACGGCGGCCGCAACCAGTGGCTTCTGACCGACGCGGAGGTCCGCGAGTCTCTCCTGGCGGGTCAACGCGACCTCGGCGCCCGCGGCTACCACCACGCCACAATCCTCGACCGGGTCATCCGCGTCCTGCACCCCACCCGCGTCACGATGGAAATCATCGTCAGCCGCCAGCGCGAGAACGACGTGGAGATCGAGCGCTGGGCTGTGGGATACGACATCGCGAAACTCGACCCCGGCTGGCGGATCATCGACATCTACACCAAACCCACCACCGCCGACACCGTTTCCGACGCCTGGCCGCTCACCTAGCCGAAGTAGGGGTTTACGCGCTGGCGCGGATTGTCGCGGTGGCTTCGCGGAGCACGTCCCGTACCGATTTGCCTCGCATCCGCGCGGTGCGCAGGCCTGTTTGGATCGAGCCCGCCACGTAGACGCCGCCGATGACGAGTTCGTCGAACAGTCTGCTGCCGGGGACTTTTCGGCCGCGTACCCGCCGGATCAGGGCCTCGAGGGTGTTGCCCGCGAGGTTGGACAGGGTCATCCAGCGGATCACGGTGTCCAGATCGCGGCGTTGTTGTGCGGTGAAGCGTTGTGTGACAGCGCGTTCGAGGTGTTCGCCCGCCTCACCCATTCCGGCCTCCGCACGGCTCTGGGCCCACATGATCGCGATGACGTGGTCCTCGTCCACGGTCTCGGGATCCAGGCCCGCGAACGCGGCCAGTTCGCGGATATCGGCCCCGGCGGCCAGCGCGGTCTCCTGATGGATGTAGGTGCAGAAGCCGCAGCCGTTGACCTCCGATACCGCCAGCGTGACCTGTTCGCGCAGCAGCGGGTCCATGCGCTGTTGTTCGAAGATCGCCCGCAGGTCGGCCCGTCGCCCGGCCAGGACCCGCATATCCGCGACCAACTGGGGCAGGGTGTAGAAGCGCTTGCGAAAGGCCGCCGGGCCCGGCGAGCCCTGAGTGGTCGACGGCAACATCGGGACCTCCTTACGTTATCACCGATAACTGTTTTACTGCTGATAACAGTGTCGAGTATCGTGGGGATTTGTCAAGAGGCCGATACCGTACGAGCGGACGCCCGCGCGAAAGGACCGACGCCATGCCCGAATCCCGGAGCGCGCGGACCGGGCCTCGAGGCACCCGCCGCGAGGAGCGCCGCCAGGCGACCATCGACGAGATCAAACGGCTGGCCCGCGAGCAACTGATCGCCAACGGCTACGGTGGACTGTCGCTTCGGGCCCTGGCCCGCGATATGCGCATGTCCTCACCGGCGATCTTCCGCTACTTCCCGACCCAGGCCGATCTGATCACCGCCCTGTGCGTCGACGCCTATACCGACCTCGCCGACACCATCGACCGCACTCACGACCACACCGCCGACGCGTCGCCGCACACCCGCATGCGATCGATCTTCGCCACCATCCGGCAGTGGGCGCTGGCCAATCCGGCCGATTTCGCCCTGATCTACGGCACCCCGATACCCGGCTACCACGCCCCCGAATCGGCCACCGGCCCCGCGGCCGGACGGATCATGGCCGCGATCATCGAGACCTATCTGCACGCCTTGGCCGCGGACGCCGCCACCCCCGACGAGTTCGAGCCACCGGACCCGGTCGAACTCGCCGGACTCGGCGCTCGCCTGCTGGAACCGCGAAAATCCGCCCTGACGAGCCTGACCCCGGCCGCGGCCGCCGCGGCGCACAACGCCTGGGCCGCCGTCCTCGGGTTCATCATCTCCGAATTGTGGGGCAATCTACCGAGATTGATCACCAACACCGACGGACTGTTCGACGTCCATCTGCGAACGATCCTGCGCGGCATGGGTTTCCGACCCGAGACCACCGAACGCGGACAGCAGCCGTTCGAACCCGAGGACATCGGCCCGCGGCCGCGATTCCGGCTCGACTGAACCTCAGGGCACCTGCGGTTTCGTGCCCGGGGCCTGGACGGGCAGGATCTGCGGACTGGCCGGCACTACCGGTCTCGGGAGCAGGTCGGTCAGATCCGCCCGCGCGAGTTCGGCGTCCACGCCCGGGAAGGTCGCCGCCGCGGCGGCGGGCTGATCGAATCGCAGCGCCGAGGTGAGATCGCCGAAGGTGCGGCGACGCCACGGCGAGATATTGGGTTCCTCGACACCGGTGAACCATTCGAGGAAGCGCAGCACCGAGGTGTGGTCGAAGCGTTCGGTCGCCACCCATCCGCCCGCGGTCCAGCCGGAACGCCGGATGTTCGGAGGCGGTCTCCGGCGGCATGAGCCAGCTCACCGCGGGCAGCGTCCCCGAGCGCGCGTCGGCTTCGAAGGACCCCGCGGGCGAGGGCCGAATTCCCTTGCGGTACAGCGGCGAATCCTCCGACGCCTCCCGGAACTGCCGGAATTCGTCGAGCACATTGTAGGGCTGTCCGGCCTCGATGTAGACCTTCCGGACCGTCGGCCTTGCGGTGCGCGGGCAGCCAATTGTCCATCCGGCCGTCCGCGAGCGCCACGTGCTGAGCCGACCATTCGTGCGAGGTGGAGGGGATGCGCTGGACACTGTTACGGCAGGTGTCCAGATGAAACGGCAGAGTGTATCCGTCCGGGTTCTCCGGGTCCGGTTGCATGAATACCGGCGAGCCATTCGGCAGCCGCATCGCGTTCGGGTCGGCGAATCCACGCACACCCGGCATCGTGCCGAAATAGTGGTCGAACGAACGGTTTTCCTGCATCAACAGCACGACATGCTCGATCGGTCGCGGCGCGACGGGCGCCGCCAGGGCGCGGCGGACATTACCCGGCATCACCGCCCATGCCGCGGCCAACGCGGTTCCGCCGAGCAGACGTCGACGCGTGAGTCCGCCCGTGGAATCAGCCGATCCGGCCATGGCCCCTCCTCGCCATGCGCCCACCGAACATCGACCTCGGTATTTCACCCGTCGACGACCGCTCCCCGCCCCAATTCGGGAAACCGATCCCGCAGCAACCCCAGGCAGCGACGCACTTCGCGCAGATCACGCTCCAGCAACCGCGCCTCGGCACTGGCCCGCGGCACCCCTCGCCTGGTCAGATGCGGCCGCAGCGCCACGGCCAAGGATTCGGCCTCCGCGGACAGCATCTCGTAGAAGACGTGCGCCTGGGCCACGTCGGATTCGTCAAGCACACCGCCCAGTTTCCCATTCGTACATCCAACGGCTACCCATGATTCATCATCACCGATGATCCCCGACCGGATCCCCTGCGCCACAGGGCATTCGAATCAGCTCGACTGCTCCGGCGCCTCCACCAGCCGCCGATGCAGTTCGGCGGTCATCCGATGGATCGCACGGGTGAGCTCGGTATTGGTCTTCAACTCCAACTCCTGCTCATTGAAGTCGTGATCGGCCTTCATCTGCTGAAACTGAGCCTGCCGATTCTGCCCGATCATCACGAAGGTCGACAGAAAGATCGCCTCCAGCGACACCGCCAAGGTCAACGTAGGCCACGGATTCCTCTCCACGAACAGCATCCACAACGTGAAGCCCACAGCGTGGATATAAACGAACTGCATCGACCCGGCGAACTTGGTGATCCAATCCGCCACCCGCAACTGCAAACTCGCCGCGCGCTGCGCACGGAAGTCGATGACGGCGGGGTGCGGACGCGGCTGCGAGGTATTCATATCCGCCTCTCTCGGTATCGAATTCACGATTCACCACGGAATCGCGCTGTGAGCGTGAAGGGCTCGGGTCGCCGGGTTCCGCGCTCGTACATCCGCAGCGACCCGACATCGGACGCGTGGACATCCACCCGGCCGTCCGGCGCGGCCGACCAGTCCTCGATCAGATCGTCGGCCACGCTGGTCATGGCCTCGTGCGGGGGTGCGGCAATCTGCTCAGGGGAAGTGCCGCGCCGATGGTCATGTCCGCGAGCTCACCTTCGGGGTCGGTCACATACGCCTACGCACCAGGTGGACAAGAGTGTACGCAGGTTCAGTCGTCGACAGAGTCGGCGGCGATACGTCCTTCCCGGATCGCCTGTACCAGGGTTCGGTGGTCGGCCTCGGTGCGGTCGGCGTAGCGGATCGCGAAGCGGGCTACCGCCTCGTCGAACTCCTCGGCGTCGGCCAGATAGCCCGCGAGCAGGCGAGGGTCGACCGAGCGGGCGTGGGCGCGGGCCAGCAGGGCTCCGGCCAAGCGGCCGTAGTCGTCGAGGTCCTCGGAGTCCAGTTCCGAGGGGTCGATACCGCCCTTGAGGTTGCGGAACTGGCGCACGATGAACGGAAGTTCGCGCCCGTCGAGGTCAATCGTGGTCCAGCCCAACAGAATATCGCTTTCGGACTGGACCAGCCGCGCTCCCCGCACGATGCGCTCGCCCTCGTGGACCGGGGCGGCGGCCTGCACGTAGGGGGCCAGCGCCGAGGGCGCGGCCTGTTTGATCTGCAACACCAGCACCTCCTCACCATTGCCGTGCAGCAGCGCCAGATAGCTGTGCAGGCCGACGCTTCCGGTGCCGACAATGCGAAAGGCGATGTCGGAGACGGTGAATCGGGCCAGCAGGTTGTGCCGCGAGCCGACCAGGGTGTCGGCGTAGGCGTGCAGGGCATCGACCACCGCGTCGGCGACCGGCGGCTCGACCGCGGTCAGAATGGGTGGATCACTGACGAATCGCCGGTGGTGGATACCGGTTTCGTGATCCTCGAGGTGTTCGGTCCACTTGCGGGCGACCTTGGCACTGGTATTGCGGCGCGCCTTCTTGGCGGCGCGGCGGAAGTCGTCGAGCAGATCGTCCGCGCGGGAATGGGCGATGACCGACTCGTCGGGCAGCGCGTTCCACGATTCCAAAAACGGCTGTTCGGCCAGATGCGCCACGGCCGCGCGGTAGGAGGCCGCGGCATCGCGAGCCGCGACAAAACAATCGTCCTCCGACGAGGAGCCCTCGCGCCCCGCGAGCACCAGACTGGCCGCCAGCCGATCCAGATCCCACTCCCACGGCCCGGCGATGGTGTCGTCGAAATCGTTGATATCCATGATGATCTCGCCGCTCGGAGTGCCGTAGAGACCGAAATTGGCGGCGTGGGCGTCCCCGCACAACTGCGCGACCGGCCCGCTGACCGGTCCGTCGGCGAGATCGGCGGCCATCAGCCCGGCCGCGCCGCGGAAGAACGCGTACGGCGAGGCCGACATCCGGCCCATCCGCAGCGGCACCAGATACTCCAACCGATCGGCATTCGACGCGGCCAGGAATTCGAGCACCTCGGGACGCCGCGGGCCGACCGCCTCGCGGTCGCGACATCCGACCGGTGTCCGTTCGCGCAGCGCGGCCCCGCGCGCGAACACCTCATCGGCGCGCGTGTGCGCGCGCAGATCGATTCCCAACGTACTCATGACATCTCACGTTACCGTCGAAAATCCGCTACTCACGAATTCGGTCACAGCGTCGGCGGACCCTGCTCGATGCGTCGCAGCACGGGTGCGAACCGGTAGTAGTCGTCCCCGGACATCAGCAAACGCTCGTCCCACCACGTCGCACCGGCATCCGCGAGCGGGGCCAGCAACTGCCGGGCCCGATCCGGATCGCCCGGCGTCACACCGCCGAGCACGACCTCGTACGGCTCGGACCGATCCGCGCGGTGGGCGTGGACGTAGGCCAGCATGTCGCGAACATCCTCGACGGCCGGAATCTCGCCGTGTCCCGCGCCGACAAACAGCGGGGCCACCCCGTCCCAGCGCGCGGCGCGACGAAACGGCGGCCGTCGCGGCCACCAACCGCCGATCCAGATCGGCGGCCGCGGCCGCTGTACGGTCGCGGGCAGCAGCGTGACGTCCTCGACGCGGTAGTGCTTGCCGATGTGGTCGACCCGTTCACCGGCCCAATACCGCACCAGCAGATCCAACGCCTCGTCCAACCGTTCCGCCAGCACGATCGGATCGGTCGTTTCGCCGAAGCTGCCGTACTCGTCGGCGATCGGACCCCCGAGTCCGGCTCCGAAGATCACCCGTCCCCCGCTGAGCGCCTCGAGGGTGGCCACCTGCCGGGCGAGCTGTTCGGGCCGCCGCCGCGGCACCGGGCTCACCAACGTGCCCAAGCGCAGCCGCGAGGTCGCCAACGCGGCCGCGGTCAGCAACATCCATGGATCACCGAAGGGCTGTCCGCGACGGTCCTGTTTGTCGTGCACCACGTGGTCCCACACGAACAGCGCGTCCCATCCGGCCTGCTCCGCCGCCACCGCCACCCGAGCCACGGTCCTCGCATCGGCGAAATCCCCGAAGTTGGGAATGTTCACGGAATATCGCATCGCCCAACAATGCGCCGAAAGACTCCACCGCACAACGCATTTGAACCGCGCGCCAATCACCGACGGCCCCTCGCCTCCCCCACCCCGTCGCTGCTGGCTCGAGAGGCGACACAGGAGCGTCCGCCGCGTTCGCCCGACGCTTCGGTATACATGTTTAGATGCGCATATATACGTATACTTATTAAGTGCGGACGGTGTGACAATCGCGATAGCGCTCCCGACCGGCTCCGCTGGCATCGGCGCGCATATTGATGTTAGCTATCTTCTAGCTACGGTTTGGTGCGTAGCAACTGAGAGTGGAAGATCGAGGGCCGAGATGGCTGACTTCGCGACGCGACTGAACAAGCTGTTCGATACCGTGCACCGACCGGGGCGTGGTCCGCACACCAATGCCGACGTGGCCGAGGCCCTCACCGCGGCCGGCCACCGGATCTCCAAGCCCTATCTGTCACAGTTACGATCCGGGCAGCGGACCAACCCCTCCGACGACACCGTGGCGGCTCTGGCCCAGTTCTTCAAGGTGAAGCCGGACTACTTCTTCAACGACATCTACGCGGCGAAGATCGACCACGATCTGGAGCTGCTGTCCCAGCTACAGGGCTACGGTCTGCGTCGGCTGTCCAGCAGAGCCTTCGATCTGTCCGAGGAATCCCAGAACCTGCTCGCCGCCATGGCGGAGAAATTGCGTGCGAGCGAGGGGCTGCCCGAGATCCCCGCGGACGGCAGCGCGTAGGCCACTCCCCCGCGCCGGGCGAAAGACCGAATCCGCTGCGCCATAGCGCAACCGGCCCCGAATTCGAATCAGAAAATAGACCGGTCATTCTAAAAATTCCATTCGATAAGCAGCACCCCGATCGGTGAACGCGCGTTGCCGATTAAGGCGCAACGAATTGGCAACAATGATGAGCCTCGCGAAACATGTTGTGCCACAACGCGCCCCGACTCGATCGAACAGCGGGCCGACCGCCCGAATGTTTCCGAACGCGGATCTCGCCGAAATCGCGTAGCAGCTTGCTACGATGACCGAGGATGTCTAGGAGGCGACCCGGTGTCGGACGCAAGGCGAGCGCCTGAGGGCGTCGATACTTCCAAACCGAATTCAGCTCGTGTGTACGACTACTTGCTCGGCGGCAAGGACAATTACGAGGTGGATCGCCAGGTCGCCAATCGGATGCTCCTGGTGGCGCCGGATACCCGCACCACGGCATGGTTTTCCCGTCAGTTCCTCATCCAGGCGGTGCAGACCGCGGCCGAGGCCGGCGTGCGGCAGTTCATCGATCTCGGCGCGGGCATTCCGACCACACCCGCCGTCCACGAGGTCGCCCAGAAGATCGACGCGACCGCGCGGGTCGCGGCGGTCGACTACGACCCCGTCGTGTACGCGCACTCCAATGCAATGCTGGCCGGAATACCGGGCGTCACACCGATATTGGCCGATATCCGCGACATCGACGAGTTGATCGGACGCCTGAGATCAGAGGCCGCAGTCGATTTCGACCGGCCGGTGGCCGTAATGCTCTGCGGTGTACTGCATTTCATCATGGACGACGAGCGGCCGGACAAGATCATCGCCCGGCTGGGCGAGGTGATGGCGCCGGGCAGCTATCTGGCGCTGACCCAGGGGTCCACCGACAGCACCGAGGCGTTCACCAGCCAGGCCCGACGCGACCTCACCGACAGTCCGTCCCGGTTCGTCTTCCGATCCGCGGCGCAGACGGCGGCCCTCCTGGACGGGTTCGAGATCCTCGCCCCGGGTATCGTGCCGCTACAGAACTGGCTCGACGGCGAGATGCCCGCCACGGATCTGGTGATCTTCGGCGGCGTCTGCCGCAAACCGTAGGACCGAATTTCGCGCGACCGCCACGCGGCGCGGGCAAGCCTCTTACGATTCATTCGATATCTATGTCCCGACTTCACAACGGTGCGGAGCAGATGAACGGCGAACAGATGTCCGAGGGGCAGTTGAACGACGCGTACGTCAAAGCGAGCCAGACGAGGCCGAGTATCGCTCGGGCCTACCATTTTCTGCTCGGTGAGCACGAGTACTACTCGGTCGACCAGACTTTCGGGCAGTACTTCCTCCAGGTACTCCCCGGTTCGGAGCGTATCGCCACCACCAATCGGCGGGCCCTCGAACGCGCCGTCCGGGACATGGCCGGTGAGGGCGTACGCCAGTTCATCGATTTCGGGTGCGGCCTGCCGACGTCGGAGAACAATGTCCACGAGATTGCGCGGCGACATCAACCCACCGCCAGCGTGGTCTATCTGGACAACGATCCGATCGTGGTCGCGCACGCCGACGCACGACTGGTCACCGACGAACGCATCGCGGTCATGAATGCCGATGTCCGCCAGCCGCGGCTCATCGGTGACAGCGCCGAAGTCGAACGATTGATCAATTTCGACGAACCGGTCGGGCTGATCTTCGGCAATGTCCTGGCGTTCGTCAACGACGAGGAGAATCCGACCGCGGTCGTGCAGTACTGGATCGAGCGGATCGCGTCGGGCAGCCTCGTCTATATCTCCCACTTCCTGTCCGCGGACAACCCGCAGACCTCGGCGGCGGAGGAGAAGTTGCAGGGCGCGTTCAGCCGCGGGCGCTGGCGCGGCGACAAGGAGATCCTGCGGATGCTGTCCGGACTGGATGTGCTCGAGCCCGGTCTGGTCCCCTGTGTGCTGTGGCGAAACGACGAGAAGTCCGCCGCCGAGACCACGCCGTGGGAGCAGCTCATCGCCTCGGTTCTGGCCCGCAAGCCCTGAGCAGACCTCCCCCTGTCCAGGGGGGTTGCACATTCCTACCAGGTCGCTCCCGCGGCCGCGCAATTCTCGAGGAAGGCCAACACGCACTGCCCGGCCAGCCGCCACAAACCGGACGGGTTGCCTTGTTCGGCCATCCTCGTGTCACAGGTGCGCCAAAATGCACGACCCAGATCGATACGCTCGGGAATCGTGTCGGCCACGATGCTGTCGTGGGTTTCGGGGAACGGTCGTATGCCCTCGTCGAGGACCGTCTCACGCAGAGTTCGCAGGCATTCGGTCAGCGGTACGCGTGCGCGACCGGGCGCGACCGAATCCATCACTCGATAAACACGTCCGGGCGACGGATGGTCGCGCGTGTTCGTCAGAACCGCGACCAGACCGGTTTTGCTGTATCGCGGACTGGCGAGATGCCAGCCGAGATTTGCCAGCAGTACGCGCCCCGCGGCGGCCGTCGCGTCGCCGCCGCGCAGTGCGCCGACACACTGCGACAGGTAATAGGTGAAGCAGTCGAACAGGGCCGATTGCCATGTCGGATAACTGCCGCCGAACATTTCGACCATATTCATCGGATCGCCGCGTCGCAGATCCGATGCGGCGTCGACGCAATCGTGGCCGAGCACAATGAGATTGGTGGCCGCGGTCAATGACGTCTTCGGCGCCAGCTCCAATATGCCGTGCCGCACGGAGAATTCGAATCCCCGGACGGTCACGAACTCGTGCAGCACATCGTCCGCGGCGCAGACCCGATGTAACGGTTCGGTCGATCGATGCCGTGGGAACGAACTGCCGATCGCATTGGTGAGCATTTCCTCGCAGGACATGGTTATTTCCCGGCGCAATACGACTCCCCGGCCGGTCTCGGCGGTGGCGCGATGCTTGTCCAGTAGCCAGGCGGCGTCGTCGGCGGAGGTGTACCGGAACCAATCGACGGCCGCTGTCATCCAATCCAAAGTGCCGAGGGCGTAGCAACGTTCGGCTTCGTAACCCAGCGATCCGCCGATGAGCAGGTAATAGCCGACGGTCGCATCCCAGATCAAATCGTTTCCGCTCGGTATCGAGACGTAGCAGCCGCCGAGGCGACCCGGGGACAGCTCGAGGGAATAGCCGCCGATCTTGGTATCGCCTTTGCTGTGGTCGCGCTGCGGCGCGCCGAGCTCGATCACCTCGCCCAGTCGGATGATATCGGTCAGATACCAGAGCTCGTCGAGGTCGGCGATCCCGGTCCAGGGACTGACGCCCGGTTGCCAGTACCCGCCGCGCCATGACGAACTCGGGCGCGATGCCGCCTTTTCGCGGCGTGCGCCGCTGGCGGACTCATCGGCCAGGATTCGTTCCACCTGCGCACTGTCGGACGGTCTCGGATCGAGGTGCCAGAGCTTTCTGCCACGCGCGTGTCGCTCGGTGACCAGTGCGCCCAACTCGTTGATCAGTTCCACATATTTGCTGTCCGCGTCCCGCGCCGCAATCCAATTGCGGAGGACGCGTGCGGTGGTTTGCCCGTCGAGTTGGCGGCCGGTGGCCCGCCGCATTCCCAAACCCTTGGTGTGGGTCATCCTCGAGATCTTCGTGGGAGCCATACGAATTCTCCTGTGCTCTATCGCGGTTCGAGTTCTGGCAGCCGGAGCTGGGCTGACTGGGCCACGGTTGCGACCGACCGGTCCCGCGGGTGGATCCTCCGAAACCGACCCCGTGCCGCATTACGGTCGGTCGGAGTGGTGGACACCGACGGCACGGGCGATGGGAAAGTCCCCGATTCAGCGGCCGCCGGTTCGGGCATCGCCATGAGCGACCCCACATCCTGATGCGAGAAAACGATGAAAACGACATTTCGAATGTAACCACAGTCGATGTGCGCGGGGGTGCGCTCGGACGTTGCCTCGTGTTGCCTCCCCCGACGGGCGCGCTCCCCAAGTCCGTGGCCAGCACGGTAAAGCTGTATCGGTGAGTTCGTGACCGGTGGAGTGTGCACCATGGGTATCCAGACCAATCGTCATCCGCTGGCCGAGTTGCGCGCCCGAATGGGCGGGCTGTCGGCCACCGCATATCTGAGTCGCCTGGACCAGCGTCATCGCGCCCTGGGCTACGGCTCGATGGCGGTGCGCCGGGAGAAGGTGACGCGCTGGGAGTCCGGCATATCGACTCCCGAGCTGACCGCGCAGCTGGCGATGGCCGACCTGCACGGGGTGCCCGAACACGCTGTGCGCGAATTGGGTTGGCCCGCATGGCTTTTCCTAGCGCTGTCCAGTGATGATCAGGTGTTCACCGATGCCCCGTGGACACCGGAGGCGACGGTGGCGGCGATCCAGGCCGCGGCGTGGCGCGAGTCCATGGATCGACGCGCCTTCCTGATCGTGACGGGCGCCTCGTTGACCGCGCTGACACACAACTGGGCGGGCGGCATCGAACAGGGCGCGCCGCGCGCCGCGGCGCGGCCCACCGATGGGCTGCTGGCCGGACTTGCCAATTCACTGGCCGAAATTCGCCGCCTCGATGATGCTCTCGGCGGCACGGTCCTACGCAATCTGGCGACGGACGTACTCCAGCTACTGGCCGTCCTCGCCCGCGAGACCGACCACGACGAACCGACCCGGCGGCGACTGTACACCCTCGTCAGCGAGGCGGCCCGCCTCTGCGGCTGGCTGCATTTCGACACCGGACTGCACGCGGCCGCGCAAGCCTTCTACGCCACCGCGTTGCGCGCTTCGGCCACCGCCGACAATGCCGAGGCGGGCGCGAACGCGCTGGCGTTCATGGCGATTCAGACCTACACCATCGGCAATCCGCACGACGCGGTCGATCTCGTCCGCACCGCCCTCGATCAGACCCGGCGCCGGACCACTCCCCGGGTGCGCGCCATCCTGCACGCCCGGCAGGCCCGCGCCCTGTCCAAAACCCCGCACGGCCAACGCGATTGCGCCCGGGCGCTCGACAATGCCCGCACCGAGCTCGCGCGCGGCGCACACGACGACGATCCGGACTGGGCGTACTGGATGACCGACGCGGAGCTGGAGATGCTCGCGGGATCGTGCGCCCTGGACCTCGGCCAGCCGCGTCATGCCCTGCGCCACTTCACCACCGCCCACGAGATCCATTACGCCACAACCCGTTACAGTCGCGACCACACGCTGTTCCTGACCCGGGTCGCCGCGGCCCATCTGGCCCTCGGCGAAATCGATCAGGCCTGCGCCGCCATTCGCCGAGCCCTGCACCAGCACACCCGCCTGCACTCCCATCGCACCCATACCGCCATCACCGACCTGCGCGCTCAACTGCGACCGCATCAGCACATCCCGGTGGTCGGGGAGCTGCTCGAGCTGTCGCGGGAACCGCTGGGGCTGTCCGATACCGCGCGGACGACCCCGCGGCTGCCCGACCGGTCGTCCAGGTCGGCGTGATCGGCAGCAGTTCTCACCGCAAGAACCCCGTCATGCCGTCGCAGGCCAGCGGGCAGCCCTCGATCTTCGACCGGTTCGCCACCGCGGTCGGCAGTCGGGTGTCGGAGGCGTGGTTCTTCTGTCTGTGCGTATTGATCGTCGTGCTGTGGGCGCCCTCGATCGGGGTGACCGACCCAGAAGCGTTCCGATGCCGCGGTTCAGCAGAAGCTCGATGCCATCGCCGCGGGATCGGCCGATCTCATGGCGGCCGTGGGCGAGGACACCGCGGCTGATCGCCGGGAACTGCGGACGGCCGTCGGACTCGAAAATCGCGAAAGCGCCGACTAGAACCGCTCGGCGCGGCATCGCCGGGCAGGCTGTGTTCTCAACCATGACCCCGGCGACACCGCTCGTATCCGAGCGTGGTGACAGTCGCGCCATTGGGCGTCGGCGACGATGTCACCATCACGCATTCGTTGCGATCGCGACATCGGACGCCTCTGTCGGCGGCCAAAACAGACGAATCGCGGCCACGGTTGGAAATGCCAGGCGCGCAGGATAATTCAATCCCCTACCACATCGATCGCGTCGAGGTTTCACCGAGTCGACATCGCCCCTTAACTTCCGGTATGCCCCGTAACCCCCTCCGCGCCATGGCAGGCCGCGCTCTCCTCGCGGTCGCCGCGGTATCGCTCACCCTGACGTGCGTACTGGCCGAGTCCGCGTACGCCGAACCGGGCGCGCCACCCGATACGATCCCGACCCGCGATATCAAGCAGCACCTGGCGAAGTTCCAGGCGATCGCGGACGCCAATGGCGGCACCCGGGCCGCGGGTACATCGGGTGACGCCGCCTCTCGCGAGTACGTCTCCGCGGCGCTACGCCGCGCCGGATATCGAGTCACTGTGCAGGCGTTCGAATTCCAGAGCGGGAGCGCAACCCGCACCACCTACAACCTGTTCGCGGAGAGTAGGCAGGGCGACGCGGAGAGGGTGGTCATAGCGGGAGCGCATCTGGACTCGGTGTCCGCCGGGGCGGGCATCAACGACAACGGTTCCGGCGCGGCGGGTTTGCTCGAGGTCGCCCTGCGAATGGCCACCGCCCAGCCGAAGAACAGGATTCGCTTCGTCTGGTGGGGCGCAGAGGAACTCGGCTTGCTCGGCTCGAAGTACTACGTGTCCAACCTGTCAGAGGCCGACCGTGCCACGATCGGCCTCTATCTGAATTTCGACATGATCGCCTCCCCGAACTTCGCGTACAAGATCCGCGACGGCAGCGCCGGACCGTCCGGCTCCGCCGAGATCGAGCGAAATTTCGCCCGATACTACGACTCGCGAAACCTGCCGCACGTTCGCGCGCCGCTGAACGGCCGCTCGGATTACGACCCGTTCCTGCGGGCCGGGATTCCGATCGGCGGCCTGTTCACCGGCGCCGAGGGCATCAAGACCGCCGAGGAACAGCGTCTGTTCGGCGGTCAGGCGGACCGCCCGTACGACTCCTGCTATCACCGGTCCTGCGATACGACCGCCAATATCGACGACACCGCGTTGACCGTGAACACGGGCGCGATCGCCGATGCCGTGCGGACCTATGCCTTCAGCGATTCGCTGCCCGGGCCGCGGCACCGAGCGATCGACCGCGGTCAGCCGATATGGGCCGACAGGTCGGGGATCATGCGGTAGACCTCCGACTCCCAGTTGCGCCAGTTGTGCATGCCGACGGTCGGGAAATCATAGGTGACGTTGTCCGCGCCCAGGGTCATCATTCGCACCTGGAAGGCGCGGGTTCCGGCCAGCGCCAACGTTTCCAGCGGCACACCCTGGATGACGTCCATGACGCTGTGCACATCACCCGCGGCGGGGATGCCGGTGGCCGCGGCGACCCACAGGCGGGTGTTGTGGGCCTTCAGCTGCGGCGCGAATACGAACGGGTCCATGCGCAGCCACGCCGCGCCCCACGGCGGCGCCATCGAGTCGATGTTGTAGCCGCCGGCGTCGATCATGGCCGCGCGCAACGCCTCTCGCATGCCGGGCGCGGAGTTGTTGAGGTAGCCGGAGTACGAACCGGCGAAGCTGAACTGGTCCGGATGGTAGGCCGCCAGCGTCAATGCGGCGCTGCCGCCCATCGACAAACCGAAGACGCCGTTGTGGACCGGGTTGAAACCCAGTCGCTCCTTCAGCGCGTTGCGCAGATCCTGGGTCAGGAAGGTCTCCCAGGTGTAGCGGTAGCTCTTACCCGGACCACCGGCCGCGACCTGAGTGATGCCCGGCCCGCCCGGAGCGCCGCCGGACGGGGCCATACCGAAGAACGAACTCGCCGAGTTCCAGTCGGCGTAGAAGCTGGACTGCCCACCGATCGGCATCACCACATTGATATTCGCCTTGGTGAGCGCGTCGACGATATTGGTATTGATCTCCCAACCGGACAGATCCTGCCCGGCGCGCATCCCGTCGAGCGCGTACACGACGCGACCGGTATTGCCGTCGGCGGCGCGGAAGATTCGATTCTTGACCGGACCCATGGTCGGCGAGGTCACCCAGAAGTCGGTGCCCGCCGGACTGGGCGCGGCCGAGGCGGTGGCGGTGTCGGCCACCGACACTCCGAACGGCACCAGCAGCGCCAACGCCATCCACGCCGCGGATCGCCCGAGCCATCCGGCCCGCCGCCGCGCACGTCTTTCCCGCCCCTTGCGCACAGTCACGCCTCGCATATTCTGTTCGGCCTTTCCCTCGCACGACCGGACTCGGCCGCTTCCTGCCAATGGCCGTCACCGCGCATGAAAACCTGCGTCGGGCAGCCGTTCTCGCGGGAGCCTATCGCCTCGGCAAAGAAAAGGCGTTGCCGAATCGTGATCTGAAGCGGAATTCGGCGATCCTTATTAGGTACTGCTTAACGGACTTGATCGCCCGCGCCGATCACGACAGCGATTCGTCGAGCTCGCCCAGCGATTCGATCAGACTCAGATTCGCCGAATAGTCCACCGGGCAGGCGATCACCGACACCGTATCGGCCGCCAGGGCGGTGCGCAGGGTCGGCAGCAGATCCTCGGCCGCCTCGATCCGATAGCCGACGGCACCGAAACTCTCGGCGTATCGGACGAAGTCGGGGTTGCCGAATTCGGTATCGGTGTCGCGCCCGATCTCCAGATCCATCTTCCAGCGGATCAAGCCGTAGGCGTCGTCGACCCAGATCAGGATGGTCATCGGCAGGCGCAGCCGCAGGGCGGTCTCGATCTCCTGCGAGTTCATCAGGAATGCGCCGTCGCCGGTGGCGACCAGGACCTTGGCCTCGGGCCGGGCGATCTTCGCACCGATCGCACCGGGCACCGTCCACGCCATTGTCGACAGGCCGTTGGAGATCAGGCACGTATTGGGCTCGTAGGTCGGGTACAGCCGGGCCATCCACATCTTCAGCGCGCCCGTGTCGACGAGCACGATATCGTTGCGGCCCAGGGCCGCTCGCGTATCGGCGACGATCCTGGCGGGCGCGAGCGGAAACCGGTCGTCCACGCTTCCGGCGGCCAGCTCGTCGGCGAGCAGGGCCCGGATGCGCTCCTCACCGCGGGCGTCGAAGGTGCGCCCGACCGCCTTGGCCACCGCGTCGAGACTGCGCCCGATATCGGCGTGCAGGCCCACCGAGACGTCGTAGTGGGCGTCGACCTCGGCCGGGAAACGGTGAATGTGAATGATCTTCTTGTCGCCGCCCGGATTGATCCGTACCGGGTCGAACTCCTGCAACTCGTAGCCGACGGCCACGATGACATCGGCCTGATCGAATCCGAAGTTCACATAGTCGTGGCGCATGAATCCGACTGCGCCCAGTGCCAGCGGATGATCGTCGGGAAAGACGCCCTTGCCGTGGAAGGTCGTGGCCACCGGCACCCGCAGCGCCTCCGCGAACCGGCGCAGCGCCGCGCCCGCAGCGCCGCGCACCGCGCCGTGTCCGGCCAGCACGATCGGATTGCGCGCGGAGGCGAATACCGCGGCCGCCCGATTCACCTGTTCCGGCGACGGCTCCTCGGAGCGAGGCACGTTCAGCGGCAACGGCGTCAACGCGTCGCCGACCGCGGCCTGCTCCACATCCTCCGGCACCGCCAGATACACCGCGCCGGGCCGCTCGGTCTGCGCCAGCTTGAACGCCTTGCGCAACATCTCCGGCACCGCGCCCGGCAGCGATACCAGCGCCGACCATTTGGTAACCGGCGCGAACATCGACACCAGATCGACGCCCTGATGCGACTCCTTGAAGTACCGGTCGAGTCCGACCTGCGCCGACAGGGCGATCAGCGGCGTCGAATTGGTCGTGGCGTCCGCGGTGCCCAGCAGCAGATTGATGGCCCCCGGCCCCAGCGTCGCCGAGCACACGCCCGCCCGCCCGGTCAGCCGACCGTAGATCTCGGCCATGAACGAGGCGCCCTGCTCATGCCTGGTCAGGACATAGCGGATCGACGAGCGCGACAGCGCGTCGACCAGCCGGATGTTCTCCTCGCCGGGAATGCCGAACACATGTGTGACCCCCTCGTTCTCGAGGCATTGCACGATCAGTTCCGCGGCGCTTCGTGACTGGTCCATACTTCGAACAATATGACTTCGGCCTCAGTTGGTGGTCTCGGTGAACCCGTCGAGGACGAGTTTCGCGGCGTCACTGTCGATTCGAGTGTCGAAGATCGGCTGATGACCGGCGGTTATTCGGATCGCCTCGAGGTAGACCCCGCGGCCGTGATAGAGCTGATCGGTCAGATAGCGCCAGCGCAGTAGTACCGATCCGCTCGAGCCCGCCAGTTCGGCCGACGCCGTCAGCCACTGCCGCCCCTCGTATCCGCTCACCCGCCCCGGCGTGGTCACATCGACTCGATCGCCGGTGATCCGGAACGGAATCTGCCGCCAGTTCGCGCCGCCGTCACCGGAGACCTCCAGAAAGACGAAGTCGGAACCGGGTTCGGTGTCGTACCAGAGCCCGAATTCCAGGCGGGCGGCCGCGGGCAGCGCGATCGGCAGCGTCAGGGCGGTACCGGACCGGTCGGCCATTCCGCCGAACCATGCGCGGCGATCGGTGGCGGGCCGGACCGCCACCGCGCGCGCCATATCGTGGGCGACCGCCCAGCGCGCGGGATTGGTGGAACCCCAGTCGCGACTCGGATGGACCCGATTGGTGAGCAGGACGACGAAGGCTCCCGTGGTCGGGTCGCCGACCAGCGAGGTGCCGGTGAAACCGGTGTGCGCGAACGTATACGGCGTCGCCAGCGCCCCGGCCTCCCAGTGCTGATAGAGCTCGAATCCCAGGCCGTGATCATTGCCCGGGAACGCCTGGTTGTAGTTGGTCAGCATGGCGAGGACCGAATCACGCGACAGGATCCGGTGTTCGCGGTAGCAGCCGCCGTTCAGAATGGTCTGGGTGAAGATCGCCAAATCGTATGCGGTGGAGAACAATCCGGCATGCCCGGCCACTCCGCCCAGCGCCCAGGCATTCTCGTCGTGCACCTGACCCCAGACCAGCCCGCGATCGGGCTGCAACTGATACTCCGCGGCCGCGATCCTCGGCCGCAGCGCGGCCCGTGGATTGAACATCGTATCGGCCATTCCCAGCGGACCGGTGATGCCGTCGCGCACGAGCACGTCCAGCGTCGTCCCGGTGATCGTCTCCGAAACGAGTTGCAGCGTCAGGAAATTCAGATCCGAGTAGAGGTAGGTCGTCGCGGCGGGAGCCTGTGGCGCGGTGGCCAGGATCGCGGCGACCATCTCGCCGCGGGTGGCATAGGTCCACAGCGGCGGGCTCGGATCCGGAGGCAGCCCGGAGGTGTGGGTGAGCAGCTGGAGAATCGTGATGTCGCTCTTGCCCTGTGCGGCGAAGTCCGGCAGATACGTCGCCACACTGTCGGCGAGTGCGAGTCGGCCACGCTCCAGCAGCTGCACCACGACGGTCGCGGTGAAAAGCTTTGTCAGCGAGGCCAAGTCGTAGATGGTGTCGACGGTGGTCGCGATGCGCTGATCGGGCGGCAGCGGGTCGCCCTGATGATTCGCGTACAGCAGGGCATAGCCGTCGGCGGCGAATTCCACGATCACGCCGTCGCGTCCGGCGATCACCGTCTCACCCGGATACATCGGGTGGCCGTTCTCGCCGGTTCCGGGTCGCAGTCCCGCCGCGGCGTCGATCGGAGTCCTATCGGCGTAGGCGGCCAGCAGCCGGGCCTGCGTGGGGGTGCCGTGCCGCAGGGCGGGGCCGGTGTGCGGAATCAACTCCCGCAGCGTGCGACCGCCGGAGGTCGTGACCGTGACCTGTTGCGATGTCATGGGCCGTCTTCCCGATAGATCAGGTATTCCCTTCGCAGCCGGGCGAATTCGCCGAGCTCGTCCTGCCAGTCCGCCACGATCGCGGCGGTGTCCTTCCCGGCGTCGACCGCGGTGCGCAGCCGAGCCGAGCCGGACAGTTTGTCCACCCAGGTCGCGTCGCGCCCCGGGTATTGCCAGCCGAAGTCGCCGGGATACAGGCGACGGGCGGTCACCAGCATGGCCACCGCCGTTCTGATGGCGTCGAAGCAGTTCCGGTCGGTGATGTGGCACTGCACCCCGCCGCAGACCACATTCGCGTATTTGTCGAAGGCGGGCTGCACGTACTCCTCACGAAATCTGCTGCCGCGCAGCCCATTCGCCGCCAGCTCGGAATTCAGCGCGTCCACCCAGCGGTAGTCGATGTAGGGCGCGGTGATCAGCTCGAACGGTCGGGTGGTGCCGCGGCCCTCGGACAGATTGGTGCCCTCGAACAGGGCCAGCCCGGAATAGGTCAGCGCGGTGTCGGGGGTGGGCATATTCGGTGACGGCAGCACCCAGGGCAGCCCGGTTCGGTCGTAGTACATGCCGCGTCGCCAGCCGCTCATCTGGACCACGGTCAGCTCCGCCCGCCGACCTCCGGCGTCGTCCGGGACGAACCGATCGTTGAACAGCAGCGCCAATTCACCGATCGTCATCGCGTGCTGCTGGCAGATCGGCTTCATACCGACGAAGGTCGCCAGGGCCGGATGCAGGACCGGGCCGCGGGGTTCGATACCGCCCACCGGATTGGGCCGATCCAGCACGAGAAACGGAATACCCAGTACGGCGGCCGCCGTCAGGCCGAGATACATCGTCCAGATGTAGGTGTAGAACCGGGCCCCGACGTCCTGGATGTCGAAGCCGAGGGCCTCGACCCCGGACTGCCGTATCAGCGAGACGATATCGGCCAGGTCGCCGCCGTAGAGGTTGTAGACCGGCAGTCCGGTCCTCGGATCGACGTAGGTTCCCTGCCCGCCCCCGGCCTGCGCGACACCGCGGAAACCGTGTTCGGGGCCGAATACCGCGATCAGGTTCACCTCCGCCGCGGCATGCATGACATCGACCTCGTGGGTGAGATCGCTCATGACCGCGGTGGGGTTGGCAATGATCCCGAACTTCTTGCCCGCCACCAGCCGATAGCCATCGGCGGCGAAGCGATCGAATCCGGTCCGCACGCACCGCACAAGCCCGAGGCTCCCACGACGCACCCGCGCAGTCAATCGTGAGGCGTTCTAACACATCGGAATTCGATTCCCCGTCATACCCAGGGACTACCCCGGGCGAGAATTCGCTCGATAGCTTCGGCCGATGACGACACCAGCGGTGAAACCCGACTACGCGCGCCTGTTGCGCCGAATCTCCGATGCGGGACTGATGAACCGGCGTCCGGGCTACTACGCCGTGCGGCTCGGTTTGGTCGGCCTCGGTTTCGCGGGCGGCTGGGCGGCGCTGTTCCTGGTCGGCGATTCGTGGTGGACGCTGCTGGTCGCGGCGTTCATGGCCGTGACGTTCGCACAGGTGGCGCTCGTCCTGCACGATGTCGCGCATCGCCAGGTCTGGCGGCTGCGGCGGCCGTCCGAACTCGTGGGCCGCATCGTCGGCAATGCCGGTATCGGCCTGGCCTACGGGTGGTGGCAGGACAAACACACGCGACATCACGCCAATCCGAATCACGAGGAACTCGATCCCGATGTCGCGCCCGACATTCTGGTCTGGTCACAGCGGCAGGCGCGGGCCAGCCGTGGTCTGCCCCGCCTCGTCGGGAAGGCGCAGGCGTATCTGTTCTTCCCCCTGCTGATGTTGGAGGGGGTGAACCTGCATGTGTCCAGCGTTCGCGCGCTCGGGAATCGTTCGATCAAACATCGCGGGTGGGAGGCGGCGCTGCTGCTCGCCCACTTCGTCGCCTATCCGACCGCCCTGTTCACGATTCTGTCCGTCGACAAGGCTTTCGCGTTCCTGATCGTCCATCAGGCGCTGTTCGGTCTGTACCTCGGCTGCATCTTCGCACCGAACCACAAGGGCATGCCGACCCTGACCGGTGACGACCGCCCCGACTACCTGCGCCGACAGGTGCTGACCTCCCGCAATGTCCGCGGCGGCGTGCTGACCGACCTCGCCCTCGGTGGACTCAACTATCAGATCGAGCACCACCTGTTCCCGAGCATGCCCACCCCGAATCTGCGTCGCGCCCAGGTGATCGTCCGCGGCTTCTGCGCCGAGATCGGCGTGCCGTATCACGAGACCGGGCTGATCTCCTCCTACCGCGAGACGCTGCGGCACCTGCACCGCGTCGGCGCGCCGCTGCGCACCGCTACTGTCTCCCAAGACCTTTCACGGGGCTGATCATTGCCGCCGGGAGGATCGAGGCGCAGGCGACCCCGCCCATGATCACCAGCGTGTGAGCGAGGGTGGTGGAGCTGTAGAGGCTGCCGAAGGCGGCCACGCCGAGGACGAAACTGAATTGGAATGTGGTGGTGGCGATTCCCGTGGCGTCGGGCACCTGGTCGGGCCGCACGTGCGCCACCGTCAATCCGAGCAGCGGCGTGAAGCAGGCTCCGTAACCGAATCCGGCCACCGCCAGCAGCGGGGCGGTCGATACGACACGATCGAGTATGCCGAGCACAATCAGACTGCCGCCGAGCACCCCGAGGCCGGTGATCGTGAGGGCGAGGTGTCGCCGGTGCGGTACGAGAGATCCTGGCGCCGAACCGATTCCGAACCCGACGGCGAAGGGAGCGAGCGCGAGCCCGGCCGCCGCGGCGCTGCGCCCGTATTGGTCCTGCAGGTCCGCGGCCACACAGAACAGCACACCGGTGTAGGTCGTGCACGACAGCAGCAGGGCGATCAGCCCGGGCCGCATACCCGGCACCGCCATGATGCTCAGGTCGAGCAGCGGGGACCCGTTGCGCCGCAGTTGGATTCGCTGCCACGCGAGGAACGCCGCGAGCACCGCGACGCCGAGGGCCACGACCGCCCAGCCCGGCCGGGTCCAACCGGCGTCGGGGCCGAGCGCGAGCGCGCCGGTGATCGCGGCCGCGCCCACGGTCAGCAGACATACCCCGGCCAGGTCGAGTCGCCGCGGTGAGATCTCGATCTCCGGTAGCAGCCGGGCGGCACCGGCGAGCACCGCGATCCCCACCGGCAGATTCACCAGAAAGACGATCCGCCAACCCAATCCGAGGATATCCCAGCTGATCAGCGCGCCGCCGATGGCCAGTCCCGTGGTCGCGCCGATCGAGATCATCGCCCCGTAGGCCGCCAGGGCGCGCGTCCGCGCCGCGCCGGTGAAATCGGCCTGGATGAACGAGATCGCCTGGGGCACCGCCATGGCCGCGCCCACTCCCTGGACACCGCGCGCGCCGATCAGCACGACCGCGTCCGGCGCGAGACCGATCGCGACGGAACTCACCGTGAATACCGTGATCCCGATGAGGAACAGGCGTCGCCTACCTCGGTCCGAACCCAGTCGCGCACCGGTGATCAGCATGCTCGCGTAGGTGAGCGTGTACGCCGCGACCGCCAGCGCGGCGGTACCCGGTTCGATCCGCAGATCCCGCTGAATCGAGGGTGCGGCGATATTGCCGACGGTGGTGTCCATCGACGCCATGAACTGTCCGGTCAACACGACCGCCAGCGCCAGCCAGCGTCGCCGCGATCCGGGCAGCGTCGCGATGTCGGTCGGCGGCACCATCACCGCCGCGGGCCGCCGTGGACGGACTCGGCGAGTAGTTCTTCCATCGCGGCGACGCAGTCGAACACGTCGACATACCGGATGTGCAGCGGCGCCAGCCCGAAACGCAGCAGGTCCGGCGGGCGTAGCTCGAGGTGGAATCCGCGGGCGGCCAGATCTTTCGCGAGGCGCTCGGCCTGTGCGCTGCGCAGCGAGACATGACTACCGCGCTGCGCGCTGTCGGCGGGTCCGGTCACCTCGACACCGTAGCGGGCCAGCCGGGCCCGCGACAGCGCGATGAAGCTCTCGCCGAGCGCCACCGATTTGGCGCGTACGGCCACCGGATCGGCCCGCGCGGTGAGCGCGACGCCCTCGTCCAATGCCAGCAGGCTCAGCAGGGGCGGACATCCGGTCGTCAGGCGGGCGATTCCGGCATCCGGTCGATACTCCGCGGTGAAGTCGAACGGTCGCGTATGCCCCAGCCAGCCGGTGATCGGCTGTTCGAAGCGCGGCAGCAGCCGATGGGCGACGTACATGTACCCGGGCGCGCCGGGCCCGCCGTTGAGGTATTTGTACCCGCAACCGACCGCCAGATCGGTACCCGCGGCGTCCAATTCGACGGGGACGACGCCCGCGCTGTGCGACAGGTCCCACAGCACCAGCGCTCCGGCCTCGTGTGCCCGCTCGTTGATCCGGCGCATCGGAAGCAGTTGCGCGGTGCGGTAATCGACATGGCTGAGCATTACCACCGCGACATCGGAGTCGATGTGGTCGATGATCTCGTCGGTGGGCGTCCGGCGCACGGTCGCCTGCCGCTGGACATATCGCGCGACCCCGTCGGCGATGTAGAGGTCGCTGGGAAAGTTGTCCGGGTCGGTGAGAATCACCGACCGTTCGCTCCCGGATTGCGATTCCATTGCGCCGCACAGCAATTTGAACAGGTTGACCGAGGTGGATTCGCCCACGACGACTTGGCCGGGCGCCGCGCCGATGATCTCGCCGATGCGATCGCCGGTGAGCGTCGACAGTCGCAGCCATCCGTGGTCCCACCAGCCCGCGTTCATATCGTCGCGCCACAGCCGCAGGGCCTCGTCGAGTCGATTCGCGGTCGCTCGCGGCGGCGGACCCAGCGAATTGCCGTTGAAGAAGACGCGATCGTCGCGTAGATCGAACAGCGCTCGCATATCCCGCAGCGGATCCGAGGCGTCGAGCTGTTCGAAGTATCGGCGCTGGTCCATGTGCTACCCCGCGATCTGTCGCATCAGACCGTACATATCCTCGTTGTGCCACCACTCCACCAGCCGGTCCTCGGCGTCGAAGCGCATGATGTCGATCCCCGACAGCGATACGGTGCGTCCGGTCCCGGGGATGCCCGACAGCACGCCGGTATGTGTTCCCGAGGAGTTGTATCTGGCAACGAGTTTGTCGCCCTCGACGAGTACGTCCTCGATGACGAAGCGGAAGTCGGGAAAGGCCTGGTTCCAGTCGATCGCCATGGCCACGTGCCCGTGTTTCGTATTCGGAAAGGCGTCGATGGGGCGGTGGTCGAAGAAATGTTCCGACAGCACGCGGCCGCCCGCCGGATCGCCGTGGTTCCAGAGTTCGCCGATCCAGATGTCCTCGTACACATGTCGCATGAGTTCGCGGCGAATCCCGGTCTCCGTCATGATGTTTCCTTCCGAGCGGGGCGGCCGTCGGCGATGAACGCCGCGCGACCGCGTTTCAACCACTGCACGGTGACGCGTGCGGGCCGAAAGTTGGCCTCGAGCACCGGGATCGCGGTTTCCGGGTCGGTGGCGCCGCAGGTGAAGATGTCCACCGCGGCGAACTCGTATTCCGGCCAGCTGTGAATGCTGATATGCGATTCCGCGAGCACCGCGACTCCCGTCACCCCACCCGCGCCGCCGAAATGGTGGACATAGATATACAGCAGCGAGGCATTGGTGGCCCGCACGCAGTCGCGCAGCACCCGCTCGATCAGTTCGGGGTCGTCGAGTCGGCTCGCGCCGATGAGGTCGACGAGCAGATGGGTTCCCGCCGCCCGCAGTCGCGGTATCCGGTCGGTGGCGGCTTCGGTCATCGGGCCGGCAACGGGTTCAGCGAGAACCCGCAGACGTCGCGGGTGGCGACGGCCGCGCCCGCGGCCACCGTCACCGGGGTCACATCGTGCAGGCAGCGCGGATCCTCGAACACCACCGTATCGATCGGCGTCTCCAGTTCGAGTTTGCGATACACCACGCTGTCCAGATCGGCGAACAGACTGCGCCCGCCCGAGACGTCGACCCGATTGATCAAGGAGATCGAGGTGAAGGCGTGCCCGTCGTGATGCATACCCTCCGGCGCGGGATATCCGGGCTTGTCCGGCAATGCCACGATCCGGATCAGATGTACCCCGATCTCCCAGTGGCGCGCCGCGCTGACTCGCGACTGCGGAAGTACCGCGAGCACATCCCACATCAGCTGATGCAGGAAGGGGTTCTCGGTCGTTCGTTCGGCCAGCGGTTCGAATTTGCGCTCGAACCCGCCCGCGTACGGATTGACCTCGGCCTCCTGATAGAAGGCTCGGTGCTCGAGCTGTTCGATCCGATGTGCGACGGTGTCGGCCGAGAAAAGGCTGAATCGGCGTTTGCGGAAAGCGTATTCGGTCTGTAGCCACCGGTCGTCGGCCAGATCTTCGAAATCCGCTGCCAGCTCCGATAATCCGGTGACGATATCCGGCGGGAGATCGGCCGTGGATCTGCCGGGGAGCATGACCACCGGATCGTCGTCGAAGCGGTCGACGGGTAGGGTGCCGAAGAGTTCGGTCCGAATCAATGACGCCATCGTAATCCTCTGGTATGGACGGGTCACGACACGTAGTCGAGATAGAAGTCGAAATCCCACTCGCTGGTCGTGGCCAGAAATCGTTCCCATTCATCGAGTTTGTGCGCGGTGTAGACGCGGTACATATCGCCGGGCAGCGCCGAACGCACGACTCGGTCGCGATCCATTGCCGCCAGTGCCGCACCGAGATTCATCGGCAGCCGGTGTTGTGCGTCGGGTGCGCTGTCGTAAGTGTTGGCGCTGGACGCGGGCCCCGGATCGAGGTCGTTGTCCAGGCCGTCGCTCAGCGCGGCGAGCAGGCCCGCGGCCATCAGGTACGGGTTGACCATCGAATCGGCGGCGCGATACTCGACGCGATCGGGTGCGGATACCCGGACAGCGCAGGTACGGTTCTGAAAACCCCAGCCCGCTGTCAGCGGAGCCCAGAACCCGGTGTCCCACATGCGGCGATAGGAATGCACCGTCGAGGCGGCCAGCGCGGTGAGCCCGGGCAGATGGGCCACCAGCCCGCCGACCATGCGCTGCCCGATTGTGCTGAGCTGCTGCGGATTCGCGCCCGCGGCGCGGCCGTCGGTCAGCAGATTCACCCCACCGGTGCGGTGGTGTCGCACGCCGGGCGCGGTGGTCTCGGGGTCCATCGCGATCGGCTCGTCGTCGCCGCCGCGCCACAGCGACAGATTGTGGTGGCAGCCCGACGCCGACAGTCCGGGGAAGGGTTTGGTCATGAAACACGCGATGACGCCGAATTCGCGGGCGACCTGACGGCAGATCTGGCGATAGGTGATGAGCCGGTCGGCATTGCGCAGCGGATCGTCGAAGCGGAAATTCAACTCGAGTTGACCCGGTGCGTCCTCGTGGTCGCCCTGGATCATGTCCAAACCCATTGCCCGGCCGTAGTTCAGCACACGCAGGCTGATGTCGCGCAATTCCTCGAGCTGATCCACGTGGTAGCAATACGGTTTCGTCACGCCGACCAGCGCGTTGTCGGCATCGCGGCGCAGCCACATCATTTCGGGTTCGGTGCCTACCCGCAGCCGCATATCGTGCCGGTCGGCGAAGGCGGCGTGCAGCCGGGCCAGATTTCCGCGACAGTCCGAAGACAGTGCGGCGCCGGGGTTTTCGATCTCCTCCCGATTGCGGAACAGCCGGGCGAACACCCGCGCGACCCGGCCGTCCCACGGCAGCTGGGCGAAGGTCTCCGGTTCCGGTATCGCGATCAGCTCCGACGCCTCGGGCCCGTAGCCCAGGTAGCGGCCGCGCCGATCGGTCGCGACATTGGAAACCGCCCCGTACACCATCTGGACGCCGCGGGTCGCCAGGTCCTCCCATCGGGAGGCGGGCATGCCTTTGCCTACGATTCGGCCGGTGACCGATACGAATTGTACGTAGATGTACTGAATTTCGAGTCTGTCGATCAACTTACGAACATCATTGGTCGCATCGCTACGCCCGGGTTCGGACAGAAAGGCATCAATGTCCACAGATTCCCCCTTCGACCACGCCTCAACGCATTGGTCAACGTCGAGACGGGGGCGGTCGGATCACTCCGGATACCGATCAATTCGTGGATCGGTATCCGGGATCCAATAAATTCTTCCACCTGAGAGTAGGGTTCCGCAAGACTTCACGACCGCGCATTCCACCCATGCGCGCCAATACAATTCACGGGTTGCCAGGTGTCGCCGGAACATGTTACGGCAGGGGGGCGAGCCTATATTCGGCGGATTTCGCGAGCCTTTTCGCCGGACGGGATCAAAGGAGCTTCCAGTCCTCGAGTCCGTCGTAGAGCGGGAAGTCCTGGGCCAGCAAGCTGGCCCGGGCCTTCAACGCGGCCACATCGGCGTCACCCTTCAACGCCGTCGCGATGATATCGGCGACCTCGGTGAACTCACCATCGCCGAAACCGCGA
>NZ_BDBS01000047.1 GCF_001613105.1 Nocardia pseudobrasiliensis NBRC 108224 | reverse complement strand
GGGAGCCGGGCAGCAGCGGTCTGCCGCAGCGTGACTCGGCGGCCGGTGGTCTGCCGCAGCGCCAGCCCGGCGCCAATGGCGTTCCGGCGCGCGAACCGGGTGCCGGTGGTCTGCCGCAGCGCGGGGCCAATGGTCTGCCGCAGCGGGAGTCCGCGCCCACGGGTCTGTCCTCGGATACCGGTAGCCCGGGCCTGCCGTCACGTGACGCGGGTTCGACCGGCCTGCCGTCCCGCGAACCTGGCTCGACCGGCCTGCCCAAGCGGGATGCCGGCGCGACGGGCCTGCCGCAGCGCGGTTCCGCGGATTCGCCTTTGACGGCTCGGGATTCGGGCGTGATCGGTCTGCCGCAGCGTGGTTCGAGCGATTCCGGTTTGCCGCAGCGTGGTTCGACGGATTCGGATCCGCTGTCGCGCGATTCGGGTGTGATCGGTCTGCCGCAGCGTGGTTCCGGCGATTCGGGCCTGCCGCAGCGCGGGTCGAATGACTCCGGTCTGCCGCAGCGTGGATCGCGGGATTCCGGTTTGCCGCAGCGTGGTTCGAGTGATTCGGGTTTGCCGCAGCGTGGTTTGACCGATTCGGGTTTGCCGCAGCGTGGTCTGTCCGATACGGGTTTGCCGCAGCGTGGTTCGGCTGATTCCGGCCTGCCGCAGCGTGGTTCGAGTGATTCGGGTTTGCCGCAGCGTGGTTCGGCTGATTCCGGCCTGCCCCAGCGTGGTTCGAGTGATTCGGGTCTGCCGCAGCGCGGTTTGACCGATTCGGGTTTGCCGCAGCGTGGTTCGGCTGATTCCGGTTTGCCCCAGCGTGGTTCGAGCGACACCGGTTTGCCGCAGCGTGGTTCGGCCGACAGCGGCCTGTCACAGCGTGGTTCGAGCGATTCGGGTCTGCCCCAGCGTGGACCTTCCGATACGGGTCTGCCGCAGCGTGGTTCGACCGATTCGGGTCTGCCGCAGCGTGGATTTTCCGATTCCGGTCTGCCCCAGCGTGGATCGACCGACAACGGTTTGCCGCAGCGTGGTTCGAGCGATACCGGTCTGCCGCAGCGTGGGGCGGGTGCCACCGGCCTGCCGCAGCGTGGGGCGACCGGGCTGCCGCAGCGGGATTCGTCCAACGGGCTGCCGCCGCGGCGTGAGCCGGGCGCCAACGGGCTGCCGCAGCGGGGTGGGAACGGGCTGCCGCAGCGGGATTCCGGGTCGACGCCGCGGCATTCGGCCGTGGAGGGTCTGCCGCAGCGTCAGCCGGGCGCCGGCCTGCCGCCGCGGCCCGCGCCGACACCGGGATTGAGCCTGCCCAAGCCCGAACTTCCGGCGGCCGAACAGCCGTCGGGCGATGCGGGCGAGGGGCGCGAGCGGGGGCGGCACAGCTTCCGGTCGAATCCGCAGAAGACGGCCTCGTTCTTCCAGACCCGGCTGCAGCCGACGGTCGATTCCGGGGCCTCTATGGACAGTCCGATCTTCGCTGAGATGATGTCCGCGTGGTTGTCCGATCCGAATCCGGACCGGTCCCAAGTGGCCGCTGCCTTCGAATCACCGGGTGATGAAGGCTGGCAAGCCGCTCGGCGGGCCGTGGAGACACAGCCCGAGAAGCGAACCGCGGCCGGACTGCCACAGCGTGACCCCGGCAACCGGCTCGTTCCGGGTGGTGTTACCGGAAACGCCGACCGCGCACCCCGTCGTGACCCAGAATCCATCAGGTCAAGTCTGAGTCGTCACCAGCAGGGCGTCCGGGATGGCCGCGCAATGAGAGCAATGAACCTAACCGGAGATAAAGGAGACCGATGAACCCCGATCTAGGTGGTACGAACCGTCAGCTGGATTGGCTGGTTTCGAACTTCGCCAACGAGGTTCCGGGCGTCGCTCATGCCGTGCTGGTTTCGGCGGACGGTCTGTTGATGGCCGCGAGCGCTCAGTTGCCCGTCGACCGTGCCGAACAGCTGTCGGCTGTGACCGCAGGACTGGCCAGCCTCTCGGTTGGTGTGTCGAATCTCTTCGAAGGCGGCACGGTGCTGCAGTCGGTGGTCGAGATGGAGCACGGCTACCTATTGCTGATGGCGGTCGGCGACGGCTCCTATCTCGCGGTGCTGACCAATACGTCCTGCGATATCGGACAGGTCGGATACGAGATGGCGTTGTTGGTCGAGCGAGTAGGCCAGACAGTTCAGGCCACACCTCGCGTCACGATGGGTTCCTGATGGCGGGATGGACATAGACAACCAGCGCGTGGGGAGCGAGCCAAGCCTCGTACGCCCGTATTCGCTCACCTCCGGTCGCACGCGGCCGAAGGTGGATCTGGCGTTGGAGGCGCTCGTCGCATCGCATCCGGTCGCCCTCGAGCGGCAGTTCGAACTCACCAACATCGAGACGTCAATCGTGGAGTTGTGCAGAGAATCGCCGTCTGTCGCGGAAGTGGCTGCCCGGCTGGGTATTCCGATCGGGGTGGCCCGAGTACTCGTGGCCGACCTCATCGAGGCCGGCCACGTGAAAGTTTCGGCGACTTTGAAAGACGATTCGAGCGACGATGAACGTCGCGAGCTGATCGAAAGGGTTCTCAGTGGACTCCGGCGTATTTGATTCGACGGCCCAGGTCGATACCCGCACCAGTAAGCCCACCTCGGCCAAGATCGTGGTCGCGGGTGGCTTCGGTGTGGGTAAGACGACCCTGGTCGGTGCGGTTTCGGAGATTGTTCCGCTGCGCACCGAAGCATTGGTTACCAATGCCAGCGTCGGCGTCGACAGCCTGGCGGCGGTGCCGACGAAGGCCACCACTACGGTGGCCATGGACTTCGGCAGGATCAGCCTCGCCGATGATCTGGTGCTCTATCTGTTCGGTACGCCCGGCCAGTATCGCTTCTGGTTCATGTGGGACGACCTGATCCGCGGCGCCATCGGCGCGGTGGTGCTGGTCGACACCCGTCGGCTGGAGGACAGCTTCGCCGCCGTCGATTACTTCGAGGCGCGAAGCCTACCCTTCCTGGTGGCCATCAACGAGTTCGACGATGCGCCCCGGTACCCGCTCGAGGACATCCGCCAGGCCCTCGCGGTTCCGGCGGATGTGCCGATCCTGTCGATGGACGCCCGTCGCCGCGAGCCGGTGAAGCAGGCGCTGGTCTCGGTCACCGAATACGCGCTGCGCAAGGTCGTACAGGGCTACTGAACCGGCCGACACCGCGGCGGCTTTCCGGGGCTGCGGTGTGGGCCGGTTAGGCTTCGCGCGTGACGATCTCGGCCCGAGGGCTGCTGGACGGACTGCTCGACCCCGGCTCGTTCGTGAGCTGGGATCGCCCACCGCTGGCGATCGGCGCGTCGGACGCCTACGGGACCGAATTGCGCGCCGCCGAGCGCCGGGCGGGTACCGATGAATCGGTCCTGACCGGTGAGGGGCTCCTGCGTGGTCGGCGCGTGGCCGTAATCGCTTGTGAATTCGGCTTTCTCGCCGGATCCATCGGGGTCGCGGCGGCCGAGCGAATCGTGGCGGCCGTGGAGCGGGCCACCGAACTGGGTCTGCCACTGTTGGCCTCACCGGCCTCGGGCGGCACCCGCATGCAGGAGGGCACGATCGCCTTCGTGCAGATGGTCAAGGTCGCGGGCGCGGTCGCCGCGCACAAAGCGGCCGGATATCCGTATCTGGTGTATCTGCGTCATCCGACGATGGGTGGCGTCTTCGCCTCGTGGGGATCGCTGGGGCACATCACCTTCGCCGAACCCGGTGCGCTGATCGGATTCCTCGGTCCGCGGGTGTACGAGGCGCTCTATGGGCGCAAGTTTCCCGACGGTGTGCAGACCGCCGAAAACCTTTACCGCAGTGGGGTTGTCGACGGCGTGGTGTCGATCACGGTATTCCGGCGGATCGTGCATCGGGTGCTGAATGTGGTCGACAGCGAGTCCGTCGCACTGGATTCGGCCGAATCGCTTGGCGCTCAGTCTGTTTCGCCGTTATCGGCCTGGGAGTCGGTGCTGGCGTCCCGGCGTCCCGATCGCCCCGGCATTCGCGCCCTGCTGCGTCGGGCGACGGATCGAGTTCCGTTGAGCGGCACCGGACAGGGCGAATCCGATCGCACCGTGGTGCACGCCCTGGCCCGCCTGCGCGGGCAGCCCTGCGTGATCTTCGGTCACGATCGCTCGGGCCGCGACGGTGAAAACACCATGGGCCCGGCCGCATTACGCGAGGCGCGGCGCAGTATGCACCTGGCCGCGGAGTTGCGGCTGCCGCTGGTCCTGGTGATCGATACCGCGGGCGCGGCCCTGTCTCGTGAGGCCGAGGAACGCGGCCTGGCCCCCGAAATCGCCCGCTGCCTGGCCGATCTCGTCACCTTGGACACCCCGACGATCTCGGTGCTGCTGGGCCAGGGCAGCGGCGGCGGCGCATTGGCCCTGCTCCCGGCCGACCGAGTGCTGGCCGCGACCAACGGCTGGCTGGCCCCGCTCCCTCCGGAGGGCGCGAGCGCCATAGTCCACCGCGATATCGCCCACGCCCCGAATCTGGCCACCGCCCAACGCATTTCCGCCACCGACCTACTCGCCGACGGAATAGTGGACCGCATAGTCGCCGAACACCCGGACGCGGCGGACGAACCCACCGACTTCGCCCACCGCATGGTCGCGGCCATCGCGACCGAACTGGCCGACCTGACCCGCCGCCCCCTCCCGGAACTCCGCGCCAACCGCCAGGCCCGCTACCGTCGCCTCGGCCTCCCCGCCACCGAATAGCCGCACCGCGCCGAAGGCGGCCCGTATCGGCCTTTCGGCGTTCGTGCCGCCGGACACCGGATCGCGTCGGAGGGGCGCACTGTCGGTGTTGTGGGGTTCGCGCCGCCGACCAGCCGGACCGCGCCGAAGGCGGCCCGCTGTCTCCGCATGCCCCCCGATTGTGCCGGGATGGTGCCGGTCAGGGCTCAGGGTCCGGGTCTGGGCGGGTCCAGGCCAGGATCATGCCCGGGGTGCAGCCGCCCGCGAGCAGGGCGGCCAGGGCCATCGCGCCGCCGGCGTAGGCGGTGTGGAAGGCGTTGCTGTCCGGGAAGAAGGCGCCCGACAGGATCAGATAGAAGACCGGAATCACGGTGAAGGACTGGGTGATTGCCAGCCCGATCGAGCGGGCGGCGTCGCGCTGTTCGATCTGCATTTCGTCGAGGGCCTGGGTGGGTGCGTTGTCCAGGCGTTCGGCCGCGATGCGCAGCATCGCCCAGGCCGGCATGAAGATCACCGTCGCGGGGGCCCAGATCAGCGGGGCCCAGCGCAGATCGAAGGCGCACAGTAGGCCGGTGAGGAACAGCGTGCCGATGGCCGCGGCGACCACCACGACCAGTACGCGTCGGCGTTCGCGGGTGCGCCAGCTCGGGAGCATGCCCGCGGTGCGGCGGCCCTGCGCCTCCCAGCGCCGTAGTCGATAGCTCTGATAGCGGTCGAGCAGACCGGTGCTCGCGTAGGTCATGGCTGTCCTTCCTGTTCTTCTCCCGTCGGCCGCGGCCGGGCGTAGACCTCGGCCGACAGCGGTGTGAATTCGGTGCGCGCGAAAACCGCCTCGATCGGCAGTCCGAACACCTCGCAGATCCGCATGGCCAGATCCAGGCTCGGATAGTGATCGCCGCGCTCGAGCGCGCCGATCGTCTGCGGATTGACGTTCACCGCCTCCGCCAGCGCCGCCCGGGTCATGCGATGTTCGGCACGTAGGACGGCGATGCGGTTGTAGATCGGTAGGGTTTCTCCCCTTCTCACCGGACTCACACAACATAGTGTTGTAAAAACCCAACGATCTGTCAAGGCCGAGCTAACACACTGACCGGGTTGTTTGACCGGTCGGCCCAGCGCTTCTACCGTCGGAACGTGACCTTCAAAAGCGAGAGCAGCGCCGCACCCTCTGTCGTCCTGAACGACGGAAACGTGATTCCCAAGCTCGGCTTCGGTGTATTCCAGGTCTCGACCGACGATGCCGTGGCCGCCGTGACCAAGGCGCTGGAGGTCGGCTACCGCAGCATCGACACCGCCGCGATCTACGGCAACGAGGCCGAAGTGGGCCGCGCCATCGCCGAATTCGGGCTGCCTCGCGACGAGGTCTACATCACCACTAAGCTGTGGAATTCCGAACAGGGCTACGACTCGACGCTGCGCGCCTTCGACGAGAGCATGACCAAACTCGGCCTGGACTATCTGGATCTGTACCTGATCCACTGGCCGTGCCCCGCAGGCGATCGCTACGTCGACACCTTCCGGGCGTTCCAGGCACTGAAGTCCCAGGGCCGCATCCGCTCGATCGGCGTCTCCAACTTCAATACCGACCATCTCGAGCGCGTGATCGCCGAGACCGGCGAGGTCCCCGTGGTCAACCAGATCGAGCTGCACCCGTATTTCGCCCAGTCCGAACTGCGCGCCTTCCATGCCGAGCGCGGCATCGCGACCGAGGCGTGGAGTCCGCTGGGGCAGGGCGCGGAGCTGAAGGATCCGGTGATCTCCGAGATCGCGCAGCAGACCGGACGCACGCCCGCGCAGGTGGTCATCCGCTGGCATCTGCAGTTGGGAAATATCGTGATTCCCAAGTCGGTGACGCCCTCGCGTATCGAGGAGAACTTCGACGTGTTCTCCTTCGAACTGTCCGTCGAACAGATGCAGCGCATCGCCGCCCTGGACAACGACACCCGCATCGGCGGCGATCCGCTCGAAATCAACTGAGCCCGAGGTATTCGGTCAGCTCCACCGCCGCCGCCCGCCCCGCGCGGTTGGCGCCGATGGTGCTGGCCGAGGGTCCGTATCCGATCAGATGGATGCGGGGGTCGGCGGCGACCTGGGTGGCCAGCCGACCTGTCATGGTGATCCCGCCGCCCGGGCTCCGCAGCCGCAGCGGTGCGAGATGATCGAGAGCGCTGCGAAATCCGGTGGCCCACAGGATGATCTGCGCCGGTTGCAGGGTTCCGTCGGCGAAGCGCACCCCATCGGGTTCGATGCGCTGGAACATCGGATGCCAGTCCAACGCGCCGCGGGCGCGGGCGGCGCGCACCCGCTCGTCGACCGCCAGACCCGTCACCGACACCACCGATCGCGGCGGCAGTCCGCGGCGCACCCGGTCCTCGACCATCGCGACCGCGCGCCGACCCACGTCGGGAGTGAAAGGCCCATCCCGCCAACGTGGTTCGGTCCGCGACACCCACGTGGTGGTCGTCACTCGCGAGATCTCGTCCAGTAGCTGCACCGCGGTGATGCCCGCGCCGACGACCACGACATGCCGACCCGCGAATTCGTCCGCGCTGCGGTAGTCGTGGGCATGCAGCTGACGGCCCGCGAAGGTCTCCGCGCCCGGATAGTAGGGGATGAACGGCTTGTCCCAGGTGCCGGTGGCATTGATGATCCCGCGCACCCGGATATCGTCATCCGGCGATCGGTCCGAATCTGTTGCGGCGGTGGATGTCTCGGTTTCCTCGGCAATGGTCTCCGCATGCAGCAGGCCGTCGACCTCCGCCTGCGGACAGGTGCTCACCGTGGCGCGGTCGCAGACGACCCGGACCGATACCGGGCGGCGCACCCGCAGTTCGAAGCGCTTCTCGTACAGCTCGAAGTAATGCGGCACGGCGGTCGCGGCGGGCACATCCGCCGAACCCTCCGGCAATGTTTCAGCGAATGTCATACCGGGCAGATCGTGCACGCCGTTGACCGTGCTCAGCGTCAGCGAGGGCCAGCGGAACTGCCAGGCGCCGCCCGCCGCGGGGGCGTGATCCACCACGAGAAAGTCCTGCGCGGGCCGCAATCCGAGGCGTCGCAGATGGTAGGCGACCGACAATCCGGCCTGGCCGGCGCCGATCACCAGGATCTCGAAATCGGGTGCCGTCACCGACGTCACCCTACGCGGGGTGCGTCGGGTGCGGGTAAGCAACCTTACGCCGCATAGAGTGAAGGGAACCGACACCGCATTACTGGGGAGGCCAGATGCTGGGAGTGAGCCGCGATGGTGATGTGATCACCATCGAACTGCAGCGCCCGGAGCGCCGCAACGCCCTCAACGAGGAATTGGTGACCCGGCTGCGCGAGGCCGTCACCGAGGCGGCCGCGACGGCCCGGGCGATCGTGCTCACCGGTCAGGGACCGATCTTCAGCGCGGGCGCCGATCTGGACGGGGTGTACTCGCAGAATTTCCTGGGCGGCCTGCTGGACTTGCTGCACACCATCGAATCCACGCCGATTCCGGTGATCGCCGCGATCAACGGCGCGGCCTTCGGCGCGGGCGTACAGCTGACGCTGGCCGCGGACCTGCGCGTAATGGCCCCCGACTCCTACCTCGCGATTCCCGCCGCGAAACTGGGCCTGTCCGTGGACGGTTGGACCGTCCGGCGGCTGAGCGCCCTGATCGGCGGCGGCCCGGCGCGCACCATTCTGCTCGGGGCCGAGCCGGTATCGGCCACCGACGCTTACGCTTTCGGCTACGCCAACCGGCTCGGCGCCGTCGAGGACGCCCAGGCCTGGGCGAAGTCGATCGCCGAACTGGCCCCGCTGTCGCTACGGCATCTCAAACTGGTGCTCAACGACGACGGCAGCCATGGTGAGGACACCCCGGATCAGGTGGCCGCGCTCGCGGCGGCCTGGTCCAGCGCCGACGCGCAGGAGGCGCGGGCGGCCCGAGAACAGAAGCGCGCGGCGAAATTCGAGGGGCGATGATGGGAGCTGCAAATACCGCGTTCGGCCTGGCGCGCCGGGCGGCAGTCGGTGCCGCCGGTGCGGTCGGACTGACCTGGATCGTGCGGGCGGCCTGGGGAATTCCTTCGGCCATGGGCGCCTCGGTCTCGGCGATCGCGCCCGTCGCGGTCGCCTCGGCGCGCTATCGCAACCGACAGTTCCACAACACCGAGCCCAGCACTCAGGTCGCACCGGGATCGGCTGTGTCGCTTATTCTTTCGGCCCTGACCCGACGCAATGTCGGACGACCGCCGAATGCCATCCCGCTCGCGACGCCGGAGGTGCCCGAGCGGGCCGCCACGCTGGCGGTCACCTGGTACGGCCACGCCTCGGCGCTGGTGGAGGTGGACGGCTACCGCATCCTCACCGATCCGGTATGGAGCGAACGGGTTTCGCCGTCGCAGGTGGTCGGACCGACGCGGTTGCATCCGGTTCCGGTGTCGCTGTCGGAGCTGCCGCCGGTGCACGCGATCGTCATCTCCCACGATCACTACGACCACCTCGACCGGGAAACCGTGCGGCAGCTGGTGCGTTCGCAGGACGCGCCGTTCGTGGTGCCGATCGGAATCGGCGCGCATCTGCGCAAGTGGCGGGTGCCCGAGCGGCGGATCGTCGAATTGGATTGGGGCGCTTCGTATTGCCTCACGGGTATCGGCCCCGATACCGGTGATCTGGTGATCACCTGCACCGAGGCCCGGCACTTCTCCGGTCGGGGCCTGATCCGCAACACCACGCTGTGGGCGTCGTGGGTGTTCGCCGGGCCGACCCGGCGGGTCTATTTCGGCGGCGACACCGGCTACACCAAGGCTTTCGCCGAGATCGGCGAGACCGCGGGTCCGTTCGATCTGACCCTGCTGCCCATCGGGGCCTACGACGTGCACTGGCCGGATGTGCACCTGAATCCGGAGGAGGCGGTCCAGGCGCACGGCGATGTCTGCGCCGGCGATCCCGGCTACGGACTGCTGGTGCCGATTCACTGGGCGACCTTCAACCTGGCGTTCCATGGCTGGTCGGAGCCGGTGCAGCGGCTGTTGACCGCGGCGAAGGCGGCCGGAACGCAGGTCGCGGTGCCGCTGCCCGGTCAGCGTATCGATGTCAATGCGGTATCACCGCAGGTCCGGTGGTGGGAAGATGTCCGAAAGGCTGTGACGAAGACCGATTAGTGAGGAGTTGGGCCGATGAGCTTGATGGATACGCTGAAGGGCTTGGTCGGGAAGGGTCGCGAGGCGGCCTCCGAGAATGCGGAGAAGGTCCACGGCGCCGTGGACAAGGCCGGGGGGTTCATCAATGAGAAGACCGGGGGCAAGTACTCCGACCAGATCGGAAAGGGCGCCGACGCCATCAAGAACGCCATCCCCGAGAAGGACCAGCCGCAGACCCCGCCGCCGCCCGCACCGGAACCGCCCGCCCCTCCGCAGGGCTGATTTCCCCCGGTGACAGGCCGTTCGCGACGCGAGCGGCCTGTCCTTGTCGGCGCCTGCCTCTAGACTTCGAATATGGTGTCCCGCCGGGATTTCGGGGGTATCGAGGTTGAGCTGAACAACCTCGACAAGGTGCTGTATCCGGCCACCGGCACCACCAAGGGCGAGGTCATCGAGTACTTCACCACCATCGCCCCCGCGCTGCTACCGCATATCGCCGGGCGCGCGGTCACCCGCAAGCGCTGGCCCAACGGCGTCGACGAGCCGTCGTTCTTCGAGAAGAATCTCGCCGCGCACGCGCCGAAGTGGATCCACCGCCATCAGGTCGAACACTCCGATCGCCGGGTGGTGTATCCGGTCATCGACTCGGTGGCCGGGCTGGCCTGGCTCGGGCAGCAGGCGGCGCTGGAAATCCATGTGCCGCAGTGGCGTTTCGCGGGCGATGAGATGGGTCCGGTCACCCGGCTGGTCTTCGATCTGGATCCGGGACCCGATATGGGTCTGCCCGACTGCGCCCGGGTGGCGCTGTGGATCCGCGATACCGTCACCGACGCGGGCCTGCGGGCCTATCCGGTGACCAGCGGCAGCAAGGGCATTCACATCTACGTGCCGCTGGAGCGCGAGCTCAGCCCCGGCGGCGCGTCCACCGTCGCCAAACAGCTCGCCACCGGCCTGGAACGCCTGCATCCCGATCTGGTCACCGCGACCATGGCCAAGGCGGCCCGGCCGGGCAAGATCTTCCTCGACTGGAGCCAGAACAATCCGGCCAAGACGACCATCGCGCCCTATTCACTGCGCGGCCGAACCCATCCGACGGTCGCCGCCCCGCGCACCTGGGACGAGATCGAGGATCGCAAACGCCTGCGGCACTTGACCTTCGACGAGGTTCTCGCCCGCTGGCGCGAATACGGCGACGCGCTGGACGGACTGGATCCGCCCGTGACGCAACAGGATTCGGATCCGCTGCGCACCTATCGCTCGATGCGCGACGCATCCCGCACCCCGGAACCGGTGCCGCCCGGACCGCCCGGCACGGGGGAGGGCAATCGCTTCGTCATCCAGGAACATCATGCGCGACGGCTGCATTGGGATCTGCGGCTCGAGCGCGGCGGGGTGCTGGTGTCCTGGGCGGTACCCAAGGGCCCGCCGACCTCCAGCGACGAGAACCGGCTGGCCGTACACACCGAGGATCATCCGCTCGAGTACCTCACCTTCCACGGCAGCATCCCGAGGGGTCAGTACGGCGGGGGTGAGATGACGATCTGGGACACCGGCACCTACGAGACCGAGAAGTGGCGTGCGGACGAGGTCATCGTTCGGCTGCACGGTGAGCGCGTCGAGGGCCGCTACGCGCTGATCCAGACCGACGGCAAGAACTGGCTCATGCATCTGATGAAGTCCGAACCCGTGGCCGAACCCGAGAACGGCGAGCGGTCCGGCCGCCGATCCGGGCCGGTGGAGCTGCCGCGCGGACTGACCCCGATGCTGGCCACGCCCGGCGACGTCTCGATCCTCGACGACGACGAATGGGCGTTCGAGACGAAATGGGACGGCTTCCGGCTGATCGCCGAGATCGCCGACGGCGCGGTCACACTGCGCAGCCGCAAGGGTTTGATCGTCACCGGCCGCTATCCCCGCGTGGCCGCGCTCGGCCGCGAATTGTCCGGGCACAGTGTGGTTCTCGATGGGGAGGCCGTGGTGTTCGACGATCACGGCGTCGCCAATCTGGGCCTGCTGCAGGCCGATGCGGCCCAGGCCGGATTCGTGGCCTTCGACGTGCTGTATCTGGACGGCACATCGCTGCTGCGCAAACGCTATTCCGATCGCCGCCGCGTCCTGGAGGCGCTGGCCGGGCGGGCGCCCTCGCTGGTGGTGCCGCCGCGGCTGGACGGGCCGGGCGCGAATGCGCTGCGCTACAGCCAGGAACACGGTATGGAGGGTGTGGTCGCCAAGCGCAGGGATTCGGTGTACCTGCCGGGTAAACGCGGCCACGCCTGGGTCAAGACCCGCAATTGGCGTACCCAGCAGGTGCTGGTCGGCGGCTATCGACGCAGTGACTCACGGCAATTCGCCTCCCTGCTGGTCGGTGTGCGACATGAGGGGCGGCTGTTCTACGTCGGCCGGGTCGGCACCGGCTTCAGCGATCAGGAGATGGCCGAACTGGCCGCGCGCCTGCATCGCCTGGAGCGCAAGACGACCCCGTTCGACAACGACCTCACCCCCGACGAGCGCAAGGACGCCGTCTGGGTCACCCCGAAACTGGTCGGCACCGTCCGCTATATGAACTGGACGGAATCCGGCCGCATGTGGCACCCGGCCTGGATCCCGTCCTCGGATTAACCCTTCTCCAGCAGTGGGACAAGGGAATCCACATCGGTTCGCACGACATGGCCCTGGAAGTCGAAATCCGCCAGCGCGCGGGCCATGGCCGGTTTATCCTTACCGCCGCAGGCGTCCTCGACGACCACGGGTATGAATCCCAGATCGGTGGAGTGGGTGACGGTCGGCGCGATGCCGATCTCCAGCGCAACACCGGCGATCGCATAGGACACGATGCCCAGATCGCGCAGCGTGGAGGCCAGCGGGGTGCCCTCGAAGGCCGACATACTCGTCTTGTCGAAGACGATCTCGTCCGGACCGGGCCGCAACTGCGGAACCAGTTGGAAGCCCGCGGTGTCGCGCTGCAGAATCGGCGTGACCTGCTCGACCGAATCGACGCCCTGCCAGGCCATGGCCATCCGCAATGCGAATCGGCCGCTGAGCCGCTTGGGCAGGAACATGTGTCGCAGGTAGATGATCGGATAGCCGCCGCGCCGGGCCGCCTCCACCAGCCGCGCCACCCGCTCGACGATCTCCTGACCGTCGTCGAGTTGCGTCAGCACACCCACCTGCATGTCGTACACGATCAAGGCCATTCGGTTCGGCGAGCACAACTCGCCGAGGTCCTCCGGAATATCCAGCCCGTTGCCGTGCCGCACGCCTGCCTCCGTTTCGCCGCAGTGACCTTCGCCAATCTACCTGTGGTAAGGGGCGGATAACGATGGCTGACTGCGGGTTACGGAAGGGCGGCAAATCTTCGCAATCGTGCGAAATCAGCCTCGCGGTCGTTGACCTGGGTCTTTCGCAGAGATACCGTGATTTTCCGATAACGGACGCGGGAGGTCGCGATGGGATCCGGGCTACCTCGATTGGCGTATCTGAAGAAGCTTTGCGGCGCAGCTATTTTCGGTCAACCGGCCGGTGAGCGTGGTCCCGGTGCGCGGTTCGCCGCGGCGGTGACGGCCCGGCGGGCGAGTACGGCCCTGGCGCTGGGCGTCGTAGCCTTGATGGCCACGATCTCGACACCCGTTGCCCGGGCCGATATTCCGTTCCCGGACGACGATCCGTTCTACGCCGCGCCCGCCGATCTGGCCGCTCGGCCCGATGGCGCCGTCCTCGGATCGCGTTCGATCGCCTTGCTCGGTTTGCCGATTCCGGTTTCGGCATGGCAATTGCGTTACCGAACAACCGATTCCAGGGGCAACGCGGTCGCCGATGTGGCGACCGTGCTGGTTTCGCCGCTGCCCTGGCCGGGCCCGCGCCCGCTGCTGTCGTATCAGATCCCCGAGGACAGTCTGGGCACCCGCTGCGCACCGTCCTACGCCCTGCGCGGCGGACGCGATCTCGGCGTGGTGAACACCGTGATCGATGTGCCGTTCCTGATCGAGACGCTGCGCCGCGGCTGGGCCGTGGTGGTCAGCGATTACGAGGGTCCGCGGTCGCGCTTCTTCGACGGCGTGAACGCCGCGCACGGCGTGCTGGACGGCATTCGCGCCGCGCGGGCCTTCGGTCCGGCCGGGATCACCGCGGCGAGTCCTATTGGGGCATACGGCTATTCGGGCGGCGCGTTCGCCACGCTGTGGGCCGCGCAGCTGCGCCCGGCCTACGCTCCGGATGTGGTGTTCGCGGGTGTCAGCGCCGGTGGCGTCCCGGCCGATATTCCCGCCATCGCCCGGCGGGTCGACGGCGGCGGTCAGGCCGGTCTGGCCATGTTGATCCTGCTCAGCCTCGCCCGCAACGAACCCGAGACGGGTCTGGCCGATCTGCTCAACGATCGGGGCCGGGCCGCGCTGGCGGAGAATGCGGCCGCGTGCGGATCGGATCTGGTGCCGAAATATGTGGGCGCGCACGTCGACGACTTCGCGGCGGTTCCGAATGTGTTGGCCAGTCCGGCTTTTAGCGAGGCGACGGCCGTCAACGAACTGGGCGCGGCGGTTCCGGACGCGCCGCTGTACCTCTATCACAGCACCACCGACGATGTGATTCCCGTGCCGGGTTTCTCGGCGCTGGTCGATCGCTACTGCGCGGGTGGGGCCACCCTCACCGCCGTGCACTCACCGTTCCCGACCCACAATGGCGGGGCCGTCGGTGAATTCCTGGGCGGGATGAACTTCCTGTCCGATCGCTTCGCGGGCGCCCCGCCCGCACCCGGGTGCCGGTGAGCTGAATTCGGGTGCGGGCGGGCGCTTTTCGCTCAGCGTCCGGTGTTGTCCATCCACTTGGTGGTACCCGGCGCCGCGGTGAGGGTGTTGATCAGATCGATCCCGGCGATGATCAGGGTCGGGCCGCCCACCACGAGCGTGCCGATGATGCCGCCGATCGCGGCCCCGGTGATGATCGTCGCGGGTTCGATCGGAAGTACGCTCAACCCGATGATCGCCCCGGCCACCGCCCCGATCGCCGTGCCGATGAAACCGCCGATGGCGGTCGCGATGCCGAACTGCGTGGCGAATGCGTCCATGGCGCGCTGATTCTCGGCATTCGACGCCACCGGGGTGAGCGCCGGGGCCGGGCGGGCCGCGGCCGCGTCCTTGACCACGGTCAGATCCAGGGTGCGTCCGGAATCGCTGATCTGTTGTGCGAGAGGGTATTCCAGCCCGTCCTGTCGGAACGACAGCGGTAGGGTCACCAGTGTGTTACCGGTGGTGTCCTTGATCGCTACGGTCTGCTGATCGCCGGCCACTTGGAAGTATCCACCGTCCAGTGTGGTCTCGACGACATTGCCCACCAACTTGGCTTCATAGCGCACCTCGGGTGCGCCCGCGTCTGCATGGACCGTACCCGCCCCGAGGGTCACGGCCACGACCGCCGGTGCCACGGCGGCAGTGAGCTTGTGCAGATTCATCGCGATATTCCAATCTTCATCAGGTTCCAACGAGCGGTCGAACCGCCGGAGAGATTGCGCGCAGGGCGAACTGACTCACCCCCCTCTTGTACTTCTCACCACCCCGAGGACCGCGTGGCCGAGATACGGCCAACTCTCGAATGTAACCCTACCTTTACTGGGGGCGGATAGCCCATGAAATTCGGGTTATCGCAGCGTGTTTCGCCGGACCGGTAAGTTTGCTCTACCAGATCAAAGTGATTGCGACCGATACCGCGCAGACGGTGAACACCAGCGCGAGGGCCAGTGCGTCCCGGCGCCCGGGCGCACTCGGACGGGCGGTGAGCTGGCCGGTGCCGCCGCGCGCGGTGATCGCCTCACCCAATTCCCCGGCGCGACGAGTGGATACCGCCATGAACGCGGTCAGGATGTCGACCAGTTGGTTGTCGGTGGCGCGCTGTAGCAGATCGGTCTTGGGCCGCAGCCGCCGCGCGGCGCGCAATACGCGCATCTCCTCGAGCAGCAGCGGCAGTCCGCGCAGCGTCAGCGCCACCACCACGGCGCATTCGTCCACCGGCACCCGCAGCCTGCGCAGCGGCGCGCCCAATCTGGCCAGCGCCGGGGCGATCTCACCCATCGGGGTGGTCCAGGCGATCATGAACGAGACGGTCAGCAGGATCAGGGTGAACACCGTGGTCTGCGCGAACCGCAGCAGCGCCGCGCCGCCGCCGGGCGCGGTGACCAGCGCGCCCAATGCGATCAACCCCCAGAACCACCACGGCAACCGCGGCAGCGTGCCCAGCGGTAGCCGGGCGGCGGCGAAGATCGCGATCAGGAAGGCGGTCATCACGCCCAGCACCGGCCAGGCGGGCAGGAACATCAGCACCACGCTGATGGCGAAGGCGGCGATCATCTTGGTTCCGGCCCACAGCCGGTGCACCGGACTGTCGACCGGGACCTGGCGCAGCAGCACCATACTCATCGCGAATCTCCCGTCGCGTAGCGAATCCGATCATCGGCGTGGGGCGCGCTGACCAGCGGATCGTCGATGCGTCCGGAGCGCAGCTGGACGGTCCGGTCGCACACGCCCGCCATATCCTCCACATCGTGTGAGATGACGATCAGGGTCAGGCCCGAATCGCGCAGGCGCGCAAGCAGTTCCACCACCTCGGCGCGGCCCTGCGGATCGAGTCCGGCCAGCGGTTCGTCCAGCACCACCACCTGCGGGCGGCTGGCGACGATGGCGGCCAGCACCACCCGCTTGGCCTGGCCGCCGGACAGCTCCTCGACCGAATGCGAGGCCATCGCGCGATCCAGGCCGACCGCGTCCAGCGCGCGCCCGACCGCGCCCGTACCGGTGCCGTTTCCGCCCCAATCCTCGATTTCGGCGGCGACGGTTTCGCGCTGCAGCTGCAGACGGGAATGCTGGAAGGCCAGCGCGACGCGGCCGATGCGTTTGTGCACCGGCCGTGCGGAGGCGAAATCGCGCAGTTCGCAGCGGCCCGAGGTGGGTACGACCAGACCGGCCATGATCCAGGCCAGGGTGGACTTGCCGGAGCCGTTGCCGCCGACGATGAGCAGCGCCTCGCCGCGGCGCACGGTCAGATCCACGCCGTGCAGTGCGGGCGCGGCCCAGGGGGTGCCGCGGTTGTAGGTGTGGCGGACATCGCGCAGTTCCAGCAGGGCCTCACCCATCGGCCGCCGGCGCGGATCGCGGACCGGCCGTGGCCAACTGGGCAGCCGGTCCACCTGTCGACCGTCGGCCAGATGGACCACGCGATCGGCCGCCGCGGCATCGGCCTCGTGATGGGTGACCAGTACGACCGCCATCGGATGTCGTTTCGGCAGATCGGCCAGCAGGGCGACCAGTTCGCGGCGGCCGTCCGGATCGATCATCGAGGTGGCCTCGTCGGCGATGAGCAGGGCGGGCCGCCGGGCCAGGGCCGCGGCGACGGCCAGCCGCTGCTGCTGTCCGCCGGACAGGGTCGCGGTCTCGGCGCCGTCCAAACCCTCGAGGCCGACCTCGCGCAGCAGCGCCGCCACATCGACCTGTCCGGCCAATTCGGCGGGCAGACCCCAGACCACATCGTCGGCGACCAGCACGCCCAGGGTCTGACTCTCGGGGCGCTGCAACACCATCGCGGTCCCGCCGAGCAGACCCAATCCGGCCGAACCGGGCCGCTCGACCGCGCCCGCGGTCGGCGGACGCCCGGCCAGCACCCGGGTGAGCGTGGACTTGCCGGATCCATTGTGGCCGACGATCGCGACGAATTCGCCGACCCGCACGGTCAGGTCGATCTCGCTGAGCGCGTCGGTGCGCGCGCCCGGATAGCGAAAGCGGACCTGCCGCAGGGTGACCGGCAGCGGTTCGACCGGCCGGTCGTCGCGCGGCGCGTCGAGCCGATCGCGGCCGGGCAGCCAGGTCAGCCGGTCCAGGACCGAGCCGAGGACGAACCAGGAGAACAGTGCGGTGACGATGATTCCGATGAAGGTGCCCGCGCCGATGTAGAGCCACCACCAGCGCAACAGTACTTCGGTCACGTCGACCACGCCCCGGCCGAACGATTCCAGTTGTGGCTGCCGCTCGAGAATCTTCGCGAAGCCGATCGCGCCATTGCGCACATTGTCGAACAGCAGCCTGCGCGTCGTCCCGAACAGCAGCAGCAGGCCGACCGGAATGGCGGCCCACACCAGGCCCGCACCGGTCGACAGCCCGAGGACCAGGGGCAGACCGCCCCCGCGCCGCTTGACCGTGCCGATGATGCCGCCGATCGTGGCCGCGGCCAGCAGGGCCCCGGCGGGCAGCAGCCCGGCGGCGACGAAGGTCACCAGCATGGCGGCCGTGGTCGCCGCGGCCGTGGCCCGCAGTCGATAGCGCTGAGCCAGCAGACCGAACGGCACGGCCGCGATGAGATTCAGCGCGGCGGCCGCCGGAACGACCGATCCGACGGTCACCAGTCCGATGGTCACCCCACCCAGCACCGCTCCGGTAGCGAGTTCGATCGGCCGCAACGGGCCGTGCAGGGTCGAGGGAACATCGCCGACGTCGGGTGGAGCGGTCACGGATCAAGTCTGCCAGTCCACGGGATACGGCGAATCGCATCATCGCTACGGCGCGGAATTGACGCACAATCGACATTTCCGGCCATAATCGGGCCATGGCGACGGTGCAGCAGCCTGGGATACGGAACTGGGACTTTCCGCGTGGCGTGGCCAGTGCGGCGCTGATGATCGGTTACGCGCGCGAACACGGGGTTCCGACCGGCCGCATGTTGCGCGGCACCGGGCTCGGTGAGCGGGCGCTCGCCGATCCGGATGCGCAGATCGACGCGCACACCGAATTGGCGGTGATCCGCAATCTGGTGCGTGCACTCGCCGAGGAGCGACCCGCGCTCGGCGTGGAGGTCGGGCAGCGCTATCGCATCACCACCTTCGGTATCTTCGGTTTCGCCTGCGTATCCAGTCCCACACTGGGCGAGGCGATTTCATTCGCCATGCGCTATCTGGAACTGAGCTTCACCTTCTGTATTCCGGAGATCCGCACGGAACCGGGCGAATTCACGGCCTATATCCGCGACGAGCAGGTGCCCGCCGACGTGCGGCGATTTCTGGTGGAACGCGATGTGCTGGCCATGCACCAGGTGATGAGCGATCTACTCGGCCGCAGGCCCCGGCTGGCCAGCGCCGAATTCGACTATCCAGAACCGGAATACGCCGATCTGATGGCCGAGATCATCGGGCTGCGGCCGCGGTTCGGGCGACCGCGGAATCTGTTCGCCCTCGACCCGGCGGCATTGACCCAGCCGCTGCCCCAGGCCAATGAGCACACCTGGGCGATGTGCCTGGCGCAGTGCCGGGATCTGGTGCACCGGCGGCGCGCCCGCACCGGTATCGCCGCCGAGGTGCGCGAGCGACTGGTGCCGCGCGGCGGTGCCGACGGCTATGCCGCGCCACCCGGAATCGACTCCGTAGCAAAGGATCTCAATATGAGCACGCGTACGCTGCGACGACATCTGGATTCGGCCGGGACCAGCTATCGGGCGCTGCTGGACGAGGTGCGCCGGGCGCTGGCGGAGGAAATGCTCAGCGCCACACCGCTTTCGGTGAGTGATGTGGCGATCCGGCTGGGATATGCGGAGGCGTCGACATTCATCTACGCGTTCAAGCGCTGGACGGGCACCACGCCCTCGGCCTACCGGAGAGAGCGGGTCTGATCAGTTGGGCTGCTCGCCGAGCCAGCCGCCCATCGGCACCGCGCGCAGGATCGAGGTGAGCCGCCGCCCGTCGATGCTGTGCAGGATCAGCGCCGGATCCGGCGCGTAGTCGATCGGAACCTGTCCGGGCCGCTCGACCTCCCACTCCCCGCCGATCTGCGAGGCGACACTGGGCGCGACGATCAGCTGCCGACCGCCGAACAGTGTGGCGCCCATGGCATGCATATGCCCGGTCAACACGCCGATGATGCGCTCGTCGCCGGCGACGATCCTTTCGAGCCGCGCCGGATTGGCCAGCCGGATCGGATCGACGACCGTGCTGTACATCGGGACCGGCGGGTGATGCATGGCCACCAGAACCGAAGTGTCGGAAGGAGTCTCGCTCAGCAGATCGGTCAGGAAGTCGTAGGTATCCTCGGTGAGTTCGCCGCCGCCCTCACCCGGGATGGTCGAATCCAGCAGCGCCACGGTCAGTCCGTCCAGCCGCAGTACCCGATTCAGCGGTGCGCCCGAGGCCGATTCGCCCAGCAGCACTTCGCGCAGATGACCGCGGTCGTCGTGATTGCCGGGCAGCACCCACAGCGGTACATCGGCTCGCAGTGCCGCGCGGGCCTGCTCGTACTCCTCGATCTTGCCGGAGTCGGCGATATCGCCGGTGACGAGTATGGCGTCGGGCTTGCGCGGCAGATCGGCCAGATAACCCATGACCCGCTCGACCCGCTCGAAATTGCGCGCACCCAGGTCGAAGTGGGTATCGCTGAACTGTGCCAGCAAGATCATCGGCGTTCGCTTTCTCGAGGGGACCGCGTCGTTGCGCCCGACATGCCCGCAGGCACCCTACCAGGGTATATGGGCCGCAGGCGGGAGGCGAAACGATAAGATGTGACCGCTATCTCGGGACCGAGGCGTCGCCGATGAGCCAGAAATCGGCATCCGGTTCGGCGGTCAGGGCGAGTTCGCCGGACGCGCGCCACGGGGCCTCGAGCCGCAATCGCCAGGAATGCAGATAGGTGCGGGGATGGCTGGCGGACTTGTCGAACAGCGGATCGCCCGCGATGGGATGTCCGATCCAGGCCAGATGAACGCGAATCTGATGCCGCCGCCCGGTGAGCGGGCGGACCACCAGCAGGGTGTGGGTATCGGTGCGCAGCGCGGTGCGGAATTCGGTGCGCGAGGGATAGTTCTTGCCCGCCAGCAGATCTCGCTCGTCGACGGTCCAGGTGTCGCCGTCACGGGTGATGGTCTCGCGCGGGGCCGCGATGCGGACCCGGTTCTTGCGGCCCACGCTCAGCGGCAATTCGACGACTCCGCTGTCGGGTAGGCCGGTCGAGGCGGTGATGGCCAGATACGTCTTGTCGGCGGTGCGCTTGTTGAACTGCCGCGTGAGCTGCCCGTGCGCGCCGAGATCCTTGGCCAGCAGCACCAGCCCGGAGGTGACCTTATCGATGCGATGCACCGGATACAGCGTTTCGCCGCAGGCGGCCGCCAATTCCACGAGATCGGTGTCGTGCCGCTCCCCGGTCACCGAGATTCCGGCGGGTTTATTGAGCGCGAGAATGGCCTCGTCCTCCTCGACCCGGCGCCGTTCCCGCAGTTCCGGCCACTTCGTATCCACCCGACCACCCTAAATGGGCGGTCGGGGGCTACCTCACAAGACCGCGCGTTCGAGATCCTTGAGCGCGGTCTCGATGTGATCGATGAGGCTGGCCAGCCGCGGAACCGAGCGGCGGCAGCCGACGATGCCGAAGTCCAGATTCTCGGCCGTGCTGGTGACGGTGATATTCATGGCCTGGCCGTCGAACGGGATGGACAGCGGATAGTTGCGGTCCAGCCGCGCGCCTTTGACGTACACCGGTTTGCGCGGGCCCGGCACATTGGAGATGACCAGGTTGAACGGAACCCGCGGCAGGGACTGGAAGCCGGGGACGAACACCAGCGGCAGCGGCGCGAGCAGCAGGGCCGACAGCGCCATCGCCTCGAGCGGCGGCAGCTGGGCGAACACCTCCTTGGACCGCCGCATCGACGCGCTGATGGTCTGCAGGCGTTCGATCGGATCGGGCAGATGCGTGCCGAGATTGCACAGCAGCGCCGCGACCTTGTTGCCGTCGGAATCGGGTTCGGCGGTACCGCGGATGTTCACCGGCACCATCGCGGTGAGCGGCTTGTCCGGCAGGGCATTGTGTTCCAGTAGATAGGCCCGCAGCGCCGCGGCCGACAGCGCGAGTACGACATCGTTGACCGTCACGCCGGTCGCCTTGCGCACCGCGTGAATGCGTTCCAGCGGATAGGAACCCACCGCCACGCTGCGCGCCCCGCCGATCGGCACGTTGAACATGCTCGGCGGCGCCGACAGCGGCAGTTCCAACCGGCCCTCGGTCACCGCGCGCAGCGCCGCCGAGGCGGCCCCCACCCCGGTCGCCAAACGCGGTGCGGCCCGGCGCAATTGATCCCACACATCGACGCTCTCGCTCGGTTCGGGCCGACGCCCGCCGAGTGTCCAGGGCGCCCGCAGCCGGGAATCGAGCGGATCCTCGGTGAGGGTGCGCTGCAGTAGCCGCAGCGCCGATACCCCGTCCATCAGCGCGTGATGGACCTTGATGTAGACCGCGAACCGCTCCCGCGACAGCCCCTCGATGAGCCGCCCCTCCCACAGCGGACGATGCCGATCGAGCAGGCTCGAGTGCAGCCGACCGACCAGATCGAGCAGTTCGGAATCGCCGCCGGGCGCGGGCAGCGCGCAGCGACGCAGGTGATAGCCGAGGTCGACGCGGTCGGCGTGCGACCAGACGACACTGGAGAAATTGCCCAGGATCCGCCGCTGCTGCCTGCGGAAACGCGGGCGCACATCGGTGGCTTGCATCAGCTCGGCATACAGCGAGCGGGCGAAGTCCGGACCCGCGTCGGCGGGCGGTTCGAACAGCTGCAGACCACCGACATGCATGGGATGCTCTCGCGATTCGGCGGTGAGGAAGATCGCGTCGATAGGGTTCAGAAGGTCCATGGTTCCGCCTACGGGTGGACTGTGCTGGCCGATTGCGCGTACGGAACGGCTCCATTGCCCCCGTGTGGGTGAACTTCTGATTACCTTACCATCCAGGCGATTTCCCTACAGACAGTCGTCGTCCAGGTCCAGGGTGGTGCGGTCGAGGGAGTCCAGAAGATCGAATTGGGCTGTGGTGCGCGGCAATTCCCAACGGAAGAAATAGCGCGCGGCGGCCCGCTTACCGTCGTGGAACGAACCGGTTCGTCCGTGTGCGGCGACGGTCTGCGACAGCCAGATCCAGGCCAGCACCACATGGCCGAACGCCTCCAGGTAGGCCGCCGAATTGGCCAGTGCCAGATCGGGATCGGCGTCCTTCCAGAGGGTGGCGGTGGTGGTGGCGATGCGGCCGGTGGCCCGGGCGAGCGCGTCGGCGAAATCGCCGAGTTCGGCATCGGCGGTGGCGCGGGCGGCCGCGACCGTGGCGCCGATGGTCTCGAGCAGCACCGCCAGCGCGGCGCCGCTCTCGGCGATCACCGCCCGGCCGAGCAGATCCAGGCTCTGAATGCCGTGGGTGCCTTCGTGAATCGGGTTCAGCCGGTTGTCGCGGTAGTGCTGTTCGACGTCGTAGTCGCGGGTGTAGCCCGCGCCGCCGTGCACCTGGATGGCCAAATCGTTGGCGGCCAGACACCACTGGCTCGGCCAGCTCTTGGCGATCGGGGTCAGCAGGCGCAGCAGGGTGCTCGCGCGGGTGTATTCGGCCTCGTCGGTGGCGCTGCGCTGTTCGTCGATCAGGGTGGCGCAGTACAGCTGCAGAGCCAGGGCGCCCTCGGCATAGGACTTCTGCGCCAACAGCATTCGCCGCACGTCCGGATGCCGGGCGATCGGAATCTGGGGCGTCTCCTGTCCCTTGGCGGTGACCGCCCGGCCCTGCGGCCGATTGCGCGCGTAGTCGAGGGATTTCAGATAGCCGGTGTAGCCGAGCGCGGTGGCGGCCAGGCCGACGCCCAGGCGCGCCTCGTTCATCATGTGGAACATGTAGGTCAGCCCGCGGTTGGCCTCGCCGACCAGATAGCCGACCGCACCGGGCGCACCGCCGGGGGTGAACGCGCCGTCGCCGAAAACCGGTGCGGTGTTGACGGTTCCGCGCCAGCCCATCTTGTGATTGATGCCGGCCAGCACCACATCATTGCGCTCGCCGAGCGAACCATCCTCGGCGACAAGATATTTGGGAACGATGAACAGCGAGATGCCGCGCGTGCCCGTCGGCGCGCCCGGAATGCGGGCCAGCACCAGATGCACGATATTGTCCGCGAGTTCGTGATCGCCGCCGGAGATCCACATCTTGCGTCCGAAGATCCGGTAGCCGCCGTCGTCCTGGGCCACCGCCCTGGTGGTGATATCGGCCAGACTCGATCCGGCCTGTGGCTCCGACAGCGCCATCGTGCCGAACCAGCGACCCTCCACCATCGGCCGCACGAAGCGGTCGATCTGGTCGGGCGAGGCGTGCGCGGCGAGCAGATTGGCATTGCCCATGGTCAGCATCGAATAGCTGGTGGTGGCCACGTTCGCGGCGTAGAACCACGCCATACACGCGGTGAACACGGTGTGCGGCAACTGCATTCCGCCGACCCGCTCGTCCATTCCGGCCCCGACCAGTCCGGCCGCCGCGAAGGCGTCCAGCGCCTGCTTCACCTCGGGCAGCAGATGCACCTTCTCCCCGTCGAAGGTGGGTTCGCGCAGATCGTTGTCGCGATTGTGCGGCGCGAAATACCGCTCGGCCAGCTCCCGGCTGAGCTCGAGTACCTGGTCGAAGGTTTCGCGGGAGTGCTCGCGGTAGCGATCGCGGTCGGTGAACCGGCTCACGTCCAGCCACTCGTGGAGCAGGAACTCGAGATCGCGGGCGGACATGATGAGCGATGCCATGGCCCCAGCCTTCAGCGCGGCGGTCCGTCGCGCAACCGTGCGGCGTGGTTCGGATCGAAAAGCGGGGCCACGCAGCGTTCGAGCATGGCCCGCTCGTCCGCGTCGTCGTGGCCGGGCACGGTCAGCAGCGAGACGATGACCCGGGTCAGCCAGCGAGCGAGCTGGGCCTGATCGTCGAATCCGGCTCGCGAACCGAACAGCGATCCGGAGATGGCCTCGATGACCTGGGAGGTCTGCGCGATGCCGAGCGCGATGCCCGCGTCATCGGGGCGGAACCAGGCGATCAGCAGGGGATCGGAGCGCACCAGCCGCAGACTGGCCCGGATACCCGCGACGGCCCGCGCGCCCGGATCCTCGATACCGCGGATCTCGTCGGTGACCGCGGCGGCGACCCGATGAGCCTCGCGATGTACGAAGGCCGACTGCACGGCCTGGCGACTGTCGAAATACCGGTAGAGCGTGGCCCGGGAACAGCCCGCGGCCCGGGCGATATCGGCCATCTGGGTGGCGGCCACCCCGCGCTCGGCGAACAGTTCGGCGGCCGCGTCCAGAATGCGTTCGGCCGCCCGCAACGAGCGCGAATCATCGAGCCAGTTCACGACGCCGCCCGGAACGGGACGCTGACCGGCCATCGCACATAGGAGCCCTCGGCGTAGCGGACCCCGTCGAGATCGACACTGAAATCCGGGCAGCGGGACAGGAGTTCGCGCAGTGCGATGGTGGCCTGCATGCGGGCCGCGGCCGCGCCGAGGCAGTGATGGTTGCCGTTGCCGAAGGTGAGGATATTGCGCGGATTGCGGGTCACATCGAGTTCGCCCGCGTCCGAACCGAATCGGCGCTCGTCGTGGTTGGCCGAGGCGTACAGCAGCAGGACCCGGCGGCCCGCGGGGATGGTGACGCCCGCGATGTTCACGTCACGGGTGGTGGTGCGGGCCAAGCCCTGCACCGGCGAGGTGAGGCGCAGGAATTCGTCGACCGCGCCGGGGATCAGCTCCGGATCGTCGAGCAGGCGGCGGCGCTGTTCGGGGTAGCGAGTGAGCAATTGCACCGCGCCGCCGAGGTTTCCGGTTGTGGTGTCGTTACCGCCGGTGATCATCGTGAAGGCGAAGCCCAGGATGCGCAGGATGCCACCGGTATCGCCGTCCGCGCCCAGGCCCGAGGTGACCAGATGGGAGATGGTGTCGTCGGTCGGCTCGACGCGGCGGCGCTCGATCATGGTCGTGAAGTAGCCCATGAGCTCGCCGACCGCATCCTGCGCGTGCTGGACGCCGCCGGTTGCCGAGGCCGCCACGATGGCCTCGCTCCACTCGTCGAATTTGGGCCGATCCGGTTCGGGCACACCGAGATAATGCGCCACGACCATGGTCGGCAGCGGTTTGAACAGTGCCATCGAGATGTCGCCGCCGCCCGCCGCGCGCAGTTGCTCGATCCGATGGACGATGAAATCCGTTACGGCGGGTCGGATCTCGGCTACTTGGCGCGGCGTGAAGCCCTTGGCGACCCGGCGGCGGAACTCGGTGTGATCGGGGGGATCGGTGAATACGAAGGGCCGGTTCTCGCCAAGGCCGATCTCGCTCAGATTGTTGTAGTCGACGGTCAAACCCTGCGCGGAGGAGAATGTTTCGGGATCACGCACCGCCTCGTACACGTCGGTGTACCGGGACAGGACGTAATAGTCCTCGCCGTCGCGACCCGGCGGCGACACGTGATGCACCGGATCATGGTCGCGCAGAGCGGAATACATGGGCCAGGGATCGCGCCAGCTCTCGCCTGAGCGTAGTTCGAAGCGCGCGGCGCGAGACATCTCGTCGAGCATGTCTCGACGATAAGACGGCGCGTGTCAGTTGTCTAGAACTTGTTTCAATATGGGTTCGGTCGGCGGGGTCCGTAACCGCTCGGCGGCCCGTTCCAGCAGCTGACAGGCCGTCGCCTCGGTCACCGGATCGAAGCTGTGATACCACTGCGCGATCGCGTGGAACAGCGCCGGAGTCTCCAGGCAGATCACATTGTCGGCATGTGCGGCCAGCGCCCGCACCGGTCGGCACGAACCCACCGGCGCCGCGAACACCACCCGGGCCGCGCCGCGCTTGCGTGCCAGCAGACAGGCGGCGCGCGCGGTCGCGCCGCTGGCGACGCCGTCGTCGACGAGCAGCACCGTGCGATCGGCCAGCGACAGTCGTTCCTGAATGCGCCGGAAGCGAGCGGCCTTGCGCAGCACCGCTTCTCGCGCATCGCGCTCCAGCCGCACGCGCTCCTGCGGTCCGATGAAGGCCCGCACGAGCAACTCGTCGTCGACCACCCGTACCCCGCATTCGGCGACCGCCCCGAATATCAGTCGCGGACGTCCCGGCACCTCGAGTTTGTGCACGACAGCCACATCCATCGGGGTGCGCAGAGCGGATGCCACCTCGTACGCCACCGGTATGCCACCGCACGGCAACCCCAGCACCACCGTGCCCGGCCCACTGAACGCGCGCAGACGTTCGACGAGTCGGCGGCCGGCTTCGCGGCGGTCGAGGAAAGGCATTCTCACACCAGGCAGTCGAGAGTGGAAAGGGTGAGCCGCGGTTCTGGACTCGGGAAGACAGCTGGCAACTCTACGCGCAATCCGCCCGGTCATGGGGCGAATTGATCGCGAACTCCTTCCCATTCGGTATCGGTTCGGTGCGTGGATGCCCTGGTCACCGCATCGCGACGGCATCGTGGGCGAACCCCTTCGAGCTCCCGTACGATCGCGGGACAGGGCTCCGCGCAGCACAGGAGGAGGGGGAGGGAGCGTGAGATTTCGCGTACCCGCAGCGGTTCGCGGCTGGGTCGACTGGTTGCGCCGTTTCGCGGCGACCACGCCCGGCGCGATCGTCGCGATTGTCGCGGCAGCCGTCGTGCTGTGCCTGATTTCGGGTCTGGTCGGGGCAACGGAATCGCATGGCCGGACGGCTCGCCGCGATGCCGCGCTGCAACATTCCGAACCGCTGGCCGACGCCGCGCAGCGACTGTATGTCGCGCTGTCGAGCGCCGATGCCGCCGCGGCCACCGCGTTCCTGTTCGGGGGTGTCGAATCCCCGCAGGTACGTGGGCGTTACCAGCAGGCCCTGTCCGAGGCCGCCGCCGCGCTGGCGACGACGACCGCGGGCGCCGACGATGCCGACAGTCGAGCGATCGTCGCGCACATCATCGCCGATCTGCCGGTCTACACCGGACTGGTGGAAACGGCGCGGGCGAACAATCGGCAAGGTTTTCCGGTCGGATCCGCCTATCTGCGCGAGGCCTCGGATGTCATGCAGAATTCGTTGCTGCCCAACGCATCCCGACTGACCGCGCAGCGGATGGCGGCGGTGCGCGACGATCAGCGGGCCCTCACCGGACCGCCCTGGTTCGCGGTGATATTGCTGCTGATCGTGATCGGCGGCGCGATCGCGGCCTCGCGAATTCTGCTGCGACGCACCAATCGCCGGGTGAATCTCGGACTGGCGGTGGGTGCGTGCGCCGCGGTGCTGGCGCTGCTGTGGATCATCGTGGGCACGGTCGTCGCCAGGGGCGCGATCGATACCGGCCGCGGCGGCCCGGCCGTGCGCGGCGAAAACCTGGCGCAGGCCCGAATACTCGCGCAGCAGGCGCGCACCGACGAGATGCTGGAGTTGATCACCCGCGGCGACACCACCGACACCGAGCGCGATTTCGGCGCGAAATCCGAGCGGCTGGGCGCTGTCCTGACCCAGGTCGGCCGCGGCGATTCGCCCGCGCATCAACAGCTCCTGCGATGGTTGGAGGGCCATCGAATCCAACTCGATCACTACAACGCGGCGCGGTATCGCGAGGCCGTGGACCAGGCCATCGGTCCCGGTCCGGAGGCCTCGACGCGGCGATTCACCGAATTGGACACCTCGCTGCGCGACGATCTGGCCGCCACCCGCGCCGAGCTGCGCACTCAGCTCGGTGCGGCCGGGGATGCCTGGTTCGGCTCCGCGGCGGGCACACTGGTGCTGATGGTGTTCGCGGCCGCCGGCGTCGTCGCCGGGTTGTGGCCGCGACTGAAGGAGTTTCTGTGAGTGGCGGGCATGGGTCGCGCGCGCTGGCGTTGGTCGCGATCGCGTGGTTGATGGCGGGCTGCGGCGCGGATCCGGGGGTACCGCAGCCGCCCGCGGTATCGGCGGTCGCACCCGCGCCGCCCAAGGCCGCGCGCATCACCTCGGCGCCGGCGGCCGACGGCGGCTGCGACGCTCAGGCCAGCCTGCGGCCGGGTCCGCAACCCAAACCCGGTGCGATGCCGCCGGATTCGGCCATGGCCCGGATCGTAGCCAAGGGCCGGGTGACCGTGGGCGTGGATCAGAACACCTATCTGTTCGGTTTCCGCAATCCCGCCACCGGTCAGCTCGAGGGTTTCGATATCGATCTGGCCCGCGAGATCGCCCGCGATCTGTTCGGCGATCCGGATCGGATCGAACTGCGGTCGGTCTCCACGGCCGATCGGGTGCCCGCGTTGCAGAAGCATCAGGTCGATCTGGTCGTGCGCACGTTCTCCACCACCTGCGATCGGCGTCGCGACATCGACTTCTCGGCCGTGTACTACCAGGCGGCACAGCGCATTCTGACCCCACTGGACTCGAAGGTGAACGGTAAGGCCGATCTGAGCCGTAAACGGGTATGTGTGACCTTCGGCGCGACCTCGGCTCGCCCGCTGTTCGATATGCCCGATCCGCCGGAGGTGCACGGCGTGGAGAATTGGACCGACTGCCTGGTGCAGTTGCAGCAGGGACAGGTCGACGCGGTCAGCACCGACCAGCCGATTCTGGTCGGATTGGCCGCCCAGGATCGCAATCTGCGCGTGGTCGGCGAGCCGCTGGGCCGGGAATCCTATGCGGTCGGCGTGCCCAAGGATCAACCCGAGCTGGTGCGTTTCGTCAATGGCGTGCTGGAACGCATTCGCGCCGACGGCACCTGGCAGCGTCTCTACGATCAACATCTGACCCAGTTGGGCCCCAGCCCGGGTCCGCCCGTTCCGAGCTACAGCGGGTGAGCCGCCGATGAATGTGCTCACCGTCGCCGAGATCGATAACGAATTGGCCGTGCGCGCACGGGAAATCGACGCCATCACCGCGACCCTGCTCGAATTGGACAAACATCCCGGCCTGACGCTGCTGCGCGGCTACACCCCGACCGGGGCCACCGCCTCGCGCTGGGTTTCGATGCGGCAGCGGCTGGATCTGATGTGGGAGGACTTCGGGCGGTTGCAGTCGATTCTGGACCAGGCTCGAACCCTGCGCGCCCAGCACGCCAGACCGGGGGATACCGAGCGGATGGAACTCACGCGGCTGCTGCGTGACCGCCCGCACGAGCTGTCGCGAGTGCCGATTCCGATGGCCGAGCGCTCCCTCACCGGACCCAGCGAGCGCGTGCTGTTCGTCGGCATCGCCGACACGCTGGACCGAATGCGGGCGACCTTCCCCGAGATCGCCGAATTCCTCGACGCCGTGGACGCGGTCAACAGTCGCGTGCTGTCGGGGCTGGCGCCGCTGCAAGCCCAGCTCGACCGATTCGGTGGCGCGACCGCGGAACTGCGGGCGATCGCCGAGGGCGTCGCGGATCTGGCCACGCACTCGGCCACGGATCCGCTGGCCTTCACGGTGACCGAAATAGATGCCCGGATAGCGCGGTTGGCCGAACGATTGCGCCGGGAGGCGATGTCGCTGGCCGAACTGCGCGATCTGACCGAGAACTGGCAGCCGGGCGTCGCCGAGACCCGGGCCCGCCTGATCGACCTGCGCACCGCCTACGAGCGCGCCGACGCCGCCCGGGTGGAAGCGGAACGGAAGATCCTCACCGCTCCGATCCCGCGTCATGAGAACCTCGCCGCTTCCCTTCGCGCGGAACTCGAAGCGCTTGCCGCGCAATTCATTTCAGGTGTGCCGCCATTGTCCGCGGCCGCCGCCCTGCTGGATCTGCGCCTCCGGATCTCCGGTGCGCTCGAGACGGCGCTGGCCGATGAGCAGCTCGGGCGCGGGCTGCTGGACCGGCGGACGGAGTTGCAGGGCCGGCTGGTGGCCTACCAGGCCAAGGCGGCCCGCCTGGGGGTGAGCGAGGATCAGGACGTGCTGTCGTCGAACCGAATCGCCACCGGCCTGCTGTCGCGGCGACCGTGCGATCTGGCGGCGGTAACGCGTGCGGTGGCGGACTACCGGCAGATCATCGCGGAGAAATCTGGGAGGCGCGAATGAACTGCGATGAAAAGGGCTGCGACGGAACGATTGTCGATGGCTACTGCGATACGTGCGGCACCGCGCCGACGGCCCCCGATCCGGCCTGTCGTGAGCCGGGCTGCGGCGGGACTGTCGTCGACGGCTACTGCGATACCTGCGGCACCGCGCCGAGCGTCGCGGTGTCGACCGGAACCGTGCGGACCTCGGCCACCTCGCGGTCGGTGCGTACTCGATCCACCTCGAGTCGCTCGCGGCGCGGTCGGCTCGGGGCGGGCATGGTCGAGGTGCCCCGGGTTGCGCGGGTCGATCCGGCCACGGCCGTGCTCGACGATCCGCAGGTGCCGGAGAACAAGCGGTTCTGCGCCGGATGCGAACGGCCGGTCGGGCGGTCCCGCGAGGGCTCGGCGGGACGCACCGAGGGATTCTGTGCGCACTGTGGGACGCGATTCTCCTTCTCGCCCAAGCTGTCCGGTGGGGATCTGGTGGGCGCACAGTACCGGGTGGCGGGTCCGCTCGCGCACGGTGGACTGGGTTGGATCTATCTGGCCACCGACACCAAGGTCGACGATCGCTGGGTGGTGCTGAAGGGCCTGCTCAACGCGGGCGACCGCGACGCCATGGCGGCCGCGGTGGCCGAGCGCCGGTTCCTGGCGCAGGTCGAGCATCCGAATATCGTGAAGATCTTCAACTTCGTCGAACATCACGGCACCGACTACATCGTCATGGAATACGTCGGCGGCATATCGCTCAAACAGCTGCTGCGCCGCCGCCGCGAATCAGAGGGCTCCCCGCTGCCGCCCGCCCAGGCCATCGCCTACGTGCTGGAAATGCTTCCGGCACTGGGCTATCTGCATTCCCTCGGCCTGGCCTACTGCGATTTCAAGCCCGACAATGTGATGCAGACCGACGAACAGCTGAAGCTGATCGATCTCGGCGCGGTCATGGCGATGGACGACGAGAACAGCGCCATCTACGGCACCGCCGGATATCAGGCCCCCGAGATCGCCGATACCGGGCCGACCGTCGCCAGTGAGGTCTACACCGTCGGCCGTACGCTGGCCGTCCTCATGCTGACCATCCCGCAGCGCGACGGACATTTCGCCGAACTGCCCGGCCCGGCCGCCGAACCGCTGCTGGCCCGGCATGACTCGCTGTACCGATTCCTGTTGCGCGCCACCGATTCCGACGCCGGAACGCGTTTCGCGTCGATGGAGGAGGCGGCCGATCAGCTGACCGGGGTGCTGCGGGAGGTCCTCGCGGTCGAGGACGACACCCCGCGGCCCGGCCTGTCGGTGAACTTCGGTCCGCCGCGCGCGGTATTCGGCGCGTCCGGGGACTCTCTCGGCGATATGCGGGCGATCGTGGCCGCCCAGCCCGTGCCGCTGGTCGATCCGGGCGATTCCGGTGCGGGCCTGCTTGCCACCACCGACGGCAATACCGTCGCCGAGCTGGAACCCGCGTTCGAGGCCGGCTTGCGTTCGGTGGTCACCGGAACGGCCGAATCGGTGGAGATTCCGCTGCGGCTGGTGCGCGCGGCCCTGGAGGCCGGTGACGCGCCGGAGGCGCAGCGCCGCATCGACGAGCTGACCGAAACGCTGGGCGAGGACTGGCGACTGTCGTGGTATCGAGGGCAGGCCCGCCTGCTGGCTAATGAATACGACAGCGCCGCGGCCGAATTCGAATCCGTCTACGCCACGCTGCCCGGTGAGGCCGCGCCCAAACTGGCGCTGGCCGTCGCGGCCGAACTCGCGGCGCGCCACGGCGTCGAACCGGAGATCGAGAGTGCCAGGGCCGCACGCTATTACGAGCTCGTGTGGCGCACCGATCGGGGATATGTGAGCGCCGCCTTCGGTCTCGCGCGGCTGCGCCGGGCCGAAGGGGACGGCGCGGGCGCGGTCGCCGCCCTGGATCAGGTACAGCCGTCCTCCTCGCTGTACACCGAGGCGGGGATCGCGGCCGTGGAAACCCTGCTCGCCGAGGATGATCCGGACGCGATCACCGAAACGCTGTTGCGCGAATGCGGCGGCCGTATCGAAAGGCTGACCATCGAATCGAAACGCCGCGCGGCCCGGATCCGGCTGCGAGTTCTGGAGGCCGCGCTGGCCTGGCTGACGTCGGGACACGCTCCGGCGCAGCGTGATCCACTACTCGGTAGGCCACTCGACGAGGCGGGGGTGCGGGCCGGAATGGAACGGTGCTATCGCGAACTCGCCCACGAGACCGACGATATGTGGGACCGGTTCGAACTGGTCGACCGCGCGAATGCGGTACGTCCGAGGTCGACGCTGTGAGCGGGGTGTGCCCCGGTTGCGGGGCGGGGGTGCGGATCACCGATCGGTTCTGTGAGGAATGCGGGCGGGAGCTGGCGATCAGCCGGGCGGCCCTGCCCGATCTCGTCATCGATCCCGCCGCGGTCTGCGGGGCCTGCGGGGCCGGGGACTTCGATGCCGACGGATACTGCACCGCATGCGGTGAACTGCGCCGCCCGCCCGATCGCAGCAGCGCGGATCTGGGCGGGGTGCATCTGGTAACCGATCGCGGAAAGGTGCACGCCCGCAACGAGGATGCCGTCGCGGCGGCCGTACTCGGCGATCCCGGCGGCGGTTCGGCCGAGGAATCGGCGCCATCCGATGACGACTCGACGCGGACCGCCGTGGATCCGACAGGCGGCGATTCCGCCACCGCCTCGGCCGTGGTGATCACCGTATGCGACGGGGTGTCGACCTCCGAGGATCCGCAGGCCGCCTCCGGGGCCGCGGCGCGGGCGGGTGTGGATGCCTGCCTGGGCGCACTCGCCGCCGACCGCCCGGTGGAGGAGGCGGTGATGGCCGGGCTGGAATCGGCCTTCCAGGCCGTGCGCGAGGTATCGATGGCCGCGGGGCACAGCCCGTCGTGCACCTATGTCACCGCGGTGTTACGGCCCAGCGGGACAGGCGAATTCGATATAACGGTCGCGAATGTGGGTGACAGCCGCGCGTATTGGCTGCGCACCGACGGCACCACCGCCTGTCCGTCCTCGCGGCGGCTCACCGTGGATGATTCGTGGGCTCAGGCGCTGGTCGACGCCGGGGCGATGGACGAGGTCGCGGCCATGCGCGATCCGCGCGCCCACGCCCTGGTTCGCTGGCTCGGCGCGGATTCCGATCACAAGGCCGCCGATACCGCCGTCCGCACGCTGCGGGTCCGCGGGCCGGGCGTGCTGCTGCTGTGCAGCGACGGACTGTGGAACTACCTGCCCGATCCCATGGACCTGGCCGCCATAGCCACCACCGCGCCGCCCGCCACCGCCGCCCGCAACCTCGCCGATTACGCCATGCATTGCGGGGGCGGGGACAACATCACCGTCGCTGTCGCTCCGGTGAACTAACAGCCAGGAGAGCAATCGTGAGTTCAGAGCAGCGCGAGGGCATTTCGGTCGTCGTGGACCAGAATCCCTATCTGGCCGAGGGTGCGGATACGGTCGACGCGGTCGTGACCGTGGAAACCGGCGGCGAGTTCGCGGTGGCCGCGCCCGCGCCGGAACGGTTGGAGATCATCATCATCGACTGCTCCGGTTCGATGGGCGCGGGTGATCGGTTCCCGGGCGCGCGCCGGGCCACCGTCGCCGCCCTGGACGAATTGCCGGACGGCACCCTGTTCGCCATCGTGTCGGGCACCTCGGAGGCGCAGGTGGTCTATCCCCGGCGCGGCCCGCTGCAGCGCGCCGATCGCGAATCCCGTACGGCCGCAAAGCATGCGCTGGACAAACTGAAGCCCTACGGCGGTACGGCCATGGGCACCTGGCTGGGGCTGGCCCGGCAGGTCGCGCAACAGCATCCGCAGGCGATGGCGCATGCGATCCTGCTCACCGACGGTAAGAACGAACACGAATCACCCGAACAGCTCGCGACCGAGATCGCGCAGTCGCAGGGGCATTTCACCTGCGACTGCCGCGGCGTCGGATCCGATTACGTGGTGGCCGAGCTGCGTTCGATCGCCTCGGCCCTGCACGGTTCGGTGGATGTGGTGAAGGCGGGCTCGGAACTGGCCGCCGACTTCCAGGCCATGATGCGCACCTCCCTCGCCAAGACCATTCCCGAACTGACGCTGCGGGTTTGGACTCCGGCGGGCGCGACGGTGCGCTTCGTCAAGCAGGTCGCGCCGACCATCGAGGATCTCACCGCTCGCCGGGTCGAGGCCGGTGCGCAGGTGGGGGAGTACCCGCTCGGCGCGTGGGGCGCGGAGGAGCGCGACTATCACGTGCAGGTCCGCGTCGAACCCGCGGCGGCGGGTCGGGAGAAGCTCGCGGCGCGCATCAGCGTGGTCTCGGGCGCGGAGGTGGTCGGTCAGGGCCTGGTCAAGGCGGTCTGGACCACCGATACCGAACTCTCGGCGCGCATCAGCCGTCGGGTGGCCCACTACACCGGTCAGGCGGAGCTGGCCCAGGCGGTGCAGGAGGGACTCGCGGCGCGCAAACACGGCGATATCGAGGCCGCCACCGCCATGCTGCAGCGCGCGGTGGTCCTGGCCGCCGAATCCGGTAACGACGACACCGCCAAACTGCTGCGCAATGTCGTCGAGGTGGAGGAGCACACCAATACGGTGCGGTTGCGCCGTACCGTCGACGCCTTCGACGAGGCCGCCCTCGACGCGCGATCGACGAAAACGGCTCGGGTACGAAAGGAATCGTGATGGTCACCTGTCCGGAGGGGCATCCCAGCGCGACCACCGACTACTGCGATGTCTGCGGCGAGGCGATCGGCGCGCAGCCGCCCCGGCAGGAGGCGATGGGCGAATGTCCGGCCTGCGGTGCGCCCATCGCGGGCCGGTTCTGCGAGGCGTGCGGTCATGATTCGGCCCTGCCGCCGCCCTCGCGGGTCGCGCCGACCGTGGTGATCGGCACCGGTACTGCGGCGCAACCCACTGTGGTGCAACCGGTTTGGGTGGCCACGGTGGTGGCCGATGAGGAATTCTACGAGCGAGTGCTGGCCCGCAAGGGTCCCGACGCCGATCGCGTCGAATTCCCGTCCTACTATCCGCCGCGCCGAATCATCCTGCACGGCAGCGATTTTCTGATCGGCAAGCACAGCGTGTCCCAGGGCGTGCAGCCCGAGATCGATCTGGGTATCGCCCCGGTCGACATCGGCGTCTCCCGCGCGCACGCGCAACTGCGCCTCACCCCGGACGGCATCACGGTCACCGATCTGGGTTCCACCAACGGCACCTCCCTCAACGGCACCGACGATCTCATACCGCCGAATACCCCGGTGCCGCTCGAGGCCGGTGCGCGTATTCACGTGGGCGGCTGGACGACCATCACCCTCACGGTCGAGCCTCCTGCGTGAAACGGCTTGTGGCCCGCAGTGTTTCGACCAGCTGCGCCGGGGCCTTGGCGGGTGAACCGGCGTCGTAGGGTGGCTGCGGATCGTATTCGATCATGAGCTGGATCGCCCGCGCATGCTCGTCACCGGCGATCGTGCCGAGCAGTCGCAGTCCCATATCGATTCCGGACGAGACGCCCGCGGCCGTCACGTATTTGCCGTCGACGACCACCCGATCGGAGGTTGGACGCGCGCCGAGCCGGGCCAGCTCGTCCAGCGCCAGCCAATGGGTGGTCGCCCGGCGGCCGCGCAGCAGGCCCGCGGCGCCGAGCAGCAGCGCGCCCGTGCAGACGGAGGTCGTCCAGAGGCTGGTGGCGTCGGTATCGCGCAGCCAGTCCAGCAGCCGGTTGTCGGTCATCTGCTCGGTCTGGCCCGGGCCGCCGGGCACCACGACGATGTCCGGGCTGGTCACCTCGTCGAAGGAACGGTCGGCGACCATGGTCAGGTAGCCGGTGTCGCTGCGCCGCGGTCCGGCCTGTTCGGCGACGAAAACCGTCTTCGCGTCGGGGAGTCGGCTGAGCACCTCGTAGGGGCCGACCGCGTCGAGGGCCGTGAACCGGTCGAAGAGGACGATCGCGATCTGCATGACGCTGCCTTTCGTCGGGTCCGGTCCACCAGTGCTACCACTCGGACAAAGCACACCGATCGGACTCTCGGCTTGTTCTATCGGATGAAATCGACGCGGGTCATTCATAGGCCTGGACAAGCGAGGTGTTGGCGCTCACATTTACACTGCCCCGATCAGTAGTACAAGGAGCAATCGACATGCCAGCTAGTCCAGCCACGAGCGGCTTCTTCCGTCGCAAACCCATCGAGTTGATCGAAGACGAGGCCAGCGGCCTGCAGCGGGCCCTCGGCCTGTGGCAGCTGACCGCGATCGGCGTCGGTGGAATCATCGGCGCCGGTATCTTCGCCCTCGCCGGTGCGGTCGCGAACGAGAAGGCCGGGCCCGCCGTGCTGATCTCATTCCTCATCGCGGGTGTCGCCAGCGCCGCGGCCGCCCTGTCCTATGCCGAATTCGCCGGGCTGATCCCGAGAGCGGGCTCGGCCTATACCTACGGCTACGCGGTGCTCGGTGAGCCGGTCGGCTGGTTCATCGGCTGGGATCTGCTACTGGAGTACACCGCGATCGTCGCGGTGGTCGCCATCGGTATCTCCGGTTATATCTCGTTCCTGTTGGAGCAGTTGCATATTCACCTGCCGGTGTGGATGCTGGGCGCGCCCGGCACCGGGGCCGGACACAAGGTGGACGTGTTCGCGGCGCTGCTGTGCCTGTTGATCGCGTTCATGCTGAACCGCGGGATCAAGGCCGCGGCGCGATTCGAGACGATCGTGGTCGCCATCAAGGTCGTGGTGGTGTTGATCGTGATCGTGGCCGGGGCGTTCTACATCAAGTCCGGCAACTACTCGCCGTACTTCCCGTTCGGCTTCGGTGGCGCGGTGACCGGTGCGTCGACGGTGTTCTTCGCGGTGTTCGGTTACGACGCCATGTCGACGGCGGCCGAGGAGTCGGTGGACGCCAAACGGCATATGCCCAAGGCGATCATCTACTCGCTGATCATCTCGATGGTGCTGTACGTACTGGTGTGTCTGGTGCTCACCGGTATGCAGAAATACTCCGAGATCAATCCCAAGAGCGGGCTGTCCTCGGCGTTTCAATCGGTCGGCCTGCCCGGGCTGGGCAGCCTGATCGCGGCGGGCGCGATCGTCGGCATCATGACCGTGCTGTTCACGTTCATGCTCGGCGTCACCCGCGTGTGGTACTCGATGAGCCGGGACGGCCTGCTGCCCAAGTGGTTCGCCAAGACCCACCCCGTGCGCAAGGTCCCGACCCGCATCACCTGGATCGTCGGCATCGCCTCGGCGATCATCGCGGGCCTGCTCCCCATCGGCCAGGTGGCCGAGCTCACCAATATCGGCATCCTTCTCGCCTTCGTGGTGGTCTGCGCCGCGGTAATCGTCCTGCGCTACCGCCAGCCCGACCTCCCCCGCACCTTCCGCACCCCCTTCATGCCGGTAATCCCCCTGGTAGGCATAGCCTTCTCCATCTGGCTGATCACCTACCTCGACCCGGTAACCTGGCTCCGCTTCGCCGCCTGGTTCATCCTGGGCATGATCATCTACCTCGCCTACAGCCGCCGCCACTCCATCCTCGCCACCGGCGGGGACCAGCCGACATCGGAATCGGCCCCGGTCAGCTGACGAGTCCCCGGCCCGGACTCCGTCCGGGCCGGGGAGAGTGGGAGGGCTGCGTCGGGGAGAGTGGGAGGGCTGCGACATGTTGTTTGTTTGAGTCCAACCGAGTTCTCTTACGGGCCAACTCGTTTCCCGTTGAGCTTGCTGTCTTGCCGAGGGCTCCAACATCTTTCCTGCGTGAGCGTCGGCCTTCTCCCGTGCAGTTTCCAATTCCGTTCCAGGCCAGGGCTTCGCCTTGTTCCCCGCCCCGTCCGCGCAGCGGGCGGGGCGGGGAACGGGTTATCGGCGGGGGTTCAGGGTCAGGGCCGTGATCAGTAGGGCTGCGCCGGACCAGCCCCAGGGGGAGAGGTGGTCGTGGAGAACGACTATGGACAGGAGGGTGGCGGTCAGGGGCTCGAGGAGGGCTGCCAGGGATGCGAAGAGGGGGGTGGCTGTGCGTAGGCCGTGGAAGTAGGCGGTGTAGGCGATTGCGGTGGGGAAGGCTCCCAGGTAGGCGGCTGTGGTCAGGGTGGTGGGGGTGAGGGGGAGGGGCATGCCTACTGTGAGGGCCAGGGGGGTTAGGAGGAGGCCGCCGGTCAGCATGCCGAATGCCGTGGTGCGCAAGGGGTTCAGATGGGGGACCGGGGTGGTGGTGAGCAGGGTCAGGGCGGCAAAGCCCACGGCTGAGGCCAAGGCGAAGGCCGTGCCGAGTAGGAGGTGCCAGCCGGTGGTGGTTCCGATTCGGGACCAGGTGAGGAGGGTGAGGCCGGTGAGGGCGATGGTTATCGAGAGGAGGCTGGTCGGGTCGGGCCTGCGGCGGTTGCGGATTCCGGCGCCGATCGCTACGAAGACCGGCAGCATGCCGATGGTCGCCATGGTGGCCATGCCTACCGAGATATATTGCACCGCAATGAAATAGCCTGACTGATAGAAGCCGAGCAGGGCGCCGGTCACGAGGATCCGACGTGCCGCGGCGCGCGTGCGCGGTAGTTGCCGGAGGCCGCCGGACAGCGCGAGCAGCGCCACCGCGAGCCCGCCGCCGAGCAGTAGCCGGTAGGCGGCGACGGACAGGGGGTGTAGACCGGTTTGGAGGGCGAGCAGATTGCCCGCCAAACCGCCTGTGCCCCAAAGGATTGCGGCGATTATCAGGGCCGCCGAAGAACGGTCGCGCGCGGGCGCGACGACGTCGATGGACATATGAGGAAGTGCTCCTGCGTCGAAGGATGTGGGAATCGACGACGCGGGGCGGATGCAACCGATGCCGGTACCGCGAGCGGATACCGCGAATCAGTCGAGCGGATCTACCTACTCGACTCGGAAACCACCCCGCTCAGGCGGCGGGGGGCGGAGTGACTGTGAAGATTCGGTGCACGATCGACACTCTAGACGAACCTCGGTCACCGGAAGAAGGCGTTCATCCCCGGCACATCCGACAGGAAGCTCTCGATCTCCGCGATCCGCCCGTCGCGCACCCGGCACACCGTCGCCACGTACTCGTCGAGCGCCACGTCCGCGCGCCGGGCCGTGTTGTGCAGTGACAGCGCCACATTGTCCCGGCTGGTGAGGATGTGCAGCAGTTCGAACCGCAGGCCGTATCCGGCGATCGCGCGCGCTCGCTCGACGATGCCGTCCGCGCCGACCGCGGTACCGGAGATGGCATTGTCACCGGGCAGCGTCCAGGTGGCGTCCTCGTGCAGCAGCGACCGCAGCGCGGCCCAGTCTCCGGAGGTGAGTGCGGTGTGCAGGCCGCGGCCGACGGTCTCGGTGACGGTCATATCGATACTCCTCGATCGGGCGTGAAACTAAAGCAAAGAACTTTGCGTTACCGAACGCTACGCCGAGCTTCGGTCTAACGCAAACATCATTGCGTTAATATGGACAGCATGACCAGCGACACCCGACCCCGCCGACCGGGCGGCCGCAGCGCCCGGGTGTGCGCCGATGTCCATCGCGCCGCAACGGAACTGGTCGCCGAACTCGGGGCCGATCAGGTGACGATCCCGGTGGTCGCGAACCGAGCCGGTGTCACCGCGAGCACCGTCTATCGCCGCTGGGGCACCCTGGCCGCCCTACTCGCCGATATCGCCGCCCACTCCGCGGAGCGGGCCCCCGAGCCGACGGGTGAGCTCGCCGGAGATCTGGCGAACCATGCCGCGTGGACCCTCGCCGAACTGTCCCGCCCGGGCGGTATCGCCTTCTTCCGCGCCGAGGTCGCCACCGATGTCGACGAGCGGCGAGCGGGCCTGCGCGAGTGCCTGATTCGCGTCGGTTCCCGATTCGACACGGTGCTCGATTCGGCGCGCGCCCGTGGCGAGAATCCGCCATCGCTCGAGGCCGTGCTGGATCGGATCGTCGCCCCGCTCTACTTCCGCGTCGTGTTCTCGATGCCGGGCACCGACGAGACCTACGCGCGCGAACTGGCCGCGGCACTGCTCGCCGAGTGACTGTGTCCAATTGGACACGGTGTGTCCAATTGGACACGCCGAGGAAATGAAACGAGTTCGAGTTACACGCGTGTAAGACTGGCGATGCACAGTAATGCTCTCCTCATTACAGGAGGACCGTCTATGACGAATTCTGTTGCACCGCTCGATCTGCCCAAACCCCTGGTAATCACCCTGGGGAATCTGAAGGGCGGCGTCGGTAAGACCACTTCCGCTTTTTTCCTCGCCGGCTACTTCGCGCAGGTGCATCAGCTGCGCGTGCTGGTGATCGACGCCGACCCACTCAGTCAGACCGGATACTCCTGGTACCGGAGGTTGCTCAAGGGCGAGATCGAAGTGCCGTTCACCCTCATCGCATTCCCGTCCCGACATGTCGACGATTGCATCGCCGACAATGCCGCGGACTACGACGTGGTGATCGTGGACGCCGGTGGTGAATCCGCGGAGATCTTCAAGGCCGCAATCCCCTCGACCGACGAGCTCATCCTGTTGACGAGCGTGAGTCCATCGGAGGTGAAACGAGTGCCGAGTACCTATCGGGCTGCCGAGGAGGCGGCCGCCGACGCGGCCCGCGAAATACGGGTCCGCGTGCTCATGACAAAAGTTCCGGTGACGATGAAGAACGGTGTCAACGTCTCCACGGAATATCGCACCCAGCGTTCGCATCTCGAGGATGCCGGGTATGAGGTTTTCGAGTCCTATCTCAGTGCGTGGAAATGGTATCGGGAAGCCGCCGACGGGGAAGTCGGCGAGGGCGCCGAGAATCCACTCCACGATCTGGGTGAATATCAGCAGGTGGGCGAGGAATTGGTCAGCCCGTACCGCGTCGCGCTGGGGGTGCCCGCCTGATGCCTCCGCAACGCAGGAAATCCAGTATCGGCGGGGCCGCCGCCGCCAATCCGCTGGCCGATACGGCCGAGCACACTCCGCCGGTATCGCCGTTGCGCGATGCCGAATGGCGTCGTTCCGGCGCCACGTTGACAGTGGTCCCGGCGGTGCCGGATCCGGCGGCCACCGTATTGAACATGCCACTGCCCACGGCCGGTGAGGGCCCGCTCGACGAGCGGGAGCACGATCAACTCGCGGCCTGCGAAACCTCGATCGGCACGTTACGGCTGGCGTTCTGGGCGGCCGGACGGGCGCTGCAGATCGTGCGGGACGGCCGGTTGTATCGCGACGCCTACGCCACCTTCGACGATTACGTGGAACAGCGGTGGGATATGCAACGCTCCTACGCCCACAAGCTGATTCGCGCTTGGCCGCTGGCCGCCCGACTGCATCCGATGGCGCCGGGAATCAATGAGGGTCAGATCCGGGAATTACTCCCGGTGGCGGCCGAGCACGGCGAAGAGGCCGCGGTCACGGTCTATGCGACATTGGCCGCGAGCGAGCAGAAGGTCACCGCCGGAAAGATCCGCGAGGCGATTTCGGTCCTGCCTCGTCAATTCGAGAGCGATCAGGTGGTGCGCCATCTGCAGTCCTGGCTGCGGGGCGAATTGCATCAGCCCGCAGAGGATCGTCCGGTGGATTTGTTCAGCACCGTGGAATCACGCCTGGCCGCGCTGAGCCGCCGGGTCGTGAAGAGTTCGAGCGACGATCCGAATGCGGCTCGCGAATTCGCCGCGAAATTGCGGGATCTGGCTGCGCGCATCGAACAGCAATTGAGCGCCTGACCGAACCGCAGAAAATGCCCCGCAGTGGAAAAACAATCCACAGCGGGGCATTTCTTCGTAATCTGTTGGTTTTCGATTGTTTATCGCGTTGTTATCAATAAATGCACGTTCGGTGTTTGTAATTGTTTTGGGGCGGGCGAATGATGGTTTCTCGGATCCGCTGTAGCGAATGCACATCGCGACGTTTTTCGAAACTGTTCGGAACGCCGGGCGACCGCCCGGGCTTTCGAAGGAAGAATCGGAGGACCGCATCATGGCAGGAAGCAGCGAAGGCCGAACTACCCGCATACTGCGGCCGTTGTTCTGGTGGATCATGGCGGCCGCGGTAATCGTTCTCGGCGCGATCGGCGCCCTGATGTTCAGTGCGGGGCAGGCTTCGGCGCAGACGATCACCTTCCCGGGTATCGGCGTCATCGATATTCCCGGTGAGATCGCGACCCCCGGCCCCGTGCCGGGTGCGCTGATCGCCATTCCCGAAGACGTTGCCCCAGCGGCCGTTTCGCAGGCCCAGCAGATCGGCGCTCCGGAAGCCATTCCGGGCACACTCGCCGACGCGGTGCCCGCCGATGTCCAGGCCGCCGTCCAGGCGCTCGTGCCGGGCTTCGACTTCCGTTCTCTGCCACAGCTTCCCGGCCTGGCCCCGCGGCCGGAGCCCTCCGCCCCGGCCGCGACGCCGGAGAAGAGTCACGGACAGCTCGCTGTCGAGGCCGCCGAATCCAAGCTCGGCTCCTCCTACTCCTTCGGCTCCGCCGGCCCGGACTCCTTCGACTGCTCCGGACTCGTGCAGTGGTCCTACGAACAGGCCGGCGTCGAATTGCCCCGCACCAGTTACGAACAGCTCGACGCGGGCACTCCGGTCGGCCTGGACGAATTGCAGCCGGGTGATCTGGTGTCGTTCTACGGCGGCGATCACTCCGCGCTCTACGCCGGTGACGGCCAGGTGATCCACGCCGCCACCAGCGGAACCGGAGTGGTGATGTCGCCCATTACGGAGATGCCGGTGACCGGAGCGCGCCGTTTCTGAATCACTCTGCGCGCCAATCAAATCACGTCTGCAAATGTGCTTGCATATGGCCTTTCGCGATGCTCGAATCGAGGGACTGGTCGAATCTCGTCTCGACTGCGACTATCTATTCGGTGCCGAAATCACGTTGCGGCACAAGGCAGGCGAGGATACTGAGAAAGATCGGCGGGTTCGTGGAGGGGAAGCAGGTGGTCGACCACAACCGCGCGAATTCCGGCGATGGGCCGTTCGGCCCGATTCGCCCGGAACATGCGACCGACGGCTGGGCGCTGGCCGGTGGTCCCGCGGAATGGTGGCTGACCAAGAATTTCGGCGACTATCGCGCTCGGGTGAAGGCGACCACCCGCACCACCTGCGCGTGGCGAATCGGCAGACAGGACGGCAGCCTCCTGCGGGAGGCCTCGGCGCGATCGGTCGACGACGCCAAGACCTCCGCGGACGAGTGGATCGGCAACGGCCATCATTCCGGCTGAGCGAATCGGCTCAGTGCCGCGAGATGTCCTGACGCGGCCACTGCCGCCCGCTGGCGGCCAACTCCGGATCGACCACCGGCAGGGCCCGTTCGGCGGAGCTCCGCTCGGCGGAGTCGATCTCCGCCAGACCCACCAGCACGATCAGCATCATGGTGACGAGGGTGACGATCACGATCAACGGCGTGAGCAACTGCATCGGATCCGAACCACCGGGCACGGAATCGTGATGTCCGTGTTTGGCGTTCATGGCGGCCATTCCGGTGTAATGCATTCCGCATACCGCCACGCCCATGATCAGCGCCGCGCCGATGGTGGCCGCGAAGCCGCGCAGATGCAGCACGAACCACAGCGCCACGGTCGAGGCCGCCACGGCGATCACGATGGACAGCGCCACCAGGCCGAGCCGATAGTGCACCACCGCCGTCGACCGCATGCCGTACATGCCGAGGTAGTGCATCGCGGCCACGCCCAGTCCGGTGACCGCGCCGCCGATCGGCAGCGCGAAGATCTCACGCCGCCAGCGCACGACGATCGATAGGCCGACCCACACCACCAGGATCGCGATGGCCGCGCTGAGCAGTGTGATGGTCATGTCGTAGTGGATGGTCACCCCGACGATCGCGAAGCCGAGCATCGCGGTGAAGTGCATGACCCAGATGCCCGCGCCGCCGAGCGCCACCGCCGCGGCGATCAACCAGCCGCCGGGCCAGCGGGCCGTGCGGGCGTGGAAGGCGCAGCGCAGACCGAGCACCGAGCCGATGACCGACATCAGATAGGACAGGGCCGGGGTGATCCAGCCATGATTGAAATGGTCCAGTTGCAGCAACACGGAACTCCAATGTGATCTATCCGTTATATGACAGTCAGATGCTGCGGCGTGGTTGCCGGACGCACCTTGTGTACGAAATCGCGACGCAGCTCGGGATAGGGCTCGCCTGGTTCGGAGAAGTTGCGGCGCATATGCGCCAATTCGCTTGCGCGATAGGCCGACAGCGGTCGCTCGGCCTCGTCCGCGGCGCGGCGCTGCTTCTTGATGATCAGTCGATCTGCCAATTCCATTGTGGCCGCTAGATTTTCGGCGTCGCGACGCACCCTGGACCAAAATTGCTCGGCGTCGCCGGGTAGGGCGCGATCCACCAGACCCAGCTGCGCGGCCGCCCGGGCGCCCACGGGCAGGGCCTCGCGGGTGAGTCGTTCGGCCTCGGCCGCGCCCACCCGCCGCGGCAGCGTGTAGGTCCAGTACTCCGAGCCGTGCAGGCCCATCAGGCGGTAGTGCGGATTGAGCACGACCGATTCGCGGCACCACACCTCGTCGGCGGCCAGCGCGAGCATCACCCCGCCCGCCGCGGCATTACCGGCCAGCGCCGCGACGACCAGTTTGTCGGTGGTGGTGAGAATCGCCTCCACCAGATCGTTCATGGCGTTGATGTTGTGCCAGGACTCGGCGGCCGGATCCGCGGCCGCCTCGATCACATTGAGATGGATGCCGTTGGAGAAGAAGTCGCGGCCCGGACCCAGTACCAGGACCTCGACCGGACGCGTGCAGGCGTGGCGGTACGCGGCCAGCAGTCGGCGGCACTGCGCGGTGCTCATCGCACCGCCCGGGAAGGCGAATTCGAGGTAGCCGACCTCGTTCTCCTCGCGGTAGCGCAGCTCCGACCAGGTGTCGCGACCGGCGGCCTCGGTTGGGGTGACGGGCGCCTCGGGGACGGCGGGCAGATCCGAGCCGAGCGCGAGCGTCGCGGGTAGTTTGTACGTCGGCGGGCCGCCCGGCGTGCGGCGAGATCGCAACTGCGGCAACCACACCGCGCCGTCGACGGTGGCGCGGCAGATCGCGCCGTCGCGGGTCGCGAGCACCGCGCCGGGCACACCCCGCAGCCGATCCTCGGGATGGCCGCCGTGCACGAAGTACTCCCGGCCGAACAGTTCGTCCAACACCCCCGGCTGCGAATCGGCGGCGCGCAGTTTGCGCAGTACCGTGGCGGTGTCGTCGGCGGTCCAGTCGATCCGCCGCTGAGTCTGGTCGTGATAGGGGCGCAGCCGCCCGCGCACATCGGGCCGGGTGTAATCCAGCGGTTCGGGCTCGAATGTGCCGGAGGCGTAACGACGCACGGCCGTCAGCACAGCGCGCACCGCGGCGTCGGCGACCTCGTTGCGATAGAGCTCGCTCTTACCGCACGCGGCGACCGCGAACGGTTCGGTGGCCCAGATCGGCCCGGCGTCCATCTCGGCGACGGCCTGCAGTACGGTGACCCCCCACGACCAGGCGCCCTCGTGGATGGCCCAGTCCAGCGAGGACGGCCCGCGATCGCCCTTCGGTCCGGGATGCACGATCAGCACCGGGTACGCGGTCCAGATATCCTCCGGAATCGCGGTGGTCAACATGGGCGCGAGAATCAGCTCCGGTTCGAATTCGGCGACCCGGCCGCGCAGCGAATCGTCGCCGAGCGCCAGTTCGACCCCCACCCGGTGACCGCGTTCACGCAACTCGGTGTAGACGCGCTGCGTGAGACTGTTGAATGCGCTGGCGACCAACAGGATCCGCACGTTCCCTCCTCATCCGGCTGTCGGGTGTAAAGCTGAATGAAGAAGTTAGCCCGATATGTCTGCGCACGCATCTTGTTGCGCGCCTTGCAATACCGTACTTTTGGTATGAAAAAACCCTGCGCGGCAATGTTTTTGACAAGGTGACTTGCATCACGCCGCCCGGTTCCTATGAACACTCGGAACAGTTTGTTGCCCAGTGTATTACGCGAGAGTTCATCGATAGTTTCAGTGAAATATGGTCCAAGCTGGTCGGTTTGGCTGGCGGCGCGCCGCCATCGCTTAGGGCTAACTTCTCGCATCTCAGGCTGATCTCAGGTTGATGATCTACTATCCGACTACGTAGATAGGTCGCTATGCCGGTGGTGACCAGGTAACACGACGGCAGAAAGGCAATGTGGCCATGACGCGAAGTGTTCTGACGACCGAGTCGGCAACGCAGCAGATTTCATCCGTTAGCGCACGCAGGGCAAACGGCAGTCGCCGACGGATATCGGCATTCGCCGCGATTCTCGCCATCGCCACCGCGGCCTTGACGGCCCAGGCGGCCACCGCCGGGGCGGAATCCACTGTGCGCGAGGGTAATTCGAAGGGCTCCTCGTGGAGCGATCACGTCGCCGACCCCAACGGCTATCGCCATACCGACTCGAATTCGACGTGGCAGGCCCAGCATCGCGACAATCGCCGCGATTACCACCGCGACCGCGTTCAGGATCTCGACACCCGCTACGTCGGTCCCGGGGGCGGTGTCGGCGCGGGTGACAAGCTGTGTCGTCCGCATGCCAATTGGTGCTGATCCGCGGTGGGACGATCGCCCTGTGCGGCAGCGATTCCGCTGCCGCACAGAGCGTTTCCTTTATGTCAGATTGCCGTTGTGGCACAGCGAACCCGTGCGCCAGGTGGGTTCGGGGCGCTGGGAGGCGGCGTCGAAGTTCCATTCCGAGATCGGCGCGACGGCCTTCCAGTAGAGCCTGCCGTCCCGATGCGCGACGGCCTGGTAGATGTCCTCGGTGCCCGCGATCAGTTGATTGCCCGTGCAGTAGTCGGTGTAGCTGGTTCCGGGTTGGCGCGCGCCGCCGCTGAACAGTCCGGTGGGATCGGTGTAGGCGCCCGGATTCGCGACGGTGCTCGGCTGGGTGGTCGGTGCGCCGCGAAACCAGTGCGGCGCGGCGGCATTGTCGATGCCACAGGTGAAACTCCGCCCGCCCGCGACGACCACGGACCCCTGGGTGTACGGCGCACCGGCCCACAGGCAGCTCGGTCCGCCGCGGGTGACCGCCGTGGCGACCTCGGCCTGTGCCGTGGCGGCTGCGAGGCCGATGGCCAATGCGGTGACCGCCGGTAGGGCGAGGATCGCTCGTCGGATGCGCGGTGCTGGGGTTCGTCTCATGGCGTCGTTGCCCTCCGGATCATCTACTATCTACGTACGTAAATAGTAGATGATCTTCCTGAGGGCCCACTGAGGATTAGTTCCCAGCCGGAAGCTCTCGTGCGCCGAATACCTACCGGTGCGCCTCATCCTGAGGGGCACACCACCTCGGATACAGGTTGGTGCCGCCGCCGCCTCGGCGACGACGGCACCGACCGCGACCCTCGTTCTACCGTGCGATCCGCACCTGGCCGTGGGCGGGCTCGGGCTCAGGCGGCTCGAGTTGCGCCCACGGGCGTGCGGCCTCCAGTTCGGCCGCGAGCTGCAGCAGCAGATATTCGCTGCCGGGCGCGCCGACGAACTGACTGCCCAGTGGCAGGCCGTCGGGTGTCCGATACAGCGGGACGCTCATGGCCGGTCGCCCGGTGATATTGGCCAGCGGGGTGAACGGGACCGACGTCATATTGGCGAAAAGGAATTCGCGGAACACCCGGTTGCGGGTGAGCACCCGGCCCGCGCCGAGACCCAGCAGCGGTCCGGTGAGTAGTTCGATGGCCGCGGGCGTCGCGGTCCGGCCGACCCGCGGCGGCGGTTCGGCGACGGTGGGTGTCAGCATCAGGTCGTGGTCGGCATGCAGAGCGGCCAAGGCCCGCGTGTAGTCGTTCCAGCGTTCGTAGGCCGCGACCAGTTCGTGGGCGGGCACCGCGCGCCCGGCGGCCGCCAATGCCCTGGTGTCGAAGTCGAATTCGCATTCCGACGCCCCGGTGAGCTGACGGGTTCGATCCAATGTCACCGCGGCATGGGCCATCCAGACCGTGGCGAAGTCGAACGCCAACTGTCGCCCGTCGAATTCTGGTGCGGCGTAGTCGATGTGGTGGCCCAGCTGCTCCAGCAGCGCTGCGGTCTGTTCGACCGCGCGGATCGCCTCGTCGTGCACCGCGGAACCGATCGGGGATTCGTATGCCACGGCGATGCGCAGCCGCCGTGGCGATTGACGCACGGCCTCGGTGAACACGTGGTCCGGGCGCGCGTGGTAGTACCGTGCGCCCGGATCGGGCCCGGCGAGAACGTCGAGCATGGCCGCGGTGTCACGCACACTGCGCGAGAGCACGCCCTCGGTTGCCAGCCCGTGCAGGTAATCGCCGCCACCGGGTCCGCACGGCAGTAGTCCGCGACCCGGTTTGAGGCCGAACAGCCCGCTCCAGGCCGCCGGAATCCGGATCGAACCGCCGCCGTCGTTACCGCCCGCCATCGGGACGACGCCCGCGGCCACGGCAGCGGCCGAACCGCCCGACGAACCGCCCGGCGTGCGGCCGAGATGCCAGGGATTGCGGGTGGCGCCGTAGGTCGAGGTCTCGGTGAAGGCCTTGATCCCGAACTCCGGCGTGGTCGTCTTGCCGAAGATCACCAATCCGGAATCGAGCCAGCGCCGCACTATGAGGCTGTGGCTCTCGGCCGGAATCGCCTGCAGCGGACGGGTTCCCGAGGCGGTCGGATATCCCGCGAAGTCCTGCAGCAGATCCTTGACCAGGAAGGGCACCCCCGCGAACGGCCCGTCGAGTGGCCCGGCGGCCCGCGCCCGCCCGGCCTGCTCCATGAGCAGACTGATCGCGTTGAGCCCCGGATCGACCTGTGCGCAGCGGGCGAGTGCGACCTCGAGCAATTCGGTCGGATGTACCTGTTTCTCGGCGACCAGCCGAGCGAGACCGACCGCGTCATGGGCTCGGTATTCGTCGTATCGCATAGGCCCTCCTCGAGCTCCTCCTCGAAGATAGCAGTTCCACTCGGTTATGCAACCGATCGGTATGTCTACCTGGAATCAATGGCTGACCAGTTACGATCACCGCAATGAGCGAAATCCGAATCGACGGCCGAAAGCTCCGGTATCAGCATCGCCGCCCGGAGCTGCTCGAGGCGGCCACGGAGTACGTGCTCGACCACGGTGTAGCCGAACTGTCGCTGCGTCCGATGGCGACCGCGCTCGGGGTCAGTCACGCGACACTCATCCGGCATTTCGAGACCAAGGACGCGCTCATCGCCGAGGTGCTCGAGCGTATTCGCACCGATTTCGTATCCCGTTTGCTCTCCGAGGAATTGAGCGAGGCGACCACCGGATCGGAACTGATGCGGGCGATCTGGGATCGGCTGTGTCAGCCACGCGAACAGCGGCAGTTCCGCGTGCTGTTCGAATTGGCGGCCGCGGCAGGCTATTCCGATGCGCGCGGCACGGCCCTGCCCGAGAACCTGATCACGACCTGGATCGCCCTCATCGAGGAATCGCTGGTTCGCTACGGCTGGCCGCGCCGCACGGTCGCCACCGCCGCCACCGTGGTGCTCGCCCAGGTCCGCGGTCTGCAGATCGATCTCATCACCACCGGCGATCGGGACCGGGTGGACGCCGCCTTCGAACTGCTGCTCGACATGCTCGAGCGCACGGGTCTGGAACATCGGAGCGCGGAGGCCGAATAGGGGTAGCGGAAAAGTGCTACCGGCTGGAAACAGAATGTTCATCATGGCGTCGTAGCGTGTGCTCGCCTGCTCGAGCGAGTGAAGGGACGACCGGTGAGCGAATCGGACACGACCGCACGGGGTTTGACGCGGCGGCGATTTCTCGGGGGTGCGGCGCTGGCCGCCGCGTTCGCGGCGATGCCGCCGAATGTGCGCCAGGTGCTGGCCGATCCGGTGGCGCCGAAACCGATCGAACATGTGGTGCTGCTGATGCAGGAGAATCGCTCGTTCGACCACTATTTCGGGACCATGCCGGGCGTACGGGGTTTCGCCGATCCGGATGCCCTGCGCTTTCCCGATGGGACCTCGGTGTTCCAACAGCCCGATGCGCAGAATCCCGACGGCTATACGCTGCCGTTCCACCTGGACACCTACCGCAACAGCGTGCAGAAGATCCCGTCCACCTCACACGCCTGGGCCGTCCAGCATCAGGCGCTCAACGGCGGCGCGATGGATCGCTGGCTGCCCGCGCATCGCAAGGCCGACGGCAAGAACGGGCCCTACGTCATGGGCTATTACGAACGCGCCGATATCCCGTTCCACTTCGCGCTCGCCGACGCGTTCACCGTATGCGACGCCTACCACTGCTCGGTGCTCGGACCGACCTGGCCCAATCGCATGATGTGGATGACCGGGACGATAGATCCGGGCGGCACGGGCGGCGGCCCGATCATCAGCAATGTCCGCGCGCCCGGCGGTTACGGCTGGACCACCTATGCCGAACGGCTCGAACAGGCCGGGATCAGCTGGAAGGTCTACAACGAGATCGACGACTACGGCTTGAACATGTTCGAGCTGTTTCGCAATTACCAGCAGGCGCCCGCGGATTCACCGCTGCGGCGCAGGGGCATCGATACCTCGCCGATCGGACAATTCGAACGTGACGCGCGCGCCGGAACGCTGCCCGCGGTGTCGTGGGTCCTGCCCAATGCCGCCGCCTGCGAACATCCCGACTATCGGCCCGCCGACGGCGCGAAATACATCGCCGACCGGATCAATGCCCTGGCCGCCAATCGAGAACTGTGGGCCAAAACGGTTTTCATCCTCACCTACGACGAGAACGACGGCCTGTTCGATCACGTCGTGCCGCCGCTGCCGCGCGCCGGTGAGCCCGATGAGTTCGTCCAGGGCGATCCGATCGGCGGCGGATATCGGGTGCCGACCATCATCGTGTCGCCGTGGACCGCGGGCGGCTGGGTGGCCACCGAACGTTTCGACCACACCTCGTGCCTGCGATTCCTGGAGTGGTTCACCGGCGTTCGCGAACCCAATATCTCCGCGTGGCGGCGCGACACATTCGGTGATCTGACCTCCGCGCTGCGCCTGAATCAGCCGCCCGCCACCACGCCGGTCTCGTTTCCGGGCGTGGACGCCGAGGTGACCCGAGCGAATGCCACCGACAAATTGCCCAAACCGGTCGTCCCGGCCGCGCCGCAGACCGAACCCGTGCAGGAACCGGGGACCAAACCGCATACCGGGCCGCGCTGACTCCTAGTAGTGGGCCCGTTTTCCGTGCCGGTACTGCTCGATCCAGCGGGCGCGATCGGATCCGCGATTCGTGCTGAGCCCGAACCGATCGTCGATTTCGATCGGCTGGTCGGCGGATTCGACGAGAATGCAGCCGAATCGCAGGCCGCGCAGAATGAAGTGTGCGCGCAGCGGCACCAGCCGGATCTGTCCGGCGCGCATCGGCACGCCGAACAGTGAACTTCCGTCGTGGCGGCATTCGGCCCATTCGTAGAGATCCACCCAGACCTCGAGGCCGCCCGGGTCGAGCTCGAGATCGTAGGCGAACAGTGTCGAGGTCACATCCCGCACGACCGCGTCGAGCCGGCGCAGCGCCGCGTCGCGCCCGTGGACGACCGGATGACCGGCCACTTCGATGACTATCTCGGGGTGAAAGTAGCGTTCGGCCATGGACCGGTAATCCCCGGCATTGTGGCGGGCGAGGTAGTCCTCGAAGGTGGCCCGATCCATCCGTTCGCCTTTCGAACCGATCATCCGCCCGATTTCGGCGGCATGTATGGATCGAACTCCCGGACGGGCCGGATTTCAATAGGTGTTACCGGAAATCGTCCGCGTGGTCGGCTGCCCACCGGGAAAATGTGCGACCGGATTCGCCGGTGACCGATTCGAGGGTCGGCCCGACCTGCGCGGGCTCGTCGCCCAGTCGTGACCACAGCTCGAGCACCGGGCGGTAGACGAATTCGGCGGCCTGTTCGAAGCTGATCCGCTCGATCCGGATCGGCTCGCCCAGCGCATCGGCCAGCAGGTCGACCATCTGCCGAAACGACAGCGACTGGGGGCCGGTGAGCGGGTAGACCTTGCCCGCGTGTCCGGGCGTGGTGAGCGCGGCGACGGCGGCATCGGCGAGGTCGGCCTCGTGGATCGGACTCTGCTGCACATCGGGGAAGGGCAGGCGCACAACGCGTTCGGTGCGGATCGAATCGCGCCACATATTCGCGTTGGTGGCGAAGGCCCCCGGACGCAGAATGGTCGCGGGCAGGCCCGAAGCCAGCAGTGGACGCTCCACCGCCACATGTCGGTTGCCGATGAAATTGTCGGGGGTCTGCGCCGCCAGCGAGGACAGCAGCACGATGTGCTCCACCCGCGCACCCTGTGCGGCGGTGAGGAATTCGTCGACGCCCGCGTCGGCGGCGTACATGAACACGCGGTCCACGCCGTCGAAGGCGGCCGCGTAGGTGGCCGGGTCGGCCGGATCCAGTCCGACCACCTCCACGTCCGCGGGTAGGTCGGTCTCCTGCGGACGGGAACTGGTGGCCCGCACCGGAATTCCGGCGGCGAGCAGTCGATCGATGACGGTGCGGCCGACAGTGCCGCGGGCGCCGGTGACCAGATATGTCACTGGGCTTCTCCTTCTTCGGTTCTGGGTTGTGCGAAGCGAGCGATGATGCGCCGCAACTGATCCGCGTAGCGCCGCTCGAATTCGGGTGTGCCCGGATCGACGCCGAACAGCTCGCGCGCGGCATCCGGCAGCAGCACCGGCGCCACGACCATGCCCATCACGGCCAGGCGGACCGCGGCGGAATCCAGATCGTCGGCGATTTCGCCACGTGTGCGGCGTCTTTCGGCATCGGCCAGGTCGGCCGTGCCGGTCGACGGGGCCACCGGAGTCTCCTCGGACAGCGACCGCCAGACCGCCAGCCGGATACCGCGCGGATCGGTCAGGGCGTCGTGCAGATAGCGGGTGGCCACCTCGCCGAGCGGCAGATCCGGATCAGCGAAATCGGCTTCACGGTCGAGCCACTGCTGTTGCAGCGCCCGGTAGAGCCCGGCCTTACCGCCGAAGTAGTACGTGATCAGCTGCTTGTTCACCCCCGCCCGGGCGGCGATATCGCCGACTCGGGCCCCGGCGAATCCACGCGCGGAGAACTCGTCGAAGGCCGCCTCCAACAGGCAGCGCCGGGTGCGTTCGGCATCGCGAACGCGCGCATCGGGTTCGGGGGTGCGATGTGCGGGCACGGCGTCACGCTAACACGCTACTTTACAAATGGGTAATTGATTTAGACGTATGGATGACAGCGCTCGCTTATAGGTTGGAGTCGTGACCCGCGAGTTTCCGTTGCGCCCCGATCCCATCCACGTCCCCGACGAGATCCTCACCGATCTGCGCGAACGGCTCGCGCGGACCCGATGGTTCGACGATGTCGACAATGCGGACTGGTCCTACGGCGTGCCCGGCGATTACCTGCGCGAACTCGTGCGCTACTGGCACAGCGGCTACGACTGGCGGCGGGCGGAGGCGGCCATGAACCGCTACGAGCACTACCGCGTCGAAATCGACGGAGCGCCGGTGCATTTCCTGCGTAGGCCCGGGGTCGGTCCGAATCCGACGCCGCTGATTCTGAGCCACGGCTGGCCGTGGACGTTCTGGCACTGGTCGAAGGTGATCGACCCGCTGGCCGATCCGGGCGCGTACGGCGGCGATCCGGCCGAGTCGTTCGAGGTGATCGTGCCGTCGCTGCCCGGTTTCGGCTTCTCCGGCCCGCTGCCGAAGCGGCCGGATATGAACTTCTGGAAGATCGCCGAACTCTGGCACACGCTGATGACCGAAATCCTCGGCCACGACCGCTACGCCGCTGCGGGCTGCGATGTCGGCGCGCTGGTCACCGGGCAGCTCGGACACCGTTATGCCGAGGAGCTGTACGGGATTCACATCGGCTCCGGGCAGATGCTCACCCTGTTCAACGGCGACCGGGCCTGGGATCTCAGCGGCGGCCATCCGATTCCGGACGACTGGTCCGACGAGGTGCGAAAGCGCCTGGTGGCCTTGGAGAAACGCTTCGCGGTCCATCTCGCCGCCCATATGCTCGCGCCCAGCACCCTCGGCCACGGCCTGGCCGATTCACCGGTCGGCATGCTGGCCTGGATCCTGGAGCGCTGGGCGGCGTGGTGCGACGGCGATGTCGACACCGTCTTCGGACGCGACGAAATCCTCACCCACGCAACGATCTTCTGGGCCACCGGCACCCTGCCCAGCTCGATTCGTACCTACGCCAACAACAATCGCTACCCCTGGACCCCGAGCCACGACCGGCATCCGCAGGTGGAGGCGCCCACCGGCCTCACCCTGGTGGGTTACGAGAATCCACCCGGCGTCCGAACCGACGAACGCGTCGAGCATTTCCGGGCGAGTCCGCGCGGGGACTGGTACAACCTGGTCAACGTCACCGCGCACGACCGGGGTGGACATTTCATCCCCTGGGAGATTCCCGACCTGTGGGTCGACGATCTCCGCCGCACCTTTCGCGGGCGGTGCTGAGGGAGAGGAGAGTCATGCGCAGGTCGTTACCGCGCTGGGTGGGGTCGCTGACGCTGATATGCGTGGTGGGACTGGGCGGAGGCTGCGCCGATCCGGCGAAACCGCGGCCGAGCGAGGCGGATTTCGTCTCGGTCACCGAGGCCGATCCGTCGATTCTGGTGGATGCCCGCTATTTCGGCGAGCACAACTTCATCGGCTCCCGGATCAACGGCTACGAGGCCCCCAAATGCCTGCTGACCAAGCAGGCCGCCGCGGCGCTGGCCGAGGTGCAGCGCGAACTGCGGCCGATGAATCTGAGCCTGAAGACCTACGACTGCTACCGGCCGCAGCGCGCGGTCGACCAATTCGTCTCCTGGGCGCGCGATCTCGGTGATATGAAGATGAAACAGGAGTTCTACCCGACCGTCGACAAGTCGAATCTGTTCCGCGACGGGTACATTGCCGAGAAGTCGGGCCACACCCGCGGCAGCACGGTGGATCTCACCATCGTCGCGCTGCCCGCGCCGACGGCCGAGCAGTATCACCCCGGCGATGCGCTGCGCGAATGTGTCCTGCCCGCGGAGCAGCGATTTCACGACGATTCGCTCGACTTCGGCACGGGTTTCGACTGTTTCGATCCGGCGGCGCATACCGCCAACCCGGCGATCGGCGGGGCGCAGCGGGGTCTGCGCGCGCTGCTGAGCGATGCCATGGCCGATCACGGATTCAAGAATCTGCCCGAGGAGTGGTGGCATTTCACGCTGCGCGACGAGCCGTTCCCCGATACCTACTTCGATTTCCCGGTGCACTGATCGCGGGCCGCGCCCAGGGCATCGGTGAGCACCGGATGCACCGGGTCGTCCGCCTCGACCTCGGCCAACGCCCGGCCGAGGACCGCGACGGCCCGGTCCGGACGGCCCAGCTCCAACAGGATCCGGCCGTGCACCAGTTCGGCGCGCGCGGCATCGGCCGCGTAGCCGAGTTCGCGATATCCGGCGGCCGCGGCGGCGGCGTGCGGTTCGGCCTCCTCGGCGCGCCCGCTGCCGAACAGCACGCGGGATGTGGTGTGGCTCAGTTCGGCTCGATGCCAGGCCAGCAGATTCGGCTCGGTATCGGTGGCCGCGAGTTCGCGCAGCGCCTGTTCGGCCTCGGCCAGGGCCGCGGCCGCCGCGTCGAAATCACCGGCCCAGCGCCACGACATCGCTTCGCTGGTGCGACAGCGGGTGAGCCGCGCGAGATTACCCGCCCGCCGGAACACCTCACCGGCCTCCCGATGGCGCTGCGCGGCGAGGTCGTCGCGGTCCAAGAGATCCAGCACCGCGGCCGCCTCGGTCAGCGCCCTGCCCTCGGCGTCGAGATCCCCGCTGTCCCTCGCGAATTCGGCAATCTGCTCCAATAGGGTGAGGGCCGGCTCGTATTCGCGCAGATCGCGGTGCAGACCGGCGAGCAGATAGCGGCAGTGCTGCGCCGCCTCGGTCTGATCGATCGCGGTCAGACCGTCCACCGCGTCCTCGGCCAGATCCGTGGCATCGAGCAGCTGTCCGGTCGCGCGATAGGCGGCCGCCAGATCCCATTGGCGGAAGGGAACTTCGGCGATGCCGTGGCGCAGTCCGGCGGCGATGGCGGTGCGCAGATCGGCGATCGCCTCGGCCGCGCGGCCCGCTTGATTGAGCAGCGTGCCGCGCAGGCCGTACGCGGCGAACCGATAGTCGTCCGGGGCGTCCGGGGGCAGGGCGGCCAACGCCTGGTCCGCGGCCGCGAGGGCCGCCTCGGGATCGCCGTTCTCCCACTGTAATCGGGACAGTCGTTGGGCCGCGGCGATGCACAGCAGGGGAAGGTCGGCCTCCCGGAATGCCGACAGCGCGCGCCGAGCCGCCGCGATGGCCTCGGCCCGTTCGTCGGAATCGCGGGCGGGCAGGGACATCCGCTCTGCGGCGACATCGCCGATGGCCACGGGATCGCCGGAGGCGGCGGCGAGGTAAGCCGCGGCGGCGAGCAACGGCAGCGCCTCGTCGATATGGTCGGCCACGGCTAGGCCCGCCGCGAGCCGCGTTGTGCCAAGCAGCTTTTCGGTATCGTTCCCATGCCGGGTCAGATGGTCGTACGCGGTCCGCAGCAGTGTCAGTCCCGCATCGATCGCACCGCGCTCGCACAGGAGGACACCGAGTCGGCCCAGATTGGCCTGCTGTTGGTTCTCATCGCCCAACGCGGCGAATTCCGCCGCGGCACGGCGTAAGCCGCGCTCCGCATCGGCCGGATCGGTCGCGAGCCGGGCGCGCAGGACGGTCGTTCGCGCCGCGAGCGCCGGATCGTCGGTCGGATCCAACCGCCGCAGCAGCGCCGCGGCGGTCTCCTCGTCGTAGCGACCCAGGGCGTGTTCGGCGCGCTCGATGATCTCCGCGGCGGTGCGCCCGGGTGTTTCCGGTTCGCGCGCCGCGGGATACGCGGCCGCTGGCAGTGCGCGCAGCTGCGCGCCGGGTGACAGCGGCAGCCGGTCCACGAGGGGTTCGCGGTCCAGTACGGCCCGCACGAGCGTGGTCTGATGGTTGGTGCCATTGCGTCGATCGAAGCGCGCGGCGATCGCGAGGGCCTCGCCGGTCAGCTCCGCGCGCAACGCCGAGACCGTCGCGTCGGCGACCGGGCGTTCCCCGTGCGCGGGTCGGCGCACGGTCGTCGTCTCGTGCCCCGCCGCGACGACGGTGCGCAGCAGCAGCGCCGCCGCGGCGGCGAAACGCATGGCGGCGAGGGGATTCGGCGCGCGATCCAGCCAGCCGAGATGCCGGTCGAGCAGTTCGAGGCCGCGGGCCTGATTGCCCGACAGGGCGCAGAACTCCAGATGCGCGCCGATATCGTCGAGGCTCTGCGGGCGGGTGCGCAGCACGCGATAGGCCCGGCGGTGTGCGCTGCGGGCCCGTTCGAACTGCCCGGTGCGCAGATACGCCAGCAGCAGGGTGGACAGGATGTGCTGCGGCTGCTCGTGACAGGTCAGCTCACCCTGCAGGACCGGCGTGGCCAGGGCGTCGGCGTCGGCGTCGCGGCCGCGCTCGACGAGATAGACCGCCTTGCTGGACGGATCGCAGCCCTCGCAGTCGGAGTTCTCGTCTCGCGGTGTGGTGCACCACTTCTCGTACCACCGGTCGGCGGCCGCGTAGTCGCCGATATGGGCGGCCACGCGGTGGCGGGCGGCGTAGACCGCGTGCAGGCTCTGTCCCTCCACGCGGTAGCGACGCTCCATCTGATCCAGTGCGGCCAGCGCCTTGTCGGCGGGCACCTCCGGAAAATCGGTGAGCGCGTTCACCGCGTATTTGAAGTACCAGCGCAGAGTGTGCGTCACCCACGGTTCATAGGTCGCCGGATCGCGATCGTAATCGGCCAGACAGCGCGCGAACGGGACGAAGAGTTTGGCCGGGTGCATGCCGAGGGTGTAGGACTGCACCAGCCGCATCCGGGTGTCGAAGGCGATTCGGGTGTGCCCGCCCGCCTCGGCATGCCGCAGAACCTGTTCCAGCAGTGCGTCTTTGCTGTCGCCGTATTCGAGTTGATCTGCCTGGCCGAGTAATTGGTACAGATGATGTTCGGAATGCGACATCAGAACGTGCCTCGGCTGTCGTGCACGGCCCAGTCGAGCAGACCGGCGAAGGAGCGGTTCAGCAGGGCGGTGTCGACCGGTCGCAGCGGATGCTGACCGAGCAGTAGCGCCTGGATATAGAGCGCCTCGACCGCCATGGTGGCCAGGCGCGCCTCGGCGATCCCGGATATCTTGCGCACCAGCGGATTTCGTTGATTGAGCACCAACTGTGGTCGGTCGGGTCCGGTCGCGGTGTCGAAGGCCGCGAGCACATCGGACCACAGGTCGTCGGCGAGCGCGCGGGTACTGCGCAGTTCGGCTCGGTGCTGGGTCTCGCGATCGAGCAGATACAGCGCCGCCAACGAGGACGGCTCGAAGGTGCGCAGCACGACCTCGCAGTCGAGCCGGTCCAGGGCGTGCTGGGCGGTGTTCACGAACGGGCGCAGCGCCAGTTCGGTGGCCGGATCCACCAGATCGAAGTGGGTGGCCAGCTCACTCGGATCGAGCCGCTCGACGCGAATGTCCGGATCGAGCGCGGGCAGCCGCTCGAGGATGTCGGTGATATACGCATAGCCGCCGTTCACCAATCCCAGACCCTGTGCGCTGGATACGGCCGAGAGCTGCCGGAACTCCTCCACCGACGGCGTGTAGCGCACCGAAGTTCCGAAGCGGCGGCGGAATTCGGCCAGCGGCAGACGTCCGGCATTGGTCTCCACCGGCAGCCAGCGGTCCACCAACCGCAGCATCTCGTCGTCGTAGAGGGCGAGCGCCTTCACTCCCAGCTGATGGACGTCCAGGAACTCCGCGAGCCCCGCCGGATCGGTGGTGGACAGTTCCACCAGCCAGTCGCGGATCTGGGCGCCGATCGCCTCGCGGGTGGCCTCCAGCAGATCGTCCTCGTAGAGGGCCTCGCGGCTGGCGGTCGGACGCAGTTCGCCGGTGTCGATGACGCAGCGGACGAAGAACGCCCAGTCCGGAAGCAGGCCGGTGACGCTCTCCGAGACCAACATGCGCTTGAGGTAGACCCGATGTCCGGCCTTGCCCGCCGGATTGGCGGCATGCGGCAGGACGAAGGCGACGCCGGTGACCCCCGATTCGGCGCAGCTCAGATCGATGGTCGCGAAGGGGGTGAAACCGAAGGTCTCCTCGGCGTAGCCCCACAGTGCGGCCCTCCGCGTTTCGGGCGTGGAATATCGAGCACGCCAAGGTAATTCGGGCCGCGTGACGATGCGGCCGTTCACCAGGACCTCGAGCGGCAGCATACCGCCGAACAGCGTGGCCAATTCGGTCACCGTATCGCCGGTGACCCAGTGCTCCATACCCTGTCGAGGCAGCAGGATCACCGTGGTGCCCGGTTCGGCGCGCTGTTCGGTGGCCACGGCGACCCGGTAGCGGCCGTCGGCCGAACCGGTCCACGCCACCGTGGGCCCGCCGCGCGCCGAGCGGGTCAGGACCCGCGCCTCGTCGGCGACGAGGAAACAGGACAGCAGCCCGATTCCGAACTGACCCAGGAATTCGTGCCGGGCGAAGCCGAGATCGTCGCGCTTGCCGCTGCGCCCGATGGTGGCCAGCAGCGTGTGTACTTCCGGTTCGGTCAGCCCGATACCGCTGTCGTGCACCCGGATACTGCCGTCACCGGTGCGTTCGGGGGTTTCGATCCACACCCGCGCGGGCGCCTGGGTGTCGGCGACACGGCGCGCGGTGACGGCGTCCACCGCGTTCTGCAACAACTCGCGCACGTACACCCGCGGGCTGCCGTAGAGATGGTGGCTGAGCAGGTCGACGATGCCGCGCAGGTCGACCTGAAAGACTTGTTCCACCAGCGCCTCCGACACGCCCACTTCGTATGGGGCTCACTCTAATCCGGAGGGCGCACTCGCGTCGTCACGCTGATTTCTGGGTCATGCCTATCGAATGGCGGCCACCATGGCGTCGCCGAAGCAGCGCCAGACCACGCCGGCCTCGAGGAAGCCGGATTCCAGCAGGCGGGCGATATGCCAGTCGGCCGGGTGGGTGTCGCCGCTGTCGTCGGTGCCGTAGATCTCCTGGCTGGCGGAGACGGCGTCGGCCAAATTCGGTTCCGCCGCCGCGGCCGCCCACCAGCCCTCCCAGTCCAGCGCGCCCGCGCCGCGGGCGCGGTCCTGATAGGTCCGCCGGATGTTGTCGTCCGCGGCGTGCAGCAGCGGTCGTCCCGGTTCGGGCATGTGGTCGGCGTTGAGGAAAACCCCGCCCGGGCGAAGCAGTTTCGCCAGATCGGCGTAGAGCCGCAGCAGCGGCGGGGTGGTGAGCCAGTGCAGCGCGGTCGCGGTGACCACTGCGTCGAAGGGCTCGTCGGGCATCTCCGCGATCCAGTCGGGCGCGTGCAGATCGGCGCTGACGAGCCGGATGCGCGGATCATCGGCGAAGGATCCGCGCGCGATCGTGAGCAGCGCCGGATCCAGATCCACTCCGATCGAGGTGGCGTGGGGCAGTCGCGCGAACAGCCGACGGCTGATACTGCCGGTGCCGCAGGCCAGGTCGAGCACGCGGGGCGTCGGACCGGCCACGGCCTCGACGACATCGAGCATCACCCGGAATCGCTCCTCGCGATCGGGCAGATACAGCTCCTGCTGACGGTCCCAGCTGCGCTGCCACCGTTCCCAATCCATACGTCCTCCTGCTCGAGCGGATACGTGAGGTGAGAGAGATTCGACGCCGAAGCGCCTACAGCTACTGCAAGGCTATCTATACTGCTCGGAAGGATATCGCGTCCGTTCGCCGGCGTACCGGCGACCCCGTTCCGGCAGTTCCCAGCTCCACCATGCGTTTTGCGTTCCGATTCGAGTGGAGGTGGTGTGGGTGGCTCGCCGGGTGGGCAGCGGACTGACCGTACTCGCCGCGCTGGTTTCGGTGGCGCAACTGGCCCAGGTGGCGGTGTCGACCACCAATGTCGCGCTGATGGCGACGCTCGGGGTACGGCAGGTGGCGGCGGGCGGGCTGGCGCTGTTGCTGTTCAACCAGATTCGCTCGCTGTGCGTCGGATTGATCATCGGCACCGAGAATCACGTCGCCGCGGCGGCCGGACGTGACGAAAAAGACGGCATCGCAGCCGATTTCGATGTTCGTCAGGTACTGCGCGCGAGTCTGCTCATCGCGACGGTCGCCGGTGGCGCGGGCGCGCTGGCGCTGATCGGGCTGGGCTGGACGCTGCAGTGGTTCGGACAGGACGCGGCCGTGCTGGCCGCGGCCCGGCCCATGATCGTCGCGCTGGCCCCGGGCGTGGTGCCGTATCTGTGGTTTCAGGCGCTGCGCTCGTATTCGATCGGGATGCGGCGACCGCGCGCGCAGGCGCTGGTGGCCATCGGCTGGGTGGGCGTCAATGCCGCGCTGGCAACGGTTCTGACGCACGGCTGGGGTGTCTGGCCCGCCCTCGGCCTTCCCGGCCTGGGCGTGGCGACCTCGACCGGCTACCTGCTCGCAACGGCCGTGTTGTGGACGATCCTGCGCCGCGATCCCGAACTGGGCGCCGGACTGTCGCTACGCATTCTGTCCGCACCGCGCCCGACGGTCCGTGCCCTGGTGCGCCTGGGCGTCCCGATCTCGCTGACGTTCGGTTCCGAGGCGGGCATCTTCTCGGCCCTCGGATTGGTCGCGGGCACCTTCGGCCCGGCCGCGCTGGCCGCCCACAGCGTGGTGTCGCAGATGGTTTACATCGTGCTGCAGGTGGCGACCGGCCTTTCCCACGGTGCGTCCACTCTGATCAGCGCGGCCATCGGCAGTGAAAACCTCGCTCGCGCAAGCGGTCTGGTGCGGCAGTCCGTCCGTTACGCGGCCATCGCCCCCGCGCTGAGCGCGCTGTGCTACCTCACGATCCCGGATGTCGTGCTGCGCCCGTTCCTCGTCGCTACCGATGCCGAAAGCGCCGCGGCGCTGGCCATCGCCCACACCCTGCTCACCCTCGCCGCCGTGCTGCAGTTCTTCGACGCGGGTCAGAATCTCGGCGTCGGCCTGCTGCGCGGCGAGGGCCGCACCGCCCTGGGCTTCGGTCTCTCGGCCATCGGCTACTGGCTGGTCGCGCTGCCCGCGGCCCTGATCCTGGCCTATCCCTTGGGTTTCGGCGTGGCGGGCGTGTGGTGCGGATTGTCCCTGGGTCTCGCGACCGCGGCCGTCCTGATGATCCACGGCACCCAGCTGCGCCTTCGCCCGGCGAATCGGGTTGCGGCGGAGCCGCTTGCGAGCCGATAGCGCCGCGTCAGTCGGTGGCGGTACCCATTTTGGCCAATCGACGCAGCTGACGGTTGACCTCGACCCGCTGTTCCAATGGTCCGTTGTGGCCGCCGGGCAGTTCGATCACGCCGATCAGATCGGGTAGGCGTTCGGCCAGGGTGTAGGACTGCCGGATCGGGATGACGCGGTCGTCGACACTGCCGATGACCAGGGTCGGCGCGACCAGACCCGCGGGATCGAGGCTGCCCGAGCGCAACTTCCGCAGATCGCCCGCGAAACCGCGCCGGGTGGCCACGGAGGTGGTCAGGACCTGCTCCTGCAGCAACGCTCGGGCGGCGGGAGAGGCCGAGCGGGACATGACGACCGAGGTGAGCAGGGCGGTCCGGCCCGGCATGCGGGTCGGCATCGGGGTCGAGCCGAGCAGGCCGAAGGTGACCGAGCGCGGCAGGCGGATGGGCAGCAGATCCGAGCCGTACAGCAGATCGCCCGCGGCGGTGTTCAGCAGGGCGATGGTGTCGGCGCGGCGGCGCACGGCCTCGGGATGGCGATGCGCCCAGGACTGAATCGCTATGCCGCCCAGCGAATGTCCCGCGACGAGGGCGCGCTCGCCCGGGCGCAGCGTGGCCTCGAGGACCGCGTCGAGGTCGTCGCCGAGATGGCGGACGGTGAAACCGCTGCGGCGCGGTCGCGCGCTGTGTCCGTGGCCGCGCTGGTCGTAGGCGATCACGCGATACTCCAGGGACAGTTCCTCGATCTGGTTCGCCCAGTAGTCGATACAGGCGCACATACCGTGGCTGAGCAGAATGGGATAGCCGTCGCGGGGACCGGAGACCTCGACGTGCAGGCGGGTGCCGTCGGCGGAGGTCACCTCGAGACCCCGGCCCGGTCGGCGGCCGTTGTACCGCCGGAATTCGATATCGTCACGCAGCCGGACCAGTTGACCATTCCCCAGCGTCCGCCATGACCTCGTCATTCGCCTCGCCTCCCGCATCCGGGGCCGCGCGCCGGCCGATAGCCGAACGGTAACACTGGCAAAACGGCCGGTCGGTTACATTTCCGTCACGAGCGTTTCGCGAATCCCCGCCTCGGCCTTGCGGCGGACGTAGACCTGGCGGCGGACCTCGGCCACGACCCGGCCGCGGGTGTCGACGATCTGGGTTTCGAACCAGGTCAGCGTCTTGGAGCCATCGGCGGCGCGCTGGCGGATATCGTCGGTGATCTCGGGCGGGACCCGCATGGTCGCGGTGAGTGTGGTGCGGCCGGGGGTTTTGAACTCGATTTCGGCGGCGGTGTCCCACACCAGATAGTCGGGGCCGAGTTGTTGCATGAGCAGCAGCATGAACAGCGGGTCGGTCATCGCCGACAGCGATCCGCCGAAGGCCGTGCCGACGTAGTTGCGGGTGGCGCGATTGAGCTTCAGCCGCACGGTGGCGGCGGTCCAGTCGTCGGCGACCTCGGTGACCCGGATGCCGCTGAACAGCAGCGGAGGCCAGATATTGAGGCCGAAGCGCAGTAGTCGCGGAGTCATCTTCCTTGCCATCGCATTGCCTCCTCGTCGATATAACGATCGGTCTACTTCGGGTAGCGTAGCGCGGGTAAACCGATCGGTATAGATAGCTGTGAGGTGGCTAACAGGAGAGGGCTGTGCGCCACCGCGGAGCGGGTGGCTTTCGAAATATGCTGTGCTACAGCCATACTCGCTGTTGCCGATCGTGCAACTTGGCTTCCTGCCGAACATCTGCCATCGGACGCGCGGATCGAGGGTACGGCGGCCGCGTCGAGCGAACTCGGTCTATGACCTCACGCCGTGACCGGCGTCGGCGTGCGGTCGCGGCGGGGCAGTAGGAGCGGGGTGGCCAGCACGAGCAGGCCCGCGACGGCGATGGCCGTGCGGGTCCCGATCAGCGCGGCCAGCGTGCCCCACAGCGCGGTCATGGCCGCGATACCGGCCTTGGTCGAGACCGACCACGCGGACAGCGTGCGGGCGATGCGGTCGCCCGGAATTCGCTCGAGACGGTAGGTGACCAGAACCGGATTGAAGAGGCCGCAGGAGGTGATCAGGCCGAATTCGACGGCGATGACGAGGATCAGGCCGGTGACGCCCGGACGGATGAGGATCAGGCCCAGGAGCCAGCACGCGCGGAAAGACCCGGCGGCGAACAGGATTCGGTGCTGGCCGTAGCGGGCGACGAGACCGCTCGCCAGCCGCGAACCGATGAGACCGCCGATACAGGGCGCGGCGAACGCGAGACCGTACTGCCATGGCGCGAAACCCAACGGCCCGAGCATGAGGACCGCCAGCAGCGGCGCGGTCGCCATGATCAGCCCGTTCACCAGCAGCACGTTGAACAGCAGCGGGCGCAGCGTCGGATCGGTCAGGATGAAACGCCAGCCCGCGAGCAGGTCGGCGGCGCGCGATCGCCGTTCGGCGTGATTTCGCGGCCGCGGCTCATGCCCGCCGATCGCGCGAATTCCCATGGCGGAGAGCAGAAAACTGACCGCGTTGAGCACTACGGTCACCACCGGGCCGAACAATCCGATCGCCGCGCCGCCCAGCGGCGGGCCGAGCATGGTCGCGGTCCAGGTGGTGGATTCGAATCGTCCATTGGCGACGAGTAGATCCTCGGGCCGCACAAGACCTTTCATATAGGCCCCGCTCGCGGCGGTGAAGGTGATATCCGCTGCGCCGAGGACGATGGCTACGACGACGAGCTGCGCGATACTCAGCCGCCCGAGCGCGTATGCGACGGGCACACTCAGCAGTATCGCGAACCGGAGCAGATCCATCGTCACCAGAACCGGCCGCTTGCGCCGGAATTCGACCCACGGCCCGAGCGGAACAGCGACCACGGCTCCCATCGCGGGACCCGCGGCCGCCAGCCACGAGACCTCATTCGGTCCGGCGTGCAACACCCGAATCGCGATCAGCGGGAAGGCATCGAAGGCGAGCCAGGTACCGGCCGCGCTCACCGCATAAGCCCCCCAGAGCCATTCGAACTCCCGCCCCGGCGATCGCATGCCCCACATAGTCGACAGATCGAAGCCGACGCTCGGTCGTGCGGTCAAACAACCGACAGCACGGCCGGTCACAACGGGAGGTTGTTCGACAACCGACGCGAACCGGCAGCGGCGGCGCGGCGCGCGTTCGACAATGGCAAATGATGTGGCTCACGGCCCAGGTCAGGAGTTGTCATGACGGACTCGTCGCCGATCGCTGTCCTCCCGCATCGGCTGCCGCTGCTGGGGCATATGATTTCGCTGCTGCGTGACCCGCTCGGATTTCTGAGTTCCCTACCGGCACACGGCGATCTCGTCCGTATCGGACTCGGGCCGGTCACCGCGGTCGCGGTCTGCGATCCCGCGCTGACCCAGGAGCTGCTGCGGCGCGATCGGGTTTTCGACAAGGGCGGACCGCTGCTCGATCGGGTCAGGGAGGTGCTGGGCGACGGTTTGGTCACCTGCCCGCACTCGGCGGCGGGACTATCCGGCGATTCGGCGAAATGCGCGGATATCTCGAGCAGTGTGCGCATCCGCGTATTCCTGAACTCCAGCACGCGTGCGACGGCCTCGGCGGTGTCGCGCGCGCCGTGCTGGGCCGCGGCGGTCACCCCGTTGATGGGGAACTCCTCGTCGGGCCCGCTCTCCCTGGCATAGGACAGTAGATCATTGTCGAGGTCGGCGAGATCGGCTGCGGCCCTGACCAATTCGGTCATCCGGCGAGCGCACATCACCTCGGCCGGTACCTCGCGGCCCAGGCTGATATCGGTGAGCATGAGGCAGGCGATATTGGCTCCGCCGAGTCTGCGCATATGCACGTAGGAGGCCAGGGGCGGAAGGGATTCGGCCCGTCGCCGCCCCGCCTCCCACAGCTTGGCGAGCAGATACTTCTCGGTGTCGTCCGCCCAGCGTCGGCATTGAACCGCCGAACTCGACTCCCCGACCCGTCGGTGCAGATCGCGCAGCGCTCGCGCGACCGGAAGTTCGTGCGAATTCACCGATTCCGGCGCTTCGAGGACCTGGATCAGGTCGCCGACGACCGCGCTGAATTCGACGGGATCGCTGCCGATTCGATTGCCATCGCAGTAGAGGTCGTCGAAAGCGAACAGCCAGGTGATGAAGTCGGACGCCAGTTGTGTTCCCGCGAGCGTTCCGCGCGGATAGGTATACGAGCCGAGTGCCGCCGGGGAGCCCGCCCGGAATGCCGGGAGCCGGCCCACCGGCAGTACACGGTGCCGGTCGAGCCACCAAATGCTCTCCGCCTCCATGACTTCCAGCATCGGATGGACCGAGCTCTCCAGCGGACACCATAATTCCTGATCCATGACTCATTGTCGGCAATCCCACGGGCCGTCTCGTCCGAATCGTCATATTGCGGAGGGTGTGACGCGGCGTCACCTGATCGAGGCGACCGACGGACGCCGGTGAGCTCCGACCGCGCCGTCACATCCCGGCCGCCGCGCCGGTCATGGAGGTGACGGCGCGACCATCCCGGTCGCATCGCGGACGCAGGAGAACTGTCATGCGGATGAACACGGCCCGCCGGATCGGCTACTGGACCACCACCCTGATACTCGGTTTCGTCTGGATATCCGGCGGCGTCGCCGACCTCATCCACCGCGGCGGCACCGAGGACGGCATGGTCGCCCTCGGCTACCCCACCTATGTGATGACCATCCTCGGCGTGTGGAAGATCCTGGGCGCTCTGACCATCCTGGCCCCGAAATTCCCCCTGGTGAAGGAATGGGCCTATGCCGGAACGTTTTTCGAGCTGACCGGCGCCTTCGCCTCCCACCTCGCCTCGAATTCGACGGTGAACCACCTGCTCTACACCGGCGCCTTCACCCTCTGCGCGGTGGTCTCCTGGGCCCTGCGCCCGGCCGACCGTATGCTCGACATTCCGGGCCTGCGCCGCCTGCGCCCCCGCGAGGAGCGCCCCGTCGTCCGGACATCGGCGCCCGCGGCCGCCTGAGGTTCACTGCCCGAACAGGGCCGCCAGTGCGGGCGGCAGAACGAAACACGCGAGCGTTCCGACCAGTGACACGCCGAGGCCGGTTCCGATCTGACGCGCCCGCCCTCTCATCGCGCACAGTACCGGCACGGCGATCAGTTCGACCGCGTACACCACGCCGAGGACGACGATCAGATACGAGACGATCAGCACGGGGAACACATTGACGCACATGGCGATCGACGCGGTGCGAAACGACGTCGGGCCGAACCAGGGTCCGCGCGGCGGGGCGGAGGTGTGCACGGGCTCCGGGGTCACGACGCGATCCTATTCGGTCGCCACGTAGACCAGCGCGACCACGACCGAGGCGGCCAGCCACAGCGCGGCCGTGACGATCGCCGCCGTGGCCAGTCCGCGCGTCCTCGGGCTCGCGCGCCAGCGCAGCGCCGCGGCGCCGACGATTCCCACGGCCGTGGCGAGGAGAATGCCGCCCAGGACGGCCCCGTCGGGATCGGCGTGGATCACGGCCTTGGCGATTCCGAAAACCAGGGTCTGCAGGGCGAACCAGCCCGCGACGCCCCAGGTGGCTGTCGCCCAGTGGTATTCGCGGTCGGGCGAGGATCGAAACGACATTCAGATCGTCCCCTGCTGTTTCGGTACCGGCACCCGAGGAGGATCGGTCACGGGTCCGAATGTGGTCGATGGCTTGGGATTCCCGGGCACATCGTACTGGTTGTTCCATTCGTGGAACGGACGGAAAGCCGTGGGGCCCAGCCCGATGTCGTGATGGAAGGGCAGATTCATGGCCGGGCCGAGTGAACTTCCCGATTTCGCCGGGTCGACATAGGAGAATCGAGTTCGGCCGTCGGGGCCGTCCTGATACACCTCCATCGACGGGTAGTCGGTGCGGGTTCCGTTGACCGTGACCCCGTTCGGGCCCGGTGAGATGACCAGATCGCCGTTGACCGATACGTGATGCCCGTCGGAGAACGGGGGTTTCGTCGCGATGCCCGGGGCCAGCGGGTTGGTGGCCTCGTACTGGATGCGCACCGATCCATCGGGGTTCTGCCACACCCGTCCGTCGGGCGCGCCGACCGTGACATGTCCGGGCGAACCGTCGTCGTTCTCGCGGACCGACGGATTCTGCCGCATGACCACGATGCCGTTCTCGTAGTCGATATAAGTGGTGACCTTCGAATGTTCGGGATCGAAATTCGGATCGGCGGTGCGATTGTTACCCAGATCGCGCGCGCCCGGGCGCATCGGGAAATCGGGATCGGACACATCGCGCTGTTCGATGTACTGCGACATCCGCACCACGCCCTGTCCGGGGACCGGATTGATGCGCACGACCCGGATTTCGGGGTGGACGCCCTGAAATTCCGGGGTGTAACTCTTCGGATTCAGCGCCTCCGCGGTCGACCAGTCGGAGGGGCTGGTCGGCGGGCGTCCGAATATTTGCTGGAACGCGGCGGCCGAGACGGTCATGCGATCCGCGCTCACCCGCGGGTCCTGGCCCTGGAACTGGAACAGTGACCTCATCGCGGCGGCGAGCGCGGTTTGCGATGCGAGTCGATCGAGTTCGTCGTTCGCGGCGTTGATCTTCCCGCTCCAGGTGACATCGTCCTCACCGAGCGTCTTGGCCAGCCCGGCCAGTCTGGCGAGTTGAATCGCGCCCTCGGCGTTCTCGTCCTGGACCCCGTGCACGATCCAGGCGTCGTCCACGCTGAGCGGCGCGATCTCGTAGGTCTTCAGGATGGTCTTGATCTCACCGATTACGAAACCCATCGCGTTGTCGGCCCCCGCGCAGGCCTCGGCGAGGTGGTCGTAGGCGGTGGCGATCGCCCCGAGTTGGGTCTGTTCCCGGTCGGCGCGGTCCTCGGCCGCCTGGCGGGCCTGGCCCGACCAGATCAGGTCGTCGTGGACGATGGTGTGCACGCCCCTGGCGATGGCGACGATCGTATCCGCGTGATGCGTCGCGGCCGCGGCGACGGACGCCAATCCGCTGGTGTCCCAACGGCATACCTGATTGCGGGTCGGAATGCCCATGGTGGGAGCTACTTCCCGGGGTTGATGTCGCCGAGTGCGGCCAGGCGATCGGCCGCGTCCCGGTCGGTGTCGTGAAATGTGTCGGCCGATACGGTGAACAGGCCCGACATCGCTTGCAGGCGTTGGGATATCACATTGCGGACCTGTGCGCTGAGGGGGCCGGTGCGATACAGCGCGGTGGCGATCGCCGATTCGGGCATCTTGTCGGCGGCGCCCTCGGCCCCCAGCAGCGGCTCCCGGCTGAGCTGATCGTTCAACAACTCGATATTCCCGGCCGCGGCATGCAGACTGCCGGGATCCACCGCAAAGGACATGGCCCCCCACTCCGAACGCATCAGCCAGATCGTTTGCCCGCCATGCTAAACGAGTGCGCACCGGCACGCCCGTCGAATGCCGTGAGCGGTTCGGATCGAGACGCCCGGTGCAGCAAATCGACGAACTCCGGGGCCGGTGGCACGAGCGCGTCGTCGATTCGATGCACCGCGACGGCCGGGGTCCAGGAGTTCATGACCACGGCTCCGGACAGCGACGGTATGTCGGCCAGGGTGATCGGCTCGACGCGCTGGGTGATGCCGAGCCGGGTCAGTTGCCGCTCGAGGATGCCTGATGTTGTGCCGGTGAGGATTTCGGCCTCGGGCCACACCACCGCGTCGCCGTCCCAGAATGCGAGGTTCCAGATCGTGCCCTCGCTGATGCGTCCGCGGCGGTCGATGAACGCGACGTCGTCGAAGCCCGCGGCGACGGCCTGGCGCAGGGTGTAGGTCTTGGCGATCTCGCCGACGTGTTTGACCGTGGGGAGGAAGCGCTCGTGTTCGATCGTGGTGAGGGCCAGTGGACCGGACGGGCCCGACGACGGGGCGCTGGTGCGAATCAGCATCCGCGGATCTCCCTCGGCGGCGCTGAATTCGCCCGAGGTGGAGTGCACGAATGCGGCCAGGGAGATATCGGGCGGTCCGGCCTGGACCGCCGTGTGCAGATACGAACGCATCCGCTCCTCGGGTATCGCCCGGCCGAACAGCTTCTCCGACGCCGTGGTCAGTCGCCGCAGATGCAGATCCAATCCCCGCACCCGGTGATCACGGACCTGCATGGCGGTGAAATGCGCGTAACCCGCGAACGCGAGCGGCGCCAGCTCCTCGGCGGTTACCGCCGAACCATCCTGTTGGACAACGAAATCGGCCATACCGGTACGGTAGAACGTGACATGGATGTGAGATTCAAGCGTCGGTGAGGTGAATCACGTCGTGATGGGTATCGGGGAGCTCGCGCGTTCCACCGGGGTCAGCCCGCGTCTGCTGCGCTATTACGAGGAGCAGCGTCTACTCGCACCGATTCGCACCGGCGGCGGCCATCGCCGCTACGCCGACGATGCCCCGCGGCTCGTGGAACAGATCCGAGACCTGTTGGCCGCGGGCCTGTCCACCTCGGTCATCCACGAGATCCTGCCCTGCGTCGAGGGACCGGGGCCGGGGCTGGAACACTGCGCGACTCCCATTCTCCGCGAACGGTTGCGCGATATGGACGACAAGATCAGCGCGCTGCTGCAGGCCAGGTCGGCGCTCGTCGGCCTGATCGCCGCATCCGATCGCTGACGCGGGCAGGTGACCGGGGCGGGCTCGTCGTCGAAGCGGTCGATCAGGACTTCAACGAGGTCGACATGGCGACGAGGTAGTCGACCACGTGATCGACCAGCATGCCGGTCAAAATCGGCTGGGTTTTCAGATGATCGCCGAACATGACCGGCGCGCCCCGCTCGCACCAGTCCGCGGCCAGGGTGGCATCGACGTGTTCGGGCACGACGTCGTCATTGCGGCCGAAATGCACCATGACGGGGGCATTCGAGGTGCGGCGGCCGCCGGTGATCATCTGTGTGAAACCCACCGTAGGAAGGGGCTAGGGCAGTTTCGGCCCTAGCTTCCGGACCAAGATGTGTGCTGACCACACCGAAAGGCACCGCTGCGCGTGTGCTCGAGCCGGTGCCGAAAACATACCGAAGATGCACTGCGAGAAGAATATTCGCCGAATCCATCCCCGCCCCGCGCACGTCGGATGCACAATCGGCTGCGAACGAATGCGCGGGCAGCTGTCTGGCGGACGAGGATTGACATGGCGGTGTTACTGGACACCGATACGCTCGATCCCGGTGATCGGGCGGATGCGGTGGTCGCGGCGGTGGAACAGGCGTCAGCACCGGCCTATGTGACACACAAACCTTGCCTCGGCGGAATCCACGCCCGCCTCGACGGCTGGCAGTTCGGACGGCTCGGCCTGGTCCGGGCGAGAATCTCCGATCTGCAGTTGGTCCGGACACCGAGGCTGGTCCGGGTCTCACCGAGCCCGCTGCTCGCCGTCGAGGTCCAGCAGTACACCTGTTCTCGATTGATGCAGGACGGCACGGAGCATGAACTCGTGCCGGGTGATCTGTTCTTCATGGATTTCGACCTTCCCTACGAGCTCGACTGGCAGGGCGGCGGGGTCACCACCCTGTTCATCGCGGAGGACGCGCTCGGGTTGCCGAGCGAAACGATCCGCGCCGGTCTGGGCGGGCCGCGACGCAGCGCGCTCGGTCCGCTGGTTGCGAATCACATTGTCCGGCTGGGGGATTGCGCCGAGGCATTGCAGGCAGACCCGGCAGCGCCGGAGCTGGGTGATGCGTCTGTGGAGCTGGTGCGGGCGTTGCTGCGATCGGCGGCCGGTGGTAGCGAGGACGGCACGGCCGTTCCCGAGGACATCCTGGTGACCCAGGTTCGAGATTACGTCCTTCGGCACCTGCTGGACGCGGACCTGAATCCGGCCGGTATCGCTCGCGCACACCATATTTCGGTGCGCTACCTGTACAAGGCGTGTGCTCGCGCGGAGTTCAGTCTCGAGCAGTGGATCATCGCCCAGCGCCTCGAACGCGCGCGCGATATCTTGGCTCGGCCCGAATCGCGGTACCGCTCGATCGCGGCCATCGCGCACGGCCACGGCTTCCGTGATGCGACGCATTTCGCCCGGCGTTTCCGGGCCGCCTACGGCATGACACCGAGTCAATGGCGGCAGGCAGCCGGCGAACGACCCGCACCCGGTAGCCTTCCCGCTCCCCACCAGCCTCCGCGGGGCACGCCGCCGATAGCTCGACACCGCGAGCGCCGCCGGGCCGACGTTCCGCGCACGTTCGAGGGTGGGTCGGGACTACCGCCGATATTCGAGCCGAGGCGGCCCACTTCCCACGGTTCGGCCGCGCCGCGTCCGCCGGGGCCTCGTACCCACACATCCGGGTGATGCCGACGCTGCCACCCGGCCACGGGAGGGCGGCGGCGCGGAATAGACGCCGGCGGCAGAGCGCAGGCCCGGAGTGTCGGCGACCGCGAGGGGGCCGGGATCAGTATCGATCCGAAACGCGCCGTACGGGTCGGCAGTTGCCGACACGGGTGGGATTCACGGCTCTCAGCATCTCGGCAGCTACATTCGCCGGATGCCGTCACCGCCCGCGGGGATTCGTCGCGTTGCGCTGCGGTCGGTGATGCTCGCCCTGCTGTTGGTCGTGCTGTCGGGTGTTGCGGTGCTGTGGTCCTGGACAGCCGCGGCGGAGGGATTGTCGCGGGAGATGAGCTATTCCGGGGGTTCGGATCGGTGGCCGGTCGTGGCGATCGCCGTGCTGGTGATGGCAGTAGTCGCCGGTCTGGTTCTGCTGTATCGGTGGGTCGAGCGTCGCGTACTCGGTGGAGGCGCCGACGCAGCTGACGTCCACGAACTGTGTGGCCCCGACCAGCTGCGCCACCATGGCCGGGTAGCTGTCGCTCGCGCGCAGACAGCTCAGGGGCGATTCGCATGAAATCTCTACGAATGGAGGCCAACGCGCCCACCGGACAAGATCGAACTGCCTGCACTCAGGAATTCAATGTATTCGGGCGCGGAGGGCTTCTTTCAGGGTCTTGCCTTCGGGCCCGGTTGATCTTGCGGTTCCCGGCGCGAGACAACCAGTGGCATTTCTGATCTCCCGGGCAACTCCATCAGCGTGGAACCCCGTGGTGATGACCAACTGCCGCAATCTGTATCCGCGCGGTTGGTGAACGAGCGCTGCCGGGCGCGCCGAATCGGCTTGGTTTCCGTGGGGATTCGTGCCGAATTCGTGAGGAACACTTTTATCACGCCCGAGATCCGAGTCGTTCCAGCGCTTCGGCGAGGCTGCCGGGTAAATTCCAACCACTATCGGGCAGGACCGGTTCAGTTCCGCGACGTTTCAGGGCCCGACCACGGTGGATTCTTTCAGAAAGGCGCCATCATGTTTATCCAACATACTGCCCGTTACTGTGCGGTCACCGCGGCGGCGATGGCAGCGCTCGCGTTGTCCAGCGGCGTTCTCCCCGCTTACAATTCTGCGGCCATCGCGTCGGCGCAGGTGCTCCACGACTCGCCTGTCGCGCCAGTGCAAACCAAGGTCTGCATCTGCACCGAGATGCGGGCGCTGTGGGGCGAGCACCTGGACGGGACCCGGGCGTCCTTCCTCGCGTTCGCCAACGACACCCTCGCTGTGCCGCCCACTACCGAGCGAGTGCTGCGCAACGGGGTCGACATCGCTGGCGCGTTCGCACCGTACTACGGCCCGGAGGTCGCCACGCGGCTCACAGTTCTGCTGACTCAGCACAACTTCGGGTCTACTCCGTTCCTTGTCGCCACCAGGAGCGGCGACAAACCGGCAGCCGACAAAGCACTCGCCGACTGGTACGTCAACGCTCGAGAAATCGCCGATTTGTTGGCTTCGATCAACCCGAACTGGTCGCAGCAGGAGTTGCGTGAGGCGATGGTCATGCACATCGACCTGACGGCCGCTTTCGGAGTCGATGTCCTCCGCGGCGACTACGGCGACGCGGACGCCACGTTCGACGAGGACAAGGCACATATGTTGCATGTCGCCGACATCCTCAGCCAGGGCATCATCACCCAGTTTCCGGACAAGTTCTGAACTCCCGGACCGGCTTACCGCCATGCCGGGCCCACGGCAGTAGCCGCTGTTCGTCTTCATCGGCGCCGAGCCCGACCACCTCGACCGCGCCGATGATCCCGAGCGACAGAGAATGTAAGAGTTTCCGCCGATGTGTTCTTGGAGGAGCCCACTCATCACGCCGTTCTTCGCTTTCCAACGGGTCGAACTGCGGTCGCCGAGCAGTTCGCCGACTTCGGTGTGCGGGAGCAGCTGGATGCCGGGTGTCTGTTCGATCCGGGTAATCAGGTAACGCGACATGCTCGAGGTGAGGCCCTCGCTGCGGATCGCCAGCCGTACCGTAGATGCGAAGCGAGACAGGAACAGTGCGGCCTGCCCTGCCGAATTTCCGCCTCCCACAACGAGAGCCGGTTGGTCACGGCACTGTTGGGCTTCCACGAGGGTGGCGGCGTAGTAGATGCTGCTGGTTTCGAATTCGTCCAGCCGCGGCACGCCCCCGGCGACTCCGACACTTGCCAGGCAACAAATCGGCCGCGCAAGCCCACTCCGCGCGCCGAGCCCACATCAGACGAATGGGTTCGAATCAGCCAATGATGGCTCTGATCGGGCGGTTCGGATCACGTGAACTGTGGTTTCTTGGACACGCAGAATTATCTGCGAATCGGAATTACCGCCCCAGGCTCCCTACCGGGTTTTTCCGCGGATATGGCGTAGCGCTGATCCCGGCGCTCGGGCTGCCGGAACCCCTTCCCAGCCCCGTCACTGCCCTTCCAGCCTGTCGGCGCTTCCGGCGCGACTTGGCGGCACGGGTCGGTAGTGCCCATGTGCTGCCATTGTGAGCTGTCCGCGCTCTTTTTTGGAGGGGCTCTGACGCCACTTATCGGTGAATGACGTCACTTGGAGCCGACCCGGGGTGGGTTATCCGTGAATCGGCCGCCCCGGGTCGGCAAGCCATGTGAGAGCCACACCAATACCGCCGGATGCGCCTCGTCATCACAGAATTACTCGGCAAGCAAGACAGCCGTCCCGGCTCCCATCGCGATCTGCGCCTCGGCCTCGACCAACTCCGGCACCTCCGTGAAAGCCCACTCTCTCGCCGTAAGTCGCGTTCCGTCGGCCGATGCGAGCCAACGGAACGCACCCTCATGCCGCGGGGCCGAGCGGTCTACGGGTGAGATCGACTGTGTCGCAGAACATCCGATTTTGCGCTGTGCATGGCCCCGAGGTTGCTAGTGGGCTCGTTCGTAGGTGTGGTCGGGTTTGGGGATCTGGTGGTAGTCGCTGACGAGCAGGGTGGGGATCTTGCCGTGGTCGCGTTGGGCGCTGCCGGGGTCGACGGTGCCGCGGACCTCGAGCCAGGTGTCGTCGGCGAGGGGTTCGGTGATGCCGGAGAGGTGGACGTAGATGTATTGGGCGTCGGCGACGCAGCAGGTGATCAGGACGCGGGCCAGCTCGATGGTGGAACCGGCTTGGCGGGGTTGGCCGTCCGCGCCCATGCCGACGAGGAAACCGCTGATGGTCACCTCGCGGCCGTCGAGGGAGTGGGTGGAGTCCAGCAGTGCCCGGTTCACCAGGTCGTAGATGGACAGGGTGGGTGCGGGGTCGTCGGGCAGCGGCGGGAAGGGGCGTTGCGGGTCCGGGTCGTCGGCGGTCGACGCGGCCGGGGCCACCTGCGCGGCAGGCGATGTCGGCAGGGCGGCCGCGCCGAGTGCGGGCGGGGCGACGAGCAGGAGCGCGGCGATCGGGGCCAGCAGTGACCACTGCGCTCGTCCGGTCCCGTGCTCATGTGCGTCTGCGGGATGGCCGCGCCGTATGTCGCGCACGATGGCGATGGCGCCGAGCAGCACGAAGCCCACACCGCTGATGAGCAGGAACGGCAGCATGCCCGGTTTCACGTAGCGCAGATAGTGCCCGTCGAGCGCGGTCCGCAGCACCGCACCGCCGATGAGCACCAGTAGCACATTCTGGGATTCTCGGTTCATCGCGCACCCCCGAGGAAGATGTAGCCGGCGAGGGCGCCGCAGCCGACGGCGACGGCGAAGGTCAACGGCGAGAAGCGGATCGCGAACCGTCGGCCGAAGGTGCCCGCCTGCATGGCGAACAGCTTCACATCGACCGCGGGCCCCACGACCAGAAACACCAACCGAGGCAACAGCGGCAGCGCCGACATGCTCGAGGCGACGAAGGCGTCGGCCTCCGAGCACAGCGCGAGCACGATGGCCAGCAGCGCCATCACCAGCACGGCGAGTGTCATCTGCCCGGCCAGGTGCTGGTACCAGGTCGGCGGAACCAGGACATGCAGGGCCGCCGCGGCGGCCGCGCCGAGCACCAGAAACGCGCTGGCCTGCAATAGATCATGGCGAGCGGCCTCGGTGAACACTTCCCAGCGGGTCCGCCCGGTCGCGCAGTGATCGTGCCCCCCGGGTCGCGGCAGCATCCAGGCCGGTCGGCCCAGCCGTGCCCAGAGCAGGCCCATCACCAGGGCGGTACCGAGCGAACCGGTGAACCGCGCCCAGACCATGCCGGGCTCGCCGGGAAAGGCGACCGCGGTCGCGACCAGCACCACCGGATTGATCGCCGGCGCCGACAACAGAAACGCCAGTGCCACCGAACTCGGCGCACCCTGATCGATCAACCGTCGCGCGACCGGGACCACGCCGCACTCACAGCCCGGCAACGCCATTCCCACCAACCCCGCCACGCCGATGGCCGCGGTCTCGTTGCGCGGCAGCACCCGCCGCAGCAGGGCGGGCGACACGAACGCGGCGATCGCCCCGCTGATCACCACGCCGAGCACCAGAAACGGCACCGCCTGAATGAATACGCCCGCGAAGACCGTCGTCGCGGTCTGAAGCCGCGCCACCCTGCCGACCGCATCCGATAGCACCGATTGCGTGGCTATCCCGGCCGCGAGCAGTATCGCAAGCACATATGTCGAGGACATGCCAGTCCGGAACGTTTGGGGCAGGCGGAGTTCGACCACCGATACATCCTCGCAGGCGAACCACCCTCCCGCCCGTATGCGAGCTGCGACTGACCGTGCGGCCCGGACCCGAACTCGGCGCTGTCGACCGCTGTGGCGGAAGCCGATATCCTTATTGAAAATGTATTTCAATAAGGAGCTGGGTATGGCGATCGATGCCGCACAGTTGGGTGAAGTCCAAGAGACGCTGCTCATTCCGCTCTACGGGCGGGCCACCGAGACCGGCAAGCCGCGTCCGATGCTGCGCGATCCGAAGGCGGTGGAGATGGTGCGGGCCATCGACTACGACTTCGGCAGGTTCGACGGCGGCCGCAGCCTGTTCGGAGTCGTGGTGCGCACCAGCATCATCGACGCCTGGGTGCTGGACTTCCTGGACGCCCATCCCGAAGGCACCGTCGTCGAGATCGGTGCTGGACTGAACACCCGGTTCGAACGGGTCGACAACGGCCGTCTGCACTGGGTCGATCTGGACCTGCCCGATGCCATGGCATTGCGCTCGCAGTTCTTCGTCGAATCCGATCGGCGCCGGATGCTGGCGGCGTCGGTCCTCGACGAGGGTTGGGTAGCTGTCGTGAAAACCTTTCCGGCGCCGTACTTCTTCATCTCCGAGGGCGTGCTCGTCTACCTCGAGGAGGCCGATGTCCGTCGCGCGGTGACGCTCATCGCCGAGAACTTCCCCGGCGCCGACATCGTCACCGATACCACGGGGCGCTGGATGATCGACCATCAGGACCGCCACGATGCCATGAAGCGGGTTTCGGCTCGAATGCGCTGGGCCTGTGACGATCCCGCGGAGCTCGAGGGCTGGGGATTGGGCCTGCGGCTGCTGGAGTCGGGCGATCTGTCCCGGCTCCCGGATCGCCTGCGTGATCGCGTGCCGCTGGCTCGCCGGGCTGGGCTGCGTGCCGCGAGCCTGATACTCCGCGAGCGATTCGGGCGCTACAAGCTCAATCACTACCGCGCCTGATCCTCGCCGCCGGGAGCCGCCCTCTCGTTATCCGTGCACGTCGTCCCGAAGGCGTTCGGCGGGTGCGTTGTCCGTGTCGCCGGTCGGATCGGCGGCGCGGACTCCGGCGGCGAGTTGGTATGCGTCGTCGACCCGGGTGACCTGGACTTGCTGGAGTCCCGCGGTCTCGAGCAGTGCGCGCAGCTCGTCGTCGGCGTGGCCGCAGCTTTCGCCGTGAGTGTGCTCGTGGCCGGCGTGCTCGGTGTGTGTTCCTGCGCTCGCGATTTTTCCTTCCGCCGTATTTCTCTCCCTACTTGCAATTGCGTTTTCACATATTAATGTGCGCATTTATCGGATTGATTGCGATGTGAAATTTCGTTTGGAGGGCGTGCGAACGCCCTGTTACATTTATGACAACGGTTTTCAGTTTCAAGATCTGATGAGGGTTGCGGGATGTCTGGTCTGGTTTTCGGCACACGGATGATGGTGGCGGCGGTGTGCGCGTCGGCGCTGTTCGGAGCCGCGACAGCGTGTAGTACGTCGTCGAACTCGTCGGATTCGTCGAGCGGCAAGCTCGAGGTGGTGGCGACGATCAATGCCTGGGGCAGCATCGCCGCGCAGCTCGGCGGTGACAAGGTGCACGAGACCAGCATCATCGCCAACCCGGACACCGACCCGCACGACTACGAGCCGACACCCGCAGACGCGCGCACGGTGGCGGGCGCGAAGGTGTTCATCGCCAATGGAATCGGCTACGACGCGTGGGCGGACAAGCTGCTGTCGGCCGACCCGGGCAAGGACCGCGTCGAGCTGAGCGTCGGCAAGCAGCTCGGGGTGCCCGAGGACGGGAATCCGCACCAGTGGTACTCGCCCGACTCGGTCGCCAAGATCGTGGACGCGATCACCGCCGACTACAAGAAGGCCGATCCGGCCGACTCGGCGTATTTCGACGACCAGCGCATCAAATTCGTCAATACCGCACTGGCCAAGTACAACGGCCTGATCGCCGATATCAAGGCGAAGTACGCGGGGACTCCGGTCGGGGCCAGTGAGTCGATCTTCTCGCCGCTGTCGGAGGCGTTGGGGCTCAACCTGATCACGCCGCCGGCATTTCTGAAGGCGATCAGCGAGGGCACCGACCCCGCACCCGCGGACAAGGCCACCATCGACCAGCAGATCGCCACGAAGGCGATCAAGGTCTACGTCTACAACAGCCAGAACAGCACCCCTGACGTACAGGCCCAGGTCGACGCGGCCAAGAAGCAGGGCATCGAGGTCAGCACCGTCACCGAGACCCTCGCCCCGGCCGACGCGGCATTCCAGGACTGGCAGTCGGCCCAGTTGCAGGCGTTGGAAGACACGCTGCACAAGGCGACCGGCAAGTAGATGACCGGCACGCAGGCGAGGGTCGCGACGGATTCCGTCGCGGTCTCGCCGCAGTCTTCGACACCGTCGACCGAACCGCCCGTGGTCCACATGAGGGGGATCGCGGCGACGGTCGGCGGTCGGCAGATCTGGTCCGACGTCTCGATCGACGTGGAACCGGGGCAGTTCGTGGCGGTGCTCGGTCCCAACGGGGCCGGGAAATCCACACTGTTGAAAGCGATTCTGGGCCTGACGCCGACGACCGCGGGCACGCTCGAGGTTCTCGGCGGCCGGGCGGGGCGACACAATGCCGGTATCGGCTATCTGCCCCAGCGGCGGGCGTTCGACACCGGTGTGCGCATCCGGGGCGTGGACATCGTCCGGCTCGGGCTCGACGGCGCCCGCTGGGGGACGCCGATTCCGTGGCTGTCGAAACTTCTTGCGCCCCAGCGGTACCGGGCGGCACAGTGGCGGCTGCGCGAGGTGATCGAACTGGTCGGCGCGAGCGCCTACGCGCACCGGCCGATCGGGCAATGCTCCGGCGGGGAGCAGCAGCGGCTGCTGATCGCGCAGGCGCTGATCCGCAAACCGCGGCTGCTGCTGCTCGACGAACCCCTCGACAGCCTCGATGTGCCCAGTCAGGCCGGGATCAGCGGGCTCCTGCGCGATATCTGCCGAACCGAGGGGGTCGCTGTCGTGATGGTCGCCCACGATGTGAATCCGATTCTGCCGTACCTGGATCGGCTGGTGTACGTCGCGCGCGGCGCGGCACTGACCGGGGCGCCCGAGGAGGTCATCACCGGTGAGCAGCTCTCGGCGCTCTACGGGATCCGGATCGAGGTGCTGCGCGACAGCACCGGGCGATTGGTGGTTGTGGGGCAACCCGACGTCGCGGTTGGGCACACGATCGCGAATCCCGAAGCGGGGCAGGCGCGATGAACCCGGCAGCGAGCTGGAATCTGGTGCAGGACCTGCGACTGATGCTGTCCTACCCGTTCATGGTCAACGCCGTGCGCGCGGGCACCATCGTCGCGGTGGTGGCGGGGGCGGTCGGCTGGGTGATGGTGTTGCGGCGCGAGAGTTTCGCCGGGCACACTCTGGCGGTGGTCGGGTTCCCCGGTGCGGCGGCCGCCACCTGGCTCGGAATAGCGGTCGGCTACGGATATTTCGGGATCTGCATCACCGCGGCGCTGGTCATCGCGGCCTTGCCGCGGTCGGTCCGGTCGCGGAGCGGCGGAGAGCAGTCGGCGGTGATCGGGACCGTGCAGGCGTTCGCGCTGGCGGCAGGGATGCTGTTCGTGAGCCTGTACAAGGGGTTCCTGTCCGGGCTGACCAACTTGCTGTTCGGCACCATCGCGGGCGTGACCGACGAGCAAGTCACGCTGCTGCTCGTCGCCGCGGTACCGTGCCTGACACTGCTCGCGATGCTGGGACGGCCACTGCTGTGGGCCTCGATCGACTCGGAAACAGCCGCCGCGCAGGGGATTCCGGTGCGCATCGTGGGTGCGTGCTTCCTGGTGCTGCTGGGTGTCGCCGCGGCGGGTACCAGCCAGGTCACCGGCAGCCTGCTGGTCTTCACGCTGCTCGTCGCCCCGGCCGCCGCGGCTCACCAGCTGGCCACGCGTCCCGGGCGCGGGATCGTCGTGTCGATCGCGATCGCGCTCGCCGTCACCTGGGCGGGGATGGGATGCGCGTTCTTCTCCTCCTATCCGATCGGATTCTGGGTCAGCACCTTCGCCTTCAGTTGCTATCTGCTCAGCCTCGGCTGGCGTCGCTGGCGCGATCGAGGGCGAGCCCGGGCGTCGTTCCGGCGAGCCGATCGATCACCGGTGGAGGTGACGGCATGAGTTCTCTGCCCGGCATGTTCTCCCATCCCTTCATCGCCCACGCCTTCCTGGCGGGCACCGCGGTGGCCGTGTTGTGCGGCCTGGCAGGGTATTTCCTGGTGCAACGCGGCGAGGTCTTCGCCGGTGACGCGCTCGGTCACGTCGCCTACACCGGGGCCATGGCCGCACTGGCGGCCGGGATGAATTTACGACTCGGGCTCTTCGTGGCGGCGATCGTGGCCGGAGCCGCGCTGGGTCTGGGCGGAATCCGCGGCGGCACGGACGATGTCGCGATCGGATCGTTCTTTTCCTGGACGCTCGGGCTCGGCGTGCTCTTCTTGACCTACTACACCACCCACCGCAGCACCGGAAACGGCGCCGCGAACGCGAATATCCTGTTCGGCAGCATTTTCGGGATCAATGCCGCGGCGGCGAGCATCGCGGCGGTCATCGCGGCGGTGACGATCGGTGTGCTCCTGGTGATCTCGCGGCCGCTGCTGTTCGCCACCATCGACCCCGCCGTGGCCCGCGCGACGGGCGTACCGGCCCGCGTCCTCGGCGCGGTGTTCCTGGCCATCGTCGGCACCACCGTCGCCGAGGCCACCCCGCTCGTCGGGTCCGTCGTGGTGCTCGGATTGCTCGCCGCGCCGGCCGCGGCCGCCGCCCGCCTCACCGATCGACCATGGACCGCGTTCTGGCTCTCCGCCGCACTGTCCACTCTGGCGGTCTGGGCGGGCATCGTGCTCTCCTACGAAATCCCCGCCGCTCCAGCCAGTTTCACCATCATCGCCGTCGCGGCATCGGGCTACCTGGCCGCCTTCCTCTTCGACCGTTTCCGACGCCACCGAGAACATGCCACCACGGCACCCTCGCTCACCTGAGACCGGCGCGGCCACCCGCCGCACCAAGCGCCAGCGCGCCCTGCTCGCACTGCTGGCGCGCGACGACCGCTTCCGCAGTGCCCAACAGCTCCACACCGAACTCCGCGCCGAGTCCGCCCTCAGCATCGGCCTCACCAGCGTGTACCGAATCCTGCACCGCCTCACCGCGGAACAGGTGGTGGAGACTCAACGTGCCGAGGACGGTGAATTCCTCTACCGCCTCCGCCACGACACCCGTCATCACCACAACCTGCTGTGCCGAATCTGCGGCCGCGCCGAACAATTCGCCATCGACGAACTCGAACACCACACCGAACGCATTGCCCACCGCCACCGATACGTAGACCTCGAACACCACATCGACCTCTACGGCACCTGCCCCGACTGCGCCGCGGGGATTGCCCAGCCGCCTGGATAGACCCAGCACAGACCCGGAGCAGCGTGGTGCGCGTCGTTGGCCCAGCTGATCGTCTGGGCGCCTGGTTGCCAACGGCTCTCGACTTCGGCCAGTCGCCGAATAGGCCCGAGCCGAGGTCGCGACCAGGCCAAGATCGTGGCGGGCGGTCGAGTCGTCGTCGGCCATCAGCTTGCGGGTGGTGTTGTCGATCGCGGCGATGTGGTCGGCGGCGCAGGCGTGCCGCATGCCCAGGGTGTGGGCGGTGAGGCCGAGGCCGAACATCTGGGTGCAGCCGCGGGATGACGCGCTCGAGAGAGGATTCGGCGACGAGCCAAACGTCTACACCGTGACCGGCATGACCGAGCGCTCGGAACCACCCGACGAACTCTTGATACCCCTTGGCAATCCGTGCGTCGGCCGAGGCTCAGACGACGGTGAAATTCCCCGTCGTATCGAGGGCCTTCTGCACCTCCTCCGCGCGTATCTCGCGGTCTGCGTCGACGGTCACCGCTGACACGCCCCGCATATCGAGGTCGACGGTGACCGAATGCACGTCCGCCAGCGCGGACAGCGTCTGCTCAACGGTGTGGACGCAACCCTGACAGTGCAGTCCATCTACTGAGAATGTGGCTTTGGACATGGTATTTCCCAAACTGGTGGGACAGAACCGGGTCCGCTCGCAGGTCCGCACCGACCCGAATCGACCCGCTCATGATCCTACTGCCGCCGATACTGGTTCGCTATCAGTCTCGGATTCCGTGATCACACCCTCGGCGTCGGGGTATGCCCGATCACCTACACCCTGACCATGCGCCGTGCCCTCGCCGGGGCAGCCATCTCAACGGAAGCGTCCAGCCAGCGCCGAGGTTGTTGTAGCCGTGTTCCCATCGCTGTAGCGATTTGAATTCCGGTCGCACCATTGCTGCCTGGGACAACGGTAGGACGCGCGCAACCGCATGCCTTTGTCTCGGGAAGACGAAACAGCGGGCAATCGTTGTCGTCACGGCGTGGCTATCGACTCGGGGCCGGGCGCAGCACCGCGGATCCGAACCAGTGGCACACCAGCAGGGCGAGTTCGATATCGAGCCGGTCGTCGCCGATCGGCCTGCCGCGTCGCGCGACGGCCCGGCCCACCCGGTATTTCACGGAATTGAAGTGCAGATCCAGCTCGCTGGCAGCGGCCTTGTAGCTGGATCCGGTCCGCAGGAAGACCCGCAAAGTGTCGCGCAGGCGTTCGTCGTTCTCGTTGTCGCCGGCCAACTCACCGAGCACCTCGTCCACCCATTCGCGGGTCTCGCCGACATGACCGCCCAGCAGTGCCGCAGTCATCAGCCCGGGATCGCTCGCCGCGACCACGGTCGCCGTGGGCAGGCCACGGGCCACGGCGGCGGTGCGGGCCCGCTGCGCGGTGCGGTGCGAACCTCGGAAACCCTCGACACCCGCGCCGATGGCGCCCGCCGCGATGTCCGGGGCATCGCGGCGGCCGGCGACGAACGCGCGCAGCTGACCGACCACATCGCCAGGCTCGGCGCGGTAGGGCAGCCAGGCCCACATGCTGACCCGATCCGCGGTCACCGACAGCGGACTCGCCGCCGCACCCAGGGTTTCGGCCAGCTCTCGAACGAACCGTTGCAGGCGTGCGATCGCGTCGCTGTCGGCCTCGGATTCGGGGTACCAGAGCACCAGGGCGAGGTGACGCCAGCGCAGCGGATATCGGATGGTCTCGCTGAGGGCATCGGCATCGACGGCCTTGCGCCCACCCAACACCTCACGCACGCGCAGCGCCCGGATGCTGTGCTGATTGTCGAGCCAGCGCTCACGCTCGTCGTCGTAAACGCTCACCACGTGTTCGGTGATGCGGTCGATGTAGTCGAACAGGATCGCGGTGATCTGCTCTACCACGGCGATCCGCTCGTCCGGCGGGATGGCCAGGGTGTGCAGTTCGGTGAAGACCAGATCGGTCATGCGACGCTGGCCGAGGCGGTAGGCCCGAATCAAGGCGGTAGCCGGGATTCCTTGCTGGGCAAGCCGTCTGGCGTACTCGATCGCCGCGGGCGGCGCCTGGATACCGGCGACGGGCAAGTCGTAGCGCAGCGCCTGCAAGATGGTGACGACATTGGCTTCGACGCTCGCCCCGAGCAGTTCCGCCGTGCGCGGATCCCCGCGAAGTTGGGTGATGTCTTCCTCGAGCGAGGCCCGGATGGCAGCGCTGACCTGCGTCACCCGTGCGGTCATGCGGGCGGCTATCGCCGCGACGAAGCGGTCTGCGTTGGCGTCCTCGTGACGTGTGCTCGTCACTGCTCCACCCTAGATTCCGCGGCCGGTGACCGTCGTGGTTTCCGGCTCCGTCCTTTGTCTTCCGGAGACAAAGGACGGTGTGAATGTCGTCACTTCGCGACGGCGATCCCCAGGCCGCCGAACCCTATCGTTGGCCCTCGATCGCATCACCGCTCGCAAGGACTGCCGATGAACCTCTCCGCTCTACCGGATTGCCGAGCCGCCGCGCACCCGCACGGACCCGCCCTCGCCGACGACGAAAACGTACTGGACAACACCGATTTTCTCACCGCCGTCCGCCGGGCGGCCAATGCACTGCGCACGCACGGCATCGGGGCGGGAGACGTGGTCGCGGTCATGCTCCCCAACACCGCCGATCTCATCGTGTGTCTGTTCGCCGCTTGGCGACTGGGCGCGGCGGTCACCCCGATGAACCCGTCCCTGGTACCTGCCGAGGCGGCGTATCAGCTTGTCGACGCCGAAGCGAAAGTCCTTGTCGCCCTGGGGTTCTCGGAAGAACTTCCGGCAGCGAAGACGATCACGGTCCGGGAGCTGACCGCCGCGGACCCGGACGCCGCGCCGGTTCCCGCCGACCACGCCGAAAACGCGCTCGCGCTGCTGATCTACACCAGCGGCACCACCGGTCGCCCCAAAGGCGTGATGCTCGATCACGCGAATCTGAACGCCATGTGCCGCATGATCATCGGTGCGCTGTCGCTCACCGTCACCGACCGATGCCTGCTGATCCTGCCGCTGTTCCACGTCAACGGCATCGTCGTCTCGGTGTTGTCGCCCCTGCTCGCCGGAGGCAGCACGAGCATCGCCGGCCGATTCAGCGCGCAGAGCTTCTTCGCTCGGCTCGAAGCCGGCCGCGCCACCTATTTCTCGGCCGTCCCCACCATCTACACCATGCTGTCGAATCTGCCCGAGCAGGTTCGACCGGATCTGTCCGCAGTGCGGTTCGCGATCTGCGGCGCGGCCCCGGCCAGCGTGGAACTGCTCAACGGGTTCGAATCCCGTTACGGCGTGCCGATCATCGAGGGCTACGGGCTCTCGGAAGGCACGTGCGCCAGCACACTCAACCCGCTCGCCGGTCCACGCAAGCCGGGCACGGTCGGAATTCCCTTGCCCGGTCAGACGATTCGCATCGTCGCCGCCGACGGCTCGCCGGTCCCCGACGGCGAGCCCGGTGAAGTGCTCATCGCCGGCCCGAATGTGATGCGCGGCTACCTGAACAGGCCCGAGGAAACCGCCGAAACCCTGGTCGACGGGTGGCTGCGCACCGGCGATATCGGCCGCATCGATTCCGCCGGGTACCTGGTGCTCGTCGATCGCGCCAAGGACATGATCATTCGAGGTGGGGAGAATATCTATCCCAAGGAAATCGAAACCGCCGCATACCAATTGCCGCAGATCGCCGAGGCAGCCGCCATCGGGCGCGCCGACCCCGTCTACGGCGAGCAGCCGGTGCTGTTCGTCGCGTTCGCCTCCGGCGATGAGCTCGACGTCGGTGCGATCGACCGTCACCTCCGCCGCGCCCTATCGAAATACAAACTGCCCGTGCAGATCACGATCCTCGACGACCTTCCCAAGAACGCTGTCGGCAAGATCGACAAACCCGCGCTCCGCCGCCTCGCTACCCCCGCCGCCAGCGGTCACTGACCCCGAAACAACTCGCCGACAAGGAATTCGATCATGGGATTCACCACACCCGACCTGCCGAAGGTCGACCCCGACACCTTCCTGAACCTCCCGCTCATGGACCGCATGCGAATACTGGCCACCCATTGGGCCGAACATGGATTCGGCTCCCCCCGCATGGTGCACCTGGTCTACATCACCAAACTCGTGCTGCTGTACGCCCTCGGCGGCATCGCCATCGCCACGACCACCTCGCACCTGCCCGCCTTCTGGCACGTCTCGCAATGGTGGAACCAGCCGATCGTCTACCAGAAGGCCATCCTCTGGACCGTCCTGCTGGAAGCCATCGGCGTCGCCGGGTCCTGGGGCCCACTGGCGGGCAAGGTGAAACCGATGACCGGCGGAATCCTGTTCTGGGCCCGTCCGGGCACTATTCGGCTGAGGCCCTGGAAGTGGGTGCCATTCACCTCGGGCGATCGGCGCTCGCTGTTCGATGTGGCCCTGTACACCGCGTTCCTGGTGAGCGTCACGGTCGCGCTGGTCTCCCCTGGCGTGCACAGCGATTCACTCACGTCGGTACTGGCGGACAACACCTCGGGCCTGGTGAGTCCGGCGCTGCTGATCGCACCGATCGCACTGCTGATCCTGAATGGCTTGCGGGACAAAACCGTATTCCTCGCCGCCCGCGGCGAACAGTATCTGCCCGCGTTGTTCTTCTTCGCCGTGCTGCCGTTCACCGACATGATCATCGCGCTGAAGCTGCTGATCGTGGTGGTTTGGGTGGGCGCGGGCGTCTCGAAGTTCGGCAAGCATTTCGCCCTCGTGGTGCCGCCGATGGTGAGCAACAGCCCGTCGATGCCGTTCGCTCGGATCAAACGTGCGCACTACCGCGACTTCCCGCGAGACCTGCGCCCCTCCCATGTGGCGAGCCTGATGGCGCATGTGGGCGGCACGGCCGTCGAGATCGTCGCCCCGCTGACCCTGCTGCTCTCGCCCACGCCGTGGCTGACCGTGCCCGCGGTGGTGGTGATGGTCGTGTTCCACCTGTTCATCACCTCGACGTTCCCGCTGGCCGTCCCGCTGGAGTGGAACATCCTGTTCGCCTACGCGGCGGTCTTCCTGTTCCTCGGCTTCCCCAACTGGCACGGCTACGCGGTCACCGACATATCCTCGCCCTGGCTGGCCGTCATACTCATCGCCGGATTGCTGTTCTTCCCGATCCTGGGCAACCTCCGGCCCGACAAGGTCTCGTTCCTGCCTTCGATGCGCCAGTACGCCGGCAACTGGGCCTCGGCGGTATGGGCTTTCACCCCCGGCGCCGAGGCCAAGCTGAACCGGGTCACCCGCTCGGCGAAGAATCAGGTGGATCAGTTCACCGAATTCGGCTACGAACCGCCATGGGCCGAGATCACCTTGCAGCAGACCATCGGCTGGCGCACCATGCACAGTCAGGGCCGTGGACTGTTCTCGGTGCTCCTGAAGAAGCTGCCCGACATCGACAGCCGGTCGGTCCGCGAGGGCGAATTCACGTGTAACTCGTTGATCGGCTTCAACTTCGGTGACGGCCATCTGCACAACGAGGATCTCATCGCCGCCGTGCAACGCGAGGCGCGATTCGAACCCGGCGAACTGATCGTGGTCTGGGTGGAGTCGCAGGCGTGGGGCAGCAGAGTCCAGCACTACAAGGTCATCGACGCCGCGCTGGGCGTGATCGAGCGCGGCGTCTGGACGGTCGCCGACGCGGTCGCCGAACAACCCTGGTTGCCCAACGGCCCGATCCCACTGCAGGTGAGCTGGTCGATCCCCGCGGCGAAAGAGGCTGCCCCCCAAGCCGATCTCGCTCCCGGATCCGAACCCGTGCGGCACGAGCAGAGACACGGAGCACGGGCATGACCACCGCCATCGTGGTCGGCAGCGGACCCAACGGGCTCGCTGCCGCCGTCCACCTCGCCTTCGCCGGCGTTCAGGTCACCGTGCTCGAGGCCGCGACCGAGATCGGTGGCGGCACCCGCACTCATGAGGCCATCATCCCCGGTCTGCTGCACGACCAGTGCTCGGCCACCCATCCGATGGCCGTCGGCTCGCCGTTCCTGTCCGGACTCGGCCTGGAGCGTTACGGATTGACCTGGCGGACACCGGAAATCGACTGTGTCCATCCACTCGACAACGGTAGCGCCGGAGTACTGCATCGCTCGGTCGAGACGACCTGCGCCGGACTCGGCGAGGACGCCCGCCGGTGGCGGATGCTGTTCGATGGGCCCTCGGACCGGTACGACGCCTTGGCTCAGGACATCATGCGACCCTTGCTGCGCGCTCCGCACCATCCCCTGACGCTGGCCCGCTTCGGCCTCCCGACCCTGCTTCCGGCCGCCACGCTGGCCCGAGGCTTCCGGACAGCGCAGGCTCGCGCCCTGTTCGGAGGCGTTGCCGCGCATGCCTTCCGGCCACTGAACTACCCGATGACCTCCGCGATCGGGCTCGGCATCCTCACCGCCGGACACCGCCACGGCTGGCCGGTAGCGGTCGGCGGTTCGCAATCGATCACCAATGCGCTGGCGCGCCTGCTGGGCGACCTCGGCGGCAAGATCGAAACCGGCGCCCGCATCGAGACCGCGTCGCAGTTGCCGCGAGCCGATGTCACCCTGTTCGACCTCGCGCCCGACGCGATCGCCGGAATCCTCGGCGATGCGCTCCCGCCGCGAATTGCCCGTTCCTTCCGCCGATTCCGGCAAGGGCCGGGCGCGTTCAAGGTCGATTTCGCTGTCCAGGACGGCGTGCCCTGGACCAACCCCGACGCCCGCCGCGCCGGAACCGTCCACCTCGGCGGCACCTTCGCCGAACTCGCCGCCGCCGAACGCCGAATTCACGCGGGACTCATGCCCGAACAGCCGTTCGTCCTCGTCGGACAGCAGTATCTCGCCGATCCGACCCGCTCCGTCGGCGGTGTCCATCCGGTGTGGACCTACGCACACGTGCCCAACGGCTACACCGGTGACGCGACCACCGCGATCATCGCCCGAATCGAGCGCTTCGCACCCGGATTCCGTGACCGCGTCCTCGGCTACACCGTCCGCAGCACCACTCAGATGGCCGCCTACAACCCCAACTACGTCGGCGGCGACATCATGACCGGCTCCAAGGACATCCGCCAACTGCTGTTCGGACCTCGAATCACGCTGTCGCCGTACGCCATCGGCGTGCCCGGCGGATACATCTGCTCGGCGGCCACCCCGCCCGGACCCGGCGCACACGGCATGTGCGGCGCGAACGCCGCCGCAGCGGCCCTCCGCTATCTCCGCCGCTGACGCCCCACAGCTCTCCGTCACCGATGCCGGAACCCTCCGCCACTGACGCCGGATCCCCCCACCGCGCCATCTTCCAGAACAGGTGAACCACCCGTGAGCACACTCCCGGCACCCGCTCCCGCATCCACCACCGACGCGCTGCACGGCCGCGTCGCCTTCGTCACCGGCGGCACCCGCGGCATCGGCGCGGCCATCGCCCGCCGCCTCGCCGACCAGGGCGCGTCCGTAGCGGTCGGCTACCGCCGAAACCGCGACCGCGCAACACAATTCGTCGCCGAACTCAGCGAACACACCGATCCGCACGCCGCCGCCGTTTCGGCGCACCGCGGAAATGTCGGCTCGGCCGCCGACTGCCGCCGCACCATCACCGAGGTCATCGACACCCACGGACGACTCGACATCCTGATCAACAACGCCGGCATCACCAAGGACCGCACCGTCGCCACCATGACCGAGGACGATTGGAACAGCGTCCTCGCCGTCAACCTCTCCGGCTCCTTCTTCCTCTCCCAAGCCGCCCTCGCCCACATGCTCGACCGCGGCACCGGCCGCATCGTCAACGTCTCCTCCCTCGTCGGCGAGACCGGCAACATCGGCCAAGCCAACTACGCCGCCTCCAATCCGGCCTGTTCGGACTCACCAAGACCCTCGCCAGGGAGGCGGCCTACCACCTGGCCAAAGCCGGCAGGCAAACCGACGACAGCATCGGCGTCACCGTCAACACCGTCACCCCAGGACTGATCACCACCGAGATGACCGCCGCCATCCCCGACAAGGTCATGACCAAACTCACCGGCCAGATCCCGGTCGGGCGAGCCGGACACCCCGATGAAATCGCGCGCGCCGTAGCTTTCCTCGCGGCAGACGCCTCCTCCTACATCACCGGGCAGGTCTGGAGCGTCAACGGCGGCATCGACATGTGACCCCTCGGGTCGGGCTCCGGTCCCGTTGCGGCGGAAGTCGGGCATCCCGGGGCCGCGCATGCGGAAGTTCTCGACGAGGGTGCCGATCGCGGCCATGGTCCGAGCGGGAACCAGATCCAGGGCGGTGCCGCACAGGGTTCGGTAGAAGATCATGTGCAGGTTCTCGTCGAGGGCGACGCGCTGTAAGCATCCGATCGGCCACCGGATCGCCGCACATCCTCGCGGTATTGCGGTGGCTGATCGGGGTCGCCAACTCCTGAAAGCTCACGTAGGCAACCGAATACAGGAAGCCGGCCTCGCCGTCGGGTTGCCGATCCACTGGCGGGGCGAACCCCTGGGTCAGATGCGTCATGCGGGCCCGCTCGAGCGCGACCGGATCCACGCCGCGGGTCACCACCAGAGAGTCGCGCAGCACGGTGCCGTGGCGCATCTCCTCGGCCGTCACCGTCCCACCCAGCCGCCCCACGCGCCGTCGCGGGAGAAATTCTCGGCGATCTCCCGGTGATAAGCAGGGCAGTTCGTCCTCGGTGAGCACCGAAGATCACATTCGAGATCCGGATCACAGTGATTGATAATGAAAGTCGTTTTCAATAATGTGTCGATGTCCGGGTCGCCGTTCCGAGGAGGAGTCATGTCAACCACTGTCGAGGAGCCGATAGTGCGCGAGGAGCGGTCCGCGCGGCCGGGCTGGTTCGTGAGCCCCCGCGTCGACATCGTGCTGGTGCTGGGGTTGGGTGCGCTGCTGTCGGTCGTCCTGTCGCTGACGACCGTGCACAAGGGTGCGTTCCTGGTGGCGGCCGTGGCCTTCGCGGTGCTGTCGGACTATCCGCACGTGCTGGCGACCTCGGCGCGGGTGTGGCTGGATCCGCGTGAGCGGCAGCGGTATTGGCGGCACTACCTGGTGAGCTGGGTGGCGGTCGCGGCCGTGTTGAGCGCGCTGATGTTCTCCGGGGCCACGGTGATCGTGGTGGCCGTGTGGGCGTACTGGCAGGTGTTCCATGTGCTCAAGCAGCATTTCGGGATCATCAACATCTATGCCGCCAAGAACGGCTACAAGGGTCCGCGCAAGCTGCTGAAATACAGCCTGTTCGCCGCGTGCCTCGCGCCGTTCGTCTACCGGGCGAGCCAGGGACTGCGCTTCTCGGAGTACGAGGTGCTGGGGCACCGGCTGCCGTTCTCGGAGCTGACGGTGCCGACGCCGCCGATCGCGATGCCGGTGGTGTACGCGGGCTTCGGTATCGCCGCGATCCTGCTGGCGCTGCTGGCGGGCGAGCAGCTGCGGCTGCGCCGCGCCGGGCGGCGGGGTCTGCCCGCGATGTCGTGGGCGACCTTCGGGCTGGCCGTGGTGTCGTACAACCTGTCGTATCTGCTGGTGTCGGATCTGTTCGCGCTCATCCTCATCGCGACGACCACGCACAGCCTGCAGTACCACCTGATCAACTGGACCCGCAACAACACCCGGTTCCGGCTGTCGACCGATCCGGCCGAGCGGCGGCTGCTGCTGGCGAGGCTGTCCAGTCGCAGGGCCCTGCCGCTGTATGTCCTGGGCTTCGCGGTGCTCGGCGTGGTCGCGGGGCAGCTGGATACCGTGCTGCTGGGCGTGATCCCGCTGACCTTCGTCTTCCATCACTTCTACATGGACGGTGCGCTGTGGAAGGGCAAGGGCAATCCGGAGCTCGCCTATGATCTCGGCATCGCGATGCCGAAGCGATGACCGTCACCATTCGTCCCGTCGAAAAGCGTTCGCACAGGCGTGATTTCGTGGCCATGCCGTGGCTTGTTCGCGGCGCCGACCCGCACTGGCGGCCGGGACTGCGCCGCACCGTGGCGGCCGGGATGCGCGAGACCGATCCATTTCACGCCGAGGCCGAGATCGCGCACTTCGTCGCCTACCGCGACCGGCGACCGGTCGGCCGCATCGCCGTGAGCATCGATCGCGAGTACCGCCGCCGCTACGGCGATTACGGCCTGTTCGGCTTCTTCGACTGCGCCGACGATGTCGCGGTGGCGCGGAAGCTGCTCGGGACCGCGCGGCGCTGGGCGGGCGAGCGCGGCGCGGCCACGCTGACCGGGCCCTACAACTACTCGCCGCGGCACGAGATGGGGTTGCTGGTCGAGGGTTTCGACCACTCGCCGACCTTGATGCAGCCGCACAATCCGCCTTACTACGCCGGGCTGCTGGCCGCGTGCGGATTCGAGCGCCGCTTCGATACCACGACCTACCGCTGGACTCGCGAGGCTCACGGTGCGCAGGCCGAGCGGCTGCGGCAGCGGGCGCGGAAGGTGCTGGCCGCCGATCGGATCCGGGTGCGGGCACCGGATATGAGCGATTTCGGCGCGGAGGTGGAGCTGCTGCGCCGCATCTACAACGACTCGTTTCACGATCACCCCGAGCACGTGCCGATCAGCGCGCCGGTCTTCGCCGCGCTCGCGAAGGATCTGCGGGCCGTGCTGGATCCGGCGCTGATCCGCATCGTCGAAGTCGACGGGCGACCCGCCGGATTCGCCATGCTCGTGCCGGATCTCAATCAGATCACCCCGAGGTCGGGCCGGGTGACCCCGGCGCTGGCGGCGCGCCTGATCGCCCAGCGCGACAACCGTATTCGCGGCATCGATACCGCGGTGGTGGTGATGATCGGCGTCGCGCCCGAGCACGCCGGGCTGGGCGTGGGCCGCGTGGTGGCGGGCGAGATCGCGGACGTGGTGCTGTCGGGTCGCTACCGCCAGGTCGCCACCACCTGGATCCACGAACGCAACCACTGGTCGAAGGCGCTGGTGGCGCAGATGAAGGCCGCTCCGGCGCGCCGGTACCGGATCTACGAGAGGGCGATCGGATGAGCGAACCGATTCTGGTCACGGGGGCGAGCGGGTGTCTGGGTTCGGCGCTGACCCGTGCGCTGGTCGCCGAGGGGGAGTCGGTGGTGGCGCTGGTGCGGCCGGAGGACGGGTCGGGCGGGCTGGCGGATCTGGTGGAGCACCTCGAGATTCGCTACGGCGATATCACCGATCCCGAGGCCGTGGCGCGGGCGGTGCGGGGCGTGACGCGGGTGTACCACCTCGCGGGCATCGCGGTGCCGCTCGACGCGCTGGCCGCGCGGATGTGGCAGGTGAACGCGCTCGGGTCGTATCACCTGGCGCGGGCCGCCGCGGCGGCCGGGGTGCGGCGCATGGTGCACGTGTCCTCCAGCGCCGCCGTCGGGTACCCGCCGGACGGGACGGTCGCCGACGAGACCTTCGACGCCCGGACCTCGGTGGCCGCCACCGCGTACGGCACCACGAAATTCTGGGGCGAGCGGCTCGTCCTGGATGCCGCGACGGACGATTTCGAGGTCGTCGTGGTCAATCCGACCGCGGTCTACGCGCCCGGCGGCGATCCGCGCTGGGGCTGGTCGCGGCTGGTCGATGCCGCCCGGCGCGGACTCCTGCGGGCGGCGCCGCCCGGCGGCACGGCCGTGTGCGCGGTGCGCGATTTCCTCGACGGAACCCGAAAGGCCATGCGGCACGGCCGATCCGGGCGCCGCTACCTCCTCAGTACCGCGAACCTGACCTACCTCGAGATCGGCGCGGCGCTGTCGGCCGCGCTCGGCCGCGACGACCGCATCCGGACGGTGCCCGCCCCGGCGCTGCGCGCCGTCGCGCGCCTCAATGCGGGCCTGGCTCGTCGGCGCGCCGATCCGCTGCGATCGTCGCTGCTGGTCCCCGAGAACGCCGAGCTGATGACGCGGCGGCTGTACTACAGCCAGCGGCGGGCGATCGACGAGCTGGGACTGGGGCAGACCTCGGTCGAGCGGCTGTTCCGTGATCTGGTCGAGGGGAGTGCTCGATGACCGTCGTCGCCGGGGTGGGATCGCAAGGGGCCCTGGGTATTTCTCTGTCCGACGCGCGACGTCTGGTGATCGATCTGAAGCGGCCGGTGGCGTGGATCTACTGGACGGACCTGCTGGCCTCGGTCGCGGTCGGGGCGACGGCGTTCGCGCTGTTCCCGGTGCACGACCCGGTGTCGGTGTGGGCCGCGGCGTGCGTGCTGGTGGCGGCCACGGCGTTCTATCGGGCGGTGCTGTTCGTACACGAGCTGGTCCATGCCGCAGAAGGCCTGCGCGGATTCTCCCTCGTCTGGCATCTGCTGGTCGGAATTCCCCTGCTGGTACCGAAATTCATCTACGAATTCCATCGGGAGCATCACGCCTCGCGCACCTACGGGACCGCGGCCGACGGCGAGTATGTCGACTACGCGACCGGTCCGCGGTGGCGGGTGCTGCTCACGCCGCTGACCGCGGTGGTGGGGCTGCCGGTGTTCATCGCGCGGTTTCTGGTGCTGGCCCCGGTGAGCTGGATCCTGCCCGGCGTGCGCGGGTGGGTGCTGACGCGCGGGTCGGCACTGGCGATCGACGCCGAATTCGTGCGCCCCCTGCCCGCCGGACGGTTGCCGCGGCATTGGCTCGTGCAGGAGGCGGCGTGCTTCGGCTACTGCGTGCTGGTCGCCGTGCTGCTGGCCACGGGCCGCATTCCGTGGATTCGACTGGCCGAGGCCTACGCGGTGATCACGGTCGTGCTGTTTGTGAACTGGCTGCGGGTGCTGGCGTCGCACCGCTACGAGAGCGCGGGCGCGCCCATGTCGTTCCCGGACCAGATCCTGGATTCGGTCGACCACACCTCGTGTGCGCTGCTGGCCGAGCTGTGGGCGCCGCTGGGGCTGCGGTATCACGCCGTGCATCACCTGTTTCCGTGGCTGCCGTATCACGCGTTGCCGCGGGCGCGGCGGCGGCTCGCCGCGGCCATTCCCGCCGGCGGCGGCTATTGGGACACCGCCGATCCGTCGCTGTGGGCGACGCTGCGGCGGCTGCTCGCGCGAACCCGCAAGGACGAGACGATCAGAAAGGACGTGCGGCCATGACCGGCATCGGTGCCTACGAGTCGCGGGTGTCGACCTATTCCCGGCGGCTGCCGATCGTTCCGGTGCAGGCGCGCGGAGTTCGATTGCGCGGCAACGACGGTCGCTGGTACCTGGACTGCCTGGCGGGAGCGGGCGCGGTCTCGCTCGGCTGGAATCATCCCGTGGTGACCGAGGCGGTGCGGCGAACCCTCGATTCGGGAGAACCGCTGCTGTCGTTGGACTTTCACACCCCCACCCGTGACGCCTTCGTCGAGGCGCTGACCGAGACACTGCCGCCGGGGTTGGCAAAGGACTGCGTGGTGCACCTGTGCGCGCCCAGCGGGGCCAATGCCATCGAAGCCGCGCTCACCGCGGCCGAGATCGCCACCGGCGGCCGCGAACACGTCGCGGTGCAGGGCGGCTTCCACGGCTGCAGCCGGGCGGCGCGGTCGGTGAGTTCCGGTGGGGCGCTGCGCACCCCGCGGGTGGCGCTGGGCCCGCACGTGCGGTTCCTGCCGTTCCCGCAGAGCTATCGGTGCCCGTTCGGCGTCGGCGGCGAGGCGGGTGTGGACCTGGCCGTGCGCGCGGTGGCGGACGCGTTCACCGATCCGCACAGCGGTCTGGTGGATCCGGCGTCGATCGTGAGCGAATTCGTGCTCGGCGAGGGCGGTGTCGTTCCCGCGCCGCCGCGCTGGGCGCGGGCGCTGCGCCGGGCCGCCGATGCGTCGGCGATCCCGTTGATCGCCGACGAGATCCAGGCCGGCGTCTACCGCACCGGCCGGGCGTGGGCCTTCGAGCACTGCGGGATCGAACCGGACATGATCGCGATCTCCAAGGGCCTCGGCTCGGGTATCCCGATCGCGGTCCTGGTGATCCGCCGCGAGTTCGATGTCTGGGAGCCCGGCGTGTTCACCGGTACCTTCCGCGGCAATGCGCTGGCCTTCGCCGCGGCGACCGCCGTCCTGCGCTATGCCGCCGAGAACCGGCTGGGCGAGCATGTCACCGCCATGGGCGCGCTGCTGGGTGAAGGTCTGCGCGCCATCGCCGCCGAGACCGACCTGATCGGCGAGGTGCGCACCGCCGGACTCATGGCCGGGGTGGAGATCATCGATCCCGCGCTGTCCGCCGATGCCCGCGGCACCGGCGCACCGGCACCGGCGCTCGCGGCCGAGCTCCAGCGGGAATGCCTGAACTCCGGCCTGATCGTGGAAACCGGTGGCCGCTACGGCAGTGTGATCCGCTTCCTGCCGCCGCTGACCATCGAGGCCGCCGAGATCGCCGCCGTGGTCGACATCTTCGCCGACGCCGTGGCGAGGGTGTGCCACGCCCCGGGCGCGGTGGAGGTCGCGTGAGCTCCCCGGATCCCCGCACCGAATTCCTCACCCCCGCGGGCTTCGGGCGCTACCGCGAGGTGCTGATCCATGCCGCCGACCTGGTGACCGCGGGCCTGGCCGAGCCGACCGTCCCGATCGGGTACGGCCAACTGCGACAGCGCATTCGCGCGGTCCCGGTGGCTCCGGAGCGGGGCGTGGGGCTCGACGCCGCGCTCGACGAGGTCGCGCGCCTGATGATCCCGTATTCGACGCCGGTGGCCGACCCCCGCTACACCGCGCACCTGCACTGCCCGCCGACGATCTCCTCGCTGGCGGCCGAGACCGTGCTCAGCGCGCTGAACCAGTCGATGGACTCTTTCGATCAGGGCCCCGCGGCCAGCGTGGTCGAGGAGCACGTGGTGCGCTGGATGTGCGCGGCCGTGGGCTACGACGAGTCCTCCGACGGCGTATTCACCAGCGGCGGAACACAATCCAATCTGCAAGGGCTGCTGCTGGCGCGCGACCACTACGCCCGGACCCGGTTGGGGTGCGACATTCGCGCCGAGGGGCTGCCGCCCGAGGCCGCCCGCTGGCGCGTGGTGTGCACCGCCGAGACGCATTTCACCATCGCCCGCGCGATGAGCGTGCTCGGGCTCGGCGCGCGGGCCGTCGTGCCGGTGGCCACCACCGGGCAGGGTCGGCTCGATCCGAGCGCGCTCGTGCGGACGCTCGACGACTGCGAACGGGCCGGTGAGCGCGTCATCGCGATCGTGGCCAACGCGGGCACCACCGATTTCGGCGTCATCGACCCGCTCGCCCGGGTGGCGGCCATCGCGCGCGAACGCGGTGTCTGGGTACACGTCGACGCCTGCGCGGGCGGTTGCCTGCTGCTCAGCGACCGGCATCGCGGCCTGCTCGCGGGCATCGAGTCCGCCGATTCGGTGGCGATCGACTTCCACAAGCTGCTGTTCCAGGCGATCAGCTGCGGTGCGCTGGTCGTGCGCCACGCGCACAGCCTGGCGCTGATCGCCGGGCATGCCGACTACCTCAATCCGGTCGACGACGAGGGTGCGGACGCGCTGCACCTGGTCGGCAAGTCGCTGCAGACCACGCGGCGCTTCGACGCGTTGAAGGTGTGGGTCACCCTGCGCGCCCTCGGCCGCGCCACGGTTGCGCGGTGGATCGACGCGACCGTGGCGGCCGCGGCGGCGGCGCGGGCCGCGGCGAACGCCGAGCCCGCGCTGCGGGTGCTCGGCGCGGGAACCACCAATACGGTCGTGATCCGCTGGGAGACAGCCGACCTCGATCACGAGGCACTCGACGCGCTCAATACCGACATCCGGCGCGTCCTGGCCGAGACCGGGCGCGCCCTGATCGGGCGGACCCGGGTCGGCGGCGCGGCCGCGCTCAAGCTGACCTTCGTCAACCCGGTGTGCACCGTCGATCTCGCCCGCGAGCTGATCGCCGAGATCGCCTCCTGCGGAGCCGATCTCGCGCGCGTGCGGGCCGAACGGAGCGCCGATGTCCGGATCTGAGCTGACGGTGCGTCGAATCCGGTGCGGCGACGAGGAATTCGCGGGCGCCAAGCGCTGGGAGTACGAAGTGTTCGGGCGGGAGAACGGCTACACCGCACCGGCCGACGACGCGGCGGGGGAGATGGTGCACTACCGGCGCTGGGAGTCGGGGTCGGAGTTCTATCTCGGCCTCGCCGCCCCGGCTACCGAGCCCATCGCGGTGCTGCGCGCCCTGCGCTGGCAGCCCGGCCTGGGTCACCACAGTTTCAGCACACTCGCCGACGCGGCGCTGTTCCCCGAGTGGGCGCGGCGCGTGGAACACATTGCCCCGCAGGCCGTCGCCGAGCTGGCCACCCAGGCGGTGCGGCGCTCGCACCGCGGCGTCGGCGTCGTCGAGCGGCTGTGGGCGTCCTTCGCCGACGAGCTCACCCGCGAGGGCGTGCGCTACCTGACCGTGGCGCTGGTCGTCCCCCTGTTCGAGTGGTACCGGCTGGTTTTCGGGCCCGCCCTCGAACAGATCGGCCCGCTGCTGCCCGACTACATCGGCGCGGACAGCATTCCCGCCGTTATCGACCTGCACCGACTGATGTCACCGACCACGAAAGCGACACCATGACATTCGAACGAACGACCCAGCGCATCGACATGACGAGCGTCGTCGACGCCCCTATCGAGGAGGTCTGGGCCGCGGTCACCTCCCCGGCGGGCATCAACGCCGAACTGAGCCCCTACCTGAAGATGACCGTCCCGGCCCCCTTCCGCGGCCGCACGATCGCCGATATCGAACCGGGAACCCGCCTGGGCCGCAGCTTCTTTCTGCTGTTCGGCGCGGTGCCCATCGACTTCGACGACATCACCGTCGCCGAGATCGACCCGGGCCGCCGCTTCCGCGAGCAGTCCACCATGATGTCGATGAGCACCTGGGTGCACGAGCGCACGCTGCGCCCGCTGGGCGAGCGCACCGAGGTCGTCGACGCCGTCTCCTTCGTGCCGCGCACCCCGCTGGGCCTGATTCCCGGCTGGGGTTCGGTGCTGCGCGTCTGCCTGTCATTGCTGTTCCGGCACCGTCATCGTCGGCTTCAGGCGCACCTGACGGGGCGAGGATGATCCGACGGTACGCCGCGGCGATGGTCGCCCTCGGGGCCGTGAGTGGGTGTGGCGCGGTGCATCCGGAGGCGGGCGCGCCGGTGGCGGATCGGTACGCACTGCCATCCCGGGCGGCGAACCCGCCGGGGGCCGTGCGCGACACCGCGCTCGCGCACGGCGCGTTCGCCGAGGGGCTGACCGGATCGATGACCTCGCTGGGAACGACGACCGATCTCACCGGCACCGGTGTGGCGACCGTCGGCCCGGGTGCCGCGCCGGGCGAGTCGGTCGTCAGCCACTACGGCGCGGATCGGCCGTTCCCCTACGAGGTGACCACGATCGTCACCACCGAGTCCGGACGCTACCTCACCGCGCTGGCCCTCACCGATCCGAGCGACACCCGCCTGGCCGTGCACTGCGTGCTCACCGATCCGCCGCGTCTGGACCCGGAGGCGACGCGGCAAGCGGTGCGCGGTCACTGCGCGGGCGGCGTCGACCTCACCGGCGCCAGTGGGCGCGGTCCCGATCGGGACGGGGAATGGAATGGAAAACCGGTGCGGCTCACCACCATCGACGCCGAGCTGACGCTGAGCGGGCCGGTGCGCGGGACGATCCACCAGACCACGGAGTTCGCCGAGGGGTCGGCGACGCCGGTCCGCACCGAGACCGAGGTCGACCTCGACGCCGGCGGCGCGCGGTATAGACAGCATCTGATCCGCACCCTCGGCGCGGTGCGGCGCGGAGCCGAGCGATGAACGCCATCGTCACCACGGGGCTGTCGCACACCTACCCCGGGGCCGACCGCAGCGCGGTGCGCAACCTGGATCTCGAGGTGCCGAGCGGCAGCGTGTACTGCCTGCTCGGCCGCAACGGCGCCGGCAAGAGCACGACGATCCGCATGCTCACCACCCTGTTGGCGCCGACGAGCGGGACCGCGCGGGTGCTCGGGGTGCCGCTGGACGAGGTGCGGCGGCTGCGGCCGCTGATCGGGGTGGCGCTGCAGGAGGTGGCGCTGGACGCCTGGCTGAACGTCGGCGAACAGCTGGAACTCGGGCTGGCCCTGGCGGGCTGGTCGCATGCCGACCGCCGTCGCCGGGTGGCCGCGCTGCTCGATCGGTTCGGCCTGGCGGCCGTGCGGGGAGAGCGGATCGGGACGCTGTCGGGCGGTCTGCGCCGCCGCGTCGATGTCGCGCTGGCGGTCTCGCACGACCCGCGGCTGCTGTTTCTCGACGAGCCCTCCAGCGGGCTGGACCTCGAGGGCAAGGACGAACTGTGGCAGGTGATCTCGCACCTGCGCGAGGAAGGACGGACGGTCGTGCTGACCACCCACGACATGGAGGAGGCGGTGGCCCTGGCCGACCGGGTGGGGATCATCAAGGCGGGCGCCCTGATCGCCTCCGGACCCGCCGACGAGCTGACGCGTTCGCGCGGGGCCCGCGCGCATGTCACCGCCGACCGTGCCATCGCCGCGGACGTGGCCGGCGATCTGCGCGCCGCGGGCTTCGAGCCGGTCGTGGCCGGGACCGCGGCGCTGACCGTCCCCCTCGGTGCGGCCAGCGCGCGCGAGATCGCCCGCCTCGCACAGGCATTGGACGGCGCCGGTCTCGCCGCAGCCGAGGTGCGCGTGGAGACGACCTCGCTGCGCGACGCCTTTCTGGAGGCCACCCGATGACCGCGACCCGGCGGCCCGCGGCCGCGGTGACCACGGGCATGCTGTTCGCGCGATACCTGGTCGTGGGGCTGCGGCAACCGGTGTTCGGCTTCCTGTTCCCGATCGTGTTCCCGGTGGTGCTGGTCGTGTTCGTGCGGGCCATGTTCCAGCGGGTGGCACAGCTGCCCGGATTTCCGCTGAGCTCCTATACCGCCTATATCGCGCCCGGCATCGTCATGCTCATCCCGATGATCGGGTCCGGGTACGGCGCGAGCACCCTGCTCGAGGAGATCGGCTCCGGATTCGTGGATCGGCTGCGGCTGCAGGGGATCTCGTCGCGGCAGCTGCTCGCCGCCAAGATCGGATTCGAGGCGGTGCGCATCCTACCCGCCGGAGTGGTGGTGATCGGGCTGCTCGCGGTGCTCGGCGCACCGCTGCGAGCCGGGGCGGCGACCGCCGTCGCCCTGCTCGCGCTCATGTGCCTGTGGTCGGCGGCCTACAGCTCGCTGTTCTATCTCGCCGCCGTGCGCACGCTCAATCCCCAGGCGCCGATCGCGCTGCTGCCGTTGGCATTACCGGTGCTGTTCGTCAGCCAGGCACTCATGCCGACCGAGTTCCTACCCACCTGGCTGCGGGTGGCGATCGAGCTAAATCCGTTCTCGCACGTGGTTGCCGCCGCGGCCACGCTGATGTACGGCGATTTCCGGCCCGGTCGGCTGCTGCTCGGAACGGCCGTCGCGGCAGCGGTTTTCGTTGTCCTGCACCTGCTGCTGCGGCGGCTGGCCCAGCGCCGCATCGGCCTGTGAACCGAAAGGAATTCATCGTGAGCGCCGTCGTCGAACAGACCCTGCGCGACATCCTCGTCGAGGATCTCGAATTGTCCCCCGCCGACCTGCGTCCCGACGCGGACCTGATCGCCGATCTCGGCTTCGACTCGCTGTCGTTCGCCACCGGCGTCGCCGAGATCCGCGAACGGCTGGGCGTGACGTTGACCAAGGACGAGGTCTTCTCCTGCCGCACCCTCGGTGACCTGCAGCGGCTGGTGGCCGGCAAGTGAACCCATTCCTCACCGCCCTGATCGACAGCGCCCGGCGCGGCGACGCGGGCATGCGCACCGGCGATCCGGCCGCGCTGACCCGCACGACATGGACCGAGGTGCACGCGCGGGCGCGCCGCATCGCCGGCGGCCTGATCCGCGC
>NZ_BDBS01000046.1 GCF_001613105.1 Nocardia pseudobrasiliensis NBRC 108224 | reverse complement strand
ACGTATGCTCGAGGCTCGAATTGAGGGTCTCGCGCGTGGATAGTTTCATAGAGTTACGGCGGTTATAGCGGTGGGGAAACGCCCGGTCCCATTCCGAACCCGGAAGCTAAGCCTGCCAGCGCCGATGGTACTGCACTCGCCAGGGTGTGGGAGAGTAGGACACCGCCGGAACATAATTCGCGAAGGCCCCGACCGTTTGGTCGGGGCCTTCCGCGTATCCGAACCATTTTTCGGACACGCGCGAGTCATCCCATCCACGACTTCGGTAGTCGCGAATGCAAGGGTGTGCGGGTACATCCGCTCAGTCATGCAGATCATCGAGTAGTCACCGGAGCGATTCAGGGAGAGCGATGACTTCGCGTAGAGCTATGGCGGCGATGCTGTTGATTGCCGTCGCCGCGCTGACGGGTACGCAGACGCCGTACGCCGCCGCGGCGCCCAACCCGCCCGAGGGGATATCGGTCAGCGCCAGCCAGACGAAGATCAACTGGGAGGCGGTGAAGTCCGCCGGAATCGACTTCGCCATCGCGAACGCGACCGACGGCCCCAGCTATACGAGCCCCCAGTTCAATTCTCAGTACACCGGGGCGACCAATACCGGTCTGATCCGGGGCGCATACCACTTCGCTCGGCCGAATGCGAGCAGCGGTGCGGCCCAGGCCAATTACTTCCTCGCCCACGGTGGCGGCTGGCAGGGCGACGGCGAAACGCTACCGGGCACCGTGGATCTGGAAGCGGCCGGGTCGGATACGTGTTACGGCCTGAGCGCCGCCGCGATGGTGAACTGGATCAAGGACTTCAGCAATACCTACAGGGCAAGAGCCGATCGATACCCCATCATCCACACGACCACCAGCTGGTGGAAGCAGTGCACCGCCAACGACGCCACCTTCGGTGGGGACAACCCGCTGTCGATCGCCAACTACGCGAAGACGCCCGGCGCCCTGCCCGCGGGCTGGACCTCCCACATGTTCTGGGTCTACGCCGACCACCGAGCCAAGGTCCCGGGGGAGGCCGTCCAATTCAACGGCGACCGAGGGGGCCTGGAGCGGTTCGCCCGCGGCTGACCAGGTAGTGCTACCCCCACCACCAGCTCAGTTCTGCACAACCGGTTTGCCCTCGCTACGCTGGGGCATCATTCGGATACGGCGGCTCTCCGATTCACAGTGAAGTCTCGAGGATCGGGGAGCCCGTCCGAAGTCCTGAAAAGGATCATCAACAGGTAGGTCCGGCGGATCGGCTGCCGGTGGAGTTCGGAAGGGGACGCGATGGTGGTGCTGTCCGCGCCCGCGTCGGAGGCATCGAGTGGACAGGTCGCGACCGGTCGTCGTGGCTGGCGTCGATTCTTGCTGCCGGTGACCTACGCGTATGTGGCAGCGCTCATTGCCGTGGCGGTATCGCTGTCGGTTATGACGGATTCCATGCAGAACAAGATCGTGCTGCACGCGAGCACCAATCTGCACAATCTGCTCCGCGGCCACTTCGGCACCCTGTTCTCCAGCGCCCTGGTCATCGGCGACAATTCCGCCGCACTGGTGATCATCCCGCTGCTGGTGTCCCTGCTGGCCCTCGCTGAATTGAGATTCGGTGCGTGGCAGGTGATTCGGATCTTCCTGGCCGGACATATCGGTGCCACGCTGCTGGTCGCTTTGGGCCTGTGGGTGGCTGTGGAGGCCGGTTGGCTGCCGGTGGACATCACCCGCGCCGAGGACGTCGGCATCAGTTACGGCGCCCTTGCCCTCATCGGAGCCTTCTTCGCACTGCTTCCGCATCGGTGGCGACCCACCTGGGCGATCACCTGGCTGGCCGTCGCCGTCGCGGGCGTCGTGATGGGCCGGACTTTCACCAATGTGGGACATCTGCTGGCCGTCTCGATCGGCCTGCTGGCGGGCTTCTGGGCCCTGCGCATCCGCGGCCTCGCGCTGCCGAAGCTGACCTGGTTCGAGACCGGACTGCTGATCGTCGCCTCGGCCCTCGGCTACCTGTTGCTCGTGGGCTGAATTCCGCGCGGGCGCGGCACTGGCCTAAAGTGCCTCAGGTGCGCCTCGTGATTGCTCGCTGTCAGGTCGACTACGTGGGTCGGCTCACCGCTCACCTCCCGATGGCTCGCCGGCTGCTGATGATGAAAGCGGACGGTTCGGTCCTGGTCCATTCCGACGGCGGTTCCTACAAACCGTTGAACTGGATGAGCCCGCCGTGCTGGCTGGAGGAGCGCGAATCCGATTCGGAGACAGGCAAACTCTGGGTGGTGACCAATAAGGCCGGTGAGGAGTTGCGGATCACCGTCGAGGAGATCGAACACGACTCCTCGCACGATCTGGGCATCGATCCGGGTCTGGTGAAGGACGGTGTCGAGGCTCATCTGCAGGAGCTGCTGGCCGAGCACATCCACACCCTCGGCGACGGGTACAGCCTCATCCGCCGCGAATACATGACCGCCATCGGACCGGTCGACATCCTCTGCCGCGACGCGGGCGGCGCGACGGTGGCCGTGGAGATCAAGCGCCGCGGCGAGATCGACGGCGTCGAACAGCTCACTCGATATCTGGAACTGCTCAACCGGGATCCGCTGCTGGCCCCGGTGACCGGGGTCTTCGCGGCCCAGCTGATCAAGCCACAGGCCCGTACGCTGGCCACCGATCGCGGAATCCGTTGTCTGACGCTCGATTACGACGCCCTGCGGGGCACGGAGAGCGCCGAATTCCGATTGTTCTAACCTCGATACCATGCCCCGCCGGAAACCGCGTCCCAGCAAGCCGGCGCGGTTCCCGGAGGGACCGCGCCCGCTCGGCGACGTTTTCGGCCGGACCGAATACGGCCCGGGCGGCGACGAGACCTACAACGTGCGCACGATTCCCGGCAGTCGCGCGGTCAAGACCTATCGCTGCCCGGGGTGTGATCACGAGATCCCGCCCGGGGTCGCGCACATCGTGGCTTGGCCCGCCCACGGCGGCGAAGACGATCGACGACACTGGCATACCGGCTGCTGGAAGGGTCGGCACACCCGCGGCATCACGCGTCGCTGGTCCTGAGCGATCAGCTGCTCCAGAGTGTGCGTGAGCCGTTCGGGCTCATTCTGCCAATCTATTTGTAGACAGGCGCTGGGGTTACCTGGGTACCGCTGGACCGGATTCGCGGCGGTATTTCCGGCATTGTCGTAAACGTAGTAGGCAGAGGCGGCCAAATTGCGGGCGCTTGCAACCAGAATGGGACTGCGGCCCGACATCACCGAATTCTCATCGATGCCGAACCGGTGCCCGGATTCCGTGCGGTCCATATCGGCGGGCGACGGTGCGATCGAGGTCAGAGCGGTGGGCGACATAAGGAAGGCCGCCCCCGACGAGTCGGGGGCGGCCCTGGAACGGGTGGTGGTTTGTCGCCCGATGGGATTCGGCGTACTAGCTGGAGACTTCGGCGTTCTCGCGCTCGGCGGCGTCTACGTCGTCCTCCTCGGCGTCGGCCTTCGCGTCCGGAATGGCCTTCTGCCGATTGGCGCCGGACTGCTTACCGGACAGCGAGCGCTGCTCCGGGGCGCCGTCGAGCAGTTCGCTCTCACGGTTGACCGCGGCGAGCATGGCCGGAACCGAATCCAGCTGGCCGCGAATACCGAGGAGCTGGGCCAGGACTCGACCGCGCAGCACGCGCATCTCCTCGGCCAGTTCCTTGGCATGGGCGATCTTGCGATCGGCCTGCTGGGTGGCGGAGGTGACCAGACGGTTGGACTCGTCGGTCGCGTCCTTGATGCGCTGGGCGGCCTCGGAACGGCTGGTGGCCTCGAGCTCCTCCATCGCGCGGGTGAGCTTGGTGCGCCGCTCGGCCATGGTGACCTCGAAGTCCTGCTGCGCGGCCTTACGCTTGGCCTCGGCTTCCTTCGTGATGCGGTCGGCCTCGGCCTGGGCGGCCTCGACGATCTTGGTGGCCTCGGCGCGGGCGTTGGCGAGGGTCTGCTCGAATTCGACCTCGAGCGCCTCGCGCTTCTCCTTGGTCTCGCCGAGCAGCGATTCGTACTTGCCACGCATCTCGGTGGCCTGCTGCTCCGCGATGGAGATCATCTCGGCGGCCTCGGCCTGCGCCTGCGCGCGAACCTCGGACGCCTCGTCGGAGGCCAGGCGCAGCATCCGCGAGATGCGGTCGCTCATACCCTCCGCGGTGGTCGGCGGCACCGACAGACGATCGACTTCCTTACGCAGTTCGTCGATTTCGTCCCGCGCGTCTTCCAGCTGGGCGGCCAGGTTTCGGGCCTGCGCCGCGGCGGCATCGCGGTCGGTGGCGGTGACCCTCAGTTCGGCATCGAAACGGTCGAAGTAATTGCGTACTTCGTCACGGTCGTAACCCTTCCGGACCACCGTAAAGGGCAACGCGACGAAGCGATTGCGATCGGGCTCAGTGGACGACATGCCCCACAAACTACAGCCTGGTGCCCCACCATGGTGACCCGACCGCGAATGTAGTTACGACAACTTTCCGCGGCCGGATTGCGGTACTAGTGAGTAGGATTCGCCGCCGGCTCGACGAGCTCGATGAGCACACCGCCAGCATCCTTCGGGTGTACGAAGTTGATGCGTGAACCCGCGGTTCCGGCCCGGGGCGCCTCGTACAGCAAACGAAGTCCACGGCCTCGCAGATGGGTTGCCACGGCGTCGATATCGGTCACGCGGTAGGCGAGTTGCTGCAGACCCGGACCGTTGCGATCGATGAACTTGGCGATGGTCGAATCCGCGTTGGCCGGAGCCAGCAACTGCAGAGCAGTCGAATCGTCTCCGGCGCCCGGCAGCGACAGCATCGCCTCGTGCACGCCCTGGGCCTCGTTCACCTCACGATGGGTCTCGATCATGCCGAGATGTTCGGAGTACCAGGTGACAGCGGTGTCCAGGTCGGGGACCGCGACGCCGACGTGGTCGATCGCGATCACATAGTCGGCGGGGATGAATTCGGACGTATCGGGGGTGCTCACCCCTCGAACGGTAGCGCGCACCTGCATGGTCGTGCCGGGAGCACACCGGTTACCGTGGAGTACGAGGCGGCTCGTTCCGTCGACGGCGATCTGTGAAATCGAGAAACGAGGTTCATCGTGACCACCACCTCCGTCATCGTCTCCGGTGCGCGCACCCCGGTCGGTCGGCTACTGGGTGGGCTGAAGGACTTCAGCGGCTCGGATCTGGGTGGTTTCGCGATCAAGGCGGCGCTGGAACGCGCCGGGGTCGCGCCGGATCGGGTCGACTACGTGATCATGGGGCAGGTGCTGACCGCCGGCGCGGGTCAGATCCCCGCGCGGCAGGCCGCCGCGGCCGCGGGTATTCCGATGGATGTGCCGGCGCTGACGGTCAACAAGGTCTGCCTGTCGGGCATCAACGCAATCGCCTTGGCGGATCAGCTGATTCGCGCGGGGGAGTACGAGATCGTCGTCGCCGGCGGCCAGGAGTCGATGACCCAGGCCCCACATCTGCTGGAGAAGAGTCGTGAGGGCTTCAAATACGGCGATGTGACGATGCGCGACCACATGGCCCTCGACGGTCTGTGGGACGCGTTCACCGATCAGGCGATGGGTGCGCTGACCGAGGCCCGCAACGATGTCGACCAGCTGAGCCGCGAGGAGCAGGACGCCTTTTCGGCCGCCTCGCATCAGAAGGCCGCGGCCGCGTGGAAGAACGGCCTATTCGACGACGAGGTGGTGCCGGTGGCGGTGCCGCAGCGCAAGGGCGATCCGATCCTGGTGAGCCAGGACGAGGGCATTCGCGCCGACACCACGACGGAGACGCTGGGCAAGCTGCGTCCGGCCTTCCGCAAGGACGGGACCATCACCGCCGGTTCGGCCTCGCAGATCTCCGACGGCGCGGCCGCGGTGGTCGTGATGAGCAAGGCCAAGGCCGAGGAGCTCGGGCTGAGCTGGATCGCCGAGATCGGCGCGGCGGGCGTGGTGGCCGGTCCGGACTCCTCCCTGCAGGATCAGCCCGCCAACGCGATCGCCAAAGCCTGTGCCCGCGAGGGTATTTCGCCCGCTGACCTGGATCTGGTGGAGATCAACGAGGCGTTCGCCGCGGTGGGTATCGCCTCCACTCGCAAGCTGGGCATCGATCCCGCGAAGGTCAATGTCAACGGCGGCGCCATCGCCATCGGGCATCCGATCGGCATGTCGGGTGCGCGGCTGGTGCTGCATCTGGCGCTGGAGCTGAAGCGGCGCGGCGGCGGGATCGGCGCGGCGGCGCTGTGCGGTGGTGGCGGTCAGGGTGACGCCCTGATCATCCGGGCCTGAAAAGCTGTGGCATAGAACACAGAACTACGAGGTGTCGTAGACCTGCGGCACAATGGCAGGCATGGGTGAATTCTTCGACCTGAGTACCGTCGCCAAGCGGGTGCGGTTGTTCGGAGTGCTGGAAGCGGTGTCCTGGGTGCTGCTGCTGACCGGCTCGGTGCTCAAGCGGCTTCCCGACCCGATCACGTGGCCGGTGATGGTATTCGGGCTGCTGCACGGGTTCATATTCCTCATGTTCGCGCTGAACCTACTGCTGGCGACTCGTGAGTATCACTGGCCGGCCAAGACGCTGGCGCTCGGACTTGTCTCGTCGGTGATCCCGTTCACCTCGGTCTTATTCGAGCGCTGGGCCATCCGCAGCGGGCAGTTGGGCGAGCTGAGCCAATCCCCGGCGCCCGCCCCCGCGGGTTCGTGACAAACTGGAACTCGTGACTCGACCTGCTGCACGACGTCCTTCGCCCGCCGTTGCCGCCGCCATGTCCGGTGCGGTGGATCTGTCCGCTCTGAAACAGCCGGCCGCCGGAGACGTTCCGAGCGATCACGCGGTCACCGAGGCCGATTTCGAGACCAAGGTACTGCGGCGTTCGCTCGAGGTTCCGGTAGTCGTCGTCCTGTACTCGCAGCGCAGTCCCGGCAGTGTGGAACTGGTCAAGCTGTTCGAGCGGCTGCTCGGGGAGGGCGACGGTGGCTGGGATCTGGCCACCGTCGAGGCCGAACCCAATATGCGCATCGCTCAAGCCTTCGGTGTGCAGGGCATTCCGACGGTCATCGCGGTCGCCGCGGGCCAGCCGCTGGCCGACTTCCAGGGCGCCCAGTCCGAACCTCAGGTCCGCCAGTGGCTCGCCGCCGTGGTCGACGCGGTCCAGGGCCGCCTGCCCGGCGCTGAGGGCGCCGACCCCGCCGAGGCCCCCGAACCTCCCGCCGACCCGCGCTTCGACGCCGCCGAGGCCGCCATCGAACGCGGCGACATCCCTGCGGCCGAGGCCGCCTACGAGCGCATCCTCGCCGAGGAACCCGCCAACCAGGACGCCAAGTCGGCCCTGCGCCAACTCCGCTTCTACACCCGGGCCCAAAACCTCCCCGCCGACGCAATCGCCCAGGCCGACGCGTCCCCCACCGATATAGAAGCCGCCTTCGCCGCCGCCGACCTCGAACTGTTCAACCAACAGCCCGAGGAAGCGTTCACCCGCCTGATCAATCTGATCAAGCGCACAGCAGGCGACGACCGCAACCGCATCCGCACCCGCCTCGTGGAGCTGTTCGAGCTGTTCGACACAGCGGACCCCATCGTGGTGGCGGCCCGCCGCAAGCTGGCTACTGCGCTGTACTGACGGAAAGCGAGAGCCTGAGCGTGCGAGCGATGAGCAAGGGGCCTGAGCGGGCGGTCTTCGCCTTTCGCCCGAGCGTCCTGCTTATTCCACGCCCGAGCGTCGCCCTCTGTTCCTCGCTCTGAGCGTCGACTTTCGTTCTTGGCCCTGAGCTCGGCCCTTTGTTCCTGGCCTGAGCGTCCTTCCGCTGTTCCCCGTGCCGGGCGCCCAGCGCCCGGCACGGGGATTCTCGTTCCCAGCGAAAGTCGTGGAACCGACTCGGGCTGAGCGGATTACGATGGGAGTGGAAAGGGGGAGCGATGCGGTTGGTTTTGCCTGTGGCGCATTTCGGGGCGGCTGTGGTTGTGCTTGCGGGGGTGTTGGTTTCGGCGGGGAGTGCTTCGGCTGGGCGGGGGGAGACCGAGTTGGTCTTCAGTCGGACGGATCCGGATCAGGGGGTGCGGTCGGTTACGTTGATCTGTCGGCCCGATGGTGGGTCGCATCCGGATGCGGCTGGGGCCTGTGGGTATCTCGCGGCTGGGGGTGGGCTCGGGCTGCCCGAGGAGAACGCCGAGGTTCGGTGTTTCCGGTACTACCCGGTGGAGTTGCGGGTGGAGGGAACCCTTCGGGGGCATGATATTTCGATCTCGAACACGTACGGTTGCCTGGTTCCCGAGCTGGCGACGCCCTGGAAGTTCTGAACGTTATTCCGGCGCGAGCCAGACCGCGCTGTTGGGGGCCAGCGTGACCGCGGCCGAATAGGGTCGCCCGTGCCAGGGCTGTTCGGTGGCCTCGACGCCGCCGAGGTTGCCGATTCCGCTGCCGCCGTAGGTCTCCGCGTCGGTGTTGAGGACCTCCTGCCAGCGTCCGCCCGCGGGCAGCCCTACGCGATAGTCGCGGTGTTCGGCGCCGGAGAAGTTGAAGACGCAGGCCACGAGGGAGCCGTCGGAGCCGTGGCGCAGGAATGCGATGACATTGTTGGTGCGGTCGTCGGCCTCGATCCAGGCGTAGCCGCCGGGGGAGGTGTCCTGGGTCCACAGCGCGGGGTGGGCGCGGTAGGCGGTGTTCAAATCGCGTACGAGGACCCGGATTCCATTGTGCAGCGGGTTATCCAGTTCACCCCAGTCCAGCCCGCGATCGTGTGACCACTCCCGGAACTGCCCGAAATCCTGGCCCATGAACAACAGCTGCTTACCGGGATGGGCCCACATATAGGCCAGCAATGCCCGCACCCCACAGGCTTTCGCCCAGTCGTCGCCGGGCATCCGCGTCCACAGCGTTCCTTTACCGTGCACGACCTCGTCATGACTGATCGGCAGCACGAAATTCTCGCTCCACGCGTACACCATCGAGAAGGTGATCTCGTTATGGTGCCAGCTGCGATGGATCTGATCGCGGCCGAGATAGCCGAGCGTGTCGTGCATCCAGCCCATATTCCACTTCATCGTGAAGCCCAGGCCGCCGACATCGGTGGCGCGGGTGACGCCGGGCCAACTGGTGGACTCCTCGGCGACGGTCACCACGCCGGGATGATGTTTGTGCACCGTCGCGTTCATTTCCTGAAGGAACGCAACGGCTTCCAGATTCTCGCGCCCGCCGTTGACATTGGGCTCCCAGCCGCCCTCGGGGCGGGAGTAGTCCAGATACAGCATCGAGGCCACCGCGTCGACGCGCAGTCCGTCGATGTGGAACTCCTCGATCCAATACAGCGCGTTGGCCACCAGGAAGTTACGCACCTCGTAGCGGCCGAAGTTGAAAACGTAGGTGCCCCAATCCAACTGCTCGCCCCGGCGCGGATCGCCGTGCTCGTAGAGCGGCGTGCCGTCGAAACGAGCCAGAGCCCATTCGTCACGAGGGAAGTGTGCGGGCACCCAGTCGAGCAGCACCCCGATACCCGCACTGTGCAGCCGATCGACGAAGGCCCGGAAGTCGTCCGGCGTACCGAATCGCGCGGTTGGGGCATAGTACGAGGTGACCTGATAGCCCCACGAACCGCCGAACGGATGCTCCGCGATCGGCAGCAACTCGACATGCGTATAACCTTGCCCGCGAACATATTCCGCGAGCTGATCGGCCGCTTCCCGATAATCGAGCCCCGGTCGCCACGAGCCCAGATGCACCTCGTAGACGCTCATCGGCGCCCGCGTCCAGTCGGTGCTCTCGCGCGCGGCCAGCCAATCCTGGTCCCGCCATTGGTATTCGCTCGCGGTGACCACCGACGCTGTCGCCGGAGGGGCCTCGGTCGCGAACGCCAGCGGATCGGCATGATCGACCGTGCGCCCGTCGGCGCCGTGCACGCGGAACTTGTATTTCGCGCCCACCCCGATCCCGGGCACGAACAGCTCCCACACCCCGGATCCGCCCAATTTCCGCATGGGCGCGGTATTTCCGCTCCACCCGTCGAAGTCCCCGATCACGCTCACCCCGCGGGCATTGGGCGCCCACACGGCGAACGAGACGCCGGTGACCTCACCGTCGAGGGTGGTATAGCGGCGCGGATGCGCGCCGAGCACATCCCACAACCGTTCGTGGCGGCCCTCACCCAGCAGATGCAGATCCAATTCGCCGATCGTGGGCAGGAATCGGTAGCCGTCCGCGGTCAGCACGGTCTGCCCACCCGGATAGGACACCACCAGCCGGTAGTCCCACAGCTCCGAGAACGGGACGACGCCCTCGAACAGCCCGTGCGCCACATGGTCCAGCGGAAAGTCCTTCTCGCCGATCCGCGCCGCCACCGAATCCGCATGCGGCCGAAGGGTTCTGATCACAGTGCCGTCGGGATGCGGATGCGCCCCGAGCACCGTGTGCGGGTCCGCATGCGTGCCGGCGGCCAGCAGCATGAGGTCGCGGCGGTTCACGAGAAGGTCCTCCGATACGCCAGCTCGGTGCGCGCGGACGCCGACACCGAGGGCAGCGCGAGGATGTGCGAGACCGCGTTGACCGGGTCGAGGCGGACGTAATTCGTTTGGCCCCAGTGGTATTCCTCGCCACTGACCTCGTCGAAGACCACCGGATGGTCGTGCCACTCACGGCCGATCGCGGGCATGTCGAGCGAGACCATGCCCTGTTCGGGTCCGTACGGATTCAGATTCACCACGATCAGAACCGCATCGCCGGATACCGGATCCACCTTCGAATACGCCAGCAGCGCATCGTTGTCGACGTGATGGAAGGCGATACAGCGCAGCTGCTGCAGCGCCGGATGGGCGCGGCGGATCTCATTGAGCCGAGTCAGCCACGGCTCCAACGATTCTCCGCGCGCGGCGGCCTCGGCGAACGGGCGCGGGCGCAGCTCGTACTTCTCCGAGTCGAGGTACTCCTCGCTGCCCGGCCGCACCGCGAGATGTTCGTACAGTTCGAATCCGGAGTACACGCCCCAGGTCGGCGCGAGCGTGGCGGCCAGCACCGCGCGGATGGCGAACATGCCCGGACCGCCGTGCTGCAGGCTCTCGTGCAGGATGTCCGGGGTGTTGACGAACAGATTGGGTCGCGCCTGGTCGGCCTTGGCCGCCAGCTCCAGGCCGAATTCGGCGAGCTCCTGTTTCCCGGTGCGCCAGGTGAAATACGTATAGGACTGGGCGAATCCGCGCCGCGCCAGACCGTAGAGCCGGGCCGGGCGGGTGAACGCCTCGGACAGGAACAGGATTTCCGGATCGGTGCGGCGGACCTGCGTGATCAGCCACTCCCAGAAGTCCACCGGTTTGGTGTGTGGGTTGTCGACGCGGAAGATGGTGACGCCCAACGCGATCCAGTGCCGTACCACGCGCAGGACCTCGGCGTAGAGCCCGTCGGGCTCGTTGTCGAAGTTGAGCGGGTAGATGTCCTGGTACTTCTTGGGCGGATTCTCCGCGAAGGCGATCGTGCCGTCGGGCAGGGTGGTGAACCACTCGGGATGTTCGCGTACCCACGGATGGTCCGGGGCGCACTGCAGGGCCAGATCGAGCGCGACCTCGAGGCCGAGTTCACGTGCGGTGGAGACGAATTCGGTGAAATCCTCGACCGTGCCCAACTGTGGATGGATGGCATCGTGGCCGCCCTCGTCGGAGCCGATGGCCCACGGCGAGCCGACGTCGCCGGGTTCGGCGGTCAGAGAGTTGTTGCGGCCCTTGCGGTTCACCTTGCCGATGGGATGGATCGGGGGCAGGTAGACGACATCGAAACCCATGGCCGCGATGCGATGCAGGTCCTTGGCCGCGGTGGCGAAGGTGCCGTGTACGGGGTTGTCCTCGGCGTCGCGGCCGCCGGTCGATCGGGGGAAGAATTCGTACCACGAGCCGAACAGCGCGCGCGTCCGCTCCACCAGCACCGAACCCTGCGGACCGCGGCTGACCATTTCGCGCAGCGGCGTCTCGCGCAGGATCTCGGTCACCTCCGCGCCGAACGCCGGGGCGACCCGGGCCGGTAGTTGGGCGTCGCTGCGCAGGGCGGCGGCCGCGGCGCGCAATCGTTCCCACTGATTCTTCGGCACATTCTGCGCGGCCCGATCCAGCAGCTGCGCGCCGATTTCCAGGTCGTTGGCCAGATCCGCGGCGCTCTGCCCCACGGCCAGTTTGGCCTCGACCGCGGCACGCCAGGTGGCGATCGGATCGCTCCAGCCCTCGACGCGAAAGGTCCACAGGCCCGGTTCGGTGGGGATGAAGATCGCGTTGAACACGTCGGGCTCGTAGTCGGGCGACATTCGGATCCGCTGCAGCCGGGCGCTGCCCGGGGCGCGAACCGCGAGAGTGGCGGCCACCGCGTCGTGTCCCTCGCGCCAGACCACGGCCCGCACCGGGAACACCTCACCCACCACCGCCTTCGCCGGGAAGCCGCCGGGGACGGACGGGGCCGTGTCATCGATGGCGATGCGACCGGTCACGGGTTCAACCGTACCGGCATCGCGGTCGCGACCACGAACGTGGCGATCGCGTGCCTGGGCATGGCGAGACCACGACGCGATTCGCTTCGACATGGAAGGCTGGTGCCTGGCACCGGAACTGGAGGACATACCTCCGCTCGGTGCGGACCGACGACGTTGACGCATGAGGAGATTTCAATCATGACTGCTGTGCAAGGTCTTTCGGTGGATGTGCCCATGCCGGACGGAGTGGCCGACGCGTATGTGGCGTACCCGGACGACGGCGCGGCACACCCGGGAGTGTTGCTCTATATGGATGCCTTCGGCCTGCGCCCCGCGTTGAGCGCGATCGTCGACCGCATCGCGGAGCACGGCTACACGGTGCTGGCCCCCAACCTGCTCTACCGGCACGGCCGCGCACCCGTGGTCGAATTGCCCGAGTTCATCGATTTCGCCGAGCGTCCCGATCTGTTCGGCAAGATCATGCCGCTGGTGCACGGGCTGACCCCCGAGATCACTGTGCGCGACGCGGGCGCCTACCTGGACTGGCTGTCCGCGTTCGAGCACACCGCCGCGGGTCCGGTCGCGACCACCGGCTACTGCATGGGCGGCCGCCAGGCCCTGCGCACCGCCGCCGCCTATCCGTACCGCGTGGCCGCTGCCGCGGGCTTCCACACCGGCGGTCTGATCACCGACGGCCCCGACAGCCCGCATCTGCAGGTCGGAACCATCACCGCGGAACTGTATTTCGGCCACGCCGACCAGGACCACTCGATGAACGCCGACCAGATCGAGGCCTTCGACAAGGCCCTCGCCGAGGCCGGGGTCCGCCATCGCACCGAGGTGTACGTGGGCGCCCACCACGGCTACACCCAGTCCGACACCTCGGTCTACAACGCCGAGGCGACCGAACGGCACTTCCGAGAACTGTTCGCCCTGCTCGACCGCAATCTGCGGGCCCCCGAATAAACAAAAATGCGAGTGCCCGCCAGCCGGGCACTCGCATCTCGTCCGGCTCTCAGTCGACTTTGTACTCCACCTGGCAGTCCCCATTGGTGTAGTTCTGCGCCGACCCGTGATTCGCAATCGACAACACCAGCGGGATCCGTCCCGGCTTGGTCTCGACCCGCGGAATCGTCAGCACATTGTTCGGTCCCGTCACCTGGGCGGAAGTCTCGTCCTGTCCGTTCTTGCCGGTGTCGAGATTTGACCAGGTCACATGAAACCGCTGATCATAGGGCTGAACCGACTGCGCATCCGTCTTCGCGGTGAACGCGACCGCCCCGCCACCCAATTGCTCGACGAACACCTCGGTCGAAGCCTGCACCGAGAAGTCATCCGGCGTGGGGTAGGTGATGGTGCACAATTTCTCGGGAGCTTCATCCGCCGTCGCGACTCCACCACCGACCACTCCGCCGACAACTGCCGCGATACTCAGCAGACCTGCGAACTTCTTCAAACCGTCTCACCAACCTTCGAGCTGAATCTGAACTTCGTGAGCAAGATCGAGCTTGGGGCAGTTTATGGGTGTGGTCGGGGGCTGCCAAAGCCCCCAACGCGAAGGGGTTCGTGGCCGGGTAACGTTTGAGCGGTGAAGGCATTGCGTCGATTCACCGTCCGTGCCCATCTGCCCGAGCCACTGGCGGCGCTCGCCGAGTTGGCGACCAATCTGCGGTGGTCTTGGCATGCGCCTACGCAGGATTTGTTCGCCGAGTTGGATCGGGAACTCTGGGGGGAGGTGGGGCATGATCCGGTGCGGATGTTGGGGGAGGTTCCGGCGGGCCGGTTGGACGAGTTGGCCACGGATGCGGGGTATGTGCGGGCCGTGGCGCATGCGGCCGAGGATCTGCGGGACTATCTGACTCGGCCGCGGTGGGTGGATCGGCGCGACGGCGGGCCGCGGTGTATCGCGTACTTCTCCATGGAGTTCGGGGTTACCGAGGTGCTGCCGAATTACTCTGGGGGACTGGGGATTCTGGCGGGGGATCATCTGAAGGCGGCGTCGGATCTGGGATTGCCGCTCATCGGGGTGGGGTTGCTCTATCGGTCGGGGTATTTCCGGCAGTCGCTGACCGCCGACGGATGGCAGGCCGAGCGGTATCCGGATCTCGATCCGCAGGGGTTGCCGCTGCGGCTGCTCGCCGAGGAGGGCGCGCCGGTTCTGATCCACGTGCCGATGCCCGAGCGGCGGGTGCTGCGGGCGCGGGTGTGGATCGCGCAGGTGGGGCGAATTCCCTTGCTGCTGTTGGATTCCGATATCGCCGACAACGAGCCGGAGCTGCGGTCGGTCACCGATCGGCTCTACGGCGGTGACCAGGATCATCGGATCAAACAGGAAATCCTCGCCGGTATCGGCGGAGTGCGGGCGGTGCGGGCGTTCACCCATGCCAACGGGCTGCCCGATCCGGACGTTTTCCATATGAACGAGGGCCACGCCGGATTCCTGGGCATCGAGCGCATTCGCGAATATATGGCCGCCGGGCTGGATTTCGATTCCGCGCTCACCGCGGTGCGCGCCGCGACCGTATTCACCACCCATACTCCGGTGCCCGCCGGAATCGATCGTTTCGCGGGAGGTCTGGTGCGCCGCTACTTCGGCGGCACGCACGGCGAGCGGGAATCGCCCATGCTGCCAGGTGTTTCGGTCGATAGGATTCTGGCGCTGGGCCGCGAGCCCGATCCCTCGGTGTTCAATATGGCCCACCTCGGTCTGCGACTCGCCCAGCGCGCCAACGGAGTATCGCGGCTGCACGGCGAGGTGAGCCGCGCGATGTTCGCACCGCTGTGGCCAGGCTTCGATGCCGCCGAGGTGCCGATCGGTTCGGTCACCAACGGTGTGCACGCGCCGACCTGGGCCGCCCGCGAATGGATCGACAAGGCAAGGGAATTCGTCGGGCCCGAACTTGTCGAGGAGGCGCGCGGCTGGGAGCGGCTACGCGATGTCGATCTGGGTGAGCTGTGGTCGACCCGTAATGCGCTGCGCGCCTTGCTGATCGCCGACGTGCGCAGGCGGGTGCGCGCCTCCTGGCTCGAGCGCGGTGCCGCACCGGCCGAATTGGGCTGGGTGGAGGATGTTTTCGATCCGAATGTGCTGACCGTCGGCTTCGCCCGCCGGGTGCCCACCTACAAGCGCCTCACGCTGATGCTGCGCGATCCCGACCGGCTGCGCGCACTGCTGCTGGATCCCGAACGTCCGGTGCAGCTGGTCGTGGCCGGTAAGAGTCATCCCGCCGACGACGGCGGCAAGGGCCTGATCCAGCAGGTGGTCCGCTTCGCCGACGATCCGGCGGTTCGGCACCGCATCGTTTTCCTGCCCGACTACGACATGTCGATGGCCCGCTACCTGTACTGGGGATGCGATGTGTGGCTGAACAATCCGCTGCGCCCGCTGGAGGCCTGCGGCACCTCGGGTATGAAGGCCGCGCTGAACGGCTCGCTGAATCTCTCGATCCGCGACGGCTGGTGGGACGAGATGTACGACGGCGAGAACGGCTGGGCCATCCCGACCGCCGACGGCGTGCGCGACGACCACCGCCGCGACGACCTCGAGGCCGCCGCCCTCTACGAGATGCTGGAACGCTCTGTGCTTCCGCGTTTCTACGAGCGCGATCACGACGGCCTGCCGGTGCGCTGGATGGAGATGGTGCGCCATACACTGCAGACCCTCGGCCCCAAGGTGCTGGCCTCACGCATGGTTCGCGACTACGCCGTCGAGTACTACACCCCCGCGGCCGCCGCGTATTCCGCTGTGGCGCAGGACGATTTCGCCGGGGCGCGCGAACTCGCCGACTACCGCCGCCGAGTGGAGTCGGCGTGGCCGCGGGTGAAGGTGATCCAGGTGGACAGCTCCGGACTGCCCGATACCCCCGTCATCGGCGCGACACTGTCGCTGCGCGCCCGTATCGATCTCGGCGGCCTCGCCCCGGCCGAGGTGAAGGTGCAGGCCGTACTCGGCCGGGTGTCCCAGGACGACGACCTGTCCGATGTCACCACGACGCCGATGGAACATAGCGGAAGTGATTCGGGCACAGAGCTTTTCACGGTGGAGACTCCGGTGCCGCTCTCGGGTGCGGTCGGCTACACCATCCGCGTGCTGCCGCATCACCGGCTGCTGGCAACCGATGCCGAACTGGGCCTGATCGCCAGTCCGACGCCGTGATCAACGTAGGACCTGCGAGGCCGGTGTCATGCCGCACCGGCCTCGCAGGCCCGCCGAGGATTCGCTGCCGCGAACCTAGTTGTCCCTTGCCTCGGGGGCGATTCCGAGGCGCTTCTGTTCATCCTTCAGCACTTTCACCATCGCCGCCATCTTCTTGTTGTAATACTCGAGGATCTGGCCGTTCTCCTCGGCCTTCAGCTTCTTGGCGAACTTTTCCTGCTGCGTTTTCAGGGTGGCCGCCCACTCCGCCCGGAACTGCTCGTTGCTGCACATCAGGTATCGCCACAGCCGAAGCTCGTCGGCATCGGAGAAACCCGCGGGCGGCGCCCAGGACTTGGGCTCGGAGAACACGATGGTCCTCGTTTCGACAACCGGGTCCTGCGCGTAGTTCACGGGAGTGATCCGGTACGCCTTGTAATAACCTTCGATCGCCGTGTCGCCGAACTGGTCCTGCGCGGCCTTCCTGTTGGTCCCGGCGGCCTTGGTCTTCCCGCTGTCCTTATCCGGCCGTGGGTCGAGCGCTGGGCCGTTTCCGAGATCGCAGAAGGTGTCTGCGATCCACTCCCATGTCGACTTGTTGTTCTTGTACTGCTCAGCCGCCTGCGAGGTCTCGTTCTGATCGGGGCCGCCTGACTGCGCCGCGGCCGCGGGCGGGATACCGCCGATGACCAAGGCCGAGCAACCGGCTATGAGTAACGCGGACATACGTGAGGCCATCGATCCTCCAACGGATAGTCATCGATCGGCATCGGCTGGAGCGCCCAGCCGCCGTGCCGTATTCGTCGCCGCTGGAGTTACGGATTGGAAATTTACCGAATTGAATCATCCAGGTTGAATCAAGGTGCGCTTGAGGATCTTTCCCGTGGCATTGCGGGGCAGTGCGTCGAGGAAGGTGACATCGCGCGGAACCGAGAAGCGGCCCAGCCGATGTCGGATGTAGTTGCGAACCATATCCGGATCCAGGCCGAAGCCGTCGCGTTTGACCACGAAAGCGGCCAGGCGCTGGCCGAATTCGCGATCGGGGACGCCGACCACCGCCACCTCGCAGATCTGCGGCAGATGCGACAGCGCCTCCTCGACCGGGCGCGGGAAGACGTTCTCGCCGCCGGAGATGATCATCTCGTCGTCGCGTCCGGCCACGAACAGCCTGCCGGTGGCGTCGAGATAGCCGACGTCGCCGGTGTCGAGCATGCCGTCGGCCTCGCTGGGCGGTGCGGCATCGGTGTAGCCGTCGAACAGCATATGGTTGGCGACGAAGATGCGTCCGGTGGCGCCGATCGCGACCGGACGCGAATCCGGGCCCAGCACAGCGACTTTCGTGCCCAGTGGCGGTCGCCCGGCGGTGGTGGGGGAGATGCGCAGATCGGACGGATCCGCGATCGTCGCCCAGGAGACCTCGGTGGAGCCGTAGACGTTGTAGAGAACGTCGCCGTAGGTGTCCATGAATCGCAGCACCGCCGCCCCGGCCAGCGGCGCGCCGCAACTGGCCACCACCCGCAGGCTCGAGGTGTCGTAGCGGGCCCGAACCGAGGTGGGCAGGTCCAGGATTCGATTCACCATTACCGGAACGACGATCATCGTGGTGATCCGGTGTTCGGCGACCAGCCGCAGGCAGTCCTCGGCGTCGAAGCGCTCCGGCAGTACGACCGTGGCCCGAATCGGCGTGCTGATCTGCAATGCGCCCAGACCCCAGGTGTGGAACAGCGGAGCCGGGATCAGCATGGTCTCGTTCATCTGCATGGGAATTCGCGACAGCAGCGCCGCGACCGTGCCGAAACCCTTGGGGTGCGGGCGGCGAGCGCCCTTGGGCGCGCCGCTGGTGCCGGAGGTGAGCACGATCAGCCGTCCCGGTCGCGGCGGTTTGCCGAAATCCACATCGCCCGTGGAGATCAGGTCGTCGACATTGAGCCGCCGTGGATCCGGCGCGCGGCCCACGGTGGTGAAGCGCGGCAGATCCGCCGGGAGATAACGGATCAGTTCATCCAGCTCCGGATCGGCGAAAACCGCTGCGAGGCGATGCTTTTCGACAATCTCCTCGATGCGAACGGCCGGAAGTCCGGTATTCAACAACACCACGTCGACGCCGAGTTTGCCTGCGGCGACCATTATTTCGACCATTTCGGCGTGATTGCGCGACAATAACCCGATCGTTTCGCCGATGCGAATTCCGAGGCCGGTGAGCGCGCCCGCGAGGGCGTGGCTGCGCGAGTGCACCTCGGCGAAGGTGCGACTGCCGCGATCGTCGATGATCGCCGCGCGATCGGGTGCGTAGGCGGCTGCCGCGGCGTAGCCACCGGCCAGGGAGAAACCCCATTTGGCCAGGCGTCCGAGCTGTTTCAGGCCGCGATCGGGTCGATAGCTGCGGACCACACCGGTGGTCACCATCTGCCGAGCGACCTCGGCCTGTAGCCGCATGGGTGAATCCTCGCCGTTGACGACCACCGAGGTCGCGGCGCCCGCGGGGACGTCGGCGAGGCGGCGCAGGCCCGCGAGGGTCCACTCCGTGACGGCGGCGTTCGACAATTCGGCCAGTTTCGGATGCACCCGGCCCGGGGCGAAATAGGTGACGGCGACGCGAGTGTGGTCACCCTCGTCGCGCAGCCGGATCGAGACGAAACTGCCCTGCGTGGAACACTGCAACTCCAGGCTTTCGGTGGCACGGCCGAGGACGAGCCGGACGTCGACAGTGCGGATCTCGGCATCGCTGCCCACACGGAATCGCAGGACGGGCGGACCACCGTCGTTCTCGAGTTGTTCGCAGGCGCCGATGCCGGGGAACATCCGGGGATAGGTCTGAGGATCGATCAGTAGATCCCATATGGCTTTGCGTGCGATCGGTAGTTCTGCGACCGCGTCGACAACATCGGTAACCAATGGCTTGCACTTCTGACTACGGCCGGGTCGAATGCTCGGGTCGGCGGATTACGTATTTGTAACGGCCCCCATCACCGTGGTCAAGAAGCTACAAATTGAAGGTGAACAATTCTGTAAATTGCCCGGTGATTGCGTGTAACAGTGGGTAACGGATGTCCCCCGCTGGACCGGATTGCCGCCGGTTCGCCGGGACCGGATGGTGGCTCGCGTGACGCGACAATATACGGTGCCCTGGGCATAACTGGTTCGGGCCGAGGGTGGAGACAGTACTGATGAGCACCGACGTCACGTCGCGATCGCGGGGTCGTATCGACTCCTACTTCGGTGTCAGCCGACTCGGCTCGACCTACCGGCGCGAGATCATGGCCGGGACCGTGACCTTCCTCGCGATGTCGTATGTGCTCGCGGTGAATCCGGCCGTACTCGGCGACCACGGCACGCTGGGTGCGAAGGGTATTCCGACCCAGGCGGTATTCACCGCGACGGCCATCGCCGCGGTCTTCGGCACGCTGGTGATGGGTCTGTGGGCACGCTATCCGGTCGCGCTCGCCCCGGGTATGGGTCTCAACGCGTTCTTCGCCTACACGGTCGTGCTCGAGATGGGTATTCCGTGGCAGGAGGCACTGTCGGGAACGCTGCTGTCGGGCGTGATCTTCTTCCTGCTGGCCATCACCAAGGTCCGCGAGAAGATCATCGACGCGATTCCGCTGCAGATGAAGCTGGCGGTCGGCGCGGGTATCGGCATGTTCGTGGCGTTCATCGGACTCAAGAACGCCGGGCTGGTGGTCGCCAGTGACGCAACCTTCGTCCATCTGGGCCATTTCACCAAGGGCACAACGCTTCTCGCGCTGTTCGGGCTGCTGGTGACGGTGATCTTCCTGGTGCTGGGCTGGCACGGGGCGGTGCTCTACGGCATCGTCGCCACCGCGATCGTCGGCATCGTCAGCGGGCTGGTGAATCTGCCGCATCAGATCGTGGCCATGCCGCACGGGCTGGATCAGACCTTCGGGCAGGCCATCGTGAATCTGCCGCACGCGTTCACCGGTCAGATGGTGATCGTGGTGTTGACCATGCTGTTCGTCGATTTCTTCGATGCCTCGGGCACGCTGATCGGCATCGCCAACCAGGCCGGGCTGCTCGGCCCCGACGGTAAGCTGCCGCGCGCGGCGCAGGCCCTGGCGGCCGACTCGATCGGCACCACCGCGGGCGCGATCATCGGCACCTCCACCACCACCGCCTATGTGGAATCGACCGCGGGTGTCAGCGCGGGCGGGCGCACCGGGCTCACGGCCGTGTCGACGGCCGGATGGTTTCTGATCGCGATGTTCTTCTTCCCCGTGTTCGCCGTGGTCGCCGACGCGCCCTCGGTGACCGCGCCCGCGCTGATCGTGGTCGGAGTGCTGATGGCCCGGGCGCTCGGCGATATCGAATGGGACAAGCTCGAATACGCGGTCCCGGCGTTCATCACCGTGGTGATGATGCCGCTGACCTATTCGATCGCCAACGGCATCGCGATGGGCCTGCTGTTCTATCCGATCGTGATGGTCGCCAAACGCCGCGTGCGCGAGGTGCATCCGGTCATGTGGGCGCTGATGCTGGTGTTCCTGGCGTACTTCATCTTCCTGGCGGAGTGAGCCGGGCGCTCGGTCGATCTTCCCCTATAGGGGGTGATTGAAAACTTGACTTTCATGGCGCGGAATCATCCGGACCCCGTGGTCGGGTCGCGGTAATCTGCGAACGCATTCTCGCCTTTGTGCGGCTCTAGCTGCTGTTTTGAACCATGCGGAGTCGTACATCGTGTCCTGACCTGAACGGAGGAGGACAACCATGACCGTCAACCTCACCGCTGGGAGCGACCGCCGAGTGTCCGGCGGCGCCGATTCCTTATCCCTCGATATCGGCCTGTTGGCGCTACGGGTCTTCTTCGGGGGTCTGTTGGCCGTGCACGGCAGCCAGAAGTTGTTCGGCTGGTTCGACGGCGACGGCTGGCAGCGGACCACCGCGGGCTTCGAAAAGATGGGGTACAACCCCGGAAAGCTGTTCGGAACCCTGGCCGGGCTGTGCGAATTCACCGGTGGCGCACTACTTCTGCTCGGCCTGCTGACTCCGCTCGGCGCGGCCATCGCGCTCGGCACCATGATCAACGCCATGAACGTGACCTGGCACGGCGGATTGAAGGGCTACGAGCATGCGCTGCTGTTCGCCGTCGCCGCCGCGGCGTTGGGTTTCACCGGGCCGGGGCGCTTTTCGCTCGACCACGGTCGGCCGTGGGCGCGGCGCGGTGTCGCGTGGGGAATCGGGGCGGTGGCGCTGGCCGTGATTGCCGCGTTGCTCACGCTGGCGGCCAAATGGGCGTTCTAGCCGAAGAATTTATATGTCCCCGCGCCGCATGCAGGGTTTGGCGCGGGGACTTCGGTAGCTTCCGATGTGGGAATTGGGGGTCACCGGGAGTACCGATCCCCAATTTACTTCCGTTCAGAAGTTGATGCCATACGTGTGAGCGCTTTCACATCGTTGAAATTCGTTTTCACTTCTTGGGTGGTGTGGCGGTAAGTCGTTGCAGCGCTTTGAGTACGAGCTCGGGATCGGATGTCTCCCAGTACGGCGGCAGGGAGGCGCGCAGATACGACCCGTATCGCGCGGTCACCAGGCGCGGATCCAGGATCGCGACGACGCCGCGATCGTCGACGCTGCGCAGCAGTCGCCCGGTGCCCTGGGCCAGCAGCAGCGCCGCGTGATTGGCGGCGATGGTCATGAAGCCGTTGCCGCCGCGCGATTCCACCGCCTTCTGCCGCGCCACCAGCAGCGGATCGTCCGGGCGCGGGAACGGGATGCGGTCGAGGATCACCAGACTCAGCGACGGACCGGGCACATCCACGCCCTGCCACAGCGACAGCGTGCCGAACAGTGAGGTCGCCGGATCCTCGGCGAAGCGTTTGACCAGGGTGCCGGTCGAATCGTCGCCCTGGCACAGCACCGGGGTGTCCAGGCGCTCGCGCAGAATCTCGGTGGCGGCCTTGGCCGCGCGCATCGAGGAGAACAGGCCCAGCGTGCGCCCGCCCGCGGCGTTGATCAGGCGTTCGATCTCGTCCAGATACGCCGGGGCCAGCCCGTCGCGGCCCGGGGTGGGCAAATGCTTTGCGACGTAGAGGATTCCGGATTTGGCGTGATCGAACGGCGAGCCCACGTCGAGTGAATTCCAGCGGATCGCGGCCGAATCCGACGGCGCTTCAGCGCCATTGGCCAATGCGGGATCGACGCGATTGCCGGACTGCGACGGTAGGCCCCAGGTGACCGCGAGTCCGTCGAACGAGCCGCCGACCTGCAGGGTCGCCGAGGTCAGCACGACCGTCGCCGTGCCGAACAGGCGACTGCGCAGCAGGCCGCCCACCGACAGCGGGGCCATATGCACCGAGCGGCGCGCGATCCCGCGCACATCCTCCGACGACAGCCAGATCACATCGCGGCGCGCGGCCGGATCGGATTCCTCGAAGGTGGTCAGCGCGCGCACCGCGGCGTCGTGCACCTCTTCCACGGCCGCCAGCGCCATATTGCGGGCCGCGGCGGCCTCCGGATCGCTCTGCGGAGTGGTGGAACCCTGCGGGGCCAGCGCGGTGCGGACATTCCAGGCCGCGTCGCGGATCAGGGCCAGCACCGGACCCGCGCCCGCGGGCAACTCGTCCCAGCGGCCGGGCGGCAGTTCGTCGAGCAGTTCGTGCCAGGCCTCGGCAGCGCCCTCGAGCCGGTCGACCTCCTGCTCGTCGACCAGTTTCGCGCAGCGCTTGGCGGCCGCGCTGATCGCGGCGGTGGACAGTTCGGCGGTGGCCACGCCGGTGACCCGGTCGACGAGTTCGTGGGCCTCGTCGATGACGACCACATCGTGTTCGGGCAGGACCTGTATTCCGCTGATGGCATCGATGGCCAGCAGGGCGTGATTGGTGACCACCACATCGGCCTGGCCGGATTCGGCGCGGGCGCGCTCGGCGAAGCAGTCGGTACCGAACGGGCAGCGGGTCTTGCCCAGACATTCCCGCGAGGACACGCTGACCTGACGCCATGCCCGATCGGTGACGCCGGGTACCAGTTCGTCGCGGTCGCCGGTCTCGGTGTCGGAGGCCCATTCGTTGAGGCGCTGCACCTCACGGCCGAGGCGGGAGATGGCGAAGGCGTCGAACAGTTCGGACTCGGCCGGTTCGTCCGGAATCACGCTGTTGATCTTGTTCAGGCACAGATAGTTGTTGCGGCCCTTGAGGATCGCGAATTGCGCCCGGCGGCCCAGCGGCTCGGACAGAGCCTCGGACAGGCGCGGCAGATCGCGATCGACCAGCTGGCGCTGCAGCGCGATAGTGGCCGTGGACACCACGACCGTGCGGCCGGTCTCCACCGCGTGGCGCAGGCTCGGCACCAGATAGGCCAGCGACTTACCGGTGCCGGTTCCGGCCTGCACGGCCAGATGCTCCTTGGTGTCGATGGAGTGCGCGACCGCGGCCGCCATCGTCTGCTGGCCTTTGCGCGCCTTGCCACCCAGGGCCTCGACGGCGGTCGCCAACAGGGTCGGGACGGGCGGGAGTTCGGGCACCCAGGCAGAGTAGCGCCCCGCACCGACAGCGCGGCCGATCGGTCGCGCTCGCCGCGGAATCTGTCGGTGGTGTGGGCTAGTTTGGTGCGAAATCGAGGAGCGGGGAGAGGAGGGGCGTCATGCAGCCGACGCTGGCGGAGTGGGTCGCCGGGGGTACGCGGGTCGAGGTGGGCGGTCATTCGCTGTTCTATCGGCAGGAGGGTCCCGTCGACGGGCGGCCGGTAACGCTGCTGCACGGTTATCCGACCTCCTCGCACGACTGGGCGCTGATCCTGCCCGCACTGGTCGAATCGGGTTGCCGGGTAACGCTTCTCGACTTTCTCGGCTTCGGAGCCAGCGCCAAGCCGCGTGGGCATCGGTACCGGATGACCGAACAGGCCGATCTGGTCGAGGGGTTGTGGGAGCGGCTGGTTATCGGGCCGACGGCGCTGGTCGCGCACGACTACGGGGTGAGCGTGGCCCAGGAGCTGCTGGCGCGCGACTCGGACCGGATCACCCGGATGGCGTGGTTGAACGGCGGACTGTACATCGACCTGTACAAGGCCACGCCGATTCAGAAACTGATGATCTCCCCGCTGGGAAAGCTGTTGGGGCCGTTGATGTCCGAGGGTTCGTATCGAGCGTCCATCCGCCAGGTGCTGGGTCGGCCGTTGCCGCCGGATGTGGTGCACGAGATGTGGTTGTCCACGGCCAGCGACGGCGGTACCCGAATCCAATGGGATATCAACCGCTATCACGACGAACGGCGCGCCCAGGCCGGGCGTTGGCAGCACGCGCTGGAAAGCTATTCCGGCCCGGAGCTTTTCGTCTGGGGTCCGGCCGACCCCATCAGCGGCAAAACGCAGCTGCCGCGGCTGCGGGAGCGGTTCACGAAGGCGGAAATCGTTGTGCTGGACCAGCACCCGGCCGTTGGGCACTGGCCGCAGCTGGAAGATCCCGATACGGTCGGCGCGGCGCTGGCCCAATTCCTCCGGGAGAAACCTCAGCGCTCCAGCTGACCGGCGAATTCGACACCGGCATCGCGCATCTGGTCCAGGGCCTTGTCCACCGTGACGGGGGAGACGCCCACGGTCAGCCCGAGCAGCACGCGGGTGTCGAAGCCTGCCGCCCGGGCGTCCAAGGCGGTCGCGCGCACGCAGTGGTCGGTGGCGATGCCGCAGACATCGACGGTGTCGATGCCCTTGGCGCGCAACCACTCCGCCAGCGTGACCCCGTCTTCGGTGGCGCCCTCGAAGCCCGAATAGGCCGCGGTGTAGGCGCCCTTGGAGAAGATCTGCTCGATATTGGCGGTGTCCAGGCCGGGGTGGAAATCCGCGCCCGGCGTGCCGACGCGGCAGTGCGGCGGCCAGGTATCGACGTAATCCGGACTGTCGGAGAAATGGGGGCCGGGATCGATGTGATAGTCGCGAGTCGCCGCGATGGCCGCATAGTCGGCGACGCCGAGGTATTCGCTGATGCGCTCGGCCACGGCCGCACCGCCTTCGACGGCCAGCGAGCCGCCCTCGCAGAAGTCGTTCTGCACATCGACGACGATGAGTGCCCTGCTCATAACCCGCACCTCCGCGCTCGCACTCATTGTAGGAAGGTGGTGGGGATCGCGGGTTCACCGGCCGAGAGCTTCAGCCCTTCCCAGGGCAGGCTCACCAGACCCGCGGCCACCAGCTCGCGGGCATCGGTGAGCGTGGGCAGCCGGTCGACGGTCTCGCCCTTGCGGACCAGCGGTACCAGCAGGTCGCGAACGGTGTAGCCGTTGGCGGCGGGGCGCTCAGCGGTGGCCGGATACACGATCTCCTCCACGATCGTGCCGGTCTTGCGGGCCAGGCGCACCGCGCGTTTGGTGCCGCCGCGCGATTCCTTGTGACTGCTGCGTTTGGCGACCGGCAGGCCGTCGACCTCCACCAGCTTGTAGACCATGCCCGCGGTCGGCGCGCCCGATCCGGTCACCAGGGAGGTGCCGACGCCGTAGGCGTCCACGGGTTCGGCGCGCAGGGAGGCGATGGCGTATTCGTCCAGATCGCCGGAGACCACGATGCGGGTGCGGGTGGCGCCGAGGGAATCGAGCTGCTGGCGCACCTGACGGGCCAGCACACCCAGCTCGCCGGAATCGATACGGACACCGCCCAATTCGGGCCCGGCGACCTCGATCGCGGTGGCCACGCCCTGGGTGATGTCGAATGTGTCGACCAGCAGGGTGGTGCCGATGCCGAGGGTCTCGATCTGGCTGCGGAACGCGGCCGCCTCGTGCTGACCGTCCGAACCGCTGTGCAGCAGGGTGAACGCGTGTGCGCTGGTGCCCGCGCCGGGAATTCCGTAGCGGCGCACGGACTCCAGATTGGAGGTGGCGTCGAATCCGGCCAGATACGCGGCGCGGGCGCTGGCCGGTGCGGCCAGTTCGTGTGTGCGCCGCGAACCCATCTCGATCATGCGGCGACCGTCGGCGGCGCTGACCATCCGGGCCGCGGCCGAGGCGATCGCGCTGTCGTGGTTGAGGATCGACAGGATCAGCGTCTCGAGTACGACGCATTCGGCGAAACTGCCGCGCACCGACAGAATCGGCGAGCCCGGGAAGTACAGGTCACCCTCGCGGTAACCATCGATATCGCCGCCGAAGCGATACTCCCGCAACCACTCCAGGGTGCGCGCGTCGAGGAATCCGGCCGCGATGTCGAGTTCGGGCGCGCCGAACCGGAACTCCGTCAAGGCGTCGAGCAGTCGTCCCGTACCGGCGACCACACCGTAGCGACGACCGTGCGGCAATCGTCGGGCGAATACCTCGAAGGTGCAGTGCCGCTGGGCCGAGCCGTCGGCCAGTGCGGCCGCGAGCATTGTCAGTTCGTATTGATCAGTCAGCAGCGCGGTGCTGGCGAGGCCGTCCGTTGTGGTCACGTCGTCACTGTAGACATCGACCGGCAGGTCGGCCGCTCACGAGCCGGGCAAAACGACATCCGGCGGGTGTTGTGTATTCGGAGTCGAGTCGTACTCTGAAGGTTATGGGTCTGTGCATGGAAGACGCTGTCCGGGTCGCCGCCGGTCCGGCCGGCGTCCGAACGATGCTGTCGGCGGCGCAGGCGACCCCCGAAACGATCGAGGTCACGGAAATCCTCGAGGCCGAGGATCGGCCGTGGGTGACCGTGGTGTGGGACGACCCGGTCAACCTCATGCACTACGTCACCTACATCTTCCAGAAGCTTTTCGGCTACAGCAAAGGCAAGGCAACCGAGCTGATGTTGAAGGTGCACAACGAGGGCAAAGCGGTGGTGTCGTCCGGCTCGCGCGACAAGATGGAGCACGACGTGCAACGACTACACGCGGCCGGGCTCTGGGCGACCATGCAGCGCGACCAGTGAGACGGCGACTACCGTAGTGCCGGTGCGCAAGTGGAGCAGGAAGAACTCGCTGAGCGGGCTCAAGCTGCGGTCGGAGATGGACGCACGAGAGGCCGAGGTGCTGCGTTCGCTGGTGGGCGCGGTGACCGGGCTGCTCACCGACCGGGCTCGATCGGCACCCGAGGACGATCTGGCGGCCTTGACTGGGCTACGTACCGGCAACAGCACCCCGCCCGATGATCCCAGACTGGCTCGGCTGTTACCCGAGTTCCATCGGGCCGAGCCCGGCTCGCCCGATGCCGAGCGCGCGGGCCTCAACAATGCCCTGCGCAGTCTGCACGAACCGGACATCATCGAATCGAAGGTGGCCGCCGGCGCGATCGTGCTGGAAACGCTGCCCGCCGAGGGCGGCAAAATCGTCCTCACCCCTGAACAGGCCGATGCCTGGTTGATCGCGCTCAACGATGTGCGGCTCGCCCTGGGCACCGCGCTCGGCGTCGATGCCGATACGCCCGATCAGCTGGATCCCGGCGACCCGCGGGCACCGCATCTGGATGTGTATCACTGGCTCACCTGGATGCAGGATTCGCTGCTGCAGGCGCTGGCTCCGTGACCGGACTGCCGGGGCCGCGCAATTCCATCACCGATGTGAGCGGTGTGCTCGTGGGGCATCACCATGTGCTGGACGAGCACGTCACGCTCGGGCGCGGTGCGGCGACCGGAACCACGGTCGTGCGGGCGCCCGGTGGGGCCACGGCGGCGGTGGATGTGCGCGGCGGCGGGCCCGGGACGCGGGAGACCGATCTGCTCGATCCGAGCAATACCGTGCGGCAGGTGAACGCGGTGCTGCTCACGGGCGGCAGTGCGTATGGGCTGGCCGCCGCGGACGGGGTGATGCGATGGCTCGAGGAGCGGCGGGAGGGGATCACGATGGATCGCGAGGATCCGTCGCGGGTCGTGCCGATCGTGCCCGGGGCGGTGATCTTCGATCTGCCCGTGGGTGATTGGGGGATCCGTCCGACGGCCGAATTCGGATATCGGGCTGCGGATGCGGCGGGTGAGCGGTTCGAGCGCGGGACGGTCGGCGCCGGAGTCGGCGCTCGGGCCGGATCGATCAAGGGCGGAATCGGTACGGCCAGTGTGCGTTTCGACGACGGTCCCGCGGCGGGAGTGACGGTGGGCGCGCTGGTGGTCGCCAATTCGGTCGGCTCCGTATTCGATCCCCGCACCGGTTTACCCTGGGGCGTCGGCACCGACGGCCCCGACTACCACGGCCTGCGCCCCGCCACCCCCGACCAACTGACCCGCGCCAACGCCCTCCCCGTCAAATCCACCCTCCTCAACACCACCCTCGGCGTCGTAGCCACCGACGCCACCCTCGCCCCCACCGCCTGCCGCCGCCTGGCCACCACCGCCCACGACGGCCTGGCCCGAGCCATCCGCCCCGTCCATTCCCCCCTCGACGGCGACACCATGTTCGTCCTGGCCACCGGCGCCATCCCACCCACCCCCAATCCCTCCCTCCCCCAAGCCTTTCCGCCCGACCTACCCTTGATCGACATCCTCTGCACAGCCGCCGCGGTCTGCGTCGAACGAGCAATAGTCGACGCAATCCTCGCGGCGCGACCTATAGCCGAAATCCCTTCGTACACCGAGCTTTTCGGCCCGTTCTGACCCCCGCACCCGGCGCTGCGCGCCGGATGCGGGGAAATGGTGGCGGCGGCGGGGAGGGGGCCGTCCGGGAACGGGGAGGGGTTCCGCCCGGGAGCGGGGAGGGGTTCCGCCCGGGAGCGGGGAGGGGTTCCGCCCGGGAGCGCGGAGAGGTTTTCCGTCGGCGCGGTCGTCTTCTGTTCCCCGTGCCGGGCGCCCATCGCCCGGCACGGGGTGTTTTCCTGGGTGAGCAGGGAAATGCAGGCCGGGGTGGGGGTGTGGGGAATAGGTCCCTATTGTGGGCCGTTGACGACAGCGTTCGGATGGGGTGGGGGCGTCGGGCGGTTACGGGAAGGATTCGACTGTGCTGGTGATCAAGGCCGGGCTTGTTGAGGCGATGGTGGCGCATGCGCGGGCGGATCATCCGGATGAGGCCTGTGGGGTGATCGCGGGGGCCGAGGGCTCGGATCGGCCGGAGCGGTTCGTGGCGATGATGAATGCCGAGCGGTCGCCCACCTTCTATCGATTCGATTCGGGGGAGCAGCTGCGGGTGTGGCGGGAGATGGATGAGCGGGACGAGGAGCCGGTGGTGATCTACCACTCGCATACCGCGACCGAGGCGTATCCGAGCCGCACCGATATTTCCTATGCCTCCGAGCCGAATGCGCATTACGTGCTGATCTCGACCCGCGATCCGGAACAGCACGAGCTGCGCAGTTACCGCATCGTGGACGGCGTGGTCACCGAGGAGCCTGTCAAGATCATCGATTAGCCCCGGCGAAAAGCATGCCGGGGAACAAAGGGAGCGAGGCACGCCGAGGAACGCGCCGAGGCGTGCACAGAAGCGCCGAGGAACGGGCCGAGGCGTGCACAGAAGCGCCGAGGAACGGGCCGAGGCGTGCACAGAAACAAGGAGCAGCAATGCCGGTAACCGTGTCGATTCCGACGATCATGCGGACCCTCACCGGAGGGGAGAAGCGGGTGCAGGCCAGCGGGGCCACGCTCGCGGCGGTGATCGAGGATCTGGAGAGCAATTACGGCGGGCTCAAGGAGCGTCTGCTGTCGGATGGGAAGCTCAATCGCTACGTGAACATCTACGTCGACGACGAGGATGTGCGCTTCGCGGGTGGGCTCGCGGCCGAGGTGCCCGAGGGTGGCACCGTGACGATCCTGCCGGCCGTGGCCGGGGGCGCGCGGTAATTCCGTGGCACGGTACGAATCGCTGATCGAGACCCTCGGCAATACGCCCCTGGTCGGACTGCGTCGACTGTCCCCGAAATGGGATGGCGACGATCACGTGCGGCTGTGGGCCAAACTCGAGGACCGCAATCCGACCGGCTCGATCAAGGACCGCCCGGCGCTGCGCATGATCGAACAGGCCGAGGCCGACGGCACGCTGCGGCCGGGCTGCACGATCCTCGAGCCGACCAGTGGCAATACCGGTATCTCCCTGGCCATGGCCGCCAAGCTCAAGGGCTATCGGCTGGTCTGCGTGATGCCGGAGAACACCTCGGTCGAGCGGCGGCAACTGCTGACCATGTTCGGCGCGGAGATCATCGGCTCCCCGGCGGCGGGCGGCTCCAATCAGGCCGTGGCCCTGGCGAAGAAGATCGCGGCGGAGAATCCGGACTGGGTCATGCTCTACCAGTACGGCAATCCGGCCAACGCCCAGGCACACTACGAGGGCACCGGTCCGGAGATCCTCGCCGACCTGCCGGAGATCACCCATTTCGTGGCGGGCCTCGGCACCACGGGCACCCTCATGGGAACCGGCCGCTATCTGCGCGAGAACCGCCCGGACATCGATATCGTCGCCGCCGAGCCCCGCTACGGCGAGCTGGTCTACGGACTACGCAACCTCGACGAGGGCTTCATCCCGGAGCTCTACGACGAATCGGTGCTCACCTCGCGCTTCTCGGTCGGCCCGTACGACGCCGTGCGCCGGACCCGGGAACTGGTCGGCGAGGAGGGCATCTTCGCGGGCATCTCGACCGGGGCGATCCTGCACGCCGCATTGGGCGTGGGAAACAAGGCGCTGAAGGCGGGTAAGCGGGCCGATATCGCGTTCGTGGTCGCCGACGGCGGCTGGAAGTACCTGTCGACGGGCGCGTACGAGGGCACCCTGGACGAGGCCGAGGACCGGCTCGATGGTCAGCTCTGGGCCTGATCGGCCCGCCGATCGGTACGCTCGACAGCAGCGGGGTGTGCCGTACTGCCTCGCGAGGAGGTGATGGCGGTGACCGCCGGGATGGGTTCTTCGTTCGATCCCGATCGGATCGCGGCCCTGCGTGGACAGGCCGGTAGGTCGGCGCTGCCGCAGCGCCCGGGTTCCTCGCCCGCGCTGAAGCTGTTGTGGCAGCGCGCCATCGGGTTGACCCTCGCCTTCGTCGCGCTGCTCTACGGCGTCGAGGGCGTCGACGCGCTGACCGACTATCGCCTCGACAACGCGGGCGTACATCCGCGCACGATCGACGGCCTCGAGGGCATCGCCTTCGCGCCGCTGTTGCATGCGGGCTGGGCCCATCTGATCGGGAACACCCTGCCGGTCCTGGTGCTCGGCCTGCTGACGCTGCTCACCGGAATCGGCCGGGGCATCGTGGCGACGGCCATCATCTGGGTGCTGGGCGGATTGGGCCAATGGCTCACCGGTGACACCGGCTCGGTGCATCTGGGCGCCTCGGTCCTGGTGTTCGGGTGGTTGACATATCTGATCTCGCGGGGCTGGTTCGCCCGGAACATGTGGCAGATCCTGCTCGGGGTCGTCGTGGGGTTGCTGTACGGCTCGATCCTGTGGGGAGTGCTGCCCGGCCAGACCGGAATATCTTGGCAAGGGCATCTTTTCGGGGCGTTGGGTGGAGTGGTTGCCGGATGGGTACTCTCAGGCAATGAACGTCGTCATCGTCGCGGGGATAATGTCGGCCGCTCCGCGTAGTCGGGGCGACCGCGGAACCCGGCCGGTGATTTGGGGGATCCCCTCTTGATCGAGAATGCAGCGTGGCAGCATGGGGGAATGCGCCTCACCGTCCTCGGGTGTTCGGGCAGTGTGTCCGGCCCGGATTCCCCTGCGTCGGGTTATCTCCTCACCGGTCCGGACATGACTCCGACGGTCATAGATTTCGGTCCCGGTGTATTGGGCGCATTACAGCGCTATCTGGATCCGGGCGAGGTCGATATCTTCCTCACCCACCTGCATGCCGATCACTGCTTGGATTTGCCGGGCCTGCTCGTGTGGCGGCGTTATCACCCGAATCCGCCGAGCGGACGGGCGATTGTGCAGGGTCCCACGGATACCTCGCTGCGAATCGGCAACGCCTCGGCCGAGATCGGCGGTGAATGCGACGACTGGTCCGATGTGATCGATATGCGGGTGTGGGAGGAAGGCCGTGAAATCGGCTTCGGCACCGGGCATACGGTCACCGCGCGGCGAATGTTCCATCCCCCGGAGTCCTACGGTCTGCGCATTACCACCGCCGCGGGGCGCACGCTGGTCTACACCGGCGATACCGCGGTCTGCGACGCCGTCTTCGAACTGTCCGAGGGCGCCGACCTGCTGCTGGCCGAGGCGTCGTGGACCCATGACCCCGCCAATCGGCCGCCCGGCATTCATCTTTCGGGTAAAGAGGCCGGAATGATCGCGGCCCGAGCCGGTGTCGGCGAACTGCTGCTCACCCACATCCCGCCCTGGACCTCCCGTGAGGATGTGATCGCGGAGGCCAAGGCCGAATTCAGCGGGCCTGTGCATGCCGTGTCGCCGGGCGAGGTCATCGATATCTAGCGGGCCGGGCTCCGCCCCTGAGCGGACCCCATTAGGCTGCCTGCTGTGTCTAGACGAGCCGATGGCAGGGCGGACGACGAACTCCGCGAGGTACGGATCACCCGTGGATTCACCACGCACCCGGCGGGGTCGGTGCTGGTGGAGTTCGGGCAGACGCGGGTCATGTGCACCGCGAGTGTGAACGAGGGGGTGCCGCCGTGGCGGCGCGACTCCGGATTGGGCTGGCTGACAGCCGAATACGCGATGCTACCCGCGGCCACGCATACCCGTAGCGGGCGTGAGTCGGTCAAGGGCCGGGTCGGTGGGCGCACCCAGGAGATCAGTCGTCTGGTCGGTCGGTCGCTGCGGGCCTGCATCGATCTGGCGGCCGTGGGTGAGAACACCATCGCGATCGACTGCGATGTGTTGCAGGCCGATGGCGGCACCCGAACCGCGGCCATCACCGGCGCGTACGTGGCGCTGGCGGATGCGATCACCTATCTCGGTGCGGCGGGGCAGCTCAACGATCCGCAGCCCATCTCGTGCATGATCGCCGCGGTCAGCGTCGGTGTGGTCGACGGCCGGGTGCGGCTGGATCTGCCGTACGAGGAGGATTCGCGGGCCGAGGTCGATATGAACGTGGTCGCCACCGATACGGGCACCCTCGTGGAGATCCAGGGCACCGGCGAGGGCGCGACCTTCCCGCGCTCCACGCTGGACAAACTGCTCGACTCGGCGCTGGCGGGCTGCGAGCAGCTGTTCGCTGTCCAGAAGGAGGCGCTGGCCCTGCCCTATCCCGGGGTGCTGCCCGGGCCGGAGAAGAAGAAGTAATGTCGCGTCGTGTCCTGGTCGCCAGTCGTAATGCCAAGAAGTTGAACGAATTGCGGCGCATTCTGGCCGAGGCGGGCGTCGACGGTCTCGAGATCGTGGGCCTGGACGAGGTGCCGCCCTTCCCGGAGGCGCCCGAAACCGGCGCGACCTTCGAGGAGAACGCCCTCGCCAAGGCCCGCGACGGTGCCGCCGCGACCGGATTGCCCTGTGTCGCAGATGATTCCGGTCTCGCGGTGGATGCGCTCAACGGTATGCCGGGCGTGCTCTCGGCGCGCTGGTCCGGCGGCCATGGCGACGACGCCGCCAACAACCGGCTGCTGCTGGCCCAGATCGACGACGTCCCCGACGAGCGCCGCGGCGCCCGCTTCGTCTCGGCCTGCGCACTGGTCGCCGACGGCCGAGAGGTGATCGCCGTCGGCGAATGGCCGGGTCGCATCCTGCGGAAACCGGTCGGCGACAACGGTTTCGGCTACGACCCGCTGTTCGTCCCCGAGGGCGACACCCGCACCTCCGCCCAACTCGACCCGGCGGAAAAGGACGCCGCCTCCCATCGAGGCCGCGCCCTACGCGCACTGCTCCCGGCCTTGATAGAGCTGGCCGGGAAGTGAGTTCGGCACAGGGGCTGCTGGCCGGGAAGTGAGTTCGGTCAGCGCTCCTGGCTGGGAAGTGAGTTCGGGTCAGGGTCTCTGGCCGGGAAGTGAGTCGACAGAGGGCCCTTGGCCGGGAAGTGAGTCGGCGCAGGGTCCTTGGCCGGGAAGTGAGTCGGCGCAGGGTCCTTGGCCGGGAAGTGAGTCGGCGCAGGGTCCTTGGCTGGGAAGTGAGTCGGCGCAGGGTCCTTGGCTGGGAAGTGAGTCGGCGCAGGGT
>NZ_BDBS01000045.1 GCF_001613105.1 Nocardia pseudobrasiliensis NBRC 108224 | reverse complement strand
CCTTGGCCGGGAAGTGAGTCGGCGCAGGGGCCTTGGCCGGGAAGTGAGTCGGCAGAGGGCCCTTGGCCGGGAAGTGAATCGGCCCAGGGTCCTTGGCCGGGAAGTGAATCGGCGCAGGGCCCTTGGCCCGGAAGTGGATTCGGGTCAGAGGGCGAAGGCCGTGCGTACTTCGCGGGTGCGGTAATGCTCGCAGACGAAGGACAGGAATGGGATGGTGCCGGCCAGGGCGGTGATGATCGTGGTGGCGGGCTTCCAGCGGGTCTTGATGGCCAGGTCGATGGTGACCGCCAGGTAGATCATGTAGAAGATGCCGTGGATCTGGCCTACGTAGAACAGCCAGTGCGGGGCCTTGCTGCTGTCGTCGAGCAGCAGGTACTTGTAGACCATTTCGGCGCACAGCAGCAACAGCCAGACACCGGTCACATACGCCAGCACCCGGTAGCGGGTCAGGGCCGAGCGGATGCGGGTGGTGTCGCGCGCGGGGGCCTGCGGCGCGGCGGCGGTCGGGTTGTCGGCGCTCAACCGGCGCTCCTCTCGGTGTCGCGCACATCCTGCGCGTTCAATTCGGCCAGATACCTGTTGTATTCGGCGAGCACCGGATCGTCGTCGCGCGCCGCGGTGGGCCGCTCGGGCAGGAACCCGGCCGGAATCTCGCGTTGCGCGGACGCTTTCGCCGGTTTGCGCGGCGTTTCGTCCGACCCGTCCTCGGCTTCGCCGGTCTCCCGTTCCAACCGCACGAAGCGGACGTAGGCGAACACCACGAAGCCCGCGAACAGCGGCCACTGCAACGCATAACCGAGGTTCTGCGCGGTCCCGCTCGCCGATTCGAACCGACCCCACTGCCACCAGCCGAGCGCCAGGCAGGCGAATGCGGCCACGATCACCAACAGGATCAGAGCCGGGCGGCGGTGTGGAGCGGACACGCCCTCTACGGTACCTGTCTACTACAGGTCCCGTAGAGGGCAGGGCCACCTAGAATTTGTAGGTCACGCCGGTCAGGCGCTCGGATTCCTCCCAGAGCCGACGCGCCACCTCGCGGTCCTTGGACAGTTTGGTCGACGGCGAGGGCTTGACCGGTCCCTGCGAACCGAACAACCAGGTCGGACCCCAGTAGATATTCGGGTCGGCATCGGGCATGGTCGCGGCGAACAGGCTGGATTCGGCGGCCTTGGCGGGCGAGTGGCCGACGATCGCGATGAACGGCTTGGCGATGCGGTCGATGGGGGTTTCGGTGCGGGTGAACAGATCCGTGGCCGAGACGCCGGGGTGCACGGCATAGGACCGCTTGTTGGAGCCCGCCTCGGCGAGGCGGCGCTGCAACTCGCGCCCGAACAGCAGATTCGACAGCTTGGCCTGCGCGTAGGCGACATTGCGCTGATAGCGGCGGTGCTCGTAGTTCAAATCGTCGACCCGCAGCTTCGTGGCCTGGCGATGCGCGACGCTGGCCAGGGTGACCACGCGGTCGCCGATGCGGTCCAGCAGCAGGCCGGTCAGCGCGAAGTGGCCGAGGTGGTTGACGCCCCACTGGGTCTCGAAACCGTCCTTGGTCCGCGAGAACGGGATGTTCATCAGCCCGGCGTTGTTGATCAGCACGTCGAATTCGCCGGTCTGCTCGGCGAAGGTGCGGACCGAGGCGAGATCGGCCAGATCCAGCGCCGCGACCCGGACATCACCGTCGATGCGGTCGGCGACCTGCTGGGCCGTGGTGGTGTTGCGGCAGGCCATGATCACGGTCGCGCCCTTGGCGGCCAGCTGCTTGGTGGTGTGCTTGCCGATACCGCCGTTGGCGCCCGTGACTACGAACGTCCGGCCGGTCAGATCGGGAATTTGGCTGGTGTTCCAGGCCATGGTCGAGACCTCACTACCGTTGTGAAGGAGCGGCAACTGTCAGTTTGATAAAACCTTACTTCAGAGTAAGTTCGGCGCGATAGCCACATAGCGAAACTAAACGCTGGCATTAGCTCCAGCTAATCAATGTTGCACCACGTGAAATGCCGAGTAGTGGAGTCTCCTGACGAATTGAAGACCTTCGGCACATACTGAGCTAATGACCGGTGCTCAGGAAGTCGCCGATTCACCCGCCCCCGTGAGTTCCACCCGGGCCAATGTGGTTTTCGTCACCGTCGTCCTCGGCATGCTGATGGCCGCACTCGATCAGACCATCGTGTCGACCGCCCTGCCGACCATCGTCGCCGATCTGGGCGGGTCGAGTCATCTGTCCTGGGTGGTCACGTCGTATCTGCTGGCCGAGGCGGTGGCGACCGCGCTGGCCGGTAAGTTCGGCGACCTGTTCGGGCGCAAGCTGGTGTTCCAGCTCAGCGGGCTCATCTTCATCGTGGGCTCGATGATCGCCGGACTCGCGAACGGTATGACCCTGCTCGTGGTCGCCCGCGGGATTCAGGGCCTGGGCGCGGGTGGGCTCATGGTGACCGCGATGGCGCTCATCGCCGACGTCATTCCGCTGCGCGATCGCGGCAAATATCAGGGCGCGCTCGGCGCGGTTTTCGGCGTCACCACCGTCATCGGGCCGACGCTGGGCGGACTGTTCACCGATCACGCCAGCTGGCGGTGGTGTTTCTATGTGAATGTCCCGCTGGCGATTGTGATGATCGTCGTTGCCGCACGGGCGATTCCGAGTCTGCGCGGAGCCGTTCGGCCGGTGATCGACTACGCTGGAATCGCTTTCGTGGCCATCGGGGTGAGTTGTCTTGTGCTGGGCCTGGAATGGGGTGGACAGGAATACCCCTGGGGTTCGGCGACGATCATCGGATTGTTCATCGGGGCGGCGGTATCGCTGGGGGCCTTCGTTTTCATCGAGTTCCGGGCGAAGGAACCGATGCTGCCGATGCATCTGTTCCGCAGCAATGCCTTCACGGTGTGCTCGGTGCTCAGCTTCATCGTCGGATTCGCCATGATGGGCGCGCTGACATATCTGCCCGCCTATATGCAATACGTCAACGGCCTGTCGGCGACGGCCTCCGGATTCCGGACGCTGCCGATGGTGGTGGGCCTGTTCATCACCTCGATCATCTCCGGCCAGGTGGTCGGGCAGACGGGCAAATACAAATACTTCCCGATCGCCGGAACCGCGGTGACCGCGCTCGGGCTGTATCTGATGTCGACGATGGATCGCCACACCGGATTCTGGACGCAGTCGCTGTACATGTTCGTCCTGGGCCTCGGGCTCGGCCTGGCGATGCAGGTGCTCACGATCGTGGTGCAGAACACCGTGCCCTATACCGATCTCGGCACCGCGACCTCCGGGGTGACCTTCTTCCGCACGGTCGGCAGTACGGTCGGGACTTCGGTGTTCGGCACCCTGTACAGCAATCGCCTGAATCCCGATCTGCGCACCGCACTGGCGAACGATCCCGGCGTACCGCCCGCGGCGGCGGGGAATCCGCAACTGCTGCACAAACTTCCGCACGCGCAGGCGGTGCCGATCATCGACGCCTACGCCGACACCATCGCGCACATGTTCCGCTGGGCGGTGCCGATCGCGCTGCTGGGCTTCGTGGTGGCCTGGTTTCTGAAGCAGGTTCCGCTGCGTGATACCGCGCGCGCCGACGCGGGCGATGTGGGCGCTGGATTCTCCATGCCGGATTCCGCCGATCGCGTTGTGCGACTGGAACATGCGGTGGCGAGCCTGATGCGCAAGGTGCGCGAGGAGGACATCTCCGCCCCTGGGCTGCTGGCGCGGGCGGGCAGTCCGCTGCATCGGGAACAGGCCTGGGCGCTCGGTCAGGTGCGGATGCTGAACGGGACACGCGGGGAGGCGACCCTGGATACGATCGCCCGCGCGCATCACGTTCCACCGGAGGTGTTGCGGCCGGTCTACGACCAGGCTGTCGCCGACGGTTATGTCGAATTCAACGGTGACCGAATGGATCTCACCGATTCCGGGCACGCGGAGCTCGACCGTATCAAGCAGGCCGTGCAGCGCTGGCTGTCCGACCGGCTCGACGATTGGGATTGTCATGATCCCGACGACCGGGCGCTACTGGATCAGGCGCTGGCCAATATCGCCGCCAAACTGCTGGACGAATCGCAACGGGACGGTGTGATGCCCACGCGGGCAACGTAACCCGCGCGGGCAACGGAACCTACAGTCGCGCGAGTTCGGCCCGCTCGTCGACCGGGGCGTCCCACTCGATGGAGTAGGCGATCTCACGCCGCAGGGTTTCGGCGACCTTCGCGCTGCGGAACACTATCGGCATCATCACCGGCATGATCCGCCGCATCAGCGGCCCGGGCGCCTTGGCGTGATTGGTCCGCGCCCCGCGAGCGGCGATCTTCTCCACACGCGGCCGCCGGATCTGCTCGTAGACAGCGAAAGCCGTTGCCGGATCGTCGAAATCGCGTAGGCAGCGAGCCAGCTGAATCCCGCTCTCCACGGCCAGCGACGCGCCCTGGCCGGTGCTGTTGGACGGGGCGTGTACCGCGTCGCCGACCAGTACCATCCGGCCCCGATGCCAGTTGGGCACCGGCGGCATGATGTGCAGTCCGCCGATCACCTGCAGCTGCTCGGGTCGGATGCGGCGCACGATGTCGCCGCCGGGGGTGTCCTCGCCGTACACCTCGGCCAGCGTGCGCAGCCACTGCTCGTTGGGGACGGCCCGGGCCTCGCTCAGCGTCATGTACTTCTTGCTCGGCAGGTTGGCGCCCCAGCCGATCCGGCCGTCGGGCAGCGCGGAATACAGGTAGTACGCATGTTTGCCGAACGTGAAATACATTGTCTCGGGCTCGACTTCGATCGGCGATTCGACCGCCGCGCCGAAGCCGAGCAGCCCGGTGTAGTTCGCACCCGGTGCGTCGGGGTCGATGAGCGTGCGGACCAGTGACTTGACGCCGTCGGTGCCGATCAGCACGTCCGCGGTCGCGCTGGAGCCGTCGGCGAAGTGGGCGGTGACGCTGTCGCGGTTCTCGTCGACGCCGATCAGGCGCTTGTCGTATTCGAACGGGACCCCGGCCGTGACCGCGAAATCGTGCAGCACCCGGTGCAGATCGCTGCGCTCGACCGATTGCAGCGGTTCGCCGTCACCGGTGGCGGGCAGCCGGATCTGCTTGTCGCCGAACGACATCACCTGATGCCGGATCGGCAGCGCGATCTCGCGCACCACATCGCCCGCGCCGATGACGTCGAGGGCCGCGAGCCCGTTGGGCTGGAAGCCGAGGCCGCTGCCGATGTTGTAGGCCGGGCCCGGATAGGCCTCGTAGACGCGGGCGTCGATACCCGCCTTGCGCAGTGCGGTCGCGGTCACCGGACCGGCGATGCCGCCGCCGATGACCAGGGCGGTCTGGATGGACATGATGAATTCCCCTCGGGATGGTGTCGGATGCCCGATCCGATCCGCGTGCGGGGAGCCCAGTTATCCTGTAGTTGCCACACTCGGTCTGGATTCGCCTGCCGGCGGATACGGTTCGAGACGGTATTTCGATCGGGCTCGGCCGAGGTGTTGCCGCACCTGGCCGGGCCCGGTTCCATTGCGGGACCGGCGTATTCGCTAATCCGCGCGGTCGGTGATCTCCCCCCTTTCGATCATTTCCGCGATGCGGGCGGGGCTGATGTTCTCGACGTGCATACGTCGCCACCAGTCCGTGCTCGGATGGGCGCCGGAGGCCAGCTCGTCGCGCAGGGCGCGCACCCAGTCGGTCTCCGCGCGCAGCATGGCGAGGCGGAACTCCTCCTCGACCAGGAACAGTCGAGGCAGGAAGCGGAGGGCCTCGGCCAATTGCGCCTCGCTGGTCGCGATCAGCTCGGTGAGCCGCTCGACCCGCTGGCCGAGCAGTGCGATCAGCTCGTCGGGGGTCAGCATGCCCGCCACCGAGAGCCCGGCCACGAAACGATTGGGCTCGGGTTCGACCGTGGCGATCAGTTCGCGGATCCAGTCGTGGGCCTCGGCGCGTCCGGCGTCGGTGATCCGATAGATCGTCCGCTCCGGCCGCGACCCCTCGCGCTCGGTGCCCACGGCCTCGAGGAATCCGTGCTTCTCCAGGTTCTGGACGACCGTGTAGAGCGAACCCCACTTGATGTCCATCTGGCCCTCTTTACCGCGTTCGCGCAGCTTGGCCGCGAGTTCGTAGCGGTGCATCGGCCCCTCCAGCAGGGTGGCCAGGACCGACAGGGCCATCAGATTGCTCACCTTGCGCTGCTTCACCGCGCCACCTCCTTACTCGTCTACGAATATACGTCGACGAGTATTCGTGCACAAGTATGGTTCTAGACTCGGCAGGATGACCGGCAGGGGTGGACTCGACCTGATGCAGCTGCGGACCTTTCTGGCCGTATACCGCGCGGGGTCGGTGACCGCCGCCGCGCGACTGGTCGGCCTGTCCCAGCCGACGGTGACCACGCAGTTGCAGGAACTCGAAAAGCGCCTGGGCCGTCAGCTTTTCGAGCGCCTGCCGCGCGGCGTCGCCCCGACCATGGCCGCCGAGGAGCTGGCGGGACGGCTGGCAGGTCCGCTGGACGCGCTGGAGGCGATCGTGGGCGGGGGAGTGGACGCGCCCGCCGCGCAGCCGCCGGTGCAGTTGGCCGGGCCCGCGGAAATGCTTGGCGCACTGGCGCTTCCGGCTCTGGCCCCGCTGCTCGGGCGCGGGGTGCGGCTCACGGTGACGACCGGATTGGCCGAGGATCTGCTGACCGGGCTGCGGGCGGGACAGTACGACCTGGTGATCTCGACCGTGCGGCCACGCGGACGGGCCGTGCGCGCCGAACCGCTGATGGACGAGGAGTTCGTCCTGGTCGCCGCGCCCGCGGTGGCGGCGGGGATCGATCCGATCGAATTACGTTTCGCGGGAACCGAATCCAGTTCGATACCGCTGGTGAGCTATGCCGCCGATCTGCCGATCCTGCGCCGCTACTGGCGGCATGTGTTCGGGGTGCGACTCGATGCCGAGCCCGCGGTGGTGGTCGCGGATCTGCGGGCCGTGGCGGCGCTGGTTGCCGCGGGCGGCGGGGTGAGCGTGTTGCCGCGCTATCTCGTTGCGGCGCAGCTCGATTCGGGCGCGCTGGTGGCGCTGCTGGAGCCCGAGGAAGCGCCGATCAATACGGCGTTCCTCGCGCGTCGCGTCGGGTCGCCCGCGCTGGCGCATGTGGATCTGGTGCACGAGGCGCTGCTCGCGGCCGGACGCCGCTGGTGATCAGCCCGCCCGTTCGCGCAGCAGGCGGGCGGTCGCCTCGTCGGCGGGCAGAAAGGCCTCGAGGTGGAGTTCGGCCAGGGTGACATCGGTCGCGGTGGCGAAGGAGGTGAGGGTGGTGATGAGCCGCAATTCGCCCGCGTCGCTGCGCAATCGGAGCGGAACCGCGAAGCCGAGATAGCCGGGGCCGGGTTCGGTGGGCGGCAGATAGCTCTCCAGTTCGGTGACGAACTGTTCGAGTTCGGGATCGGGGCTGGCTCGGACCCGATTGCGGAGCGCGTCGGTGACGTGACGGCCCCATTCGGGCAGATTGATCACGCGCGGGGCGAGTCCGTCCGGATGCAGGGCGAGGCGGCGGACGTTCACCGGCGGCCGGAGCAGTTCGGGCGCACAGCCCTCGAAGAACAGATCCATCGCGGCATTGGCCTCGACGAGATTGCTGTGCCGGTCCACGACCAGCGCCGGATAGGGCATATGACCCTCGAGAATGCAGCGCAGCGCGTCGCGCACGGGCTCCAATTCGGCCGCGTCCAAACCGGATTCGTGGAAGGCGGGTGCGTACCCGGCGGAGGTCAGCAGGGCGTTGCGTTCGCGCAGCGACAGGCCCAGCGACTCGGACAGCCGGATCACCATCGCCCGGCCGGGTTGGGAGCGGCCCTGTTCGAGAAAGCTCAGATAGCGCTGGGTGGTGTCGGCGCGGATCGCCAGATCCAGTTGGCTCCAGCGCCGCAGTCCGCGCCAGCGGCGCAGCTCGTGCGCGAAGGGTCCGGGATGTGCCACAGCCGTTGTCATAGCGCCATCCTCGACGCTCGAGTGTGTTCGTGCCATTCCCTCTAGGGAATCGCGCGGCGACGCCGGGGCGGCCACGATTGGCGATATGAACGCGATGATCACCGATGAGGAATTGAAGCTGCTGGCCGATCGCTATGTGGCGCAATGGAATGAGGCCGACGCCGATCGTCGGCAGGCGTCGATTCGCGAGCTGTGGGCGCCCGATGCCCGGCAGGTGCTGGTCAATCCGCCGCAGGCGATTCGCGACAGCGCGGCCGAACTGGGGATCGTCGCACCGCCGCTCGAGGTCAGCGGATACGACGCACTCGACGCCCGCGTCGGGCGGGCCTACGAAATGTTCGTCGCCGCAGGTGAATTCACTTTCGAGCTCGACGGACAGGCGCGGCGGCAGCCGGGTGACACGGTCACGCTGGCCTGGGTGATGCGATCGCGCGCCGACGGTACCGCGGCGGCGGGCGGGCTCGAGGTGCTGACCTTCGACGCCGACGGTCGGATCCGCACCGACCATCAATTCGTGGCCTGATACGCGACCGCCCCCGAACCCGGTATGCCGGTACCTGGTCCGGAGGCGGTGCTGTCACGGCGCGTCGCGGTCGGTCGTGCGGCGCTCTCGTCCCCTTGCGCCGAACGGCTCGCCAGGATCGATGAGGGAGATCCGGGTTTGCCGGACGCGAACGGCCGGTCGCATCGTGACAATCGGCGCGCCGCGCTGAGGGGCGCGCGCACCGAAGCCTTAGCTACTATCTACGTACGTAGACAGTAGATGACCGGATGGCGTCGGTCAAGTGGCCGAAGCCGGGGTGAACCGACCTACTGTCGCGCTACGTAGATAGTATGGCGACCGAGCCGTCCGGCATCCGGCGCGGCCGCACGACGAGGAGGTGCAGTGCGCACACGCGGATTCGGGGAACTCGAGGCGGTCGTCATGGACCGGCTCTGGAACCGCGACGGCGACCCCACCACGGTCCGGGAACTGTTCGCCGAACTGGCCGGCGAGCGTGAGATCGCCTACACCACGGTCATGTCGACGATGGACAATCTGCATCGCAAGGGCTGGCTGGAGCGTCGGCGCGAGGGCAAGGCGTTCCGATACTGGCCGACGCTCACCCGCGAGCAGCACAGCGCCCGGCTGATGCGCGAGGCTCTCGACGACGGTGGCCGCGCCGAACTCGTACTCGCGCATTTCGTCGAACAGATCGGTCCCGAGGAATCCGAGCGGTTGCGCGCCGCGCTGCGGCGGCTGGCGGAGGGCGCGTGAGCATCGCCGTCGGGCTGTTCTGCTACGCGGTTGTGGTGGCGATCGTCGCGCCGCGGGTGCTGCCCCGGCTGACCCGCCACGGGCAGGTCCCGCATCTGGGCGTGGTGGCGTGGCTGACGCTGATGGCCAGCGTGCTCGGATCGTGGGGCGTGGCCGTGGCGATCGCGGTCGCCGATGCCGCGCACACCTGGCTGCACGCCGATCGGCTGGTGATCACCGGACTGCACGAGGCCGAGGTGATCGCGACCGGGCATGCGGGCCTGGCCGCGCAGGCGGCGCTGCTCGTGGTGACGGGCGCGCTGGCGATTCTGGCGGTGGTGCTGGGCGTGCGGCTGACCCGGCTGCAACTGCGCATGCGGATGCGAGCGCGCGAACACGCCGAGGCCCTGCGGCTCACCGGCCGCCGCGTACACCGGCATGCCGTGGCCGATCTGGTGCTGCTCGATTCCGAGGAGCGCGCGGCCTACTGCGTGGCCGGATCGCCGAATGTGGTGGTGGTGACCAGCGGCGCGGTGGCGGCGCTGGGTGATTCGGAACTGGCCGCGGTGCTGGCCCACGAGCACGCCCACCTGCTGCGCCGTCATCCCCTGCTGCTCGCGGTGACCCGCGGCCTAGCCGCCACCTTCCCGCATCTGCGGCTGTTCACCGACGGCGCGCGCGAGGTCGCGCGCCTGCTGGAGATGTGCGCCGACGATGCCGCGGTGCGCCGCCACGGGCGCGCGTCGCTGCTGTCGGGTCTGCTCGCACTGTCGGGCGTCGCGCCCGCCGGTGCGCTGGCGGCCAGCGGCGCCGATGTCGTGGCCCGCGCCGAACGCCTTGTCGCCCCGCGTGATCCGCGCCTGCGCCGCACCCGGATGGGCTTGCTCACCGGCATCGGAGTCGCGGTCATGGGCCCGCTGCTGATCATCGGCTCGGCCTCGGGGCTGCTGATCTGCCTGATGTAGTCCGATAGTGTGGGTTGGCGTGCGGATCTTTCTTGCCGGTGCCAGCGGCGTGCTGGGCACCCGACTGACGCCCCTGCTGATCGCGACCGGGTGCGAGGTGGCGGGTATGACCCGCTCGCCGCAGAAGGCCGAACTGCTGGCCGATCTCGGCGCCGAGCCCGTGGTGTGTGATGTCTACGACGCCGCGGCGCTCGAACAGGCCGTGCGCGCCTACGCCCCCGATCTGGTGATGCATCAGCTCACCGACCTGCCCGACAGCAGCGAGGATCTCGCGGCCGGTCGCTCGGCCAATGCCCGCATCCGCCGCGAGGGCACCGCGAATCTGCTGGCCGCCGCGCAGGCCGCCGGGGTCAAGCGGTTCCTCGCCCAGAGCGTCGCCTGGGAGATGAGCGGAGAGGGCCAGTCCGCCAAGGAGTTTCTGGAGTCCTCGGTGCTCGAGGCGGGCGGTGTCGTCCTGCGCTACGGCCAGTTCTACGGCCCCGACACCTACTACCCGGATCCCGCGGCCTATCCGGACCCGCCGCGCATCCACATCGACGAGGCTGCGGCCCGCACGGTCATCGGCCTCGATCTGGCCTCCGGGGTCTACGCGCTGACCGATACCGGTAAGACCGATTTCGAGCCGGTGCAGCCGTGAACAGCGCTCTGCAGCACAAGTTGGTGACTACGTTCCAGCGCCGCCTGGGCAATCCGATCCTGCGCCGGATGCCCGGCCAGGTTCTGCTCGAGACGACCGGCCGCGTGAGCGGGCAACCGCGGATCACCCCGATCGGCGGCCGCCGGGAGGGCGATTCGTTCTGGTTCGTCTCCGAATTCGGCGAGCTGTCGCAGTATGTGCGAAATATCCAGGCGGACAATCGGGTTCGGTTGCGGCTGCACGGGCGCTGGCATTCTGGCACCGCGCATCTGCTGCCCGGCGACGATGTGGCCGCGCGCCTGAACCGACTGCCGCGCTATAACAGCACGGTGGTGAAGGCGTTCGGGACCAGCCTGCTCACCGTGCGCGTCGACCTCGCCTAGGGTGCAGGGGTGCCTCGCGATCTTGCCGACCTGTCCTACGCCCGTCACCTGCGGCCCTTCGAGGGCGAGCCGGAATCCGATATGGATTACGAGACCGAGCACGTCGACGCCGTCACCTTCGACGGCCTCGAGGCCAGCGGCGTCCGGTTCACCGAATCGGCCTTCACCGGGGTCGAATTCGCCGGTGGCGTGCTGCGCTACGCTCGCTTCGACGATGCGTGGCTGCGCAATGTGCGCTGGGTCGGCGCAAATCTCGGCCAATCCAGTTGGCTGAACGTCGAATTCGTGGATTCGGCGCTGTCGGGGGTGGAGGCGGTCGGTTCGCAGCTGCGGCGGATCCGGTTCGAGGGCTGCAAATTCGATTCGGTGAATCTGCGCAATTCGGTGCTGCAGGACGTCACCTTCGTCGATTGCGTGCTGCGCGACACCGATTTCGGCGAATCCACGCTGCGCCGTTTGAGCTTTCCCGGCACCCGCCTCGAGGGTTTGGCGCTGCACGGCGCGACCCTGCACGAGGTCGACCTGCGCGGTGCGGTCACCCTCGACCTCACCGCCGGTATCGACGCCCTGAAGGGCGCCACCATCAGTACCGGGCAGCTGATGGATCTCGCCCCGGCGTTCGCGCGGGCGGCCGGAATCGCGGTGCGCGACAACTGATCCGGTCGCGCTAGGCAAGGGCGGGCTCGGCCGGGCGCGCGGTGTGGAAGCCGGGCAGCCAGCGGTCGACGAACGGGATCAGCAGATGGATCAGCGGCCCGATGCCGAAGGCATACACCAGGGTTCCGACGCCGACGCTGCCGCCGAGCAGCCAGCCGGTGCACAGCACCGTCGCCTCGATGCCGGTGCGCACCGCCCAGACGGGCCAGCCGGTCCGCCCGACCAGTCCGGTCATCAGGCCGTCGCGCGGGCCGGGGCCCATACCCGCGCCGATGTAGAGCACGGTCGCGATCGCATTGAGCAGTACGGCGGCACCCATGGCGAGTATCCGCGGAACCAGCGCGTGCAGTTCGGGTAGCAGCCACAGTCCGGCGTCGACCGAGACCGCGATGACCACGACATTGCTGACCGTGCCCAGTCCGGGCCGCTGTCGCAGCGGGATCCAGGCGAGCAGTACGGCCACGCCGGTCAGCGCGGTGACCGTGCCGAAACTGACCGGCAGATGACGAGCCACGCCCTGGTGGAACACGTCCCACGGATCGAGTCCGAGCGCGGCGCGGATCATCACCGCCATCGAGAATCCGTAGAGCCACAGTCCGAGATAGAGCGCACACAGCCGGCGAAGCAACATTCGGTCAGCATGCGGCCGAACTGGCCTGTGGAAACAGAGCCAGTGGCGGATTTCTGGACCGTTCCGAAAAGCCGTGGCGGTGGCGGTGCGCCGCGCGATACCGTCAGGCCGTGCGAATCGGTGTGTATTGCGCGTGGTGGCTGCCCTGACGGGCGGCCCGCACACCCACACCCCGACAACTACGGCCGCCCGACCGGGCGGCCGTATCGCAGTCCCACGGTAGGCCGGGCCCGGCCGGGCGGTCCCATTCGAAAGGACCGACCATGGCTCGGCGACTCACCGCCTTCACCCCGTCCGGGGAATTGCATCTGGGCAACTACTTCGGGGCGATCGAACCCCTGGTGCGACAGCAGATTCCGGGCGAGACGCTCGTATTCGTCTCGGATCTGCACGCGCTGACCCTGCCGCACGATCCGGCCGAGGTCCGCGCGCGCACGACGAGCTTCGCGGCGCTGCTGCTGGCCTGCGGCGTCGATCCGCGGCGCAGCCTGTTCGCGGTGCAGTCGCAGGTGCCCGAACACGCCGAACTGCACTATCTGCTCGAATGCGTGGCCGGCTTCGGGGAGGCGCGGCGCATGATCCAGTTCAAGGAGAAATCCGCGCGCGGACAACAGGTTCGGGTGTCGCTACTGACCTATCCGATTCTGATGGCCGCCGACATCCTGCTCTACGACACCGAGGAGGTGCCGGTGGGTGAGGATCAGCGCCAGCATGTGGAGCTGGCCCGCGATATCGCGTTGCGGTTCAATGCGGCGTATCGACCGGTGTTCACGGTGCCGCGTGCGGTCAATCCGCCGGTGGCCGCGCGCATCATGGATCTGATCACACCGACGGCCAAGATGAGCAAATCGGTCGCCGCCGCGGGTTCGCTGCGGTTGCTCGATCCGCCGGAGGTGTTGCGTCGCAAGGTGATGCGGGCGACCACCGACGGGAGCACCGAGGTCTCCTACGATCCCGAACAGCGTCCGGGCGTGGCGAATCTGCTGACCATCCTGTCCGCCTGCACCGGGACCGAACCGGCGCGACTGGCCGAAACCTTCGGCGGCTACGGCGATTTGAAGCGGACGGTCGCCGATGCGGTGGTGGCGCTGGTCGAACCGATTCGCCGCCGATACGACGAACTGATCGACGAGGACCTGGGCGATCTGCTGACCGCGGGGGCCGCGGCGGCCCGAGAGTTGGCCCGGCCCAAGGTTATCGCGGCGCGCGAGGCGATCGGCCTGCTGCCCGCCTACGCCGAAACGCCCGGTATCCGCCCGATCGCATAGGTCACCGCCATGGCCAGCGCACCGCCGACCACCACCCGCAGCACCGCCCGGCGCGGATTGCTGCCGCCGAGCCGGGCGCTGATCGATCCGGTGACCGCCAATGCCACCAACACCGCGGCGAAGGTCACCGGAATGCGCCACGACGCCGGCGGCAGCAGGATCGCCAGCAGCGGCAGCAGTGCGCCGAGGGTGAACGAGACCGCCGAGGAGAACGCCGCCTGCCATGGATTGGTGAGTTCGTCGGGGTTCAAACCCAATTCGGCCTCGGCGTGGGCGGCGAAGGCGTCGTGGGCGGTGAGCTCCTCGGCGACCTGGCGGGCGGTCTGCTCGGACAGGCCCTTGCGCCGGTAGATCTCGGCCAGTTCGGCCAGTTCGTAATCCGGCTCCTCGGCCAGTTCGCGACGCTCCTTCGACAGCAGCGCCCTCTCGCTGTCGCGCTGGGTGCTGACCGAGATGTACTCACCGGCCGCCATCGAGATCGCACCCGCCACCAATCCGGCGACACCCGCGGTGAGAATCGGTCCGGTGGCGGCGGTCGCGGACGCGACACCGACCACCAGGCCCGCGGTGGACACGATGCCGTCATTGGCGCCGAGCACGCCCGCCCGCAGCCAGTTCAGCCGCGAGGCGAGGCCCTCGGCATGCGGTTCGTGCGGGTGGGTGGCACTGTCGCTGGTCTGCTCCACGAACAGCACACTAGGCGGCCGCGCGTCCGGATCGGCGTAGCATCGCCCCGTGAATCCCGTTGTCGCGCGCGTCATGTCCACCCTCGCCGATCAGCTCGGCAATCCACACGGAGCCCTCGGCAAGGGCGTGGCACTGGTTTTGAACCGCACCAATCGCCAACTGACCGAGGCCGCCGTCGATGCCACCGAACTCGAACCCGGCCGGGCGGCGGCGGATATCGGATTCGGCGGGGGTGTGGGCCTTTCGCTGCTACTGGCCCGTGTCGGGGCGGAAGGCACGGTGCACGGCATCGAGCCGTCCCCCGATATGGCGGCCCGTGCGAAGGCACGCTTCGCGCCCGATATCGGCGCCGGGCGCCTGCGCATCCTCGCGGGCACGCTCACCGATCTCCCCCTGGCCGACGCCTCCATCGACGCGCTGATCACGGTCAACACGCTCTACTTCGTTCCCGCCCTCACTCCCGTGGCACCCGAACTGGCCCGAGTCCTGCGGCCCGGCGGCCGCGCCGTCATCGCCGTCGCCGATCCCACCGACGCCGCCCGAATGCCGTTCACCCGCTACGGTTTCCATCTGCGCGCCCCGGAGGAGATCGCGGCCGTCCTTGCGGGTGCGGGGCTTACGGTGGACCACCGCGCGCTGGCGCACAAACCGATCAAGGCCCATCTGCTCATCGCGCGCAAGGACTGATTGCCCCGCCGCGCCGATGGCGATCATTGTCTCTTCTGTCCGAACGCTGGAAATTCGCTGGGATCATGGTGGGTATGACGCGCCTGCTGACCCGACACTGGACAACCGCGGTTCCTCTACTGGCGGCGGTGGTGCTGGCGATTGCCTGGTTCACCCATCCCGCCGGGCCCGCCGTGATCGTCGTGGTGTTGGCACTGGTCGGGGCGGTGCTTTCGGCCGTGCAGCATGCCGAGGTGGTCGCGCATCGGGTGGGGGAGCCGTTCGGCTCGCTGGTGTTGGCGGTGGCCGTGACCGTGATCGAGGTCGGGTTGATTCTGACGTTGATGGCCTCGGGCGGAGATGATGCCTCGTCGCTGGCCCGTGACACCGTCTTCGCGGCGGTGATGATCACCTGTAATGGCATCTTCGGGTTGTCACTGCTGGTGGGGGCCGTGCGTCGGGGGGTGGCGGTATTCAATGCCGAGGGTACGGGCGCGGCGCTGGCGACCGTGGCGACGCTGGCCACGCTGAGTCTCGTGTTGCCGACCTTCACCACGAGCAAGCCCGGGCCGGAGTTCTCCGGATCGCAGCTGGCCTTCGCGGCGGTGGCGTCCCTGCTGCTCTACGGCTTGTTCGTGACCGTGCAGACGATTCGGCATCCCGATGACTTCCTGCCCGTCGAGGACAACGACGCCGGGGACGAGAGTCATGAACCGCCGTCGGTTCGTTCCACGCTGCTCAGCCTCGCGCTGCTGCTGGTCGCGCTGGTCGGCGTGGTCGGATTGGCGAAGATGGTGTCGCCATCGATCGAGAACGGCGTGCATGCCGCGGGCCTGCCGCGCTCGGTGGTCGGTGTGGTGATCGCGATGCTCGTCCTGCTGCCGGAAACCCTGGCGGCCGTTCGCGCGGCCCGGCGAGGCCGCGTGCAGGCCAGTCTCAATCTGGCCCTGGGCTCGGCCATGGCCAGTATCGGCCTGACCATTCCGGCCATCGCGCTGTCGACCATCTGGATCTCCACCCCGCTGACCCTGGGTCTGGGCGCGACCCAGATGGTGCTGCTGGCGCTGACCGTGGTCGTCGGCGTGCTGACCGTCGTGCCCGGTCGCGCGACCCTGTTGCAGGGCGGGGTCCACCTGGTTCTGTTCGCGTCATTCGTCTTCATGGCGGTCAGTCCGTAATAAACTTCCGAATGGAAATTGCGGAAATCTAGCTGACAAGATCGTTCCTGTGCATGATGTATGTCACATGCATAGCCGATCTGTGCTGATAACCAGTTGCAGAATGCCGGTCAATATGGCTTTCGTGCCTCTGACCAGCGTGTGAATCCAGTCGCAATCGAGCGATTTCGAGGCGATGGTCACACCTTAACTGACTTTACCGTTACTGGATGTCACCGATAGCTTCGTGTTGGCAGTGTCGCCCATCACGGAGAGAACGATTTTGAAACTCGAGACACACCGCCCATCCCGGAGCCGCGCATGGCTACGGTGACCCGGGCTCGCTCGAGCGTCTCCGCTGTTCGTATCGTCCGCAAGAACTTCTCCGACACTGTCGTATCGTCCTTGCGAACCTTCGGCCGAGCAGTGGATATCGCACGCGAATCGGCGACCGGCACGGTCACCGGCATCGCACGAGGACAGTTCGAATGGCGTGAGGCGATCCTGCAGGCGTGGCGACTGGTGACGGTCACCGCGATCCCGGCCATCCTCATCGCGATCCCGTTCGGCGTGATCGTTTCGATCCAGGTCGGCAACCTCATCCACACCCTCGGCGCGGATTCGCTGCTGGGCGCGACCGGCGGCCTGGGCGTGATCAAACAGGGCGCACCGCTGGCCACCGGGTTCCTGCTCGGCGGCGCGGGCGCGGCCGCGATCGCGGCGGATCTGGGCGCGCGGACCATCCGCGAGGAGATCGACGCGCTCAACACCATGGGCATCAGCCCGATTCCGCGGCTGGTGATTCCGCGACTGGTCGCGATGATCCTGGTCGCGCCGCTGCTGAACATCCTCATCATCTTCGTCGGCATCGTGGCCGGATACGCGGTCGCCGTCGGCGGCCAGAACGTCACCCCGGGCAGCTACTGGGCCACCTTCGGTTCCTTCACCACCGTCGCCGATGTGTGGGTCTCGCTGCTCAAGGCCGTGCTGTTCGGCTTCCTCGTGGTGATCATCGCCTGCCAGCGCGGACTCGAGGCCAAGGGCGGGCCGCGCGGTGTGGCCGATGCGGTGAACGCGGCCGTGGTGCTGTCGGTGGTGTCCATCGCGGTGGTCAACCTCGGCGTCACGCAGATCGTTGAAATGTTCCTGCCGACGAGGCTGGTGTGACATGGCCGCATCGACTTACGCCCCCAGGGGGCTGGGCTGGCTCAGCCGCCTCTACCGGCGCCACGGCGGGCTGATCCTCACCAAATTCGACGCCCTCGGCTTCGTCCTGTCGTTCATCTGGCAGGTGCTGTCGTCGATTCCGGCCACGCTGAAGCACTATCGCGACGAGACGCTGCGCATCATCTCCGATATGACCTGGGGCCGCGGCTCGGTCATCGTCGGCGGCGGCACGGTTCCGATGATGATCGTGCTCGGTCTGGTCATGGGCGCCTCGGTGGCGGTGGAATCGTTCACGATGCTGAACATGCTGGGCATGGGCCCGGTCACCGGCATCGTCTCCGCCTACGCCACCACCCGCGAACTCGCGCCGATCGCGGCGGCCATCGGCTTCGCCGCGCAGGCGGGCTGCCGCATCACCGCCGAGATCGGTTCCATGCGCATCTCCGAGGAGATCGACGCGCTCGAGGCGATGGGCCTGCGCTCGGTGCCGTTCGTGGTCACCACCCGTGTGATCGCCGGGGCCATCTCGATCGTGCCGACCTTCCTGATCGGCCTGATCCTGGCGTATCTGTCCTGCCGCGGACTGATCACGCTGGTGCACGGTCAGTCGGCGGGCGTGTACGACCACTATTTCTTCCAGTTCGTGGCCGGATTCGACGTGATCGCCGCGGTGATCAAGGTGGCCATCTTCGCCACCGTCGTCATTCTCATCCACAGCTACTACGGCTTCTTCGCGACCGGTGGTCCCGAGGGTGTCGGCATCGCCTCCGGCCGCGCGGTGCGCGTCTCCTCGGTGGCCATCGTGGCCATCGACATGGTGCTCACCATCCTGCTCTGGGGCTTCAACGCGACGATCAGTTTCACGGGGTAACCGCGATGCCGAAATACGGAATGCCCGGAGTGGCCGTCGACAAGCACCGATCCCGATTCGTCGGACTGGTCGCGATCGCGGTGATCGCGGCCGTCGTCGCGGGCTACGCGCTGTATCGCGAACTGCGCACCGAGGACGGCCTGCACATCGCGCTGCACACCGAACAGATCGGCGACGGCGTCCTGGCCGGAACCCCGGTGCGGGTGGACGGCGTGCAGGTCGGCACGGTCACCGATATCGAACCCGATGAGCGCGGTACGCAGCGGATCTCGTTGCGGCTGGACCGTTCCCAGCTGCACGGCATCGATAACAGCCTGCAGGTCGACTACGCCCCCGCGAACCTGTTCGGCATCAGCGAGATCGAACTGCGCCGCGGCGCGGGCGGTTCGGCGCTGCGCGACGACAGCGTCATCGACCTGACCGGCAGCCGCGCCGACGCCATCTTCGACGCCACCATGGGCAGCATGCTGCGCACCCTGTCGCAGACCGGCGATTCGGTGCTGACCCCGCAAATGGCGACGGTGATCAGCCAGGTCTCCCACGATATGAAGGCGTTCACCCCGCTGGCGCAGTCGATTATCGAGGTCGCGCAGATCGTCACCGACAACCAGCGCATGCCGCCCTCGGAACTGGCGGCCCGGCTCGGACCCGCGTTCTACGGCGCGGGCAATTTCGCCGGGGCCAACGAGGTGATGGTGGACATGATCCGCAACATCCCACGGCTGCAGAACAATCGGGAGTCCTTCGACGCGGGTGTGCGGATGCACACCGAGAAACTGCTGCCCGGCATCGCGAATCTGGGCGCGGTCCTCGGCCAGGATCTGTCCGGCACCACCGACATGCTCGTCCCGGTGCTGCGCCTGCTCGCGCAGATGGTGCCGACACCGCGGCAGTCGGGTGCGGATCTGACCGAATTTTTGCGCCGCCTGCGCGCGGCCATGCCCGATACGCCCAACGGCCCCGTGCTCAACGCCGAGATCGATCTGAGTGGAATGCCCGTGCTGGCACCGTTGCTGGGAGGCGCGCGATGAAGGTGAGCGCCGCCGCCTGGCGGCTGGGATTGTTCGCCGCGGTGATGATCGTGGTCCTCGCGATCGTGTGCACGGCGATCAAGCGGCCGGTGTCCGGGCCCACCGAAGGCCACGACGCGCTGTTCACCGACGCCAACGGCCTGAAGGTCGGCGACGACGTGCGCATGTACGGCGTGCAGGTCGGCAAGGTCGACGGCGTCACCCTCGACGGCGCGCAGGCGCGAGTTCGCCTGTCGCTGAAGACCGATGCGCCGATCTACGACAATTCGAAGCTGGCCATCCGCTACCAGAACCTCACCGGTCAGCGCTATATCGACCTGCAGCAGCAGCCGCAGCCCGGTAAGCGCATCGCGGGCGGGGCCACCATCGGCGTCGATCACACCGTGCCGTCGTTCGATGTGACCAGCATGTTCAACGGCCTGAAGCCGGTGCTGGCCACCATCTCTCCCGAGGAGATCAACCAGTTCAGCGCCAGTATGGTCGCCCTGATCGAGGGTGACGGCAATGGCATCGGTCCCGCGGTGGAGGCGATCGACAAGCTCGCCGCCCACGTGAAGGACCGCCAGGTGGTGATCGACAAGGTGCTGCAGAACCTGTCGGATCTGCACGACGCGGTCGGCGGCAAGATCCACTACATGGCGCCGCTGCTGGCCCGGCTCGCCGATATCTTCGTCGGACTGCAGACCAATATGGCCGGACTGGCCCAGTTCGCCGCGGCCGCGCCCTCGGTGCTGGGCCCGCTGGACAATCTGTTCAACGCGCTGGGCCTGCGCACCCCCGACGATGTCGACGCGCTGATCCGCCAGATCTTCCCGGATCCGCAGCAGGCCCTCGAGGTATTCGACAAACTGCCCGGCCTGCTGGCCGGATTCGATTCGGCCATCCCCAAATCCGGTGTGGCGGAATGGAAGCCGCAGTGCTCCAAGGGCAAGGCCGAGGTGCCGCAGGTGTTGGGCGTACTGATCGCGGGACAGCAGGTGGCGGTATGCGCTGGGTGAGTGGGTTGTTCGGCGATCGCCGAGTCGTCGGCGAACCGGAGAAGCGGCGGCGCGAGATCCGCCTCGGCATCGCCGGTGTCGTCCTGGTGGCGATCCTCGCGGTCGGCGCGGGCGTGCTGTACGTGGTCCCGATCGGCAAGAAGACCTACACCGCCGATCTGTCCGAGGCGCAGTCGGTGAAGGCCGGTGACGATATCCGGGTCGCGGGCATCAGCGTCGGCAAGGTGAAATCGCTGGAGCTGCAGCCGGATCGGGTGATCATGCGGTTCACCGTCGATTCGAAGGTGTTCGTGGGCGATCGGTCCACGCTGGACGTGCGCATGCTCACCGTGGTCGGCGGCAACTATGTCGCGCTGTTCCCCTCGGGTGCGAATCCCTTGGGCGGCAAGCATATTCCGATGGACCGGGTGCGACTGCCGTACAGTCTGGTGCAGACCTTCCAGGACGCGGCCGAGCCGCTGCGCAAGATCGACGGAGATACGTTGCGGCGCAACCTCGCCGCGCTGGGCACCTCGGTCGCGCAGGCTCCGGACACCCTGCGGACCACCCTGGACAGCCTGTCGAGCTTCGTCGACGATCTCGACCGCCAGCACGTGATGATCTCCAAGGCGATCGCCAACGCCGACGAGTATGTGACCCTCTACGACGACGCCAAGGGCTCGCTGGGCAGGTTGGTGGCCGCCACCAACCTGATGGAGGACCTGGTCCTGGGCAAGCGCGCCGAACTGCAGGAGGGCCTGCGGGAATTGAACGCGGTCATCAGCAAGGCGGCGGCGATCTCACCCGTCTACGGGGAGATCAAACCCAAGCTGCAGCCGCTGTTCGACGCGGTGCCCAAGCTGCAGGGCCTGCTCGATCGACTCGATCCGGTCATCGCCTCCATTCAGAGCATGCAGCAGAAGGTTTCGGCCATGGCCATTCCCGACAACGGAGTGAAGGTCGACCAGTCCGGGCAGACCGTCGACGCCCGGGTGTGCGTGCCCGTGCCGGGGAGGGATTGCTGATGCACAAGCTCCTGGGATCACGGGCCTTCATGTCGGTGGCGGGCGCCCTCGCGGCCGTCGTCCTGGTCGTCGTGGGCTATTTCATCGCCTTCGATCCGCTGAAGAAGACCCAGGCCTACTGCGCGATCATGCCCGACAGCATCGGCCTGTACGTCGGCAATCAGGTGACCATGCGCGGCATTCCGGTCGGCACGGTGACTTCCATTGCCAACCAGGGCAAGGCGGTGAAGGTCGAATTCGCCGTCGAGGCCGATAAACCGGTGTACGCCGACGCCGGCGCGACCACCCTGGCCGACAGCATCGTCGCGGCCCGGCAGCTGGCGGTGGTGTCCAGCGGTAAGAACACCGCGCGCTGGAATCCCTCGCAGTGCATCACCAAGACGCTCACGCCCAAGAGCGTCAGTGAGACGCTGAACGCGGTCGCGCAGCTGTCCAAGGAGATCGACGGCGGCGATTCGAATACCTCCCGTGCGCTGGCCCACGGCCTCGGCGAACTCAACGAGGCCACCGTGGGAACCGGGCCGCAGATCAACGAGATCATCCGCAAGCTCAGCGGCGCCATGGCCTCGCCCGATGCCGATATCGGCCATCTGGTCGGCGTTTTCGACGCCTTCTCCTCGGTCGGCAAGAAGGTCGAGGAGCACTGGGGCGATATCGAATCCATGTTCACCCGCCTCGCGCCGACGCTCATCGCCGCCCGCACCGATCTGCTGGAACCGGGCGCGCAGGTGATCGACGGACTCGCGGCACTGCTGCCGGTGCTCAACGATCTCATCACCGCCTTCGGCGACCCGATTCTGAAGGGCCTGGATGTGACCGTGCCACTGGTGAAATTCCTGCGGGCCCGGGTGGGTTCGCTGTCGCAGATCATCTCGATGATGCCGGTGCTGACCGATGCGGTGCGCTCGGTCGGGCAGTCCGGAATCGCCTATGCCCCACCGAAGGTCGCACTCCCGCAGCCGAATGCCGATCAGGTGTGCGCGGCGGTGAACGCGATGGCGCCGGGGCGCTGCACGCCCGACGGCGGAGTGGCGAAGGTCGACCTGGCGACGCTGGTATTCGGAATGGCGGGTGCGCGATGAGGATTCGACATTTCGTCACCGCGATGGCGCTGGCGCTCGCGGCCGCGGTACCCGCCGCGGGCTGCGCCTTCGACCCCTCGTCGGTCCCGGTGCCCGGGTCCGAGGTATCGGGGGACACCTACAACATCCGTATCCAGTTCGCGAATGTGCTGAATCTGCCCGCGCGCGCCAAGATCATGGCCAACGGCGCTCAGGTCGGCACGGTTTCCGGTGTGTCGGTGGTGGATTCGGCCAAGGCGAGCGGTCACGGCGGCTATGTCGAGGTCGATGCGAAGATCTCGCGTTCGGTTCGGCTGCCCGCGAAGACGCGGGCCGAGTTGCGTCAGAACACGGTGCTCGGCGATATCCACGTCGCCCTGATCACCCCGCCCGACGGCTTCGGCGACCTGCTCCCGTCCGGCGGCACGATTCCGTTGGCCCAGACGAAACCGCCGGTCCAACTGGAGGACACGATGGCGGCGCTGGCCACCTTCACCCAGGGCGGCGCGGTGCAGCAGGTGCAGGACACCATCAATCAGATCAACGACGTCCTGCCCAAGGACACCGCGCAGACCAAGCGGATCGGCGACACCATGGCCGCCGACGCCGTCGATCTGGGCAACCATCTCGACCGGCTCGATTCGCTGCTCGACGGTATCGATAACAACACCAATGTGCTGCACGGCATTCAGCCGGTGCTGGTCGATCTGCTGAACCAGGCGTCGGTGGATCAGATGAACGGCATCGCGCCGTCGATCGTGGGCGTATTCAAGATCTTCGACAAACTCGGCCCGATCGGCACCTCGCTCACCTGGCTGGGCCCGCTGCTGACCAACGCCGACGGCACGGTGCAGGCGTTCCTCCCGCTGCTGGCCTCGGCGCGGCCGCTGGATCTGAGCCAGCCGTCGAATCTGCAGGCGCTGATCTCGCTGATCCGCGACAAGATCATTCCGTTCGCCGAGCACGGGCCGAAGGTGAATATCACCGGCGTGAAAACCGATGCGCCCGTACCGATTCCGGATCAGACCGATCGCATCGTCGCGACCCTGCGCATGATCGGAGTCGTGCGATGAAACTCGGTTCGCTCGCTTCTCTCGGCGGCATCGTCGCCATCACCGTACTCGGCGCGAGCTATCTGACCTTCGGCGTGGTGCGGGCGAATCCGCTCGCCGATTTCACCCACGCCACCATGGTGCTGACCAATTCCGGTGGGCTGGCGGTGAATTCGCCGGTGCTGCTCACCGGCATCGAGGTCGGCCGCGTCAGCTCGGTGAGCAACAGCGGCGGCGGTGTCGAGGTCGGCCTGAAGCTCGCCGCGGACCGCCACGTGCCCACCGACAGCACGGTCACCATCGAACATCTCTCGGCGCTGGGCGAACCGTATGTGGAGTTCCGGCCGAATTCCGACGGTGGACCCTACATTCGGGACGGACAGCAGCTGAAGACCGCGAATGTGCGGATGCCGCTGTCGATTCCGGAGGTCGCCCGGCTGGCCACCAAGACGCTCAACCAGCTCGATCCGAAGGTGGTCGGCTCGCTGGTGAGCACCGCCGAGCAGTCGCTGACCGGCACCGACGGCGCGATTCCCAATCTCGAACGGTCGGGTGATCTGCTCGCGGCGGCCATCATGAGCCGGAATCCGAAGATCGTCTCGCTGCTCAACAGCTTCCAGAACACGGCGGCCGATATGGATTGGGTCGGCCCGTCGTTCAGCGCCGCCGCGCCCGAGTGGGTGAAATTCACGCAGGCATTGAACGAACTGGTCGCCCATGTCGGCCGCATGGTCGACAGCGAGCCGATCGACCAGTACACCACCGGCAACGGCATCGCGCCGTTCACCGAGAAGAACATCGCGGCGCTGCGCGAATTGCAGCCGGAGCTGAGCTCCCTGCCGACCGTGCTGCGCCCGCTCATCGATGCCATAGTCGGCGCCGCGCCGCGCATCGATATTTCCAGCCTCATCTCCCAGGCCCTCGCCGACGTCGATTCCGACGGCGCGGTGCGGGTGCGGGTAGCCGTCAAATAAGGAATGGAGGACGCGATGTCGAATGATGTTGTGACCGAACCGAAGCCGGAAGTCTCGGCCGAGGAGAACGTGAGCGCCTCCGACTCGGCGCACACGCCGCGGACCCTGTCGATCCGACTGTCGACCGTGGCGGTCGCGGTCGCGGGAGTGGCGCTGATCGCCGCGACCGCGATCTTCGCGTCGCTGTGGCTGTCGGCGCGTGGTGAGGTGAGCGATCGCGATGCCGCGGCCGCCGCCGATCGCCACGCCGAGCAGGTCGCCACCGATTACGCGGTGGGCGCCTCGAATATCAACTTCCAGGACGTCAATGCCTGGGTCGCCAAGCTCAAGGCCAACACCACCCCGCAGCTGGCCAACAAGTTCGACGCGACCGCGCCGAAGCTGCAGGACATTCTGGTTCCGCTGAAGTGGACCTCGACCGCCACCCCGATCACCGCCAAGGTGATGAATACCGACAACGGGGTCTACAAGGTCGACGTCTTCCTCAATGTCACCTCCACCAGCGCCCAGACCCCCGAGGGCGCGCAGACCACTGTCACCTACACCGTGAACGTGGATCCGAACAACGGCTGGAAGGTCGCCGACGTCGGCGGAATGGCGGGCGCGCTGCCCAAGCAGTGACCCTGCCCGGAAATGACACGCGCAGCTCGGCGGGGCCGCGCACCGCGGGACGCACGGTAGCCTCGTCGTCATGGTGATGCGGCTTCGCTCGACGGCGCTGATGGTGTGCGCCTTCGTCGTCTCCGCCTGGGCGGCCGTCCTGCTCCCGGCCGGCGAACCGGGTTCGCTGCTGGCCGTCGGCGCGGCCGCCATGCTGGCGCTGGCCGTCGTTGCCGCGTATTCGGCGCGGGTTCCGCTGCTGCCGTTGGCACTACGCGCGGGGCCGCCGGTCTCCGCGCTGCGCCGGAGACGGGGATCGTTCCTGCGCCAGAGCAATCCGGACACACCGGGCCGTGCGCGGCCCAGGGCACCGGGTCACGACCGCTGATCGTTCGATCGGCTTTCTCTCGTCGACCCAATTCACTTTCAACGTGAGGTGTTCTGTCATGCTCGATTTCATCTATTATCCGGTGTCGGCTGTGCTGTGGGTCTGGCACATCGGATTCGCCGCGATTTTCGGCGCCACCAGCGGACTGTCGTGGGCGCTGGCGATCGTCTTTCTCGTCGTCACGCTGCGACTGGCGCTGTATCGACCGTTTCTCGCGCAGGTGCGCTTCGCCCGCACCATGGCCGAATTGCAGCCGAAGGCGCAGGAACTGCGCAAACGGTTCGCCGGTGATCGCGAGCGCATAGCTCGCGAAATGCAGGAGCTGCAGCGGGAGCACAAATTCAACGTCTTCACCGGATTCCTGCCGATCGTCGCGCAATTGGTGATCTTCATCGGACTGCTGCACGTGCTGCGGTCCTTCGATCACATCGGCGGCAATTACGTGTTCTCCGCGAATCAGGTGCAGTCGTTCCTGCGGGCCGATCTGTTCGGCGTATCGCTCGAGGCGACCCTGGCCCATCCCGGCGGAGCCCTGATCTCCGTTGTCGCTCTGATCATTCCGCTGGTCATGATCTCGGCGACGGCCACGCACTGCACCGCCCGCGCCGCCGTAGCCCGCCAGACCCAGGTCACCTCTCAGACCCGCGTGGTCAATGCGATGAGCCTGTGGCTGCTGCCGATCTGCTCGCTGCTGGCCGGCCTGATCATGCCCGTCGGCATTCTGATCTACTTCGCCACCTCGAGCGCGTGGACCTTCGCACAGCAGCTCTACGTGCACCGCAAGGACGAACCGGTGGCCGCGGCCCCGGCGGATGCGGAGAGCTGACAAACGTACCGGTCCTGTTCAAATGAACTGGGCCCCAACAGTTTCCGCAAGTCGTAGCATGAATTGGGTCTCGATTCACGCGGAGGCTCCGATGCGGAAACCGACCATCGACAATCTCTACAACGATCTCACCCAATGGGCGGCCACCGACGCGGTCGCGCTCAACGAGGCCGTGGCGCTGTCCAATAACGCCGGCTGGGAGCAGTGGTGCGTAGTGCAATTCCTGCGCTGGCAGCACCACCAGCCCGAGGCCGCCCAGGGGGTGAACTTCCACCGCGAATGGCGCGAGTGGAACCCCGCCAGCCGCCGCCGCTACGACATCGTCTACAACTCCCGCCCCGAGCCCGACGCCGGAGCTTATCCGGTGCTGGTCACGCAGTGGAAGGCGATGAAGGAGAACGTGAGCTACAACCTGTTCGAGGACATCGGAACGCTGACGGAGATCAACACCTACTGGGAACAGCATCAGCGAGCCTGGCTGCCGGTGCTGGTGGGGCTGACGATCGCGGGGGCCGAATTCCCCGGAGCCCGCGAACTTCCCACGGTTCCGGCGGCCAATGTGCGGTTGTACATCTCGACCGCGGAGACGTGGAAGCCGTTCTACAACAGGGTGAAAACCTGATCTCGTCGAGCCCCCGCCCGCACATTCGGTGCGGGCGGGGGCTCGACACTACTCAGCCGACACCCGGGCGACCCGAACCCCCGCGCCGCCCGGGCGGCCGGGGTGGGTGACCACCACCGCTGCCACGGTGAGGATCTGGTCCAGGTCCACGCCGGAGGCCGCCAGGCGGGCGATGATGCCCAGGCGGCGTTCCGGCCCGTTGGGCCGGATGTGGACCTCGCGTCCGGCGATTCGGGCCACGAACAGGTGGTTCGGGGCGTCGTAGCGGACGGGGACGCCGTCTCGGACCGCTCGGTAGGCCTCGAGGTCGAGGTCTACGTGGTGGTCCGGATCGATCAGCAGGTCGGCAATGAAGCGCTCGGCCTGATCGATCAGCAGCGAACCCGGCTCGAGGCCGAGGTCGGCCGCTCGCTGCGCAATCCGATGCCAGTACTCCTCGATCGGCTCGCGCAGCAACCACCGGTGTCGCTCGGCCTCCAGGCGGAGGCGGGCGACGTCGGCATCGGACGTCGACGAGTACGGATCGGACATGGGTACGCCTCTCGGTTGGTTGCGGAGAACTTTGTGGTGCAACCGGTTCGGCGTCCGATGGATATGAGTATGCCGCAGGGGTACGACAAGTTTCAGAGCGGTTTGGGCGCGCCGTAGCCGAGGCGGGCGGTGACCTCGCGGACCGCGTCCTGCTGGGTGTGGGTGAGTGGGCGGGGGACCCCGGCGGACAGGGCGTCGAGGTAGATGCCGCAGGCCCATTCCAGGAGGAGGGCGTATTCGACCGCCCGTTCCAGGGAATCGGCCGTGGTCACCGCGCCATGATTGGCCAGTAGGACCGCCTGCCGGTCGGTGAGCGAATCCCGTACGGCCTCGGCCAGTTCCGCGGTGCCGAACGGATGGAACGGCACGACCGGGGTCGGACCGCCCAGCGGCAGCTGCTGGTAGTGGACCACCGGCAGTTCGTCGCGGACCAGCCCCAGGGTGATCGCGCGCGGAGCGTGGGTGTGCACCACGGCCGCGGTCTCGAAGGCCCGGTAGATCCCCAGGTGCAACTGGAGTTCCGAGGTGGGGGCCAGCTCTCCGGCGACCACGTCGCCCGCGAGATCCACGACCGTGACCTCCTCGGGCGTGATTTGCTCCAGTACCGTCCCGGTCGCGGTGACCGCGACCCGATCCCGCACGCGCACACTCACATTGCCAGCGGTCCCGATCAGTAGGCCCGCCCGTGCCAGCCGCCCGCAGACCTCGGCGACCTCCGCCCGTTCACTGGACATGATCGTCGGCATCCGACCAGCGTAGGCGCTCAGCAGCCGGAGCTCACGAATGCCCTGATGTACCCGCCGGATTGGCGGATGTACATCCACGCCCAGTAGCGCAGGCCGGACTCGGCGGGACTGGCGACCATGGTGAGCTGTCCGTGGAAGCATTTGCCGACGATGTAGCGGGCGCGGGAGACGTGCGGGGTATTGGTGATCACGATGATGTGCCGCCACCCGTGGCGCGCGGTCTGGCGCGCGATCTCCTGCGCCTCGCCCTGGGTCGTCCAGGGATCGGGGACGAAACAGTCGACGTGGAACGGGTATTCGCGCGCGCAGTATTTGTCCATTACCGAATCGTCGGCCCCGGTGGAACGCGAGATGAGCAGTTCGGGGGCGTAGCCACGTTCGGCCAGATCCAGCCCGATGTCGAAGCGCTCGTAGGCCGTTCCGCCCAGGACGACGATGGCATCGGCCGGGCGCAGCGGATCGACCTGCGGGTGTACGAAGACCGGCAGGCCCGCCAATGCCAGAGCCGCGATCAGCAAGGCCACACCGGTCAGGACGACCGCGGCCCGTCGCAGTGCGCGCACACCGCGACGATACCGACCTCTACTGTGGGGCTTCTGTGGGCAGTGGTTCGGTCTGCCGGGTGCGCGAGTGGGTGCCCCAACCGGCCTCGGACTCCTCGCGCAGGCGCTGCACCATATGCGGATAGTGCAACTCGAAAGCCGGTCGCTCGGAACGGATTCGGGGGAGTTCGTAGAAGTTGTGCCGCGGCGGCGGGGAGGTGGTGGCCCACTCCAACGAATTGCCGTAGCCCCACGGATCGTCGACGCTCACCACCTCGCCGTATCGGTAGCTGCGGAAGACATTCCACACGAATGTGATCATCGACAGGCCCAGAACGAACGATCCGACCGTGGAAATGGTGTTGAGCGTGGTGAATCCGTCGCTGGGCAGATAGTCGGCATAACGCCGCGGCATACCCTCGTTGCCCAGCCAGTGCTGCACCAGGAAGGTCAGGTGGAAGCCGAAGAACGTGGTCCAGAAGTGGAGTTTGCCCAGCCGTTCGTTCAGGAAGCGGCCGGTCATCTTGGGGAACCAGAAGTAGATCCCGCCGAAGGTGGCGAACACGATTGTGCCGAACAGCACGTAATGGAAGTGCGCCACAACGAAATACGAGTCGGACACATGGAAGTCCAGTGGCGGGCTCGCCAGGATGACCCCGGACAGGCCGCCGAACAGGAATGTCGTGATGAATCCGATCGACCACAGCATCGGCGTTTCGAAGGTCAGCGTTCCCCGCCACATCGTGCCGATCCAGTTGAAGAACTTGACCCCCGTGGGCACGGCGATAAGGAAGGTCATCAACGAGAAGAACGGCAGCAGTACCGCGCCCGTGGCGAACATATGATGCGCCCACACCGCCACCGACAGCGCCGCGATACTCAAGGTGGCGTAAACAAGTGTGGTGTAACCGAATACGGGTTTACGGCTGAACACCGGAATGATCTCGGTGATGATCCCGAAGAACGGCAGCGCCACGATGTAGACCTCGGGATGCCCGAAGAACCAGAACAGATGCTGGTACAGGATCGCCCCGCCGGTCGCCGGATCGAAGACGTGCCCGCCCAGATGCCGATCGACCGCCAGACCCATCAGCGCCGCGGTCAGAATCGGAAAGGCCAGCAGCACAAGTACGCTCGTGACCAGGATGTTCCAGGTGAAGATGGGCATTCGGAACATCGTCATACCGGGCGCGCGCAGGCACACCACGGTGGTGATCATATTGACCCCGCCGAGAATGGTGCCGACGCCGGACAGGGCCACGCCCATGATCCACAGATCCGCGCCGACACCGGGCGAGTGCACGATATCCGACAGCGGTGTGTAGGCCGTCCAGCCGAAATCGGCCGCGCCGCCGGGGGTGATGAAGCCCGCGGTCGCGAGGGTCGCGCCGAACAGATACATCCAGTAACTCAGCGCGTTCAGTCGCGGGAAGGCCACATCGGGCGCGCCGATCTGCAGCGGCAGTACGCAATTGGCGAAGCCGAAGACGATCGGCGTGGCGTAGAACAGCAGCATGATCGTGCCGTGCATGGTGAACAGCTGATTGAACTGCTCGGGCGAGAGGAACTGCAGCCCGGGCCGCGCCAGCTCACTGCGCATCAGCAGCGCCATCAGGCCGCCGATGAGGAAATACGCCATGGACGTCACGATGTACATGACCCCGAGCAGCTTGGGGTCGGTGGTGGTCATGACGTCCCAGATATAGGAACCCTTAGGGGCGACCCGCCGCGGATAGGGCCTGACGGCTTCGATCTCGGGGGCGCCACGAGATGGTGCTGTGGTCACAGTTCCTCCTCGAGCCCAACCAGTTCCGAGTGTGGCACCGCCGCAAGATCGTTTGGCCGTATTCGATCAGGCATTCTCCCAACGGCGAGTCGCTCATCGGTGTGGCGGCAGAACTGAAACTCGTTCTAGAGTGTGGCTGTGGTACAGATCCGTGCCCTGAAGTATCGGTACCTGCGGGCGCTGGATCTCGAGTGATGGGACGAATTCGGCGAGACGCTGACCGAGGACGCGACGGGTGATTACGGTTCGCCCTCGGGCGGGCGGCCGCTGCGGTTCGCCCTGTTCGAGTCGATACCGGTCCCGGTAGCAGGCCGCGCCGCGGATCAGCACGCCATATTCGGGCACGATGACCGTATCTTCCAGACACCAACTGCCCATGGCGATTTCACCGTCCACCTCGATTTCTGGATGACTGCACACGTGCACGGGAGCCGAAATCGGCCTTCGCAGCCCTGGCTGCTGTTACGGCCGGGCTTGCGCCGGATCCCGCCGCACCGCCGACGGCGTAGCGCCCCACCAGCGTCGGCAGCACCGCGTGAACGTCGACTGCTCGGACAGTCCGATGAGCGAGGCGACCTGGCTCATCGGCAGATCGGTGGTGGTGAGGTAGCGGCGGGCCTCGCTGCGGCGTACATCGTCGAGAATTGCCGCGAACGAGGATTCGGCCGCCGTCAGGCGACGCTGCAGGGTGCGCGGGTGGATGGTGAGAATCCTTGCCACGGCGGCGATTTCGGGTGCGGTCGTGCCGAGCAGCTGGCGCACCGCGGCGCTGACGCGTGGCACGATCGACGCATCCGCGTCGCCGGACTGTTCGGCCAGATACGCCAGTGCCAACCGCTGCAGCGACTGATCGCCACCGGCGAGAGTGTGCGAGGCCAGGGTGCGCGGCAGCCGCAGCAGTGCGCTGGGGCGCTCGAAACGGACCGGGGCGCCGAAGATTTCCTCGTAGACCTCCGTCGGGGCGGGCGGGCGGTACGGCAGATCCACCGAGCGCAGATCGTAGGGTCCCTCCACGAGCCGCTGGATCGCGCGGTGCAGGAAGGCCAGGCCCAGATCGGTGCCCTGCACCGGCGGTGGGGGCGGTACGCCGTAGCGCAATGCGATCAGCGCGGGATCGCCGTAGGGATCGGGTTCCAGCGTCAGACTCAGCGATCGGGCATGGACGAACAGATAGCGCGAGGTGCACTGCAGCGCCTCGGTCAGCGTGGCCGAGGTGCGGATGGCGAGGGCCAGGGGGCCGAGCATGCCGAGATCCTGGCGGGCGGCGATGCGCAGGCCGAGGTCGGGGCAGTGCAACCGCGCGGCCGCGATCTCCAGTACCGTCGCCATGGCCGCATCGGAGACCAGTAGGTCGTCGGCGTCGAGGGCGGCCACGGGTAGACCGGCAAGCGCCGCGAATTCGTCGGCGTTGCCGCCCAGTTCCGCCACGGTCGCGCGGAAGCCCCGCAGCCCGGCGGATCGGATCACCGACATGTCGTCCAGAATCAAATACTTGTCGCGCAGAGTCAAGGAGTCCGGGCAGTGACGCAGCACACTGGAATCATGGAACATCTCGACGTCGTCATCGTGGGCGCCGGCCTGTCCGGAATCGGCGCCGCCTATCGGTTGCAGACTCAGATGCCCGGTAAGAGCTACGCGATCCTCGAGGCGCGCGATGCGCTCGGCGGCACCTGGGATCTGTTCCGCTATCCGGGCATCCGCTCGGATTCGGATATGTTCACCCTCGGCTATCCCTTCAAACCGTGGCGCGACGCCAAATCCATCGCCGACGGTCCGTCGATCCTGCGCTATGTCACCGAGACCGCGACCGAATTCGGCATCGACAAGCGGATTCGGTTCGGCGTCAAGCTGATCGCGGCGCAGTGGTCCAGCGCCGACTCGCGCTGGACGCTGACGCTCGAGCAGAACGGTGAGCGTCGCGAGCTGACCTGCGGCTTTCTGTACAGCTGCGCGGGCTACTACGACTACGACGAGGGCCACGCGCCGGAATTCCCCGGGGCCGAATCGTTTTCGGGCACGATCGTGCATCCGCAGTTCTGGCCGGAGGATCTCGACTACGCGGGTAAGCGGGTTGTGGTGATCGGCAGCGGCGCGACCGCGGTGACCCTGGTTCCGGCCATGGCCCCCGAGGCCGAACACGTGACCATGCTGCAGCGCACCCCCACCTGGATCTCGGCCCTGCCCGGCCGTGACCGCCGCGCCGATCGGATTCGCGAACTGCTGCCGCCGGGACCCGCGCACCGGGTGATCCGCGCCAAGAACATCCTGTTCAACGTCGGTTTCTATCAGTACTGCCGACGTCGCCCGCAGGCCGCGCGCCAGCTGCTGACCCGGCTGACCACCCGCATCCTGAAGGATGAGGCGCTGGTGGCCGAACACTTCACCCCGGACTACAACCCGTGGGACCAGCGGCTGTGCGTGGTCCCCAACGCCGACTTCTTCAAGGCGATGCGCAAGGGCAAGGCCGAGGTGGTCACCGATCACATCGAGACCTTCGTGCCGGAGGGTATTGCGCTGAAGTCCGGCCGGGTGCTGCCCGCCGATGTCGTCGTCTCCGCGACCGGGCTGAAACTGCTTGCCTTCGGCGGTGTTTCGTTCAGCGTGGACGGCGAGCCGGTCAAGCTCTCCGAGCGTTTCGTCTGGCAGAGCACGATGCTCACCGGCGTTCCCAACTTCGCCTTCTGCATCGGCTACACCAACTCCTCCTGGACGCTGCGCGCCGATCTGACCTCGCGACTGGTCTGTAAGGTGCTCGCACATATGGATCGCCGCGGGCACCGGGCCGTCGCGCCCGAACTAGACGGTCATCTGGAGGAACGGCCGCTGCTGAGCCTCGCCTCGGGATATATCCAGCGGTCGATCGGCGAGTTCCCGCGGCAGGGCGATCGGCATCCGTGGCAGATGCGGCAGAACTATCTGCTCGATTCGCTCACGACCCTGCGCACCGATCTCGATCGCACGCTGAAGCCGGTCCGGCCGTCCCGAACCCTGCAGCGGGCCTGATCACGGACGCGAACGCCATGGCAGATTTCCGCCAGTAGTGGCTGGGGGTGTGCGGCAGATTGAGTGGTGTACCACGACGGGATCGAAGGAAAGGATTCGAGATGACCGTGTACACCACCATCGACAGCCCCCTCGGTGAGCTGCTGCTGGTCGGGGAGGAGACCGGCGCCGCGGTCGTGCTGTCGGCGCTGTCCATCGCCGGTGGCAAGCGCACCGGAGTGCGCGAGGGTTGGGTCGAGCGGCCGGAGGCGTTCGCCGAGATCATCGCCCAGCTGCGGGCGTACTTCGCCGGGGAGCGCACCGATTTCGACATCGAATACCACGGCGTCGGAAGCGATTTCCAGCGCCGGGTGTGGCAGGCGCTGGACGAGATCCCCTACGGCAGCACCGCCACCTATGGCCAGATCGCGGCGCGGATCGGCGCACCGCGCGAGGCCGTGCGGGCGGTCGGGGCGGCGATCGGCGCGAATCCGCTGATGATCGTGCGCCCATGCCATCGCGTGATCGGCGCGAACGGCTCGCTGACCGGCTACGCCGGGGGCGTCGAGCGCAAGCGGCAGCTGCTGGAGCTGGAAAGTGTCGGATGAGGCGGCCCGGGTCGCCGAACAGGATTGGGACCGGTTGGCCGCCGAACTCGACGAGTACGGCCACGCGCTGACCGGCCCGCTGCTGTCCGGCGACCAATGCCGTGAGCTCGCGGGCCTGTACGGCCGCGACGAGTTGTTCCGCACCACGGTCGATATGGCCCGGCACCGCTTCGGCATGGGGGAGTACCGCTACTTCACCCATGATGTGCCCGAGATCGTGGGTGCGCTGCGGGCGGCGTTCTATCCGAATCTGCTTCCGGTCGCGCGGGATTGGGCCGCGCGACTGGGGCGACCCGGATCCTGGCCCGCGCGGCTCGAGGACTGGATCGCCCAGTGTCATCAGGCCGGGCAGCGCAAATCGGCGCAGATCCTGCTGCGCTACGGTCCGGGCGACTGGAATGCGCTGCATCGGGACCTGTTCGGGGAGATGATCTTTCCGCTGCAGGTCGTCATCGGCCTGGATGTGCCGGGCGTGGATTACACCGGCGGTGAGTTCCTGATGGTCGAACAGCGGCCGCGGGCGCAGTCACGCGGCGCGGCGGCGCTGCTGCCGCAGGGGCACGGGCTGATCTTCACCACGCGCGAGCGCCCGGTGCGCGGTGCGCGCGGCTGGTCGGCGGCGCCGATGCGGCACGGGGTGAGCACGGTGCGCTCGGGGCGGCGGCACACGCTCGGCCTCGTCTTCCACGACGCGTGATGTACACGCTGATCGGGGCGGACGGGCGGCCCTATCGCAGCGCGGATCCGGGTGCGCTGGGCGGACATCGGCGGCTGCGGATCTACGGGCGTCTGGACTGTCCGGCGGCGCTGCGGGCGCTGGCTCGGGGTGGATATGTCGCACAGCGGGTGTTCTTCGCCGATCCGGCCACCGCCGTCGCCGCCGGATATCGGCCCTGTGCGGTGTGTCTGCGCGCGGAATACCGACGCTGGAAAAGGAACGGGCGCAATCCGATTCGGGTGATTAGTCCGTTTGCGACGGGGCGCGATGCCGTCGGCGGATCGGGGTCGGATGCGGAGTGAAGCGGCGATGAATGTATTGCAGGGCAACCAGCAGAATCAGCGCGACCCCGGCCGCCAGATAGTCGCCGGTGACCACGCCGAGTATTGCCAGACCGCCGAATACCGGCGGTTCGAGCACCGAACACCAGCCCAGCACCCGCAATCGCGCGGAATGGGCGTCCAGCCAGGCCAGACCGTCGTCGACGATGTCCTCGGCGGTCTCGTACTCCACCAGCCCGTCGCCGACCTGTACGAAACGGTGTACAGCCTGTTCCCGGGTGATCCGGCCGAGCCAGGCCTGGTCGATGAGTCGCTTACCCTCTACGGCGACCTGCGTGATGACCGCGTCCATACTGCGGATCCCTTTCCAGTCAGTGCCGCAGATTCTAGGCTTATCATCTGGCTACCGTGTCGCTAACGTGCCAAAACCGTTAGCGCACGGTCGATGTGGGCATCGTAGTGGTGACACGGTAGCGGAAGCCGGAGAACACACGGACATGGACACATCATGCGAAGTGGTCGCCTCATCGGACAAGCCGCTAAGACGAGGGTCCCCGCGCGGCGAAGGCACTCGGCCCCGCGGCCGCCACCACCTCACCGTGTTCGACGATCAGCCAGCGGCCGCATACACAGCGCAGATAGCGCACGGGTCCGTGGGCCGAGATCGAAGTCGGCGTGGGCCAGGCGCAGGAGGGACAGGTGGCGCTCATGGGTTCCACCCTGATGTAATAGCTCAATGCAGTTCAACCCTTACGGCGGCTCGGCGGCGGAACTGGCCGCGCTGCTGGTGAACTCCGAGCCGGGCGTGGATCTGGTGCGACTGCTCACCGATTTCGGTTACCGGCCCGTCACGACCCTCGATCCGGTACAGGACGCCCGCCTGCGCGCCTGGATCCGCCGCCTCGACGAGGTCTTCACCGATCCCACCGTCGATCGCCTCAATTCCCTGCTCGCCGAAACGACAACCCGCCCATACATTTCCACCCACGACGACCGCCCCCCGCATCTGCACTACGCCTGGGAGGGCGATCCGATGGACGAACGCGTCAAGGCCTATACCGCGGCGGGCCTGGCCACCCTGTTCTGCGAGGCCCCCGGGCGAATCGGACGCTGCTCCCGCGACGGGTGCCCGATGGTCTTCATCGACACCTCCCGAAACGGCCGCCGGCGGTTCTGCTCCACCACATGCTCCACTCGGGTGCATGTGGCCGAACATCGCCGCCGGGCCGGATGAGCTACTTCACGACTTCGAATCGCAGGCAGGCGAATTCGCCGTTGCGGTCCATTTCCAGCGGGCGCAGCTCCACGTGGCGCGGCAGCAGCGGCGCGCCCGCGCCGATGGTGACCGGGGCGATGGACACCCAGACCTCGTCGAGCAGGCCGTGTTCGGCGAACTGGGCCGCCAGCCCGCCGCCGCCGACGACCCAGATGTCGCGGTCGCCCGCGATATCGGCCATCTGCTTGTGCAGAGCGGGGACCGATTCCTGGGTGAAGCGGAGGTCGGCGTCGGCGCGCGGGAGAAAATCGCGGTGGGTGAGCACCCAGGAGGGCGCCTGGTACATCCAGGGTTCGTCGCCGTGGTGATCGAGGAGCCACTGGTAGGTGTTGCTGCCCATGACTATCGCGCCCACGTTCTCGACGAACGCGGTGTATCCCATCGGTCCGTTGGGATCGTTGTCGCGAGTGACGAGCCAGTCCAGGGAGTGGTCGGGCGTCGCGATGAATCCGTCCAGGGTCGTGCCGGTGTAGTAGATGGTGCGTCGCATATCAGCCTCTCTGTCGTAACCACATGATCGGGTCGCCGTAATGGTCTGCGGCGCCTGATATTTCGCCGCGCAGCCAATGCCGCGCGAGCAGGCGTCGGTGTGCCGAGTAGGTGAGGACGTGCGCGAGTACGCTGCCGAGGACAAAACTCTCCGGCGGCTCGCACAGCGCGTCGATGAGGGTGTCGCCCCAGCCGCCGCGCCGATCGATCTCGCGCACGGCGTCGAGCCAGCGCGGCGCGATCTCGTCCAGCCGCCGCACGAGCGTGGGCAGATCGTCGGATCCGTGCTGGGGCTGATCGGAACCCTCGATACAGGCCAGCCAGACCTCCTTGGCCCAGATCAGATGATCGAGCACCACCGCGATGGAATCGTCGGGCCCGTCCCAGTCGAGCGTCATCCCGCCGTCGCGTCGCAGCCGATACCGCTCCTCGTCCAGACCGGCCGCGAGGTCGAGCAATTCGCGAGTGTCGTCCAGGTCGTGATGGATCAGTAGCGAGGTCGGATCCATATCGGGCCTGCCCTTCGTTTCGCTTTCCACCCACAGCGCCATCGGAGGGTGGAAGTGGATCCCGTTCACCGCGGGCAGCCAGCGCGCCTTCGGAGCCGCCGGGGTCGCGCTGGGCGCATGTCCGAACGCCCTGCTGAATGCCCGGCTGAACCCCTCGACCGAGTCGTAACCCGCCGCCCACGCCACCTCGGTGACGCTGTCCCCATTGCTCAACTGCCACGCCGCCCGCTCCAAGAGCACCCGCCGCCGCATGGCCACCGGCGCCTCACCCGCCCCCTTCGCGACCTGCCGCGAAAAGTGAAAAGGCGAGGCGAACGCGCCCGAGGCCATAGCCCCGAGCGTGGTATTCCCCTCGTCCAGCACCGCGTCGATCAGCTCCCGCAGCCGGTCTCGTCCCTTCGTCACGTCCACGAGTCTGACCGGTCCGCAGGTTCGACCGCTTGACCGTTCTTGCTCAGGGTGGGTCGAGGAAATGGCCGCAATTCGACTTAGGTTTGTAAAGCCTTGCGTTGCAATGCATTACCTAATTGTGCTGAGGCTTGCTTTGCTGGCGGTGTGCGAGGAGAGTCGATAATTTGGTCGGGTGACCGAACGTGGGACCGTCCAGATCGATAGACATTCCGAACCGCACGGCAACGGACTTGCGGGCCGGTTGAATTGGCTGCGGGCCGGGGTGCTCGGGGCCAATGACGGAATCGTGTCGGTGGCCGGGATCGTGGTGGGGGTGGCGGCGGCCACGACCGCGTCGGGGGCGATTCTGACCGCGGGGGTGGCCGGGCTGGTGGCGGGCGCGGTGTCGATGGCGTTGGGGGAGTACGTGTCGGTGAGTACCCAGCGCGACAGCGAGCGGGCCGTATTGGCCGTCGAGCGGCGCGAACTCGAGGAGATGCCCGAACAGGAGCTGGCCGAACTCGCGGCGATCTACGAGGGTAAGGGGCTCTCGCCCGCCACGGCGTGGAAAGTCGCCGAGGAACTCACCGCCAAGGACGCCTTCACCGCGCACGCCGAGGCCGAATTGGGCATCGACCCGAGCGATCTGACCAATCCGTGGCAGGCCGCGCTGTCCTCGGCGCTGTCGTTCACGCTCGGGGCGCTGCTGCCACTACTCGCGATCCTGACCCCGCCCACGGTCCGGGTGCCGTTGACGGTCGTCGCGGTGCTCGTGGCACTGGCGGTGACCGGAGCCGTCGGCGCCCGGTTGGGCGAGGCTCCGGTGTGGCGCGCCACGATTCGGGTTCTGCTGGGTGGCGCGTTGGCGATGGCCACGACATATCTTGTCGGGCATCTGGTGGGAATCGCGGTTTGAGAGGGTCGGCCGAGAAGAAGTTTCAGGGCGCCGAACGAGATGTGCCCCGGGATGTCGCAGACTCATCCCGGGGCGCGCCGGCTGCTCGCCGACGCGAAATCAGTGGTTCCCGAGCTGAATTCGCTCGAGTGCGGTGCGCAGCTTGGCCTGACGTTCCGGATCGTCGATCCGCAACCGGATGTGCACGTTCGAGGAGGGTGCGTCCACGATCACCGGCCCGGATTTCCGGACGGTGGCGCGAGCCGCGTGGGGTACTGCAGTCATGTTCACCAGTGTGCACTTACGGCAATCTTCTGGCAATGTGTTCTGCCACTCCATTCCGCGTCGAGACCAATTCGAAATGCTCGGAGGTGCACAAGCTTCCGGCTGCCGGCGAACCGGCTCCGCGAGTACCCAGTCGACAACCAGCTAACACGCGTGTGATCTCGCGGTCTCGCAGCGGGCCCGCAATAACCCTCGAGCACAGGCAAATGCGGCCCCGACGTGCCGAAATGTGTTGGTGAGCTGGACCGCGCCCCCGCGGCGGCAACCCCCCTGACGCGAAAGTGCCCGCGATCCGCGGAAGTCGGGCGCGCCGCCCCCGGAAGTGGCCCGCGGCCGGGAGGAATGGTTCTGGACGGGCCGAAATACCCCCGGCGACGGCGGGTGTAGAGACCGACCGGCCGAATTCCCGGCCCCAACCGGGAAATCGGCCTCTGACCGGCCGAACGGTATGTCGCTCAGCCCTTCGCGCCCACCAGGTCTCGCTTGGCGGCCTCGCGGGCCAGCGCCCGGTCGCGCTGCTCCTCGAACCGCGCGCAGTCCGATTCCAGCCGTTGCAGGAACTCCCCGAGCCGATTGCGGGCCTCATCGCCGCGGGCGCCGAAATCGTTGCGCTCGAAGACATTCCACTTGCGCAACACCGGCATCACGACCTCCTCGAGATGCTGGCGCAGATCGTAGATCCCGTGCTTGGCCATCAGCACGCCGTTGCGCCGCCAGTCGGGCATCCCGGCCCCGGGCATCTGGAAGTTGCAGACGATATCGGTGATGGCCTCGAGCGCCTGATCGGGCGCCAGATCCAAGGCCGCGCCGCACATATTGCGGTAGAAGATCATGTGCAGGTTCTCGTCGGCGGCGATGCGCTGGAGCATGCGGTCGGCGACGGGATCGTTGCAGACCTTGCCGGTGTTGCGGTGGCTGACGCGGGTGGCGAGTTCCTGGAAGGTCACATAGGCGACCGAATGCAGGAATCCGGTGTCGACCAGCTGATCTCCCGCGCCGGCCGCGCGGATGGCCTTCATCGGATTGAAGCCGTTGGTCATATGGATCATCCGCGCGTTCTCCAGCGCGACCGGATCCACGCCGCGCGTCACCACGAGATAGTCGCGAATGACGATGCCGTGCCGGTTCTCCTCGGCGGTCCAGCGGCCCACCCAGGTGCCCCAGGCGCCGTCCTGGGAGAAGTTCTCGGCGATCTCGCGGTGATAGGAGGGCAGATTGTCCTCGGTGAGCAGGTTGGTGATCATCGCCGCCTTGGCGACCTCGCTCAGTTGCGACTGTTCGGGGGCCCAGTCGATCCCGCCCATGGCGGCGAAATTTCGGGCCTCGTCCCACGGCACATAGTCGTGGGGATGCCACGCCTTTGCCATCGACAAGTGCCGGTTGACGTTCTGTTCGGCTACGGGTTCCAGCTCGAGCAGCAGTTCGAGCTGTGTGAGGTTCCTGGCCACGGTGATGCCTTTCCTCGATACGGATCGCGGTTGAGACGTTTCGGGAAGAAGCCGGTACAGTGCATTAGCGACCGGATTGCTGCGTGTCACGCGGTTTGGCCGGTCAGGTACGCCCCGATAATGTAGTCCCGCCTCGCCCTGGCCTTCGAGGCAGGAGGGCGCGTCGCATTAAAGAGGACCGAACTCCTGCTGAAGCAGTTTTCGAGGGTTCGGTCACCGGCACGAAAACGCCTGCTACGCAGGATGTTCCCGGCGCCGAGGTAAGTCACTCCCGCTTGTATTCGCCGCAGTATTGCCCCACCTCCGCAGTGTTGCCACCGAAAGAGAGCCGAGAATGACGATTTCCAGCCGTATGCGCTATCCCGACGTCGTCGTGACCAGCCTCGCGGCGACCACTTCGATAGCCGGTGACGTCGACTCCACGTGGAAGGGACTACTCAACGGCGAGAGCGGTATCGACGTTCTCGACGACCCCTTCGTCGAACGGTTCGAACTGCCCGTGCGCATCGGCGGCCACCTCAAGGTCAAGCCCGAGGCGAGCCTGTCGTGCGAGGAGGCCCGGCGCTACTCCTATGTGCAGCAGATGGCCCTGGTCCTCGGCCGCGAGGTGTGGCGCAACGCCGGTAGCCCCGAGGTGGATTCCGAACGTCTGGGCGTCTCCATCGGCACCGGGCTCGGCGGCGCGGAGATCCTCATCGACGCCGCGAACAAGATGCAGAACGGCGGCTACAAGCATGTGCCGCCGAACGCCGTGCCGATGATCATGCCGAACGGGGCCGCCGCGGTGGTGGGCCTCGAACTCGGCGCGAAAGCCGGTATCTGCACCCCGGTTTCGGCCTGTTCGTCGGGTTCGGAGGCGATCGCCAACGCCTGGAAGATGATCGTGATGGGCGATGCCGACATCGTCGTCACCGGCGGCGTCGAGGGTTCGATCCAGGCGCTGCCGATCGCGGCGTTCAGCATGATGCGCGCGATGAGCATGCGCAACGACGATCCCAAGCGCGCCTCGCGGCCCTTCGATGTGGAACGCGACGGCTTCGTATTCGGTGAGGCGGGCGCGATGATGGTGATCGAGACCGAGGAGCACGCCAAGGCGCGCGGGGCCACCATCCACGCCCGGTTGATGGGCGCCGGAGTCACTTCGGACGGCTTCCATCTGGTCGCGCCCGATCTCGAGGGTAAGGGCGCGGCGCGGGCCATCAGCCGTGCGATCGAGACCGCGGGCCTGACGAAAACCGATGTGGGGCACGTCAACGCGCATGCCACCGCGACCCCGATCGGCGACACCGCCGAGGCGAAGGCGATCGCGTGCGCGGTCGGTGGCCATGCCTCGGTGTACGCTCCGAAATCGGCGCTCGGCCATTCCATCGGAGCCGTGGGCGCGTTGGAATCGGTAATCACAGTGTTGAGTGTTCGCGACGGCATGGTGCCGCCTACGTTGAATTTGGACAATCAGGATCCGGAGGTCGATCTCGACGTCGTCAGGGGTCATGCGCGACCCGGTCGGATCGATTACGCCATCAACAACTCGTTCGGCTTCGGCGGACACAACGTGTCGCTGACATTCGGGCGATATTGAGCGAAATACCGCCGAAGCGCTGCTAGTCTTCGGGCTTCGGTGTCGATCTGTATCGGTGTCATTGCACGGCCCGAAGCGGCGTGCGTGAAAAAGGATAGGGAATGATCGGCGAGACTTACGACGACTATTTGGACGAGCACGGCAACATCACGATCCCGGATGATTCGACCTGGATCGACTTCGTCGACAGGCACAGCGCGACGAATGGTGACGAGCTTGCGTATCGCTATATCGACTATTCGCGCGAAAGGGACGGGGAGTATCACGAACTGACCTGGCGCCAGTTCGGCGTACGGCTGCGCGCGGTGGCGGCCCGGTTGCAACAGGTGACGACGTCGGGCGATCGCGTCGCGATTCTGGCGCCTCAGGGCCTGGACTATGTGGTCTCGATCTTCGCGGCGGTCTACGCGGGCAATATCGCGGTGCCGCTGTTCGATCCGGAGGAGTTGGGCCACAGCGACCGCCTGCACGCGGTCCTGCGGGACTGCCAGCCCTCCTCCATCCTGACGACGAGTTCGTCGGCGGCGAAGGTGCGGGACCTGTTCCGCGAGTTGCCGGCCTCGAAGCGACCGCGCATCATCGCCGTGGACGCGATTCCCGACAGCGTCGGCGCGAGCTGGGTGCGGCCGGACATCAGCATCGATAGCGTGGCGTATCTGCAGTACACCTCGGGCTCCACGCGCGTGCCCGCCGGAGTCGAGATCACCCATCGCTCGGTGGGTACCAATCTGCTGCAGATGATCGATGCGCTCGGCCTGGTCGAGAACGCGCGCGGCGTCACCTGGCTGCCGATGTTCCACGATATGGGTCTGCTGTGCGTGATCCTGCCGACCATCGTCGGCAAATTCATCACGATCATGTCGCCGAGCGCCTTCGTGCGCCGCCCGTACCGCTGGATCAAGGAATTGGCCGCGGCGTCCGACGGCGCGGGAACCTACGCCGCCGCACCGAATTTCGCGTACGAGCACGCGGCCGCGCGCGGTCTGCCCAAACCGGGTGAGAGCCTGGATCTGTCGAATGTGATCGGACTGATCAACGGCAGCGAGCCGGTGTCGGTGACGTCGATGAAGAAGTTCAACGACGCCTTCGTGCCGTACGGCTTACCCAAGACGGCCATCAAACCCTGCTACGGCATGGCGGAGGCGACGCTGTTCGTCTCGGCGACCCGGCGCGACGACGAGGCCCGGGTGGTCTACGTCGACCGCACCGAACTCAATGCCGGTCGCATGGTCGAGGTCGATCCGGACGCCGAAAGCGCTGTGGCGCAGGTGTCGTGCGGTTACGTCGCCCGTTCGCAGTGGGCGGTCATCGTGGATCCGGCCACCGGCGTCGAGCGGCCCGACGGTCAGGTCGGCGAGATCTGGTTGCACGGCGACAATATGGGCATCGGGTACTGGGGCAGGCCGGAGGAGAGCGAGGCCACCTTCCATAATGTGGTGACCGAGCGCCAGCCGGGCGGTAGTCACGCCGAGGGCACCCGCCCCGACGCGAACTGGATGAGCACCGGCGATTTCGGCGCCTACCTCGACGGCGAGCTGTACATCACCGGCCGGGTCAAGGATCTGGTGATCGTCGACGGCCGCAATCACTATCCGCAGGATCTGGAGATGTCGGCACAGGAATCCTCCGACGCGCTGCGGCCCGGCTTCGTGGCCGCGTTCTCGGTGGCGGCCGAGGAGCTACCGGAGGCCGCGCGCGCCGGAATCGGCTCGGGCACCGAGCAATTGGTGATCGTCGCCGAAAGGAACACCGGCGCAGCGAAATTGGATCCGGAACCGGTGGCCGAGACGGTGCGCGGCGCGATCGCCAAGCGGCACGGCGTGACCGTGCGCGAGTTGCTGCTCGTGCCCGCGGGATCGATTCCGCGCACGTCCAGCGGCAAGATCGCCCGGCGGGCCTGCAAGGCGGCGTATCTGGAGGGCACGCTGCGCGGCGGGCATAGGCAGCAGGCGTTTCCGGACGTTTCCGAATGACACGGTCCGGACGCCGTGCCCAAAATTAGCCGGAAACCGCGTTCTGACCAGCAATAGTCCGGACACGACGCGGTTTCGGCGATGGTTTTCGGGCAACCAGGTGTCCGGCCTTTGTCCTGGGGCGATGGGTCGTTCCCGAGCTACTGTGTAGTTACGGACATGGTTGGTTTTCACCCGACCCCAGGGAGTTCGCCATGGAGTATTCGATAGCGGATTTCATTGCACTGACTGCACATTCGGCCCCCGATCGGCCGCTGTCCACCGAGCGCGCGCACCGGGTGATGCAGATGCACACCGATTGCTCCACCGACTGCTGCCGGAACAAGCGCGCCGCCTTCGACGCGCTCGTCCGCGCCGGACATCTGGTGCCCGACAGCTGTCGTCGTTCCTATCAGGCCTCTGGGTAGCACTCGATGATCGTGGCATTGGCCAAACCGCCCGCCTCGCACATGGTTTGCAAGCCGTAGCGGCCGCCGGTCTGCTCGAGATGATTGACCAGGGTGGCCAGGATACGGGTGCCGGAGGCGCCCAGCGGATGGCCCAGTGCGATCGCGCCGCCGCGCGGATTCAGTCGCTGCGGGTCGGCCCCGAGCTCGTGCTGCCACATCAGCGGCACCGGGGCAAAGGCCTCGTTCACCTCGTAGGCGTCGATGTCGGCAATGGTCAATCCCGCGCGCGCCAGCACATTCCGGGTCGCGGGGATGACCGCGGTGAGCATCAGCAGCGGATCGTCGCCGGTTACCGCGAACGAGTGGAATCGCGCGCGCGGCCGCAGGCCCAGTCGATTCGCGGTGTCCTCGTTCATGATCAACGCCGCGGACGCGCCGTCGGTGAGCGGGGAGGAATTGCCCGGCGTGATGGACCAGTCGATCTCGGGGAAGCGGCGGGCGTACTCTTCGTTCACGAAGGCGGGTCGCAGGGCCGCGAGGCCCTCGGCGGTGGTGCTCGGGCGGATGGTCTCGTCCGCGGTCAGTTCGCCCGCGGCCACCAATTCGTTCGCGAAGCCGCCCGCGGCCGCGGTCTCGGCGGCCAGGTGATGGGAGCGGGCGGCGAATTCGTCCAGTGCGGCCCGGTCGAACTTCCAGCGAGCCGCGACTACCTCGGCCGAAATGCCTTGCTGGACTAGACCTTCCGGATAGCGGTGCGCGATGGGCCCGCGATTGGCGTCCGCGCCCTGCGCATTGGAGAACATCGGCGCCCGCGACATCGACTCCACTCCGCAGGCGATGGCGATGTCGTAGGCTCCGGCCAGGACGCCCTGCGCCGCGAAATGGGCCGCCTGCTGGCTGGATCCGCACTGGCGATCGACCGTGGTGGCCGGAACCGACTCCGGGAATCCGGCGGCCAGCACGGCCGTGCGGGCGATATTGAACGCCTGCTCGCCGCTCTGGGTGACACATCCGGCGATCACGTCGTCGACCAGGGCCGGATCCAGATCGTTGCGGGTCACCAGTTCCGACAGCACGCCGGCCAGCAGAGTGGCCGGATGCACTCCGGACAGTCCGCCGCCGGGCTTACCCTTGCCGGACGGTGTGCGGACGACGTCGACGATGACGGCAGAGCTCATGGCGACTCCGATCGAATGGATGCTTCACGTCGCCATTAAGTTAACACGGATTCTCGAGTGGTTCAGCTGGCGGCTTCGGCTTTCGTCGGACTGAAGTTAGCGCCGAATCCGTACAGGATGGGCAGGACCACGGCCGCGATCGGGCTGTAGATGTGCAGTTCCTGCGGCAGCGCGCCCAATGAGTAGGCCCAGATGACGAATGCGCCCACGCCGAAGCCGACGGGCAGCCACCGATGTCGATATCTCGTCGCCGGATACTGCTTGAGCAACAGCGGAATCGTGCCGAGGCCGAAGACCGCGAAGATGGCCAGCATCCACACCGTCCGGGAGGTGGTGTCGGCATCGGTCATACCGGTCACCGCCGCCGAGGCGGCCAGATACGGCCCGCTGGTCTCGATCGGGAAATATTTGGCCAGCCGCTCCTGATAGGAGTCGCCCTTCTCCTCATCGGGCGCGGCGTCCTTCGCGCGCACCACCGGAGCCACCGCACGCGCCATGGCCATACCTCCGTAGTCCCCTCGCTGCGTCCAGAATGCGCCGATCACCGCAGAACGCGGAGCCTATTCGCAAGATCGGGAGCGCGTGCGAACGGAAGCTGAACGTCGCGTGGCGATCAGCGGCCGCCCTCGGGCAGATCCAGCAGGCGGCGGGTCTGATCGGTGACGGCGGTGTGGGACATGGCCGTTGCTCCTTCGGGATGTGGCGCTCAGGCCGTGGGATGCCAGATCCGCTGATGGTCGCGATGCGTCGACAGGTAGGCGGTATCGGTGGCGACGGTGTCGTAGAAGTCCAGGTCGATGTGCTGGGCCTGTAGGTAGTTCATGATCCAGACGCTCGGCACGGTGCCGGGGAACTTGCCGAAGGTCTCATCGATGTAGGTCGCCTGTAGTGAAAGCAGTTCGCGGAAGCGGCGATCCCACGGGGCCGCCGCCGCGCGCACGCCGGGATTGTCGGCGAACGGACCGGGAGTGGCCGGATGGTACGGGCCGCCGGGGCCGAATTTGCGTTCGGCCAGCGCGTCGACGGCCGCGGCCATCGACGGGTGATGCGGTCGGCAGCTGGCCTCGAAGATTCCGGGCAGGCCGGTGGGATTGGGCTGCGCCCAGCGCGGATCGGTGTCGTAGCGGAAGCCCAGGCCCGGAATATCGGCCCGGCCGCTCGCGCCCAGCACGGTCAGGCGATCGATGCCGTCGAAGGTCCAGCCGCCCAGGCCCAGCGCGCCCAGCAGCAGATGGCCGTTGTGCACCGCGGCCATGAGTTCGGCCGTCGCCTCGGTGAGCGAATACTGCTCGACGAAGCTCAGCGGCATCGGATCGGTGAAACGTAAACGGTCCCGGTAGTTTTCGATGCCCGGAATGGGGCGGTCGTGGATGTCGTCGTAGATCGCGAATCCGTTCTGGGTGAAGAAGGCGATATTGGCCAGGGTCTGCTGGGCGATATCGGCGACCGGGATCACCAGCAGTGAGCCGGGGTGATTGGCGATCCACGTGTTGTGGCCCTCGAGATACGGTTCCTCGCGGGGTATGTGAATTCGGCTGTCGGACAATCTGATGACGCGCGAGAGCAGGGCGTTCAACTGATCCTCGGCCGCGCCTTCGCCCTCGGCGTAAACGCGATCGGGTGGCGCGTCGCGGGTCGGCAGGAAGTAGGTGCCGGAATCGTCGGTGAAAAAGAATTCGCTGGTGTGGAATCCCGCCGCGGAGCCGAAGGTGCGGCCGGTGGCCGAACCGTTGTAGTTCGGCCAGGCCGGGGCGTAACCGGGGTGGTGGCTGATGCCGAAATGCCAGCCGGTCCAGCCCGCGACCGTATTGAGCACGATCGCGCGTTCCAGATCGCTGAGCGGCTGCGGCGGTTGGCGGCTGGTGAAGGCGAGCGGGCCCGCGGGAATCGCGCCGCCGACCGGAAAGCGGCGGGAGCGTCGGCCGTAGATGGCGTCCAGGAGCGGGAATTCGGCCAGTTTCCCCAGCGCGGCCCGCTGCTTTTCGGTGAGTTCGAGGGGCGGCAGGCCCCCGGTGGAGGAGGCCGATTTCACAATTCCCGTATCCGTGACCGACATGGCATTCCTCCATCAAAGACGTACCATCTGGTCAACCAATATTCGTTCCGGTCGGAACGACTGTCAAAAGAATGTGATCCGACCCACGTCGCGGAAGGAGCGAAATGTTCGAGCTCGGCGGAAAGTCGGTCGTGGTGACGGGTGCGACGAAGGGGATCGGTTACGGCATCGCGGAGGTGTTCGCGAAGGCCGGTGCGAATGTGGCGGTGGTGGCCCGCACGGCCGAGGAGGTGCGACGGGCGGCCGACGCCCTGGACGCGGTCGGGTCGGGGAGGACGCTCGGCGTATGCGCCGATATCGGCGATCCCGAATCCTGCCGGGAGATGAGCGCCGGGGTGCTCGCGGCATTCGACGGGATCGACGTGCTGTGCGCCAACGCCGGAATCATGCCCCAGGCCCCACTGGCCACCATGACGGCCGCGGAACTGTCCTCGGTGCTGCGGGTGAATCTCGGGGGCACGGTCTTCGTCGTGCAGGCCTGCCTCGACGCGCTCACCGCCTCGGGCGTGGGGCGGGTCGTGCTGACCTCGTCCATCACCGGCCCGATCACGGGCTATCCCGGCTGGTCGCACTACGGCGCGTCCAAGGCCGCGCAGCTCGGATTCATGCGTACCGCGGCAATCGAATTGGCCCCGCGCGGGATCACGATCAATGCGATCCTGCCGGGCAACATCATGACCGAGGGATTGGCGGCGATGGGGGAGGAGTATCTGGCCGGGATGACCGCGGCCATCCCCGCCGGAGTCCTGGGCTCTCCCGCCGATATCGGCCACCTCGCGGCGTTTCTGGCCACGGCGGAGGCCGGATACATCACCGGGCAGGCGATCGCGGTCGACGGCGGCCAGACCCTGCCCGAATCGCCCGATGCCGTGCGGCCCCGCTAGCCGGGCGTTTCGACTGTCCTTCGTTGTCCGCGTCATCGACCGGGTGCCGGGCGCGAATCTGTGGCAGACTCGGCCACGCACAATGCGGCCGCTCGACGACCGTAGGTGGAAGGTGATGCGGGAGTTGGGAACGCGATGGAGTTGAGCGCCATCGAGCAACAGGTGGCCGACGAGAGACGGATCGCCGCTCAGGAGCGGACCGACGAGTCCGAGCTGCGGCTGGCCACCTCGCTGGTCGAACTGGCCAAGGCGTTCATGGCCACCAAACAGGATGGCACCGAACGCGATCGGTCGCCGGCCGCGCTGGAACCGGCCCAGGAGGCCGTGCTGATCCGGCTGCGCTGGCTGACCGCCGGACATGTGAGCGCGCAGTTCGCCGGGCAGGTGCAGGAGGCGATGCGGCTGTTCGAACAGGCCGCGCGCACCATCGGCCACCGCGAATTGGCGACGGCGACCATCCGGCAGGCCTGCGACGCGTATCACCAGGTGGCCCAGCAGTATCCGCAGGCCGCGGGCGTATGCGCCGACGGGTTGTCCAAATGCGGGGTGTGGCTGTGCCGGTTGGATCCCGGTTCGGCGGTCGCGGCGAGTTCGGAGGCCGTGCGAATCCGCGCGGGGCTGTTCGCGGCCGATCCGGATTCGGCGGGCCGATTCCTGGCCAGCCTGAACATGTTGCTGCGCACCCTGATGATCGGCCGTCCGCGTAAACAGGCGCTGGCCATGTATCGCGAGCGCTATTCCGCGTGGACCACCTCCGCGATGACGACGCGGCTGCGCGAAACCCCGATCGAGGAACTGGAATTCACCAGTAAGACCCTCGCCGCCCTGCAGAAGCTGGACACCGCGACCCTCGATCGGGCCGCGCGGCTCACCCAGCAGCAGATCCTGTATCAGACCTCCGGTGATCTGAGCACCATCGAGGAGATCAACTGGAAGCTCGGCCTGGTGGGCCTGAAGCCGTTGATCGCCGGGGCGCTGCCGGATCTGCCCTCCAAACCCGTCGATATCGCCCACTCGTTCGGCACGCTCAGCGTGCGCTGCACCGCGCCCGACGCCCTGGCGCAGGTGCGGGCGGCCGTGGTGGCGGCGTATTCCGTCGACGATGTGCGTCCGGTCGGCAGTGGCTTCTTCCACGGTGTGCACAAGATCCAGTCGGCCATGGCCGATCCGGAGTTGAATCTGACCGAGCGGCTCGGCGACGATGTGGTGCTGATCGAGCGTTCGGGCGGGCACTGGATTTCGGTGATGAGCCTGAACTGGGAGCTCGCGCCGGTGGGCAAACATCCGCTGGCGCTGCGGCTTTCGCAGGACTGGCCGGTCATCGCGGTGAGCACCACCGAGAATCTGGCCTACGAATTGTGCTGGTACGCCGACGGTTCGGCCACCCAGTACGCCGCCCTCGGGCGTCCCGCCGGACAGCCCCCGCTGGACAAACCCTTGGCGCCCTTGGATTTCGCCATGCTCGCCGAGTACGGCGCCGACTACGCCTCCGAGACCCAGGTGCGGGCGGCGTTCGGCAATACGGCCATGTTCGCCAAGCTCACCAACCTGCCCGCCAGCGGTATCCGGCAGGCGGGTCAGACCAGGCCGCTGGCCGATTACGGCGACCAGATCCTGTTCCTGCGCCGCCGGGGGAATGGGGACTAGCGTCTCGGGTATACGGCAACCATGACTGCCGACAAGTCGAAGGTAACGCCGGACGACCTACGTCAGCTGCTCGACGCCGGAAGCCCGCACACCCGCTTGGCCCTGGCGCAGGGTCGCATGCGTATCGAGCCCGCCAGCGACGACGATCTGGATTCGCTGGTCGTCATCACCCGCGGTGAACTGGCCGCCCGGGTGGGCGACCGGCCCGACGCGGCAGCGCTGTCGAGGCAGGCCGCCGCGTTGAACACCGAGATCGGAATGTTGGGGGCGTAGGGCCTCCGCTGGATGTCACCGCACAACCGCCCGGCCGGTTTTTGTGGGTGGGGGAACCATATTCGGGTGCGGAGATATGGGTCTGGCGGACGTGGTCGCGGTCACAGCGGTTGGGGAAATATCTGAACCCTCGCACGATGAAGGGTTCGACGATGAAACGACTTCTGTTGGCTGCGGCGGTGATCGGGTCCGCGTTGGTGGCCGGGGTTGCGTTCGCGGCTGCGCCGCAACCGGTTTCGGGGACGTTGGCCGGCTACAAGATCGATGGTGTGTATGTGGCCGGGGTGTCTTCGGGTGGGTATATGGCCAATCAGTTGCATGTTGCCTATTCCGGAACTTTCAAAGGGGCGGGGATATTCACCGCGGGGGCCTATGACTGTGCGCAAGGAAGTGTGAATACCGCGCAGTACGCGTGTATGCAGACCTATCAGGCGCGGAAGACGCCTGCGCAGTTGGAGCAGGAGACCAGGGATCGGGCGGGGAAGGGGACCGTGGACGCGGTGTCGCTGCTGAGCGGGGCGAAGGTGTACCTGTATCACGGGAGCAGTGACAACACCGTGGTCGCGGCGGTCAATGATGATTTGGCCAGGTATTACCGGGATTTCGGGGCGGATGTGGTGTACGACAACGGCACCGCGGCGGGGCATGCGTGGGTGAGTCCGTTGGGGCCGGTGGCGTGTTCCGCTACCGCGTCGCCGTTCGTGAACAGCTGCGGCAATGATCCCGAGCACGATATGCTCGCGCATCTGCTGGGCGGGGTGCGGGGCCCGGCGTCGGCGTTGAACGGCACGTTGATTCGGTTCGATCAGGGTAGGTACGCCGGGGGGTCGGCGGCCTCGATCAGTATGGACGCCAATGGGTTCGCCTATGTTCCGGCCGCCTGTGCGTCGGGGGGTTCGTGCAAGTTACTGGTCGCGCTGCATGGGTGTAAGCAGGGGTACGGCTACAGCGATCCGGCCGCGGGGGCGTTCGGCGACAAGTTCATGAAGTACGCCTATCTCAACGAATACGCCGATACCAACAATCTCGTGGTGCTGTATCCGCAGGCGGCGGCCTCGACGAATCTCGGTAATCCGAACGGCTGCTGGGATTGGTGGGGCTATGCGGGCGGCGGTTATGCCGAACACGCGGGGCCGCAGATGAAGGCGATCATGGGTATGGTCCACGACCTGACCACCGGAACCACGCCGCCGTCCACGACGACGCCCCCGCCGACCACCACGACCCCGCCCGCGACCGAATGCGTGAAAGCCTCCAACTACGCCCACACCCAGGCCGGACGTGCCCATCAGTCCGGAGGCAATACCTTCGCCAACGGCTCCGGCGACGCCATGGGCCTGTGGAACACCCTCGTCGTGCACAGCCTGAAGAAGACCGGCGACAACTACTGGGTGCTCGCCGACGGTCAGTGCTGACCGTTCAGCGCACAGGTATCGCGCAGACGCAGACGCAGGCCAGGACGATGGTCGCGATTCTCACACGATGACGCTACGAAGATCCGACCGGCGACTCCTACGTGTGCCGGGCACGTAATCGGCGCGTTGGATATGGCGTCGAATCACATGTCCGGGCGGGCAGGCGGATTCAGAATGGGTGCTATGAGTTGGGAGGTCTTCCTCGGATTACTCGAACGGGAGGCCTCCGCGGTCGAGTTCGAGGCCCCGGTGCTGGCGGCCCGGGCGGGCGGCGCGTCGGCGGCCGAACTCGCGCGGCTCGAGGACGCCAAACTCGCCGCGCTGCGGGTGCGGGCGCTGCTGGATCGGCGTGCGCGGCGGGAGGCGGAGCTGGCGGCGCTGTTCGATACCGCGAGCGATCTGGCCGCGCTGCGCGATGTCGACGCGGTGCTGCGGGCGATCGTGCATCGCGCCCGCAGGCTGCTGCGCGCCGATATCGCCTATATATCCCTGCCCGATCCGCAGCGCGGGGACACCTATGTCCGCGTCACCGACGGGTCGGTCTCGCGCATCTTCCGCGCGTGCCGATTGCCGACCGGCGCGGGGCTCGGCGGGCTGGTCGCCGAGACCGGGATGCCGTACTGGTCCGCGGACTACTTCGACGATCTGCGCTTCCGGCACACCGCCGGAATCGACGAGGCCGTGAAGGATGAAGGGATCGTGGCGATTTCGGGCGTGCCGATGAAACTGGGCGAGCGCGTGATCGGGGTGCTGTTCGCCTCGCATCGCAGCGTGCGCCGCTACGCCCCCGAGGAGATGGCGCTGCTCGGTTCGCTGGCCGCCCATGCCGCCATCGCACTGGACTCGGCGCGGTTGCTCAGCGAGATCAGTACCGCGCTGTCGGAGTTGAGTGACGCCAACGAGGCGCTGCGGGAACATAATTCGACCGTCGAGCGGGCAGCCGAGGCGCACGATCGGATGACCGATCTGGTGGTTCGCGGCGGCGGTGTGGCCGATATCGCGGCGGTGGCCGCCGATATCCTCGGCGGCGCGCTGCGGGTGCTCGGCCCGGACGGGCGGTCGCTCGCCGAGGTCGGGGTCGCGCATGGCGATCGGCTCGCCGACGCCGAATCGATACACGAGATCGTTTGTGCCGCACAACGGTTGGGACGCACCGCGCATATGGGCGAGCTGTGGGCCGCGCCCGGTGGCGCGGGTAATGAGACGCTGTGCGTGCTGGTCCTGCGGTGCCCGGGTGAGCTGTCCTCTTCGGACCGCCGGATCCTCGAACGCGCCGCCCAGACCACCGCGATGCTGCTGCTGTTCCGCCGCGGTATCGCCGAGGCCGAGGGCCGGGTGCGCGGCGCGCTGCTGGACGATCTGCTCGCCGATCGAATCGACGCCGAGACCCTGCGGGCCCGCGCCGCGCCACTGACATTCGATCCGGATCGCGCCTACGTCCTGGTGGTGGCCGAGCACGGCGGTCACCGCCGCGCGCCCGCGCACGCCACCGCCTACGCGCTGGTCCGCCGCGGTCTGGCGGCCGCCCGCGGCGATCAGTCCGTGCTGCTGCTACCCGGCGAAAATCCCACGGCCGCAGCGCGGTCGGTCGCGGCCGAACTCACCCGCGCCCTCGCCACGCCGGTGACCGCGGGCGGCTCCGGTCCGGTCGCGCTGCCCGCCGGTGTGGCCCGCGCCCATGCCGAGGCCGAACGCTGCGTCCGGTTGCTGCACGCCCTCGATCGTCGCGGCGCGGCCGCGAGCACCGCCGATCTGGGTGTGACCGGTCTGCTGGTCGGCGACACCCACGACGTGCTCGGCTTCCTGAGCCACACCCTCGGCCCGCTCATCGACTACGAAACCCGGCGCGGCACGCCGCTGCTGGCCACCCTGGAAGCCTATTTCGCCACCGGCTCCAGCCGCGCCGAAAGCGCCGCGCGCCTGCACATCCACGTCAATACCGTCACCCAGCGCCTGGATCGGATCACCGCCCTGCTCGGCACCGACTGGCGCACCCCCGAGCGTGCCCTCGACATCCAACTGGCCCTGTGCCTGCGCCGCCTGCACACCGCCGCGGCCCTGCCGCCGGCGTAAATCGCTTGGCCACCGGGTTGTTCGGCGGTGCCATGACCGGAAGATGGACGACAAACGGATGGTGCGTATATCCAAACGCCGAGACCGACACGATGGATACCGCGACCAAGGTCGGCGCGCGTCGCGGCGCACCGGTGGTGCTGCGGGTGGACGCGGGTCGGATGGCCGCCGACGGCCATCCGTTCTTCGTCAGCGCCAAGGGTGTCTGGCTGGTCGACCGGGCGCCGTCGGAGTATCTGGACGGCTAGTACCGTCGAAATCATGCAGCTCTACGTCGGATGTGCGCAGTGGACGCATCCTGCCTGGCAGGATCGGCAGCCCGATGCGCGGGCGCGGCTGCGCGGATATGCGCGGTGGTGTAATGCGGTCGAGGGCAACACCACCTTCTACGCGACGCCGGCTCGGCGCACGGTGCAGTCGTGGGCCGAGCAGACCGACGCGGACTTCCGATTCGTGGTCAAGTTGCCGAAAGTCATTACCCACGAACGGCGGATGACCGAGGTCGAGGGCGAGGTGCGGGCGTTTCTGGACGCCATGGAACCGCTGGGGCCGCGGGCGCACGCGCTGTGGATCCAGCTGCCTCCGTCCTTCGCGCCGGGCGAACTCGGTGCGCTGGCCCGCTTTCTGCGTCTGCTGCCTTCGGAGCATCGCTATGCCGTGGAGGTCCGCCACCGCGCCTTCTTCGACGATGAGCAGACCGCGCGGCAGCTGGAGTATGTGCTGTCGCGGGCGGATGCGGAGTGGATGCCGTTCGACACCACAACGCTGTTCGCGACGCGACCGAACAGCGCCACCGAGCGCGACGCGTGGACGCGTAAGCCGCGCACGGCGTTGCGTACCCGGGCGCTGACCGATCGGCCGATCGTGCGCTACATCGGCCGCGACGATGCCGAGGCCACCATCGCGGGCTGGCGGCGCTGGGTGGACATCTGCGCCGACTGGCTGACCGAGGGCCGTTCGCCGACCGTATTCATCCACACCCCCGACAACGCCGAAGCGCTGGTACTGGCACGTCGTTTCCATGCCGACGTCCGCGCGCGCCGGCCGGAACTCGAGCCGCTGCCCGAGCCCGCGCCGACCGAGCCCATGACCCTGTTCTGAGAAAACGATTTGCGGACGGGGCCCGGGCCGTGCGTATAGTTGGCATAGGCAACTAGTTGTAGGCGCTAACCAAACACTGAAAGCTCATGGGTAAGAGGGGTATCCCGATGACCACCGCCGGCTTGGACCGCAGTGCGCTCGCCCTCGACGACGCGGATCGTCTCGGCGCGCAGCTGATCCGGTTCGTGCGCGCGATCAATCGGGCGAAGACACAACTGGCCAAACACGGTCCGGACGGGCTGGAGAAGCTCGCCTACGCCGTGCTGTTCTGCCTGGTACACGACGGCCCGCAGCGCACCGGCAAACTCGCCGAACAGCTGCACGCCGAGATCTCGACCATCAGCAGACAAACCCGAACGCTGGTGGCGCACGGCCTGGTAGAGCGCCGGGCCGATCCGATCGACGGCCGAGCGTGCGTATTGGCCGCCACCGACGAGGGGCAGCGGGTATTCGAGGAGAACCGCCGGCTGCGCAATCTCTGGATGGCCGAGATTCTCGCCGACTGGCCCGCGCACGACCGCGGCACACTCATCACCCTGCTCGACCGACTCAACAGCAGTATCGAAGCAACCCCACCACCGACAGCCGAACCGAAATAGGGCCTCAACCATGACGAATTCGACCACCCAGGCACCGGCGGCAGCGCAGCCGCCGAACCTGGAGGCGGGTGCGAGCACGTCACTGTCGCATCGGCAGATCCTGACCATCCTGTCCGGACTGCTGCTCGGCATGTTCCTCGCCGCCCTTGATCAGAACATCGTGAGCGTGGCGATCGTGCGGATCGCCAACAGCCTGCACGGATTCGATCAGCAGGCATGGGCGACGACGGCGTATCTGATCACCGCGACGATCAGCACCCCGCTGTACGGCAAACTCGCCGACATCTACGGCCGTAAGCCGTTCTATCTCATCGCGATCGGCGTCTTCGTCGCCGGTTCGTTCGCGTGCACCTTCGCCACCTCGATGTACGAGCTGGCCGGGTTCCGCGCCTTCCAGGGCCTGGGAGCCGGTGGCCTGATGTCGCTGGCGTTCACCATCATCGGCGATATCGTCCCGGCCCGAGAGCGCGTGCGCTATCAGGGCTACTTCATGATCGTGTTCGGCAGCGCGACCGTGCTGGGTCCGGTGCTGGGCGGCTGGTTCTCCGGCTTCGACCACCTGTGGGGTCTGGACGGCTGGCGCTGGGTGTTCCTGGTGAACGTGCCGATCGGCGCGCTGGCGCTGCTGGTGGTGGCGCGGGTGCTCAACACCCCGCATCAGCGGCAGAACCATCGCGTGGACTGGTTCGGCGCGATCGCACTGGCGATCTGTGTGGTGCCGCTGCTGGTGGTCGCCGAACAGGGCCGCGGCTGGGGCTGGGAATCGCGTAAGGCGCTGGTCTGCTACGCGATCGGCGTCATCGGCCTGCTGCTGTTCGTGTTCGTCGAGTACGTGATGAAGGACGCGGCGCTGATTCCGCTGCGGCTGTTCAAGAGCTCCACGTTCAGCGTCACCATTCTGGGCGGCTTCATCGTCGGTGTGGCGATGTTCGGCGGCATTTCGATGGTTCCGCTGTATTTGCAGGTGGTGCGCGGCTTCTCGCCGACCAAGGCCGGTCTGATGATGCTGCCGATGGTGTTGGGCATCATGCTCGGCTCCCAGATCGCCGGGCAGATCACGCGATTCACCGGACGCTACAAATTCCTGCCGGTGCTGGGCACCTTCATCGTGGCCGTCGGCACCCTGCTCTACGCCCAGGTGCACTTCGACAGCGCGCTGTGGCAGCCGCTGCTCTACAGCGGCGTGATCGGCTTCGGCCTCGGCGGCTGTATGCAGACGCTGATCATCGCGGCCCAGAACGCCGGTCCCCGTTCGGATATGGGTGTGTCGACCGCATCGGCCACCTTCTTCCGGCAGATGGGCGGCACGCTGGGTGTGGCGGTGTTCCTGACCATCCTGTTCAATCTGCTGCCGCACCGCATCGTCGACGCGTTCGGCGGTAAGCTGCCGCCCGGTTTCGACACCGAGAAGCTGAGCCAGCTGCAGAGCAATACCAGCGGTCTGGCCGAACTGCCCGCACAGGTGAAGGAGCCGATTCTGATCGGCTTCACCAACTCGCTGCACGGGGTGTTCTACGCGGCCGGTGCGGTGGCGCTGCTGGCGACGCTGGTGCTGTCGTTCATGAAGGAGATTCCGCTGCAGGATTCCGGCGCACCGGCCGCCGCGCCGAAGGCTCCGGACGAGCCCGCGCGGACCCGGACGCCCGAACCCGAATTCGCGGCCGTGGGTCACGACGCCGGCGACCGGTTCGCCCTGGCGGGCAACGAGATCGGAAACGGGCACGCGCGGGTGACCGCGGGTGCGCGGACGGCCGTGCCCGTGGCCGCGCGCGCGCCGATGGCCACCAACGGCAATGCCGCGTATTCCGGTGCGGTGGCGCAGCTGGCCGAGTCCGAATCGGCCGGATATCCCGAGGGTGAGGATCTGCCGCATCTGGTCGGCGGGCGGGTGCACCGCGAGGACGGACATCCCGTGCCGGGGGCCGCGCTGACGTTGATCGACCAACGCGGACATCAGGTTTCGCGCGGTACCGGCGGTCACGACGGCGGCTATCGGATCGGCGCGCCCGCCTCGGGACACTATGTGCTGATCGTGTCGGCCGGTGGCCATCAGCCCGCCGCGGTGAATGTGAGCATCGGCGACGGATCGCAGGCGCTGGACATCACGCTGCTCGGTTCGGGCGAGCTGTCCGGCGTGGTGCGCTCGGCCGGGACCGGCGAGCCGATCGGCGGGGCCACGGTCACCCTCACCGACCTGCGCGGCGAGGTCGTGGGCGCGGCGGTCACCCGCGAGGACGGCGCCTACGTCTGCCAGGGCGTGGTGTCGGGCACCTACACTTTGGTGGCGGTCGCCGACCATATGCGGCCCAGCGCAACGACATTGACGGTGCCCGACAGCGGCCTGCTACGCCACGACGTCGACCTCGTGCCGATGACGGTGCTGACCGGGTCCGCGTGGGCCGAGGGCCGGATGGTGCCCGACGCGCAGGTCGCGGTGCTCGACCGGCACGGTGACGTGATCGCTACGGCGCGGACGGATGAGAGCGGACACTATGTGGTGACCGATCTGCCCGAGGGTGAGTACACCGTGGTGGCCCGTGGCTATCCGCCCGCGACCAGCCGGGTCACCGTGGCCGGCGGCGAGATCACCCACGACGTGCGGCTGGGTTACGAGGAAACGACGGCGTAAGCGGGTAGTTCCAATGAGTGGTTTGACCGCGCGCATCCACACCGCCGAGGGTTGGCCGGTGCCGGATGCCGTTCTGACGGTGACGGATTCGAGCGGGCGGCAGCTGGCGCGGGCCGTGGCCGACGCGACCGGGGCCGCGGCCACCGAGCCGCTGCCCGCGGGTGTGCACACGGCGGTGGTGACCGCGCCCGGCTTCCGGCCGATCGCGCAGATCGCCCGGGTGGCCGGTGACGGTTCCGGGCGGCTCGGCGATGTCGTGCTCGAGCCCGAGGCGGGCGCCATCGCCACCCCGCCGCCCGGGCCGTGGACCATCGATCCGGTGCATTCGACGGTGCAGGTCACCGCGCGGCATCTGGGGATCGCCAGTATCAAGGCCCGGTTCGCCGAGGTGAGCGGGCGGCTCGACATCGCCGAAAGTTTCGAGCAGTCCAGCGGACTCGCGGAGATCAAGTCGGCGAGTATTGATACCGGAATCGGGATGCGTGACGATCACCTGCGCTCCGCGGAGTTCCTGGACGCCGAGCGCTATCCGTTGATCTCGTTCGCGGCCAAGGGATTTCATCGCACCGGGGCGGATACCTTCACCATGCCGGGCGAGCTGACCCTGCACGGGCAGGTGCGGCCGATCGAACTCGACGTGACCTACGGCGGGTTCGGACCGGATCCGTGGGGCGGGGTGCGCGCCGCCTTCCACGCCGAAACACTGTTGCACCGCAACGATTTCGCCATCGACTACAACGCGATCGTGCGGGCCGGGGTCGCGGCGGTCGGGACCACCGTGCGGATAGAGCTGGATATCGAAGTGGTGCAGGGCGCGCAGCTGCCCGCGATGTGACGGGACCGGGTCATACCCGGCCGACCGCGATGAGCGGCCGGCCGGGCCCGTCCCCCCGGGACGATTCGGGTTCGCCGTCTCCGGCGTGGGCGACAATGCGGCCGTAGAGGCGAATCAGGGCTCGCTCCAGGGTGATTCCCAGCTCTGCCGCGCGGAAGGCGGCCAGCTCCCAGGCGAGGCCGTTGTGCACCAGCCTGGGGTCGCTGAGGGTTTCGTCGAGCACCATGCCGCTGATGGCCTGGTCGCGGGTCAGCGCGGCCTCGGGCAACCAGCTCAGGGTCCAGACGCCGCTCTGTGCGGTCGGTAGGTACTGCGCGAATTCGGGACTGAGATCGCTGGTGATCAACCAGGCGGTGATCCGGAGTGCCATGGGACGGGCCCCTCCTCGGTTGTCGAGGCCATCGAGCTCTGAGAAGCAATGGCCGTCACTAAATGCTAGAAAGCGGCGCTCCCGAGTGTCAATGTAAGCGCAGTGCCACATCGGGATATTTTTGTGGCCGAAATGCCTACTGTGAGTCATAATGTCGACATTTTGTCGCGACTGAGCCCGGGGTCGGGAGATCAATGCGCGAAATGATGCTGATGCCTGCGCATTTGGGCGAGGCGGATCGCATTGAAGCCGATTGGTGTATCGCTACAATCACCCGTCGATGGGCGGTTTGCCCCCAAAAAGTTTGGCACGCTATTTGATTGACACGCGCTGGCATATCTGTGGCTAGAATCGGGCACCGTGACACTCTCTGGGCATGCGAGTGGGGAGCCGATCGGTCAACTGGTGCGCCGCCTCCGCACGGAGCGGGGGTACACGCAGGCCGCTCTCGCGAAAAAGGCAGACTGCTCGCGCAGTCTGATTCAGCAGATCGAGAACGGGACGAGAGTCCCGCCGCTATCGCTGCGCGAACGGTTGAGCTCGGCGCTGGGCGAGGAACTTCCGATGGCGGCCGTGCACGATACCGCCGCCGACACCTCCGGCGGGCACTACGACCTGCGCATGCGATTCAATATCCTGCTGGGCAAGGATCCGGATGTGGTCGAGCGGGTGCTGTCGATCGCGCAGAGCGTGATCGATGCGCGAACCTCGACCGAGGACATCGAACCGCTGCGGCTGATCGCCTCCCGGCAGCTCGACCGGGCCGAGGAGATTTTGGCCCAGATCTCCTCGCGCAGCGCGACGGTGTGGGAATGGAACACCATCAATGACTGGCTGACCATTCTCGAACAGGCCGAACTGTCCATCCGCGCGATACATACCGCCGATCTGGGCACCATCGGCGGCGACGTCGGCGACGACTACCACGCGGCGATCGTCCGGCTGGCCGACGATGTACACGAGCCGAAGGTCCAGGTGCGCCGCATGTATGTGCTGGATCGCATCGAGGACGTCTGGCCCTATGACGACAAGCTGTGGTGGCAGGCGCGCTCGGGTGTGGAAACCGTTCTGGTCAAACGGCAACACGCGCGCAATGCCCAGAGCATGCTGATCGTCGACGATCGCTATGTCTGCGTCGGCGAGTACGACTATTCGCGTCAGGCCCGTGTCGCCACCCGCTTCTCGGTGCTCAAACACGATGTGGCCTTCGCGATCCGGCGCTTCGAGAAGCTGTACGAACTGCGCCAGATCGGTTCGGCGATCGTGGTCGGCGATATCGCGGGCGCGCCGCCGCTGTCCGAATTCGAGCGGATCACGCAGGGTGACTGCCGGGACCTGTTCCGCGATGCCCTCGCCCACGCGTGGGAGCGCATCCCCGCGCCCGGCGAGCCGGTTGTCGAAGCCGGGCAGTCGTGAGCTCGGATCACATGGTCGCCGACATCCGGGCGCTGTCGGATCGGTCGGAGGTGCGTAAACGGCTGGTGCGCCGCGCTCTGGCACCGCGGTCGCTGTTCGAGGGCACGGGCGGGCGGGTCTACTCCGGAATCATCGACGCCTATCACGGCGAGACCGGTCTGCCGATGGACGCCGCCGCCACCAGCGCCCTGGATCGGGCGTGGGGCGAACTGCTGCACACCGAACCGCCGCCGGAGTACGCCGACGGACGGCTCTACGACAAGCGCCAGCCCCTGGCGCTGCGGGAACTGGCCGCGCACAAGCTGTTCGGGCGGCTGGACGCCGTGCGGCCCGATGAGGTCGTCGTATGCCCGTATTCGAGCACGGTGCTATTGGAGGAGGCCGTCGCGACGCTGGCACGGCCGGGCGGCGTAATCGTCTGCCCCGAGGGCTTCTACAAGAGCGCGGCCATCCACATCCAGAAGTCCGGTCTGCGGATCGTCACCTGCCCGGCGACTCCGGACGACCGCTTCGCGATCGATCCGCGGGCGCTGGCGGAATGTCTGGATCGGTATCGGCGCTCCGGCGAGCTGTGCGGAGTGGCGCTGACGCTGCCGGGTAATCCTGTGGTGGCGCGGTATTCGAGGGAGCAGCTGCTGGAGGTCGCGCGGGTACTGGCCGCGGCGGGGACGCGGGTGATCTGCGATATGGCCTTCGATCAGATGGTCGCCGAACATCTGCCCATCGCGGCGCTCGAGGTCACCACCGACGCGGGGCCGGTGCGGCTCTACGACCGAGTCTTGACGATCACCGGTAATTCCAAGGGATACAACGCCTTCGGGCCGTGCAAGATCGGTGCGGCCTGCACCGGTGATTCCGAGTGGCTGGATCTGATTCGATCCCGGCTCACCGTCGCCTTCCAACGCGAGACCACCCATCTGGCACGAGCGGTCATCGAGCACACCCCGGAGAGCTACTTCGAACACAATCGCAAGATCATGCGCGAGCAACTCGTCCGATCGCTCGAGCTGATCGACGGGATCGAGCGGCGGCAGGGGCGTAAGGCGCTGCGGCCGTTGGGCCGTGCCGAGGGCATGTTCCTCACGGTGGTGTTCGACGAGCCGATGCTCGACGCCGCGGGCATCCACTCCGGGGCGGTCCTCGAGGATCTGTTGCTGATCGCGGCCGGGGTCGACAGCGTGGCCCTGGATCGCACCGGGTCGCCGCGGCGCGGGGTGCGGCTCAATGTGCTCGCGCCGCGCAAGGCCCCGCGCCAGGAGTCGCGGGCGCTGACCGATGAGCTGTTCGATCGGCTGGAGCGGTTCGTGGAACGGCTCACCGGCGGGCTCACCTACCCCGCCGCGCTGGCCGAATACGATCTGGCGGAGGTGGATTCGGTGGTGTTGCCGTGATCGTGGGCGTACTGCGGGAGACGGCGGCGCGGGAGCGGCGGGTCGCGCTCGTGCCCGCGGATGTGCGGCGGCTGACCGCGGCGGATGTGGCGGTCGTGGTGCAGTCCGGGGCGGGTGGATACGCCGGATTCGACGACGCGGCGTACCGCGCGGCCGGTGCCCGGCTGGTCGGCTCGGGCGCGGAGGTGTTCGCGCCCGCCGATCTGGTCGCGTGGGTGAAGCCGCCGGTATTCCCGGTGGAGTCGATGCCGCGTCGGCGGGGGCTGACCCTGGTCGGTTTCCAGGATCCCATCCATCGGGCCGCGCAGATCGCGAGCCTGCGCGCGCTGGGGGTGGAATCGGTTGCCTTCGAATCGGTTTCGCCGGGGCAGCTGCCCGCGGCGGATGCGCTGACCGCCATGAGCCGCATCGCCGGGAGTGTGGCGTATCGAGCGGGGCGGCGGCTGGTTCCCGCGCATCGACGGCCGATCCGGTCGCTGCTGCTCGGCTGTGGGCAGGCCGGGCGTTCGGCGCTCGAGACGGCGCATGCCTGCGGGGACGAGCCGCCGGTGGTGGTCGGCAATCGCGATGAGCAACGAGCGATGGTCACGGCGTTGGGGCCCTGCGATTTCCGGACGAACGCCGTGGGTGATCCGGCGCTGATTCGCGATTGGATCCGCGATACCAAACCCGATCTGGTGGTGTGCGCCGCGGCCCGGCGTGGTTCGCGCGCGCCGATTCTGATCGATCCGGCGGGGCTGGCGGCCCTCGGCTCGGGCGCGGTGGTGGTGGATCTGGTCGCCAAGGCGGGCGGCAATTGCGTTGCGACCGTGGTGGATGCGACCGTGATCAGCGCCGACGGCGTGGTGGTGACGCATCGATCGAACTATCCGGCCCGCCGCCCGGCCGCGGCCAGCCGGTCCTACAGCGCCGCGGCCCTGGCCATGATCGGGCGATTGGCGAATGTGTCGGTGGGTGTGAGTAGCGTCGGGGGCGCAGACGACGACTTCATGGGAGGGAGCGACTCATGACCAGCGCCGAGGTGCTGACCGATGCGTTCGAGCGGATTCGCCAGGTGGTCCACCATACGGTCGACGGCCTGGGGGAGGACGCGCTGACCTATCGGGTCGACCCGGAGGCCAATTCCATCGCCTGGCTGATCTGGCATCTGGCCCGAGTGCAGGACGACCACGTCGCCGAGGTCGCGGGCGTCGAACAGGTGTGGACCGCACAGGGCTGGTTCGAGCGATTCGCCCTGCCGGTCGATCCGGCCGATATCGGCTACGGCCACAGCGCGGCCGAGGTCGGGCGGATCACCGCGTCGGCCGAACTGCTCACCGGCTACTACGACGCGGTGCATCAGCAGTCCCTGGACTTCCTGAAGGGGCTCACCGACGCGGATCTGCCCCGGGTCGTCGACCGTCGCTGGGATCCGCCCGTCACGCTGGGCGTGCGGCTGGTCAGCGTGATCTCCGACGATCTGCAGCACGCCGGGCAGGCGGCGTATCTGCGCGGGGTGATCGACCGTACGCGTTAGCGGCGCGTTACTGCGCCGGGCCGACGTATTCGCGTGGGGGCGCGCTTAGTTCGATATCCGAGGCGGGCTCGCCGTTCGGCGAGCGATGCCGCCGGTTGTAGACGACGCTGCTCAGGTAGGCCGCGATGATGATGGCCACGCCGAGCAGGCCGGTGGTGATCTCGTCGATGTGGTGGCCGGTCGAATAGAGCAGGACGAATGCCAGCGCGCCGATCGCCCAGTGCGCGCCGTGCTCGAGGTACACGTACTCCGACAGCGTGCCCTTGCGGACCAGATAGACGGTGATCGACCGGACGAACATCGCCCCGATCAGGCCGAGGCCCAGGGCGATGACGATCGGATCCGCGGTGATGGCGAACGCGCCGATCACGCCGTCGAACGAGAACGACGCGTCGAGTACCTCGAGGTAGAGAAAGGTGAAGAACGCGGCCTTGCCGACCAGTACCGCGGCGGGTGAGGGGGCGCGGCCCTCCTCGTCGATCTCGTGGTCGAAATGCGCGCCGAGCCCGTCGACGAGGATGTAGGTGACCATGCCCAGCACGCCCGCGACCATCACCACATCGGCCTTGTCGTCCGGGGCGACGAAGCCCGCGACCAGCACCAGCAGGATGAGCGAGACGATGGTGGTGAACATGTTGAACCGGCCGAGCCGGGCCAGCGGGCGCTCCAACCAGGACAGCCAGGTCGTCTCGCGTTCGGCGCAGACGAAGTTCAGGAACAGCAGCAGCAGGAACATTCCGCCGAAGGCGGCGATCTTGGGATTGGCCTCGTTGAGCAGCGTTTCGTAACTCGGTCGTCCGTCCGAGAAGTAGGCCATTCCGTCCGGCGGCGGATTGAGCGCCAACTCGAGGGCCTTCACCGGATCCAGATGTGCGGTGATGGCCACGACGAGCAGCGGGAAGACCAGCCGCATGCCGAAGACCGCGATGAGTACGCCGACGGTCAGGAACATGCGCTGCCAGAACTTGCTCATCCGTTGCAGGACAGACGCATTGACCACGGCATTGTCGAATGACAGCGACACCTCGAGCACGCCGAGGATCGCGGCCAGAACCAGCGCCTCGGGTCCGCCGTAGATCAGCGCGACCACCAGCGACAACACAGTGACTATGACGGACAGGGCGAACACACGCACGAACATGGCCGATGCCTTTCGTTAGCCCGACACCCGCGGGGGACACAACTCCACGGGCAGCAGCAGTCAGGTGCTCGCAACCCTCTCTTCGATTCTGCCAGGCGCGCGCGGGGGGTCACAATCGTTACCGGGCGGCACTACCGGTATGTCGAGCTCATCGCGTCAGTACCAGCCGTGCGCCTGCCAGAATGCCCAGGCTCCGTTCGGACTGCCGTAGCGTTGGTTCATATAGTCGTAGGCCCAACGGATCTGGGTGACCGGGTTGTACGGCCAGTCGATGCCGTGCGTGGACATCTTCTCCGGCGGCAGCGCCTGCGGCAGGCCGTAGGCGCCGGAGTGCGGGTTGATGGCGAAGGTGTTCCACCCGCTCTCGCGCGTGATGATGTTGTCGAAGGCGTCGAACTGGTCGGGCGGCACGATGAAACGCGCGATGGTCTGCGGCGCCAGGCGAAACAGCGGCAGCACCAGTCCCACGCTCATGCCGATCATGTTCGGAACGGCGAGGGCCAGACCGGAGGTACTCGAGGAGATGTCCTCGGTGATCTCGTCGGAGGCGATTTCGGTGGAACAGTCTGCCTCGCAATCCGCCGAAGCGGGACCGGCGCAGACCGACAGAGCGCACACCGCCATGGCCGCAATGGCCAATTTCGCGATCGATCGCATTAATAGAGCAAATCATTAGTTATTCGATTTGCCGGTAATGTCCGCGGCGTGTTGATTGACCGTTTAGTCGCGCTCGGGAAGTAGCAGCCTGCGCAGATGTCGGGGAGAGGGCGATCCGTGCGCGAGCATGGCATCGTGCCACTGCCGCAACGGGATACCGCTGGGCCGGTCCGCCGCGATCTCGGACATTTCCGAGTAACCGACAAAGTAGGTGGACAGCTGAGTGGAACCCAGCTGGGCGCGCCGCCATTTACCGGCCGCCTCGCCCTCCTCCTGGAATCCCCGGCGCAGCATGAGATTCATCGCCTCGGCCTCGGTCATCCCGGTGCAGTGCACGCCGTGGTCGAGGATCGCGTTGACGGTCATGCGCAGATGCGATTTCAGCCGCTGCAGCAGCACCGGCAGGCCGCCGAAGCCGTACCGGGACATGAGCTCCTCGGTGTACACGGCCCAGCCCTCGATGAATGTGCCACTGGCGCACAGCGCCCGGACCGGGGTCGAGCCGCGGAAGCGGCGGGCGTGGGCCAGCTGCAGAAAGTGGCCCGGCATCGCCTCGTGCACGGTGATATTGCGCAGCATGTGGTTGTTGTATTCACGGTAGAACGAGGCCACGCGCTCGGCCGGCCAGTCGGCCGGGGTGGGCGAGATGGCGTAGAACGTTGGCAGGTCCGCGGTTTCGAGCGGGCCGACCGGATCGCAGTAGGCCACCGCGACGCCGCGGGCGAATTCCGGCATTTCCTGGACCACCAGTTCGTCGGGCACCGGCGTGGCCAGATCGTGTGTCGCGACGAAGGTTTCGGCCTCGGCGAGGGCGGTGCGGATCCCGGCGATGACCGTATCGTTGCTCGGATAGTCGGCCGCCAGCCGGTCCAGGGCGGTGCGGACGGTCGCGTCGTCGGGATCGGCGACACCCAGCAATTCACCGGCGGCGGCGCGGATCTCGGTGGTGACGCGGTCCATGTGCCGGTGCGCGCGGGCCAGTACCTCGTCGGCTCCGAAATCGCTGTCGAGGGTATGCCAGAGTTTGGCCTCGAAGAGTTTGCGGCCCAAGCGCGGATCGCGGTCGGAGGTGTCGACGCGGGCGCGCAGCCAGTCGACGAACTCGGTCAGGGCGGCGGTCGCGTTCGCGGCGATCGCGTCGATCTTCGCGCCCGGGACCTCGGCGACCAGTGCGGGCACCTGATCGCGGATCAGCGCGGCCACGCCGCCGAACTGACCGATGGCGGTTTCGACGTGTACGCGCGGCGATTCGGTCAGCGTCGCGCGGGCGGTGGCCAGCGCGTCCGGCACGGCCTCGAGCCGGGCCGACAGCGCCGCCAGCCGCTGCTCGGGTGGGGCGAAGGGGCGGGCCAGCAGGTTGTACAGCAGCGGTCCGGGGTTGTGCAGCAACGGGTTCCACTCGTGTTCGCGGATCTCGCCGAGCAGGAACAGGCGCGCGTCGACCTCGCGGTGCAGCAGCGCCAGATCCACCGCGTCCTCGGCGTCGAGGTCGTCGGGGTCCACCTCGGCCAGCGCATGCGAGGCCTCGCGCAACATGGCGGTCCGCGCGCGCACGGCCTCGGGCGACCAGTCGGGCAGTCGATCGTCGGCCCGGTGGTCGCCCGCCCAACCGGCGCCCTCCGGATCCACCTCCAGGATGGCGTCCACGATTCGACCGGCCCGCTCGACGAAGCTCTGCGACATGCCGGTCACCCTACTACTCGACGCGAATGACGTTGTGTCCCTTGCCAAGGACGCGCGGGACTGTTCGATCGGCGGCTCGGCGCGCACAATGCCGGTATGGACGATTCGGCGGCACGGGCGAAGGAACTGGTTCAGCGGGCATATGCGGAGATCACCGCCGCGCCCAATCGTTTCCTGGATCTGCTGGAGGCGGGCGAGCTGCCGCGGGAGCGGCTGAATTCGCTTGCGGGAGAGGAGTATCACATCGTCCGCAGCGATCTGCGCAGCTTCGCGCACTTCGTCACGCGATATCCCGATCCACCCGCGGCGGATTTCTTTCTGACGCTGGCGGGCGGGGAATCGGGGGCGCTGCGGCTGCTGCTGGGATTCGGGGCCGGGCTGGGGCTGGACGAGCAGTGGCTGCGGACCTATCGCCCCCGGCCGCTGGCACAGGCATATCCGGCCTATATCGCCCAGCGCGCGCTGGTGGGCAGCGCGAGCGGGACGGCGCTGGCCATGCTCGCCAATCTCGACGAGTGGGGCGGCTACTGCGCGCGGGCCGCGGACGCGCTCGTGGCCCGCTACGGCCTCGGCGAGGACGAGGTCGGCTTCTTCCGCTACTTCGCGGCCAGCCCACCCGGATTCGCCGAGCAGGCAACCGATGTCGTGGCGCAGGGGCTGCGCGCGGGCGACGATCCCGAACAGGCCCTGCACGAGGCGCGGACGCTGCACGTCTTCGAGACGGCCTTCTGGAATTCGCTCGTCGAGGACTGACCGATCAGCTGCCGCCTGCGGGCGGTACGCCCAGTTCGGCGCCGAGGGCGGGCCGGAAGCCCGCGCCGACACCGTTGTTCGCGTCCAGATCCGTCTGGATCGCGGACATGGTCGTGCCCACCTCGGGTCCGACGCAGCCGACGGCCAGATAGGCGTTGACCATGCCGACCAGGGTCGTCCCGACCACCACGGGCGCACCGGAATCGCCCGGCAGCACGCACATCTGGGTCCAGGTCTCGGTGCCGCGGGCGAAGACGTCGCCCCAGACCACGCCGCAGTTGGTGCCGGTGGTGCGGCCCTTCTTGCAGACCGTCGCCGGGAATTGGGCGGGACCGCCGACCGCGGTGATGCTGACCGAGCCGACCCGCTCCGACGGCGCGACCCGGTCGGCGTCGAAATCTATGACGGCGTAGTCGAGTTCGTGATTGTTCGCGGCGATCCGGCCGATGATCCCGGCGTTCGGATCGGTTTCCGACACCACGCTCTGGCCCGGTTCGCCGCAGTGTCCCGCGGTGAGGCCCACCAGACGGTCCGCATTGTCGTGGCCGATGGTGGTCAGCGTGCATTCGATGGTGTTGGCGATGACGATGCCCGATCCGCCGCCGATGACGGTCGGTTCGGCCGCGTCGGCGCTACCCGCGCCCGCGGTCAGCGCGGCGGCGAGCGCCACGGTCGTGGACAGCGACCAGCGCGCCGGTGCGAGATTCGACATGGGGTCCTCCCGAGATCGGTGACATTCAGGCGGCCTGTCGTGAGCGCGGCGCCTCCAGGGCCTGGGCCTGCAGGGTGCGCAGGGTTTTCGCCAGAATGCGTGAGACGTGCATCTGCGAGACGCCGAGCTCCGTGGCGATCTGGGCCTGGGTCTTCGATTCGAAGTAGCGCAGGATCAGCGCCCGGCGGTCGCGCTCGGGCAGTTCGGCCAGTAGCGGTCGCACCGCCATCGCCTGCTCGAGCAGTTCGTAGCAGGGCTCCACATCGCCCAGGGTCTCGCGCAGCGAGCTCGCGGTCTCCTCGCCGTCGTCCACGCTCGCCTCGAGTGAATCGGTGCGATAGCCGTTGGAGGCGACGAGAGCGTTGGTGATCTCGGTGACCTCGACCTCCAACTCCGCCGCGAGCTCGCGCGCGGTGGGCATGCGGCCCAGGCGCTGCGCCAGTTTCTCGGTGGCCGGGCCGATCAGCTGCTGAATTTCCTTGAGCCGACGCGGCACTCGCACGGCCCAGGTGCTGTCGCGGAAGTACCGGCGAACCTCGCCCATGATCGTGGGAACCGCATACGACAGGAAGTTGGCTCCGCGGGTCACGTCGAAGCGGTCCACCGACAGCACCACTCCGACCCGGGCCACCTGCAGCAGGTCCTCGAACGATTCCCCGCGCCCGGCGAAGCGCCGCGCGATGTGCTCGGCCAAGGGCAGGCAGCGGCCGATGATCTCGTCACGCAATTGGGCGCGGTGCGGATCGTCGGCGTCGAGGGAGGCGAGCTTGTCGAACCAGGGTTCGATGTCGTCGTAGCTGTCCTTGCTCGTCCGAGACTCGTCGTAACGGTTGGCCGTCATCTTCGAGTTCCCTTCGTGGTGCGACTGTGTTCGGTAACAGGCGTATAACCCGGCACGCCGGTTCGAAACGTGCCGGCCGAGTGATGAGAATCGCCCGGTCGTGAGCGTGTTCGAGGCCATGGAGCAGCGAGGCGTTGCCAAAGCTCGGCCGTACCGTTATGGACCCCTAGGCATCGAGGAGGACCCGGCGGCGACCGGAGGATGACCCCGGTCGCGACCGGTGGGCGATGTGTGGAGGGTGTCGGGTTTTCCAGAATCGAGAGGGTAGGAATTCGAACCTCGGTGGACTGGAACGGATATGACGGTCGAGGTGCAGGCGGGGGTGCGGCGGCTGTTCGATCGGCACGGGTCACAGCTGTGGGGGGTGCTGGACTGGGTACCGGGGGGATGGGCCGGGCAGCTGGTGACGCTGCTGGTGATCGCGGTGATCGCGGGTTTGGTGGCGTGGCTGGTCGGCCGGGCGGCTCGCAGTGGGCGTGTCCGATTGAATTCCGACGAATCGGGGTAATCCTGGGACAGGGCGGTCCGGCTGCGGACCCAGCTCAGGAGGGTAAGGCCATGACGTCGACCTCGATCAACTCCTGCACTTCCGCTCACGAGCGGGCCCGGCGCCTTCTCGGTGGCGCCGAAATCGAACCCGATCTGCGGCCCTATCCCGCGCGGCCGCGTCGGGGCGAAACCAAAGTATCCAGATTCGATGCCGTACTGGCGGGTCTGCGCGTGGCCGCGCTGGCCCGGCGCACCGCCGGATGATTCCACCGGTGTAATTCGGCTCCCCGGTGGGAATTCCGCTGTCACTCGAAGTTCCATCCGATCGCCACCGACGAAAGGACCGGGGTGGTGCAGATGATCGAGACAGTGCAGCCCGCACCAGGGATGACCGATCTGTGGCTCGCGCAGTACCGTGATTGCTCGACCGAGCCCATCGGATTGTCCCCGGAGAAGGCGCATTTCCTGCTGGTAGTGCATGCGGGGCACGGCCCGGGATGTCGGCCGTACCTGGCCGCGGCGTCGTTCGAAGGTTGACCCTGTCCGCTGACCCTCCACGGGGCTTATGCAAAATGCATAAGCCCCGTTGATCATTTTCATGTGTCTGCAGGTACCGCTGAAACCGGCTTGTGCTGTTTGCTGATAGCGCATAACCGCGGCGGTGCGGGCTCCTTCCGGGCCGTACGCGGCCGGTCCAGGAAGGTCGAAGTGAGCGTCACCAAGTTTCGCGCGGCACCGCGTCGTCGGTGGCCGTTGATCATAAGTCTTGTCGCGGCATCCGTCGTAGCCGTTGTGCAATCGGGGGTAGCCGCGGCGGATTCACCACCGGTCCCAGTTCAACCGGCACTGCAGTTCCCGGTGCCGCCGTCCCCGCCGGAGCTCGATCCGGCCTTCTACGATCCGCCCGCCGAGGTGGTCGCGTCCAAACAGCCGGGTGAGATCATCGCCGCGCGCGAGGTGCATCTGGCCTTCTATTCGGTGATCCCGTTCAATATCGACGCCTGGCAGCTGTCGTTCCGGTCGACCAATACCCGGGGCGAACCCATCGCGGCCGTCACCACGGTCATGAAGCCGCGCGGCGACAATGGCGGGCAGGCGCGCAATCTGCTGTCGTATCAGTTCCCCACCGATTCGCTCGCCCAGTACTGCCAGCCCTCCTACGTGATGCAGCAGGCGTCGGTGCCGGGCACGATCACCGGGCAGTTCGACATCCCCTTCGAATTCGTCGCCCCGTTGACCGCGCTCGGTGCGGGCTGGGCGGTCAACATGCCCGATCACGACGGCCCCAAAACCGCCTTCGGCGCGGGTCCGCTCGAGGGCAGGATCACCCTCGACAGCATTCGTGCCGCCGAGAATTTCGCCCCCGCGGGGCTGCCCGGTCGCGCGACCAAGGTGGGCATCGCCGGATATTCCGGTGGGGCCATCGCCACCGGTCACGCGGCCGAACTGCATGCCTCCTACGCACCGGATCTGAATATCGTCGGCGCGATCGCCGGTGGTAATCAGCCGGATCTGCGGGACACGATCGCGCTGGCCAACAACAATCTCGGTTCGGCGTTGATCATGGGCGGCATGATCGGCGTCTCGCGCGAGTACCCCGAACTCGACGCGTATTTCAAGCAGCATATGAACGGCTTCGGCCAGGCCATGTTCGGTTGGCCGAAGAACTCGCTGTGCCTGTGGGGCGCGGGCATCCTGCCGTTCGTGAACATCGTGGGGTTGTTCGACAGTCCGGATCCGTTCCACGATCCGGTGCCCGCCAAGGTATTCGACGCGATCTCGCTGGGGCATTCGACACCGGATATGCCGGAGTTCCTGTACCAGTCCAATCCCGACGAATTCGCTCCCGTCGGTCCGGTCAATCGGCTGGTGGACAAGTACTGTCAGGATCCGAAGGCGCGGGTGACCTATGTCCGCGACAACTTCAGTGAACACATCAGCCTCGAAATCGTCTCGATCGCAAGGGTTTTGACCTGGCTGAAGGATCGCTTCGACGGGGTGCCCGTGCCCGACGGCTGCGATATCCACCAGGAGGGTTCCATGGCCCTGGATCCGGCGAGCTGGCCGGTCTGGCTGCAGGGGGTGAACACCCTGCTGGGCGGTCTTCTGCAGCAGCCCATCGGCAGCCGCCGCTGACCCCTGGCGTGGCGTGACCGACGTGGAGTGCCTCGCGCAGTAGCATTCGAAACTGCTGCTCGAGGCACTTTTCGCGGTTACCGGTCAGGTAGGGGAAGGGTGGAATGAGCGTCACGGTGTCGTCCCGGCGTCGGCTGCTGCCGAGTCTCGTCGGTGTGCTCGCGACCGGTCTGCTGATCACCGCCTCGGCGAATACCGCCCTGGGTGAACCGACCTCGGACGGCGACGCCCCCGCCGTCGAGGTGCAACCCGCGCGGCCGTTCCCGCTGCCGCCGAGTCCGCCGGAATTCGATCCCGAATTCTACGAGCCGCCCGCGGATGTGGTGGCCGCCAAACAGCCCGGGGAGATCATCGCGGCCCGGCAGGTGAATCTGGCCCTGTACTCGACGGTTCCGTTCAATATCGATTCGTGGCAGCTGTCGTATCGGTCGACCGACACCCGCGGTGAGCCGATCGCGGCCGTCACCACGGTGATGAAGCCTCGCGGGGACAACGGCGGCAAGCCGCGCAATCTGCTGTCGTATCAGTTCCCGGTGGATTCCGGGGCGCGGTACTGCTCGCCGTCGTATGTGCTGCAGCAGGGGTCGATTCCAGGCAATGTGACCGGACAGTTCGATGTGCCCTTCGAATTCCTGGTCGGCCCGATCACCGCGCTCGGCGCGGGCTGGGCGGTGGCGATTCCGGATCACGACGGCCCGAATACCGCCTTCGCCGCCGGACCGCTGGAGGGGCGGATCACTCTCGACGGTATCCGCGCCGCGGAGAATTTCGAGCCGATGGGCTTGCCGGGCAGGGACACCGAGGTCGGAATGGCCGGATATTCCGGCGGCGCGATCGCCACGACGCATGCCGCCGAACTGCATGCCGCCTACGCCCCGGAGCTGAAGATCGTGGGCGCCGCGTCCGGGGGCGGGCAGGCCGATCTGAGGGCGACGGTGCTCAATGCCAGCGGCAATCTGGGTTCGGGACTGATTCTGGGCGGCCTGTTCGGTGTCGCGCGCGAATATCCCGAACTCGCGCGGTATCTCGACGAACATCTGACCCCGGCCGGTAAGGCGCTGCGCGTGCCGCATCGTTCGCTGTGCCTGTTCGCGGCCGGAATGCTGCCGTTCATGAATCTGGAGAGCCTGTTCGACATTCCGAATCCGCTCGACGACCCCGTGGCCAAGTCGGTGTTCAACAAGGTCTCGCTGGGACATTCGGCGCCGGATATCCCGACGCTGCTCTATCAGACCAAGAACGACGAATTCGCCCCGGAACCACCGATGAAGCGACTGGTGGAGGAGAACTACTGCCGCGATCCGGAGGTCCGCCTGCAATATGTGCGCGATTCGCTGAGCGAACATCTCATACTGCAGACCCTCGCCGCGCCGCGCGTACTGCTGTGGCTCGAGGACCGCTTCTCCGGCGTAGCGATGAAGCGGGGCTGTGAGATTCGCGAGGAGACCTCGATGGCCATGGAGCCGGACACCTGGCCGGTGTGGCTGAAGGGTGCGGGCAATGTGCTGGCCGGAGTGCTGCAGCAGCGCATCGGCCATCCGGACACCGCCTATCCGATCCGGCCGAGGGCCTCGATCGGCGCGCGCTGACCCGCAGCCGGCCCGACCACGATGTCGTAGGCCTGCGACAGCGCGTCCTCGACGAGAGTGTCGATATCGGCGCGGAATTCGACCCGCGCCAATTCGGCCGGGGTGGCGCGGGTGCTCACCTCGGGCGGGACGAACAACCGGCAGCAGTCCTCGTCCGGCAGCGCGGAGATGTCGAAGGTGCCGATCCGCCGCGCCTCGGCGATGATCTCCTGTTTGTCCCAGCCGATCAGCGGGCGCAGCACCAGCAGATCGCACGCACCGTCGGTGGCGGCGAGATTGGGCAGTGTCTGGCTCGCGACCTGACCGAGGCTGTCGCCGGTCACCAGCACCTGATTGTTGTGGCGGCGAGCCAGGCGCTGGGCCACGCGCAGATACAGCCTGCGCTGCGCGACGGTCTGCAGCGGCCCGGATCCGGAGGTGGCCAGGGCCTTCTGGGCGCGGCCGACCGGGACCACGTGCAAGCGCGCCCGCGGTTGATAGCGCGCGAGCCGGTAGGCGAGGGCGTATGCCTTGTAGGTGGAGGCGGGATCGGTGTAGGGCGCGCCGGTGAAATGCACGTAGTCGCAATGCAATCCGCGCCGCATCGAGCGGTAGGCCGCGACGGGGGAGTCGTAACCGCCGGACAGCAGCACCAGCGCCCGTCCGGTGCAGCCCACCGGCAGCCCGCCCTGTCCGGGTAGGCGATCCACCGAGACGAAGATCTCGTCGGGATCGACCTCGACCACCACCGGCAGTTGCGGGGACCGCAGATCCACCGGCCAGCCGAATTCCCGACAGATCCGTGCCCCGACGTAGGCGGCCAGTTCATCGGAAGTGAGCGGAAAGTTCTTGCCGCGCCGTCGAACTCGCACGGCGAAGGTGGGCGCGGTCTCGCCCTCGCGGGCGCGCAGCAGTTCGACGGCCGCCTCGGCCGCGGCCTCGGCGGTGAATGGCACGCGCACCGCGGGCTGCACCACGTTCAGGCCCATGACCTGTTGCAGACGTCGCGTCAGTTCGGCGGATTCCAGCTGCGGTGCGGAGACGATGAGAAAGCCCCCGCGGCGGCGGATGTCGACCCGACGCACGCCGATCGCGCGGCGCATATTGCGAATCAGCGCGTTCTCGAACCAGCGCTGATTGCGGCCCTTGAGCGTGATCTCGCCCAATTTGGCCAACACACAGGTCGCGGCATCCATCGTGCCATTGTGGCCTACCGGCGGGGGCGGTCCTCAGCTGGTCAGAGCGCTCGGCACGGCCGTGTCGGAGCCCGGCGCGGGGAACGCGGCCGGGGCGGGGCCGAAGGCCTTGCGGGCGTTGCCGACCACCGACTTGCCCATCACCCGGTTGCCGAATCCGCCGACGACCGCGCCGATCCCGGCGGGCAGCACCTTGCCGAACATGAGCACCGCGCGCTTGGTGATCAGCTGGACCACGAACCGCTTCATCAGCCCGTCGTTCATGCCGCGAATGCCCGGGATCTTGTTGGCGAGCAGATCGGGCCAGTTCTTCGCGGACTTCCCGACGCCTTGCTCCACCGCGCGCATGCCGGTCTCGCCGAGCGCGACGCCGAGTACCAACGCGCGCCGACGCTCGCGATCCTCCAGCACGATGCCGTGCACCGCGGCGACGGCCAGGGTGAACACCGCGGCGGCCTCGAGGAAGAACGCCGTCTCGGCGGTCATCGCGAACAGCGACAGGATGGTGCCGATGCCGGGGACGGCGGCGATCGCGCCGACCGTGGTGCCGCTCGCGGTCACCATGAATACGAAGCGCCGCTCGAGCCGGGCGATGAGCTGCGCGGGGTTGTCGGTGGGGTGTTTGCGGCGCAGGTTGTCCACATACCGAGCGACGGCTGGCGCCTGCAGCCGTGAACCGTTGTCCAGCAGCGACCGCACCATCTTCTCCACGCCGGTCTTGAACATCCGGGCACCGCCTCTCTCGTTGCGTGTCAGGCACCGAATATCCAGTATTGCGCATTCGACACCCCCGGCCCGCCGTGCTCGCCGAGCGGGGGTGTGCGATTCGCGGTAGGGTTGCTTCTGTTCGAAAGCGATGGGGGCGGGCGACGATTTCGGGGGCTCGATGGAGCATCTGACGGTTCGGACGCCGCGGCTCGAGGTCGAGGTGCGGTTATACGGGGCGACCGGTGGGACACCGGTGTTGCTGGTACACGGCTGGCCCGACGGTCCCGCGGGCTGGGACGGGATCGCCGGAAAACTCGCCGCGCAGGGTTTCCGGGTCGCGGTTCCCGCGCTGCGCGGCTTCGACGGCACCCGATTCCTCGACCCGGCCGCGCCGCGCCGGGGACGGCTGACGGAATTGGCCGACGATCTGCTGGCGCTGGCCGACGCGCTCGACTGGCCGCGTTTCCACCTGGCCGGACACGATTGGGGCGCGCGCACCGCCTATCGCGTCGCGATCCTCGCCCCCGAACGGATCGACCGCCTGGCCACACTGGCCGCGCCGTGGGCGCCGACCGTACCCGAGCCGATCGTCTCCGTGCGGCAGGCCCAGATGTATTGGTACCAATGGCTTTTAAATACGCCCATGGGTCCGCGCCTGCTGGCCGCGGACCGGCACGAATTCGTGCGGCACATCTGGCGGGAGTGGTCGCCGACCTGGCAGCCGGGTCCCGATGAGATCGAATCGGCCCTGCGCGCCAGCGACAATCCGGACTGGATCGCGGTGACCCTGGACTATTACCGCAACCGCTGGGACTGGGGTGGGCCGGACGAGGCGGATCCGGAGGTCCGCGCGACCCGGATCACCGTGCCCACCTTGACGATTCACGGTCGCGCCGACGGCTGTGTCGCACCGGCCGCGCTCGATGGGATGGCCGAGCGCTTCCCGGCCGGATTCGAGGCGGAACTGCTCGACGACGTCGGTCACTTTCCGCATCGTGAGGCCCCCGACGCCGTCGCGCAGGCCCTGCTGCGCTGGTTCGGAAGACCGCAGCGGTGAATGCCGCCCCGCCCCGCGATGTCGACGCCGTCTGCGCCGAGCTGG
>NZ_BDBS01000044.1 GCF_001613105.1 Nocardia pseudobrasiliensis NBRC 108224 | reverse complement strand
CGCGGCCCGCGCGGCGGCGGCGGACGTCTCGCGACGGGCGAGCTCACCGGCCTCGTCGGCAACCAGGCGCAGGTCAGCGATATAGCGGTCGGCGAGACCGCGGAGGATCTGTTCGAAGCGGTTGTCGCTGTTGCCTATCGGGATCTCGATGGTGCTACCGGAGCGGCGGACCGATTCGACCAGGAATGGCATCGTGGTAACGGCGAAATGCTCGAGTTCGGCCTCCCGGGCCAGCAGCGCGTTCTCGAGTTCGGCTTCGTGATCTCGGCGCGCTGTCTCCGCGGCGGCTTTGCAGGCGCGGAGGGCGGCCGCACTGTCTTCGTCGTGGACGCGTAGCGCTCGTTCGGCGGCGATCGCCCGGGAACGCTGTTGTGCCGCATAGGTCAACGCGTATAGGGCTGCGGCGACGACAGACAGGGATATTGCGGTGAGGATCCACGAAAGCGTTACGACAGCAGGGTGATTCATCAGGTTTCCTCGTCGGCCGCGCGGCCGCCTCGTCCATTCCGGTCTCGTCGATCGCACGCCGTGCCCGTAAAATGTCGCTTATTACCGGATTCAAATGTGTCGAAGCAATTACCGGACAAGCATTTTCGGGTCGAAGGAGAGCCTGACCGAAGATCATGCGCTCCACCGCTCGACGACGACGGCCATACGGTACCAGCTGCTCCCTCGAACAGTAACCTTTTCGTTTGGAGATTGTTCATCGATTGCCGGTACTGAATTCTCGCCTGACGGTGGATGTGGGTGGGCGGCGGCAAATCGATATTCGGACGACCGGTTTGTGATTTCCGAATTGTCTGCGCCGCGGCGGGCGGGAACCGGCGCGGTGGCGCGGGTGTCCGCGCAGGGGGCGGGCGACGCATCCGGACCGCCGCCGACGATCCGACACAACCGACCGGTAGGTTGAATTGGGGCGATGGTGACGACGGGAACGCTCGCGAGCCTCCGGGGAAGGGGATCGGTTCGGCGACACATCATCGACTCGGCAGTCAATTGTCCAGTTGCTCTGTTACGCACCGAGTTTCGATGGCAGTGCTATTTTCGCGCCCGTTCGCTCGGATGTCGACGCCGGCGAAACCTATTGACATGCACTGGCTCCGCGAAGATGGCCGACCGGAGATAACTTTCGGCGAACCGCTGTCATCCCTGTTGTCGTGGAGATAAATTCATTGATAACTCTCGCCCGCGTACTCTCGGCGACATGTCCGGCACGTTCGAATCGGCTGGGGAAATGTGATCAACTCGTATCGAGAGACAGCTCCGACCGTGCAGTGGACGAGGTTAAATGTGCACTGCCGCATCCGTTTTCGCAATATGATCGAGCTACTCATGCTACGGTTAATACGTTCTCATTGTAGTCGACCCGCACAATGGCATCAGTTGATCCGGGCTTATCCCGGGATTCGAGCCCGAGTCGCTTTGTCATCGGTACAGGGCCACTACCGGTTATCGATAAGTTCAGGGAGCTTGCGATGGAGCACATTCCGCATGTTCTGGTGATAGGTGGCGGCCCGGCGGGCTCGACCACTGCCGCCCTACTCGCGCGATCGGGAATGCGAGTGACCGTCCTGGAACGAGAGAAATTCCCTCGCTATCACATCGGCGAGTCACTCCTGGCCTCCTGCCTGTCGACTCTTCGCCTGTCCGGCGCCTACGACCGGGTCGCCGCGGCCGGTTTTCAGGTGAAACGGGGTGGCGTGTTTTTATGGCAGAAGGACACCTGGCTGTTGGATTGGTCCAAACTCGTGGACGCGGAGGCCTGGTCGTGGCAGGTGGATCGGGCCGTGTTCGACGACCTACTACTACGCAACGCCTCTGATCAGGGCGCCGAGGTGATCGAGCAGGCCACCGCTCGGCGTGTCCTGTTCGAGGGCGATCGTCCGACGGCCGTCGAATGGACCGGGTTCGGCGACGAACGTGTGCGAACCACCGAGTTCGACTTTCTCGTCGACGCTTCGGGACGTGCCGGCATGTTGTCGCGGAGGCATTTCGATATGCGTCGGCCGCACGCGGCCTTCCGGAACATCGCGATCTGGTCGTACTGGCGCGGCGCCCGCCTGCATTCGGAAAGTCCCGAAGGTGCGATCAATGTCGTATCGACCCGCGAGGGCGGTTGGTTATGGCATATCCCGCTGTCAGACGGGCGATTCAGCGTCGGCTATGTGGTTTCCACGCGCCGGGCCGGTGCGATGCGAGCAGAGCATGGTTCGCTGGCCGCTTACTACCATGATGTCATCCGCCGCAGCCCGGCGATGAGCGAAATGCTGGCGGGAGCCGAACAGGTCGATACCGTTCGGGCCGAACAGGACTACTCTTATGTTTCCGATCGCTTCTGTGGCCCCGGATACGCGATCGTCGGAGACTCGGCCTGCTTCCTCGATCCGTTGTTGTCCACCGGTGTTCACTTGGCCACCTACGGCGCGTTGGTCGCGTCCGCGTCGATTTCGACCGCATTGCGCGGTGAAATGAGTGAGCCGGAGGCTCTGGCCTTCTTCGACTACACCTATCGACGCGCGTACTCGCGGTTCCTGGTTCTGGTCTCCCGGTTGTACAAGCAATACGTGGGGTCCGACGAATACTTCTCGCACGCGAGCACTCTCACCGAAGAACGCGATGGGGACACGCCACAGGAGTCGTTCACCAGGATCATGGCGGGTCTGACCGATGTGGACGAGTCCTCGGGACAGCAGCGGCGGATACAGACGGACGCGATCGTGACCGAGACCGAACACGTCCACGAGCGAGCGGCCGAATCCAACATCAAATACATGGGTGGCTTGGACATGTCGCCGGTATGGAACATCTGGCGCGACCCACTCGGACCGGACACGGTGATGGGCGATATGCGCATCACGACCGATCCGGTGCTCGGCCTGACCAAGCGGCCGCGCAGTGAGACGGAGCGGCAAGGCGTCGTGCGACCGTTCCATCCCCCGCGTCGTGTCGGCTCCGCCGTGCATTGATCGCCGTCGAACCGCGAAGGCCATGACCATCACCGAGTCCGTTCCCGATCTGCCGGGCGAAATCCCCGCCGGCGGTTCGGGGTTCCGGACGAACAGAGTCGAAATCGCCCGGTTCGATCACCCGCTCACTCGGATGCTGCTGGCGAGCGACGGCTTCACCATGCCGGTTCTCGAAGCGATACTGGGCACCGAGCTCGAGGTTCGCGTGCTGCGACAGGACGAATTGTCGGCCGAGCGGCTACCGGCTGTGGTGAGCGACGCGTTGCGATCGTCCGGCAACGATCATGTCATCGTCCGCAGATCGTGCCTGATGGATCCCGACATGCGCACCGTATCCGTCAACCACGTCGTCACCGTGAGCGAACCCGCCGCCGCGAGCGGTGTCGACGATATCCGGATGCCGATCGGATACAGCTTGATGGCCCGGGGTGTGTCCCAAAGGCGCAGTATCCTGCGAGTCGGTCTGGCCAGATGGCCCGACGGGCGCGCGTGCGCGGCGAAATCCTATGTGATCGTGCTGGGTGACCGACCTCTCTGCTACATCCGAGAGTCGTTCAACCCCAGTGTTATTCCACCCGATCACAGCTACACCGACGGCGGTGATCCGCACTGGGGCGACGAGCCCGAAACGTCGGATCCGGGACCGACCGACCTGGCGACGGCCCTGCCCGCGGCAGGCCATGAGACGTCGCAGTATCAGCCGCCCTGGCCGGACACCGCGGCGCTGCGTACCACCGTGGAACGCCTGCGCGGCCTGCCGCCGCTGGTGCACCCGGACGAATGTAGTTCGCTCACAGCCGATCTGGCCGAGGCTGTGCACGGGCGGGCGTTCGTGCTGCACCTCGGTGACTGCGCCGAGACATTCGCCATGTGCGACACCGGCGCGCTGGCCGCGCGCCGCGCCCTGATGCATGCCGCCGCGTCCGTACTGGCCCATGGCCTCGGGCTGCCGATCGTCTCGATCGGACGGCTGGCCGGACAGTACGCCAAACCGCGCTCCACGCCGGTCGAGCCCGGCACCGGACTGATGTCCTACTACGGCGACATGGTCAACGGTCATGAACGTGATCCGGCGGTCCGTACGCCCGATCCGAACCGCTTGTTGGACGCGTATTTCCATGCGGCGGCCACGCTCAACTACCTGCGCCGCTGCGCCGCACCGCCGACGACGTTGTGCGCGAAGATCCTTGTGGAGGCGGCGGATCGATGCGTCGAGCCGGTGCCGCGTGAGCTGTTGCGTGCGGTCGCGGGACTGCTGTCCACCGCCGCGGTCGCACCCGCGCGCTCCCGCGAGTTGTACAGCTCGATTTCGCGGCTGCACGTCTCCCATGAGGCGCTGATCCTGCCCTACGAGGCCGCCCTGACCCGGCGCGGCTCGGATCGTCGGTGGTGGGACTGCTCGACCCAGCTGCTGTGGATCGGCGACCGCACGCGAAACCCGGCTCAGGGGCATGTACGGTTCGCGGCCGAAGTGCACAATCCGGTGGCGGTGAAGCTCGGTCCGGCCGCCACCCCGCGCGATGTCGAATCGCTGTGCGCGCGTTTGAATCCGGAGAACCGGCCGGGGCGACTCACACTCATCCCCCGCCTGGGGGCCGAGCGCGCGGTCGACGGACTGCCTGCGTTGTTCGACGCCGCGGCGGCCGTCGGAAGTCCGGTGTGCTGGATATGCGATCCGATGCACGCCAATACGCGAATGTATCGCGGGCAGAAGATTCGTCGGGTCGACGACATCGTGGCGGAGATCCGCGCGTTCTTCCAGGCTTGCCGGGCCACCGGCACGGTTCCCGGCGGACTGCATCTCGAATGCGCGCCGGAGGCCGTCTCCGAATGCGTCGGAGGCTGGGGTGCTCGGCAGTCCGATGATTCGGTGGCCGAGCACCGGACCCGGTGCGACCCGCGATTGAATCCCGTGCAGACACTGCATTGTGTCGTCGCCGCTCTGACCGAGTTGCGTGGCTTGTCGCGAAAAAGCCTGCCCGCCAAGGAGTTGGACGTTGCGACAACGTTGCCGAATTCCGTGCATCGCCAGGTTTTGGACGCCTGATCCTGGACGGCAGGCGTAGGGACGCTGTAGCTTCAACCCACTCGTCTGCCGTCTGGAGCTACTTCCTTGACCACACCACAGTTCTCCGCGTTCGAGTCTCACACCGCCGCCGAGGGCGCCTGTCCCGTCGCGCACCCGGAGTACGCGGATATCGATGGCCCCCGAACGCCGCTGTACACCCCGGAATTCGTCGCGGATCCGCACCGCGCCTACCGCGAAATGCGGCACCGATACGGTTCACTGGTACCCATCGAGCTGGCGCCGGGCGTGCCCGCCACACTGGTGATCGGCTACAAGGCCGCCGTGCGAATCCTCAACGACCCCGAACATTTCCCCGCCGACCCGCGCAGCTGGCAGAAAACCATCCCCGCGGACTCTCCGGTTCGGCCGATGATGGAGTGGTATCCGGCCGCTCGTTACAACAGCGGGGCCCTCCATGCCCGCTATCGGGGCGCCTCCGTCGCGAGCATCGCCGGAATCGATCTGTACGGTATGCATTCCGTTGTGGAGAAGGCAGCGGTTCCGTTGATCAACACCTTCTGCGAGGTAGGTTCCGCGGATCTGGTGGCCCAGTACGCGTTTCCGCTCGTGCTCGAGGTGCTCAATCGGATGGTCGGGTGCCCGGCCGATATCGGGGCGCAGGTCGCGAACGGTATGGCAGCGCGTTTCGATACGGTCAGGGCCTCGGAGGGCATGAAGATGCTCAAACAGGCTCTGATGGAATTGATTCAGTACAAACGCGTGTGTCCTGGTGACGATATCACTTCACGGCTGGCGCAGCATTCGACGGATCTGGACGATGTCGAGGTCTTCGCCCAGCTGATGAGTTTCTACGGCGCGGGTTTCGAGGCGCAGCGCAACCTGATCACCAATGCGCTGCTGCTGATGATCACCGATGATCGGTTCCGGTTCGGGAGCGACGGTCTCGGCAGAAATCTGTCGACCGTCGACGCGCTCGACGAGGTGCTGTTCAACGATCCGCCCATCGCGAACTTCTGCACCACATATCCACGGCAGCCGATCATGTTCGACGGCGTCTGGCTGCCCGCCCACCAGCCGGTCGTGATCAGTTTGGCCGCCTGCAACAACGATCCGGAGATCCGCGGGACCAGCGATCCGGGCCGCAGCCGGGTCGGTAATCGGTCGCATCTCGCGTGGAGTACGGGGGCGCATACGTGCCCGGCCAAGTCCATCGCGTATCTGACTGTGCAGGAAGCCATCGACCAACTCCTCGACGCGTTGCCGGATATCACGTTGGCGGTGCCGATGGACGAATTGGTTTGGCGACCGGGTCCCTTCCATCGGGCGCTGACCGCGCTGCCGGTCGTATTTCCGCAATCCGCGCAGCTGCACATCTGAACGCGCGGCCCGCAAGTTCGATTATGTCGTGATCGGTGTGGTTGCCGCGAAAGCGATTTCGGTCGGCAACACACCGGTCCAGCCGATCAGCGAGGAGTGTTCAAGGGTGCGGAGGGTGGAAAGGTGACCGGCAGCGCGGTCAGGGCTCGGTAGAAGGGACCCGGCCGCCATGTGGATGCGTCGGTCGGCATGTTCGCCTCCATATCCGGCAGCGCGTCGAGGAGCTGATCGATGGCGCCCTGCGCGATCAGATATGCCATCGGCTGTGCGGGGCAGGTGTGTGAGCCCAGGCCCCAGGCCAGATGGGCGCGATTGCCTGCCAGATCATCGGTCTGGATCGTGGGATCGGTGTTGCAGGCGGCCACACTGATCACGACCGGCTGGTGGGCGGGCAGCCAGACATCCTCGATGAGGATCGGTTGACGTGGGTAGGTGATCAGCAGGTTTGCCAACGGCGGGTCGTTGAACAGCACCTCGTCGATCGCGTCGCGGGTGGACAGGTTCCCGCCCAGCACGCTGCCGCCGAATCGCTCCTCGGTGAGGATCAGCAGCAGGGTGTTGGCGATCAGATTGAGCAGGAATTCGATTCCGGCATTGTAGATCTGGGCGAGATTGTGCACGATCTCCGACTCGGTGAGTCCGGCCGGATGGCGCAGCAGCGCCGAGGTGACGTCGTTTCGGGGCTCGGTTCGCTTGAGCGCCACCAGGTCTCGCAGCACCCCATGGAGCAGCTGGTTGCTGTCGCCGGTGTCGGCGTCCTCGACGATCGAGGCGGTTCGCGCGGAGAGTCGTTGCGCCATGTCCGGCGGACATCCGAGTACGGCGGTCATGGTCTGGAAGGTGAGCGGGAAGGCGTACTCCCGGATGAGTTCGGCCGCGCCATTCTCACAGAACGCGTTGATCAGGGGGACGGCGAGCTGTTCGATGCGGCCGTGGATGGCATAGAGGTCTACCTGGTCGATACTTTCGGTGACGGCCCGTCGGTAACGTACGAAATCGGTTCCGGTGTTTCTGCCCGCGGTCGGCCGCCACTCCAGCAGCGGCAGGATCGGGCAGTCGCCGGGCGCGTTCTTCTGCCAGGCGCGCGGATCGGCCGGGAAGTGATCGGGGTCGTTGAGGATTCGGACGGCGGTGTTGTAGTCGATCACCAACGTGGCCGGCACCCCCGGCGCCAGTTCGACGGGGGCCAAGGGGCCGTAACGCTCTCGCATCGCACGGTAGGTCGGGTGCGGATTCGCGGCGAACCCGTGCGAATGCAGGTGCACGCGTGGGCCCTCGGAATCGAATGGCGAGCCGTGGACGACCGGACAGTACTGTTCCGGTTCCTGTGGTCGTGGGGAACTCACGAGTAAACTCCAGACTGTTTCGGACGGACACCACCTGCATTCCGGTAAGTCGGAATGTGTGGCTCCCTTTGTTCGGAGTGCGAGGAAATAACGATGATCCGCCTCGTAGACGTGTGGACGCCGAATCACTGTATACGACGCGGTCAGCTCTCGTTGCGCGACAAAGATATTCCCGAAATGGGAATCGCTCACCCGACCGGACGGTACCGCGCGACCATGACGAGTGAAACCGAGCTTTTCGCGCTACCAGAACAAAACGGGCTTTCCGCACTCGGTGGTGATCAGAGAGGATCGGGCCCGGCATCGCAGCGGGTTCCGCTCGTGCTCAGTCCAATTGGCTCCTCATGAGCTGAAATGCGCTGGAGCAGTTGCCTTTCCGAGTTGTCGAGCAGACCGCGCTCTCGATCGCAGCAAATCTCGAGCGTCTCACAACGGAAGATTGTGAATTGTCGGTGTGCTGCCGACCGGTGATATAAGCCGCGGTTAACTGCCGGGGGCCGGATTGCCATGACCACCTTTAGGTATTGCTTAACTGAAAGGTCTCCAATGAAAATATTCGCGGTCTCGTCGTATGCTTCGACCGTCCGAAATGAAGTTTCGAGTCGCATCCAAGGGCAGACGTGCGAATACTAGGCAAACGCCCGGGATCACCTGATCCCAAGCGGCATCTGTGGGTTTTGGGGTTCATCGCGCCGGCGATCGCGTTGTTGCCCTCGCAGTTGGTGCTGCGAACGGGGTGGCCGGTCTTCTGGTGGAGCGGTCCGATGGTCGTATTCATCGTTATTCCGGTATTGGATCGGTTGGTGGGGGAGGACCGCAGGAATCCACGGGACGAGGATTACGCGCTGCTGTCGAACGATCGGTACTACCGGTGGTGCTCGTATCTGTTCCTGCCGGTTCAGCTGGTCGGGCTGATCGTGGCGTGCGCCATGTGGTCGGGGCACGAGTTGAGTGTGGTGGACAAACTGGGCCTGACGGCATCGGTGGGGTTCGTGAGCTTCATCAGTATCAATGCCGCGCACGAATTGGGGCATCGGGTCGAGAAATTGGAGCGGTGGCTGTCGAAAATCGTTCTGGCGCAATCGGGTTACGGTCATTTCACGGTCGAACACAATCGCGGACATCACGTGTGGGTGGCCACGCCCGGGGATCATTCGAGCGCGCGATACGGGGAATCGCTCTGGGAGTTCCTGCCGCGCTATCTGGTCACCGCCTTCCGTGCCGCGATCATTCTGGAGCGGGACCGGCTACGTCGAAAAGGGCAGGGGTGGTGGAGCATTCGGAATCAGATCCTGCAGACCTGGTCGATCACGGTAGCGCTGTTCGGTGGGCTGATCGCCGTATTCGGCTGGGGCATTTTGCCGTACCTGTTGCTGCAGGCGGTGATCGGTATGGCATTGCTCAAGACCATCGGCTACATCGAGCACTACGGACTGCTGCGCGAGCGCAAGCCCAACGGCGCATGGGCGCGCTTCTCGCCCCGGGACAGCTGGGACTGCGATTGGCTGGTCACCAATATCTTCATCTTCAATGTGCAGCGGCACAGCGATCACCACATGAATACCGGACGTCGGTATCAGACGTTGCGCTGTTCCGAGGAGGCGCCGCAGCTTCCGGCCGGATATATGACGATGATCCTGTGCGCGGCCATTCCGCCGCTGTGGCGGCGGGTAATGGATCCGCGGGTGCTCGCGCACTACGACGGTGACATCACCAAGGCCAACATCCAGCCCAGTAAACGGGCCAAAATCCTTGCGGCCCATGGGCATCACGAACTGAATCAGGTAGGTGGGTTCGAAGTTCGAGACCCGTGGATCGATAGCGTCGAGAGTCGCTGAGGTCTCCCCTGCGGGCAGCAGGGGAGACAAATCGGCGGGGTCTTATCGCCGTTGGAATTTCACCGAACCGAAGTTGGCGTACTGTTCGTGGCCGCCGTTGGCCTCCAGGGTCTCGTAGTCGCCGCGACAGTCGTCGCCGCGATAGAGCCGCGCGTCACGGTTGGTGTTGTTCCAGGTGAAGCCGTCGCCCTGGATGTGATAACACCGGCCGTTGTCGGGGTTGTTCAAACGATGTTCTTGGCCGCGTTGCATATAGAGGAATGTGCCCTCCGCGGGAGCGTTGGCGCCGGGAGCCGGATCGCCGGCGTTGGCGAGGGGTGCGCCGAGGGTCAGGGCGACGATTGCGCCGACCGTAACCAGTGCGCTGCCAATGGGTTTCATGGGACAGCCTTTCGTTGGACCACCAGGTCATAAGTGGGAGAGGGTCGAACCGGCCAGTCGACGTCGACGAGGCCGATCGTATCAGCGGTCCAACTGAGCATGTAGCTGAAAAATGCTGAACCACAATAGATTTCGCCTCCAATAAGGGGTGCGGCCTCGATGGCTCGGCGTGCGGCCCTGAAGCCGGAGATCATCGCGGATGAGCGGCTGCGCGACGGAAATGGGCAAACCGTGCCGAAGTCTCTCGAAAGAATTGGCCGAGGCGAATGTGCTCACCGACTTGATACAGATTATGGAAAGCGATCGGCGGAGCAGATTGGCTGGTTCGCAGGGCGATTCACATCGGCAACTGCGGGGAGGTGCGCCGGTTGATCGCGCAGTTGCTGCAGCGATTTCCCGATCTGGCCGAGGCACGGCCCGCCTCGGGCTCGCCCGCGGTCGATGTGGGCGCGGCGGTTCGGTCTGTCGGATGATCACATCGGGCCTGTAACCGACCGAAAGGTGTTCCGCGCGAAGTCTTCACGCGGCGCCGTGCAGCTCCTGCTGCCACAGCGCGTCGCAGAGCAGGTCCAAACCGTGGCGTAGGTGACGCCGGTAGGTGCCGAACGGGAGGCCGAGGCGGCGGGCCGCCGCCTCCTGGGTCGGCGCGCCGGAAAAATAGCCCGCCGTGAGCGCCTCGCGGGCGCGCACGCCGCGCGGATCCGCGGCGAGGTCGTCGACCGCCCGGTGCAAAAGGACGCGCAATTGCTCGGCGGGGTCGGTGAGATCGGCCGCCAGGCGAGAGCGGATCAGGGCGCAGGCGGCGAAACCGGAGGCATTGCCCCAGTGCGACAAGGCTTCTCGTACGGCCTGGTCGAACGCGGCGCGTGAGAAGCCCGAGGGCCCCGACGACGCGGGCACGGCGGTGGCGGCGATGAAGTGGCGCAGCCAGGTCTCCACGGGTACCCGACGCCAGTCGATGCCGAATACGCCGTAGGTGTGTTCGCCGACCCGCGGACGCGCACCGGTATCGGTGAGGGTGCCCGCGACCCGCGTCGCCCACGTCTCGGCATCGCGCCAGACGGCGAACCCGTACGCGCGACCGCGGGCGCGGGCCGATTCCGCCTGGGCCCGTGAGCTACTCAGATCGATGACGCGCGAAGGCACCTGATACCGCTCGGGATAGATCGAGAAACGGCTGATGCCGATATGCTCGCCCGACCGCACCGGCGCGGTGGCCTCGGTGAATGCCCAGGCGGCCGCGACGACTGGATCGGTGGCCACGTCCTGCGGATCGGCCGGGGCGGGCAGCGCCAGCCGAGCGGTGAACGCGACGATCCTGCCGGTGCTCACCAGACGGTAGACGCTGAAGGCCTGCGGCTGTCGCTGTGCCCAGTAGCGGACCAGCTCCGCGGAGGCGACGCCCTCGCTCTGTTCGGCCATGCGCAGCACGGTGTCGAGATCCTGTGCGTGCAGCGGGCGGTCGTGTACCTCGTCCTCACGCGACCAGGTCCGGGTGCGCGCCACGATCTCACCACCGCGGAAAAGGTGGAAGAGTTCGTCGGTCACGGTGAAGACCTGATCTTCGGGGGCCTCGCGCAGCAGGCGTAGATACTCCTCGGCCAGGCGTCGGCGCATCGTCTCGAAGGCGTTGGGCGCGCGCCAGCGCAGGTCGGCGGCGAGGGTTTCGCGTGCCGCGTCGTGCGGGTAGAGCCCGCGATGGGTGGACTCCACGAAGGGCAGGTCGCGCAGCCAGGTGAACAGCAGGTGGGCGTCCTGATCGGGTAGCACCGCGGCGAGCAGTTCCTCCGACGTCGAATAGGCTTGGGCCGCAACCTCCAAGGCGCGGCGATGGGCGGCGGTCGGCACCTCGCCGATCAGACCGGCCAGCAGGGTCCGCAGGGTGTCGGCCGAGGGGGTCCAGGTTTCCTCCGGGCCCCAGTCGGCCGTTCCGGCGGCGGCCGCGAGCGACAGGGCCAGCGGGTTGCCTCCGGCGAAGCGCAGGATGCGTGGCCGCAGCGCGGGCGGGACCCGGGTGGTGGTCAGCAGGCTGTGGGCCTGCTCCTCGGAGAACGGCTCGAGTTCCCGCACATACAGCACCTCGGACCAGGCGGGGTCGGTGGTCCACTGCGATTGCGGCGCGAGCCTGCCCGCGAGGATCACCAGGGCGTCCTCGGCGGCGCGCGGCAGGAAGCGTTGCCACAGCCAGCTTTCCAGCCACTGGCAGTGTTCGAAGGAGTCCATGAACAGCACGGTGCCGGGTACCTCGAGGAACGGGGCGGCGTCGCGTTCGAAATCGGCCGGGTCCCGGCTCACGAAGCGGCCGTCCAGATCCAGCAGCGTGCGACCGGCCGCCCGCGCCTGATCGGCGAGGCGTCGTAGCAGGGTCGACTTGCCGATACCGCCCGGGCCGAACAGGTAGAACGCGAAGGGGGCCGAGGCATCGCCCGTCAATGCGTCGGTGAAGCGGCCGAGTTCGTCCTCGCGGCCGACGAAGGCCTGTACGCGCGCGCTGGCCAGTCTGTCTCTCACGGATGCCATGCGGCGTCGCCTCTCCCATGCCGTGGCGCCCGTACCATCTCGAGCCTCGCCCGTCGAAATCCTAACCACAGGGGGCGCAACCGTACCGCGTGGACAGCTGTGGACAGGGTTGGACAGCGTCGGGGGCTGGAAAGTGGACAGCGATCGAGGACAGGCTTTGGGTCATGAACGCCACCGCCGCCACCCGCGGTTCCGGAGCCGCTCTCGCGGCGCTGGCCGGGGCACAGTTCACCGTCAACCGGCTCGCCAGCCCCGAAGCCCGTGCCGAACAAATCCGCTGACGAATAGAACCGCCGAACGAAGGCATCCGCCATGACCGTCGAAAAGCCCTATCTGACAGGCCATTACACTCCCGTCGCCGATGAGATCACCGCCGCCGAACTCACCGTCGAGGGCACCCTGCCGCCCGAACTGACCGGCCGACTGATCCGCAACGGCCATAACCCCAAACCCGGTGTCACCCCGACCCATTGGTTCAAGGGCAGCGGCATGGTGCACGGCATCCGCCTGCGCGAGGGCCGCGCCGAGTGGTACCGCAATCGCTGGGTGCACACCCCCGCACTCGACGGCGCGCCCTATATGACCGAGCACGGCCCCGATCTGACCGCCAGCGTCGCGGGCACCCACGTCATCGAACACGGCGGCCGCCTGCTCGCGCTGTGCGAGGCCAACCTGCCCTTCGAACTCACCGCGGAGCTGGATACCTTGGGCGCCTACGACTTCGACGGCAAGTTGCGCTCGGCCATGACCGCCCACCCCAAGACCGATCCGGTCACGGGGGAGCTGCACTTCTTCGGCTCCTCCCCGTTTCCGCCCTATCTGATCCACCACGTCGCCGACGCCGAGGGACAGTTCCTCCACAGCGTCGAAATACCCGGGGCCACAGCCTCTCTCAAGCACGACTTCGCCATCACCCGCGGCCATGTGGTCTTCATCGAGGGCACCGTCACCTTCGATCCGAACGAGCACTCCGGAATCCCCTACGGCTGGAACGATCAGCAGCCCGCCCGCATCGGGTCATGCCGCGCGGTCCGGAGGGGGCGGAGCGCATTCGCTGGTTCTCGATCGAGCCGGGCAATATGCTGCACGCCGCCAACGCCTATGAGGATGGGCGCGGTCGCATCGTGCTGGAGGGTCCGACCGTGGATCGGGTCGGATTCGAGCTCTCCTGGAACTGGTGGGTCGCGGCCCCGGGCCGCGGCGCCGAGCCGAATGCTCGCTCCTACACCCGGCGCTGGGTGATCGATCTGGTCGAGGGCACCGTGGACGAGCAGATCATCGACGATCTGGCGGTGGAATTCCCGACGCTCAACGAGGACTATCTCGGCGTGGAGCACCGCTACCAGTACGCGATCTCCTTCCCCGACGAGAAGGGTTTCGGCGGTTACGGCGTGGTGAAATACGACCGCACCACCGGCGCCCGTCGCATCCGCCGGATCGGCGACGCGCGGCTGCCCAGCGAAGCGGTCTTCGTGCCCGCCGCCGCGGGAACCGGTGAGGACGACGGCTACCTGCTCACCGTCGTATCCGACCTCAAACAGAACGCCTCCCGGCTGCTGGTTCTCGACGCCTCCGGTCTCGACGAGATCGCCGTCGTCCACCTCCCGCGCCGCGTCCCCGCGGGCATCCACGGTTCCTGGATCCCCGACGCCGACCTGCACAACTGATCCGTCGTACCCTCCCTATCCCAGTTACAGAAGGAAAACCCATGTTTCGCACCGATATCCGCTCGGCTCTCACCGATCTGCTGTTCACCCCGGGTCTCGACCTGGATGTCGCCGCCGACCGCCACTTCGCTCCCGACTACCGTCAGCGGACCGACGGCCGATGGGACGATCGGCGGGAATTCCTGACCCATATCGCCCATCTGCGCGACGTCGTGGCGGCGGGCGAGGTTCAGGTGCACGACGAGCTCGTGAACGGCGACCGATACGCCGATCGGCATACGGTGACCGTCACCAAAACCAATGGCGCCACGGTCCGCATGGAGGTCTACCTGTTCGCGGAGTTCGCACCCGACGGCCGCTTCCGCCGCATCGAGGAGACCACCCTCATGCTCGAGGGCGCCGCGGAGGACCGCGCGCTGGGCAGCGCTCGCTGAGCAATTGCCCTCGGCCATCGATCAATAGCGTCACCAGCCGAGCCACGCGGTGGGAAAATGAAACCGTAGTACTGCGGGAGAAGGCTGAATGCGCTCGAGAACGACGGTTGTGGTGGCGATTGTCTTCGCGGTCGTGGCGGTCGCCGGTGGGTGCAAGACATCTCCGGCGCCGCCGGCGAATTCGCATACGATGACGACCGAGAATTCCGGTGGCGGCGGGCAGGTGATTCCGCGGACCGCGCCCGCGGTCACCGGGGTTCGTCCACAGCAACCCGCGGGTCCGCCCGGGGTGACCGGTTCGCCCCGTCCCGGAGCGCCGAGCACCACCGCGCCCCCGACCAGGCGGTGAGCGATCGACCCGGCGGCGCGATCGGCTGGTCTCCGCTGTCGTCGGCGTTCGCCCTCACCGGAGCGATCTCGTCGCAGGCCTTTCTGCTCACCGCGGTGCTCTACTATTTCGGCTGGGTGTATACGCATGCCTGGTACGCCTATTACGGTGTGGAAGTCGGCATGCTCGGATATTCGGTCACCGATTACACATTGCGAAGTATCAATACCGCGTTCTGGCCGGTGGTCGCCGGATTGCTGATCGCATTGATTCTCCAGTACCTCCGCCACCTGCCTGCGATCATCGCGATCGGAACGCGGCGGCCCCGGCGAGTCCTGCGCTGGTGGGTCGGCGGCGCCACCGTCTGGGGTGCGGGACTCGTTGCGGTGGTGGCGGTTTCGGCGGTCTTTCGCTCGCTCGTCGGTCCCGTGCTGAACTTCTGGCTGCCGTATCTGCTCATGGCGGGCGCTCTGCTGCTGGTCCATGCCGCCCTGCTCCGATCGAAATACGCGGCATTGATCGGTCGCGCGCGCCGCCGTCGGACGCGCACCCGTCCGCCCCAGATCCTGCTGTCCACATTGATCGCGCTCGCGGTCGTCGGCCTCGTCTGGGGCATCGGTACCTACGCGGATCGTCAAGGCGCAACGGACGCACGCAATCTCGCCGAGTACGCCTTCACAGGACGGCCCTCGGTACTCGTGCTGAGCACCGACCGCCTCGGTCTGGAAGGCACGGGCACCCAGGTCGGCGAGATCAGCGTCCCGGGCGAGCGATACCACTACGTCTACAGCGGCCTACGTCTGCTGACCCGAACCTCGGATGCCTACATCTTGATTCCCCAGCAGTGGAAGCGGTTTCGAGACCGGGTCTTCGTCATTCCCCGCATCGACGGCATACGAATCGATCTGGCGACCTCGCGGTGATGGCATCATCGACGGGTGGAATTCCGTCGCTACCTCGAACTGATCCTCGGCGACAGCAATGCGTTGCTCGCCGCGGTGCGACGGGATCCCAGCGTCCCGACGCCCTCGTGCCCGGGATGGACTGCCTCGACAGTGCTCAGCCATGTCGGTCAGGTCTACGAGCACAAGAATCTGTGCATGGTCCTGGGCCGCGAACCACCGAACCTCGCCGCCGGAACGCGGTTCCGATCTGGCCGCGTGGTTCGTCGGGCACCGCGACGAATTGCTGCGACAGCTGACCGAACGCGGCCCCGCGCAGCCGACGTTCACCTGGACGCCCTCGCCACGCTCACCGCGCGCTTCGGCGAGGAAACCGGCTAGGGGCACACTGGTTTCCAACACCAGCCGCGGCGAGGGTAGCGAGGGCTCACCCCGATCCAGCGAAGGCGTTCAGCGCAGGTCGTGGTTCTTGGCGAGGGCTTGCAGCCGGTCGTAGGAGCCGTTGAACAGGTCCTGGTCGCCGGGGAATTTGCCCGAGGAGGCGTGCTGCCAGAAGGTGTGGACCTTCCAGTTGTAGGGCAGCGCGCCCACGGTGCTGGCGTATCGGGCCACCCACAGCGGATTGGTGGAGCTGAAGTCGTGTTGGCCCACGCACAGACCCCACCAGCTGGTCGAGGTGTAGATCGCGGGATATTTCTTGGTTCGGGCGTGGTAGGTGTCGCTGAAGTCGCGGATCCAATTGGCCATGGCCGTCTTGCTCAGGCCGTAGCACTTGTCGCCGGACGGCGCGTATTCCATATCCAATGCGCCGGGCAGCGTTTTACCGTCCGCCGACCAGCCGCCGCCATGGGCCAGGAAGTAGTTGGCCTGGGCCGCGCCGCCGCTCTTGTCCGGTCGGGCGAAGTGGTACGCGCCCCGGATCATGCCGACGCCGTAGGAACCGTTGTACTGCTGCGCGAAATCGGGATTGGTATAGGTCGTCGATTCGGTGGCCTTCACATAGGCGAACCGCGCCCCGTCGTTCCAGGCCTTCTGCCAGTTCACATTTCCCTGATAGGAGCTGACGTCCATACCCGGCACCGAGGCGGCCGCGCGAATATCGGGTTGCCCCGGATCGCCGGTCCCGCCGCCCTCGTGAATGGCGATCTGTGAACCCATCGCGTGATTGTCATCGTCGGAAGGTGGCGCGGCCTGCGCGAACGTAGCCCCCAGCAACAGGGACGCCGCGCCGAGCGCGATTGCGAGCGATCTTGTCGGTGACATGAAACCGCCTTCGGTCCAAACGTATGAGATGCGTTCTACCGCTTGCGGATTCAGTATCCAGGAAGGCGGTCGGACGCGGAATCGATACAGGCGCGGCCCCCTATCGCGCCGACTCTATTCCGAGTGCGAGGTGTAGTTGTCTTGCCCACCAACGCAATTGCGCGGTCGCATCGTCCGCCTGGTCGCCGGTGAAACCCGCGCTGCGTCGGAATCCGCTGCCGTAGAGAGCCTCTGTGGCCATCGCCTGATGCAGTGCCGCGACCGCGAGACGCGTTTCATCCAGCGAACTGCCGGGCGGCCGTCGTCGATGCAGTGCGTCGACGACCGTATCCAGCAATCCGCTGCCCCGCTCACGCCATCCCGATGAAATCAACGACACCGCGAGCTCTCCGTAGCCGCGGCGGTAGACGGCGTGGAGCAATTCGACGAGGCCGACGATGTCGGCCTCGTCGGACAGCCATGTTTCGAAGAGGTCCTGCAGTTCGACTCGCAGCTGTTGTGCCCCGTGGCGGAGGAGTTCGTGGAGCAGTTTGTCGCGATTGCCGAAATGATGGGCCACCCCGGCGTCGGTCATACCGACCCGCGCGGCCACCGCCCGTACCTGCACGGCGTTGACGCCGCCCTGGTCGAGAAGCGCCGCCGCGGCGTCGAGGATCAATCGGCGAGCCTCCGCCGGGGCTCTGCGTACTCGAGAAGCGGCCACGGCCCGGAATCTTACCTTGACCGCAAAGGTTGCTCTTGCTAGCTTTACCTTGCCTGCCAAGGTAAAGGGAGGCGGATGTGCCGATGGGTCGACATAAACTGCGCTGCAAGGATTTTCGTTACACCCGCCGCTTTCGGTTGGGAGTGCGGGCAGCGGAGACGGACCGGCTCGCTGGAGGGGAGGGCCGCGTACGTGTGGCGACCATCGGCGCGCCCGCGGCGCTACATCTTGGCCAGACGCGCCATCACGAAGCAGTACAGCCCGTAGGCGATGATGCCCAGTGCGGCCACGATCAGCAGCAGGACGCCGTAGGGCTGCGCGCCGAGGGATTTGAAGGCGGCGTCGAGGCCGCCCGCTTTCTCGGGCTCGGAGCGGGTCACGGCGAGGATCACCAGCAGGCCGACCGCGCCGACGGCCAAGCCCTTGGCGATATAGCCGCCGGTGCCGAGTCGGCGCACCGCGGTACCGGTCGGGCCGCGCAGGTCGTCGAGGAATTTGCGGGTGACGCCCTTGTAGGCGTGGTAGCCGCCGACAGCGACGATGACCAGTCCGACGAGGATCAAGGCGATCGTGCCCGCCGTGTGCTGCATCAGCCGCGCGGTGATTCCCGTGCTCTGGCCGCTGCTGGATTTGCCGCCGCCGCGCGCGAATACCGAGGCCGACACCGCGAAGGCGAAGTAGATCACCGCGAGCGCCGCCGCCTTGGCGCGCCGGAACGCCTCAGCCCGCGTGCTGTCCTTGTCGGGTTTGGACGCACTGCCGAATACGGCCTCGGCGAGTCGCCAGACTCCCAGCGCCGCGAACGCGATCACTGCGATCCACAGCGCGATGCGGCCGAAGGGCTTGGCCGCGATTTCCGCCATCGCACCCGTTTGGTCCGCGGTTCCGCCGCCGCCACCGATGGCGATGCGGATCGCGATGTAGCCGATGATCAAATGCACGATCCCCGTCATCACGAACCCCCCGCGCGCGAAGCGCTCGAGCACGCTGTTCTGCGCGAACCGGCTTGCGGTGTCGGACCTGGACCCGGATTGCCCACCTGACAGCACACTCATCAGAACCCTCAGTTCTCACCGATATCGAACACGAGGGGAATGCCCTGGCTTTGTTCACCGAAACCCGGTGCGCTCGTTGGCGATCGGCGGGTGGCCGACGCTCAGTGATCGCCACCGCCCGCCGCGATGTCGGTAGCCTCGTCGGGCGTCTTGGGGGTGGGTACGACGGCGCTGCTGAACAACGGATGGGACGCCGTGGCGCCGGCGGCCGCCGGGCCGGTGGTCACGGGTGCGTCGGGATGGCTGAACAGACTCGGGGATGGCGAAGGCTCATCATTCACCCCCGTATCGTCCTCCATGGGGGCCGGTGGCGGCGAATCCGCCCGTTTTCCGTGGTCGCGGTGTGTGTTGCGGCACCCTTTTGGCGAAGGGGTCCCAAGATGTGGCATGCTTCCATCTGGGTACGGGTTGTTGAAAGTGATCGCTCGGCCCGCAACAAGAAAGTAATACACAGTAATGGTGCAAGGCAGTGTGAAGTGGTTTAACGGCGAAAAGGGCTTCGGGTTCATCGCCCAGGACGGTGGCGGCCCCGACGTGTTCGTCCACTACTCCGCGATCTCCGGCTCCGGCTTCAAGTCCCTCGACGAGGGTCAGCGCGTCGAGTTCGAGATCGGTCAGGGCCAGAAGGGCCCGCAGGCTCAGAGCGTCCGCATCATCTAAGTTGCAGACCACAAGAAACCCGCGCAACGGCGCGGGTTTTTTTGTATCTCATCCGGCCCGGGTATCGCGCTGGCCGCTGGCCGCCACGGCATCGTCGATCCGGCCGTCGAGCAGCGCGACGAGTAGATGATGGTCGGCCGCGGTCGCGATCGTCGGGGCCCGGCCGTCGATCACGTACCGGCCGTCGCCGTCCAGATCGCGCCAGTTCAGCCGGTAGCGGGCGCTGCCGCGCGGACCGTAGGCCGAGAAATGCTGGATGACGTGAATGGCGCCCGCGCAGACCAGGGGAGCGTCGAGGAACTGCCGGGCCCGATCGCCCGCCGCGTCGCTGAAGAAGTAGTCCAGATCGTCGTCGATATCGCCGTCGGGCAGGACGATGTCCGCCCCACCGCCGGGCCGTCGTTCCGGCAGCGCCCGCACGACCGTATCGGCCAGGCGCAGCGGATCGCATTCGGTGACGGTGAGAACCTCGCCGTGCCAATAGGTTCGGCCCGGCGCCTGGGTGACCAGATATCCCCGGTCCCCCCGTCGCACGGCCAACAGCCGCAGCACCGCGTCCGGATCCCGGTGCGAGTGACCGCCCCAGCCGTTCACCACCACGCGGGCCTCGGGCGCCGAAAAGGTCCGCAGCACCTGGTCGAACGACGAGCGCAGGCTCCGAATCAGACGCGGCATGGTCCTGCGGCGCCTGCTGACGAATTCGTCGTAACTGGCGATATCGGTGGTGAAGGCGAACGGCCAGGGCATCCATTCCCCCGTCGCCTCGTACCACAGGGCGTTGAATTCGAAATCGGTGAAGGTCCAGGTGGGGTTCTTCGCAACAGCCGTCACACGATGCAAGGTAGGCGTCGAACGCGACCTCTCGGTGGGGATCGCACCCGGCGATGACACAGATCTGACCGTGCGCGGGCGGCGGTGATGCGGATGTGATCGCGGGATATCGGACGCGGACGTAGGTTGGCGGCGCGCGAATGTCTGGAGAAACTATGCTTTCACCCGCGATCCCGGTTGTCGCACCGGATCGGCTCCACATGGTCGGCTATCGGGAAACGTTCGGGTGGTGGTTACGGCTCGTGCGCGATCCGCTGGCCTCCTACGCCGAAATCGTCACCAGATATCGAGGGGCGGCGGGTCTTCCGCTCGGCCGCGCGGGGGTGTACCTGCTGAGCGGTTCCGACCATATCGAACGGGTGCTGCACGCCCGCCGCGACAACTACGCCGACTGGTTCGAAAGCCCGGCCGCCATCGAACGAACGTGGCGGCCAGCCGGTTTCGTGCCGGAGATCGCCAATGCGACCTCCTGGGTCACCGGCACGTGGTGGGACGGGCGCATTGTCGATCTCGGCGTCGAACTGCGCAGAGTCACCCTCGACCTCCGTCGCCGCGCCGCGCTGCGCCCGAGTCTGGCCGCCGACGCGGCCGTGGTCGGTCGGGCCTACGCGGAATTGCGCCGACGACCCATCGTGCCGGTGACGGTCCGGCTGCTGCTGCGATCGTCGTGTGAGGCCACCGATTCGGCCGATCTCGTGCGGATGCTGCTTCTTCTGGCCGACGCGCCCGAGGCGCGGGCGCGGCTGGAGGCCGAGGTGGACAGCGTGCTGTGCGGGCGACGGGCGCGGCCACAGGATGTGCCGAGGCTGGTGTGGGCGCAGGCCATCGCCTCGGAGGCGCTGCGGCTGCATCCGCCGGTGCGGACGTTCGCGCTGCGGGCGGTGCGCGCGGACAGCGTGGCGGGTATGTCGCTGCGCGCGGGCGCGGCGATCGTCTTGTCGCCCAGTGTCATTCACCGCCAGCCCGATCTGTGGCGTCGGCCCGGGGCGTTCCGTCCGGAGCGCTTCCTGGCCGAGACGCATCCGCGATCGGCGTATCTGCCGTTCGGTCACGGCCGGGCCGGGCGTATCGCACAGGATTACGCGCTGCTGCGGGCGACGCTGGTTCTGGCCACCATCGCCCAGACCTATCGGCTCGAACTGCCCGCCGGTGCCCCGCGCGATCCGGCGGGCCCGATCACCATGCGGGCGTTGCTGCGCTGAAGTTCCCAGCCGGAAGTACACTGGCGAATCGCGCGGCGGGTTAGCGGGCCGCGGTGGATGTGAGGGATCAGTGTGGCAACGGAGCAGGACCCGAACGACGCGACGGGGCCGCGGACGCTCCGGCTGCGTCTGCTCGGAACCGTCGAGGTGTGGCTCGGTGATACCCGACTCGACATCGCCTCCCCGCAACAGCGAACGGTACTGGCCATCCTCGCGGCCGAACCCGATCGGACCCTGTCGACCGCGCAGTTGACCGCCGCGCTGTGGGACGATCGCCAACCCGCCTCGGCGATCGGGGTGCTGCGCAATCATGTTCTGGCCCTGCGTCGGAAATTCGACGCCCAGGGCGGCGCGGGCGCGGGAAACGACTGGCTGTGTTCGACCCGGGGCGGATATCGGCTCGCCGTCGCGGTGGACACCGATGTCGTTCGAGCCGAGGGGCTGATCGCCGCGGCCGAATCCGCCCGGCGCACAGGCGCACTCGATGTGGCCGATGCCGAACTGACCGCGGCGCTGGCGCTGTGGCGCGGTGATCCGCTGGTCGGCCTGCCGGGGCCGTGGGCCGAACAGGAGCGCTCGCGGCTGCGGCGGCTGCGGTCGGCACTGCGGGAATCCATGATGGCGGTCGCGCTGGATCTCGGTCATCACGCGGCCGCGGTCCGCGAACTCGACGCGCTCGTCGCGGCCGAACCCCATTGCGAGCGTTGGCACGAGATGCTGATGGACGCGCTGTATCGCAGCGGCCGCCGGGTGGAAGCCCTCGAGGTCTATCGCAACGCCCAGCGCATACTCGCCGACGAACTCGGCCTGGAACCGGGCCCCCGGCTGGTGCGATTACAGCACCGCATTCTCTCCGCGCAGCCCGCGAGCGGCGCCGCCGACGCCGAAACGCCGCAGTCCGAACAACTTCCGACCTACGTACCCTGGCAACTTCCGCCCGATATCGCCGATTTCGTCGGTCGCGACGAGCTCGTCGGGGAGTTGACCGAGCTGCTGAGAGCCGACTCCGGCCGCACGGTGGTCGCGATCACCGGCATGGGCGGAATCGGGAAGACCACGCTCGCAGTGCATCTCGCGCATCGGATCCAGGACCGCTTCGCCGACGGCCTGCTGTATCTCGAACTCGGCGGCATGGACGAGCGGCCGCGGTCGGTCGATGTGCTGCTGAGCATCGCATTGCGCTCACTGGGCGTGGACCGGGCCGATATACCGCCGGAACTCGCGGAGCGACAGGCGTTGTGGCGCAGTGTGCTCGAGACGAAGAGTCTCCTGCTGCTGCTCGACAATGCCCGCGATGTCGACCAGGTGGCCGCGCTGCTGCCGGTCAAGGGCGCGGCCGCGGCGTTGATCACCAGTCGTTCCAGCCTGGCGGAGCTGTTCGGCGCGCGACTGGTGCCGCTGAATGTGCTGACCCCCGGCGAGGCCCGAATGATGCTGGAGCGCATGGTCTCCGAGCGTCGGGTGGCCGCGGAGCCCGCGGCGGCCGCGGAGATCCTGCACGCCTGCGGCCGGCTGCCGGTATCGCTGCGGATCGTCGGCGCGCGCCTGGCGACCCGGCCGGGCTGGCGGCTGGCCGCGGTCGCCGAGCGGCTGGCCGACGAACGCTGCCGACTGGCCGAACTCGTGGTCGGCAACACCACCGTGGAATCGGTGTTCCGCGACGGCTATCGGCAACTCGACCCGGAATTGGCCCGCGCCTTCGCCCTGGTCGCGCATTCGGACGCACCCGATCTGCCCGTCGCCGCCATCGCCGCGCTACTGGACCGCGACCGAGCCGAGACCGTGCGGATCTGCGAGGCGCTCGTGGATCTGAGCATGTTGCAGAGCCCGGAGGTCGGACGCTACCGGTACCACGACCTGCTGCGGCTGTTCGCGCGCGGCGTGGCCGATGAACAGCTGCGGCAGGAGTGGCCGCACGCCCTGCGCCGGCTCGCCGATTTCCATCTCGCCACCGCGAAGAACATCGCCCGGCTGCGCGATACCGGCGCGGGCACGCACTACTACGCCGCCACCGAGACGGCCGGACTGGAGTTCACCGACGAACGAGAGTGCAACGCCTGGGCGGTGACCGAGCGATTCGGCCTGGTCGCCCTCTACCGGCAGGTGGCCGACTGCCCGGATGCCCGAACCCGCACGCTCGCGGTCGATCTCGCACTGCTGTCGGCGGTGGCGGGCGATGCGGGCGAACATCTGGCCCAGGTGGCGCAGGCGCTCGAGGTGCTGAGCCGGGCCGCCGAACTCGACGGCGATCGCCGCGCGATGGCCCGAGCCCGGTTGGCGGCGGCCACCGCCCGGCTTGTCGGGCTCGGCGATCTGGGCGTGACGCCGGATCTGCGGCGTGCCGCCGCGGTGCTGCGCGAATTGGGCGACCGGCCCGCCGCGGTCATGGCCGAGCAGATGCTCGGTACGACCGCCTCCCATCTCGGCAATGCCGAAGCGGCCGTGGAACATTTCCGCCGGGCGATCGATCTCGTGGGCCACGGCGACAACAACCGATGGGCCGAGGGCATGGGCTGGGCGGCGATCGCGCGCGCCTACTGTGACGCGGGACGCTGGCAGGAGGCCGTCGGCGCGGCCGAGCGGGCGCTGCATATCGCGCGGTCGGTCGGCAGCCTGCGACTCGAGTCGATGGCCCTGCACGAGTTGGGTTTCGCGACCCTGCGATGCGGCGACGCCGAGGCCGCCCGGCGACTGTGCCTGGAAGCGCTCGTCGTCGCCCGCCGCGGCGGCCGCCGACATCAGGAGGGCTGGGCCCTGACCCGCTTCGCCGAGGTCATCCTCTACAGCGGTGACGCCGAGGCCGCGGTGCCGATCGCCGAGGAGGCCGTGCAAGCCCTGACCGAGGTCGCCGCGCCGGTGCGCGGCCTGCGCGCACTGCACGTCTACGGTCGCGCCCTGCTCGCGAGCGGGCGCACCCACGAGGCGAGCCAGGTGCTGCGCCGGGCCGCGCAGCTGAGCCGCCGCCTGGGCCTGTTCCCGCCGGATCCGACTCCGCCGCCGAATCCCGTTCGCGCCGTGTGAAATTCAGCGCAGCGCGGTGAGCGCACCGTCCCGGTACTGATCGCGGACCGCGAAGCGGCGCACCTTTCCGCTCGAGGTCAGCGGAACCGAACCGGCGGCGACCAGGACGACATCGTCCAGGCGCAGACCGTGCTGTTCGCCGACGGCCCGGCGGACCGTGGTGGCGACCTCGTCGAGCCCGGCCGTGGGCGTCCACTCGCGGTCGAGTTCGGCGACCAGGGCCAGCCGGGGGCGATCCTCGCCGTCGAGTTGGAAGGCGGCGCAGCGGTCCGGCCGAATGGCCCGGTGGCTGCGAACCGCGGTGGCCTCGAGGTCGGTCGGATAGTGGTTGTAGCCGTCGACGATGATGAGGTCCTTGCGGCGGCCGGTGATGTAGAGCCGGTTGTCGTGTACGAAGCCCAAATCGCCCGTGCGCAGGAAATGGCCGGTGCGCCCGGGGATTTCGGCGGCGAAGGTGGCCGCGGAGGTTTCCGGGGCGGCCCAGTAGCCCAGGCCGATGCTGTCACCGCGCAGGAAGATCTCACCGACCCGGCCCGCGGGTACCGGGGTGAGGGTATCGGGATCGACGAGGACGAGTTCGAAACCGTCGTTGAGCGCGCCGCTGGCCACCAGTGCCCGACCGTCGGAGGTCGGTTCGACTCGATCCCGCAGCAGCGCGGCGGAATCCACCTCGAGGGTGGTGAGCCCGTTGCCGACCGGACCGCCGCTCACGAACAGCGTCGCCTCGGCCAGGCCGTAGCAGGGGAACAGGGCCGCGGGGTCGAGACCGGCGGGCCGGAAGTGGTCGGTGAAGGCGGTCAGCGTCTCCGCGCGAATCGGTTCGGCGCCGCACAGCGCCACCCGCAGCCGCGACAGATCGAATTCGGCGACGCGCTCGGCCGACACCCGCCGAACCGCCAGGGAGAAAGCGAAATTCGGTGCGACGGTATGGGTCGCGCCGAAGCGCGACAGGGCCGCGATCCAGCGCACCGGCTGCTGCACGAACGCCAGCGGGGACATGCCGACGACCAGACTGTTGCTGTACACCGGCTGGGTCACCGCGATCAGCAGGCCCATATCGTGATAGGTGGGCAGCCAGCTCACGCCCACGCTGTGCTCGTCGGCGGTCGCGTGCTGGGTGATCAGCCGCAGATTGGCCAGAACGTTGCGATGGGTCAGCACAACGCCTTTCGGCTCGCCGGTGGAACCGGAGGAGTACTGCAGATATGCGACGGAGTCGCCGCGGATCTCCGGGGCGCGATAGCTCTCGGCCTCGGCGGGATCGACGGTGTCGGTGGCGAAGGTGCGCAGTGCCGACAATCCGTCGAGCTGCAGCGCCGGAGCGAGCAGGGGTTCCAGGTCGGCGGTCGTGAGTAGCAGTCGCGCACCGGAATTGCCGGTGATGGCGGCCAGCCGCTCGAGTCCGGCCTGTAGTTTACTCGGCTGCGGCGGGGCGACAGGGATCGCGATCACCCCGGCGTAGAGGCAGCCGTAGAAGGCGGTCACGAAATCCAGGCCGGGGGCATAGAGCAGCAGCGCGCGATCGCCCGGTGCGGCGATTTCGGCGAGCCGGGCGGCCAGCGCGCGGGCGGCCCGGTCGACCTGCGCGAAAGTGAGTGTGGCCGTGAGCTGTTCGCCGTCGCCGAGGAATTGGAAGCGGGCCTGGTCCGGGGTGGTGGCCGCGCGGGCGGCCAGCAATTCGACCAGGGTCGTGGACTCCGGGGCGGTGGTCATGGTGGTCCTCCGATCTGCCGCAGCTGAATTCGGGGCGAATGCCCGTCACAGACGACGGCGCCGATATGGTCGTGGCCCAGGTCGAGGCGATGGACGGGATGGGTGGGGCGGCCGGGCGAGGTGATCACCGGACGCCCGGCGGAATCGGTGTCGAGTTCGAGTTCGTCGGGGGAGACGGTCAACCCGTGTCCCAGCCACTTCAGATAGCTCTCCTTGGCGACCCAGTGCTCGAGAAACAGGCGTCGATCGCCACCGACGGCCGCGGCCTCGCGCGGGGTGAGCACGCGCGATATCAGGCCGGTCACATCGCGGGCATCGGTGTCGACGGCCTCGGCGTCGACACCGATCGAACCGTATTTCGCGAGCGCCAGCAGCGCCAGGCCGCGGGTGTGGGTGATATTGAAAGGCACCGGGGCGCCGCGTAATTCGGGCTTGCCGTGCGGTCCGGTGACGAAGACCAGTTCCCGCGGTGGGCATCCGGTGCGCTCCGACAGCAGGCGGCGCAGCGTCGCGCGGATGCGGACATAATCGCAGGCCGCGTCGACGGCGTCGAATCGCCGCACGCGATCCAGTTCGGCCGCGGAGAGCAGTCCGCGTTCCTCGGGAGTCGTCTCACCGGTGAGCGGCAGGACCCACACCTCGATATCGCCGCGTGTCGTCATGGCGACCCCGTGAGACAGCGCCGGATGCGCGCGACCACGGCCTCGCGGCGGGAGACGACGAAGAAGTGATCACCCGGCACGATCCGGACCTCGACCCCGGCCGTGCCGCAGTCGCGCCAGCCGTCGAGTTCCCCTGTGGGCGCGCGCGTGTCGTCACTGCCGCCGAGCACCGTGATCGGAATGTCCAGCGGTGGCTCCGGCCGGTGGTGATAGGTCTCGTCGACGGCCAGATCCGCGCGCATCAGCCCCAGCAGCACAGGGCGCAGCGCGCTGTCGGCGCGCAATGGCTCGACCGCGCCGCCGAATGTGGCGATCAGCTCCACGAGGGCGTCATCGGAGACGGTGTGCGCCAAAGGATTCGGGGAGATCGACTGTGGCGCGCGTCGCCCGGATACGATCAGTCGCCGCGGCGGCGGCGCGCTGAGGCGGCGCGCGAGCTCGAAGGCGATCAGCGCGCCCACGCTGTGGCCGAACAGCGCGAAGGGCGTCCGCCACCGGCCCTGCATGGCGGTGAGCAACTCCGTCAGCAGTGATTCCAGTGTGGTGTGCGGTGTTTCGCGCATCCGCATCTCCCGGCCCGGCGGCTGGAGCGGGACGACCTCGATCTCGGGATGCAGCGCCGCGCGCCAGGGCAGATAGGCCGACGCGCCGGAACCCGCGTGCGGCAGGCAGTACAGGGTGATGGGCGCACCGCCGGTCGGCGGATACGGCATCCACCTGTCCGAGTCGGCGGTCGCGGCGGTCATGCGGTGACGAGTGTGAGGTAGGGCGGTGGCGGGGGAGCGGGTTTCGCGGACGCGGTCAGCAGTGTGACACCGTCGCGTTCGCCCGACTCCTCGAAGTCGGCGAAGCGGTAGGTGATGTACATGATCCGATTACGTTCGGAGGGTACGTATTTCGCGATCAGCCGCACTCCGGCGTCCTGGGCCAGGCGCATGATGTGATTGAGCAGTACGGTGCCGACCCCGCGCGAGATCACCCGGCAGGACATGAGCAGCAGCTCGAGGGTCCACTCCCGCGGCGTGGTGTGCACCAGCGCGAGCCCGATCTGTCCGTAGGCGCCGTAGTTGTCCTCGAGCTCGGCCATGAGCAGCAGATGCTCATCGGATACGGTGAGCGCGGCCAACTCCTCGGCCGAGTACATGATGCCCGTCGAATTCAGCTGATTGGTCCGCACCACGAGCTCCTCGGCGCGGCCGATATCCGCGCGGGTGGCCGGGCCGATGGTGAAGCGCATATCGAGGGTGGCCAGGAATTCCTCATTGGTCCCGGAGAACCGCTCCTGCGCCCGGGTGCGCTCGATACTCGACAGATACATCTGGCGGCGCAGCCGCGAATCGCGCGTGACGAATTTCGGCTGGAACTCCGGCCGCTGCGGCAGTGTGGCGGCCAGTTCGGCGTCCAGGCACAGCACCTGGGGGTGTACGAAGCTCACCTCGTCGCGCTCGAGTGGTTGATCGTCGACGAAAGCCAGTGTGTCGATGCCGATGTCGAGCGCCTTCGCCACGGCCGCGACCGCGGTGGACTTGTTGTCCCAGCCGATCTGCGGATGCAGGAAGTAGTCGGCGATACCCAGTTCGGCGAGTTTTGCCAGGGCGGTGTCGGGATCGTTGCGGCTGGCGACGGAGTGCAGGATGCCGCGCTCGTCGAGGGCGACGATGGTGTCGCGGACACCCGGTTTGAGATCGTCGATTGCGGCATTCTCCAGCAGCACGCCGTCCCACAGCGTGTGGTCGAGATCCCAGACCACGCATTTGATCCGGCGCGGGCGCTGCCGATCGTCCTGGCTCATCGCGAAGGTCCTCACTCGATCGTGGTGATGCGCGCCTGATTGCGGCAGGCGTCGTCGGCGATCAGCTGATGCTGCAATTGCGTACTGCCCTCGATGATCTCCATCACCTTGGCGTCGCGCAGATAGCGTTCGACCGGATGGTCGCCGGTGCAGCCGCGCGCCCCGTGCAGTTGCACCGCGTCGTTGGCGGCGGCGACCGCGGCGGTGGCGGCGAACTGCTTGGCGACGCAGGTGGCCATGAGGGTGTCGGGACTACCGGTGTCCTTGAGCCGCGCGGCCTGCCAGACCAGCAGCCGCGCGGCGCGGACATTGGTGGCCATGGTGGAGATCATCTGCTGGATCAGCTGATGGTCGCGCAGCAGCGAACCGCCCTGCGCGCGGGAATTGGCATGGGACACGGCGGCTTCCAGACACGCCTGTAGCAGTCCGACGCAGCCCGCGGCCACCGAGAACCGTCCGATGTCCAAGACCCCGGTCGCGATGGCCAGGCCCATACCCTCGGGGCCGACGACGGCGTCGGCCCCGGCGCGGCAGCCGTCGAAACGGATCTCGGCGAGCTGACTGCCGCGGGTCCCGGTGACCGAGGTGATCGGAATGCGTTGCACACCGGGCTGTTTCGCGTCGACCAGGAATGCCGTCGGCCCCGCCTCGGTCCGCGCGAAGACCAGCAGCACATCCGCCAGCTGCCCGCCGGTGATCCAGAGCTTGTGGCCGTCGAGAACCCAGCCGTCGCCGTCGCGGCGCGCCGTGGCGCGCAGGGCCGAGAAGTCGCTGCCCGCTTCGGGTTCGGTGAGACAGAACGCGCCCAGGGCGCGCCCGTGCACCAGATCGTCGTGCCAGCGGTCGCGGGTCGCCGGATCGCCCCAGCGGTCGAGGGCGTACAGCGCCATGGAGTGCACGGTCAGCAGGCTGCGCAGCGACGAACAGCCGCGCCCGATCTCCTCGTGCAGTTCCGCGAGCGCGGTCATCCCCTCGCCGGTGCCGCCCCGGACCGTCGACAGCACCGCGCCCCAATATCCGCGCGCCGCGCATTCGGCGAGCACCTCGGGATCGATGCGCGCCTCGCGGTCGAATTCGCCCGCCCGCGGGGTCACGAATTTCTCGACGAATTCTCGGATATCGGCGCGCGGGGGCACTAGGCCACCTCGGTGCGCGCGGTGAGCCGGTCGACGAGGGCGAGCATGGCCTCGACGGTGCGGAAGTTGTCCAGCCGCAGTTCGTCGTTGGGTATACGGCTGTCGAGGCGCTGTTCGATGAACATGACCAGTTCCATGGCGAACAGCGAGTTCACGTACCCGCTGTTGAAGATGTCCTGATCGTCGCGCAACTGCCCGCCGGGGAAGCGGGTGGCGGTGAAGTCGTGTAGTTCGGTGCGAGCGTCGGAGAACATGATTCGGCGTCCGTTCAGGAATAGGTGAAGAATCCGCGGCCGGATTTACGGCCGTGCAGCCCGGCGTCGACCATCTTCTTCAGCAGCGGACTGGGCCGGTACTTGGGATCCGCGTAGAACTCGTAGAGTCCTTCGATGCTGTAGAGGATGGTGTCCAGGCCGATGAGGTCGGCGGTCTCGAGCGGACCGGAGGCGTGCCCGAAACAGGACCGGAAGATGTCGTCGATCTCGGCGGGTTCGGCGACGCCGTCCTGTACCAGGGCGATGGCCTCGTTGACGGTCAGCATGAGCACCCGATTGGAGACGAAGCCCGGCATATCGTTGACCACGATGCCGCGCTTGTCCAGGCCCGCGAGCAATTGCTGTGCGGTGTCGAGGGTTTCGGTGCTGGTATGCCAGCCGCGAATGACCTCGACGGTCGATTTCATCGGTACCGGGTTCATGAAATGCATGCCAAGCACCGCCGCCGGGCGACCGGTGACCGAGGCGATCTTGGTGATCGGGATGCAGGAGGTATTGGCCGCGAAGACGGTCTCGGGCGGGCAGATCCGATCCAGCACCGGATACAGCTCGGCCTTCAACGGCCAGTTCTCGGTGATGTTCTCGATGAGGAATTCCACCGAGCCGAGGTCGGCGGGTTCGGTGGTGTAGGTGACGCGCTGGGTCAGATCGCCGTATTTGTCGGTGTCGTGGCCGAACAGCCGCCCGGTGCGGTAGTAGCGGACGACCTCGTGTTCGGCGCGCTCGAGCTGCTCGCGGGACCGGTCCACCAGCACGACGGTGTAGCCGTGGGCCGCGAGATCCTGCGCCAGCCCGGTGCCCATGACACCGGCGCCGACCACTCCTATCTGTTTCATCTGTCCGAGGTCCTTTCGGTCGCGAGCAGCCGATCGGCCATCCCGGCGACGGTCGGCGCCTCCAGCAGCGCGATCATCGGGACGACCGTGCGGAACTCGTCCTGAATGGCATTGACCAGTTGCAGTCCGGCCAGCGAATTGCCGCCGCGTTCGAAGAAGTCGTCGTGTGGCCCGAGATGTTCGGTGCCCAGCGCCTCGCGCCACAGTTTGGTCAGCCGCCGCCGATAGTCGTCCACGGTGGGATCCGAACTCGACTGTGGCGCTGGCGAATGCGTGTGACGCAGCGGATCGCCGCCGGGCACCCACGCCGCCATGCGCTGGTCGAGATCGCCCGCGGACACCACCGCCCGGCGCGGTCCGCCGCGGACGAGCCGGTCGAAGACCGTCAGCGCGTCGGGAACGGCGAAGGAATATTTGTCGAGACTGCCGCCGCCGGCCGCCGCCGATTCGCGCCAGGTGTCCCAACACGCCGTGCGCCACGCGGAACCGCCGGGCAGACAGCGCGTCTGGACGAACCGGTCCTGGAAGGCGTTGGCGGCCGCGTAGGCGGTGAATCCGATACCGCCCAGTACCGCCGACATCGAGGAGAGCAGGACCACGAAATCCGGTTCGTCGCCGCGCAGGGCCGCGGCCAGGGCCAGCGTGCCGTCCACCTTGGCGCGGAAATGCCCGGTAACCGTGTCGGCCGACAGGGCTTCGAGGGTGGCGAACGCGTCCGGGGACAGCACCCCGGCCGCGTGCACGACGCCGTCGATACGACCGAAGCGGGTGCGGATCTCGGCGATGGTACGGGCGGTCGCCGCGTAATCGCCGATATCGCAACGCGTTACCGTCACATGCGCGCCGTCGGCCTCCATCGCGCGGATGGCGGCGATGCGCGGATCGTCGCCGACCACCGAGATCGGGGAGCGGGCCAGCAGAACCAGCCGTACGCCCGAGGCGGCCGCCGCGAGATGTGCCGCGATTCGCAGGCCGATCCTGCCGGTGCCGCCGGTGATGAGGTAGACGCCGTCGTCGCGCACATACGGTGTGCCCGAATCCTCGGGAGCCAGCGGCCGCAGGCGCTGCACCGATCTGCGCCGCCCGCGGTGGGCGATGGTGGAAGAGTTTGCGGGCCAGCCGAGTTCGGCGCGAACCGCGGCGGGGTCGAGCGCGCCGAGGTCCACGGTGCGTACGGCCAGCCCCGGATACTCCTGCCCGATGGTCAGGGCCGGACCGGTCAGCGTCGCCTTGCCCGGATGCAGGATGTCGTCGGCGTCGACCAGCTGTGCGTGATCGGTGACCACCAGAATGCGGCAGCCCTCGGCGCGCTGCTGTGCGAGCGGGCGGGCCAGGGCGACCAGGCTGTCGAAGCCGCGCCGCACGTGCGCGTGCACGGTGTCCGCGCCCTCGGACTGCTGGCCGGTCACCGACAGCAGATGAACCACGGTGTGCGGCAGGAGATCCCGCTTCGCCAGTGCGGCGAACAGTCGGGTGTAGTCGTCGGCGGAGTCCGTGCGCAGGCGGTAGCCGCCATGGTCCGCGGTCGCGAATTCCGTTCCGGGGGAGACGATGACGACTTCCGCGTCGTCGAGGGTCCCCGCGAGCCGGGTCGCCAGCGCGCCACCGGGTGTGGCCGGATCGGCGATCAGCAGATACGGACCCCGCCCCGCCTCGATATCCGAGGCGGGCTCCAGAGCCCAATGCGGTTCGAGCACCTGCGGACCCGTGCGCACGGGTCGATGCGGGGTCTCGTCGGGCCAGAATCGGCGATGCTCGAACGGATAGGTCGGCAGCGACAGCGAATCCCCGCCCGCGCCGGCGCGGGTCCAGTCCACCGCGCCGCCCGCGCTCCACAGCCTGCCGATGGTGCGCGCGACGACCAGATCGTCCGGATCGCGGGACACGCCGCCGCCCAAGGTCGGCAGGGCAGTGATCCGATCGGGCCGCGACACGGCCTGCAGCGCCAGGCTGGCGAGCTGTCCCGCGCCCAGATCCAGCAGGACGCATCGATCGGCCTCGGCGAGGGTGCGGGCATTGTCGGCGAAAAGCACCGTGGAACAAAGATGTTCGGCCCAGTAGCTCGGGTCGGTGGCCTGTTCGGCGGTGATCCAGGTGCCGGTGACGTTGGACAGGAACCGCAGCCGCGGAGCGCGCAGCTCGACGTCGTCGAACAGCGCGATCAGCCGTTCGCGCAGCGGTCGCAGCGATTCGGCGTGGACGGCCCGGGCCGTAGCGACCCGCCGGGACACGATGCCGTCGTCGCCCAGTCGCCGTTCGAGTTCCCGCAGCGGCGCGTCGGGACCAGCGACCACCACGGTGGTGTCGCTGTTCACGATGGCCAGCGACAGTTCGGGGCCGAGATACTCGCCGACCCGCTGCGCCGAGGTGGCGACGGTGAGCATGCCGCTGGGCTCGGCGTCGGCGATGAGCCGCGCGCGCCGCACCACCAGCGGCACGGCCGCCTCCAGCTCGAGTACGCCCGCCAGACAGGCCGCGGAGTACTCGCCGAGGCTGTAGCCCAGCAGCGCGTCCGGCTCGATTCCGTAGTCCAGCCACAGCTGGGCCGCGGCGTAGTTGAGGGCGAACACCGACGCGTGGGCCAGATCGGTGCGTGTGGTGAGTTCCGTGGGTTCCGAGGATGATTCGCCGCGCAGGGCCGCGAACGGATCGGGAGTCGCCGGGGCGGCGTCGGCGAACAGCGCCGTGCGCAGATCCATGCCGAGCAGCGGTCGCGCCAATTCCGCGCACCGATCGAGCGCCTCGCGGAAGCCGGGTTCGGATTCGTAGAGCCCACGGCCCATTCCGGGGAACTGGTCGCCGGTGCCCGGCAGTGCGAAATGCACCCGGGCGACATGTCCGCGCGGGGAGTAGGTGATCGGGGTGGGTTCGCCGACCCCGTCGAGCGCCGCCGCGGCCTCGGCGACGGTCCGGAACGGCACGCAGGCGCGATATTCCATGGCATTGCGGCCCGATTGCAGGGTGGTGGCCACCGCCACGGGTTCGAGCTCGTCGTGTTCGCGCAGATACGCCGACATGGTCCGCGCGTAGGCGGCCAGGGCGTCGGGTGTGCGCGCGGACAGCGGGAGCACATGCCGATGGTCGGGCGTATCGTCCTGTGACGCGGCGGGTTCGGGTTCCGCGGCCGACAGCACCACATGCGCGTTGGTCCCCGACCAGCCGAAGGAGCTGACCCCGGCCGTGCGGGTGGCGGCGTCGCGGCGCGGCCAGGGCACCGTGTGATTGGGCAGCCGAATGACCCCGGCGGCCCAGTCGATCGCCGGATTCGGTTGCCGCAGATGCAGATTCCGAGGAATCACGCCGTGCCGCAGCGCCAGGACGGTTTTGATCAGACCCGCCATCCCCGCCGCGCCGGTGAGATGACCGATATTCGTCTTGACCGCGCCGACCGGCATGGGTTCGAGCAGGCGCTGCGGATCGCCGAAGATCTCGGTGAGCGCACCGATTTCGATCGCGTCGCCGAGCTGGGTGCCGGAGCCGTGCGCCTCCACGTAGCCGACCTCGGTGGCCGCGACCCCCGCCCGCCGGTGCGCCTCGCGGATCACCGCGACCTGCGCGGCGCGATTCGGCGCGGTCAGGCCGTTGCTCGTGCCGTCCTGATTGACGGCCGAACCGCGCAGGATCGCCAGTGGCCGATGCCGACGGGCGCGCGCGTCGGCGACTCGTTCGATCACAACCGCGCCGCAGCCCTCGCCGAGCAGGAAGCCGTCGGCCTCGGCGTCGAAGGTCTTGCATCGGCCGTCGGCGGCGAGCATGCGCATCTTGCATGCCTGCCGGACGGTATCGGGATGCAGGGTCGCGCCGACACCGGCGACCACGGCCCGATCGCATTCGCCCTCGCGAATGCTGTTGACGGCCAGGTGCAGGGCGACCAGGGAGGACGAGCAGGCGGTGTCCACCACCAGACTCGGTCCGCGCAGATCGAGCAGATAGGAGATGCGTCCGGCCATCACGCTCGGCGCGGTGCCCAATCCGAGGTAGGGATCGTCGAGTTCGCCGTCGCCCGCGCGGTCGGTCAGCACGCTGGCGTATTGATTACCGGCCATCATGCCGACGAAGACGCCCGTGCGGCTCTCGCCGAGCCCGTCGGCGGCCAGGCCCGCGTCCTCCAGTGCCGCCCAAGTGATTTCGAGCAACAGCCGCTGCTGTGGATCCATGCGCAGGGCCTCGCGCGGGGAGATGCCGAAGAAGGCGGCGTCGAAACCCGCTATGTCATCGATGAATCCGCCGCGCGTGGTGTAGGCCGTACCCGGCCGGTACGGATCGGGGTCGAAGTAGCGGTGCGCGTCCCAGCGGTCTGCGGGAACCTCGCAGGATGCGTCGACGCCCGCCAACAGGTTGCGCCAGAACAGATCCGGCGTATTCGCCCCTCCTGGGAAACGACAGGCCATACCGGTGATGCCCAATTCGGCGCGCGCGCTGTGCGCGGGTATCGGCGCATCGTCGTCGACCGCCGCCGCGACCGCCGGGCCCTCGACGAGCGCGGCGACCAGTTGGCGCACCGTCGGATGCTCGTAGAGCAGGGTTTCGGGAAGTTTGCGCGACAGCAATTCCTCCAGCTCACCCGAAAGTCCCACGGCATCGGCGGAGGTGAGTCCGTAGGCCGCGAAAGTCATCGTCCGATCGACCGCATGCGGATCTATTCCGGCTATCTCACCGACCTTTTCGACGACCCAATTCTCGAGGGCCGATCCATCCGTGAGATTCGCCGTCACCTCATTCGTATCCACCCGTATCGCCCTTCGAAGTCCGAACCGCAACCCTCCCCGATCGGCGCGGACCGAATCTAGCACCGACCGCGCGACCCGTGCAATGGTCGTGCAATCCACTGCTATTCGAAACTACCCGGTTGGGGGGATGCGGAGAGTTTCGCGCCGACGCAGAATTGCCAGGGGCGAGTGTTGCAGCCGCGTGCTCGGGTGGTGCCACCTCCGGTGGTCTTGCACGTCATGGTGAGGCTGCCGAACAGCGTTGTGCCCCAACAAGTTTTTGTCTTCGGTCGAACGACGGAGGTGTATCCTATTGGGATCCGGGCAGATCATCGGCCTACCGGCCGAGGCCCTACCGGCCATGGTCGACGAAGCGACTCGACGGCCGTTCACGCAGACGCTGGACGGGCTGCGGTCCGACCCGGATCTGAAGCGGTTCTGGGAACGTATCTGGCAGGCTCCGGAAACCCTCGAGGATTTCTGTGAATATGCCCGGCAATTACGTTCTTTTGCTAATCGTTCCGGCGGGCTGCTGGGTCGTAGCCCCGATTTCCTCGCGGCCATCGTGACGGCCTGGGCGGCCAATGCGGGACATTTCGGCGAGGCCGCCGACCGGCTGCGGGATTTCCACCGCGAGTGCGCTATCCGGAATTCGATCTTGACCCACGCCATCTCCGATATCTCCGAGGGCGGCCGGCTGTCCGAGGACCGTCTGCTGCGGGTGGTGGGACGCGACTCGCAGGGGCTGTATCTCAGCGGCTTCAAGCAGCTGGCGACGTTGGCGCCCTACTCCGATCTGCTGCTGGTCTACCCCTACCGCAAGCTGGCGCCGAGCGACGACGATTACGCGCTGTGCTTCGCCGTCGAACCCGACAGCCCGGGTGTATCGGTATACGAACGCCCGGGATTCGGTCTGGCGCACCAGAATCCGATCGAATCCATCGATGCGCTGGACGAACAGGATGCGATCGTCGAGTTCCGCGACGCCTTCGTACCGTACGAGCGGGTATTCATCGACGGCTCGGTGGAACGGTGCAATCGGCTGCGCGAACGTACGGGAATGACCCATCCGGCCTGGCTGCAGGCGCTGGCGCGGATGGCCGCCAAGGCGCAGATGTATCGCACCCTGGCCGAGCGGGTGCTCGAGAGCGGGCCGAGCTCGGCCAAGGAGCCCCGCGTGATCCTCGCCAAACTCGGCCGCTTCGCCGCCAGCTGTGAGCGTGATTTCGCGCGGGCCGTGGAGTCGGCGACCTTCGACGAGCGCTACGGGTTCTGGGCCGCGGATCGGCGAATCCTGTTGCAGGGCATCGGAAACTTCACCGAACGCATCGAGGGCGCGGCTACGCTGCTGTCCCAGATCGCCGGTCTGGATCTGATCTGCCCGAAGCCCGGCCGCACCGATCGCCGCGGACTGCTGCCCGCCGCGCCGCAGGTGTCGGACTGGACATTGTTCACCAATCTCGCCTCGGGCGCTTACGGATTCCGGCAGAACAAGTACGAACTGGCGTTCGTCGGCGACGCCGACCGCCTGGCCGCCGAATGACCGGCGACGAACAGAAAGGTACTACCGATATGCTGAGCCGCGAGCGCCTGATCGACGCCCTCGAACCGTTCAGCGGATACGTGCAGGCCGCCGTGCTGTACAACCTGATCGAGCACGGAATTCTGGAACAGATCGTCGTGAACGGGATTCCGGCGCGCAAGGCGCTGGCCACGGCCGGGCTGACACCGGAACGCACCGAGGCGCTGGCACTGTTCCTGAATACCGCCGGATACACCGACAACGACAGCGCCACCGACAAACTCGTCGGCATCTGGGAGGCCCGCGGCTGGTATCAGATGATGATCGGCGGATACGGCCGGACCTTCCTCGAGATCGGCCGGGGCTTCACCGATCCCGCCGCGGTGCCGCGCGACGGCCGCATGGTGGGCGTCGGCAGCTGCGAGATCAGCGTGCACGATGCCATTCCGCTGGTGCAGCGGGTGCTGGATCGCCGCGGCAAGACCTATCGCAGCGGCATCGATCTCGGTTGTGGCAGTGGCATCTTCCTGACCACCCTGGCCGAGCGATTTCCCGAGATGCGGCTCACCGGCATCGAGCCCAGCCCCGAGGGCGCGGCCGCGGCCGTGGAGTTCGTGGCGGGTTCGCCGCATGCCGACCGCATCGAGATCGCCAATGCCGATGCAATCGGATTCCTCGAAAAGACCGGTGAGCGTTTCGATTTCGCGATCATCAGCTTCGTCATCCACGAGATCCTGGGCCAGGACGGCGAACTCGGTGTCCGGGAGTTCCTGCGCTCGCTGTTCGAGACGAATCCGGGTGTGGAACTGCTGGTGATCGATATCGACTACTGCTGGGACGATCCCGAGCGTATGCGCGATCCGCACTGCGTCAACTACTACAACCACTACTTCCTGCTGCATCCCTTCACCGATCAGCGCCTGCGGCCGAAGCAGTACTGGGTGGACCTGTTCGACAGCGCGGGGCTCGAGATCGTGGTCGAGGATGTCGACACACCCGGCCTGGACGAGACGGGCATCGTGACCGCGCTGCTGGTGCGGGCCAAGGATGCCGTCGATGACTGATTTCACCGACAGCCAGGCGGTTTCCCGGCTGAGTTCGGGTCCGCGCACCTTCTTCCGGCTGCCGCACGTTCCGGTGGGTTCGATGACGGCCGGTGACGGGGTGGACGCGGTCATCCTCGGCGTGCCGATCGATGGCGCCACGGGCTATCGCAGCGGCGCGCGTTTCGGGCCGGAGGCGGTCCGGGCCGCGAGCACCCTGGCGCGCCTGGGTTCGCGCGAACGCGATCTGGTCATCAACGAACTGCTGAGCGTCGTCGACGGCGGTGACGTCCACATCGTTCCGGGGTATCACCTGGAAACCCTGGAACTGATCGAACGCGGCGTCGACGCGGTACACGCGGTCGGGGCGCTGCCGATCCTGATCGGCGGCGACCACAGCCTGGCCATCGCCGAACTGCGCGCCGCCGCACGCCATCACGGGCAGCTCTCGCTGGTCCAGCTCGACGCGCACCGGGATGTGCTCGACGACTACTTCGGGGTCAAGCACTTCCACGGCACGGTGTACCGGCGCGCGGCCGAGGAGGGCCTGATCGATCCCACCTCGAGTATCCAGATCGGGATGCGCGGCAGTGTGCCCCGCGAGGATCTGGTCCCCGACGAACTCGGCTTCACCGTGCTGTCCTGCGATGAGGCCCTCGAGGCCGGATGCGATGAGCTGGCCCGGATCATCGCCGAGCGGGTCGGGGACAATCCGGTCGCGCTCACCTTCGATATCGACTTCGTGGATCCGGCCTACGCGCCGGGTACCGGAACACCCGAGGTCGGCGGTCCGTCCTCGGCCTTCGCCCTGCGGCTGCTGCGCCGGCTCCAACTGCGCAATGTCCGCACCATCTCGCTGGTCGAGATCTCCCCGCCGTACGACACGGCCGATATCACCGCGCACCTCGGTGTCGCGGTCATCTTCGAACTCCTGGCAATGGTCGCTGCCGCGAAGCAGACCCACGACGCTCCGGAATGAGGCGACGCATGCGCGACAACATCACCGATCTCGAGGTCCGGGCACTCGCCGAGGGTGTCAACCTGTCCGACGGGCATCCCCGCCAATCGCTGTCGGATTCCCAGCAGGATATCGTCGCCTCGTTCGCCGAACTGTTCGCCGAGACGACCAAGGTGCCGGTCGCGACGGTCGAACTGAACGCGCGCACGGCATTTCTCGGCTCGATCGGCCAGTACCGCGCCTTCGATCCGGATGTGGAGTTCCGCAGCTGCTATTCGTCGTCCACCGCGATCGATATGGTCGGCAAGGCGATTCGGGCCACCGGCCGCGCCATCACCATGGTCGAGCCGACCTTCGACAATCTGCACGATCTGCTCACCGGACACGGTCTGAGCATCGGCTCGGTGGCCGAAAGCGATGTGCTGACAGGGCCTTTGGACGAGCTGCCGCCGACAGGCGGCGTGCTGTTCATCGTCTCGCCGAACAATCCGACCGGTACGGTGATCGACCGGGAGCGACTGCACGAGATCGCCGCCGCCTGCGCCGCGCGCGATACTGTCCTGGTCATCGACTCCTGTTTCCGCGCCCAGGACGTGCGCGCGCAGTACGACATGTACGAGGTGCTGACCGCGCATCCGCTGGACTGGGTGGTCATCGAGGACACCGGAAAGCTCTGGCCGCTACAGGAATTGAAGGCCGGCTTCCTGAACTGGAACGCGCACAATCCACTGCCGCTGGCGCGGATGTACTCCGATCACATGCTGTCGGCCTCGCCGTTCATCCTGCGCGTGGTGGAGCTGTTCGCCGAGGACGGCCGCCACGGCGGCTACGATCGGCTGCGCCGTGATATCGAGGCCAATCGGGCGCTGGCGCGTAGGCATATCGATCTGCGACCGGCCTATCCCGACTCCCGGATCTCGGTGGACACCTTCCAACTGCCCGACGGCGTGCGAGCCAACGAGCTGTATCTGCAGTTGAAGGAACAGAGCGTGCACATCCTGCCGGGTGAGCTGTTCTATTGGGAGACGCCGGATCTCGGCACCCGCATGATCCGCGTGTCGTTGGCCCGCGATCCGGAGTCGATTACGGCAGGCTGTCAGCGAGTCAATCAGCATCTCGAACACTGGAGGCGCGTTGTCATCGTCTGATCGTGGAACCGTGGTCCTGCTGCAGGCCAAACAGGCGCTCGGCCGGGAGGGGCTCGCGGAATTCGCCGCGACCGTCGCGGCCGCGGGTGCGGGACTACGGATTCTACGGACCGGCGAGCTGAATATGGTCCGCGACGGCGATGTGCCGCAACCGGATACGGCCGTCGAACAGATCGCCGACCTTGCCGAGTGGCGATCGCTGCTGCCGTCCGATACCCGCGCGATCGTCACCAATGACGAGTATCTGCTGGGTCTGGCGCGCGAGCTGTGCCTCGAGCGGGGCCTGGCCACAACGATTCCCGGGTCCTGGGCGAACTATCGGCACAAGGGCGTCATGCGGCGGCTGCTCGAGGCGGCGGGCGTACCGGTCACCGAATCGCTCATCGTGACCGGGGGCCGCACCGAGAACGCCGGTGGGGCAGCGGAATTCGCGGCCGCCGATCGGGTCGTGGTGAAACCGGCGGCGGAGGCCAATCTGCGCGGCATCCGCATCGAGCGCTTCGCCGAGGTGGCTGCGGCCGAACTCGGCGACGGGCTCATCGAACGCGAATTGACCGGGCCGCAATACCATTCGGAGGTCCTGGTCGTCGACGGCGTGGTGACCCCGCTGTTCTCCGGCCGCTACATCCGCTCGCTGCTGGATCTGACCCGGGGCATTCCGTCCGGCTCGGCACGGGTCGAGCCCGCACTGGAAACCCTGCTGGCCGATCTGGCCGTACGCACCTGCGCGGCCCTCGGGCTCGACGGCACGTTCACCGCGCATGTCGAATACCTCTCGGCCACCGACGATCCCGCCGATATCGTGGTCAGCGAGGTCTGCGCCCGCGCCTCCGGCGGCGAGGTGCCGTTCCAGTCCCGCGTCATCGCCGGGGTCGATCTCGAAGCGCTCAACCTCGCGCTCCAGGCCGGACTGCCGTGCGCCGAACCGAAAATCGATGAGCGCGCGTCGGCGGGATGGCTCTGGCATGTCGGACGGCCGGTGGCCGGGGCCGAGCGGATCGCGGAACTGGGTGTGGAGGCCGTATTCGATTCGATCAAGCTCGGTGGGCGTGCTCGCCTGTCGGGTGACAGCGTCGACAACGTCATGTCCGCGCTGGAAATCCTTGCGGCGGTGAACGAAGGATATAGCGGATGAGTGGTCAGGGCCGGAGGCGGCAGCGCAGTGTAACCACTCAGGCCCCCACTCGTCCGCGGGAAGATGCAGCATGAGCAATAGACGCCAGCCCATCGACCGGTCCCGGCGTTCCGGGAAACCGGCGAGTCCCTTCGCCATGCAGGAATGGAAGCCGCTGACGCTCGCCGAGCCGTGGGAGCTGACCCCGGTGACACCGTCGAGCGCCGCCGAGATCGATCTGGTGGCCTTCTGGATGTCGCAGGCGCATGTGAAGTTTGCGATGAACAAGGACTGGGGTCGCGACGGCTGGCAGGAGGAGATGGAATTCCAGTTCTCCGACAACAAGACTCGGCCGTTCCTGGTCGGGCAGCGGGGCGAGCGCGGCGGCTACGTGGAGCTGTATCGGGTGTCGATGGACGTGGTGGCGGACTACTACGACACACCCGAACGGGATATGGGCATGCACGGCTGTATCGGGGAGATGGAGTACTTCGGCTACGCCCTGCCGTTCTGGATCGTGCTGATCGCGGGCGTCTTCGACGCCTATCCGGACTGCACCGGCGTCATCTCCGATCCCACCGCCAGCAATCACCTGGTCAAGGCGTTGGACCGCAATGTCTGCGCCATCGTCGACGGCACCGAGATCGGTGAGATCGATCTGCCGCACAAGCGCGCCGCGCTGTTCCGCTTCGAACGGGACAACTTCGCCGCGGCCATGGATCGACAAGGGGGTGTCGACGCTGTTCTCCGTAAGCTCGCGAATCAGTGATCCGCTGCGCTGGCTGCTGCTGCACGGGCCGCTGCGCATGCTGCCGGACTCCATGCTGGGCCCCGAGGGCGACGCCGGGCGGCTGTTCCTGCGGCCGCCGGAGAAGGGTGATCCCTATCGGCGAATGCTGACCGACCTCGGCCGCTCGGCCGGGGTGCACGACAGCGCCGCCGGATTGGTCGTCACCGGATTCGAGGAGGCCGAACTCATTCTGCGCAGCGAGGACTGGTCGGCCCATCAGCCGGTCGCGATCCCCGCCGCCGCGGGGTTCTACCGCTGGCTCATGCGGCATTCGAAACCGGTCGCGCTGGACGCCCCGGCGCTGGTGTTCATGGATCCGCCCGAACACACCAGACTGCGAAAAATGGTGTTCCCCCTGTTCACCCACCGCGCGGTGGTGCGCTCGGCCGATCTGATCGCCGAGCACACCAAGGCGGTGCTGGCAGAGCTGGACGGACGCACCGAGATCGACCTGGTCGAGGATTTCGCCCGCAAGATCCCCATCCGGGTGATCTCCGATTTCCTCGGCATCCCGGAGCTGGGCTCCGAGATGGTCGACGGTCTGGGCGCGCGCGGGGCCAAACTGCTCGATGTCGGGATCACCTATCCGGAGTACCGGCGCGGTATGACGACCGCGCGCCGGTTCACCGATTTCATTCTGGAGTGCCGCGCGAATCCGGACATGCTCTCCGACGGCTTCCTCAAAGAATGTGTCACACAGCATCTTGCGGGTGAGCTCACCTTCCCCGAACTGGTCACGCTGGTGGGCTTCGTCTTCGCCGCGGGTTTCGAGACCACGGTCAGCTTCATCGCCAACTCGATCGTCACCGTACTCGAGCGCGGACTGGTCGGTGAGGTGCTCACCGACGGGCGGCTGTCGGATGCCTGGTTCGAGGAGCTGCTGCGGTTCGATTCGCCGATTCAGCTGACCCATCGCACCGCGCGGGTGGACACCAAGGTCGGCACGCGCGTCGTACCCGCCGGGACCGGGGCGCTGATCTGGGTCGGCGCGACCAACTACGACGCGCGCGCCTATCCGAATCCCGGTGAGCTGTCGCTGGCCAATGTCGACGGGCGGACCAGTATGAGCTTCTCGATCGGGGTGCATCGCTGCCTGGGCGCGTCGCTGGCGAAGGTGCAATCCCAGGTCGCGGTCGGCGCGTTCCTGGACGCGTATCCGAACGCGGTGCTGCGGCCGGGCCGGCAGTGGCGGGATTCCGTTGTGCTGCACGGATATGTGCGTGCCCCGCTGCTGCTGGGCGGCGCTGCCTGATGCGCGCGGTCGAGGTGGACGGCTCGACCCTGTACTGTCTGGGCGCGTCCACCGATCCCGCCGCCGTCGCCGACCGACTCGGCGTCAGCCGGGTGCGGGTCGAACCGGCGGCGCCGGGCGCGCCGCTCGCGCACAAAATGGTGGCCCTGGCCGCACACGATCTGTCCGCGGCGCAGCTGGCCGAAATATGTTCCAGCACAGCCGATTCCTGGGTACACCTGGTGTCCTCGGGTTTCGGCTATCCGCATGTGGCCGCGCTCGCACGGACGAATCTGGTGACCCGCAGCGCCCGGGCCTACGCCGCGGCGCTGTCGGATTATGTTGTGACACATCACGTTCTGTACTGCGCGCGACAGGCGGCGGGCGCGGTGCCCAAACCGTTCAATCGTCGGACGGCGCTGGTGGTGGGATTCGGAGCGTTCGGGCGGACCGTGGCGGGCGCGCTCGCCCGGCTCGGCGTCCGGGTCACGGTGATTCGCCCGCGCTCACGCACCGCGCATCCGTTCGGCCGTGAACAGGCGGCGATCGCGCTCGGTGAGCTGCCGGACCGCGCGGCGGATCTACTGGTGGTGGCGCTGCCCGAGATGGCGGAGCTGGCCGGATTCATCGACGAGAAGCTGCTGCGCTGCCTGCGTCCCGACGGTCATATCGTCAATCCGGCGCGCCCGTCGCCGGTGGATTTCGACGCGCTACTGCGCTGGCTCGCATCCGGTTCCGGCCACCTGACCGCGGATGTCGAAGAGGGAGAACGGGAGCGGCGATTGGCCCCCTGGGCCGAGCGCGACCGAGTTACCCTGACACCACATATCGCCTGGCAACCGTGGGACCACGATCCGCTGTACCACGGCGACTGGCTCGACATCTACGCCACCGCGACGCCCGGCGCCGCCGCGGCGGAGGGGAGGGTACGTATCGATCCGCGCGAGATCGCCGAGGACTACCTGATTCCCTGACAATCTCACCTCCCGTTGGAGTCTCGATGCCGCTGTGGCTGCTCTCGATCGCCTTCTCGGTGTTCGTCTTCTACACCGACGACTACATGATCGCGGGCGTACTTCCCGAGATCGCGAACGATCTGCACGTCTCCGAACCCACTGCCGGACAGCTGGTTTCGGTGTATTCGCTGATGTTGGTCATCGGCGCCCCGCTGATCGCGTTCGCCTCGGCGCACCGCAGCAGAATGCTCGTATTCTCTTGTGCGTCGGGCGTTTTCATCGGTGCGAATCTGTTGTCGGCCATGGTGGACTCGTTCTGGCCGCTGCTGATCCTGCGCCTGCTGGCCGGTGCGGCCGCCGCGACCTGCGTGCCCTCGATGTTCGCGCTGGTATCGGCCCTGGCCCCGCCCGAACGCCGCAGCGCCTACATCGGGCTGGTCTCGGCGGGCATCGTCGGCGCGCTGGCGCTGGGAGTTCCGTTGGGGACCCTCGGGGCGAGCGTATTCGGCTGGCGCGGGAACTTCCTGTTCCTGGCCGGTCTGAGCGCGCTGGCGCTGCTGATGCTGTTCGGCTGCCGCCGGAGTCTGTCGGTGGACGCGGAACCGGTCTCGGCGCGCGAGAGCCTGGCGTCACTGTCGAGCAGACCCGTGCTGACGATCCTGCTGGGCAATACCGTGCTGGTCGGCGGGTCGCTGATGATGTTCACCTACTTCGGCGTGTTCGCGGCCGCCTTCGCCGATTCGACGCTGCGCGAACGCGGTCTGCTGTTCGCCATCGCCGGGGTGGCGGGTCTGGTCGGTTCGGTCGTGGGCGGGGTGTACGTCGACAAGAAGGGTCCGGCCCCGGCGCTGCGGGTGGGCTTCGGGCTGTTCCTGCTGACCATGATCGTGTTCTCGATCCTGTATCCCTTCGCGCCCGTACCGCAGCTGGTGCTGGTGCCGTTGACGATCACGTGGTCGCTGTCGATCTACTGGAACGTGCCCGCCGTGCAGACCATGCTGTTGAACCTCGCGCCGGGCGCGGAAACCCAAGTGGTGGCGCTCAATTCGTCGTCGACCTACCTCGGCGTGACGCTCGGCAGCATCGCCGGCGGTGCGGTGCTGTCGCTGTTCGGGCCGTTCTCGATGCCGATCAGCGCCGCGATTCTCGGTGCGCTGGCCTATCTCGTCATCGCGCTCGCGGCGCCGCGCGCCGCGCTGGTTCGGGAGGAGCAGAGATCGCCGTCGTGACAAGTATTGTCGGGGTCGGATTATGGTGAACCTCAAAGGTTTTCCCAGCTAACCACGACACATAGTTAGCCACCCTACTCGATGAAAACCTCGTAGAGGAGGCCCCGAAAACGTGGGTGCCGGAGAAATCCGGTCGGTGGTAACTTTGGACACGTAACGCGGCTGACGATCTCCGGGGGAGTGTCATGACTACCGAGGTGAGGCAGTGCGGTGCGGTCGCGAGAACGGCGTCGAATGCGATTCCGAATCAGCGTCATCCAGTTTCCTCGCGGCCCCGAACACTCGTGGTGGCGTCCGACGCCCCGCTCATGCGAACAGAGTTTGAAGAGACCGTGGCATCGGTCGAGCAATTCGCCCTCGCGGCCGTCTGCGGCCGACGGGAGGTGCTGAACTACTGCAAGCGACTGCGCCCGGACATGGTGGTCCTGGACGGCTCCGTGGAACCCGCGGTGGGCTGGACCGATACGGTGCGCCGACTGCGCGCGCTGAACCGGGGCTCGCGCATCATCTTCCTGCTCGGCGAGGCCGCCTCCACCGCGGATGTGGCCGAACTCGACGCGGTGATCTCCGCCGAATTCGGCGTCCTGGCGATCCTCGAGGCCCTGCACGTGCTGATGTCGGGTGCGCTGGTATCGGTCGGCCCGCGTTCCGGCGCCGCCCGCGAGGACGAGCCGGAGGTGGATTACGTTGCCCGTGAGCGGCTTTCGACCCTGACGAGCCGGGAGCGGGAAATCCTGATGCTGGTCACCCACGGCCTGTCCAATCGCGAGGTCGGCATCCGGCTGCGCATCAGCCCGGACACGGTCAAGGAGTACGTCAGCCGGATACTCGGCAAACTCGAGGTGACCAGCCGCATCGAGGCCGCGGTCCTCGCGGTGCGCGCGGAGTTCGAATACTGAATTGACGCTAGTGCGCGGCGGCGACCGAGCGGATCGCCTCGGTCACCGCGGCCAGCGCCATCAGGCGCACCACATCGACGTGGGCGTCCACCGAACCCGTGGCGGCGGCGATGAATCCGTCGCCGTCGAATCGCCCGTGCGGCGGCGTCAGCGCGCGCGACAGGCCGTCGTGGGCGCCCTGGGCGACGATGTGGCAACCGACCTTGTCCAGTTTCGCGTTGGTGACGACCACGCCGATGGTGGTGTTCATCCGCGCCTCGAGATCGACCTGGTGCAGCATCATCACCGAATCCAGCGAGACCTCCGCGGCCGAGCCGTCGTCGATATCGCCGAAGGCGTTGACCACGCACAACGCGCCCACGACCAGTTCGTCCCAGCGGCGTTCGGCATAGGCCAGACCGCCGGGCTTGCGCTGCGGGCCGCGCCAGTGCGCGGTGTACGCGCCGGTGCCCGCGCCGATGCGGCCCGCTACTACCTGCTGTTCACCCGATGTTTCACGGGCCGCCGCATAACCGTTCTCGGCGGTGGGCCGCGAGGCCGGATTGCCCACGGCCAGATCGAACAGCGCCAGCGTCGGCACGATCGGCACCCGGCCGCCCGGGGTGAGCACGCCGCGTCCGCTCTCCTCGAGGTAGCGCATGACCCCGTCCGCGGCGGCGAGGCCGAAGGCGGAACCGCCGGTCAGCACGGCCGCGTCGATGAACGATACGGTCTTGTCCGGGGACAGGACGTCGAGCTCTCGGCTCGCCGGCGCACCACCGCGCACCTCACACGATGCGGTCGTGCCCTCCGGGAACAGCACGACGGTGCAACCCGTCTCGCCGTCGGGATCGGACCAATGTCCGATTCCGATTCCGGGAATGCCGATCGTCATTATCTGCCTCGCATCTGTTCGGCGTGCGCGAGTGCGACGAAGAAATCGTCCGGCGCGGCCGGAAAACCCATTCTCGTCACCTCACTCGGCACAGGTTGGTCGGGGAACAGCTGGCGCTCGTTGTAGGCGAACAGTTCGACGCCACCCGGTCCGGTGGAATATATCGTCACACTCTTCGTCCACGCCACATTCTCCGGATTCGCGGGCGGGAAAAGCGAAGCATTACGGTGCAGATCGTCACCGGCGGTGACGAACGGAGGCTGTACGGCCGAGGTGGAGAAAGCGGTCCACGCCTTGTCGTGATACTCCGGACCGTCGGCGCCGGGGTCGGTGTATGCCGACAGCCACGGGCCCCATGAGTACAGTTCGCCGGTCGGCGCGGGCACGGTCGTCGCGCGCTGGGCGAGCCGTTCGGCCAATCCGTCTCCGGCGGTGGACAATACGTGCGGAGCCCCGGCGGCCAGCGGCGTGGTCGTCACCGCGCCCGCCTCGTCCCGGGCGAGGACGAACATCTCGCGGCCGTCGGCGATCAGCATCCGCGACGGCGGTACGGCCGCATCGTCGCGGCCCAGGATCTCTGCGGCGAAATCCGCTGCGGCACGGGATGATTCGTGTACAGCGCAGGCGATCGGCAATTCATGGGTGATGGAATCCACTGTGCCGTAATCGCTCTCGAAAAGTTTGCAATAGACACCGGTGCGGCTGTTGAAGGCCAGCCAGGCGCCGCCCTCGGCATCGATGCCGCCGAACACGTCGGCCAGCGCCGCGCGGTCCGGCGCGGGTATCGTCCGCGCGCGTTCCGCAAGACCCGAATTATCGTGCCAATGCGGGCCGTAGGAATACCGCGGATGCAGCCCGAGTTTGCGGGCGGCGTCGAAACCGTGTGGCCGATACGGCGAATGCTCGCGCGACTCGGCGGCGATGAAACGCCCGGCTTTCTCGTCCAGGAGAAACATGCAGGTACACATGGAATTATCCGTCTCGTCGTGCGGGCCGCCCTCGTCGGCCCGACGCTACACCATCGCGTCGGCGTGCCGATTCCCCCCATTCAGGGGGATGTTCGCGCCCCGGCTCCTGTTTAGACTCCAGACTGTATTTTGCGTGATGGCCGGCGGGGACAGAACTGGATACATGATGACCAGAGCGGTGGAAGACCATAGCGAACCGGTTGCGGACGATCCGGCGGATCCGAGTCCGACCGAGATCGAATTTCGGCAATGGCGTGAGTTGAGCGCCGGAACGGGCGCTGAATTCTACGCGGATACCACGACCGAGGACGCGGTTTTCGCGGTGCCCTCCCCGCACGCCAGCCTGACCAGGCAGGTCATGCTCGACGCGGTGGCGCTGGCCCCGCGCATCGAGACATATCAGATTCTCGAGTTCCACGAGCGGGACCTGGGGCCCGGGGCCTTTCTCGTCTTCTACGAGATGTATCAGAAGCGGGTCGGACTCGACGGCATCTACGCCGCCATCTCCACGATCTATGTGCGGCGCGACGGCCGCTGGCTGATGCAGTATCACCAGCAGACGCCACTGAGTTCGCGGTCGGCCGGAAGCGGTCGGAAATGAATCACGAATTCGACGTTCTCATCCTGGGATCCGGCCTTTCCGGCAGTTCGCTGGCGCTGTGCCTGCAGGCCTCCGGATTGCGCACCTGCATGGTCGATGCCAAGGTGCATCCGCGATTCGCGATCGGGGAATCCACCATTCCCAACACCTCCAAGCTCTACAAAATGATGAGCATCAAGTACGGTGCGCCGGAACTGGCTGCGCTCTCGTCGTTCGACAATTTGATCGACCGCGTGGGCACCTGCGGAATGAAGAACAACTTCGGCTTTGTCTACCACGATAAACACGCCGATCCCGCGAAGGTGCATCAATTCCCGCTGTCGCAGATCGTGGAGACCGAATCGCATCTGTATCGCGCCGATGTAGACCGCTGGCTGGCGTATCGGGCGCGCGATCGCGGCAGCGCGCTGTTCGAGGGCATGCCCACCCGCGCCATCGAGGTCAACGCGGACGGCGTCTTCTTCGAAGGCGTTGACGGAACTCGGATTTCGGCCCAGTACGTCGTGGACGCCAGCGGCCGCAACTCGCAGCTGGCCGCGAACTACGGCCTGCGCACCACAGACGGCCTGCGCACCAAATCGAAATCGGTCTTCACCCATATGACCGGCGTGGCGCCCTTCGACGACGTGACCGATATCCACGGCCCCAAGCAGTGGCACACCGGCACGCTGCATCACGTCTTCGACGGCGGCTGGATGTGGGTCATCCCGTTCGACAACAACGACCGGTCCACGAATCCGCTGTGCAGCGTGGGCATCTGCTGGCGCATCGACGACGGCGACGAGAAGCCGCTGCCGAATCCGGAACGGGCCTTCGCGGACTTTCTCGCCGATCATCCCGACGTCGCCCGGCAGTTCGAACACGCACGCAGCGAGATGGATTGGGTGAGCGCCGGTCGGTTGCAGTACACCGCGACGCAGACCGTCGGGGATCGCTGGTGCCTGACCTCCAATGCCGCGGGTTTCATCGATCCGCTGTTCTCGCGCGGTATGCAGAACACGGCCGTGGTGGTCGACCGGCTCGCGGAGCGGCTGCTCAACCGATTCGAAGGCGGCTTCGTCCCGGAGACGTTCGAGGATATCGACGTCCTGCAGAAGGGCCTCATCGCGGAGAACGACTTCCTGGTCTCGGGCGCGTTCCGCTCGTTCACCGATTTCGAACTCTGGAACGCCTGGTTCCGGGTGTGGCAGGTGAACCAGGTGACCGGCACCATGCGCACCGAACACCATTTGCGCACGGTCGCCGCGGCGTCGCCCGGAGAGCGAATCTCCACGCCCGCCACCGGGATCGACGGCTTCATCGACGCTTTCTATCGGCGTGCCGATCAGATCATCGAGTCGTATTGGAATCGGGAGACCGAGGTGGATACGGCTGTGCGCGAATTCCGCAAGCTGTTCGCCGATGTCGACTTCATGCCGCCCTCGTTCGGCCTGACCGATATGTCGCAGCCCTTCTTCGATATCGACTCCGAGAAGGTGGCCGAGGCCGTCGCGTGGGCGCGCACCGCACGGCCCGGCATTCGGGAGCTGTATCTCGGTGGGCTGCCGTCGGATCCGGATCCGCGGGCCGGGTGATATGACGTTTCGTGGTATGGGTGCGTCGCGGGCCGTGGTGGGCTTCGTCGACGGGCTGTTGAGATTCGATCGGTCGATGGCGACGTCGTTGGACGAGTTGGATCCCGATACGGCCGCGGCCCCTGTCGTCGCGGTGCTGCGGGGCTATCAGTATCTGCTGGGCGGCGTGCTTCCGCCCGCGGCGACCACCGCGACGCTGCGCGAACTCGACGCGGCCGCGCTCTCGGATTGGGAGACAGCGCATCTGGAGGTCGTGCGGCTGCTGCTGAACGGCGGCTACGGCGCGGCCGGGACCCGGCTGCTGGCAATCTCGCGGGAGTTCCCCGACGACGAACTCGCGCTGGCGGCCGGACATCAGGTCGATTTCCTGTCCGGGGCATCGCGAACGATGCTCTCCCGCCTGCTCGAAAGCCCCCTGCTCGTCGAGGGCGAGACGGAGGCGTATCCATATCTGCTGGCCATGCTCGCCTTCGCCCACGGCGAGAACGATCAGCACGCCGAATCCTCGGCCGCCGCCGAACGCGCGCTGGCGCTGGCCCCGGTGGACAATCCGTGGGCCGTACACGCTTGTGCGCACGCTTTTTTCGAGGCGCGCGACTACGGGTCGGCCGCGCGACTGCTGAGCGCGACGAGCGGGCACTGGAGCGGCGAGCGATGTCTGCTGCGCACGCATCTGACCTGGCATCGCGCCCTGACCGCGATGGCGGTCGCCGATCGGGACGGATTGCAGGCCATGGTGTCCGACATCCTGCGCGTCGTCGCGGGGGAGTCCTCGGCGATGCAGTTCTGCGACGCGGTATCGCTGCTGTGGCGGTTGCGGCTGGCGGGCATCGCCGGCCCGGACGACTTCGCGGCGCTGGTGCCGCGGGCGACCGAGCTTCGGGCGCTGTCGAATTCGGCCTTCGTCGATCTGCACGCCCTGCTCGCGATCGTCGGGGCCGAGCGTCACGACCAGGCCCGCCGCATCGCCGCGGAGCTCGGCGAGCAGCGCGCGGGCACCGCCGAGGATCTGCTGCGCACCCGGCGCACCGCGGTGCGGGTGGCGGAGAGTTTCGTGGACTACTGCGCCGCGAATCCGGAACTGGCGGTGCGCGGGCTCATTTCGGTGCTGCCGGAGGTCGCGGCCATGGGCGGCAGCATGATTCAGCGCGATCTGGTGCTGGAACTGCTTGTCAACTGCGATCACGGCCGCGGTGCGGATCTGCTGGCGCCCTCCGGCGCGCGGGTCGATATGCGTCCGCTGGTCACCGCCCGAGGCGCCTGAGTGTGTCACGAGAAGAGAGGACTGGACCAACCGATATGAGTTCATCGGATGTCATTCGCACCGAACCGATCACCGGACCGGCGGCATGGGTGAGCGGTGACTACGTGGACCCGGGTCAGTGGACGATCGCGATCACCGCGGCCGATACCGCGGAACTGTTCACCGCGCTGCGGTTCGCGCGCGAGGGCGGTAAGGAACTGGCCGATATCACCCGCGCGGATTTCCCGCTCGGCGCGCTGGCGGACAAACTCGACGGGGTGGTCCGGGAACTGGTCTCGGGCCGGGGTTTCGTGGTGCTCAGCGGATTTCCGATCAGCGACGATATTCCGCGCGCCGATATCGAGCTGATGTATTGGGGTCTGTGCGCGCATCTGGGCATCGCGGTCACGCAGAACGCACTCGGCGAGATCATCGTCCCGGTCAAGAACTACGGCAACGGCGGCCTGCTCAACGCCTCCACCCGCGGATACCAGACCAACGAGTCGCTGCCCTTCCACACCGACAGCTCCGATATCGTCGGACTGCTGTGCCTGCGGAATTCGGGTCAGGGCGGGATCAGCAGCCTGACCAGTTCGGTGACCATCTACAACGAACTATTGCGCCACCACCGCGAACTGCTCGGCCTGTACTACGCCGGGTTCTACTACGACCGGCGCGACGAGCAGATCGGCGACGAGCCGCCCTACTACCGCAATTCGGTCTACGCCTGGCATGACGGGCGACTGACCTGCCGATACTATTTGCGGCAGTTCGTGGAGTCCGCGCACGAGCGTTTCGATATCGCCCTGTCCCCGGTCGAGCGGTTGGCGCTGGACACCTTCGAGGCGATCGCGAATCGGGCGGATTTGAAGGTGAACATGGCGATTCGCCCCGGTGACATCCAGTTGCTGAACAACAATGTCATCGTGCACGCCCGGACCGCCTTCGTCGACACCGACGAGATCGCCCGGGAGTTGTTGCGGCTGTGGCTGAATCCGTTCGACGCGCCGCGCCCGCCGGAGGGCCACGCGGCCTTTCGCGAGGGCATGCCGGTCAAGCAGCCGCTGTGAGGCGGCGGAAGTTCGAGGGAGAGGACCGGAGTACCATGCGACTCGGTCGAATTGCGCTGGCGCTGCTGGCGATTGCCACGTTCGCGACGTCGGCGTGCGGCACCGGCCAGGAGAGTCCGGGTGGGGTGGACGCGAGCGGGTCGACGCAGGCGGCGACGCCGCCGGACGAGCAGCTCGATACGGACGCCGCGGTGCATGTGCGCTTCGCGCTCGAGCCGACCAGCCTCAATCCGTTCACCACCGCGGGTGTCGCGGTCGATCAGATCCTGCTGGACAACGTGTATCAGGGCCTGGTCTCGGTCGATACCGACGCCAAGGACAAGATCGTGCCGGGGCTGGCGAGCTCCTGGGATCAGTCCGGTGACGGTCTCACCTACACCTTCCACCTGGTCTCCGGCGCGAAGTTCCACGACGGGTCGGCGCTGACGTCGGCGGATGTGGCCTGGTCGCTGCGCCAACAGACCGCGCCCGGCTCCAAGGCGCTGCGCGGGGCGGATTATGCGGCGATCTCGGAGGTTTCGACGCCCGATCCCGATACGGTCGTGCTGCGCCTGAGCCGTCGCGACACCATGCTGATGTGGAAGCTCACCCAGCGCGGCGGTATCGTGTACAAGGCGAATACCGACTTCCCGACCCTCGACGGGACCGACAACGGCTCGGGTCCGTTCCGGGTCACCCAGTGGAATCGCGGCTCCACCATCACCCTGACCCGGGTGCCCGACTACCGGGGTCCCAAGCCCAAGGTGTCCGCGGTGACGTTCCACTTCATCGTCGAATCGAATTCGGCCAACAACGCCCAGCTGACCGGGCAGACCGATATCGAGACCGCGACCGATCCGACCCTGCTCGGCGGATTCACCGGCACCGACAAATTCACCATCCTGCGCGGCACCACGACCGACAAGTACACGATGGCGTTCAATCCGGCCAAACCCGAGCTGGCGAATGCCGATGTGCGCCATGCCATCCGGCAGGCGATCGACAAGGACGCCATCATCAAGGCGCTCGGCGCGGGCACTCGGATCGGCAGCCCGGTACCGCCGCAGGATCCCTGGTACGAGGATCTCACCTCGATCGACGCCTACAACCCCGACAATGCCCGCAAGTTGCTCGCCAAGGCCGGATTCGGCGGCGGCCTGCAGTTGACGCTGGATATCTCCAATCACTATCCGCCCGCGATCAGCGATATCCTCGTCTCGGATTTCAAGGCCGTCGGCATCACGCTGACCGTGCGCTCGGAGGAGTTCCAGACCTGGTTGTCGAAGGTGTACAAGAATCACGATTACGAGGTGAGTCTGGTCAATCATGCCGAGGCTCGCGATCTTGGCATCTATGTTCAATCCGGTTACTACTTCGGATACGACAACAAGCAGGTGCAGCAGTGGTACCAGCAGGCGATGTCCGCGGAGAGCGAATCCGCGCGCGACGATCTGCTGCGTAAGGCGGTGCGGCAGATCGCCGAGGATTCGCCGTGCGACTGGTTGTTCCTCGCCCAGGGGAATACGGTGGTGCGCAAGGGAGTCTTCGGGGTGCCGCAGAACGAGACAAACAACCGCTTCCCGCTGAGCCGGCTCGCTGTCGCCAAGTGACGGAGGCGCGGTGCTCTGGTATTCGTTGCGGCGGGCCGGTCTGCTGGTGCTGTCGCTGGCACTGGCGAGTGCCCTGATCTTCGCCCTGCTGCGCCTGCTGCCCGGCGATGTGGCCACCACGATCGGCGGCGCGCAGGCGACCCCGGCGCAGGTGGACGCCATTCGCGCCGGGCTGGGGTTGAATCGCCCACTGCACGAACAGTATCTGTCGTGGGTGGGCGGGTTGTTCCACGGTGATTTCGGTCGTTCGCAGTTGAACGGGACCTCGGTGGGTTCGGAACTCGCCCTCAAACTCGCGGTCACCGGACCCCTGATCATCGGGTCGCTGCTGGTGGCGTTCACCGTCGCGGTGCCGCTGGGCGCGTGGTCGGCGATGCGGCACCGCAGCCGGATCGGCGGGTTGATGAACGCGCTGTCCCAGATCGGGATCGCGGTGCCCGCGCTGTGGCTGGCCATGCTGCTGATCCTGGTCTTCGCGGTCGAGCTGAAATTGCTTCCGGCACAGGGATTTCCGGTCGATCGCTGGGGTCATCCCGGCGATGCGGCGCGCAGCCTGGTGCTGCCGTGCGTGACGCTGGGTCTGGTCGAGGGTGCGGTGCTGTTCCGCTTCGTGCGCTCGGCGACCATGGGCGTGCTGTATTCGGATTATCTGCGCACCGCGCGGGCCAAGGGTCTGCCGTGGGCGCAGGCCCTGGTGCGGCACGGTTTTCGCAATGCCGCGCTGCCGGTGGTGTCGGTGCTGGGCCTGCAGTCGGCGACGCTGATCGTCGGCGCGGTGGTGATCGAGCGGGTGTTCACCCTCCCCGGTGTCGGAAGCATGCTGCTGTCCGATGTCGCCAATCGGGATCTGGTGAAGGTCCAGGGCGAGATGCTGCTGCTGATCGCCGCGATCCTGGTGATCGGGTTCGTCGTCGATCTGATCCACCGGCTGATCGATCCGAGACTGGAGGCGAGATTGTGAGCGTACTCGCGGCCCTGCGGCGGCGGCCCGCCGGATTGTTCGGGCTGTTGGTGGTGGCGGTGCTGGTGGTGTCGAGCGTGGTGTCGATCTGGTGGACGCCCTACGACCCGCTCGGCACCGATCCGCGGCGGGCGTGGCTGCTGCCGATGCGCGAGGGCCATCTGCTGGGCACCGATCGGGTCGGACACGATGTGTTCAGTCAGCTGATGGCCGGGGCCTGGCAGACCCTCGCGGTGGCGGTGCTGGTGGCGCTGATCGCCGGAACCCTCGGGCTGGCACTGGCTTTGGCCGCGCAGCTCACCCCGCGGCCGGTCGCGTCGGTGTTCGCCCAGTTCATCGATCTCGGCATCGCCTTCCCGGCGCTGCTGCTGGCGATGGTGCTCGCGGCGGTCTACGGCGGCTCGCTGCTCACGGTGGCCGTCGCCATCGGCATCAGCTCCGGGGTCGCGGTCGCGCGGGTGATGCGCGGTGAGGTGGCCCGGGTGCTCGACAGCGATTTCGTCCTCGCCGCACGGGCATCGGGTGCGTCGACGTGGCGCATCGTGGCCACCCATGTGCTCTCGGGCGTGCGGCCTACGCTGATCGTGCAGCTGTCGACCATGATGGCGCTGGCGGTGCTGGCCGAGGCGGCGCTGACCTATCTGGGATACGGTAATTCGCCGTCCTCGCCCTCGTGGGGCGGAATTCTCTACGAGCAGCAGAACTTCATTCGGGTGCGTCCGCTGCTGGTGGTGTGGCCGGGCCTGGCGGTCGCGGTGACGGTGCTCGGATTCAACCTGCTGGGCGACGCGCTGCGCACCGTCACCGATGTCCGGCTGCGAGACGAGGCGCGGCGGCGATGACCCTGCTCGAGGTGAGCGGCCTACGGGTCGAGATCGGCGACCGGGTCCTGTTGGACGGCATCGACTTCCGGCTGGACGCCGGGAATCGGCTGGGTCTGATCGGGGCCTCCGGATCCGGCAAATCGCTGCTGGCCCTGGCGATTCTGGGCCTGCTTCCGGCCGAGGCGCGGGTGCGCGGCAGCGTGCGCTTCGACGGCGTGGAACTGATCGGCCGCAGCGATCGGGACCTGTCCGGAATTCGCGGCCGCCACCTCGGCATGGTGTTCCAGGAGCCGCTGTCGGCGCTCAATCCGCTGATGCGGGTCGGCAGGCAGATGTCGGAACCGCTGCGACTGCACGGCGGGCTGGGTCGCCGCGCCGCCCATGCCGCGGCGATCGAATTGGCCGCGCGCGTGGGACTTCCGGATCCGGACAGCATCGTGCGCGCGTTCCCGCATCAGCTCTCGGGCGGACAGCGGCAGCGGGTATGCGTGGCGATGGCGCTGGCGGCCCGCCCGGCGATGCTGATCGCCGACGAGCCGACCACGGCCCTGGATGTCACGGTGCAGTCGGAGGTGCTGGCGCTGATGAACGATCTGGTCGCCGAACAGGGTGCCGCGCTGCTGTTCATCACCCACGATCTGGCGGTGCTGGCGCGCATGACCCGGCGTGTACTCGTCCTCAACGACGGTCTGCTCGTCGAGGAGGGCGATCTGACCCAGGATCTGACCCATTCGCGACATCCGGCCACCCGGCAGCTGGTGGAGCAGGCGCGGGCGGCCTCGTTCCGGCGCCCGGCCGGGGCGACCGGCGCGCTGGGCGATGCCGAGGAGGTGGCGCTGTGACACTGCTCGAGGCCGAGGGACTGAACCGGTCGTATCGGTTGCCGCGCACCGGATTCCGGGAACCGCGTCGTATGCGCCACGCGGTCCGCGATGTCGGGCTGACCCTCGAGGAGGGTTCGCATCTGGGCATCGTGGGGGAGTCCGGCTCCGGCAAGTCGACTCTGCTGCGCCTGCTGCTCGCACTGGACCGACCCGACAGCGGCGAGGTGCGCTATCGCGGGCGCGCGGTCGCGGGCCGGGACCTGCACGGGTTCCGCCGCGAGGTCCAGGTGGTGTTGCAGGACCCGCTGAGCTCGCTCAATCCGCAATTGTCGGTGGGGCATTCGATCGCCGAACCGCTGCGCTGCCTGCGCGTGCCCGGCGATCACCGGCAGCGCGTGGCCGAGCTGCTGATGGCCGTCGGCATGGAACCCGATGCGGCGCGGCGCTATCCGCATCAGTTCTCCGGCGGTCAGCGCCAGCGCATCGCCATCGCTCGCGCGCTGGCCCCGGATCCGAAGGTGCTCGTCGGCGACGAACCGTTCTCCGCGCTGGACATTCCGACCCGAGCCCAGATCATGGGCCTGCTGAAGGGTTTGGCGGATCGGCTCGGCCTGACCCTGATCATCGTCTCCCACGATATGGCCGTCGTGCAGTCGATGTGCGATCGGCTGCTGGTATTGAAGGACGGGGTGGTCGTCGAGCGCGGTGAGGTGGGCGCGATCCTGGAACGACCGGAGCATCCCTACACGCGGACGCTGTTGGAAGCCGTTCCGGTACTTCCGTTTTGAGCGTACGCTCGTCAGCTATGACCTCCGCCGAGCCCCTGTTCGTCCGGCGCTCGGGGAGCGGGCCCGCCGTGATGTTGATCCACGGTGGGCTGCCGCCGGATATGACCTGGTCGCGACAGGACGCGCTCGCTGCCCGCTGGTCGCTGATCGTGCCCAGCAGGCGCGGGTTCTCACCGAGTCCTTCCGCGGCGACGCAGGACTTCCTCGTCGATGCGGTGGATCTGACCGACCTCGTCGAATCCGTGCCCGGCGGCGCGCATCTGGTCGGGTTCTCCTACGGCGGCCTGAGCGCGTGCCTGGTGGCCGAGCGAGTGCCGCGACGGGTTCGGTCGTTGACCCTGATCGAGGCGCCGTTGTGGATCGCCGCCGAGGACGACGCATCGGTACGCGAGCTGGCGGACCTGTCCGAGCGGTTCGCCACGAGTGCCGACGACGCGCGGGCCGAGCAGGAGTTCTTCGCCCTGGTCGGGCTGGATCCGGCGGATCGGAGTGAATCGCTGCGCCAGGCGATCGCGCTGGGCCGTGCGATGCGCTCGCCCTGGGAGGCGGCCCCGCGGTTCGAGTCGATCGTCGCCGCGGACGTTCCGGCGCTGATCGTCTCGGGGGATCATCACCCGGCCTTGGAGCTGCTGAGCGACCGCCTCGCGGATCGGCTGCGCGCCCAACGGGTCCGGTTGCCCGGGGCCGGACACGGGGTGCCGCAGGCGCCGGGGTTCAACGCGGTACTGGAAGAGTTTCTGGCGCGGGCGGAAATTTCCGTTCCGGACCGGAAAATCTGATACGCCCGCCTGATCTGCGCCTCCGGGCGGTTTCTTCCGTTTCGAGCCGACCGATCGGCACATGCGATCCCGAGAATCGGGATGTGCCGCCGGCGGAGGGGACCGGCGGCACGCCTCAGGGCGTCGTCCCATTCTTGATCTTGTCCAGTCGATCGAGGGCCTCGATCTCGCCGCGGCGATGACCGATGGCACGCGATCGCGCCAGGGCCAGCTCGAGGAGGTCGGTCGCGGCCTGCCGGTCCCCGGTCAGATATCGCACCCAGCCGAGATTGCCGAGCGCGACGGCCTCGCCCGCGAGATTGCCGCTGCCGCGGTAGACCTCGCACGCCTGACCGATCAGATCCGTGGCGTCGGCGTAATCGTGTTCGAGGAATCGCAGCCTGCCCATATTGTGCAGGACGGAGGCCTCCCCGGTGCGATCGCCGATCTCGCGGTACAGCGCCAGTGCGCGACGCGTCAATTCCCATGCGGCGGGCAGATTTCCGGCCTGATGGTGAATCCAGCCCAGCGCGTTGAGGGTCATGGCCTGCCCGGGCAGATCCTCGGCGTCGCGATAGATCGCCAGCGCGTGCTGATGTAGGGCGACCACCGTGGCGCGATCGGTGGCGAAACTGGCGATCCAGGCCTGCATTCCGGTGGCGAGCGCCTGCTCGTAGCGGTCGCCGAGTTCGGAATAGATCTGCGCGACCCGTCGCAGCACATGCATACCGGCCACATGGTCGCCCGCGATATGACGCAGGATCCCCAGATGGCGCAGCGCCTCGGCTTCCCCGGCCCGATTGCCCAGATCGCGATGCAGGGTCAGGGCCCGCTGCAGCAGGGCGACCGCGGTGACATCGTCGCCGACCACATGTTCGATCCAGCCCAGAATGGTGAGCGCGGCGGCCTCCCCGGCGCGGTCGCCGAGTTCGCGGTGCATCGTCACCGACTGCTCGAGCGCGTCGATGGCCGCCTCGTGATGATCGGACAGGAATCGCGCCCAGGCCAGGGTGTGCAGCGCCTCCGCGCGGGCATGGCGGTCGTCGCCGCTGGCCTCGTCGTCCACCAGGCGCTGCAGCAGATCGGCCGCCTGCGAATAGCTTTCGGCGGGCAGATCCGCCGCGCCCAGATCCGGCAGGCCGAGCTGTCCGGCGCGGAACTGATTGAGTCCGGTCACCGCGTCGTGCCGGGCGAAGGCCAGGAACTTCTGCCACGGACCGCACAGGCGCAGTTCGCCGATGAGCGCGTCGGTCAGGGTGATCACACGCCCGAGCATCGCGTTGGCGGTGGCGTATTCCAGGCAGGCCATGAGATTCGCGCGTTCGCGGCGCACCCAGGTCACGGCGCGGGCCGAGGTGGACAGATCCGGAATGACGGGATCCGATGTGGCGGAGCGCGATTCCGGATAGCCGGGCAGCAGCCGCACGGCCGTGAGCGCGGCGCGCTGGTAGTAGTCGAGCAGCCGGTCCATGGCCCGGGCGCGGTCCTCGGTCGGATCGTCGCGGGCCAGGTTGTCAGCGAATTCGCGGAGCAGATCGTGCAATCGGTAGCGGCCCAGGGAGATCTCGTCGATCAGATGATCGGTGTAGAGGTCTTCGAGGGCGTGGCGGGCGGCGGTCAGCGGCAGATCGCACAGCGCCGCGACCGCGTAGGCGTCCAGATCGACCCCGGGATGCAGGCCCAGGCGGCGGAACAACCGCTGCCGGTCGGTGGGCAGATTGCGGTAGGACGTGGTGAACGCGGCGTGCGCGGCCCGATGGCCGGTATCGAGTTCGCCGAGGCGGTCGCGGGTGCTGCCGAGTTCGGTGGCCAGGCCGGTGAGGGTCCAGGTCGGGTGGTGGGCGAGCCGACCGGCCAGCAGCACCAGCGCGAGCGGCAGATATCCGCAGGAGCGGACGATATCGGCGACGGCGTCGGCCTCGCTGCCGGTCGGATCGCGTTGCGCCAGACGGCAGAACAGTTCGGCTGCGTGCTCGGGATCGAGGGTCTCCAGCGGCAGCGGTTGCGCGCCGTCGAGGGCGATCAGGCGGCGGCGACTGGTGATCAGGGTCAGACAGCCCGGGCCCGCGGGCAGCAGCGGTTCGATCTGGGTGTGGTCGCGGGCGTCGTCGAGGACCAGGAGGACTCGCTTGTCGGACAGGCGGTCTCGCCACAGCGCGCAGCGCGCCTCGAGCGATTCGGGCAGATGTCCGTCGGCGATGCCGAGATTGGTGAGCAGCGTGCCGAGCACGGTGAAGGGATCGGCGGGGGTGTGGCCCGGTGTGTGCGCGTTGAGTTCGACGAAGAACCGGCCGTCGGGGAACCGGTCGGCCAGCAGATGCGCGGCACGGGTGACCAGGGCGGTCTTACCGATGCCCGGCATACCGTCGACGGTGTGGATCGCGACCACTCCGCCCGGGCGCGCCGCCTCGAGCAGGCGACGCACCTCGGCGTCGCGCCCGACGAAGGTGGCGATGTCGCGACGCAGCGCGGTCGTGACCACCGGGCGCGCGGGCTCCGCGGTCGCCGCGGCCTTCCACAGTCGGTGCCAGGCCGCGTGATTGGACAGTCCCGCGGGCGCGGGTTTCGCGGTGGCCTCGGCCATGCGCAACAGGGTGACCAGCACCGGCTCGAACGATTCGAACCGGTACGGCACATTGCGCCCGGCCCGCCAGTCGCTGATCCGCTGTACCAGGGAACCGCGCCCGCGCCCCGGCGCCCGGGTCGCCCGCATCCGCGACTCGGTCGCGCTGGCGACCTGCTGCAGCGTCGGATTACCCGCGGCCTCCCACAGCTCCGCCAGCCTGGCAGCGAAAAGCGTTCGTGGTGTAGAGCTCCGGCCGCCCCCACGAGCGTCACCCACCGCACCCATGATGTTTCAGGATACTGAGGCCCGGAACACGATGTCACCGCCTCGAATGCCCCCAAAGCTGTCGTATGCGCCGCCGGAAACGACAGGTGGTGATCCGATGACCATGGACTCCGGACCGCCGGATTGTCCTCGAGTTTCGCCTGAGCGCATCCCCTTCCCGTCGGCGAGCACGTATTGTCTCGACCGACGGCATCGCTGATGTGGCGATGTCGTCGATTGATTTCGAAGGGGAGTAGATCTGTGTTGTACCGCCTGGATGATGTCGACTGTGTCAGCGCGCGAGGGCATGCGGCAATCGGCGGGGCCATGGCCATTCAAGCGGTGTGGTTGTACGACCGTGCCGTGGATATGGCCGGGCTGGCGGAGTTTCATGCCGCGCTGCGGGACGGCAAGTTGGGGCGTGCGGTGGCGGCGGCGGTGATTCCGGCCGCGGGGGATCGGTGGACCGCGCGTGCGGAGATCGCTCCGGTCGAGGTGGCTCCGGCGGCGATCGCGCGCGGGGAGCTCGAGGAGTGGATCGCCGAACAGGCTCGCGCGGAGTTGCGGACCTATGGCGGACCGGCGTGGCGGTTGGCGGTGGCCCGGCTCGACGACGGGGGCAGCGTGGTTTCGCTGCTCGTCTCGCACACCATCGTCGACGGGCGCGGGCTCTGCGATGCGGTGCTCGCCGCGGTCGCGCGCGAGCGGACCGAATTCCATTACCGCAGTGACGAATTCGGCGCGACCCGGCGATTGTTCGCCGATCTCGCCGCCGCCGCGAAAAGGGTGGGACCGGCGCTCACGGCCGTGGTGCTCGGCGCGCGCCTCGCCGCGGCCCGGCGCGCGCAGCCCGCGATCGACGCCGCGCCGGAGCCGGGATTTCGCGTGCCGACCCTCGATGTGAAGGTTCCGGCGCGGCTGTGGCGTGCGGCCGCGGCGGCGCGCGGGGGAACGGCCACCACGCTGGCGGTCGCGGTCATGGCCGAAATCGCCGCGGCGGCCGGACGGGTCGACGACCAGGGCACGGTCCGGATGATGATGCCGGTCAGCACCCGCGTCGAGGACGATCACCGCGCCAATGCGCTGGGCTCGATCGAATTCGAGGTCGGCGACGTACCGGACGATCTGGCCCCGCTGCGCGCGCTGATGAAGGAGAAGCTGTCCGCGGCCGCCGCCGCGGGACAGGCGCCGCCGCCGGTCTTTCCGGTGGCGGTGGCGCTGCCGCGCGGACTCTACGGCGTTCTCGCGCGGCAGGCGGCCACCGACTCGACCCGCACGGTGTGCTCCAACCTCGGCGAACTCGATCCGCGCATGGTCGATATCGACGGTTCGGCGGCGACGTCGCTGCGGATCGGCCTGATCAATCAGAGCCTGACCTCGCGCGCGGTGGTGGCCGGTCGCGGCGGAACGCTCTACGGCCTGTTCTTCGAATGCGGCGATCGAATCAGCCTGCAGATCAACGCGTTCCACCCACCCGCCCTCGAAAACCTCGAACAGCTGACCGAGGCGGTGCACCGGGTGCTGGCCCGATACCAGCTCACGGTGACGTCCGAATAGCCGGCGCTGGCGGGACTGTTCCCTGCGCGTTCACATTTCGTTGGGTTCGCTGCATTTGAGTGTGGGCATGCTCGGTTCCGATCTCGGTGTTTCCCGGCGCACGCTGCTGCGCACCTCCGCCCTCGGGCTCGTCGCGGTCCCGGCCCTGGCCGCCTGCTCCAGCGACGGGCCCGGGCTGGTGCGCGCGCGGCCGAGCCTCACACACGGCGTCGCGGTGGGCGATCCCCGCAGCGACGGCGCGCTGATCTGGGCCCGGTCGGATCGACCTGCCCGACTGGTGGTGGAGACCGCGGCCACCGAATCGTTCACCGACGCACGGCGATTCAGCGGTGCAATGCTCACCCCCGAATCGGACGGCACGGGCCGGTTGCGCCTGGCGGGTCTGCCCGCGGGCCAGACGGTGCACTATCGGGTGACCCTCGAGGGTGAGGACGGCGCGACCTCCGAACCGGTCACCGGCGTATTCCGCACCGTGCCCACGGCCGCGGCGGATATTCGACTGCACTGGTCCGGCGATGTCGCGGGCCAGGGCTTCGGCCGCAATCCGGATCTGGGCGGTATGCGAATCTTCTCGGCCATGGCCGCGCGCGACCCGCATCTGTTCCTGCACTCCGGCGATGCCATCTACGCCGACAATCCGATGCAGGAATCGGTGACGCTGCCCGACGGCCGGGTGTGGCGCAATATCGTCACCGAGGCCAAACACGCCCCCGCCGAGACGCTCGAGCAGTACCGCGGCCAATACGCCTACAACCTGGGCGACGAGCACTACCGACGCTTCAATGCCGCGGTGGCGCAGGTGGTTCAGTGGGACGACCACGAGACGACCAACAACTGGTCCCCGGGCGGCGCCGTGGCCGCGGACAAGGGCTACCACGAACGCAATATGGATGTGCTGGCCACCCGATCCTGGCAGGCGTTCCACGAGTGGATGCCGCTGGATCCGCGCGAGACGGCCGATGGGCGGCTGTACCGCAAGATCTCCTACGGTCCGCTGCTGGACATCTTCGTCCTGGATATGCGCACCTACAAGGACACCAACGGCGTCAATACCGCACCGGGCGGTCGCATCTTCGGCCCCGACCAGACCCGCTGGCTGATCGAGGGCCTGCGGGATTCGCGGGCCACCTGGAAGCTCGTGGCCAACGATCTGCCGCTGGGTCTGGTGGTGCCCGACGGCAAGACCGCGTTCGAGGGCCCCGCCAACGGCGATCCCGGCGCGCCCTCGGGCCGGGAATCGGAAATCGCGCAGGTGCTCTCGGCGGTGAAGGCCAACCGCGTGAGCGGCGTGGTGTGGTTGACCGCCGATGTGCACTACAGTGCCGCGCATCGGTACTCGCCGGAGCGGGCCGCCTTCACCGATTTCGACGAGTTCTGGGAATTCGTCTCCGGACCGCTGCACGCGGGCGCCTTCGGCCCCAATGTCCTCGACGCGACCTTCGGCCCCGAGGCGGTTTTCGTGCACGCGCCGCCCACCCAGAACACCTCACCCCTGGACAGCGGCTTCCAGCATTTCGGCGAGGTGCTGATCGACGGCAGGACGCGGGAGCTGACGGTGAACCTGTGCGACGCGTCCGGAACGGTGCTGTTCACCCAGCGCCTCACCCCGCCGCGCTAGCACCCGATGTGCCGGGGGCCCCGACTTCGCCTATGCTGACCGACACAATCGAATATCGGGCCGCTATGAATCGGAGCGGGAGAGTCCCCGGACACGGGGCGCCGAAGGAGCAACCTCCCCGGAATCTCTCAGGTACAGGTACCGTTTCGAACAGGCCACTCTGGAAAGCAGGCGCACCGAGCGCCTCACCCACGGTGCAAACCGCCACACGGCGGTGAAGCTCTCAGGTCCCATGACAGAGGGGGAGTTCCGCTACCGGGCGCGAGTCCGGTCGACTCGAGGACCTCCCATGACTGTCGTTCGGCCGACGGCGAGCACGCTGTCGCCCCTGGATTCCGTACACGCCGCAGCAGGCGCCTCGTTCATCGACTTCGGCGGTTGGCGCATGCCCGTGCGCTACGGCAGCGAACTGGCCGAACATCGCGCGGTGCGGGAGGCGGCCGGAATCTTCGACCTGTCGCATATGGGCGAAATCGAGATCTCCGGGCCCGAGGCCGCCCGCATGCTCGACTTCGCGCTGGTCGGTCATCTGTCCGCGGTCGCGGTGGGGCGCGCCCGCTACACGATGCTGTGCCACGACAACGGCGGCGTTCTCGACGATCTCGTGGTGTATCGACTGGCCGCCGACCGCTTCCTGGTGGTCGCCAACGCGGCCAACGCGCATGTGATCCATGTGCTGCTGCGCGATCGCGCGCACGGTTTCGCGGTCGAGGTGACCAACCGCTCGGCCGAATTCGCGCTGATCGCGGTGCAGGGTCCCCGCTCGGCCGCCATCGTCGGCGCGGTCACCGACGCCGAACTCGCGGCGCTGAAGTACTACGCGAGCGTGCCCGCCCGCATCGCCGGAACCGATGTGCTGCTGGCCCGCACCGGCTACACCGGCGAGGACGGTTTCGAGGTGTACTGCCCGCCGGAGCGGGCCGCCGACATCTGGCAGTCCCTGGTCGAGGCCGGTGATCCGCACGGTCTGATACCGGCCGGACTGGCGTGCCGCGACACGTTGCGACTCGAGGCCGGAATGCCGTTGTACGGCAATGAACTTCATGTCGGCGTCACGCCGTTCGAGGTCGGGCTGGGCCGGGTCGTGAAATTCGACAAGCCCGGCGCCTTCGTCGGACGCGCCGCCCTGGCCGCTCGGCGCGACAGCGGCCCCGAGCGAATTCTGGTCGGACTGGTCGGCGACGGTCGCCGCGCGGGCCGCCACGGTTATCCGATCTTCCACGGCGACACCGAGATCGGCGTCGTCACCAGCGGTGCGCTCTCGCCCACGCTGGGCCGCCCGATCGCGATGGCGATGGTGGCCCCGAAATACGCCGAACCGGGAACCGCGCTGACCGTCGATCTGCGCGGCCGCCACGAGCCGGTCGAGGTCGTCGCCCTGCCCTTCTACTCTCGCTCCTGAAAGGCGCTGTCCGATATGGGATTCCCCGAACATCTGCGTTATACCGAGGAGCACGAGTGGCTCTCGACCGATGACGGCGTCGCGACCGTCGGCGTGACCGAATACGCCGCCTCCTCGCTCGGCGATATCGTGTTCGTCCAGCTGCCCGCGGTCGGCGATCGGGTCACCCGCGGGGCGACCTGCGGTGAGATCGAATCCACCAAATCGGTGAGCGATCTGTATTCGCCGGTGTCCGGTGAGGTCGTCGCGGTCAACGAGGTCGTCGTCGACGGCCCCGAGGTGGTCAATACCGATCCCTACGGCGAGGGCTGGCTGTTCCGGGTCCGCGTCGAGGAGTTCGGCGAACTGCTGGACGCCGCGGCCTATGCGGCGCTGACCGGCGCCTAGAAGGGTGACGCGGCCATGACCCTGAGCGTGTTCGACATGTTCAGCATCGGCGTCGGACCGTCGAGTTCGCATACCGTCGGCCCGATGCGCGCGGCCCTGATGTTCGTCGAATCCCTGACCGCGCAAGGGCATTCGAAGCAGACCGCGCGGATCCGCGCCGAGCTCTACGGTTCGCTGGGCGCGACCGGACGCGGGCACGGCAGCGATCACGCGGTGATCCTCGGGCTGTGCGGTGAGCGCCCGGAGAGCGTCGACACCGATCTCGCGCCGAAGACCGTCGAGGCCGTGCGCCTGAACCGTCGGCTGTCGCTGCCGGGCGGACCCGAGATCGACTTCGACGAGTCGACCGATCTGCTGCTGCTCGGACGCGAATCGCTGCCGGGACATCCCAACGGCATGCGCTTTCGCGCCTTCGACGAGGCGAATACCGTACTGTCCGAACGCGTTTACTACTCCGTCGGCGGCGGCTTCGTCCACGACGAATCCGCCCCGGCGCAACCGGCGAGCGTCGCCGAACGGGCCGTACCCCACCCGTTCCGCACCGCCGACGAACTGCTCGCCCACTGCCGCGCCAGCGGCCTTCCGGTGAGCGGGGTGATGCGCGCCAACGAGCGGGCGCTGGGCGATGACGCCGAGATCGACGCGGGCCTGCTGCGGATCTGGCAGGTGATGGCCGATTGCGTGCGTCGCGGCTGTGAGCGCGACGGTGTGCTGCCCGGCGGACTGCTCGTGCCGCGCCGCGCGAAAACCCTGTGCGACAAGCTGAATTCGGAACAGTCCGACGATCCGCTGGTCACCATGGACTGGGTCAGCCTGTACGCGATGGCGGTCAACGAGGAGAATGCCGCGGGCGGGCGGGTGGTCACCGCGCCCACCAACGGCGCGGCGGGTATCGTCCCGGCGGTCCTGCACTACTACCGCCACTTCGTACCGGGAGCCGACGACGCGGGCACGGTTCGGTTCCTGCTGACCGCGGGCGCGATCGGCGTGGTGCTCAAGGAAACCGGCTCGATCTCCGGCGCGGAGGTGGGTTGTCAGGGCGAGGTCGGTTCGGCGTGCGCCATGGCCGCCGGGGCGCTGACCGAGGTGCTGGGCGGTACGCCCGAACAGGTGGAGAATGCCGCCGAGATCGGCCTCGAACACCATCTCGGACTGACCTGCGATCCGATCGGCGGCCTGGTCCAGATCCCGTGCATCGAGCGCAATGCGGTGGCGGCGGTAAAGGCGATCAATGCCTCCCGAATAGCCCTGCGCGGTAACGGAATTCATGTGGTCTCGCTCGACAAGGCGATCCGGACCATGCGTGCCACCGGCGCGGATATGAGCGACAAGTACAAGGAGACCAGCCGGGGCGGCCTCGCCGTCAATGTCATCGAGTGCTGAACCGCGCGAGCTATCCTGGGGCCGTGCGAGCTTCCGATACCGCGATCGGCCCGATCACGGTGGCCGCGATCGAACAGTACGTTCCCCGCGAGCGACGTGTGTTCACCGACGAGCTGGCGCTCGGGATGCTGCCGCCCGCGGGTCGGCGGCTCGTCGCGGCGGCGCGGTGGCGGCCGGTGCGCGAGGCGCTGCTGTGGGCGATGGGGCGTGTGGTCGGCGCGAGCGTGCTGCTGTGGATGGTCTGCCGCAAGCGCTATCTCGACGATGTTGTGACCGCCGCCATCGCCGACGGCTGCGAGGCCGTGGTCATTCTGGGCGCTGGATTCGATACGCGCGGTTACCGATCCGGTGGTGAGGTGCCGGTGCTGGAGGTGGACCAACCGGTCAACATCGCCGCCAAGCGGTCCCGGATGCCGGTGCCCGAGCACGTCACCCTGGTGCCGATCGACTTCGAAACCGAGGATCTGGCCGAGGTTCTCGCGCGCTACGGCTACCGCACCGACCGCCGGACCGTCTTCGTCTGGGAGGGCGTCACCCAGTACCTCACCGAAAACGCCGTGCGCGCAACGCTGTCCGCCCTGGCCGATGCCGCGCCCCGCAGCAGGCTGGCCTTCACCTATGTGCTCGCCGATTTCCTCGAGGGCGTCGATCTCGACGGCCTCGAGAGTTTTCATCGTCGTCATGTCGTCCGCGACAAGCTCTGGCTGTTCGGTCTCGCCCCGGACCGGGTCGGCCCGCTGCTGGCCGAATACGGTTGGCGTGAAACCGAACAGCTCGACGACACCGCCTGCCGCACCCGCTACCTCGACCCGGCCCGTAGGCCGGGCCGGGTCACCCGGATCGAGCGCTGTGTTCTGGCCGAGAAGGTCTGATCGGCGTCACGTTCGCGGCGCGCTGAGCGCGGGTTCCTCGATCTGCCCGGGGGACTTGGGTTCTCGGCGGTCCAGCCAGGACAGGATCGGCGACGCCATTGTCGTGGTCACCAAAGCCACCAGGACCAGTGCGGTGAACAGCTGGTTGGTGACGATGCCCGCGGCCAGGCCGATATTGAGCGCGATGAGCTGCATCAGACCGCGAGCGTTCATGAGCGCTCCGACGCGCAGCGCGGTCAGATTGTCCTCACCGCACAGCCGAGCCGCCGCCCAGCAGCCGCCGTATTTGCCGAGTACGGCCACGGCGACCGAGGCGGCGGCGAAGATGATCACGGACGGCTTGGTGAACAGGTCGAAGCGGGTCTGCAGGCCCGAATAGGTGAAGAACATGGGCAGGAACAGGACCCGGGTCACCGAGTGCATACCGTGCACGATCTCGTCGGAGGCCTCGCCCGGCGGCATGACCAGTCCGAGGCAGAACGCGCCGAACACCGCGTACAGCCCAGCCACGTCGGTGAACCAGGCCGCGCCGAACAACACCGTGCTGACGACCAGCAGCCGCGTCTCGGTGCCCGCCCCGGGCCGCGTCAGGTACCAGGCGAGGAAGCGCCGGACCACCAATACCAGCAGTATCACGAAAAGTACGCTGCCCCCGACCGCCAGCAGGATGGGCTTGACGTGTCCGGAGGCCACGCTGAGCACGCCCGCGAGCAGGATCCACGCGACGACGTCGTCGGTGGCCCCGGCGGCCAGTGACAGCGAGCCGAAGCGGGTGCCGGAGATGCCGCGTTCGGTGATGATCCTGGCCAGCATGGGGAAGGCGGTGATGGCCAATGCCACGGCGACGAAGGCGACAGTGACGCCGATCGCTACGCCCGGGACGAAGATGTCCACCCTGTCGCGGGCTCCCAGCGCCAGGACCGTGCCCCCCAGCATCGGCACGACCATTCCGGCCACCGAGATAATCAGCGCGCTCCTGGCGAGTCCGCGCCCGGCGTGCCGCCGAAATTCGTATCCCGCGTGGAACATCAATGCCACCAGCCCGATCTGGCCGACGACATAGAGGATCGGACGGAGTTCGGTGGGAAAGACCTCCTTGGACAGGCCGGGTGCGAGCAGCCCGAATACCGACGGGCCGAGTACGACGCCCGCGATCATCTCACCCACCACCGCGGGCTGGCCGAGTCTGGTGAGGATGAACGAGACGATGCGGCAGACCAGGAGGATGACTACGGCCGCGATGAAGAAAGCCGGTGCGAGTTCACTTGCGCTCATGACGCTCCCTACCGATGGGCGAAGGATTCCTCGCACAGCAATGGCGGCACGTGGAAACGGGCCCAGGCTGCCGAGTATGTGATTGGTTTGCCACTAAACCAGCGTTGCGAGGGTTCGGGTAGACCGGAGTTACGGGGTTGGACGGTCGGGGGGATTCGTCGTGTCATGCGCACCTCGGCTCGCGATCGGTTGTCGATCGGCGAAGTAGTTCTCGCACAACCGTTTCCGGCGTGCGTCGTAGACCATCCAGCTGCCCAGGACGAGCTGGATCAGACTGCGCGGCACTGTTTCCCAGCGGTCCCGCCAGCGCGTCGCGGCCAGGCGGATCCGGGTGGGCCGCGCGGCCGCGCGCGGGGTGAGAACACACGGTCCGCGGCTGGGTAACGAGCGGGTATGTTCGACCGCGGAGTCGAGATGGTAGCGGCGCAACATCTCTCGCGCGCAGACCCGCATCGTCAGGGTGGCGAAGCCGCGGGCCGGGCAGGGCCGATTGGCGGCAATGCCGAATGGAATATATTGCGGTGGACGCGATTCCGGCTGACTCCACCGATCCGGATCGAATCGGTGATCCCTGTCGCCCTGCTGATAGCGCGGGTAGTCGAACAGTAGAACCGATCCGGTCGGTACGGCCGGGCAGTTCGCGGTGGCGGGGATCTCGTCGGTGGTTATCCGATGGGCTATTCCGAAAAGTGGGTAGTGCCACAGCGTTTCGTCGATGACGTGGTCGAGATAGGTATCGTCGAGCGGATCGGCGACCAGCCGGTCCTGGACGGCCGGATTGGTGGCAATGGCCAGCAGCAGATGCGCCATCGCCTCCGACATCTGCACCACGGCCGTATTGAAGAACGTGCCCTGTAGGTAGTAGGCCTGTTCCTGGGCAGTGAGTGCGGCGGGTAGTGGTTCGGCGGGCGGGTCGGTGGCGATCCGCTCGCGCAGGTACGCCGTGAGCCGGGCGCGTCGTTTCATATGCCGCGGGCGCGTGCATTTGAGCGAATGCACCACATCGTCGGCATTGCCGGTGATCAGGTCCCGTGCCGTGCGCGGACAGGGTTGGGCGAAGACGAGTTCGTAGTACACCTCGGCCCAGATCGGCATCATCAGATCGCGCAGACGCACCCGATGTTGTGCGTGCGTACCGAGTTCGTCGGCGATCCGGCTCGTGGCGCGGGTCACTAGTTCCGTCCAGGCGGTCCGGTCGAGTCGGGCCAGAATGCGCCGGGTGGTTTTGGCGACGGCGTCGTAGCGCGGGCCGGGTTCCAGATGTTCCTGATGCACCTGCGGGCCGGGGGCCAGCCAGTACCAGAACAGATCCGACAGCGCCGCGCCCGCGCTGCGGCCATTGGCGGCCGGATGTCCGTACAGCCGTTTGAAATCCCCGATCGGCAGGCGGTCGCTGGGCGTCGGCAGGCCGGTCTCGCCGTTGACCAGATCGAAGATTCGCACCCGCAGCGCGACGACGGATGCGGGCAGCCAGTGCGGGAGGCTGGCGGCCACCGGCACGGCCAGCGCCGCCGCCCACCACCGGCTCATCGCGGCGTCCCGCGCACGAGATCGGCCGTGAGATCGCGAATACCCGCACCGCCGCACAGCGTCAGCGCGTGGTCGTACTCCTCGCGCAGCAATTCCAGCACCCGCCGCACCCCGGCCTCGCCGCCGCACGCCAGCCCCCACAGCACCGGGCGGCCGATGCCCACCGCGGACGCGCCCAGCGCCAGGGCCTTCACCACATCGGTGCCGCGCCGGATACCGCCGTCGAGCACGATCGGTATCCGACCGGCCGTGGCGGCGGCCACCTCGGGGAGCAACTCGATGGTCGATGGCACCGTATCCAATTGCCGCCCACCGTGATTGGACAGCACCAGTCCGTCCACGCCGAGCCGCACGGCGGTGCGGATGTCCTCGGGATGCAGCAGTCCCTTGAGCAGGATCGGCAGTGTGGTGATCCCGCGCAGCCATTCGATATGGGTCCAGGAGATCTCCGGCGACATCACGATCTGGCGGACGTGACCGGTCTCGCCGTCGCGCAGGTCGCGGAGATTCTCGCAGGCCAGGCCATTCGGCAGATCGTTGAAGCCATTACGCCGATTGCGTTCGTTGACCCCCAGCGTGGGTGAGTCCACGGTGACCACGAGCGCCTCGCAGCCCGCGGCGCTCGCGCGCCGGACCAGGATCTCGGTGAGTTCCGGATCGGGCTGGATGTAGAGCTGAAACCACAGCGACGCGCGGCCGCCGGTGGCGGCGCGGGCCGCGGCGGCGACCTGGTCCACCGCGACCGTGGCGGCCATGGCGACGATCATGATCGTGTCGGCGGCCGCGACCGCTCGCGCGGTGGCCAGTTCACCGTCGGGATGGAGGAGTTTGTGAAAGGCGGTGGGTGAGACGATGATCGGCATACTCGCTGAGCTGCCGAGCAGATTCACGGCCAGTTCGCGCTTATGGCTGCCGCGCAGCATGCGAGGCAGCAGCTGCAGCCGCGCGAACGCCGTCTCGTTCGCCCGCGCGGTGATCTCGTCGCGGGCGGCGCCCGCGATGTAGTCGACGTACACCGGATCCAGCGCCGCGCGCCCGGCGGCCTCGATCTCGGCCAGATTCACCAGATTTCGCAGATCCGTCACGAGAGTTCACCGGCCCGAACCGACGCTCACCGATGCCAGTGCCCGCGTGAAGAATCCGGCCAGGGGCGCGCGATGCGCGCGCGGATCGTCCCATTCGTTTTCCAGATTCTCCGCCATGTGATGCACGTCGAGCAGCTGCCCGGCGTGCCAGTGCCGGATCACCGGATGCAGATACGAGGCGTCGATGGCCTGATCGGGGGAGTTCTGCGCGGCGCGGCGCACGGAGATGTCGAACGGGTCGACCTTGTCGTGGTCGGGTCCGTACTCCAGCGTGACGGTGAAATAGTCGCAGCCGTAATCGCTTTCGTGCGCGTAGTCGACCGGAACCTCCTCGAGGTGGTGCGCCGGGCCGGAGGACGGCACGAGCAGCACATCGCCGAGGACCCCGAACATCTGCCACAGCGCCGAGGTGCGATTGACCCGGGCGACGACCGCGTCGGCGAGGGCGTCGGCGGTGGGCTCGAGCGGGCGGCGCGGCCAGGGGTGGTCGTGATGTCGCTCGTCGAGGATGTGGCCGAGGGCCCGGACCGCGTAGCGGAATCCGTGGATGAATCCGGTGGTGGACTTCTTGAAATCGCGCTGCTGCATGATCGTTCCGGCGAAGTACAGCCCCGGCACGTTCACCGATTCGTAGCACGGATTCAGCTCCGCGAAGCGGTCCTCGATCATCAGGCGCGGACGGGTATCGGGCTCGAAAATCGAGGCGTCGAAACGGAATCCGGTGCAGGCGATGACCCGGTCGTAGCGCAGCCGCTTGACCACCTCGTCGGCGCGGGCGAAGCTGACGTCGACCAGATAGCCGTCGCCGTCGCGTTCGATCGACAGCACCTCGCCGTCGAGTACCGCGTTCTGCGATTTGAGCTCGTAGGTGTCGAGGAAGTTGTTGTTGACCGCCCGCAGATGTCCGACGTAATGGGTTTTCCAGGCCAGCCGGATCGAACTGCGCCCGACCACATGGATCACCGCGGCGTGGGCGATGAGATTGTCGGCGGTTTCGAATGCCGAATTGCCCTTGCCGATGATCAGCACCCGTTGATCGACGAATTCCTCGGGATCGGTTGGGACGGTGGAGTATTGCTCGGCGTGTTCGATACCCGGGATGGCCGGAGTATTCGCCACGCTCACCCCGGTCGCCAGCACCACCCGCCGCGCGCGGTATTGTCCGCCCGCCTCGTCGGTCACCACGAAACCGTCTGTGTCCCTAGCGATCCGGGATACCCGCGTGTTGTAGGAAACGGCCAGCTCGTGCGCTTCGGCGAAATCGCCCAAATATCGCACCATGGTGTCGGCCTCGGGAAAGTATCGCGCGCTGTAGCGCGTGAACAACATTCGCGGATCGGGTGACAACAGGGAGTTCCAGTCCATCCGCAGATTCAGCTCTGGATCATCGGTTCCGGTGTGCCGCTTGTTGTTCGAGATCATCTGCCGATGCCGTGGAAAGGTCCGGAAGAAGCTGCCCGCCACCGCATCCCGCTCCAAGATCCGATAGCTGTGGCCCCGTTCCCGCAACCACTGTCCGAGCTGGAGCCCGCCCGGGCCCGCCCCGACAACGAGATAGTCCAGTAGCTCTCCGAGATCGCCGTTCCGCACTTGATCACCACCAAGGGAGTTGTGAAGCCGAGCGTTACAAAGGTGAAGACTCTGAAAGACTCGATTTTACGATGAGATCGGGTGCGATAGTTGAAGTTTCGATCAATCGTGGTTCAGTGCGCGATCCACCAGGGCATCGATCACGGGGGTAAGGGTTTCGGCGTAGGTGACGGTCAGGTGGTTGTCGTCGCGGTAGATCAGGTCCTTGCGATTGACCAGCGGGCAGCGGGTCGCGGTGCAGAACAGGGCCGTGAGGTCCGCGTAGCGCCCGTCCGCGGATTCGGTCGCGGTGGATTCGGCGGCGATGCCCAGATCGTTCACCGCTTCCAGACGGGTCGGCGCGCAGGTGAGGGCGCTGTCGATGTGGTTGGACAGACAGGTGGGCACGGTGGTGTGCGGATCGGGGATCGGGCCGAGGACCAGGACCGCGGCGCCGGTGGCGCGCAACTGGCCGACCAGGCGGGCGAGGGCGGCGGTCCAGGCCGGATCGTAGGAGGAGAAGCCGAAATCCGCGCCGTAGCGCCGCGACATGTCCATCACGATCAGGCGGGGATGTTCGGCGCGCAGTCGATCCAGCACCAGCTGACGCCACTGTTCGCATTCGGTGTATTCGCGGCCCAGATACGGGCTGGTGATCGGCAGATCGAGCAGCGGGCAGGTGACCTTGCTCATCGTGCGCAGGCGCCAATGGCGCTGGGTGGCAATGCGTTCGAAGGCCGGATTCCACATGGCGGCGTGCGAATCGCCGACCAGCGCGATATCGGTGAGGGAGTCCGGATCCCCGGCGACGCAGTCGGGCTGGCCCAGATCGCGCCAGGAGCGCACACAGCCGTTGACGAAGACATCGGCCTTGTCGCCGGGCGCGTCGGCCAGCGACGGGGTGAGATTCGAAGGGACCGAGGAGGTTCGGGCCGCATCCGCGATCGCGGCCTGGACCTGATCGGTGAGCTGCGCGACCTGGTCGTCGATCGGATCGGCGGTCGGCGCGACCGGCGCCGCCCTGACCGACAGGGCCTCGACGGCCTCCCCGTGACCGACGGGTACGGGCACCGCGACCAGCAGCGCCATCGCCACACCGCCCGCCACGGTGCTGACCGCGCCGCCGAAAACCAAACTGCGCGCGGCCGATCGGCGCAGCCGCGAGGCGAAGCGCACCGGATTCTCCACCAGTTGGAAGGTCAGCATGGCCAGGCCGCCGGACATCAGCACCGCACCGGCGGCGCCGGTTGTGCCGAGCGGATGGCCGAGGAAATGCGGGGCGAGGATCAGTACCGGCCAGTGCCACAGATACCAGGAGTACGACAGCCGCCCGATCGCCCGCATCGTCGGCAGCGACAGCGCGCGGCCCGCGCCGAAACGCGGTGCGGCACAACCGGCCGCGATGACCAGCGCCGCGCCCAGGACCGGCAGCAGCGCCGCGACCCCCGGATAGGGCGTTCGCTCACCGAGGCGCGCATACGCCAGCACGATCGAACCCAGTCCGGCCCAGCCGATGACGGCCGACGACCACGCCGGTAGCTTGCGCCACAGCGGAACCGACAGCGCGACCATCCCGCCGATCCCCAATTCCCAGGCCCGCGTGGGTAATCCGAAGAACGCCCATGGCGGTGAGGTCCTCGTCCATTGCAGCGACAGCGCGAACGACAGCGCGGAAACCACACCGAGGACGACGAGATACGGCACCGGCGACGGCCGTCGCGCCCAGCGCCGGACGATCAGCGCGGTCACGATGATCAGCGCGGGCCAGACCAGATAGAACTGCTCCTCCACCCCGAGCGACCAGTAGTGCTGGAACGGCGACGGCGGAGCCCCCGCGTTGAGATAGTCGGTGCCCTGCGACGCGAGCCGATAATTGCCCACATACAGCGCACTGGCGATCGCATCGCCCAGCACGGTCCGCGCCTGCAGCGGCGGCAGCAGCGCCGCGGCCGCCACCGCCGTACTCACCAGCACGATTCCGGCCGCGGGCAGCAGCCGCCGCGCCCGCGCCCCGTAGAACCGCGCGAGCCCGATCGTCCCGTCCCCCGCGACCTCACGCCAGAGCATCCCGGTGATCAGAAATCCGGAGATCACGAAGAACACGTCCACCCCGGCGAACCCGCCCGCGATCCCACCGAGCCCGGCGTGGAACAGCACGACCGCCACCACCGCGATAGCCCGGAGACCCTCGATATCGGCCCGAAACGTCCTCGGCCCGCGGGCGACAGCGGCTTTCAGCATGACCCGCATTCTGACCACGCCCCCGGCTAAGAGCCAGCAACTTTAGCTCCACCTTCACGCCCGCGCGGACGGCTCTGCGAGGGTCCGGAGGCTGTGCTGAGCTGATTCACAGAAACGGTGATGACGCTGGATTCGGTGAAGCGGTATCTGTATCAGCTGGACCTGTTCCGGGTGTTCACCTTCGCGTGTGTGGTCGGGGTGCATGTGGTGGACCGGTCGACTGATCCGGCGAATGTGGCGGCCAATGGGGTGATCGTGCTGCTGCACTTCACGCGGGAGGCGTTCTTCGCGCTGACCGGGTTCGTGTTGGTCTATCAGCACGCGGGTCGGCCGTTGGCGGCGGGGACGTTCTGGCGGCGGCGGTTTCTGCTGGTGGGGATTCCGTATCTGCTGTGGTCGGTGATCTACTGGGCCTATTCGGTGGTGACCGGGATGCACGCCGAGACGATGCGGGCGGCGTTGTGGCGCTTGGTATTCGAGGTGGCGACCGGTGGGGCGTGGTATCAGCTGTACTTCCTGCTGGTGTCGCTGCAGGTGTATCTGCTGTTCCCGTTGATCCTGCGGCTACTGAAAGTCACTGTGGGGCATCATCGTTGGGTGCTGGCGGTCAGCGCCGTCGTTCAGGTGGGCTGTCTGGTGTGGCTGTCGCATCCGCCCGCGCTGAGCGGTGCGGCCGGCGGGGTGTGGGCGCATCTGTATGTCACGGTGCTGCCGTATCAGTTCTACGTGCTGCTCGGCGCGGTCGCGGCCTGGCATATCGACGCCGTGGACTCGATCGTGGACCGGTTCGGCGCGGTGCTCGTCGGCGCGGCGGCGCTCGCGGGGGCGGGCTCGGTGGCGGTGCTGGTGTATCAGACCCGCCGCGGTGCGCCCGCGTGGGCGGCCAGTGAGGTGTTCCAACCGCATCTGATGGTGTTCTACGTCCTGATAATTCCCGCGCTCTACACGATCGGCCGGTGGTGGGCGCGTCGGCGGCGGGCGGATTCGATCACCGCCCGCGCGGTCGCCCACGGTGCCGATCGCTCGCTGGCGGTATTCCTGCTGCATCCGCTCGTGCTGCAACTGCTCGGGCCGGTGACGCCGCGGCTGACAAGCGCTTTCGGGCCGGTGTGGGGCATCGTGACGCTCTACGCTCTGGTGCTCGTCGGGTCGCTGGCCGGGGCCGAGGTGCTGCGCCGAATTCCCGGCAGCCGTACCCTCACCGGGCGGCCGATGCTGCATACGCTGTCGCCGATTTCTGTTCGACATGATGCACAACGAACGCTCGCCGTTCCTGTGCTTCCGCGAGTTACTCCATTTACATGACTTGATTATTAATTCGCACGCCGCGAATGTGCGCTCCAACACACTCCGAATGGGCGGGATATCGATGCGTCGCGGGGGAACAGTGTGCGGTTCGCAGCGTGTAGGTTGTCGGGGGTGGCGATGACCTAGAACTATGCGGATCAGCCGTATCTCAATGTCAGAAAGCGGCACTTGTCAAGACGTGGAAATCGCCAGCAGGCAAGCGAATTGGGAACCCTCTCAGCTTTTGACACCCTACGTTGGGAACTGGTACTACTCGATTGCCGTGGTAGTGCTCGGTAATCGCGGTCACGGGTAACGGTGCGGATTTCGGAAACCTGTCGGGTCCGCCTGTGATCGCCGTGGGACGGTGCGGTCCGCCGCCGGCTTCACGAAGAGAGTTTCACCATCGCGATGTATCGCTCATTTGTTGATGTCGTCTTTTCCCGCGCCCACGAGCAGTCCCAGGACTGGGCGTTCCATTTTCTGACCACAGGTGACCTCGACGGTCCCGTCGACGAGCTGACCTACGGCGACCTCGGCCGCCGCAGTCGGGCCATTGCCGCGGATCTGGTCGAGCGCGGACTCGCCGGTTCCCGTGTGCTGCTGCTGTATCCGCCGGGCCTGGATTTCGTGACCGGCTTCTTCGGCTGTCTGGCGGCCGGGGTGGTCGCCGTGCCCATGCCGCTGCCGCAACCGCACGAATTCGATCGCGGCCTGCGGCGGCTGCGTCAGGTGATCGACGACGCCGAGGTGTCCGCGGTGCTGTCCACTGCCCCGGTCATCGGCGCGGTGGCGAGTATGGGCCCCGAATTCACCCGCCTGGCCGCCCTGACCTGGATCGCGACCGAGGACATCCCCGACGGGGCGGGCGCGAATTGGCATGATCCGCGGCCGGACCCGGACGCGGTGGCCTTCCTGCAGTACACCTCCGGATCGACCAGCGCGCCGCGCGGGGTGATGGTCACCCACGGCAATCTGCTCGACAATCAGCGCGCCATCTCCGAGACGATGGGCCATCACCCGGAACTGGTCGAGGAATACGATCGGCGGCTGTTCGTCAGCTGGCTGCCGATGTACCACGACATGGGTCTGATCGGCCCGGTGCTGCACAACGTCTACACCGGGGCGGGCGCGGCGCTGCTCTCGCCGCTGCACTTCCTGCAGAAGCCCGAGCGCTGGCTGCGCGCGATCTCCGAATACGGCGTGCACACCAGCGGCTCCCCGAATTTCGGCTACGAACTGTGCCTGCGCCGCGCCACGCCCGAACTGCTCGAGGAACTGGATCTGAGCTCCTGGCGGGTGGCGTTCAACGGCGCGGAACCGGTGCGCGCCTCGACCCTGACCCGCTTCGCGGAGGCGTTCGCGCCCGCGGGATTCCGCTCGACCGCCTTCCAACCCGTCTACGGCTTGGCCGAGGCCACGCTCCTGGTCGCGGGCGCCCCGGTGGATCGCGCGCCGACGCTGCGCCCCCGGCCCGGCGTCGCGGATCTGGTCGGGGTCGGCGTACCGCCCAGCGGTGTCACGGTCGTGGTCGCCGATCCCGAGACCGCCACCGAATGCGCCGAGGGTGACGAGGGCGAGATCTGGGTGGCGGGTGCGGGTGTCGCACAGGGCTATCTGGGCGATCCGGACAAGAGTCGTGAGGTCTTCGGCGCTCGGCTCGCGGATGGCCGCGACGGCTTCCTGCGCACCGGCGATCTGGGCGTCTGGCATGACGGCGAACTGTTCGTCACCGGCCGGTCGAAGGATCTGCTGATCGTTGACGGCAAGAACCACTATCCGCAGGACATCGAGCAGACCGTCGAATCCGCGCATCGCGATGTGCGCGCCGGATGCGTCGCGGCCTTCGCGATCGACGCCGCTGACGAGGAGCGCGCGGTCATCGCGGCCGAGGTCAAATCCGACGATCCGCGGCGGCTGGCCGAGATCGAGGACGCCATCCGGGCCGCCGTCAGCGCCGAGCACGCGGTCACCCTCGCCGCGGTGGTGCTGCTGCGGCCGCGCACGATTCCCAAGACCAGCAGCGGCAAGATCCAGCGGCAAGCCTGCCGAATCGGCTATCTCGAGGGTTCGCTCGCGGTGGTGGAACCGGCTGCGCCCGTAGCGGATCCAATCCGGTCGCCGGATCCGGTCTCGGTGCGATCCTGGCTGATCGATCGCGTCGCCGCGCGCACCGGCCTGGCCGCCGCGCGCATCGATCCCGACCGGCCGCTGGCCGAATTGGGGCTTGGCTCACGGGGTCTGGTCGAATTGATGACCGAACTGGGTGAGGTCGTGGGCCGCAGCCTCGATCCGAGCCTCGCCTTCGAACATCCGACCATCACCCTGCTCGCCGCCGCCATCGAGCCGGAAGCCGATGCGGCGCAGCCGATCTCGCACACCGCCGCCACCGACGACCCCATCGCCATCGTGTCGATGGCATGCCGATTCCCGGGCGGCGTCGGCGATCCGGACGCGCTGTGGCAGCTTCTGATCGACGGCCGCGACGTCGTCGACGAGGCGCCCGCCGGGCGCTGGGACGCCGAGGGGTTGGCCTATTCGCTGCGCGGCGGATTCCTCGACGCCATCGACGGATTCGACGCCGCGTTCTTCGGCATCAGCCCGAACGAGGCCACCGCGATGGATCCGCAGCAGCGGCTGGCCCTGCAGACCGCCTGGGAGGCCATCGAGCGGGCGGGTATCGATCCGCGCAGCCTCGGCGGCACCAGCACGGGTGTGTATCTGGGCTGCTATCAGAGCGGTTATCTGGCCGGGGCCGCGCTCGAACAGCTCGACGGGCATGTGGCGGTCGGCTCGGCGGGCAGCGTCGTATCCGGGCGCATCGCGTATTCGCTGGGTCTGCACGGCCCCGCGGTCACCGTCGACACCGCCTGCTCGTCCTCACTCGTCGCGCTGCACTTGGCGATTCAGGCGCTGCGCGCGGGCGAATGCGATGCCGCGCTCGCCGGTGGCGTGACGCTGTTGGTGACGCCGAACGCGCATGTGGAGTTCAGCCGCATGGGCGCGCTGTCGCCGTCGGGCGAGACCCGGGCGTTCGCGGAATCGGCCGACGGTATGGTCTGGGCCGAGGGCTGCGGTGTGGTCCTGGTCAAGCGGCTGTCCGACGCGCTGCGCGACGGCGATCGCGTACGCGCGGTCATTCGCGGTTCGGCGATCAATCAGGACGGGCGCAGTCAGGGTCTGACCGCGCCGAACGGCCTGGCGCAGGAGCGTGTGGTGCGCGCGGCGCTGGCCACGGCCGGACTCGAACCCGCCGATATCGACTACGTCGAGGCGCACGGCACCGGCACCACCCTGGGCGATCCCATCGAAGCCCGCGCGTTGGCACGGGTTTTCGGCCCGGGGCGCGCGGCCGACAATCCGGTCGGACTGGGCTCGCTGAAATCCAATCTCGGTCATATGCAGGCCGCCGCCGGAATCGGCGGCGTCATCAAGACCGTCTTGGCCCTGACCGGGCAGACCCTGCCACCGACCCTGCACGCCGCCGAACCGACCACGCAGATCGACTGGGCGGCAAGCGGGTTGGCCCTTCAGACGCGTTCGCGGCCGTGGCCCCGGACCGATCGCGTGCGGCGCGCCGGGGTGAGCTCATTCGGTATCAGCGGCACCAACGCGCATGTGATCCTCGAGGAACCGCCCGTCGCGGCCACCGTCGCCGCCGAGCCGGGTGCGCCTCGCCTGCTGCCGATTTCGGCCCGCAGCGAGACCGCGCTGCGCGGCCAGGCCGCGCGGCTCGCCGCCGCCCTGCGCGATCGTCCCGAGCTCGAACCGGCCGCCGTCGCGCGTACTCTGGCCACGCACCGCACGCATTTCGAATGGCGTGCCGCGATCGTCGCCGACCGGCGCGAGGATCTGCTGCGCGGACTGGACGCGCTGCGCGCCGAGGCGGACGACGCGGATGTCGCGGTGGCCACCCGCCCGGCGCTGGCGGGCGGGCGGATCGCATTCGTCTGCCCGGGTCAGGGCGCGCAGTGGGACGGGATGGCCCGCGATCTGCTCGCGAATTCACCCGTATTCCGTACCGAATTCGAGCGTTGCGACGCCGTGGTCCGCTCGCTGGCGGGCTGGTCGCCGGTGGCGGTGCTCACCGGCGCGCCCGACGCGCCCGGACTGGATCGCGACGATGTCGTGCAGCCGGTGCTGTTCGCGGTGATGGTCTCGCTGGCCGCGCTCTGGCGTGCGGCCGGAATCGAACCGGACGCGGTGATCGGCCACAGCCAGGGCGAAATCGCCGCCGCCTACCTCGCCGGCGCGCTGTCGCTGCGCGACGCGGTGACCGTCGTGGTGCTGCGCAGTCGCGCGCTGGCCGATGTCGCGGGCAGCGGCCGCATGGCCGTCGTCGGGGCCGCCGTGGACGAAATCGCCGCGCGGCTGGCGGCTTTCGACGGACAGGTCTCGATCGCCGCGATCAACAGCGACCGCGCCACGGTCATCGCGGGCGTCCCCGAGGCGTTGCGCGCGGTGCTGGCCGAACTGGACGCCGCCGGGGTGTTCACCCGTGAACTTCCGGTCGACTACGCCTCGCACACCGCGGGCATGGAGCCGCTGCGCGAGCGGCTGCTCACCGATCTGGCCGGAATCGACACCACATCGACCGCCGCGCAATGGTATTCGACGGTATCGGCCGAACCGGTCGAAACGACGCTGGCCGCCGAGTACTGGTACCGCAATCTGCGCGAGCCGGTGCGCTTCGCCGACACCGTGGCCCGCATGCTGGCTGACGGGGTGCGCTATTTCGTCGAGCTGAGTCCGCATCCGGCACTGCTGACGGCTCTCGAGGCGATCGCGGGTGAGCGGGAACTGGTCGCGGTCGGCTCGCTGCGCCGCGACGCCGACGGTGCGCGCTGCCTGGACCGGTCGCTGGCGCAACTGTATGTCGGTGGCCTGCAACTGGATTGGGCGAAGCTCATCCCCGAGGGTGACTGGGCGGAGCTGCCGACCTATGCCTGGGACGAGCAGACCTACTGGGCCGAACCGGTCCGACGCGGCAGCGGGGCGGGCTGGGACAGCGTCGATCATCCCCTGCTCAATGCCGTACTGACGCAGCCTGATTCGGGGGGCGCGAGCCTCACCGGCCGGATCGCCGCGGCCGCCGTACCGTGGCTGGCCGATCACGCCGTCGGCGATACCGTCATCCTGCCCGGCACCGCCTATGTGGAGCTCGCCATCCGCGCGGGCGACGCGGTCGGGGCCGGTGTGCTGCGCGAGCTGATCCTGTACGCCCCCATGACTTTCGACACCGATCGTGACGTGCAGATCACCGTCGGCGGCGTCGACGACGGCGATCGCGCCGTGGCTGTCTATTCCCGGCCGGCGGCGGGCGACATCCCGTGGACGTTGCACGCCCGTGGCGTCTTGACCACGGCGCAACCCGAACCGGTCGCCGATCTGTCCTGGCCGGTGGCCGAGGCCGAAGCGCTCGATGTCACCGATTGCTATGCGCGCCTGGCCGATCGGGGATATGCCTACGGTCCGGGCTTCCAGGGACTGCGCGCGGCGTGGCGCAGCGGCGAGGAAGTCCTCGCCGAGGTCGCGCTGCCGGAGGCGCTGCGCGACGACGCGGCGGACTACGGCCTGCACCCCGCACTGCTGGACGCGGCCCTGCACGCCAGCCGGTTCCTCGATTTCGCCGCGGCCTCGGAGGCCGTGCTGGTTCCGTTCGCCTGGTCCGCGGTGTCGCTGTCCGCGGTGGGCGCGACGGCGTTGCGGGTGCGGCTGAGCCCGCTCGGCTCCGATCGCGTGCGGGTGACCCTCGCCGATCCGTCCGGTGCGCCGGTCGCCACGGCCGAGGTGACGCTGCGCGCACTGTCGCCGGAGGCGCTGGCGGGATCCCCGGCCGGTACGGACGAACACCTCTACGGCGTGCAGTGGCTGCCGCTGCCGCCGCTGCCGTCGGCGACCGTCGAGAGCATCCCCGAGATCATCGAATTGCGCTATGCCGCCGAACCTTCCGGCAGCCTGCTCGATCGGGTGCATCACGAGCTGACCGATCTGCTCGACCGCGTCCGCGAACGGCTCACCGCCACCACCGACCGGATCGCGGTGGTGACCCGCCAGGCGATCGCGATCAGCGGCGGCGACGGCGTCACCGATCTGGCGCACGCCTCGGCCTGGGGTCTGCTGCGCTCGGCGCAGACCGAATATCCGGACCGTGTGCTGCTGGTCGACGTCGACGCCTGGACCGACGCCGAACGCGCGGTATCGCTGGCCGTCACCGCCGGTGAACCGCAACTGGCACTGCGCCACGGCGCGGCCTACACCCCGCGGCTGACCCGCGGCGTCGTGGGCACGATCGGGGCGGTGGCCCTGACCCGCGAGCCCGGCTGGCAGGTGCGGGTGGCCGGAACCGGCGAGCTGACCGGGGACAACATCACCGCGACGCCCGCTGCCGCAACCGAACTCGGCCCGGGCGACGTCCGGCTGGCGGTGCGGGCCACCGGCGTGAACTTCCGCGATGTGGCCATGGCGCTGGGTCTGGTCAGCGACGACACCTCGGTATTCGGCGGCGAGGGCGCGGGCGTCGTACTCGAGGTCGGCGACGATGTCACCGAATTCGCCCCGGGCGACCGGGTTTTCGGACTATTGCCCGCCACCGGACCCGAGGTGGTCGCCGACCGTCGCGAACTCACCGCGATTCCGGCGCGCTGGACCTTCCACGAGGCGGCGGGCGTGCCCGCGGTATTCCTCACCGCCTACTATGCCCTGCACGAACTCGCCCGGCTCGAACCCGGCGATACGGTGCTGGTGCACGCCGCGACCGGCGGAGTCGGTATGGCCGCGGTGCAATTGGCCCGGTTGCGCGGCGCGGAGGTGTTCGTCACCGCGCACCCCGCGAAATGGCCGGTGCTGCGCGATCTCGGTTTCGAGGACATCCGGATCGCCGATTCGCGCGCGCTGAGCTTCGAGGCCGAATTCCTCGTCGCCACCGCGGGCCGGGGCATGGATGTGGTGCTCGGCTCGCTGTCGGGTGAATTCGTCGACGCGTCGCTGCGGCTGCTGCCGCGCGGCGGCCGATTCGTGGAGCTGGGCAAGACCGATATCCGGGACGCGAATGTCGTTGCCGCACAGCATCCGAACGTCGACTACCGGGCCTTCTCGCTGCCCGATCTCGCGCCGGATCTGATCGGGCGCATGTTCGGCGAACTCATGGCCCTGTTCGCCGACGAGGCCCTCACCCCGCTGCCCGTGGCGGCCTGGGACGCGCGGCGCGCGCCCGAGGTGCTGCGCTACATCAGCGAGGCCCGCCACATCGGCAAGAACGTGCTCACCATGCCGACGACATTCGATCCGGCGGGCACCGTGCTGATGACCGGCGGCACCGGCGCACTCGGCGCGCTGCTGGCCCGGCATCTGGTGACCGCCCACGGCGCGCGGCGGCTGGTGCTGCTGAGTCGCTCGGGTCCGGCCGCGCCGGGCGCGCGGGAACTGGTGGCGGAGCTGGCCGAGGCGGATGCCGAGGTACGGGTGATAGCCGGGGACGTCGCCGATCGCGCGACCCTCGCCGCGGCGATCGCGGACATCCCGGCCGAACATCCGCTCACCGCCGTCGTGCACGCCGCGGGTGTACTGGAGGACGCGACCTTCGCGGAGCTGACGCCGGACGCGCTGACCGCGGCCCTGCGTCCCAAGGTCGACGCGGCCTGGCATCTGCACGAACTGACCGCCGAACTGGATCTGTCGGCCTTCGTACTGTTCTCCTCGCTGGCCGGGTTGATCGGCGGTGCGGGACAGGCCAATTACGCCGCGGCCAACACCTTCCTGGACGCCCTGGCCCAGCATCGCGCCCATCGCGGGCTGCCCGCGTTGTCGGTGGCCTGGGGGCTGTGGGAGACCGGCGGCGGTATGACCGGCAAGCTGTCCGATCAGGACCTGGCCCGGCTGCGCCGCGGCGGCGTCACCCCGCTGTCGGCCGAGCAGGGCCTGGCCCTGTTCGACACCGCCCTGACCCTGGGCAGTCCGCTCGTCGCGGCCGCCCACCTCGACACCGCCGCCCTCGCCGAAACCGATACCGCGCCGGGCATACTGCGCGGCCTGCTGCCGTCGCGGCGGCGGTCCGTCGCAGCCGCCGCGCCGACGACCTCCGAACTGGCCGCCCGGCTGGCCGGATTGTCGCGCGCGGATCAGGACCGGCTGCTGCTGGCGATGATCACCGAACACGCCGCGGCGGTGCTGGGGTATCCGTCCGAGGCGGCGATCGATACCGAATTCACCTTCAAGGACCTGGGATTCGATTCGCTCAGCGCCGTCGAGTTCCGCAATCGCCTACAGCGCGCGTTGCCGGTGCGGCTGCCCGCGACCGCTGTCTTCGACTTCCCGACCCCGCGCGCCCTGGCCACGCATCTGCGTACCGAACTCGCACCGGCCGAGGCCGTCACCGAGGTCGCCGCGAAAGTGACCGCGGCGCGGCAGGAGTCCGATCCCGTCGTGATCGTCGGCATCGGCTGCCGCTATCCCGGCGGCATCGCGTCGATGGACGATCTGTGGGACGTCGTCGCCGAAAAGCGCGACGTACTGGGTGATTTCCCGACCGATCGCGGCTGGGATCTGGATCGGCTCTACGATCCGGATCCCGACGCGACCGGAACCACCTACACCCGGGCCGGTGGCTTCCTGTCGGATGTGGCCGATTTCGACGCGGGCTTCTTCCGGATCAGTCCGCGCGAGGCCCTGGCGATCGATCCGCAGCAGCGGCTGATCCTGGAGGTGTCCTGGGAGGCCCTCGAACACGCCGGGATAGACCCGAAGTCGTTGCAGGGCAGCGCCACCGGCGTGTATACCGGCATCACCTACGCCGATTACGCCACCCGCCTGGCCCGGGTGCCCGAGGAGGTCGAGGCCTACCTCGGTGAGAGCAGCACCTCGAGCGTCGCTTCCGGTCGGGTCGCCTACACCCTCGGCCTCGAGGGTCCGGCCGTCACGGTGGACACCGCCTGCTCGTCGTCGCTGGTCGCCATGCACCTCGCGGCGCAGGCGCTGCGGACCGGCGAATGTTCGCTCGCCCTGGCGGGCGGCGTCACGATCATGTCCTCACCGGGTGTGCTGATCGGCTTCGCGCGCCAGCGCGGACTGTCCCCGGACGGGCGCTGCAAGGCATTCGCCGATGCCGCCGACGGCACCGGATTCTCCGAGGGCGCGGGCGTGGTTGTGCTGGAACGTCTTTCCGACGCGGTGCGCAACGGCCATCGGGTGCTCGCGGTGCTCGAGGGCTCGGCGCTCAACCAGGACGGCGCGAGCAATGGACTGGCCGCACCCAACGGTCCCGCACAGCAGCGGGTGATCCGCGCCGCGCTGAGCAATGCCGGACTCACCGCCGCCGAGATCGACGCGGTCGAGGCGCACGGCACCGGTACCGCCCTGGGCGATCCGATCGAGGCGCAGGCCCTGCTGGCGACCTACGGTCGCGGGCGCGAGGCCGAGCGCCCGCTGTGGTTGGGTTCGGTGAAATCCAATCTCGGCCACTCCCAGGCGGCCGCCGGAGTGGCCGGTGTCATCAAGCTGGTCGCCGCGCTGCGACACGAAACCCTGCCCGCCACACTGCATGTCGACGCGCCGTCGCGGCATGTGGACTGGTCCGAGGGCGCGGTGGAACTGTTGACCGAGGCGCGGCCGTGGCCGCGCGGGGACCGTCCGCGCCGCGCGGCGATCTCCGGCTTCGGCATCAGCGGCACCAATGCCCATCTGATCCTGTCCGAGCCGCCCGCCCCGGAACCCACTGTCGCACCGGTCGATTCGCGGCCGGACGCGGTGGCGTGGGTGCTCTCGGGTATCGGCGCGCAGACCGTCTCGGCGCAGGCCGAACGACTGCTGAACCATTTGGAGCGGCGGCCCGATCTGGATCCGATCGATGTCGGCTGGTCGCTGACCGCCCGGAGCGTCTTTCCCGATCGTGCCGTCGCGGTCGGACGCGATCGCGACGAACTGCTCTCGGGTCTGCGCGCGATCGCAGACGGCGCGACCGCCGCGCACGTCGCCCGCGGCCGCGCGGTGGTCGCGAACGGACCGGTGTTCGTCTTCCCCGGCCACGGCGCGCAGTGGGTGGGTATGGCGTTGACGCTGCTGGATTCCGCACCGGTCTTCGCCGCCCAACTGACCGAATGCGCCGAGATCCTGGCCGAATTCGTGGACTGGTCGCTGCTGGACGTGCTGCGCGGCGCGGACGGCGCGCCGCCGGTGGACCGGCTGGATGTGGTGCAGCCCGCCCTGTTCGCGGTGACGGTGTCGCTGACCCGGCTGTGGGAGTCGTTCGGGGTGCGGCCCGCCGCGGTCATCGGACACTCCCAGGGCGAGATCCTGGCCGCGCATGTGGTGGGCGCGCTGTCGCTGCGCGATGCCACGGCGCTGATCGCGGCACGGGGCCGGGCGCTGGCGCCGCTGGCGGGCACCGGGGCCATGGCCGTGGTGGCGTTGCCGGTGGATCAAATGCGAGAACGGTTGGCGCGGTGGGACGGTCGCGTCGAGATCGGCGCGATCAACAGCCCGATCTCGACGGTGGTGTCGGGCGAGATCGACGCGATCGAGGAACTGGTTGCCGAGTACAAGACCGAGGGCGTGCGCGCCCGGCGGGTGCCGATCGAATTCGCCTCGCATTCGGTATATGTCGAACCGGTCGAGCCCGCCATTCGCGCGGCGCTGACCGGCATCGCGGCCGAATCGACCGCGGTGACCTACATTTCGACGGTCACCGGCGAGGTGCGCGATACCGCGACACTCGACGGGGACTACTGGTACCGCAATGTGCGCGATATGGTCCGCTTCGAGGACGCGGTGCGCACGGCCTACGCCCTCGGGCACCGGGCCTTCCTCGAGATCGGCCCGCATCCGGTACTGACACCGATCCTGACCGAGACGCTCGAGAGTCTCGACCCGGACGCGGCCGTATTCGTCGGCGGCACACTGCGTCGCGACGAGGACGGTTTCGCGGACTTCCTGACCGCCGTGGCCCGCGCGCATGTGGCGGGTGTGCCGGTGGACTGGCGAGCCGCGTTCCCCGGCGCGGCCACCGTCGCGCTGCCGACCTACGCGTTCCAGCGCGAGCGTTACTGGCTCGAGGCCACCGAATCCGGGGCGGGCGTCGCCGAGGCCGGTCTCGACTCGGCCGATCATCCGTTCCTGGGCGCGGTTGTGCCGCAATTCGATTCCGATGCCGTCGTGGTCACCGGACTGGTCTCCGCGCACCGCCAGCCGTGGCTGGCCGATCACGCCGTCTCCGGCACGGTCCTCATGGCGGGCACCGGACTGGTGGAACTGGCGTTGCGGGCCGGTGACGAGGTCGACTGCCCCGAACTGGTGGAACTGGTGCTGCAGACGCCGATGCCGGTACCCGCCGAGGGTTTGCGGCTGCATGTGGCCGTCGGCGCGGCCGATGAATCCGGCCGCCGCGAGGTGTCGATCCGATCGGCCGCCGCGCGCGGCAGGGCCGCGGAGTGGGTGCTGCACGCCACCGGCGTGCTGGCACCGGCCGAGCTCACCGAAGCCGTCGCGCCGTGCCCGGTCTGGCCGCCCGCGGCCGAATCCATCGATACCGCCGAGCTCTACGACGGATTGGCCGGGCGCGGTTACGGATACGGGCCCGCGTTCCGCGGCCTGCGTCGTGCGTGGCGCGACGCGGACGACGACGCCGTGATCTTCGCCGAGGTCGAACTGCCCGTCGCCGACGGCGACCGCTATCACCTGCATCCGGCGCTGCTGGACGCCGCCCTGCACGCCCTGGCCCTGACCGGGGATACCGGCGACGCCATCGCGCTGCCGCTGGCCTGGACCGGCGTGCGACTGTTCGCGACCGGAGCGACCGCGCTGCGGGTGCGCATCGCCCGCACCGGCCCGGATTCCGCGACTCTGACCGCCTACGATCCCGCCGGTAATCCGGTCCTGGACGCGGAATCTGTTGTGCTGCGCAAGATCTCGGCCGAGCAGCTGACCCTGTCGCAGCGGGCCTCCGGTCACGAGGATCTCTATCAGCTGCAGTGGCAGCCGATTCCGGCGCGTCACCAGGCGGCCGCGATCTCGGATTCGGTCGAGGTGTTCGAGGTGCGCGGCGGCGACACGATCGCGGCCGTGCACGCCGTGACCCGGGACGCGCTGGCCGAACTGCAGCGCGTTGTGGCGGGGGAGCGCACACGGCTGGTCGTCGTGACCCGCGGCGCGGTGGCGCTGCCCGGCGCGGCCGTCACCGATCTGGCCGCCGCCGCGGTATGGGGTCTGGTCCGCTCGGCGCAGTCCGAACATCCGGACCGATTCGTGTTGGTGGACAGCGATAGTGAGGTCGACCTGCCGCGGATTCTGGCCGCCGATGAGCCGCAATTGCTTGTGCGGGACGGCGTGGTCCATGCCGCCCGACTCGGCCGCGCGCCCGCACCGGGTACCGAGATCGCCGCGGCGCTGCCGCCCGGCGGTGCGGTACTGGTCACCGGCGCGCCGGGCGGATTGGGCTCACTGCTGGCCCGGCATCTGGTGACCGCGCACGGGATCAAGCAGTTGGTCCTGGTGAGCAGGCGCGGTATGGACGCGCCGGGGGCCGAGGCGTTACACGCCGAACTGACCGAACTCGGCGCGGAGGTGACGATCGCCGCCTGCGACATCACCGACCGCACCGGCCTCGCGGCCCTGCTGGATCGCGTCGAGCCGGCCGGAATCGTGCACGCCGCGGCCGTTCTCGACGACGGCACCGTGGACGCCCTGACCCCGCAACGGGTTTCGAACGTACTGCGGCCCAAGGTGGACGGCGCACTGCATCTGCACGAGCTCACCGCGCACCGCAATGTGTCGATGTTCGTGCTGTTCTCGTCGATGGCCGGGCTCGCCGGCGGTCCGGGACAGGCCAACTACGCCGCGGCCAATGCGTTCCTCGACGGTCTGGCCATACATCGACGCGCTCAGGGTCTGTCCGCGCAGTCGCTGGCGTGGGGTGTGTGGGACGCCGGTCTGGTGGGCGGCCTGAGCGAGGGCGACCGGGCTCGGTTCGCGAGGTCGGGTTTGCGCGCGATGTCCGAGGCCGAGGGTCTGGCGCTGTTCGACGCCGCGCTCACCGTCGACGCGCCCACCCTCGCCCCGGTCCGGATCGATGCCGCGACCCTGCGCGAATTGCCCGGCCTACCACCGCTGTTCAGCGGTCTGGTGCGCAGTCGCCCCCGGCGGGCGGCCGCGCGGTCGGATGCGCCGGTCGATGTCGCGGCGTTCTCGAAGCGGCTGGCGGGCCTGGACGAACAGGCCGCTTTCGCCGTCGCCCTCGAGGTCGTGCGCACCCAGACCGCGAAGGTGCTCGGCCACACCGATCCGGCCGCGATCGATCCCGAACAGGCGTTCCAGCACATGGGATTCGACTCGCTCATGGCGGTCGAGCTGCGCAATGGGCTGCGCGCGGCGACCGGCTGCCCGCTGCCGGTGACCGCCATGTTCGACAATCCGTCCCCGGCGGCGCTGGCGCGGCATGTGCTGCGCGCGGCGACCGAATTCGCCGGTGCGACCGAGGTCGTCGCGGCCACCGAACCCGCGGAAGTGCCGCAGTCGCAGACCTTCCCCGCCACCCGCGACGTCATGCGGCTGCTGCGCAGCGGGCAGGGCATACCCAGCGCCGCGCATTCGGTCGGCTCGGCGATCCGCCTGCAGCGGCCGGTGACCCGCGCGGAGCTGACCGCGATCCTGGACCGGCTGGCCGCCCGCCACGCCGCGCTGCGCACCGCGGTGCGACCGAGCCCCGAACATGGCCGCGAACTCGAGATCCGGCGGGTTCCGCAGCGAGAACTGCTGCGGTGGGCCGGTATCGACGAGCTCACCGACGCCGCGATCGCGGAACGCCTACGCGCCCTGATGGAACCGGAGTTCGAGCTGGAGACCACCTCGCTGTGGCGCTTCGAACTGCTCGAATCGCCCGGCGGCGCACAGGCTCTGGTGTTCGGCGCCCATCACGCCGTCTCCGACGCGCAGTCACTGCTGCTGGTGGCCGCCGAGATCGATGCGGAACTGTCGGGCCTCGCCCTGCCGGACGCGCCGACCAACGACGACATGCTGCAACTGCTCGAGGCGCAGCAGGGTCGCGACAATGCCACCGACACAGCGGAATTGGCGCAGTGGCGGGCCGCGTTCGAGGGCAGCCGCCGACTCGATCTGACGCTGGCCGCCGAGCGCCCGACCACCCGTGGCTATCGGGCGGGCACCCTGGTGCAGCCGATGTCGGCCGAACTGTTCGACCGGGTCTGCGACCGGGCCCGCGACCTCGGCGTCACACCCGCGGCCTTCTTCCTCGGCACGCTGCAGGTGCTGCTCGCGGCACGGCAGGGCGCGCAACGGTTCGCGCTGGCGGTTCCGGTCGACACCCGCATCCACGTGGACGCCCTGCGCGGCGTCGGCTACTTCGGTGTGCCGGTGCCGTATCCGGGACAGGTCGATCCCGCCGACAGCGTCGCGGATGTGCTGCGGCGCACCGCGGATCGGCTGCGGCGACTGCTGGCCAAGGGCGCGAACTTCTCCGACACCCTCGCGGTGCTGGCCGCACAGGGCCTGTATCGGGACAACGCGCCGATGGTGGAGGTGTACTTCAACTTCCTGCGCTCCCAGGCGGCGTTCACCCAGGTGGGTATGGTGCCGGTCGGCACCGGGTACAGCGATCTGGACCTGATGATCACCGTCATGGCCGATCTGGGGCAGATCTGCCTGAACTACAACCTCGACATCATCGACGAATCCGCCGCCGCCGCACTGGGTTCGGAATATCTGGAACTGCTCGCCGCGGCGGTCGAGGATCCGGATCGGGCCGCCTCGCCGCGCCCGGTGCCCGAACCGCACCCGCGGCACAGCATCGCGATCGCCGCCGGATTCGCCCTCGGCAGACTGCCCGACCTGTGCCGTGCGGCCTTCGGTCAGATCGTCGACGGACCCGAACCCGAACTGGTCGAAGCGCCCTACCATCAGGCGCTCGCCGCGCTGCGCGATCCGGCCGGCGCATTCGCCGATCCCGCGGTCCAGGCGGGTGTGGTCCTGCTGCGGGCGACCGATCTGGAACGATTCGGTCCCGTCGACGACGCGGCCCTCGACGAACTCGCCGAGCAGTATCCGGCCGCGATCCGAGCGGTCGTGGCACGCGGGCGCACCCCGCTGATCGTCGGATTCCTGCCCACCGCCCAGCCGGAGGCGCGCTGGACGCGCTGGGAGCAGCGCGTCGCCGCCCAGTTGCGCGACACACCCGGGGTGGCCGTGGTGACGGCGCCGGACTGGACGCGGGCGCATCCGGTCGCGCAGCGCTTCGACGAGCACACCGATCGCCTGGCGCATCTGCCGTTCAGCGTGGAATTCCAAGCGGCCGTTGCCCTGACGCTGGCCGAGGTGCTGCGCGAGGTCCGGGCGACGCCGCCGAAGGTGATCGCGGTCGACGGCGACGAGACGCTGTGGAGCGGAATCGCCGGTGAGGTCGGGCCCGGCGGTGTCGACCTCGGCGGGCCGCGGGCGGCGCTGGCGCGGCGGTTGCTGCGATGGCGGGCCGCCGGGGTGCTGCTGGTCTTGGTCAGCAACAACGACGACGCGACCGTGCGGTCCGTGCTGGCCCGACCCGACAGTGTCCTGCACGCTGAGCATTTCGCCGTCATCTCCACCGGCTGGGATCCGAAGTCGCGGCGACTGGCCGCCGCGGCGGACCAATTGCGTTTGGGTCTGGACAGTTTCGTATTCCTCGACGACAACCCGGTCGAGGTCGCGGCCGTGCGCGCCGCGCTGCCGCATGTGCTGAGCGTGACCTGTCCGCCCGTCGACGAACTGGAGGGTTTCCTCAACCGGCTGTGGCCGTTGGTCCCCATGCCCGCCACCGCCGAGGACGCCGCCCGCGCCGAGTTCTATCAGCAGGAGCGGCTGCGCGACGCGGCGATGGCCGAGACCGACTTCGCCGAATTCCTGGCCGGGCTGGGACTCGAGGTCGATATCGCCGAGCTCACCGACGAGACCGCCGAACGGGCCGCCCAATTGATCCGCCGCACCAATCAATTCACGCTGCGCAAGGTCGCCGATACCGAATTGTCGCGCTGGCGCGATGAAGGTGAGGTGTGGACGGCGGCGGCCCGCGATCGCTTCGGCGACTACGGCCAGATCAGTGTGCTGGCCCTGCGGGTGGACGGCGACACCCTGCTGGTGCAGGGCTGGCAGATGAGCTGCCGCGCGCTCGGGCGCGGCGTGGAGGAGCGCTTGCTGACGTTCCTCGCCGAGCGCGCCGAGGCGCTCGGCTGTGCCGGGGTGCGCGTGATCGCACACGCCACCCCGCGAAATGTCCCCGCGCGCAAGCTGATCGCCGGACTCGGCGGTGCGCGGATCGACGACCCGGTCATCGACATCACCGTCACGCCGTCGCAGCTGCGCGCGTATCGGTCCTGGCAGCGGTGACGCGGAAGTGACGAAGCAGGAGCACCGATCATGACAATGCTTGACCGAGAACCGATTCCGCTCGGCGACGATCGCCGGGCACGTGCCGAGGCGATCGAACGCGGCGGCAGCGCCGGACTCGATGTGGCCGCCCTACTGGCCGGAGTCTCCGGCGCCGCGACCGATCAGCGGCCCGCCACCGCCGCGGACAGCGCGCCGGGCGATGCCGAGCAGATCGCCGCGACCATTACCACGGTGGCCAACCGGCTGCTGGCCACGCCGATCGACGCGGATACCGACTTCTTCGACGGCGGTGCGACCTCGGTCGCCGCGGTCGAGTTGGTGGCCACGCTGATTCGCGATCACGGCATCGATCTGAGCCTCGACGACATCTTCGCCGACGCCCGCCCGCGCCGCCTCGCGCAGCGCTGGCTGGCCGCCCGCGGCGACGCCCCGGTGACGCGAACCCCCGCGACTGAGGCGCTTCCGGTTCCGGTGGCCGAGGCGGCGATCGCGATGCCCGACGAGGACATCGCGCAGGTGATGGCCGATGTCTCGGGCGCGGACCGGCTGCCGTGGGTCGGACCGCCGGAACCGGCCGCGCCGCGGCGAGTGCTGCTGACCGGGGCCACCGGCTTCCTCGGCAGCCATATGCTGCTGGATCTGTTGCGCACCAGCGACGCCCACGTGGTCTGTGTGGTCCGCGCCGACGACGACGCGGCCGCGGTGCAGCGCCTGGGCCGGGCCCTCGAGAGTTTCCAGCTGCCGTGGTCGCCGGAGATCGAGCGGCGGATCACGGTGCTGGCCGGTGATGTGCGCCAACCCCGGCTGGGGCTGTCCGACGAGTGGTGGGGAGTACTGGCCGCCGAGATCGACGCCATTGTCAATGTCGCCGCCGCCGTGGACTTTCTGCGCGGTTACCCGTCGCTGCGGCGCACCAATGTCCTCGGCCCGCTGACCCTGGCCGAACTCGCCATGACCGGCACAATCAAACCGCTGCACCATATCTCGTCGGTCGCGGTGTACAACGAGGTGAACGCGCCCTCGATGGGCGAGGACGATCCGGTCGCCCACCTCGACCGGCTCGGCGCGGGTTACGACAAATCCAAGTGGGCCGCCGAGGCGCTGCTGCGTCGCGCCCGCGAACACGGCCTCGTGGTGACCTTCCTGCGCCCGGCGGGCATCGGCGGCAACGTCCACACCGGCGCGCACAATCCGCACGATCTGAGCAGCGCCTTCCTGGCCGCGTTCTCCCGGTTCCGGACCATGCCCGCGTTCCGGTATCTCAATGTCGCCCCGGTGGATTGGGTCAGCCGCATCGCCACATCGATCGTCGCCGATCCCTCGGCCTGGGGTTACAACTACCACCTCACCGGCATTCCGAGCACCCTCGACGATGTGCGCCGGGACATGTCGCTCGGCGGTATGAATGTGCGGGTGCAGGATTGGCGGGAGTGGCGCGCCGACACCCTGGCCCGCATCCGCCGCGACGGCATCACCGAACTCGAGTTCCTGGCGCGCATGCTGGAAAGCCCTACCGCGCAACAACTCTGCGAGGCGTCGATGACCGCGCCCGCCGCGACCGGGGAACGCACCCGCGCCTTCGTCGCGAAACACGGTCTGCCGCCCGCGACGCGCTACGACGCGCGCGCCCAGCAGAAGACCTTCGAGCGACTGGCCGAACTCGGCGTGGCCCGCCTGCCGCAGCGCGAGGACGATCCCTATCTGTGGTTCCCCGAACTCATGGAGGGCACGGTCGTCGCCGCGGGCGAGGGCACCGCGGGCAAGGAGCACAGCGAACATCCCTGCACGCTGTCGCTGACGCTGTCCATCGCGAGCATGTACCAGCTGGTCACCGAGCGGCGCGTGGACGTCACCGGCGAATTGCGCTGCGCGGCGGTACATCCCGAACCGCTGAAGGTCGAGCGCGGTGACGTGTGGGTGCGCCCGCAGGAGGGCGTCGCGCTGAGCGGCCTGCGGCATCCGCTGCTGCGCTACCGCCTGCAACTGCGCGATGTCGACGGCGGCGTCTGGTGGCTCGAGGGTGAGAAGATCGCCCGCGCCCGCCGCGATCTGTGGCGGCAGGCCCGGGCGCTGAGCGTGCGGATCGGCCGCGCGGACGAGCCCGCCCGACTGATCGGCGAGGTCGTGGTCCCCGCGGACAGCTATGTGCGCGACCAGATCGACGGCATCCACACCGATCCGCGACTGTCCGATCGCGAACGCCGCACCGCCAAGCTGGTCTGGCTGGCCTGGTTCGGTTCCCAGGTCGGGCGCGGACTCGCCCAGCCACTGCTGCGGGCCGGCGCCGAACTGCTGGATCTGGGCCGCGACGCCATCACCAAGGAGCTGCGTTGACACCCGTACTGCCCCTGCCCGCCCGCTACGGCGATCCGGGTATCGAGGACATCTCCCTGCGCGTCGGCGACGGCACGCAGCTGACCCTGCGCCGGGTCACCACTGGCGCGCGCCCGGTCGAGGATCGGCCCGCGGTGCTGTTGCTGCACGGGCACACCGCCTCCTCGGATATGTTCCGGCTGCCGGAGACCCGCAACCTGTCCGACACCCTGGTCGACGCGGGATATGAACCGTGGCTGCTGGATTGGCGAGGCAGCTGCCGACTTCCGTACAACCACAACGGAAGTCGATTCACCTATGACGATGTCGCGCTCTACGACATCCCGGAGGCGGTCGCGCACATCCGCTCCCGGATCGGGGACCGGCCGCTGTTCGTGGTCGCGCACTGCATCGGCGCGCTGTCGCTGTCGATGAGTCTGGCCGCGGGCCTGGTGCCCGGCCTGGCCGGGGTGGTGGCGCAGGGGGTGTTCCTGACCCCCAAGATGAGCGGCGGTGCGCGACTGCGCATGTCGGTCGGCACCGAACTCATGCGCTCGCGTATCGATCACCTGCCCACCGACTTCCGTCAGGTCGGCATGTGGTCGCGCTACACGCCGATCTTCGCGCTCACCGGCCGCCGCGGCAACTGCCCGGACCCCACCTGCCGACTGCTGCAGAACTCCTGGGGCCTGGGCGGGGCGCTGTACAACCACGACAACCTCGATCCGCGCACCCACAACCGGCTGCCCGAACTGCTGGGTCCCGCGCCGCTGTGGATCCTGCCGCATCTGCGCCGAGTCGAGTTGGCGCACAGCATGCTTCGCTGGAACGACGGCGACGATCGCTACCGCGCGCTGCCGGAGAACGCACTCGACCACGCCGATCGCATCGACTGCCCGGTGCTGCTGCTGTCGGGCAGCGAGAACAGGTTCTGGCACGACTCGAACAAGCTGTGTCACGAGGTGCTCACCACCCGGCACCCGCAACTGGACGTGAGCTATGCCGAGGTCCCCGGATACGGGCATCTCGACACGTTCATCGGGCGCGGAGCCGCCCTGGACGTATTCGGCCACATCCTGCGATTCCTGTCCGACCACCACTGAGAGTCCGATGCTGACCACCCTGGCTCGCCTCACCACCGCCCGGCCGCGGGTGGTCCTCGCCGCAAGCCTGCTGCTCATGCTGCTGTGCGGTCTGTTCGGCAAGGATCTGCAATCGGATCTGAAGATCGGCGGATTCGCCCCGCCCGCAACCGAATCCGCGGCGCGTACCGTTCACGACGGATTCCCGGGCGCGAGCCCGAATCTGGTGATCACGGTCGAATCGCCCGCGGGCGTGGACAGTCCGGCCGCGGTCGCGGCGGCGCGCGGGGTGTTGGATCGGCTGCGCGAGCGCACCGATGTCCGCAGCGTGCAGTCGTTCTTGGATCCGGGTGCGGCGGCGCTGCGCGGGCGCTCGGGGACCGACGGGCTGATCCTGGCCGATCTGGCCGGTGAGGACACAGTGAGTATGAAGGCGGCCGGGGAGATTCAGCGGGCGGTCTCGACCACCTCGGGCGCGGTGACTGTGCGGGTGGGCGGATTCGCGGGGGAGACCTACGACACCAATACCGGGGCCGCGAAGGATCTGGCCCTGGCCGAGGGCGTCGCCCTGCCGCTGACCTTCCTGGTGCTGATCCTGGTGTTCGGCAGTCTTGTCGCGGCGGCGCTGCCGCTGGTGATCGGGCTGTTCTCGATCGTCACGACCCTCGGGATTCTGGAGGCGGTCACCAAGTTCACCGATGTGTCGATCTTCGCGCTGAATATGACCACGGTGCTCGGTCTGGCCCTGGCCATCGACTACAGCCTGCTGATGGTCTCGCGATATCGCGAGGAGATCGACGCCGGACTCGATCACCGCGCCGCGACGATCCGCACCGTGCGGACCGCGGGACGGACCGTGCTGTTCTCCGCGGCGACCGTCGCGCTCGGGCTCGGCGCGCTGGTCATCTTCCCCGCGTATTTCCTGCGCTCGTTCGCCTACGCGGGATTGCCGGTCGTCGCGACCGCCGCCTTCGCCGCGGTCGCCATCCTGCCCGCCTGCCTGATCCTGTTGGGCGACAAGGTCAATGCGCTGGATCTGCGCGAACCGCTGCGGCGGCTGCTGCGCCGCGGTCCGGTCCGTCCGGTCGCCCCCGCCGAATCGGGCTGGTATCGCTGGGCCGCGGGGGTCATGACGCGGCCGATCGCGGTGACAGTGGGAACCGTCGCGGCGCTGCTGCTGCTCGGTTCGCCGTTCCTGTCGGTCACGCTGGCCTATCCGGACTATCGGGCGATGTCGGAGAGTTCGCAGAGCCGCCAGGTCGGCGATATCGTGCACCGCGAATTCGATCTGGACCTCGGTTCCGGTGTGGCCGTGGCCCTTCCGGACTATCACGGGCCGGTCGCCGGATACGCCGCGGCGCTGTCGGGGGTGGGCGGGGTGGCGAATGTCGAATCCGCCGACGGCGTCTTCCGCGGCGGACAGCGCATCGCCGATGCCCGGCCGGGCATGTCGACCGATGCGGGCACCTATCTGGCCGTGCACACCACCGTCGACCCGTACGCGAAGGCCGGTGCCGATCAGCTCACCGCGTTGCGTGCGGTGCCCGCGCCCGGCTCCACGGTGTTCGCGGGTAATGCCGTGCTGAACAAGGACGGCTTCGACGCGCTCTACGCGCGATTGCCGCTGGTGCTGGCCATTGTGGCGCTGACCTCGTTCGTCCTGCTGTTCCTTTTCACCGGTTCGGTGGTGCTGCCGCTGAAGGCGCTGGTACTGAATCTGCTGTCGTTGTCGGCCTCCTTCGGCGCGACCGTGTGGATCTTCCAGCAGGGCCATCTGGCCGGGCTGTTCGGTTTCACCCCGACCGGCATGCTCAGCGCCGCGGGGATGCCGGTGCTGATGTTCTGTCTGGCCTTCGGCTTGTCGATGGACTACGAGGTATTCCTGCTGGCCCGCATTCGCGAGCAGTGGCTCGATTCCGATCGCGGTCCGGCCGCCAACACCCATGCCGTGGCCATGGGCCTGGCCCGTACCGGGCGTATCTTCACCGCGGCCGCCGGGCTGATGGCCATCATCTTCCTGGCGGTCACCACCTCGCACGCCTCGTTCATGCAGATGTTCGGCCTGGGCCTGGCGCTGGCTGTGCTCAGCGACGCCACCGTCATCCGGTCGCTGCTGGTGCCCGCGGCCATGCGATTGATGGGGACGGCCAACTGGTGGTGTCCCGGTCCGCTCGCGGCCCTGCACCGCCGCATCGGCCTGTCCGAGGCCGAATCCGCCGCATCCGATCCGATTCCGACGCGAGGGTAGGCGAGAACCTGGTCCTGCGACTAGAAACAGTCCCATGGCCCGGTCCAGCAGTGGTGAATCCGTACTCTCGCGCGCGGTGCGGATCTTCGAGGCGTTCGATGCCGATACCCCGGCGGTGTCGGTATCCGAGCTGGCCCGGCGCACCGGAATCCCGCTGGCGACCACCTCGCGGCTGGTGACCGAACTGGTCGGCTACGGCTGGCTGCGCCGCGACGGCAGCGGGCGGGTCCGGATCGGCATGCGGGTGTGGGAGCTGGTGTCGCGGGCCTCCCCGACGCTCGGGCTGCGCGAGGCGGCCATGCCGTTCATGCAGGATCTGCACGCGGTGGTGGGCAATCATGTGCAGTTGGGGGTGCGTCAAGGCCACGAGGTCCTCTACATCGAGCGACTGTCCGCGCCCGGCGCGGTCCGCAATCTGAGCCGACTGGCCGGGCGGCTTCCGCTGCACGCCTCCTCGGCCGGTGTGGTGCTGCTCGCCGACAGCCCGGCGAACCTGCAGGAGTCGGTCCTCGCCGGACCACTGCCCGCGTTCACCCCCAATACCGTCACCGAGCCGAAAGCATTGCGCGCCTTGCTCGATGCGGTGCGCCGGGCCGAATTCGTCTGTCTGGTAGGGCATATCGACAAGACCACCACCTCGATCGCGGCCCCCGTGCGCGGCGCGGGCGGGCACACCGTGGCCGCGCTGGCGCTGATCGTGCCCAACGGCGGTGCGGCGCGCACCTATATCCCCGCGGTGCAGGCGACCGCACACGGCATCTCACGCGCACTCGGCGCGCCCGTCACGCCGGGCTGAAATTGCGAAACCCTCTCATTCAATGAAAGATCCGTAGTGATGCGGGTCACAGCGGGGACATGCTGTCCCCCATGCGAACCCGGGTCGTGATCATCGGTGCGGGCCCGGCCGGACTGCTGTTGTCGCAGCTACTGGGCTCGGCGGGAATCGAGTCGGTCCTGATCGAACGCCAGACCGCCGACCATGTGCGGTCCCGCATCCGCGCGGGGATGCTGGAATCGTCCACGGTCGAATTGCTGACGCGGGCGGGCGTGGCAGATCGGCTGCTGCGCAACGGGATCGAGCATCGCGGCATCTATCTGCAGTGGCCCGGTGAACGCCATCACCTGGATTTCGTGGATCTGGCCGGACGCTCGGTGTGGATCTACGGGCAGACCGAGCTGACCGCGGATCTGATGGCCGCTCGCGCCGCTGCGGGACAGCCCGTGTTCTACGGGGCCACCGAGGTGACACCACACGATGTGGACACCGAACGGCCCGCCGTCACCTTCGTGGATTCGGCGGGCCGCGCACAGCGGATCGACGCCGAGATCGTGGCCGGATGCGACGGCTTCCACGGGCCGAGTAAGCAGGCGATTTCGTCATCGCTGCGTGAAACCTGGGAGCGCGCATACCCTTTCGCGTGGCTGGGCGTACTCGCGCAGGCGCCGCCGTCGTCCGACGAACTGATCTACGCCTGGCATCCGGACGGTTTCGCCCTGCACAGCATGCGCTCGCACACCGTGAGCCGGTTCTATCTCCAGGTACCGCGACAGGCGGAGATCGCCCGGTGGAGCGACGACCGCATCTGGTCGGCCCTGGTCACCCGATTCGCCCTGCCGGGCTGGGAACTGCGGACCGGACCCATCCTCGACCGATCCGTACTGCCCATGCGCAGTTTCGTCACCGCCCCGATGCGCCACGGTCGACTGTTCCTCGCCGGTGACGCCGCGCATATCGTCCCGCCGACCGGGGCCAAGGGGCTCAATCTCGCGGTCGCCGATGTGGCCCTGCTGTTCGAGGCCATCGCCGCCTGGCTGCGCGACGGTGACACCCGCCCGGCGGCGGCGTATTCGGAGACCGCGCTGCGTCGGGTCTGGCGCTGCACCCACTTCTCGTGGTGGATGACCACCATGCTGCATCGCCTCGGCGACGATTTCGACGCCCGCCTGCAACTGGCCCAGCTGCGGCGGGTGGTGCGATCACCCGCCGCGGCAACCGAACTCGCGCAGAACTATGCCGGACTACCGATCGAAGGAGTGCGCCATGGCTGACCTGCCGGGCTATCGTCTCGATCCGGCCGATACGCATCCGTCGCCGGATTCGCCGGACTACCGATCCACCGCGCTGCGGCATCCGAGACAGTCGCTGCGTCCGCTGCCGCAATCGCTCACCGAGATCACCGGACCCCTGCTCGGGCGCGACCGCGTCCGGCCGGGCGATCACGATCTGACCTTCCAGCATCGCGAGGAGCCGATGGGCCAGCGAATTGTGGTGTTCGGCAGGCTGATCGACGGGGACGGGCGGCCGATTCCGGATTCGCTCATCGAGATCTGGCAGGCCAATGCCGCCGGACGCTATCGGCATGTCGGCGACCGCTGGGCCGCGCCGCTGGATCCGAATTTCGACGGGGTGGGCCGCACGGTCACCGACCGGCAGGGCCGCTACGAATTCGTCACCGTCAAACCGGGCGCGTATCCGTGGCGCAATCACCACAATGCCTGGCGTCCGGCGCATATCCACTTCTCGGTCTTCGGCCGCGCCTTCACCCAGCGACTGGTCACCCAGATGTATTTCCCCGACGATCCGCTGTTCGCGCAGGATCCGATCTTCAACTCGGTGCCCGAATCCGCTCGGCCCCGGCTGATCTCACGTTTCAGCCTCGCGCGCACCCGGCCCGAATGGGCGCTGGCCTTCGAATTCGACATTGTGCTGCGCGGCCGCCACGCCACCCCGTTCGAGGATCCGCACGATGACTGAAGCCCTGCCCAGTACGCCGTCGCAGACCGTCGGCCCCTTCCTGCATATCGGATTGCGTTGGGAGGACGGCCCCTTCGTGGTCCCGACCGGTACACCGGACGCCTGCTGGATCCGGGGCGCGGTGCTCGACGGTGCGGGTGAACCGATCCACGACGCCCTCGTCGAGACCTGGCAGGCCGATCCGGACGGGCTGTTCGACCATCCGGACGATTCGCGCGACGCGGTGCGTGAATGGCGCGGATTCGGCCGCAGCGATACCCATCTCGGCGAATTCGCCGTCCACACCGTGGTTCCCGGCGTCGTCCCCGCCGCGGACGGGCGGCCGCAGGCCCCGCATGTGAACGTGTCGATCTTCGCGCGCGGCCTGCTGCATCGGGTGGTGACGCGGATCTACTTCCCGGAACACACCGCGCTGCACCGAACCGATCCGGTGCTGAATCTCGTTCCGGAGCACCGGCGTTCGACCCTGGTGGCGGCGCTCGCACCGGGCGGCTATCGGTTCACCGTGCGGCTGCAGGGCGATGGCGAGACGGTGTTCTTCGATGTCTGAGCCGGTCGAGATCTACCGTCGGGTCGACGGCCCCGCCGACGGGGTCCCGGTTCTGCTCGCCGACAATGGATTCCGCGTGGTGCGCCACGATCTGCGCGGCCACGACGGCTCACCCGTCCCGCCCGGTCCCTACACCCTGGCCGATATCCCCGCGCCCACGCTGGTCGTCTCCGCCACGCGGGACGGCGCGCTGCCGCCCGAGCGCGGCCGTCGCGTCGCCGCCGCCATTCCCGGCGCACATTTCGAAATACTGGACAGGGCAGCGCATCTGGCCGTCTTGGAACAGTCCGCTCGATTGCCGGATCTGATCATCGACCATCTGAGAGGAGCGGTATGAGCGACGATCGCGACGCCGCCATGGCCGTGCGCCGCGCCGTACTCGGCGATGAACACGTCGCTCGCGCCGAGGCCCGAACCACCGAATTCACCCGTCCCTTCCAGGAATACATCACCACCGCCGCCTGGGGCGCGATCTGGACCCGCGCCGGTCTGGACCGCCGCACCCGCAGCGCGATCACCCTGGCCGTCCTGACCGCGCTGGGCTGTCGCGAGGAGATCGCCATGCATGTGCGCGGCGCGCTGCGCAATGGCCTCACAGCCACCGAAATCGCCGAAATACTGCTCCACACAGGCGTTTACGCCGGAGTTCCGCGCGCCAACGCGGCCTTCGCGATCGCCGACGAGGTGCTGTCCGAACCTCCCGAGAATCCGTCATGAGCAAACTGCTGTCCTGGCCCGCCGCACTGTGCTGGCTCACCGTCCTGCTCGAGGGCTACGACCTGGTCGTTCTCGGTGCGGTGATACCCACCCTGATCGAACATCATCACATCGGATTCACCGCCGCCGCGGCCACTTTCGCGGCCACGATCTCACTGGTCGGCGTCGCCGTCGGCGCGGTGCTGGTCGGACCGCTGGCCGACCGATTCGGCAGGCGCGCGCTGCTGTTGGGTTCGGTCGCGCTGTTCTCGGTCTGCACCGCCCTCGTCCCGCTCGCGGGTTCCACCGCGGTTTTCGGCGCGTTCCGATTCCTCGCCGGACTCGGGCTCGGCGCCTGTATGCCGACCGCGCTGACCTTCATGGCCGAACATATGCCGCCGTCGCGGCGGGCGTTCGCCAGTACCGTCACGATGACCGGCTATCACACCGGCGCGGTGCTGACCTCGCTCGCCGCGCTGTGGAGCGTCCCGCACTGGCAGCCGCTGTTCTATCTCGGCGGCGCGGCGGGATTGCTGCTGCTGCCGCTGATGTGGGCGAAACTGCCGGAATCGCGGGCGTATCTGGTGGCTCGGGCCACGCCCGAACCGCTGCGCCCGACGCTGTGGCAGCCGATGTATCTGCGCGCGACGCTGGGGGTCTGGATCGCCTCGTTCATGGGTCTGCTGCTGGTGTACGGGCTCAACACCTGGCTGCCCAAACTCATGCGCGACGCCGGATACAGCATGTCGACCTCGCTCACACTGCTGCTGGTGCTGAATGTGGGCGCGATCATCGGCCTGCTCGGCGCGGGGCTGTTGGCGGATCGACGCGGCACCAAGGCGGTGGTGATCGTCTGGTTCGGGCTGGCCGCGCTGCTTTTGGCCGTGCTCAGCGTCAAGGTGTCGAGCACCCTGCTGCTCGATGCGGTCGTATTGATCACCGGCGTCTTCGTCTTCTCGGCGCAGGTGCTCGTATACGCCTATGTCACCCAGGCGTATCCGGTCCGATTCCGCGCCACCGCACTGGGATTCGCCTCCGCGGTGGGCCGCCTGGGCGCCATCTTCGGTCCCGCCATCACCGGCTGGCTGATCGTGGCCGGATCCGCCCATCCCTGGGGCTTCTATCTGTTCGCCGCGGTGGCGGTCATCGGATCGGCGGCCATGTCGATCGTGCCCCGCCCGGCCACCGAATTCATCGAAGGATCGTCATGACGCCTGTACCAGATCTGCTCGACCCGGCGACGTGGAGCGGCCGCGTCTTCAGCGAACGGTGGCGCGACGGGGCCGCGTCGGCGGCCGTCGTCGAACCGGCCACCGGCGCCGAACTCGCCCGGATCGGCCTCGCGGGCCCCGCCGATATCGCCCGGGCCACCGCCGCCGCGCGTGTGGCTCAGAATGATTGGGCCGCAGCGGCTTTCCACGAGCGGGCCGCCGTGCTGCGCCGAGCGGGCGATCTGATACGTGAGCACGCCCCCGATATCCAGCACTGGCTGATCCGGGAGGCGGGGTCGATTCCGGCGAAGGCGGGCGTGGAAATCGATCTGGCCGAACAGGAATGCTACGAGGCGGCCGCGCTGACCTCCGCGCCGCCGGGCATCCTGCTGCCCACCGAATACGACCGGCTGTCCATGGCCCGCCGGGTTCCGGCCGGGGTCGTGGGAGTGATCGCGCCGTACAACTATCCGCTGGTGCTGGCGATCCGCTCGATCGCGCCCGCGTTGGCGCTGGGCAATACCGTTGTGCTCAAACCGGATCCGCGCACCGCGGTCTGCGGTGGCGTGGCGCTGGCCCGGATCTTCGAGGCGGCCGGACTGCCCGCGGGTGTACTGCATGTGCTACCGGGCGGGGCCGAGGTCGGCGAGGCCCTGGTCGTCGATCCGGCCGTGCGGGTGGTCTCGTTCACCGGCTCGACCGGGGCCGGTCGCCGGGTGGGGGAGTTGGCCGCCCGGCATCTCAAGCGGGCCCATCTCGAGCTCGGCGGCAATTCGGCGCTGATCGTCCTCGAGGACGCCGACCTCGACGCGGCCGTCGGACTCGGGGCGTGGGGCTCCTTTCTGCATTCGGGGCAGATCTGTATGACCACGGGTCGGCATCTGGTGCACGAGAGTCTGATCGCGGACTACCTCGAGCGGCTGGCCGCCACCGCGGAGGCGCTGCCCGTGGGCGATCCGGCCACCGCGGAGGTCGCGCTGGGCCCGGTGATCGATGCCGGGCAGCGCGACAAGATCCACGCCCTGGTGACGGCCACGGTCGACGCGGGCGCGAAACTGCTCGCGGGCGGGCGTTTTCACGATCTGTTCTATCGCCCCACCGTCCTGGCCGAGGTGACCGCGACCATGCCCGCCTACGCGCAGGAGGTGTTCGGCCCGGTCGCGCCCGTACTGTCGTTCGGCTCCACCGACGAGGCCGTGCGCTTGGCCACCGGCGGTGAATACGGATTGAGCCTGGGCATCGTGACCGCGGACGCGGCCCGCGGACTCGCACTGGCCGACCGGATCCCGACCGGCATCGTGCACATCAACGACCAGACGGTCAGCGATGAGGCGGTCGCGCCGTTCGGCGGGCTCGGCGCGTCGGGCACCGGCAGCCGATTCGGCGGGGCCGCGGCGAATACCGAGGCGTTCACCGAGACCCGGTGGATCACCATGCGCCGAGAACCGGCGCGCTATCCGATGTCGACGATACGGAGGTGACGGTATGCCCACGGTCAAACAGGCGACGTACGAGGTGTTGCGCCGATTCGGCCTGAGCACGCTGTTCGGCAATCCGGGCTCCACCGAGGTCGATTTCCTGGCCGGACTGCCGGAGGATCTGAATTTCGTGCTGGGCCTGCACGAGTCGGCCGTGGTCGGCATGGCCACCGGTCACGCGCTGCGCACCGAACGGCCCGCACTCGTATTGCTGCACACCACAGCGGGTTTCGGCAATGCGGTCGGCGCCCTGGCGACCGCGCGGGTCAATCGCGCGCCGCTGGTGGTGCTGGTCGGTCAGCAGGACCGGCGGCATCTGAGCGCGGAACCGTTCCTGACCGGACGGCTGCACGGCCTCGCGGGCGACTATCCGGTCTGGTCGCATCAACCCGACCGTGCCCAAGATGTCCCGGAGGCACTGGCCCGGGCCTGGTACGAGGCCCGCGCGGGCCGGGGCCCGGCGATCGTGGTGGTGCCCATGGACGATTGGCACGCCGAGATCGATGCCGAGCGGCTGCCCAATGCCCCGGCGCGGCTGCGATCGGGCGTGCGGGTCGAGGAGTACGCGACGGCCGAACTGGCCGAAATGCTGTATGCCGCAAAATCTCCGTGTGTGGTGGCCGGATCCGGCAATGATTCGGCGGAGGGCTGGCAGGCCCTGGTCGAACTGGCCGAATGCCTGGGCTGTCCGGTGTGGCAGGAGCCCTTCGGCGCACGCGCCGGATTCCCGCAGGACCATCGCCGCTACGCGGGCCATCTGCCCGCCGGACGCGCGGCCCTGCGCGACGCCCTGGCCGGTCACGATCTGGTCCTCGTGGTCGGGGCGGCGGCATTCCGCCAATACGCCTACGAGCCGGGACCTTTCGTTGCCCCGGGGACCACGCTCGCCGTCGTCACCGACGATCCGGACGAGGCCCACCGCAGCCCGGCCGCCCTGGCGATCCTCGCCGATCCGGCCCGGACCGTGGCGCGGTTGGCGAAGTTGGTCCCCGCCCGGACCGGGTCCGAACCGGCCGAGCGACACCGCACGCCCGTACCGCCGCCCGCCGAACCGCTGGCCGCCGCGCACGTTTTCGCGGCCCTCGCCGCGGCGATCCCGGCCGACACCATCGTGCTCGAGGAGGCACCGTCCGCCCGCGCGGCCCTCTACGATCTGCTGCCCGCCCGTCATCCCCTCGGCCTGCTCAGTGCGGCCATGGGCGGGCTCGGCTTCGCCATGCCGACGGCCATCGGTCTGCGCCTGGCCGATCCGGCCCGTCCGGTCGTGGCCGTGGTCGGCGATGGTTCCGCGCTGTATTGCGTCCAATCCGTCTGGAGCGCGGTGCATTACCGCGTCGGCGCGCTGTTCGTCGTGCTGGCCAACGGGCGCTACCGGATCATGGATCAGCTCTCGGCCCGCGCCGGGGCCCCCGAACCCGCCTGGCCGGGCTTCGATGAGATCGGCGTCGCCGCGATCGCGCACGGCTTCGGCTGTCCGGTCGAACGCATCACCGATCACCCGAGCCTGATCGCGGTCTTCGACGCGGTGCTGCCGACCCTGCCCGATCGGCGCGAACCACTGCTCCTGGAAATCGCCGTCACCGCGTGAGCCGATTTCCCCGATGTGCTGACGATTGACGGAGGCGTATTTCAGACTGATCTATGCACGACGTAACGCCCCCTTCCGACGACGAACGCCGCCTCGCCGAGCTCGGCTACAAACAGGAACTGGCCCGGTCCTGGTCCGGGTTCTCCAATTTCGCCATCAGTTTCACCATCGTGTCGATTCTGACCGGTGGCCTGGCCAGTTACGGAATCGGACTGGCCAACGGCGGGCCGATCACCATGGCGTGGGGGTGGCCGCTGGTATCGGTGATGGTGCTGTTCGTGGGGCTGGCCATGGCCGAATTGGCCTCGGCCTACCCGACTTCCGGCGGTCTGTACTGGTGGGCCTCGGAGCTGGGCGGCCCGATCTGGGGCTGGTTCACCGGGTGGTTCAATCTGATCGGTCAGATCGCGGTGACCGCCGCGATCGATTACGGCGCGGCCATTTTCACCACCGTGGTGCTCAATGTGATCGGCATTGATATCGGAACCGACCGCACCGCCATATTTCTGGTGTTCGCGGTGATTCTGGTGCTGCACGCGGTGCTGAACATCATCGGCCCGCATCTGTCCGCGGTGATCAACAATATCTCCGCCTGGTGGCATGTCGGCGGCGTGGTGATCTTCGTGCTGGTGCTGGGAATCGGTGCGCGCCATCATCAGAGCGTCGGCTTCGTCTTCACCCAGACTGTGGACAACAGCGCGGTCGGCTTCGGCGGCGTCGCGTTCAGCTTTCTGCTCGGGCTGCTGCACGCGCAGTACACCTTCACCGGCTACGACGCCTCGGCGCATATGTCGGAGGAGACCCGCGATGCCGCGCGCATGGCGGCCAAGGGGATCATCAACACCATCGTGGCCTCCGCGGTCGCGGGCTATCTGCTGATCATGGCGGTGACCTTCGCGATTCCGAATCTCGACGACGCGCTGGATCCGGCGAAGAACAGCGGCTATCCGGTGATCTACATTCTGGAGAACTCGCTGAACCCATTCTGGTCCGGATTGCTTCTGATCATCGCCGCTGTGGCGCAACTGTTCTGCGGCTACGCCTCGGTCACCTCGGCCTCGCGCATGCTGTTCGCCTTCGCTCGCGACGGCGCGGTGCCGGGTTCGGCGCTGTGGTCGAAGCTGTCGGCGCGCCGAGTTCCGGTGAGCGCGGTGCTGTTCATCTCGCTGTTCGCCTTCATCCTGCTGATCCCGTCGATGCTGGTGCCCGCCGCGAACGCCCCGACCGCCTATGCGGCGGCCACCTCGGTCGCCACCATCGGCCTCTACATCGCCTACGGCATTCCGGTGCTGCTGCGCCAGCTGCACGGCGGCAGGTTCCGGACCGGTCCGTGGCGGCTCGGCTCGTGGTATCGCCCGATCGGCATCGTCGCGCTGATCTGGATCGTCTGCATCAGCCTGCTGTTCATCCTGCCCACCGACGATCGCGGCTATCCGTGGAACAGCGAATTCACCTGGAACGCGGTGAATTACGCACCCATCACCCTGGTCGGGGTGGTGGGCGCGATCGCGATCTGGTGGTTCGCCTCGGCCCGGCGCTGGTTCACCGGACCCAAGCGAACCGTCGACGAGCCGCTACAGAGGGGTGACGTACGCGCCGGAGATACCACCGTCGACCAGGAACTGTGAGGCGGTGATGAACGAGGAGTCGTCGCTGGCGAGGAAGGCCACGGCGGCGGCGATCTCCTCCGGTTCGGCGAACCGGCCGAGCGGAATGTGCACCAGCCGCCGCGCCGCGCGTTCGGGATCCTTGGCGAACAGTTCCTGCAGCAGGGGAGTGTTCACCGGTCCCGGGCACAGGGCATTGACGCGAATTCCCTCGCGCGCGAACTGAACTCCGAGCTCGCGGCTCATCGACAGCACGCCGCCCTTGGAGGCGGTGTAGGAGATCTGCGAGGTCGCCGCCCCCATGACGGCCACGAACGACGCGGTATTGATCACCGAGCCCCTACCGCGCACCAGCATGTGCTCGATCGCGTACTTACTGCACAGATACACAGAGGTGAGATTCACCTCCTGGACGCGCCGCCAGGCGTCGATTCCGGTGGTGCGGATCGAATCGTCCTCCGGCGGTGAGATTCCCGCGTTGTTGAAGGCGATGTCGAGGCCGCCGTAGGCGTCGACGGCCGCCTGGAACATCGCCCGCACCTGCTCCTCGTCGGTGACGTCGACCTTCACATACAACCCCCCGACCTCGGCGGCCGCGGCCTCACCGGAGGTGGCGTCGATATCGGCGACGACCACCTTGGCGCCCTCCTGGGCGAAGCGCCGCGCGGTGGCCAGCCCGATACCGCTGCCGCCGCCGGTGATCACCGCGACCCGATCCTGTAAGCGCTGCAACACATCTCCTTCTAGTCGGTGGCGATGAATACGTTCTTGGTCTCGGTGAAGGCGCGGGCGGCGTCGGGCCCGAGCTCGCGGCCGAGGCCGGACTGCTTGTACCCCCCGAACGGCGTCCAATACCGCACGGAGGAATGCGAATTCACCGACAGGTTCCCCGCCTCGACCCCGCGCGCGACCCGCAGCGCCCGGCCCACATCGGAGGTCCAGATCGAGCCGGACAGACCGTATTCGGTGTCATTGGCGATGCGCAGGGCGTCGGCCTCGTCCTCGAACGGCAGCACCGCGACCACCGGGCCGAACACCTCCTCGGTCAGCACCCGGTCGCCAGGACCCGAGGGCAGCACGACCGTCGGCGGGAACCAGAAGCCCGGGCCGTCCGGGCGGGTGCCGGTGAACGCCACCTTGGTCGAGGGTTCCAGGAATCCGGCGACCCGCTCGCGATGGGCGGCCGAGATCAGCGGACCCATCTCGGTTTCGGCCGCGGCCGGATCGCCGACCCGCACGCCCTTCACCGCCGGTTCCAGCAGTTCCAGGAAGCGATCGAAGATACCGCGCTGCACCAGGATTCGCGAGCGGGCGCAGCAGTCCTGTCCGGCGTTGTCGAACACCCCGTAGGGCGCGGTGGCGGCGGCCCGCTCGACATCGGCGTCGGCGAAGACGATATTGGCGCTCTTACCGCCCAATTCGAGGGTGACCCGCTTCACCTGCTCGGCGCAGCCCGCCATGATCTGCTTGCCCACCTCGGTCGAACCGGTGAACACCACCTTGCGCACGGCCGGATGGGTGACGAAGCGATTGCCCACCACCGAACCCCGGCCCGGGATCACCTGGAAGACGCCCTCGGGCAGGCCGGCCCGCAGCGCGAGCTCGCCCAGCCGGAGGGCCGTCAGCGGGGTCAGCTCGGCCGGTTTGAGCACCACGGTGTTCCCGGCGGCGAGTGCGGGCCCGAAGCCCCAGGCCGCGATCGGCATGGGGAAATTCCACGGCACGATGATGCCGACGACGCCGAGCGGTTCGTGGAAGGTGATGTCGACACCGCCCGCGACGGGAATCTGATTGCCCAGCAGCCGCTCCGGCAGTCCCGCGCTGTAGTGCAGCACATCGCGGACATTGCCCGCCTCCCAGCGGGCATTGCCGATGGTGTGCCCCGCATTGCGCACCTCGAGCTCCGCGAGATGCTCGAGATCGGCGTCGACGGCCTCGGCGAAGCGGCGCAGCAGTCGCGCCCGATCGCCCGGCGCGATCGCGCGCCAGCCCGGCAGCGCCCGCCGCGCGCGCTCGATGGCAGCGTCCGCGGCGGCCTCATCGGCCGATTCGACCGTGGCCACGACCTTTTCGGTCGCGGGGTTGACGACCTCCGTCATTGTCACCGACTGCGCTCCCTTCCATATGCTGCCGCCTGCTCGACCAACGCTCGCACGAGCCGCCGATCGGCGCTGTTCTCCTCCGGATGCCACTGCACGCCGATCAGGAACGGCCCGGTGCGCGCCTCGACCGCCTCGATCGTTCCGTCGGCGGCGTGCGCGGCGGCGGTGAGGTCCGGGGCGAGGATATCGATGGCCTGATGGTGGTGGCAGTGCGCCTTCAACTCCGGTCCCACGATGGCGGCGACCCGGCTGTCGGGCGTGGTCCGCACGGTGGTGACGCCGAAGACGCCCGGGGTGCGGGAGTGGTCGGCGTGGCCGAGGACGTCCGGAAGATGTTGGTGCAGGGTGCCGCCGAGGGCGACGTTCACCAATTGCAGTCCGCGACAGATCGCCAGCACCGGCAGCCCGGCCTCGCGCGCGAGTGCCAACAGGCCGAATTCGAGCTCGTCGCGATCGGGACGGCTGCGGGTCTCGGGATGCGGCGTGGCGTCGTAGCGGGCCGGATCCAGATCCGCGCCCCCGGTCAATATCAGGCCGTCGAGCCGTGCCACGAGCTCCGGGCGCGCAGTTGCGCCGGGCGGCAGCAGTATCGGGATTCCGCCCGCGCGCTCGGTCATATCGACGTAGGTGCGCGGCAGGATCGCGGCATCGACGTCCCAGTGGCCGAAGCGGGCGCGTTCGGAGTAGGTGGGCAGGCCGATCAAAGGCCGCCGGTCAGAGTCGTTCGAAGCCACGGATCCGCTCCCAATCGGTCACCGCGGCGTCGTAGGCGTCCAGTTCGACCTGTGCCGCGTTGCGGTAGTGCCGGACCACCTCCTCGCCGAAGGCCGCCCTGGCGAGTTTGCTCTCACCGAACAGCCCGGCGGCCTCGCGCAGCGTGCGCGGCACCCGTGGGCGCTGGGAGCGATAGGCATTGCCCTGGAATTCCGGTTCCAGCGGCAGCCGGTGCTCGATGCCGTGCAGTCCGGCCGCGATCGAGGCCGCCACGGCGAGATAGGGATTCACATCCCCGCCCGGCACCCGGTTCTCCAGCCGCAGCGAGGGCCCGTGGCCGACCACCCGCAGCGCGCAGGTGCGATTGTCGCGTCCCCACGCCACCGCGGTGGGTGCGAAGCTGCCCTCCTGGAAACGCTTGTAGGAGTTGATATTCGGGGCGAGGAAGTAGGTGAGTTCGCGCAGGGCGTCGAGCTGTCCGGCGATGAAGTGCCGCATCAGCGCCGATTCCCCGCCGGTCCCGTCGCCGGCCAGTACCGCCGCGCCCGACTCGTCGCGCAGGCTGATGTGGATGTGGCACGAATTGCCCTCGCGCTCATTGTATTTCGCCATGAAGGTGAGGCTACGGCCCTCCTGGGCGGCGATCTCCTTGGCGCCGGTCTTGTAGATGCTGTGGTTGTCGCAGGTCACCAGCGCCTCGTCGTAGCGGAAGGCGATCTCGTGCTGGCCGGGATTGCATTCGCCCTTGGCCGACTCGACATACATTCCGGCGCCGGTCATTTCGTTGCGGATGCGGCGCAGCAGCGGTTCGATGCGGGCGGTGCCGAGTATGGAGTAGTCGACGTTGTACTGGTTGGCGGGGGTCAGATCGCGATAGCCGGTGCGGAAGGCGGCCTCGTAGGTGTCGTCGAAGACCAGGAATTCCAGTTCGGTGCCGACGTAGGCGCGCAGGCCGTGTTCGGCCAGCCGGTCGAGCTGGGCGCGCAGCACCTGGCGCGGCGAGGCCGCGACCGGCTTGCCCTGCGGCTGCACCTGTTCCACATCGCACAGCACCAGCGCGGTGCCCGGCTGCCACGGCACCAAGCGCAGCGTGGTCAGGTCGGGGCGCAGCACGAAATCGCCGTAACCGGTGTTCCACGAGGACATCTCATAGCCGTCGACGGTGGTCATCTCCACGTCCACGGCCAGCAGGTAGTCGCACGCCTCGGTGGCGTGGTCGAGCACCTCGTCGACGAAGTACCGTGCCGAACAGCGCTTTCCCTGCAATCGCCCCTGCATATCGGTCATGGCGACCAGGACCGTATCCAGCTTTCCCGCGTCGACCTGCCGCACCAGATCCGCAACACTCAGCATTCCGGCTCGCATCACGACCCCTCTCGACTCATCATGATCACGCTAGGCGAATCGAGGGGCCGCGCGGGTCGGAACACGCAAGCCGAAACTACGCGTACTCAGCGCGCGGGGATGCGGTAGATGTGATCGTCGTTGCGCAGGGGTTCCCCGCGCCCGTCGGTATTGGAGGTCGTCACCCACAGCGAGCCGTCGGGGGCCACCGCGACCGTGCGCAGTCGGCCGTAGGTGTCGAGCTGGGATTGCGGCGTGCCGAGGGTGCCGTCGGCGCGCTCGGGAATCGTCCACAGCCGCTCACCGCGTAAGGCCGCGACGTACAGGGTGTTTCCCGCGATCGCGAGACCGGAGGGGGAGGCCTCGTCGGTGGTCCAGGTGATCAGCGGATTGGTGTAGCGGCCGCCCTGGGTGTCGCCCTTGCCCTCTACGACGGGCCAGCCGTAGTTGCGTCCGGCCTCGATTCGATTGACCTCGTCGTAGGTGTCCTGCCCGAATTCGGTGGCGTACATCCGCCCGGCCGAATCCCATGCCAGCCCTTGTACATTGCGGTGACCGAGGGTGTAGACGGGGGAGTTCGGGTTGGGGTTGCCGGGGGCCGGTTTCCCCTCGGGGGTCAGTCGCAGGATCTTGCCGTTCGGGCTGGCCGGATCCTGCGCCCGATTCGACTGTCCCGCATCGCCGGTTCCGACGTACAGCATGCCGTCGGGACCGAAGGCGATCCGCCCGCCGTTGTGGATGGAATTCTTCGCCAGCCCGGAGAAGATCACCTCGGCCTGTCCGCCCAGTTTGAACCGGACGATCCGATTGTCGTTGGCGGCGGTGAAATACGCGTAGACGTAACCGTTCTGGGCATATTGCGGCGATACAGCGAGCCCGAGCAACCCGCCCTCGCCGCGCGCCACCACGCCGGAGACCTGATGGACCCGCTGCGGCGGCGATCCCGCGACGACGCGCAGGATCTCCCCGGTCCCGCGCTGCGCCACCAGCGCCGCCCCGTCCGGCAGGAATGCCACCCCCCAGGGCACCTTCAGATTCTGTGCGACGATATCGGGCGCCGGAGCGGGCCCCGATCCGTCCGGACCAGCCGCATGACCGCAGTCGGTCGCCACAGCTATGGCGACCGCCACGAGCGCTGTTACCAAACCCGTGTTTCGCATACCTCTATTTTCGCGAATTACCGTGTCGATCAATCGATTTGACTCCGCATGTGTAGTACGCATAGGGGTCGTTCGGTTTTCATGCCGGGACCGCGACGCGGCCGCGGTGGACGCGGGCGAAGGCGCCGGGGGACTGGCCTTTCCAGGAGCGGAAGGCCGAGGAGAAGGCGGAGACGCTGGAGTAGC
>NZ_BDBS01000043.1 GCF_001613105.1 Nocardia pseudobrasiliensis NBRC 108224 | reverse complement strand
CCTGTCGGCCGCGGCCCTGCTGACCGCGGCGCCCGCCGCGGCCGACGTGCCGCCCGATCCCGCACCGCCGGTGATCGATCCGGCGATCACCCGAACGGGCTTGGAACGCATCGAATATCGCGCGCCGGGCTGGGAGCGGCTGTATGTGGCCTCGGCGTCGATGCGGCGCGTGATCGCGGTCGACGTTCTGCGCGGATCCGGGGACGGACCGCGGCCGACGCTGTACATGCTCGACGGGGTGGAAGCCGGTCCGGTCTCGGGCTGGCTCACCAAAGGCGGCGCGGCGCAGTACTTCTCCGACAAACCGGTGGACGTGGTGTTCACCACCGGCGGGGTCGGCAGCATGTACAGCGACTGGGACCATTACGACCACACGCTGGGCCTGAACCGCTGGGAGACCTTCCTCATCGATGAGCTGCCCCCGATCGTGGAGTCGTATCTGCACAGCGACGGGCGGCGGGCGATCGCCGGGGTGTCGATGGGCGCGCAGGCGGCGCTGATGTTGGCCGCGCGGCATCCGGGGCGGTACCGCGCGGCGGCCGGAATCAGTGGATGTTATTCCACCGCGGATGATCTCGGGCAGGCCGTCACCCGGATCACGGTCGGCTCGCGCGGCGGTAATCCGGAGAATCTGTGGGGTCCGCCGACCTCGCCGGAATGGGCCGCGCACGACAGCTATCTCGGCGCGGACGCCTTACGCGGCACCACGATCTACCTGTCGGCCGCCACCGGTCTGCCCAGCGTTCCGGACCTGCTGACCGTGGCCACCGCGCCCGATATGCTCGACGCGCTGCGGGTGGCCGGTGGCGGGGCGGCGCTCGAGGCGGGCGCGCGCTCGTGCACCGAACGATTCGCGGCGCGCCTGACGCAGTTGGGAATCGCGGCGACCGTGCGATATCAGCCCGCGGGCACGCATTCCTGGCCCGACTTCGCCGCGCAGCTGCCCGACGCGTGGCAGTCCATCGCCGCCGCGTTGGGTGTGCCGAAATAGCCTGTTGTGCATTCTCACCGGGCTCTCACAACGGAATCGTGATATTTCGAAGACCTCCCTCGACCACCTGTTTCCCGGGCTTTCCCGGTTCTACGGTGAATGTGGTTCCGTAGTCGGAATTACTTGCCGGACAACGGAACTGGCGAACATTGTGGTTCCGCAGGAAGGTATGGAATGAGACGAAATATCCGTCGCGCCGCCTCGTGCGCCGCGATCGTATTCGGGGTCATCGCACTCACCGCGGGATTTTCCGCGGGCGCGCACGCCGAGACCGCGCGGCAGCTCGAACAGCGCCTCGCCGATTACATTCACGAGGGGTTGCGCGACAAGGCGGCCGTGCCCATTGTCGACAGCGGGAGCGCGTGCACCTCGGGCAGCGGAGCGGGCTCGGGTAATGGCTCCGGAAATTGTTACGGCGGTTCGGGTTCCAGCTCCGGATCGGCCGGTGGGTCCGCCTCCGACACCGTGGGCTACGGCCCGGCGCAATCGGCGTTCCTGGCCGCCTTCGGCTACAGCCTGCTGCATCCGGACGTCGCGCCGCCCGGTGTCAACGATTGGCATTGCAAGCCGACCGCGGCGCATCCCGAACCGGTGATCCTGGTCCACGGCACCTGGGAGAACGCCTACGACAACTTCTCCTATGTGAGTCAGCCGATCGCCGATGCCGGATTCTGCGTGTTCACCTTCAATTACGGACGGGCGAATCTCCCGCAGGGCGGTGGACTGGGTTCGATGCTGCCCGGTACAGGCGGCACGGGTTATATCCAGGATTCGTCGAAACAGTTGGCGGAGTTCGTCGATCGCGTCCTGGGCGTCACGGGCGCGTCGAAGGTGGATATCGTCGCCCACTCCCAGGGCGGGCCGATGTCGCGCTGGTATCTGAGATTCGACGGCGGCGCGAACAAGGTACATCGCGAAATCACCTTCGCCGCAACCAATCACGGCACCACCCTCGACGGAATCGGGGCGCTGGGGCGGGCGATCAACAACTTCGGCATCGATGTGCTCGGCTTGGTCGAGATCTTCGTGGGGCATGCGGGAATTCAGCAGACCGTGGGCTCGGATTTCGTCAATCAGCTCAACGCGGGCGGCGACACCGTGTCGGGCGTGGACTACACCGTGGTCGGCAGCCGCTACGACGAGGTTTCCACGCCCTACGATCTGACCTTCCTGCGGCCCGGACCCGGTGCGACGGTTCGCAATATCACCCTGCAGGACGGCTGCGAACAGGACGTCTCCGACCACGTCACGATCATGTACTCGCCCCGGGTGCTGTCGATCATTCTCAACACCCTCGACCCCGCCGCGGCCCCCGCTCTCGCCTGCACCTTCAACCCCTGGTTGATCGGCGGTGGCGGCAGCCTCTGAAGCGGTCCCCGGCGTGTCGTGAAGCTGCGATTAACACTCGAGCGATGCCGTGCCCGCGTCCATAGCATGTGACCCGCGAATTCGGGTTGTGTGGTGTGGGAAAGGCATGGAATGAGAAGAGGTTTCCGCCGCGGAACGATGACCGTCGCGGCGGCGGTGGTGGCCGCGGTGCTGGGGGTCGGGGCGGGCGGTGCGCATGCCGCGCCGCCGTCGGTATCGGATCAGGAGCATCGGCTGGCCGATCAGATCGCCGACGGCGTGCATTCGCGATCGGCCGGGCCGATCACGGAAAGCAATATCGCCGACCCGCGATCGATCGCCGCGGATACCGCGGGCAACGGTCCGGCGCAGAACTCCTGGCTCACCGCGACCGCGCAGGGGCTGGTGCAACCCGATGTGGCCCCGCCGGGAACCAATGACTGGGGCTGCCGTCCGTCGCGCGCGCATCCGGAACCGATCGTGCTGGTGCACGGCACCTGGGTCACCGCCTACGAGACCTTCGCCTATCTGAGCGGACCGCTGAAGAACGCCGGATACTGCGTCTTCACCTTCAACTACGGTCGGGAGAACGTGCTCGACGGCGGCGGCCTCGGCACGGTGCTGCCCGGGCGCAGCGGTGTGGGCGATATGACCGTCTCGGCGCAGCAGGTCGGCGCGTTCGTGGATCGGGTGCTGGACGCGACCGGTGCGCGGAAGGTGAATATCCTCGCGCACTCCCAGGGCGCGCCGGTCTCGCGGTGGTATCTGAAATTCGGTGGCGGCGCGGACAAGGTCGATCACGAGATCACCCTTGCCGGAACCAATCACGGCACCACCCTCGGCGGCATCGCGTGGCTGGGCCGGTTGGTCACCAATGCGGGCCTGGACGTGCTCGCCCCGACCGGACTGCTGGTGGGGCGCTCGGGCGTACAGCAGATCGTGGGCTCGGATTTCCTCAATCGGCTCAATGCCGATGGTGACACCGTGCCCGGCGTGGACTACACCGTGATCGGCACCCGCTACGACGAGGTCGCCACGCCCTACGATCTGACCTTCCTGCGCCCCGGGCCCGGCGCGCAGGTTCGCAACATCACCCTGCAGGACGGGTGTGAAGTGGATATGTCCGATCATCTGTCGATCCTGTACTCCCCGCGGGCGCTGTCGCTGGTGCTCAATGCGCTGGATCCGGGCCAGACCCCGCAGCCGCGGTGCGGGTTCAATCCGTGGCTGATCGGTGGCGGCGGCGGGATCTGACGCGCGACCTGCCGAAACGGCTCCGACACCGGGATCGCTCACGCGAGTCGTAGACTTTGCGTCGTATAACCCGTAGGACGGGTCGACGACATAGGGCGTTTCGAACGATTAGGACAAGGCGGTCGGAGCGGTGCAGAGTGAGCCGGCAGGACGAACAACGCGCGGACATGCGGTCGAGGTGAGTGCCCGATGACCGCCGCGGCCGTGGATACCGAGGAGCAGGCGGACGTGGCGCCGCTGCGGCCCGCGCTGGAGAAATTCGGTTTCGCCGAATTCCGGCGGACCGCGGTGATCGGCGTCGTGCTCGGCGGTTCGGTGGCGCGGCGGATGCTGACCGGCGGCTTCGGCCGCCGCAAGCGCCGCCTCGCCATGGCCGACGGTATGGTCGACGGCTTCGAGACGCTCGGCCCGATGTTCGTGAAACTGGGTCAGTTGATCGCCTCCTCGCCGGGCGCGTTCCCGCGCGAGCTGGCCGATGCCTGCCTGCGCTGTCTCGACGATGTGCCGCCGTTCCCGGCGGTGGACGCGCGCGCGATCATCGAGGCCGATCTCGGCAAGCCGATCGCGGAACTGTTCCGCGAATTCGACGACACGCCGCTGTCGGCGGCCTCGGTGGCCCAGGTGCACGGCTGCGTGCTCGCCGACGGCCGCCCGGCGGTGGTCAAGGTGCAGCGGCCCGATATCGCGCGGCGGATGATCGTCGATCTGCGCGCGGCGCATCGGCTGGCGCGAGTGATGGAGCGGCGTTCGGAGAATGCCCGCATCGCCAATGCCGACGGCGTGGTGCGCGATCTCTACGAGACCACGGTCGCCGAGCTGGACTTCCGCAACGAGGCCGACAATCAGACGCGCGCCCGCGCCAATCTGCATGCCTTCGGCGACAATTCGGGCGTCGTCGTACCCGAGGTGTTCTGGGATTACAGCGGTCCGCGCGTGCTGTGCATGGAGCGGATGCGCGGTATGCCGCTGGACCGCTTCGACGATATCCGCGCGGTGCACCCCGATCCGGAACTGCTGATCCGGCGACTGGTGAAGGCGTGGGTGGAAAGCGTTGTGGTGCACGGGCTTTTCCACGGCGATGTGCACGCCGGGAATCTGTGGCTGCTCGACGACGGCCGCGCGGCCATGCTCGACTTCGGCATCGTCGGCAAGATGACCCCGCAGTGGCGCGAATTCGTGCGGGCGCTGTTCCATGCCAGCGCGATCGACGGAGACTTCCGTCCCGTCGCTCGGGCGCTGCGCGAATTGGATCTGGTGGAGGGCGATTCGGGCGACGACGCCACCATCGGCCGCCAGCTCGCCACCGCGCTGGCCCCGGTGCTGTCGGGCAAACTCGCCCAGTTGGATATGGGCAAGGTGGCCGCCCGCCTGGTCGAATTCGGTAAGCGCCGCGGCGCCTTCGGCCCCGAACAGCTGATTCTCATGGGTAAGCAGCTGGGCTACTTCGAGCGTTATGCCGTGGCCCTGGCCCCCGGTTGGCGTCTGGGCCAGGATCTTTTCCTGTTCCGCAATGTCTTCCCCGAGGATGTCGCGGCCAAGGCCGCGGACACCGGTGTGGAGCTGCCCGCCGACTGATTCCGCGATGTGACCCGTCGCACCCTTGAATCCGACGCAGCGTCAGGTTCTAGCGTCGAAGGTGCACATCGAGGAGGTGGGTTGTGGCCGAACGGGAATGGCGGGTCGGTGAATTGGCCCGGGCGACCGGGATCACGGTGCGGGCGCTGCATCATTACGACCGGCTCGGCCTGCTGACCCCGTCGTCGCGAACCGGCGGCGGACACCGCTGCTACACCGAGTCCGACGTCCGGCGGCTGCATCGCATCATCGCCCTGCGCGAATTCGGCTTCGCCCTCGACGAGATCGGACGGCTGCTCGACGCCGAGCCCGCCCCCGATCCCCGTGATCTCGTGCACCGTCAACTCGCGGCGGTGGACGAGCGGATCGCCCGCGCCCTGCGCCTGCGATCGCGGCTCCTCGGTGTGCTCGGCGGGCTCGACCGTGCGGTCGAGCCCTCGGCAACGGAATTCCTGCGATTGATCGAGGAGACGATCACCATGAATCAGCCCCTGTCCCTAGCGGAATTCGAGCGGATGTCGCGCCAGCGTGCGGAGTACGCGTCGCGACTGAGCCCGGAGGAGTTGGCGGCGATGTCGAAGCGACGAGCCGATGCGGCGGCGGCGTTGTCGCCCGAGGAGCGGGAGCGGATGGCACAGCGCCGCCGCGGACTCTTGCCGCCCGGCGCGATCACTTAGTGCCGAAGACCTCGTCGACGGTGGCGCAGTCGATCGCTCGTTCCAACCACGTCTGAAGTCGGTCGGAATCGTCACAGGCGGCGATGCGGTCGCGATCGGCCTGCGCCAGCTCGAAACCGCGATGGGTGAGGATCGTCAGCAGGCTTCGTTGCAGTGTCTCCGCGCGAGCTTCCTCACGAATCTCGGCGAACAGTTTCTGGGAGCTGACCGAACGGAAGAAGGATCGGTCGATAGGCATCAGCTTTCTCCACAGGTCGGCGGCCGGGTGTTGCCCAGACCGAGTTCGGTCAGTTCGCTGAAGGTAATGGCATTGTCGTCACCCGGGTCGAGGCGTTTCAATGCCGTGGCCAGAGTTTTCAGTATGTCACCGATATACGGATCGCTGGCGTGGGTGATCGCGGACAGGGTGGCGAGCGGGATGTCCTGCGCCGCTTCCTCGATATCGGTGACGACGGGGACATTGTGCGGCCCGAGGACCAGCGGCATGACGGTCATCGTGGGCCACTCCGGCAGCCCGATCTCGATCCGTTTGGCCGCCCAGGTGGCGGTGGTGCGGTCGTGGCAGACCACGAGCAGGACGACCGGGATGCGGAATTTCGAATGGCAGTACGCGACGTAATACGCCCAGGCGGGCGGTTTGTCGTTGTCGTCCTGCTGCTGCGCCTCGATCAAGAGTAGGAAAGCTCCCTGCGCCGTGACGAACCGCAGCGCGGTGTCGACCCGGCGTTCCATGGGTTTGATCTCGGTGAGATCGGTGGCCTCCAAGACCACCTCGATCGGTTCGGGAAACGGCAGACCCAGGGCGTGGAACGCGCGCCCGAAGACCGCCGGATCGTGCTGGAAGATCCTGTGCATGACCTCGTGACGGGAGCTGACCATGCGGACGAGCATAGCTCGAGAATCGAATATATGTTCGAATCGTCAGAGTAGGACGAGTACCGTGCCGAGGGCGGCTACGAATGCGATCCACAGCATGATCAGGTGTCGGGCCGAGCGGGCGGTGCCGAAGCGCGGTTCCGCGTGCACGGAATGTCGTTTGGCGTGTGGGGTGGGCATGTCGAACTCCCTCCTGCGACTGCGGTCTGTGTTCACGCGGCGAATACCCACGCATCGGCAATCCATCGGGTCGCCGGACGTGACGACAGCCACTCCGGACATCGGTGTGGGGCAAGGTTATTCGCCGCCGCGGCGGGACAGGGCGGTCTCGTCGCGCAGTCGTGACAACTTGGCCGGATTGCGGACGGCGTAGAGGCCGGTGATGAGGCCGTCGCCGATTCGGATCGCCACGACGGTGTCGATCTCGCCGTCCCGTCGCATGATCAGCGCGGGAAAGCCGTTGATCTGCACGGCTTCCCGGGTCACCACGGCGAGATTGCCCAGTGTGCCGGACAGGAAGCGGGCCACCTTCGCCGCGCCCACGATCGGTGACAGCGCCGCCTTGGCAACGCCGCCGCCGTCGCCGAGGAACACCACATCCGGTGCGAGGATATCGAGCAGATTTCGCAGCTCGCCGGTTTCGATCGCCTGCTGGAACGCCGCGAGGGCGGCCCGGGTCTCGGTCGCGGACGCCACGCCGCGCGGTCTGCGGGCGGCCACATGCGAGCGCGCCCGATACGCGAGCTGACGCACCGCCGCGGCGCTCTTGTCGACGGCGTCGGCGATCTCGTCGTAGTCCAGATCGAACACCTCGCGCAGCACGAATACCGCCCGCTCGATCGGGCTCAGGGTCTCGAGCACCAAAAGCATTGCCAGCGAGACATTCTCGGCGAGTTCCACATCCTCTGCCACATCCGGCGCGGTCAGCAGCGGTTCGGGCAGCCACGGACCGACATAGGACTCCCGCCGCCGCCCGAGGGCCCGCAGCCGGTCGAGCGCCTGACGGGTGACGATCCGGACCAGATAGGCCCGCCGATCCCGCACGGTGTCCGGATCGACCCCAGCCCAGCGCAACCAACTCTCCTGCAGCACATCCTCGGCATCCGCGGCGGAGCCGAGCATCTCGTAGGCGACGGTGAACAGCAGATTGCGGTGGGCGACGAACGCCTCGGTGGCCGAGTCCATGACCACCAGACGCCGGACCCGGCCGCCGCGTAACACCGAAACGCCGTGGCGCACGTCACTTCGAGATGTTGTTACGCGGCCCGGTCGGTCGTCGTCTGGTGTTCGTCACGAACGAAACCACCGCACGATCAGTGAGGAGCCCCTCATGGAACCCCGAATCAATCTCAACGACAGCGTCATCGGCGCCAAGATCGGCAAGCGGTTCGCCAATATCGGCCTGGCGATCATGCAGTCGACAGTGCCCAAATCCACCCTGGAGCTGATGGAACTGCGCGCCAGCCAGATCAACGGCTGCGGCTGGTGCACCGATCTGCACACCAAGGAGCTCGCCGCCGCCGGCGAGAGCGCCGTCCGGATCAATCTGGTTGCCGTATGGCGGGAATCGTCGGTGTTCACCGAGCCCGAGCGGGCCGCGCTGGCCCTGACCGAGGAGGGCACCCGCCTGGCCGATGCCAACCCGGGCGTCTCCGATGCGACCTGGGAGGAGGTGGGCAAGCACTACGACGCCGAGCAGATCGCCGCCCTGGTCTACACGGTGGCCCTGATCAACGCGGCCAACCGCCTCGGCGTCATCACCCGCATGCCCGGCGGATCCTACGAACCCGGCATGTTCGACCACCTCGAGAATTGATCGATCGGCCGGGAATCATCTCCCGTTCGACGAATTCGGCGAACGCGCGCGGCGTGCGACCCGTGATCCGGACGACCGTATCGGTGACCCGGTCCTCGCCGCCCCGGCCGATATCCTCATCGAGCGCGGCGAGCATGGCGGCGAATTCGGGTGCGAGACCGCGGGCTTCCCAGCGCCGGGCCAACTCGTCGGCGGGGATCGATCGGTGGCGCACCCGGCGTCCGGTCGATTCGGAGATGATCCGCGCGGCCTCGTCGTACCCGAGGGCGCGCGGACCGGTCAGCACATGTTCGGTGTTGTGCGCGATCTCGTCGATCAGCGCATGTCCGGCGACCGCGGCGATATCACCGGCATCGATGAATCCGATGCGGCCGCGCGCGGTCGCCGACACGATCTCCCCGTCGTGTACACCGCGCGCGAGCGCATGTTCGCCGACGAAATTCTGCATGAACCACGACGGTCGCAAGACGGTCCATTCGGGCATGATCGCGCGCACGGCACGATAGATACCGCCCATACCGGCATCGGCCTCGGGCACCGCGGAGGATCCGAGCGCCACCACCCGCCGAACCCCGTGCCGCCGAGCGAGTTGCAGGAACGGTTCGACCAGCGGCACGGGATCGTGCACACCGACCGGCGCGACGAGATAGATCGCCCGCACTCCCGCGACCGCGTCGGCGTGGGTGCTGGGCTCGGTCCAATCGAATCGCACCCGCGCGGGATCCGAGCCCGGCGAGCGGGAGGCGAGGCGGGTCGTAATGCCCCGCGCGGCAAGGAATGCCGAAACCCGTCTGCCGGTCGTTCCGGTCGCGCCGAGGATCAGCACGTCGCTCATCGCGACCACCCGGTGAAGGCGTCGATCAGCCGGTCGAGACCGCCGATGGCCGTGACGGCCGCGACCGGATCCCAATAGTCGCGATAGTGCGCGATCGCGTTGTCGCGCACCGTGATCACCGCGATGTAGTCGAGCCGATAGGGCTGTCCGGTCGCCACGGCGATTCCGGCCGCCCGGAATTCGACGACGACCACGGCCGGATCGAGACTCTGATGGACGCGCACCTCGGAGATCTCGCGAATGTCGAGGATGTCCGGATATCCGCGCAGATACTCCGCGATCGCGGCGCGGCCGTCGAGCCGCCGCGGATATCCGGGCGGGGCGAACGGGAATTCCATGACGCCGTCGGGCGCCCACAGACCGGCGAATCCGGCCATGTCCTTGTCCAATAGCAGGCGCAGGGCCTGGCCGACGAGTTCGCGAGGGGTCATGACACTCTCCGTCAAGGGGTGGACGGTACGGTACCGTCCCGACGATGGTAAACGGGACGGTACCGTCCCGTCCACTCGCTATACTGCCCGCATGGGACGTCGCACACCGACCGGCGCGGCCGTACTGCAGCCGGAGATCACCCGATCCATCACCGAGGCCGTCCTCGACGAGTTGGCCGATCAGGGCTACGCGCGGCTCTCGATGGAGGCCGTCGCGAAGCGCGCCGGTGTGGGCAAGAGCGCGCTGTATCGCCGCTGGCCCGCCAAACACGACATGGTCATCGCGGTCGTCTCCGAATTCAGCCTCGACCACGCCGCGGTCCCGGACACCGGATCGCTGCGCGGTGATGTGCGCGCCCTGCTCGACGCGGTGTTCGATTGGCTGACCCATCCGCGTTTCGCGCGCATCCTGCCCGATCTGGTCGCCGAATCGGCGCGCAATCCCGCACTGCGAGAGGCGATTACCGCCACGATCGGCCTTCCGCGCCGCGAACGCGGCGTCGAGGTGCTGCGGCGCGCCATCGACCGCGGCGAACTCGCGACCGATCTGGATATCGAACTGGCGCTGGATCTGCTTGCCGCCCCCCTGTATTGGCGGCAGTCGGTGCGCGGCGCCTCGATCGAACCCGGCTACCTGGACACCCTCGCCGAAACACTGCTGCGTGCCCTGCAACCCCCGCGGGGCACGCAGCAGTGACCTATTTGCCGCCCGCGGGATCCAGCACCGCGTTCAACAGCCGCCCGAGGCGCTCACCGGCGAGGCGCAGCTGGGATTCGGCGACCGGCAGGAATCGGCGGGTGTAGTCGTCGCCGATGGTCGACGACTCCGGGTAGAAGCCCGGCTGCTTGACGATGCGGCAGCTCTCCTGCGCCCAGGCGATCGGATCGGTATCCGGCTGGGGCGCGGGCAGATCGGGGGCGGGCAGGGCCAGGACGCGCTTGACCTCGTCGTCGTTGCTCGCGTGCCGGGTATCGAGCAGGCGGGCATCCCAGACCGAATGCAGATTGGTAGTGCGGCCCAGATAGGTCACCTTGACCTCGTTGCCGCCGCGGTCGCGGGCGTAGCCGGCGTGCAGCGGCTGGTGGACGTCGCCGACGAAGTGGACGACGAATTTCAGCGCCTGATTGCGGTCGTCGTCGGAGCGGGACCTGTCGGCGAGGATCGCGGTCTGGGCTCGCAGCGCCTCGATGACGTTCTGGCCGTCGTTGCCGTTGACCGCGGGCGCGTAGGCGCAGTCGTTCTCGGCGATATTGACGTAATGCCAGGGCGCCGAACGCTTACCCAGATCCGGATCGCTCTTGCGGATGTCGTCGGCCCAGGTGGAGACCCCGGCCAGGGTAGGATCGGCCTCATCGGACAGCAGCCGTGCGACCTCGTCACGGGCCGCCGGGCTCAACCGCAGCTCGGCGATCGCGGCGGCGACATTGTGGCCCTGTTCGCCCCAGGCGTACGAGGGGGCCGTCGTCAGCAGTGTCGCCACGACCGCGAAGGCGCCCACCAGGGCTGCTCTACCACGCATCGAGAACTTCCTCTCCATTTGAATCACGTTGCCGCCGTTACTGTTTCGAACCTCGAAAACAACTTCGACGAGGCAGGTCAACGGCAGGCGAACGCGACGCGGAGATGGGATTAATCTCGAATGCATCCGAATGGAAGGATTGATGGCGGGTGAGTGACGCGACGATGACGGCCTGGCGGGTGGTCCGGCCGGGACCGATCGACAACGGTCCGCTCGAGCGCTCGCGCGTGGCGGTCCCCGAGCCGGGGCCGGGGGAGTTGCTGGTGCGGGTGCTGGCCTGCGGGGTGTGCCGCACGGATCTGCATGTGGCCGAAGGGGATCTGGCGGTGCATCGGCCGGGGGTGGTGCCGGGGCATGAAGTGGTCGGCGAGGTGATCGAGCTCGGACCGCGAGCCGATGCGGAATTCGCCGTCGGCGATCGAGTGGGTATCGCGTGGCTGCGGTACACGTGCGGAGCCTGTAGGTATTGCTTGCGCGGTGCGGAGAACCTGTGCCCGAACTCCCGCTACACCGGCTGGGACGCCGACGGTGGCTACGCCGAATTCGCGACCGTGCCCGCCGATTACGCACACCCGCTGCCGGACGGCTACACCGACGCCGAATTGGCCCCGCTGCTGTGCGCGGGCATCATCGGCTACCGCGCTCTGCAACGGGCGTCGCTGCCCGACGGTGGCCGATTGGGTATCTACGGATTCGGCGGCAGCGCCCATCTCGCCGCGCAGGTCGCCCTGGCCCGCGGCGCGGAAATCCATGTCATGACCCGGGACCCGAAGGCCCGCGAGCTCGCGCTGGCCCTCGGTGCGGCCTCGGCGCAGGGCGCGGCCGATCCGCCGCCGGTCGCCCTGGACGCGGCGATTCTGTTCGCGCCGGTCGGCGAGTTGGCGCTACCCGCGCTGACCGCGCTCGATCGCGGCGGGGTGCTGTCGATCGCGGGTATTCACCTCAGCGACATCCCGGCCCTGAACTATGAGCGACATCTGTTCCAGGAGCGCGAGATCCGCTCGGTCACCGCCAACACTCGAAACGACGCCCGCGAATTCCTGGCGTTCGCCGCGCAACATCGCCTCGAGGTGACCGTCCATCCGTACCCGCTGGATGACGCCGCCCGCGCGCTGTCGGATCTGGCGCACGGAAAGTTTGCCGGCGCAGCCGTCCTCGTACCCTGACACGCCGCAGACACGCCGACTCCCACACTCCTAGTTCGCGATTCATGTCCAACACACCGGGTACTGCTGCTTTGCTGTGAAGAAAGCGGCGTGAGGTGAACCGGAGGCAGGGGACATGCATCGGGTAACACAGCAGCAACACGTCCGTGCCGCATGGCCGTGGGTGCTGGGCGCGCTGGTTCTGGCGGGCGTGGTGAGCTTCGTGGTGTGGGTGGTACATCCGCAGTCGCCCACCTGCCGATCGGCGTCGGTCGGCGCGTTACCCTCCACGACCACGCGGTTCGTCGTGCCGACGACGAATCCGCCCGTCGCCGAACCGGTTCCGGGGGGTGAGCGCCGCGATCCCGCGAGCAGCGGACAGGCTCGCTACTACGTGTTCAATCAGAATGTCTCCTGCTCATTTCCCGATCTGCCGATGGACGGCTACTACGTCGGCGTGCCCACCGACGAATACGCGGGCGGCGCGGCCTGCGGCACCTATCTCGACATCGCGGGCCCGCTCGGCAGCGTGCGCGCCCAGGTCGTCGATCGCTGCCCCGGTTGCGGCGCGCACCAATACGACCTGAGCACCGCGGCATTCACCCGGATCGCCGAACAGAAACCCGGTGTGGCCGGGATCCACCTGAGCCGCGTACACGATCCCGGACCGCCTCCGGAAGTGCGCTACCGCGTCCAGGACGGCTCCTCCGACGCCTGGATCGGCCTGCTGTTCGCCGACACCGGAAACCCGTTGAGCCGCGTCGAGATCCGCCCCGACGCGGGCGGCCCCGGCCACGTCCTCAACCGCGGGATGGACAACTACTGGTCCATCTCCGGCGCGGGCCCCGGCCCGTTCACCGCGCTGATCACCGATATCGACGGCAACCAATTACAGATCCCCGACCTGGCCGTCACCCCCGGTGAGATTCGTTCGACCGGCCTGCGTCTGTACAACCCGCCCCCGCCGCCGACCGTCGTCACCACTCCCGCCCCGATCACAACCGTCGCCCCGGCGACGACCGCGAACAGCATCGCCGCCTGTACGTAGACGCGATCATCCGCCGGGTACACCGCTGTGGCATCATGAACTGCAACACGTTCTAATCCGTCGGCTCGGCGGGTACGCGGCGGGAGGCAGTCGATGGCGCAGGCTCGGTCGAATCGGCGCTTCGGTGAACGGGTTTCGCGAATGCGCGAGGTGCCGGGCGGAACCCTCGTGGAGCTGCCGGGGCGGGGTAGGACGTATCTGGTCGATATTCCCGGGCCGCCGGACGCGCCCACGCTGATGCTGCTGCACGGGGTGGTCACCACCGCGATGCTCAACTGGTTTCCGGCCCTCGAGGAATTGTCGCGGCGGTATCGGGTGGTGCTCTACGACCAGCGCTGGCACGGGCACGGGATTCGCTCGGAGCGGTTCGTGCTGGACGATCTCGCCGATGACGCCGTCGCGGTGGCCGATCTGCTCGGTATCGACAAACCCGTACTGGTCGGATATTCGATGGGCGGGATCGTCGGTCAGCTTGCCGCGCATCGGCATCCGGGGCGTATCGGCGGGCTCGTGCTGTGCGCCACGACCTATCGGTTCCAGGAGAAGTGGCGCGAGCGGGCGTTCCATCGCACGATGAGCGTATTCGCGACCACCGCGGCGGAATTGGCGGCGCGGCGGGTGGCCCGGGCGGCGGCGCGGTTGCCGGATCTGCCGCAGGTGTCCTGGAATCCGGGGCGGATCGATCGGTGGGCGCTGGGGGAATTGCGCACGGCCAATGGCTGGGCGATGGCGCAGGCCGTCGCGGCGCTGGGGAAATTCGATTCCGAGCCGTGGCTCGAGAGCCTGAAACTGCCGGTGTCGGTGGTGATCACGACACACGACCGGGCTCTGCCGGTCCATCGGCAGTTGGAGATGGCGAAGCTGATCGACGGGGCGGAGATCTTCCTGGCGCGCGCCGGACACGCGGCGTGCGTACTCGAGGCGGACGCCTTTGTCCCTGTGCTCCTCGAGGCCTGTGCGGCGGTGACCGCGAGGCTGTGAGCGCTCAGCCCTGTGCGCGGGCCGCCTTCAGCAACTCGGCGACCGCGTCGTGCACGGCGTCGGCCATCGCCTCGAGATCGGGTATCAGCTCCCGGCAGGCGATGAAACCGTAGTCGAGGCTGCCACCGACCGACAGCACGGTGACATTGAGTCCGGCCCCGTGGAAGACGGGTCCGAACGGATACATCGAATCGATCCGATAGCCGAGGAAATACATCGGCGCCTGCGGCCCGGGCACATTCGAGATGACCAGATTGTGCACGACCGGATGCCGCTCGGCCAGCTTGAACGAGGAGTACACCCGCGCGGCCAGTTGAAAGGTGTTGGGCGGGGCGTACTTCGCCCAGTCCTGCAGAAAGTCGGCGCCGATCAGATCGTGCTCCTGTTTGGCGCCCCGATTGGCCTCGGCGATCAGGCGCAGCCGCTCGACCGGATCGGCCACATCGGTGTAGAGCCGGCAGAACAGCGTCGACACCTTGTTGATACCCCGGTCGTGGCGGGAGGTGGTGTGGGTGGACACCGGCACCGACGCGAACAGCGAGCTGTCGGGCAATTCGCCGTGAGCGTCGAGATATTCGCGCAGCGCGCCGCCGACCACGGCCAGCACCACATCGTTGACCTTCACCCCGAACGCCGCCTTGATCTCCTTGATGTCACCCAGGGCGGTCTTGGTGAACGCGACCGAACGATGCGGGCTGATCGTGCGATTGAACGGTGTGCGCGGCGCGGTGAACGGAATCGCCATGCCCTTCTCGGTCTTTCGCCGTCGTCCGATGAAACCGCCGACCATGCCGAGGGTTTTGGGCAGCATGCCGAACGCGCCGAGCTTGGTCGGGAACCGCAGCAGACCCTCGGCCGCGAGAAGCAGGTCGTTGGGCGAGGATTCGGCGGGCCGTCGCTCATCCGGTTCCGGATAGCGCACGCCCGGTTCCAGATCGCACAGATGCATCATCATCTGCGTGCCGGTGATCCCGTCCACCGCCGCGTGGTGATACTTCGAGATGATCGCGATCTTCCCGTCGGCCACCCCCTCGACCACCCACAGCTGCCACAGCGGCCGGTCTCGATCGAGCGGACGGCCCGCGATATCGGCCACCAGTTCGGCCAGCTCGCGACGTCCGCCCGGCGACGGAATTCCGATGCGCCGCACGTGATAATCCAGATCGAAGTGGGTGTCCTCGACCCAGACCGGATGATCGAGATCGAACGGCACCCGATGGATGTGGCGGCGCATCGAGGGCACCAGATGCAACCGGCGGCCGAGTTCGGCCTTCAGATCGGCGAATTGGTAGTTCGCGCCGTCGGCCACGGGGTCCAGGACGATCAGCGCGCAGACGTGCAGAAGTTGGGTATCGGTCTCCAGATACAGAAAGCTGGCGTCCAGCCCGGTCATTCGTTCCATGCGTCCAGCCTATGAGAACCTGTTCTAGCGTTCGGGGGGAATGATCGGGAGATCTGTCACATACCGGTTGGTTCGTCGAATCGAAATCGCTGGTGGAACGTTACTTTCGGCCGGATACGGTTGCGCGGCGATTGGGTATCTCTCCCGTAGATCTCGTTGCCGTTCCCTTGATTCCTCCTTACCTTGGGCCATATCAGGCCGAGACAATAGTCTTTGACAACAGTCACGAAGCGGGCCTGCTCACAACGGCGTGAGAAGGTGAGAACAATGGGCGACCGGAAGGTGCGGCTGTCCGGAAAATGGCATGCCGCTTGGGTATTCGCCGCAGCACTGGTGAGCACGGGTCTGCTGTACCCGACGCCGCAGGCCACCGCGCGATCGTGCGCCGATGTGGATGTGGTGGTGGCCAGGGGAACTCAGGAACCGGGTTATCTGGGCAGCGAGGTGGGCGATCCGCTCTACGGCGTGCTGAGCGATCGGTTGCCGATGGGCACCAGCGCCTACCGGGTGAACTACCCGGCCGATCTGACCGACACCTACTCCATAGGCGACGGCAGCGCGGATCTCGTTGCGCACCTGGCCCATCAGGCCGCGGTATGTCCCGCGCAGCGATTCGTCCTGGTCGGCTACTCGCAGGGCGCGGCGGTCGTACACACGGCGCTGGGCACCGGAGCCACCCTCGATGTGCCGGGCGCGGTCCGGGTGGACGGGGATCTGGGCTCGCGAGTGGCGGTGGTGCTGCTGTTCGGTGATCCGCTGCGGCTGATCGGCTGGAATCTGCCCGAGGGCTATCTGTGGCGGACCGGAAACTATTGCACCACCGGCGATCCGGTATGCGCGGGCGGGCTGAACCCGGCCGCGCATGTCGCCTACGGCGCCGACTTCGTGGCCGCGGCGAACTTCGCCGCCGACCGCCTCTAGCGGCGCTCGATCCGGCCCGACGGGGGCTCGACCGCACCGTGAGTTTTCAGATACGACTCGAGGGCGTCGAGATCCGTCGGGCCGACGCGTGCCGGGCTGCCCTGGGTGAAGACGGTGAATCCGTCACCGCCGGAGGCCAGGAAGTTGTTGGTGGACACGGTGTACACGGCCACGGGATTGAGCGGTTGTCCGCCGATGCGGACGGTGTCGGCGAGAACCTTGTGACCTTTGGGCGCGGCGTCGCTGAAGGCGTAGGTGATGCCCGCGACCGACAGGGTATTGGGTTTGCTGACGTTGTCCCACTGCTGTTCGAGCAGACTCAGAATCTGCTGTCCGGTGAGCCGCACGCTCACCACCTGATTGCCGAACGGTTGCACGGTATAAGCCTGGGCGTAAGTGATCGGGCCCGCGGGCAGATCCGCGCGCACCCCGCCCGGATTCATGAAGGCCGCGACCGCCTCGGGGGCGAGTGCGGCGAGCATCGAATCGGCGATGACGTCACCGAGGGGCGAATCCCCGCCCGGCAGCGCTTTGTTCGGCAGCGGTGCGGTGGCCGTGCCCAGGAGGCGTTTGGCGAGCGGCTCGGCCTGGGCGGCGTAGAAGTCGACCAGCGCGGCCGCGTCGGGATCCGGTGCGATATCGCGGGTGACCACGCGGTTGGTGGCCTTGGCGTCGACCGTGCCGTCGTGGAAGCGCAACGAGATATCGCTGATGAGGCGGCCGTAGGAGGCGGCCTGGGTGACGAGTTTGCCGCCGATGGTGCAGTTGTAGGCCTGATGGGTGTGGCCGGTGACCAGTACGCGCACGGCCGGATCCGTGCGCTGGGCCATATCGGTCACCGAGGGGGAGATGTTCTCGCAGCCGTTGTAGTCCAGCGGGCCCTTCGGCTGTTGCGCGCCGCCGTCGTGCAGCACCGCGACCACGGTTTCGGCCCCGGCGGCCTGGACCGCGGGCACGGTCTTGTTGATCGCGTCGACCTCGTCGCCGAAGTGGTAGCCCCGAATGCCCTCGGGCAGCACGATATCGGCGGTGGTGGGTGTGACGACGCCGATCACGCCGATCTTGTGGCCGCCGATGTCGAGGACCGTCCAGGGGCGCAGCGCGGGTGGCAACTGGCCGGTGGCGTCGCCGACATTGGCCGCGAGATAGGGGAACTTCGCGCCGGTGAACGGCGCACCCGGCGAACAACCGTCGGGTGCGCAGCCGCCGGTCTGCAGCCGGGCCAGTTCCTGGACGCCGTGGTCGAATTCGTGATTGCCGACCGAGGAGGCCGACAGGCCGACCGTATCGAGGAAGTCGATGGTGGGCTCGTCGTGGAACAGTGCCGACACCAGCGGGCTGGCGCTGACATTGTCCCCGGCCGACAGCATCGCGCTCGCCGGATAACGCGCCTTCAACCTGTTCAGGTGGGCGGCCAGATAGGCCGCGCCGCCCGCGGTGTAACTGCCGATCTGGCCGTTGCTGCCCGACGGCGGTTGCAGATTGCCGTGCAGATCGTTGATCGCGAACAGATGTACCTCGCCCGGCTGCGGTTCGGGCAGATTGTCGGTGCCGATCAGCGGAACCGGGCCGGGCGTCGGCGAGGCGGCGGGTTTGTCCGAACCGCCGCCGCATCCCGCGACCAGCGACAGGACCGACAGCGTGGCACATATCCCGAGGACACGTTGGCGAGCGCGCATGGCACGACTCTGGCAGATCGGATTGGCGCGCGCACGGCGGCTCGGTGAATTTCGCCGTCTCAGTGCCGCATCAGATGCGACACCGTGACGAACTGATAGCCCCGGGCGCGCAGTCCGGACACGATCGGCGCGATGGCGGCCAGCGAATTGGGCTGATACATGGCGTGCAGCAGGATGATCGAACCCGGTCGAGCCTCGTCGAGGGTGTCGGCGACGATCCGCTCGGTGCTCGCCCCGCCCGTGGAATCCGGTTCGACGTCCCACATCACCGTGGTCCGATCGTGATCGGCCAGATATGACGGCAGCGCGAGCAGCTTCTTGCCGTAGGGCGGCCGGAACGTGACCGGCCCGCGATACCCGATGCGGGCGATGGCGGCATCGGTCCGCTCGACCTCCGCGCGCACGGTCGCCGGGGATACGAAGACGAGCCGCCGATGGGTATAGCTGTGATTGCCGATCTCGTGGCCACCCGCCATGATCGCGCGCCCATACTCCGGCCGCGCGTCCAGATCCCGGCCGACCAGATAGAAAGTCACCGGAACCTGCTGCGCCGCAAGGACCCCCAGAATCGCCGGGGTCTGCTCGGTGGGCCCGTCGTCGATGGTGAGCGCCACCAGCTTCTCCGCGGTCTCGACCCGATTCACCAGTTTCCCGGCGAGCTGAAAGCCGCGCGCATTCATCAATACATACAGCCCGGCACACGCCGCCAGCACGACAACCAGCACACCCGCGCCCGCGAGCAGCACCCTGCGTTTCACGCGCCGCAACCTAGCAGTGTGTGCGAGTTTGCGACAGCCGCCGACCGGATGTGCTCGCGGGCCGCGATATCACCAGTGCAGGCCCGGGATTCGGTTGGCGATGCGGGCGGCTGGGGCCGGGAGGCCCATCAGTGGCTGGACGACCGGGGCGAGGGCCAGCAGCGGGCTGCGGGCGGGTTTGCTCGGGGTCGCCGGGGGTGAGGTCGAATCGGACTTGGCCGCAGCGGATTCGCCGAACATGCGATAGCCCTGGTGCAGGATCGTCTTCTTCAGCGAGGGCATGACCGTATCTACCAGCTGGGCGAAGGTGCCGATGGGGGTGTCGATGCGGGCCGGGCGATGTTCGAGGGCGCGCACCACGATATCGGCGGCCTGCTGGGGGGTGTGCACCGGGATCGAGCGGTACAGATCGGTCGGGGCGATCATCGGGGTGCGGACCAGCGGCATGCGCACCGAGGTGAAGGTGATTCCGGCGTCGGCGTTTTCGACCGCGGCGATTTCGCTGAAGGTGTCCAGCGCGGATTTGCTCGCCACGTATGCGGCGAACCGCGGCACCTTCGTCTGCACCGCGATCGAGGAGATGTTGACGAAATGACCGAAGCGGCGTTCGCGCATCGACGGCAGCAGGGCCAGAATCAGCCGCACCGCGCCGAAATAGTTGACGGCCATGGTCCGCTCGAAATCATGCATGCGATCGGTGGAGTTGAGTACCGAGCGGCGGATCGAGCGGCCCGCGTTGTTGACCGCGTAGTCGACGTGACCGTGATCGGCGAGTACCTGTTTGACCAGCAGCTCCACCGCCTTCTCGTCGGTGATGTCGCACTGATACGCCTGAGCGGAACCGCCTTCGGCGCGCACCGCCGCGGCGGCCGCCTCCAACTCGTCGAGTCCGCGCGCCACCATCAGCACGGTCGCGCCGCGCTCGGCGACCGCGTGTGCGGTGGCCAGTCCGATGCCCGAGGAGGCGCCGGTGATGAGCACGATTCGCCCGCGCAGCGGATCCTTACCCGCGCCGCGCCGGGCGCGATCGGGATCCAGATGCGCACTCCAGTACTCCCACAGCTTGCCGACGTAGTCCTCGAATCGCGGCACGGCCAGCCCGGTGCCGCGCAGCTGGGCGCGGGTGGAATCGGAGACGAACTCCGAGGCGAAGGAGGTGTGCGGGGCGACCTCGGCGGGAATTCCCAACTGCTGCAACAGGAAATCGCGCACCTGCGCCACCCCGGGCAGGTGCCCGAGCGCGCCGAGGGCGGCGTGGCTGCCCGGCACCGTGCCGATTCCGGTCGGCGCTCCGGCCTCGCGGGCGATCGCGGCGTAGATATCGCCGAAGGACTGCGGTTCCGGATTGACCAGGTGGAAGGTGCGCCGGTTCAGCCCGGGTCGCAGCACCAACTCGACCATGGCGTCGGCGACGTAGTCGACCGGGACGATATTGGTCGCGCCCAGATCCGGCAGCGGCAGCGGCAGATCCGGCAGCGCGGCCAGGCGCGCGATCGCCGGGAAGAAGTAGTAGGGCCCGTCGATCTTGTCCATCTCGCCGGTGCGGGAATCGCCGACGATGATCGCCGGTCGATACACCCGCCACCGCAGGCCCGCGGCCTCGCGCACCGACTTCTCGGCCGCGAATTTGGTGCGGTGATACGGGGAGGTGAGATTCTGGCCGAGGTCGAAATCGTCCTCGAAGAATTTGCCCTTGTGATCGCCCGCGACGGCCACCGACGAGACGTGATGCAGCATGGCCCCGAGCTCGGTGGCCAGCGCGATCACCGCGCGGGTGCCCTCGACATTGGCGGCGTGGGATGCCTGCTCGTCGGCGGTCATATCGTAGATCGCGCCCAGGTGCAGCACATGTTCGGCCTGCGGCGGATCGTCTTGCAGCCCAAGGTTTTCGGCCGTCAGGTCGCCGATGAGCGGGAAGACCCGATCGCCCGCGCCCCAGCTTGCGGCGAGCTCGGCCAGTTTGGCCGCGGAGGCCTCGCGCACCAGCACATGCACCACCGCGTCGTGGTCACGTGCCAGCAGTCGCTGGACCACCCGGCGCCCGAGAAATCCGGTGCCGCCCGTCACGATGTAGGAAACCATCGCCCCTCCTGCATTCGAACGCTGTTGTCGCACAACATTGCTCGTCCGACATGCGTCGGTGGATGCGGACGTGGATGAATCGGCCCCCTAACAGAAGTCGGGCCGAGGTAGGAACACCTTCGTGCCTAACTGATGAGTAACTTTAGCGGCGGTCACGGAGTGCGCGCAACCAAACGGCGCTCCCCGTGGTGTGGGACGTGTCACCACGTGGAAGCGCCGAAATTTCTGTGTGACAACGGTTTTGATGTAACCGTCGGATGCAGTTGGTAACCGACCGGCAACCATCCGGTCGGCTGTCCAGTTGAGTGTCAGCCCCGCTGCCGGACCGGGAATTCGGCCCCGAGTTCGCGGAACATGGCGGTGTTCAGATCGAAGGCGCGGCGGCATTCGCCGAGTACGCGCTGCTTCTCGAGATCATCGACCGCCAGCTGATCGAGCATGATTCGGTACTCACGCTTGAATGCGGCCGGATTCGGAATCTGGTCGAAGACGTAGAACCGCACGCCGTCCCCGCGCTTGGGTAGCTGCCACAGCTTCTCCGCGGTGCCGCGAATGACCTGACCGCCGGACAGATCGCCGAGGTAGCGGGTGTAGTGATGCGCGACGTAACCCGCGGGCCAGTCGCGCGCGCACTCCTCGATCCGGGCGGCATAGGTCGCGGTCGACGGCAGCGGATCGATATCGTCGCGCCAGTTCTCGCCGCCCAGATGGTCCAGATCCTCTTCCAGATGCGCGAGCCGGGCCAATTCGGGCCGCACGAACGGCCCCGCGACCGGATCCTCCGCGAGCGCGTCCCACTGCGCCTCGAGTGCGCGATACACATGCCACAGCTGCCCGGTGTACCGATAGAACGCCTCGACCCCCAGCGCCCCGCCGAGCATATCGCTCATGAACGTCGTATTCTCCGCCTCCGCATGCTGCACCGCGGTCGCGCTGCGAATCTGCGCGGAGAACGGCTCCGGCTGACCACTGGTTTCCGATATCACCACTACCTCGTCCCACTCACCCGAAGGGCCCCAGGTATGGGTACCCTAACTACCCTACCGACGATACCCGCCGACCTGCGCTCGAGAATCAAACTTTCGGACGAAAGCGAGGTGTCCATGGGTATCGGCGCGGGGTCGCTCGGATGCGAAACCGAAAGACCGCTCGGTGCAAGGTATCCGGATGGGCGCACGCCACCACGCAGCAACGATCGTCCGCCGGATTTCCAATTCGGTTGACGGGCAGCGGCTTCGGGCGCCGGCGTGCCGGACCGGTCGGTTGGCCGCGCGGGTACGCGCAGGTCGCTGACCTGGGCATTGTGGTTGCGGCGTCGTTGCCGGAGGGGGGCGGTCTGGGCGTCTCGACACGGAATGCGATGAATTCGGGGGACCGGCGTTACGATGGGGCAATGCGGTGTGGGTCGCGGCGGGTTCGGCGCGGCCCGTCGATGACCTTCGGATGTCGGAGTGGGCCCCATGGTCGGTGAACAGATTCGGATCGACGTCGTCGATTCGCATGTCGCGGAACGGGGTCCGACGGCATTGCGGATCGCGATCGGCGGTCAGCTGCGCAAGTTACGCGAACAGAGCGGTATCACGCGTGAGGGTGCGGGCGACTACATTCGGGGTTCACACGCCAAGATCAGCCGACTCGAGCTCGGGCGCACGGGTTTCAAGGAACGCGATATCCGCGATCTGCTGGACCTGTACGGCGTCACTGATGACGGTCAGCGCGACGCCTTCCTGGACCTGGTGCGTAAGGCGAATCAACCGGGCTGGTGGCACCGCTACGGCGATCTGCTGCCGTCCTGGTTCGAGACCTATCTCGGTCTCGAGGGCGCGGCCATGGCGATCCGAACCTTCGAGGGCCAATTGGTTCCGGGCCTGCTGCAGACCGAGGACTACGCCAGCGCGGTCGTCGCGCTCGGCCACGAGAACACCAATGCCGCCCGGCGGGTCGAACTGCGTCGCAAGCGTCAGGAGATCCTCGAGGTGCGTGGCGGGCCGACGCTGTGGGCGGTGCTCGACGAGGCGGTGCTGCATCGGCCGATCGGCGGAAAGATCGTGCTGCGCGAGCAGATCGACCACCTGGTCGAGATGTCCTACCGGCGCAATGTGACGATTCAGATCCTGCCCTACGCCGCGGGCGGCCATGCGGCGGCGGGGAGTTCGTTCACCATGCTGCGCTTCGCCGAAACGGAACTGCCCGATGTCGTCTACCTCGAACAGCTCACCAGCGCGCTGTATCTGGACCGCCGCGACGATATCGAGCTGTACCGCGAGGTGATGGACCGCCTGGCCGTGCAGTCCGAACGGCCGGAGCGGTCGCGCGAGGTGATGATGGCCGCGGCCGAGGAATTGCGGTAATTCGGACAGACCCGCTCAAGGTTTGCGACAGAGCCCGGACATGATGTTCACGACGGTCGGGGGCAGATCGCCGCCGAGCCAATCCTGCAGCGGAACGACGCCGGGTTCGAGAATCTCGAAGCCGTCGAGAAATGTCCGGACCTTCGCGCGCGAGCGAAAGACGAACTGGGCGGTACTTCCGACCGTCGCCTTCAGCGTCTGATTGACGAATTCCTCATCGCTTTCGACCGATCCGTGTGTGAAGGCGAAATAACTACCCGACGCCATGGCGTCGCGATACCGCGCGATCATCCGATCGGGGCGCTCGTCGTCCATGATGAAATGCAGCACGCCCACGAGCAGAATCGCGACCGGCCGCTGAAAATCTATTCCGGCCTCGGCCCGGGAACGCTCGATGATGATGTCGGGATCGCGGGCATCGGCCAACATCGGCGTCACACCGGGTATTCCGGACAGCATGCCGTTGGTGTGCGCGTAGACGACCGGGTCGTAATCGATGGACACCACTCGCGCGTCCGGATCGACCTTCTGTGCCACTTCGTGCACGCTCGGCGAGGTCGGAATGCCCGCACCGATATCGAGAAATTGCCGGATCCCGGATTCGGCGGCCAAGCGTACGGCCTGCAACAGGAATTGCCGACTGAACCACGCAAGCGTCCGATTGTCCGGTGCGACCGCGAGCATTCGGTCGGCCAGCATTCGGTCGACTTCGTAGTTGTCCTTACCGCCCAGCAGATAGTCGTACACTCGGGCGGCATTGGGTTTGGACGGATCGACGCCTTCCGGCACCCTCCTGTCTTCCGATACCACCACGCCTCCTCGGCAACCCAGAAAATCGTAGCAAGTTGCTACCCTGCGCGAGCGCGGGTCACGGCAAAGGCTTGCCCCGCAAGCACCCTCGATCATGCGCTGCGCGCATACCGGTCATGCGAGAGTGTCGTTGGTCGGGCGGCTCGCCCGCTTCTAAGTTCGGTCGAGTGAGCAGCAGTGAGAACAAACAATTCGTCGAACAGATCTTCCGGCAACTGGCCCAGGGCAATTCGGGCGCGCTCGGCGCGGCCATGGCAGAGGAGTGCCGGTGGGTGTTTCCGGGCAATTGGTCGTGGTCGGGGGTATGGGAGCCGAGGTCGGCGGTGCTGGAGGGGCTGTTGCGTCCCCTGGCCGGTCAATTCGCCGACGGCTATCGCAATGAGGCCGATTTCGTACTGGCCGACGGTGATCGGGTGGTCGTACAGGCCCGCGGCTACGCCACCACGACCGATGGCGAGCCGTATCACCAGACCTACTGTTTCATCTTCCGCATCGCCGACGGGCGGATCGTGGAGATCATCGAACATTGCGATACGGCGCTGGTGGAGCGGGTGCTGAAACCACTCACACCGTCAGCGCGCTGAATCCGGCTTCGGTATCAGAGCGTCGTCGACGATCGAGGCGATTCGGGTGCGGAAGGCGGCGGGGGAGTAGGACTCGGCGTGGGCGCGGATCGCGTCGGGATCGTAGGCGTCGGGATCGAATTCGCGCATGGCGCGGGCGAATTCGGAGACCACGGCGTCGTCCTCGCCGAATTCGAGGAGTTCGCCGGACAGGCCGGGGCGGACGGTGTCGAGCGCGCCGCCCGCCCCGACCGCGAGAACCGGTGTGCCGCAGGCCATCGCCTCGACCGGGACGATGCCGAAATCCTCCACGCCGGGCATGAGCAGGGCGCGGCAGCGGCGATAGGCGTCGAGCAGCACCTCGTCGGGAGCCGCGCCGAGAAAGGTCGTCTCCGGACCGGCGATACTCGCCAGTTGGGCGCGAAATCGACCGTCGCCCAGCACGACCAGCCTGCATCCGGCCCTGCGTGCGGCGCGCACGGCCAGATCCGCCCGCTTGTAGGGCACCAGCCGTCCGGCGACGAGGAAGAAGTCCTCGCGCTTCACCTCGGGATCGGGTGCGAAGCGATCGATACGGACCGGTGGATTCACCACGGTCGCGGGTAGACCCCACCAATCGCCCACCCGGTCCGCCACCGCACGCGAATTCGCCACCACATGCGTCAGCCGAGGCGCGGCCCGCGATTCGCACCGCCGAGCCAGCCTGCCGAGCGCCGCCAGCGCCGCCTGTCCGGCGCGGCCACCCGCCTCCCGCGCCCGGAACGCCGGATCCCACGCCCATCGGGCGGGACTGTGCACATAGGCGATCACCGGCACGTCGGCGGCCAGGGCGGCCTGTGTGGCGAACGAATGATGGCTGATCACCAGCGCGTCCACCTCCGCGCGCACCGGCAGCCGCCGCAGCGTCGCGGGCACGAAGGGAAGCAGTGGCGCGTGTGAGCGTCCGCCGGCCAGGGCGTGCGCGCGACTCAGCCAGGACGTGTGAAAGGTGAAGTCCGCCGGTCCGGTTCGCGGTTCGAGTGTGGCGGCCGCCCGTACTGCGGCGAGACAGTCCGCGGTCGCGATGGGTGCGTACACCGCGGCGCTGGGCCAGATCTTCAGGAACTCCGCGACCACGGCCTCCGACCCGCCGTATTCGGTGAAGCGCTCGTGGACGACGGCGATGCGGGGCGTCATGGGCGGACTTCCGGGTCGATGTAGCGCGGCGCGGCGCGGCGGCGCAGCGCCGGGGCGACCGGTCGCCCCCGCAGCAGGCCGTCGACGGTTCCGGAATGCAGTGCCCGGCAATAGATTTCGGCCGCCTCGCGGCAGGCCTCGACGGTCCGATCGATATCGGAGTCGGTGTGGGCGGCGGAGGTGACGAAGGATTGGCCGAGGATGCCGCGCTCGAGCAGTTCCTGCAGGAACAGGGTGCGATAGGGCTGGGAGGGGTGGCCGTCGGGGTCGCGGGTGATGAAGATCAGGCAGGACGGGCGGCCGGTCACCTGGAGGTGGTCGCCGATACCGAGTTCCGCGGCGATCTTGTTGACGCCCTCGGCCAGTCGCCGACCCGCGTATTCCATGCGGGCGACGGGATCGGTCCGCGCGTAGGCCCGCACCACGGCCCGGAAGGCGGCCAGCGAGCCGGTTTCCGGGCCGTGGGTGGTGGAGAGCAAAAAGACCCGATCGCGCTCGGTGCGTAACCCGCCCAGCTCCATGAACTCCCGCTTCCCCGCCAGCGCGGAGATCGGGAAACCATTGCCCATCGCCTTACCCCAGCACGACAGATCCGGGACAATCCCGTACACCCGCTGCGCCCCGCCGACCGACCAGCGGAAGCCGGTGATCATCTCGTCGAACACCAGGAGCGTGCCGAACCGGTCGCACAGCGCCCGCACCCCGGCCAGATATCCCGGATCCGGTTCGGACAGCGCGGTCGCCGCCTCCATCACCACACACGCCACTTGCCGCGAATCCAATACGGCGGCAAGGGCTTCCAGATCGTTGTAGGGGAAGCGCGCGGTGCGCTCCCGCTCGGGGATTCCGGCGTTCATGGCCGTGGTCCCGATGAACCAGTCGTCCACCGAGAAGAACGGCTGCTCGCAGATCGCGACGGTTTCGCGTCCGGTCGCCGCGCGGGCCAGTCGCACCGCCGCGGTGGTGGCGTCGGAGCCGTTCTTGGCGAATTTCACCATATCCGCGCCCGGTACCAGCGTCAGGAAGTCCTCGGCCGCGGCCAGTTCCAGTTCGGTCGGGCGGGAGAAGTTCACCCCGTCGGCGATCGCCCGGCTGACCGCCTCGACCACCGGGGCGTATCCGTGCCCGAGCGTCACCGAGCGCAGGCCCATGCCGTATTCGACGTATTCGTTGCCGTCGCTGTCCCAGACGTGGGATCCGCTGCCGCGCACCAGGATCGGAGTCATCCGCTCCGGATACTGATCGGAGCCGCGGGCATAGGTGTGCGCGCCGCCGGGCACGAGTTCGTGCAGGCGGGCCTGAATCGCGTTGCTGCGCGTGAACTCTCGCATCAGGCGCGACCCGGCCGGGTGGCGATGGTCGATGCCCACAGCGCGTGATCACCGCGCCGGCCCGTGGGCCCGGCATGGTTGCGCATGATTCCCTCCTCGAGCAGACCCGCGCGCGCGACGACCGCGGCGGATTCGGTGTCGGTGGCGTCGATTTCGGTCGCCACGCGGTACAGGCCGAGGGTGTGGAAGGCGTAATCCACCACCGCTCGGGTGGCCGCCGTGCGGACACCGATGTCGGCGCGGGCGGGGTCGGCCCAGGCGAACAGCCGGGCATTGCGGTCGAACATATCCAGATCGAACAGCCGAAACTCCCCGGCGTAGCCGTCGATGTCGAGGACCAGCACCAGACCGCCCGGCGAGCGCAAACCCCCACGGCTGCGCGAGAATTCGCGCCACCAGGCGCAGCGGCCGAGCGGTCGGGCGGCCGGGTGGGCATCGCGCCAGCCGGGGCCGTCGGCGAGTCGGCGGCTGCGCACGACCGCGCCGGGATGTCCCGGGACCGGCAGTCGGATCGGGCCCGCGCCGCGCAGGAACAGCAGTCGCCGTCGCACCCGCCCGGCCAGCAGACGCGCGAGTACGGGCGCGACCAGCAGCGCGCGCCGCCGCAGTCCCTCGTCGGGATCATGTTCGACCAGAACCGGAACGATCCCGGTGGCTTTGGCCTCGATGCGGCGCACCCAGCGCCCGGCGAAGCCGTCGGCGGGCACATCGGCGCGCGTCACGGCCCACAGATCGTGATCGCGACGCGCGCCGCCGACATCGAAGTAGCGCGCCATCAACGCCTCGCGCACGAAGCCCAACTGCTCGGCCCCGTGCGCCGCACCGATATTGGCGGGGGAGATGGGCGCGACGATGCGCTCCAAACCCAGCGTCTGGAAGCCGTGGTCGAGAACCAGCCCCGCGGCCAGTCCGGCGAATCCGTGCCGCCCGAGCCGGGAATCGATCCAGATGCTCAATTCGGCTGTGCGGCAGCGCCGGTCGATGGCGACCAGCTCGCACTGGCCGGTGAAGCGCCCGTCGATCTCGATCACCCCGGCCACCCGCCGCCCGGCCCGCGCCTCGAAGGTCGCGACGAGATATTCACGCAGCCACTGCTTTTCGGTATGACGATCGGTCCAGCTCGACGGCGAGCTGTACCAGAACGGCTCGATGAGCCGCTGATCGCGCAGCCGGATCCGCCGCCACGCCGGATAATCGGCCAGGCGCGGCGGCCGGATTACCACGGCGGACCCGTGCAACCGCGCCGGGCCCAGCCGCGCGCGGCTCATGTCCGCGGCCGCTGTTTACCCAGCGGCGCGGTCTTCACGACGCCGTCGATACCCACCGACAGCCGCCAATAGCTCCCGCCCGGATCGCGCAGTACGACACCGCCGTCGGCGCGGTCGGACAGATACGCGCCGCTGGGCAGGATCGACGACAACGCCGCGCCCGTATGGTCCTGCACCAGGACGATGTCGGTGTCGGGCGGCCCGGCCTGTACGACCATGGTCCCGGCGAATTTCGCCCCGTGCACCCGCCCGCGCCCGATCACATGCCAGCCCTCGGGAAACGCCCGCGGATCGACCTCGTTGAACGAGCCGGAGATGAGATTGACGGCCGTGCCCTCCGGACAGCCGCGCACATCGATCTGTACCTCGATCGGCGGGGTGTCCAGATCCGGATCGAACTGGACGTTGGCCAGATACGGCTGGCGACAGTGGTTGATCTGCAAGCACGTTCGCCGCGCGGCCACCTTGCAGTTGACCATGCCGAACTGCGCGGGCCCGCCCGCCTCGGTGCCGATCGACAGCGCGGTGTCGGCGCCCTCGAACCAGACATTGGTGAACCACCAGTCGTTGGCGGGGCCGTCGATGACGATCTGCCGGTCGGTGGTGCGCGGATCGTTGTCGGAGACGAATTCGACATTGGACAGGGCGAGTCCGGCATTGTGATCGCTGCCGGTGCCCAGTATCCCGACGCGGTTGCTGGTGAATTTGCTGGAGGTGATGTAGTTCTGGATGCACGAGGTCACCAGGCCGTAGCCGAAGTTGTTGATATCGCAGTCGATGAACGCCGTGCCGCCGGTATTGCCGTCGAGCACCACCCCGCGCTGATCGATGTAGCGGGGGAAGGTCTCGGCGATGTGATTGCCGCGCAGCACCACCGATTCGAAGGAGCAGCGGAAGCATTCGGTCAGATGGACGGCCGTGGCCTTCTCGCCGGTGAGATAGAACCCGAGCCGGGAGAACCGCACCCGCTGCTTGCCCTTCAGCTCGATCAGCGGTGCGTTGCCGTCGTAGTAGATGCTCGTGACATCGGCACCGTCGCCGAGAATCGTGGCGTAGTCGGGTATTTCGGGCCAGCGGGTGATCCGGTACTGCCCCGAGGGCAGATACAGCACCAGCGGGCGGTCGCCGGTCGCGACGGCCGTGGCCAGGGCGGCGGTGTCGTCGGCCTTACCGTCGCCGATCGCGCCGAAATCGCGCAGATTGCGTGCCGAGGGGGCGTCGGTGACGTGCGGTGAGCGGAATTCGATCTTCGGGGCGGGGTCGTCGGTGCAGGCGGCCAGCGATCCGGCCGCGGCCGCGCCCAGGGTGACCGCCAGCATGCGGCGTCTGCCGACGGGTCCGGTCATCGGTGTCATCCTCGTCTCCCGAAGTGTGGCAGCAGTTTCCGAGGCGAGTCGTCGGGGCGGGAGTAGACCACCACGCCGCTGAGCCGGTCCGCGCCCACGGTGGCGACCGCGCCGCGGATCTGCGGTGCGGTCGCGCCGAGTTCGATCACGCCGATGGTGGTATCGCAGCGGCGGGCCAGCGCGACGGCGTCGGCGGCGGTGCTCACCGGGGCCGCCTCGACGAGGATGTGATCGAATTCGCCGCGCAGTTTGGCCAGGATCTCCTCGAATCGCTCCGAGGCCAGCAGATCCGGGGTGCGCAGATCGGTCACGCCCAGCGGCAGCACCTCGATGCCGACCTCCGGCCAGCGGGTGATCGCGTCGTCGAGCGGCGTGGTCCGGCGTAGTAGCTCGGCCAGTCCGGCGCCGGTCGGCTCGGGTAGTCGAGACGAACTGCCCTCGCCGCTGGTGTCGGCGTCGATCAGCACGACCCGGTGATCGGTATCGGCCAGGGCGCGGGCCAGTCCGATGGCCACATCCGGCTGGGAGCGGCGCGACAGCGCGGTGAGCAGAACGCTGGTATCGGGCTGATCGGCCAGCCGGGTGCGCAGTCGGCGCAGTTCCCCGGCCGCGCCGGGTCGTCCGTCGTCGACGATGCCCAGAATGGGCGCGGGGACGACCCGTTCGATCGCGCTCGAGGTTTGCAGCCGCCGGTCGAGGCGGTCGCGGATCAGGGCCGCGAGTCCGCCGAGGACCAGCCCGGCCAGCAGGCCCAGGATCAGCAGGCGTTTGGACTGCGGGCCGCTCGGCGACATCGGCATCTGCGCCTTGTCGACCACCGCGACGCGGGCGGCGGGGGCGGCGTCGACCTGGATGGTCTCCAATTGGTCGATCAGATGCCGGAATTGGGAGACCACCTCGTCGGTGAGCCGGCGTGCGCCGTCGGCGGTGCTGTCGCTGACCGAGATCACCAGGATCGTGGTGGCAGGCGGGGAGGCCGCGGTGATGCGACCGCGCAGCTCGTCGGCCGAAATGGGCAGGCCCAGTTGATCCTTCACGCGCTGCGCGACGGTCTGACTGGTGACCAGGTCCAGATACGACCGCACGCGCTGCTGGGCCGCGAGCCCGCCCTGATAGGAGTCGTTGACCGAGGTGCCGGTGGCCATCGAGACATAGCAGGTGCTCGAGGCGGTGTAGACGACCGGCTGGGTCTGCGCGTAGCCGAACGCGGCGGCCAGGCAGAGCACCGCGGTGATCGCGATGATCGGCCAGCGCCGCCTGGCCAGTCGCCATAAATCGGTCAAACCCATTGTGCCGTCCTCGATTCCCCGGTCGACGCCTGCCGCCGGTACTGCGCCACGAACAGATAGGTGATCCAGACCAGGACCATGGCCTGGAGATATTTTCCGAGGGTTTCGATGGTGCCGAGCATGCCGCGCTCGAACAGCACCGGCACCTCGATCAGGGCCAGCCCGAATACCGGCAGGGCCACGAATCGACTGTAGAGCGAGCGCTCCCAGACCAGCAGTAGCGCGAAGGTGATCGAAACACCCAGCGCCACACCGAAATAGCCGCCGAGTACATACCCTTCGTTGATATTGCCCTCGGCCAGCGACACCGACACCTGACCCATATCCACCGATTGGCCGCGCACCTGCATGGCCCATTCGGCCCCCGAACGGAACTTCTCCGCGCCCAGCAGCTGACTCGGGATGAGACTCTGCACGGCGTGGACGAGCACCTGCTCGGGGCTGAGCCAGGAATGCGGTCCGGCGTAGTAGGCGTCGGTGGCCGCCTCCAGTCCGTCGAAGCGGCGCAGCAGGCTCAGGAACGGGTGAACCAGCGGGGGATAGCTCGAATCCGTCACGGCCGCTTCGGCCTTGGCGGTATCGGTGGCCTTGAGCGATTGCAGCCAGCCGAAGCCGCCGACCGCCACCGCGGTGATCGCCAGGACCGCGGTCAGATTCGCCCGGGTCCAACCGGTCATGGCGCAGCGCACCGCGATCGCCAGGGCCGCGCCCATGATCGGGGTCTTGGACTGTACGGCCGCGGTCCACAGCAGCTCGCCCGCGGTGAGCGCGCCGATGATCAGCAGGGTGTCGCGGACGCGATCGGTGCGCACGTAGACGATCAAACCGACCGCGCCGATGGTGGCCAGGATGGTGATGAGATTGACGATCGGATTCGGGCTCTCCAATTCCCCTGCGCGCCCGTTGTTTCCGGTGGCGACCGCGGCCAGGCGGCCGAGCGTGCCGAGCGCGTAGAGCACGGCCAGGGTGCGGGTGAACACCGGATCGTGCGCGAAATGGACGAACGGGTGCGACGCCGGTTCGCGTCCCTGCCGCGAACGGGTCCAGATCGCGTATGCCACAACCAGTCCCGCGTAGAACCACAATCCGAATACCACCGGTCCGAGCACGGTCGCGATTCCGGCGTCGTAGCCGAGCGCCGCCAGCCGCGGGTCGGGCAGATTGTCGCCGTAGTGCGGTTCGGGCTGCACCCACAGCAGCACCACCGGCCGCGCCACATACGACAGCGACCAATGCGCGCTCTGCGCGACCAGGAATACCCGCACCGGTCCGGGCAGCCACAGACCGGCGAGCACGATACTCGCCAAAGCCCCTGCGACGAGGGCGACTTGGGGCAGCGCGACGCCCGTCACAGCATGACCTCCATCACCCGTATGTCCGAGCCGAAGGCCGTGTCGTTACCCGATCGCATGAATGATCTCGCGGGCGCGATCGACGTAGCGATGTCCCCCGGCGAGGATGCGCCGATAGCCCGCCTCGGCCACTTTGATCGCCTGGTCGGGATGACGGGCGCAGCGGTCGAGGATCTCGCGCAGTTCCTCGGGGGAGGAGAACAGGAAGCATTCGGCGCCCTCGCTGAGCAGCGCGGCGTGCTCCTCGGTCCGTTCGCCGACGAAAAGCCCACCGGCGGCGGGTATTTCGAAGCTGCGACAGGTGTGGGTGTCGCGGTTGGCGGAGTTGAGCAGCACCAGATTCGCGGTGACGGAGGCGACGGCGATGGAGAACTGCTGGCCGTAGACGGCCCCGCGCACGGCCGCGGCCGAGCGGCGCAGCGCGGGCACCCGCCGCCAGCCCGGACCGTAAACCACCAGACCGCGGCCGTATTCGCGCGCGAGGTCGACCAGCAGCGGACGCCGATCGGGTCGCTGCGCGCCGATGAATCCGACGAGGAAGGCATCGCCGCCGCGGCGAGCGCACGGGTGATGCCAGGCCGGGTCGTAGGCGCTGGGCACGAAAATGATCGCCCCCGCGCCGCGGGCGCGCAGTTCGTCGACATTGTGGCGTTTGGTGGTGACGATCAGATCCCACTGGGATTCGTAGGCCAGGTAGTCGGCGCTGATGTTCTCCGGGTTGGCGACATCGTCGGGGCTGTAGTGCACGCGCACCGCGGCCGGAATCGACAGCAGCCGTTGCTGGTCGAGATGGACGGCCTTGAAGGCGAACAGCATATCGGGTGCGAAATCGGCGGCCAGGGCATCGATGCGGTCGTGCAGGGCGGCCACCGACCAGGGCGCGCGGCGGGGCGAGCCCTTGGCGTACCACCACGCGGGCGACAGCCGCGCGGGCAGGGTGACCGCGGTGGTATCGACCACGACCACATCGTGTCCGGCCTCGCGGAAGCCGTCGGCCAGCGATCGGGCATTGCTGCCGAGCCAGTCGTCGCCGAGGTAGAGAATCCTCACGACGGGTCTCCCTCCAGGGCGGGCACGGTCGTCGGCGGCGGTGTGTGATCGCGTTGCGCGCGTTCGCGAAGCACCAGCCAGCGCATCCGGGTCAGGTACCACAGCGCGACGGTGACCTCGGCGCAGACGGTGCCGTACACCAGCGTCCACACCGACTGGGTCTGCATCGCCACGATCAGCGCGCCGGCCGCGACCGCGGTCCCGACGACCGCGCCGATCAGGACGCCCGCGGTGTCCTGGCGCACCGGCAGTACGGCCGTGGTGACGAAGGAGGTGATCGTGGTGGCGGGCAGGATGAGCACCTCCACCCGCAGTAGCGGTACCGCGCTGACGAACGCGCTGCCGAACATGATGTGGATCAGCAGCGGCGCGGCCGCCCAGACGGCCAGCACCGCGATCAGGGCCGCGCAGACGCAGGCGGACAGCGAGCGCATCGAACTGCGCCAGAACGATTCGTCGGTACTGCGCCGCGCCATCCGGGGCAGCAGCGCGAATCCGATGGGATCGAGCAGCGATTGGATGGCGCGGACCAAACGGTCTCCGGCGGAATACAATCCGAGCGAGGCGGCGTCGAGCACCGCCGAATACACCGCCGCCGAACCCTGTCCGTAACTGGTCACCAGCGCACGCGAGGCCACCACCGGCGCACCGATGCGCAGCACCCGGCGCAGCTGCCCCGGCCGACCCGGAATTCCGTAGGTGCGGAAGGCGTCCCACCAGGTGAGCGCGACGGTCAGGAGGGAAGACAGCAGCAGGCACACCATCGCCACGGACGCGCTCGGAAAGCGCGGCAGCAGCACCAGCAGCAGGATGAGATAGCCCACCCGGCCCGCGCCCTGATACAGCGTCGACGCCCCGAACCGGCCCTGCCCGATGAGCAGCCAGTCCTCCGAGATCGACCAGATGCCACCGGCGAACAACCCCAGCAGGATCATGTGTACTTGCGGGCGGACCTCGGTCGCCAGGCCCGCGGCGAGGGCCAGGCCGAGCAGGGTCAGGGTGGTGACGCGAATGGTCAGATAGGTGCCGCGCAACTGATTGATATCGGTGTCGCCGTGGGCGTCGTGCACCTTGGCGGCGAGAAATGAGGTGATACCCAGATCGACCGCGAGCGAACCGATGAAATACGCCGACATCCCGATGGCGAGCAGACCCACCCCGTGCGTGCCGAGCTGACGCGCGATCAGCGGCAGTGTGACCACGGTAATGACGTATTGACCGTATTTGCCGAAGCTGACGTAGCCGATATCGCGCAGCACACCCCCGACCGCGCCGAATCGGAGATCAACCATGTCCCACTCGCTTTCGCAACACCGAGTGCAGCAGCTCCGCGACCGTGCGGGCCGTCTCGGCGATATCGAACTGCTGCGCGCGGACCTGGGCGGCGTCGGCGAGTTTCGCACGCAATTCCGGATTTTCGATCAGGGTGTCCAGGGCCGCGGTGAGCGCGGGGCGATCCCCGGCGTCGACCAGCAGCCCGCTGTGGCCGGGGTCGACGATTTCGGCCGGGCCGCCGGGACGGGTGGCGATCACCGCGCAGCCCGCCCGCATACCCTCGGCAACGACCTGGCCGAACGGTTCGGGCAGGACCGAGCAGTGCACGAGGATATCGGCGCGGTGCAGGTGGTCCTCGGGATCGTCGACGTGGCCGGTGAAGGTGACCGGGAGGTTCAGCTCGGCGGCCAGGCGTTCGAGTTCGGCGCGGTAGGGCTGTTCGTCGAAGAAGGTCCCGCCGATCAGAAATATTTGGCGGGGAACGGTTTTCACCTCGGCGATCGCGCGCAGGAACAGGTCCTGGCCCTTCCACGGGGCGAGCCTGCCGACCATGGCGACGACCGTGTCTGCGGGCGGTCGCTGGGCCGGGCGTGAGGCCCGGGGCGGGCGGGGTTCCAGACCGGGATGGGCGACGGTCGTGGCGCGCCGCCAGGTGTAGAGGGTCGCCAGGGTGGTGTGGCTGTTGGCGATGTAGCCGTGCGCGAGCAGCCAGCCGAGTACTCGGATCAGCGGAGCCAGGACGCGGCCGAAGTAGTCGGCGGCGATGCGATCGTGGACCTGCCAGATCAGCGGGACCCGCGCGCGCCGGGCGGCGACCGCGCCCATCAGCAGCGCCTTCGAGCTCTGCGCGATCAGCACCGCGCCCTCCAGTTCCCGGACCGTGGCGCCCAGCGCCCAGCCGATGCGCACCAGCGCGAGGGCTCCGATGAGCAGCCGACGCGGATCCGCCTTCTGGATTGTCATCGCTCGGCTGTCGAAATTGTTGCGTACCACCCGGGTTTCGATGCCGCGGGCGCGGGTGCGCTCGACCATCGGACCGTCGGCGGTGTAGATCAGCGCCGGGTCCAGCCGGGTGCGCAGCGCCGAAACCAGTCGCAGCGTGGCGAGTTCGGCTCCCGACGGGGCCGCGGTGTGGGTGAGGAAGACCGCCCTCATGCTGTGTCCTCCGCGACATGAGCGGGGGCCCGCGTGGTTACGCTTCGCTGCCGCCTTCGGCCCTGGCCGCTCATGCCGACAGCTCGCGATACAGCTCGAGGTGGCGGCGGGCGGCGCGGTCCCAGCTGAACGACTCCGCGTGCGCGCGGCACTGTTTCGGGGTGGGTGCGTCGCCGTCGAGTGCGGTGGCCAGGCGTTCGGCGAGGGCGTCGGGGTCGCCGGGCGCGACGATCAGCGAGGGGTCGAGGTCGCGGACCGAATCGGGGAGGCCGCCGCAGTCGGTGACGATGGGCGGGCGGCCCGCGGCCAGCGATTCCAGGGCGATGAGGCCGAAGCCCTCGAGGGTCAGCGAGGGGATCGCGGTGCAGGTGGCGCGTGTGTAGAGGCGGGTGAGCTCGGTATCGTCGACGCGTCCGGTGAAGATCACCGATTCGTCGGTGGCGGCCCGGGCGCGCAATTCCGGTTCGGCACTGCCGGTTCCGACGATGATCAGCCGGGCGTCGGGATGGCGGTCGGTGACCGCGGGCCAGCAGCGCAGCAGTACATCGATGCCCATGCGACGTTCGAGCCGTCGTACACACAGCACGGTCGGTACGGAATCGTCCTGTGGCGGTTCGGATATCGTGAAACGGTCCAGGTCGACGCCGGGCGGGATGACGGTGATCCGGTCGGCGGGGACGTGGTAGTCGTTGCGGAGAATGTCACGAAAATGCCCGGACAGCACCACGAATCGGTCTGCGCGGGCGTATCGGAGGCGTTCGAGCAGATACTTCGCCCGCACGGTCCGGTCGGTTTCTCCGGCGGCCCGGCTTTCCTGTGCCCAAGGGCCGTGGAAATGCACCACGAGTGGTCCGGCGGTGGGTGGTCCATAGAGGCAGAAATGTCTGTCCAGGATGGTTTTCGGGGATAATTCCGACCGGTCCATAAATGCGCGCCGGGCGCGATATGCGGTGCTGCCACCGGTCGGTCCCCAGGTGCGGCCACCGCGTGGCGCGGTGCCGAAAGCTGTTGCGGTGAGAGTGATCTCGTCCAGCCCCCGCAGGGCGCAGTGGAGATCGGTGAAGTATCTGTTCAATCCACCGGGCGCCGTGGAAAACCATTCCGACCCGGTCATATGCACCCGCAAACCCACCATACGACCCCTGAGTCGATCGAATTGTCCCGGCCGCGACCGTGACACGAACCCCTGTCGTGCCACAGTTTAAGCGAACGCGGGCGCGCGCGATGGTCAACCGGTGGCAATCATTTGAGTGAGAACCTTCTCGTGCCAGTCGATTTCGGCCTGAATCCGCATACGCGCGTGTTCGACCACCAGATCGTCGGCCGCGCTCTGATCCGGCCAGCGGCGCTCGAGCTGATGTTCGATGCGCAGCGCCTGGGCGCGCAGGGCCGCGACCCGGTCCTCGAGATAGCCGCGCAGCACCTCGGGGGACAGGTCCGCGCCGGCGGCGAGAGCGAGATCAACTGGGTCCGGCCGCAATTCGACATCGGTGAACGCCTCGTCGCGCAGGGCGCGCAACTCGTGACGGCCCTCCTCGGTGATCTCGTAGACCGTCCGCGCGGGCAGCGCGCCCTGCTGTTCGGTGCGCAGCGGGCGGATCAGCCCCTCGCTCTCCATCCGATGCAGCGCGCCGTAGAGCGAACCCGGTTTGACCCGCGACCACAGATCGGCGCGATCCAGCCGCGCGTCGCGGCGAAGCTGATGGCCGTGCATCGGTCCCCGGCGGGCGAGGGCGGCCAGGACGAACAACCGGGTCTCGTTCACTCGCCCAGTCTGACACGACTACTCGCATTTGAGTACTCTCGATCGTATGGCTGTGCATCCGATTCTCATCGCCGGTGATCCCCGACTCACGACTGCCGCCACCGCTGTCACCGAATTCGACAGGGAGCTGGCGCGGTTCGTGGCGGATCTGTTCGAAACGAATACGGCGGCGAACGGCGCGGGTCTGGCGGCCAATCAGATCGGCGATCCGCGTGCGGTATTCGTCTACGACCTGGTCGATGATGGTGTGCGACACCGGGGTTGCGTGGTGAATCCGATGCTGGAGACTGCTGAACTGCCCGAGACCATGCCCGATCCGGAGGCAGATCTCGAGGGATGTCTGTCGGTGCCGGGGGAGTGGTTTCCGACCGGGCGCGCGGACTGGGCGCGGGTGCGCGGAGTGGATGTGACCGGTGCGGAGGTCGTGGTCGAGGCGACCGGATATCTGGCGCGGTGCCTGCAGCACGAGACCGACCATCTGTCGGGGCGGCTGTATCTGGAACGGCTCATCGGGCGCAATCGGCGCGAGGCCCGACGAATGATCAAGGCGCACGGGTGGACTACACCCGGGCGCAGTTGGCTGCCCGGCGAGTGAGTCACATGCGGGCGACGATATCGAGGGCGATGCGGGTGGCGGCCGCGCGGCTGTGCTCGTCGTCGAGCTCCAGATCCCCCATCATCGACAGACTCCAGCTGATGGCCAACAGCGCCTGGCGGGCGTGGAAGACGGCCAGCGGGGTGTGGTCGGGTGCGGTCATGAGATCCGCCAGCACCCGGAACTGGTAGCGCAGGCTGGCGCCGATGCCGAGATCGCGGAAGGCGGACTGGTTTTCGGCCCAGAAGCGGATCATCTCCTTGCCGAGGCCGTGCAGCAGCACGCCGTAGCGCAGCACGATCTGCTCGGCGCGTTCGCTGCCCGGTGGAGTGGTCTCGGCCCAGCGCACGATCTCGTCGATGCCGCGGCGCAGATCCTCCGACAGGCTGGCGACGATGTCCTCTTTGGTGCGGAAGTGGTAGTAGAGCGCGGCTTTGGTGACCTGGAGGCGTTCGGCGATCTCGCGCAGCGAGGTCTTGTCGTAGCCGCGCTCGGCGAACAACTCCATCGCCACGGCGCGAATCCGCTCGCGGGTATCACTGCGTCGCCTGTCCATCGGCCCCTCTCATTTGCTTGACGACCGGCAAGTAGGAGCCTAGCGTCTGGCGTACGCGCGGATTACTAGCCGGGCGACAAGTTAATTCGAGGGAGGGGTCATGTTCGAGTCGGTGTCGAATGTGCCGGTGGACGGCATCGCGGTGACGGCGATCGGGGTGGCGGTCATTCGCGCGCGGGAGAGCGAGCGGGCGGATCGGTTGTACGAGGATCCGCTGGCCGGTGCGTTCGTGGCGGCGGCGCGGGCGGGGTTCGAGGCGGCACGGTGGGAGCAGATGCTGACCGTGGCCGATCAGTTCTACGAGGGGCGCACGGTCGGGGTGCGGTTGGTCGACGATCGGTTCCGGGAGGCGCTGGCGCGCGGGATCCGCCAGATCGTCCTGCTCGGTGCGGGTTTGGACACCCGGGCGTTCCGGATGGGATTACCGGCGGAGACGGCCGTCTTCGAGATCGACCTACCCGAGCTTTTCGCGTTCAAGGAGCCGGTGCTGCGGCAGGCGGGGGCCGTCCCGACGTGCGCGCGGCATGTTCTGATCGCCGATCTGGGCGGCGAATGGCGGAACGCGCTGTTGGACGGAGGGTTTCGGCCCGAGCTGCCGACATTCTGGGTGGACGAGGGCACCCTGGGCTCGCTGTCGCGGGACTGGAGCCGGGGCGTGGTGCGAACCCTCACCGATCTGTCGGCCGCCGGCAGCCTGTTCGGCACGGCCCGATTCGTGACTGTCCCCGACGGCGAGCCCTACCGCGGCCTGCGTCGCCTCGTGGCGGGCGCGTCCGAACCCGCCGCGAAAATCCCCGACGGTGTCCCGGAGTTCGACGCCGAGGGCTGGCTCGACGATCTCGGCTGGGCCACCGAGTTCCGCGCGTGGAACGATATGGTCGCCCCGCTCGGCCGTCCGGTCGCGGTGTCCGACCCCGGCACCGGCAGTATCGTCGCGGTGCGCCGATCGGTATCGCGTCCGTAACGGCCGACGCCGGGCCCGCGCGTCGAGCGTAGGCTTGAAACCCCTGGTTGTGCAGGGGATCCGGCGACGTAGGGGGTCGGTGCGGGTGAGTGGAGTCGTGGGTCCGTTTCTCGACGAGAGCGGCGATCAGCCTTTCTTCGATCCGGTCGTGTACGGCAACGGGCCGGACGACAGCGTCACCGATACCACCGAAACCGCGGCGGTGACGCATCATTCGATCACGATCGACGGGCGGGAGATCGTCTACACCGCGACCGCGGGCCATCTGGTCACGGTCGATCCGAGCAGTTCCGCCCCGAACGCGAAGATCTTCTACGTCGCGTTCACTCAGGACGGGCAGCGAGAGGAGACCCGGCCGGTCACCTTCTTCTACAACGGCGGGCCCGGCTCCTCGGCGGTGTTCGTGCTGCTGGGATCGTTCGCGCCGCGGCGGATCAAGACCAAGATGCCGGATTTCACGCCGCCCGCGCCCTATTCGATGGAGGACAATACCGACAGCCTGATCGATCGCAGCGATCTGGTCTTCATCAATCCGGTCGGCACCGGCTATTCCGCGGCGGTCGCGCCGCATCGGAATCGGGAGTTCTGGGGCACCGACGCCGATGCGAATTCGATCAAGGACTTCATCAAGCGGTATCTGACGAAGAACAACCGCTGGAACTCGCCGAAGTTCCTGTTCGGCGAATCCTACGGCACCGCGCGCAGCTGTGTGGTGGCCTACCGGCTGCACGAGGACGGCGTCGATCTGAACGGGGTGACGCTGCAGTCGTCGATCCTGGACTACCGCCAGGTCGGCAATCCGATCGGGCTGCTGCCGACCGCGGCGGCCGATGCCTGGTATCACAAGCGCCTCGGCATCGACCCGCCGCCGCCGGATCTGCCCGCCTTCGCGACCGAGGTGGAGCGGTTTTCCGTCGGACCGTATCTGCAAGCGCTGCAGGATTTTCCGAAATCCGATCCGGCGACAGTGGACCAGCTCGCGTCCTACACCGGCATCGACAAGAACACCCTGCTGTCCTGGAGTCTGTTCATCGGCTGGCCGTTTTTGACCGCATTGCTCGCGGATCGCAGCCGGGCGCTCGGCGCCTACGACGGGCGGGTCACCGGGATCGACTCCGGTATCGCGGGCAAGGTCGATCCGGCCTCGGGCGGTAACGATCCGACCATGGCCGCGGTCTCGGGCGTCTACACCGCGATGTGGAATCTGTACCTCAACGAGCAGCTGAAGTTCACCTCGAACTCGGCCTACACCGACCTCAACGACCAGGTCTTCCAGAACTGGGACTACACCCATGTCGATCCCACCGGCGCGAAGCAGGGTCCCGACGCGCTCTACACCGCCGCCGACCTGGCGGCGCTCATGGCCATCAATATCGATCTGAAAGTGTTGTCGGCCAACGGTTTCTACGACTTCGTGACCCCGTTCTTCCAGACCGTCCTGGATCTGCAGCAGATGCCGCTCGAGGATGCGACGGTCCGCGGGAACCTGCACATCCGCTTCTACCCCTCCGGCCACATGATCTACCTGGACGGCGCGTCGCGTACCGCGCTCAAATACGATCTGGCGTGGCTCTACGACACCGTGGTGAGCGACCGCGCGGCGCTGCGTCGCGTGCTCGCCCTGCAGGAGCGCATGCGCTAGCTACAGCGGAATCCACCCGGGCCACCACGACGGCGCACCGGCAACACAGTCCGAGGGGTAGTCGCCGCCGTGGAACCGCCACAGCGTGAGCCATACGACCAGTCCCGCCGCGACCACCGCGCCCGAACCGGCGAGAACCGTTGCGCCGCCGGTACTTCGCGCGAGCGCGTAGACACCCCCGCTGGCCGCGAGCGCGACGGCGAAGACGGCGGGCAGATGCAGCAGCACCAGCGCCGACCCGTTGGTCGTGGCGTTCACGCCGATATCGCCGGCCTGCCAGATGCGCCCGAGCAGCAGTACCGTCGCCCCCGCGGGCCACCGCGCTGGCGCTCACGCAGACGATGGGACCCCGTGGCCGCCATCAGTGGCCGTGCTCGATCTGCGGCACGGTCTTGCCGTCCTCCTTGGCCTGCTCCATTTTGTCGCGCGACCTTCAGGCCCTCACATCACCAGGGCGGTCTGTATATCGCCGCCTGAATTCGACGGTGCGGCGTGCATGAGATCGCCGATCTCCCGCAGTCGCGCGGAAACCGCTGGTATCAGGACGTCTTGAACGTTGACGGCCAACTTCGCGGCTTCGGCGACCGCCCGCAGCGTCACGCCCCAGTGAATCCAACTGGGGAGGAGCAGCGCCGCCGGGACCCCTCGATCCCGTTGAATCCGGCGGCCTGGCCGCCCGATCCGTGCAGCGTATCGGCCATGATGCCGAGTTTGGTCAGATCGGCTTGCGGTGTCATCGTCGAAAGCCCCCTTTCTACGAGAAAATTAACACCGGCACCGGCGGCGAGGAGCCCACGGCTCTGGTGCCGTAATCGGCCGGGGCGGCGAAGAGAACCGACCGGAACCCTTTGGTACCGAACGCATTTCGCAATATTGCGTAACGGGGTCGCGGCATGGTGCGATGGTGGTTCAGGTGGCAGTGCTGCTTCTCCGAAACCGATGAGCCGGTGGGGCCGGACGTGCGGAAGGAACGACAGAGTGGGGAAGTTCGGCGCCAGATCCGATGCCGCGGACATCCGAGTACTGGTCGAGAATGGTGAGTACTGGCTGCGTAACCGCGGCGATATCGCCATGATGGACGTGACCGTACGGCGGTTGCGGGAGCGCTGGCCGGATGCGCGGATCGGGATGCTCACCGATCAGCCGCGAATTCTGCGGGCCCTACTGCCGCAGGCGGAACCGATCTGCCTGGACAGCGGCGGGGATTGGCCCGGGACGCGGGCATGGGACCGGGCTGTGGGTGTGGCCGCGCTGCAGTGGCGGGCGCGCACCGACGGGCCGAAATCGTGGGTGCGCCGATTGCGGCGCGGTGGCGGCGGGTCCGCGGGCGAGCCGCCCGCACCGCCGTTGCCCGCGGCGGTCGCCGGGGCCTCGCTGGTGCTGGCGCAGGGCGGCGGCTACTTCACCGACGTCGACCGGTATCAGGCGCATCGCACGCTGAATCTGCTCGAATACGCTCAGGCCCACGGCATTCCGACGGCCATGATCGGACAGGGCATCGGGCCGATCGACGATCCGCAGCTGCTCGGTCGGGCCGCGAAGGTGTTGCCCGAGGTCGGATTCATCGCGCTGCGCGAGGGCCGCCGCGGTCCGGCGCTGCTGGCCGAACTGGGCGTGTCCGCGGATCGGATCCTGGTCACCGGCGACGACGCGGTGGAGCTGGCATATCGGCTGCGCACCGCGAGTATCGGCCCCGACCTCGGAATCTGTTTGCGCGTGGCCGATTACGCGCGTGTCAGTGTGGAGGCGCGGGCCGTGCTGGGCAGTACGGCGCGCGGGCTGGCGGCCGAATTCGACGCCGCCCTGTCGCCGCTGATCATCTCCGAATACGACTCCGAGGACCGGCGCTGCACCCTGCCGCTGCTCGCGGGTGCGGTGCGGACGCGGCGGCCGGTGGGTCGTGGCGCCACCGCGGCCGACGTCGCGCGGCAGGTCTCGCGCTGCCGGGTGGTCGTCACCAGCGCCTACCATCTGGCGGTTTTCGCGCTCTCCCAGGGCATTCCGGCGGTCGGCATCACTGCCTCGCGCTACTACGACGACAAATTCCACGGCTTGGCCGAAATGTTCGGCACCGGCCTGCGGGTGGTCGATCTGCGCGACGCCGCGCTGGGCCGCACGCTGACCGCGGCCATCCGTGAGCAGTGGGAGCAGGCGCCCGCACTGCGGGAGCCGTTGCGGCACAAAGCGATCGAACAGATCGATGCCGCCCGCTGCGGGCTGGACCGGATCGTCCGGCTCGTCGAGGGCGTACCGTCGACGGTTCCGGCCAAGGGGGACAGATGACCTCACTGTCGGTGTGCGTTCCGGCCTACAATGCCGCCCGCACCCTGGAGACCACGCTGCGCTCGATCCTCGACCAGGATGTCGAGGCCGAGATCGCGGTGCTCGACAATGCCAGCACCGATGCCACCTCGGCGATCGTGAACTCCTTCGACGATCACCGAATTCGACTGCACCGCAACGAGTACGTCCTCGACATCGGGGAGAACTGGAACAAGGCGATCGCGCTGTCGTCCGGTGAACTGGTGAAGGTGGTGTGCGCCGACGACATCCTGCTGCCCGGAGCGTTGAAGGCGCAGCTGGAGTTGATGGCCGATCGCGATATCGCGTGCAGCGCATCGAAATTCGAGGTGATCGACGAGGCGGGCGAGGTCGAGGAGACCGATCTGGGGCTGCCGGGTCTGCTGGGCCCGCAGCCCGCCCGGGCGCTCATGCGCACCATCGTGCGGCGCGGCCCGGCCGATTTCGGTCCGACCGCGGCGGCGATGTTCCGGCGCGGCGATTTCGAACGCGTCGGCGGCTTCCGCGGCGATCTGGTGTTCCCGATGGATGTGGATCTGTTCGCCCGCGTCTGTGAGTTCGGGCTGTTCTACGGAATGACCAATATCCTCGCGGCTTGGCGCAATTCGTCGTTCAACCTGTGCAGCAGCACCTCGACGGTATCCAAGCTCACCGAGATGGCGCGGTTCCACCACCGGCTCGGCCGCGAATATCCGGACCTGATCGCGACCTCCGATGTGTTGACCGGAGATCTGCGCCTGGTCGGACAGGCGGCCGAGCGGCTGCGGGTTCGTGCGGCGGGACTGTTCAGATGGTCGAGAGCGGACCGTAGGTGATCACGGTATCGCCCTGGTCGCTGACCACTTTCACATAGGGCCGGATGGTGGTCTGGCCGATCACGCCGGTGACGGTGCCGTGGAAGCCGGACATCTGGATGAAGCCCTCGGTCCCGGAGACGTCCCCGCCGGCGCAGTCGATGCTCTGGATGCCGGGACCGAAGCCGACCTCCACCTCGACCCCCAGCCGGGGAATCAGATCGAAGAAGTCCAGCTTCGGCGTATCACCGAGTTCGAGTTCCAGGCCGGGGGTCTGGTACTGGAACTTGATCTTGCCGTTGAGCGTGGCCGGGTAGCCGACCATGTAGCCGATGGTGATGTGCCCGTGCCACTTCTCGGCCTCGGGACCGGACACCTTGTAGCTGGCCCGGCCGTTGTGGAACCACTCACGGGTGAGCGGATTGCCGTCCAGCGGCGGGACGAAATTGATGTGGGTGTCCTCGGAGATCGCCTGGACGGTGCGTTGGCTGTGATCGACGATGCTGTTGGCGCTGTCGACCCCGGCATCGGCGATACCGGTTCCGGCGATCAAACCCGCTGCCGCGGCCGCGGCGACGGTGGTGCGCGCGAGCGCGCGCTGGGTCGTGTGCTTCATGGTTTGCGATTCCTCATCTACCGGCGCGTCGTGCCGGACGCGTCGTCCCTGTGTGTCATCTCCGCACCCACCCGGGTGCGGCCCCGATCTGTGGAACACCCCGCACGGCCGGTTCTCACGGCGGTTGCGGTATCTCCACCACCCAGCGCCCACGCAGGCTGGGCAGACTCTCCTCGACCTCGCGGGCGAGGTCGGGCAGGGTCAGTAAGATTCGATCCGGCTGTGCCGCAACGAGTTCGGCCGGACAGATGATCGGAATATCGGTGCCCGGCATGCGTCGACCCTGTTTGGTGAGCGAGGCGTCGGCAACACCGGCCAGCTGCGAGCGACGCAGACCGGCGCGGGCGAACAGCGCGACCGCGCGCGAGGCCGCGCCGTAGGCGTAGATCCGGTGATGGCGATCGGCCTCGTGGCCGAGCCAGTGACGCAGCGCCGCGGCCTGGCGATCGGCACTGTCCTGCAGGGGCGCCAGCGTCGCCGGATCGGTGAGCCCGGCCTCGGATTCGAGGATCTCGCGCACGCGCGGATCGGGCGTCACCGCCCGGTGCACGAATGCGACCAGTACCGTGCCGCCGTACAGATCGAATTCCCAGGCGGTGGCCGGATACAGTCCGGCCGCGGCGAACAGCTCGCACAGGGCGGTCAGCGAGTAGTAGGCGAAGTGGCCGTGGCGCAGCGCGTTCCACTGGCGCTGCGCGAGAATCGCGGCCAGCGAATGGAATTGCAGTAGCAGCACCCCGCCCGCGCGGACCGCGGCCGCGCGCTCGGCCGCGGCGGCGCGTTGGTCGGGCGCGTGCATGATGCCGAAGCTGTCCACCACGATATCGGCCGGGGCGTGCGCGATTTCGAGGCAGCCGTGGGCGGCGAGCAGCGGCAGCCAGGTGCCGCCGTGCGGACTGCCGAATTCGCGAACCGTGCGTCCGCGCAGCATGCCCGTGGCGGCGATACGCCGGACCGCGTCGGCGGCCTGTTCGCGCAGCGCCCGCGGTTCGACGCCGCGCGGTTCGTCGGTGACCGTATCGTCCTCGGCCAGCTGGGCCAGTCCGCAGCGCTCGCACAGCGCCATCGCCAGGGCGTGTAGGGGGTCGGCGTCGAATGATTCCTCGCGGTGCGGAAAATGATCGGCCGCGGGCATTTCGCCCAGATCCAGCACGGTGCGCAGCATCGTCGAACCGCAGGCCCGACAGCCCGCGACGGCGGGGGGAGACGTTTCGGAACGGTTCACGGCGTCGCCTCGCCATTCGCTCGCTCGGCGCATCCGTCGCGTGACACCATGGCCTGGTGCTCATCGAACCGGCCGAACTGGCGGACGTCCTGGTGCTGACCCCGCAACCGCATCGCGACGAAAGAGGTTTGTTCACACGCACTTTCGACGCGCAGGAATTCGACGCCCGGCTGGGTGTCGCCGGGGCCGCGGCGGCCTTCGTGCAGGATTCGCAGTCGCGTTCGGTGCGCGGGGTGGTTCGCGGTCTGCACGGCCGGTCCGGGCGCGGCGAGGCGAAGCTGGTGCGCTGCGCGCACGGCGCGGTGTACGACGTGCTGATCGATATCCGTCCGGATTCGCCCACCTTCGGAGGCTGTCAGGCATTCCTGCTGGACGACAACGACTTTCGCACTCTGTACGTCCCGCCGGGGTTCCTGCACGGATTCCAGGCGCTGACCGAGGTCGCCGACGTGTGCTACCGCATCGACCGCCCGCACGATCCGGCCGAGGACCTGGCGGTCGCCCACGACGATCCCGAACTGGCCATCGCCTGGCCGAGCCCGATCACCGTCGTCTCGGCCCGCGACCGCGCCGCGGGCAGTTGGGCCGCACTGCGCGCCGCCGGGCACCTCACGCCCCGATCGTGAGGCGGCGCAGCGAATCATCCAGTGCGCCGGTGTCTTTGAGCTCGCGCAGCTGAGCCAGTCGGGTGAAGCGCGAGTGGAAATCCGCGGCGGTGAGCCCGCGCGCGCGGTACTCCCGCGCCAGCTCGACCGCGCCCGCGGCCACACTCCACTCCGCCCGGAAGTTCAGTTCGGCGCGCGCCCGGGAGAAGTCGACCCGGTAGGAGCGCGGATCCGAGCCGGTCTCGCCGGTGATGGCGAGCGTGGCGCCGGGAACCGCCTCGACCACCGCCTGGGCGATCTGCGCGACGGTCAGATTGTTCGATTCGTCGCCGATATTGTAGGCGCGCGCGGAGATTCGCTCGGCGGGCGCGGTGAGGCAGGCCGCGAAGGCGGCGGCGATATCGGCGGCGTGCACGAGCGGACGCCACGGTGTGCCGTCCGACAGCACCCGCACCTCACCGGTCAGTACCGCGTAGCCGACCAGATTGTTGAGCACGATATCGGCGCGCAGCCGCGGCGAGAAGCCGAAGGCGGTGGCATTGCGCAGGAATACCGGGCAGAACCCGGAATCGGCGAGCGCGGCGACATTGTCTTCGACCCGCACCTTGCTCTCCGCATAGGGCGTGAGCGGTCGCAGTGGCGCGTCCTCTCCGACGAGCCCGTCCCCGGCCGCACCGTAGACCGAACACGTCGAGGCGTACAGGAACCGTCGCACCCCGGCGGCCTTGGCCAGTTCGGCCAGCCGCACCGAGGCGTGATAGTTGATGTCGTAGGTGATCTGCGGGGCCAGCGCGCCGAGCGGATCGTTGGACAGCGCCGCCAGATGCACCACCGCGTCGAATCCGGCCAGATGTTCGGCGGTCAGTTCGCGCAGATCGGCGGTGACGCCCGGCGGATCGGTCGGGGCCTCGCCGAGTACGCAGTCGGCGAAGTAGCCGATGTCCAGCCCGGTCACCTCGTGTCCGGCCGCGGCGAGCACGGGCGCCATGACCGTGCCGAGATATCCCTGATGTCCGGTGAGCAGAACCCGCATGGTCACTTACCTCCGAAGACGACGGCGGCCTTATCGATCACGAATGCCTCGGCGTAGCGGGCGCGGCACTGCACACCGCGCAGCCGGGCCAGCCCGAGGAAGGACTGTTCGTCGAACCAGTCCCGATCCCGCTGGGAGGGATAGTGTTTGATCAACAGCTCCGCCTTGCGCAGCGCGATCTGCGTGCTGAGCGGATGAAACAGCGTGGGCCGCGGCGTATCGGTCTCCCACTTGAGGATCTCGTAGCCGAGCACCAGCTGATCGCGGAATTCGGTGGGCACCAGCTCGGCGAGCAGCCGGTGATCCTGATGGGCGTCGCCGGGCTGCGGGGCGAACACCAGATCCGGTGCGCCGCGGCGGCTCAGCTCGTGCACCGCGGACTTGGCGATACCCCAGTGGGACGGGGTGCGCCCGTCCGGCAGCGTCAGCACGGTCAGTTCGAGATCGGCTCCGGGGCAGAAGGATTCGAGCGCGGCCCGCTCCTCGGACGCGCGGTCGGTATCCCCGCCGCACAGCACCAGCGCCCGGACCCGCAGTCCGGGCGTCGCCTCGGCGAGGGTCAGCAGTGTGCCGCCCGCGCCGATCGCCAGATCGTCGCAGTGCGCGCCGACCAGCGCGATCTCGTGCACGTCGCCGCGCAGGCTCAGCATGCGGCCCGGCTCCGCTCCCACACCATCCACGGCCGCTGCCCGGAGTGGTAGGCGGCGTCGAGTTCGGCGCGCTCCTTGAAGGTGTCGGCCGGTTTCCAGAAGCCCAGATGCTGATAGCCGACCAATCGGCCCTGCGCGGCCAATGCGCCGCAGGCGTCCTCGACCAGATCACCGCCGGGCGGCAGCAGATCGAAAACCTCCTGGGTGAGGACGAAATAGCCCCCGTTCTCCCAGATCGGCAGGCGTGAGACCGGCGTGATGTGCTCGACGCTGCCGGCGGCGTCGACATCCACGCAGTGGAACGACGACTGCGGCGGCACGATCATCATCGAGGCGGCCGCGCCCGCGGAGACGGTCTTGTCGATCATCTCGTCCAGCGGCGCGTCGGTGAGCACATCGGCGTAGTTGGCGAGGAAGTAGCGCTCCCCGGTCAGATGTTCGCGCACCCGGCGCAGGCGTTCGCCGATGGCCGATTCCAGACCGGTATCGACGAAGGTGATGGTCCAGTCGCTGATATCGGAGGCCAGCAGCTCCACCTGCCCGCCTCGGATGACGAAGTCGTTGGACACCGACTCCTGATAGGTCAGGAAGAAGTTCTTGATGTGGGCCGCGCCGTAGCCCAGGCACAGTACGAAATCCTTGTGCCCGTAATGCGCGTAGTAGCGCATGACGTGCCAGATCAGCGGCCGCGGCCCGACCAGCTGCATGGGCTTGGGTACCGGATCCTCGGTGCCGCCGCGCATGCGCATGCCGTAACCGCCACAGAACAGAACGACTTTCACGAATAACTCCCTGCGGGTTCCACGCGATGCAATGTGGGCAGCGGATACACCAGCTCCGCGCCCCACGAGCCGATATGCCGCAACTGCGCGGTGATCTCGGCTTCGAGATTCCACGGCAGCACCAGCACCACATCCGGCCGATCGTCCTCGAGGCGTTCGGGGGCCAGAATCGGAATTCGGGTGCCGGGGGTGTAGCGGCCGTGCTTGTACGGGTTGCGATCCACGGTGTAGGGCAGTAGATCCGGCCGGATGCCGCAGTAGTTGAGCAGTGTGTTGCCCTTGCCGGGCGCACCGTAGCCGACCACCCGCCGCCCCTCGGCGCGACAGTCCAGCAGGAAGCGCAGCAGCTCCTGGCGCACCCGTTCGGCGCGCGGTCGCAGCCCGGAATAGCCTGCGACACTGTGTAATCCGGCCTCGGCCTCGACACGCAGCAGATCGGCCACCCGCGGACGGACCTGCGCGACCGGCCGGGGCCGCGCCCAGACCCGCAGCGATCCGCCGTGGGTGGGCAGCAGTTCCACGTCGACCACGGTCAGCCCGGCGGTGGCCAGGGCGGCCTGGATCGACAGGACCGTGTAGTACTGGAAATGTTCGTGATAGATGGTGTCGAACTGGCCCAGCCGCACCAGATTCAGCGCGTGGTGCACCTCGATAGACAGCCAGCCGTCGTCGGCGAGCAGTTCGCGCAGCGCGCGGGTGAAATCGCGCAGATCCGGGACATGGGCGTAGACATTGTTGGCCACCACCAGATCCGCCGGACCGTGTTCGGTGCGGATGTCCTTGGCCAGTTCCTCGGTGAGGAACGCGGTGACCGTCGGCACGCCCTTGTCGCGGGCGGCCGCCCCGACATTGACCGACGGCTCGATGCCCAGACAGCCCACCCCGGCGTCGACCATGTGCTGCAGCAGGTAGCCGTCGTTGCTGGCCACCTCCACCACGAACGAGTCAGGGCGCAGCGCCAGCTCCGTGATCGCTTGATCGACAAACGCTTTCGCGTGCCGGACCCAGCTGTCGGAGTAGGAGGAGAAGTAGGCGTACTCGGTGAACGTCTCCGCGGGGGTGATCAGCGCGGGCAGCTGCAGCAGCAGACAATCCGCGCACACCCGCAGATGCAGCGGGAAGGTCGGCTCGGGAAGATCGAGTTCGGCTGCGGTGAGGAACTTTTCGCAGGGCGGTGTGGCGCCCAGATCGACCACGCTCACCAGACGTTCGGAGTCACACAGACGGCAACGCACGAGAGAATTCCCCCACCTTTCGCAGGGTCGGAATCGTCGGCGGAACCGCCGATACGAACTGCACGTCGACGTCGACTGTCGTTACGTTACAACACCTTTCACCGGCGACGCGCCGAGATTGAGAGGACCTTCCCGCGAATTCCGGTCGGTATTTATTCGCGCAAACCCGGCAGTATTCCAGGAGCTACTCCGCAAATCCTCGGAATGAAAGACTCACACAGGGTTTCGGGGCCGACTGGACGGTCGCACCTGCGGGTACGTCGGTAAGGTCCGAATGGGGGTGTGTGAGAAGGAACCGGTTGCCACTTTCTGGGCTATCTCCGGGATACGTTGGCCCCGAGCGCATTCGGCGCACACGGCCGCACGTACCCCAGTAACATTCGGCTTCTGGTCGGCGAAACATCGTCGAACCCATCGGGTGTCATGGTCTTGAATCCCATGGGGAACCGGTCAGCGGGGATCGGAACGGGAACCGAGTTCTCCCATGGGGGAGGTGCGTTCATTCATGAGTTTCGAACTCCGCGCGGGTACTCCCGCGCGCGCAGCGGCGCGGCCACGCTCCGAACGAGAGCGATGGCAGAGCGAATACGTTCGGCGGCTGTGGATCGGCGATCTCGTGGTCGTCGGCCTGGCCGTCGCCGCCGCGCAGGTGATTCGCTTCGGCGGGCCCGCGGATCCGCCGTTGGCCATGCGATTACCCGGGGAGGTGCGCTACACCGCGGTCTCGCTGCTGCTCGGGGTCGTGTGGGCGGGCCTGCTGGCCGCGGCCGGGACCCGCTCACCGCGCGTGATCGGCTGCGGCACAGAGGAATACCGTCGAATCGTCGCGGCGACGCTGAAGCTGTTCGGCGTGGTCGCGATCGGCTCGCTGATCGTCGGCTTCGATATCGCTCGCGGTTATCTGGCCATCGCGCTCCCGCTGGGGGTGGTGGGCCTGATGGTGCAGCGGCGGCTGTGGCGCGGCTGGGTCGCCAGACGCCGGGTGGCGGGCGGATATTCGACCCGCGTACTCGTGGTCGGCAGCCGCAGCTCGGCCACCGCTATGGTCGCCGCGTTCTCGCGCGAACTGACCTCCGGCTATCAGGTGGTAGGGGTCTGTACACCCGACGGCTCCGCACCGGATCTGAGTGTGGACAAACGAACCGTTCCCGTTGTGGGAGACGATCGTTCGGTGCTCGAGGCGGTGCGGCGCACGGGTGCGGACACCGTGGCGGTGACCGCCACCGACAATCTGGGCCCGGCCGATTTCCGGTACATGGCCTGGGAGCTGGCGCCGCTGGGGGTGGAGCTCATCGTCGCGCCGGGGCTGGTCGATATCGCCGAGACCCGGCTCACCCATCGGCTGGTCGCCGATATGCCGATGCTGCACGTCGGACGGCCGCAGTACAGCCGGGCCGGTTCGATCGGCAAGGGCGTGTTCGACTTCTGCTTCGCCGCGGCGGCGCTGCTGGCCATCGCGCCGATGCTGATCGGCATCGCGGCCGCGGTCAAACTGACCAGTCCGGGGCCGGTGTTCTATCTGTCGGAGCGAATCGGCCGGGACGGCAAGCCGTTCCGGATGGTGAAGTTCCGCAGTATGTTCGCCGACGCCGACGCTCACGTCGGCGCGCTGATCGATGCCAACGGCGGCAATCCGCTGTTCTTCAAGCTGCGCGAGGATCCGCGCATCACGCCCGTGGGCCGGGTGATCCGCAAGTACTCCCTCGACGAGCTGCCGCAGTTCTTCAATGTGCTGCGCGGCGATATGAGCGTGGTGGGCCCGCGTCCGCAGGTGCGTCGCGAGGTCGACTCCTACGACGGCATGATGCGGCGGCGGCTGCTGGTCAAACCCGGCGTGACCGGGCTGTGGCAGGTCAGCGGGCGTTCGGATCTGTCGCTCGAGGATTCGGTACGACTGGATCTGTCCTATGTGGAGAACTGGTCGATGGTGCTGGATCTGCTGCTCATCGCGCGGACGATCGGCGTGGTCACGCGCGGGGACGGCGCCTATTGATCCGCCGTCAATGCCCCCGGCGACGTTTGTGAACGATATTTACTAATACCCGTTCACAAATGGGTTGTGATGTGGTTCACTCCTCTGGAACGTGTTCCAAAGGAGGTTCCCGTGTCAGCACCGTCCCTGCCCTCGATCCCCGCCGGGTTCGATTTCACCGATCCGGATCTGTGGGCCACCAGGCTGCCGATCGAGGAGTTCGCCGAACTGCGCCGCACGGCGCCGGTGTGGTGGAACCCCCAGCCGGCCGGGGTCAGCGGTTTCGACGACGGCGGCTATTGGGTCGTCACCAAACTCGATCACATCAAGGAGATCTCCAAGCATCCCGAGATCTTCTCCTCGACCGCGAATTCGGCGATCATCCGGTTCAATCCGGACATCACGCGCGCGGAGATCGACATCCAGGCCGGACTGTTGATCAATATGGATCCGCCGGTGCACACCAAGAGCCGGCGCATCATCTCCAAGGGCTTCACCCCGCGCGCGGTGGAGAGCCTGCGCGCAGCGCTGACCGAGCGCGCCGAACGCATCGTGCACGAGGCGCGCAAGAACGGCGGCGGGGATTTCGTCCAGCAGGTGGCCTGCGAGCTGCCCCTGCAGACGATCGCCGAACTGGTCGGCATCCCGCAGGAGGATCGGCACAAGATCTTCGAGTGGACCAATCACATGATCTCCTACGACGATCCGGACTTCGACGGCGATTTCCGGATGGCCAACGCGCAGATCATGGGCTACGCCTACAACCTGGCCGAGGAGAAGCAGCGGTGTCCGGTGAACGACATCGCCTCCACGCTGCTGCAGGCCGACCGCGACGGTGAGGCGCTGAACTCCGAGGAGTTCGCCTGGTTCGTGATCCTGCTGTCCACCGCGGGCAACGAGACCACGCGCAATGCCACCACCCACGGTATGAAGGCCTTCGTCGACAATCCCGAGCAGTGGGAGCGCTACCGGGCCGAGCGGCCGCGCACCGCGCCGGACGAGATCGTCCGCTGGGCCACCCCGGTCACCGCGTTCCAGCGCACCACCACCTGCGATACCGAGATCGGCGGCACTCCGATCAAGAAGGGGCAGCGCGTCGGACTGTTCTACGCCTCGGCCAATTTCGACGAGGATCACTTCGAGCGGCCCTTCGAATTCGACGTGATGCGCAATCCCAACCCGCACGTGGGCTTCGGCGGCACGGGCACGCACTACTGCCTCGGCGCGAATCTGGCCCGGCTGCAACTGGATCTGATCTTCAACGCGATTGCCGACGTGATGCCCAACCTGCGCCAGATTTCCGAGCCCAAGCGGCTACGCTCGGGATGGTTGAACGGCATCAAGAGCTGGCAGGTCGCATACGAATGACGATTCCGGCGCGCAGGGGCCGGGCGCCCGCGGTCAACGACGCGGACATCCGGCGGGTGGCCAGGGCGCTCCTGGTCGATCAGGGTCCCGAGGCGGTGACCCTGCGCGCGATCGCGCGGGAGCTCGGCATCACCGCTCCCGCGCTCTACCGCTACTACGGTTCGCGCGACGATCTGCTGGCCACCCTGCGCTCGGATGTCTGCGACGATCTGGCCGTGGATCTGACCGCCGCCCACGACGGCGCACCCGACGATGCCGGGGTCCGGTTCTTCGCGGTGCTGCGCGGTTTCCGGCAGTGGGCGCTGACCCACTCGCGCGAATTCACCCTGGTGTTCGCCTCGCCCGCCGGCCCCGGAACGCCCAGTGCCATGCGCCAGTTCGGCGAACCGGTGGGTCGGCTGTTCCTGGCGGCGGCGGGCCGATTACTCACCGAATACGAGATCGTCACCCCGCCTACCGAATTCATCCCCGACGGTCTGCGCGGGGATCTGGTCGCCTTCCAGACCGAACTGCTGCGCGTGCTGTCGGAGTCGGGGGTGAAGTTTCCCGCCGAGAAGCTGAACCTCGGCATCAGCTACGTCATGATCCAGTCCTGGGCCCGGCTCTACGGACATGTGACCCTCGAGGCGTTCGGCAACTATCCGCTGATGGTGACCGATCCGGACGCGCTGTTCGATGCGACGCTGGGTGATATCGCGACCTCGATCGGGTTGGGGGACAGCGGATCACGCTGAATGCCGGGACGCGGCGCGGCGGTGGGCGTGGATGACGCGACGGAACGGGTTGTTGCTCTCCCGGTCCAGCCGTCGGGCGAGGCTGCCGAGCAGGACGATCGCCATCAGCGTCGCGGCGAGCACCACGGCCGACAATCGCGAGCCGAACCAGGACACAATGGTCTGCACCCCGGCGACGGCGAAGCCCACGAAGCACAGCAGATCGGCCAGGGCCGCCAGCACCGCGGGTAGGAACCAGTCCCCGAAGTCCCACTCGTCCAACAGGATGAAGACGACGAAGGCCACGGTCCAGCCCGCGGCCATGAGCAGGATGGTCCAGGCCAGACCGACCGTAGCCCACGGCCAGGTGTGCGTGACGGTCGCGATCATCCGGTAGATTCCGGCCCCCATGGTCGCGAGGACGGCGGCGGTCAGCAGCGTCACCCAAGCGAAATGCAGTTCCCGGGTGCGATGTTCGGTGTCGCGGGCCGCGCGTGACCATTGACTCGCCCGTTCGGCGTCGTCATACGGGCGGTTGGCCGGAAAGATGACCAGCACCTCGAACAGCGCCTGGCGCACCGCCTTCGGCATGGCCTTCAGCATGCGGATGCGGGCTCGCGGCGTGGGCAGATCGCGCAGGTAGGCAATGACCCGTTCCGGGGCGACCGGGGTGTGCCGGGTGCCGACCGGACCGTAGCGCTCGCGCTCGTAGACGGCGTGTTCCTGGGGTGCGACCGATTGCAGATACTGTGAGAAGCCCTCCCTCGGGGTGCGCAGCAGCATCAGGCTGGCGAGCAGGATCGCGATCCGCGGATCGACGCGCTCGGCCAGATGTGACGGCGGCTCCGACTGATCGGCCAGGAACGCGATGCGCCCCACCAGCTGTGCCAGGCGTCCGTGCGGCTCGTCGGTGAACGGAGCCCAGGCGTTGTCCACCGCCGAATAGTCGCCTTTGCGGTCGCCCAGCGGCGCTCGGTCGGCGAGGGCGGACTCGACGGTGAACCGGCGCAGGCGTACTGCCAGCCACCACGCGGCCCGTACCCGTGTCGGCTCGGTGCGCTCGCGCCGATCCCAGAGGAATCCGGCGAGGGCGATCGCGGCGCTCGGTGTGCCGATGTCGCCGAGAATGTCCAGCGCCCACAGCCTGCCCCGCTCGGCGGCCTCGGTCAGTGCCGGGACCGCGGTATCGCCCATCGACCGCAAGCCCTGAGCGATGCGTGTGCTGTCGGGAACGCGCACGGCGAGGCGTACGAGGAATTCGGCGGCGTCGGCGCGGCCGGATCGGGCGAGTGCGAGAATGGCGGCGCCGAGATGGGTTTCGGCGTACTCCTCGAGGCGGGCGCGTACGAGTCGTCCGCGTTCGGTATTGCGCCCCGCCAGCGAACCGAGCGCGGCGATGGTGGAATTGAGCTCCGAAATATGCTGGGCCGTAGGCAATTGCGCGAGAAAGTGGGCGACGATGCGGTCGGCGAGATCCTCGGCGATCTCGCTCGCCTCGGCCAGACATTCCAATGCGAGTACCCGATGTTGCGCGTCCTCGGCGGCGAACAGCGGTTCCACCACGGCGGTCGCGTCGGTGCCGTCCAGGCCGCACCAGAAACTGACGGTGTCGTGCCAGAAGGCGGGATCGGACCGGTATCCGGCGAGCAGGCGATCGACGCCGGTCGGTCCTGCCAGGGCGCGGGCGGTGAAGTACTCCTGAAAGCTGCGGTGCGGGAACCAGTATCGGTCCCCGGCGTCGGAGCCGATCAGCATCTGGCTGCGATCGAGCAGATCGCGCAGCAGTTCGCGGCCGTATTCGAGGCGCAGGTCCAATGCGGTGAGGGTATTGGTGATGGTCTTGCGCAGGCGTTCTCGCTCGATGATGAGCCGGTCGCCGTTGGGTGCGGGTTCCTCGGTCATGGTCAGCGCCACCCGCCGCAGCACCGCGAGTTTGTCGCCCGGTTCGTACGGGGAGGCGCGTTCGCCGCGGTCCAGCAGCAGGTCCCGGGTGATCATATGATCGGTGACCCGGGCGTAGAACGCGGCGCGAGAGGTCGGCAGAGTGCGGCCGCGGCGGACCAGACTGCCGGTGTAGAGGTCGGCGAGCAGATTCAACAGCAGCGGGGTGCGGGCCAGCTGATGCAGTTGCGGGCTCTGCCGGATTCGATCGAAAAAGCTTTCGGCCGTACCTAATTCGGTCTTCTCCGACTCGCTGAGCCCGCCCTGCGGTGCGCGTTCGATTGTCAGCCACAGGTCGAGGAAGCGCAGGATCGACGAATCGTCGAAGCCCGCGATGGTGACCCGCTCGAAATTGCCCAGGGCGCCGGTGTACGCGGATTCGCGACAGGTGACCATCACCGCATTGGTACCCACGCCGCCCGCGTGGTCCTCGCGGAAGGTCTCCAGCTCGGCCATCACGGCGGACTGCTGATCGGTGGCGACCTCGTCGAGGCCGTCGAAAATCACGCGCAGCGCGCCGTCGTCGAGTCTGCGCGCCACGAATTCACGCGCTCGCGTGTCGTCGCGGTCGCGGGGGAGCCGGAAGCGCTGGGCGATCAGGCCGATCAGGTCGATGTCGCCGGTGCAGCGGTGCAACTCTACCAGCACCGGAATCTGCTGCGCGGCACGAGCTTTGCGCGGCAGCTCGGCCCAGCGCAGCAGCAGATACTTCGACAGCAGCGATTTGCCCGCCCCGGCCTCGCCGAGCAGTAGCACCGCTCGTTCGCGAAGCACCTTGCGTCGCAGGTCGTGGCGGCGTCCGCCGTATTCGTACTGCAGCGCCACATACAGCGACTCCACATCGATGCGCCGCTGCCGGGTGAGCACATGCCTGCCGTACCGATCGGGTATGCCCGCGCGATAGCGGGTGATCCGCTTGTCCTCGCTGAGCACCAGCGCGATTCGGTCGGCCGCCCGGCGAGGCAGCGCGGTGAGCAATCCGTAGAGACCCTCGCCTAGTTTGTCCGCGAGTTTGGTCAGGGCGATCGTCGCCACCCCCGCCAGTACGACCCCGCCGAAGATGCCACCGAGCAGTTCGGTGAGTCCCCCGGAGATCAGATCCTCCGCCGCCACGGAAAAATGCTAGGACGGCGCGGCCGTCGCCGATACGAAAATGGGGCACAACGGGTTACGGCGGACGGATCCTCCGCCGCCACGGGAGAATGCTGGGCCCGTTAGGCTCGTCCCAATACAGAAATCGGGAACTAGCAGGTCGGAGAGGGATGAACCAGCCCGCGCGCCGGGGTCGGGTGCCCGCGGTGAATGATGGGGACATTCGGCGGGTGGCGAGAACGCTTCTGGTACAGCAGGGTCCGGAGGCGGTGACGTTGCGCGCGATCGCGCGGGAGCTGGGCATCACCGCGCCCGCGCTGTATCGGTATTACTCCTCGCGCGAGGAGTTGGTGGCGGGGTTGCGCCACGACATCTGCGCGGATCTGGCCGCGGAACTCGCGGCACAGGCGGCGGAGTTACCCGATGACGGGGTGGTGCAATTGTTCGCCATCTGCAAGGGATTTCGGCACTGGGCGCTGGCGCACGCGCGGGAATTCACGCTGGTGTTCGCCTCGCCCACCGGATCCGGGCCCAGCGCCATGCGGCAGGTCGACGAGCCGTTCGGGCAGATCTTCCTGGCGGCGGCGGGCCGGCTGCTGGCGACCTACGACATCGTCACGCCCCCGGCCGAGGTGATTCCGGAGGCATTGCGCGAGGACCTCATCGGCTTCCAAGCCGCGCTCCTGGCCGCCTCGGAACATAAATTCCCCGCCGAGAAGCTGGACCTGGGGGTGACCTATCTGATGATCCAGCTGTGGGCGCGGCTGTACGGGCATGTGACCCTCGAGGTGTTCGGCAATTATCCGATGCCCGTGGGCGATCCGGACGCGCTGTTCGATGCCACGCTGGCCGATCTGGCGCGCACGATCGGATTGGGTGTCGAAGGCGCCTAGCTGTCGGGTCCGGCCATGGTCGGGCGTCGAATTCCCTGGAATCGCAGCAGCAGTCGCGGGCGGCGCAGGAAGCGGGCGAACCATTCACCGAGTACGACACCGGCGGCCAGCGCGCAGCCGATCGCGAACGCGGCGAACAGTTTGCTCAGGCCCATCAGCGGTTCCGATGCCAGCAGCGCCTGCAGGCCGCGGTAGACCGTCAAACCCGGTAGCAGCGGGGTGATTCCGGCCATCGCGACCACCAGCGGCGGGGTGAGCGCGCGGCGGGCCATCAGACCACCGGCCAGACCCACCACGGTGGCGGCCGCGCCGGAGGCCACGACGGGACCGAAGTTGGCGTGTTGGGTGACCAGATAGCAGACGGTGGCCACCGCACCGCTGAGTCCGGCCGCCGCCAGGGCCCGACGCTCCGCGTAGCAGGCCAGCGCGAAGGCCAGGGAGGCCACCGCACCGGCGGTCACCTTCAGCGGCAGATTGGTGATATCGGACGAGGACTGCATATCGATCGTCGGCGACACCGCGTGCAGCGGCTCGGCCAATCGCAGCGCCAGGGCCACTCCGGCGATGATGCCCGCGGTCATCATGAGCACCTCGAGCATGCGGGCCGCGGCGGTGATGGGTGCGCCGGTGATCGCGTCCTCGACCGCGCCGACCAGTTGTAATCCACTGAGCAGCACGGTGATTCCGGCCGCGACGATCAGCGACGGATTGGCCTCGAGCCGACCGGCGAAGGTGGCCAGTAGGATCGCGGGCGCGGTGGCGATCGCGCCGCCGGCGATGGCCTGGAAGAAGAACGGCAGGCCGCGACGGTTGAGCGCGCGATTGGTACGGTCGATGAGCGCGGTGGCGATCGAGCTGACCGCGGCCACCAGAACGCCGCCGCCGACCAGGAATCCGATCGCGGCGGCCAGCAGTGACCAGCCGAAGGTCGCCACCCAGCGGTTGTACGGATGCGGTGCGGTGGTGATCGCCTCGAGCGCCTGCTGCGCGTCCTCCGGCGGCACCACCTCGCGGCGGATGCGTCGGGTGAGCCGGTCCACCGCGGCCAAGCGGGTGAAATCCAGCGATCGGTGGTTGACCACGCGCATGGTGCTCGCGGGCGGCAGCGACGGGCCGCGGTCGGCGGAGATGCGGATCGCGTTGTAGGTGACGTCGATATCGCATTGGGACAGACCGTAGGTCGAGGCGATGAATTCGACGTGATTGGTGGTGTCCATGACCGAGGTGCCCGAGGCCAGCACCACATCCCCGACGCGCTCGGCCAGTTCCAGCACCTGGGTGACGCGGGCGTCGTCGGTGAGATCGACCGGTTGCAGCGGGGTGGGCGCGGGCACGACGGCGTCGACGGTCGCCTGACGTTCGGCCACGAGCCGGTCGACGACGCGGCCGAGCACCTGCCGGACGCGATTCTGTTGTTCGGGCACCGGCAGCACCTGGATAGGTTGCGTCTGCACCTCATCGCTCATACCTCGCAAAAGTAGTAGCGACCGCACGGATCGTCAGCCTCGGCTCGCACGACACGTGAGGCCGATCACGAGGGCGGGCGCCGGTCACGCCGTTAGGGTCGAGTTATGGCGACCGAATCCAAGACCTCGGCGGATCATCTACGCGCGGCACTCGACGGGCCGTGGCGGGAGGTTCGCGAGCAGGCGCGTCGGCAACTGTGCGACGACCGCCTGTTCGCCGATCCCTATCTGGACTACAAGGGCGCGCGGGCGCGGGTGCTCGACCAGATGCGGCTGGTCACCGAATTCGGCCTCGCCGAAAAGGGTTTCCGGCTCGAGCACGGCGGCACCGGCGAGCCCGGCGCGGCGGTCACCGGCTTGGAGATGCTGGCCTACGCGGATCTGTCGCTGTGGGTGAAATCCGGCGTGCAGTGGGGTCTGTTCGGCGGCGCGGTGGAGAATCTGGGCACCGAGCGCCACGACGATGTGGTCAAGCAGCTGCTGTCGCTGGATCTGCTCGGCTGCTTCGCGATGACCGAATCCGGGCACGGCAGCGATGTCGCGAATCTGGAGACCACCGCGACCTACGATCCCGCGACGCGAGAATTCGTGGTGCACAGCCCGACCGCGTCCGCGCGCAAGGACTACATCGGCGGTGCGGCCGAACACGCCCGCATGGCCGCGGTGTTCGCGCAGCTGATCACCGATGGCGAAGGTCGGGGCGTGCATTGCTTCCTGGTCCCGATCCGCGACGAGGAGGGTAACGATCTGCCCGGGGTCACCACCTCCGACTGCGGGCTCAAGGGTGGGCTGGCCGGTGTGGACAACGGCCGAATCCTGTTCGACCACGTGCGAATTCCGCGCGAGAACCTGCTCAACCGCTACGCCGACGTGGAACCCGACGGCACCTACAGCTCGGAGATCGAGAATCAGAGCCGACGCTTCTTCACCACCCTGGGCACGCTGGTGCGCGGGCGGGTCAGCGTCGGCGGCGCGGCCGCGGCCGGTGCGCGGGTGGCGTTGAGTATCGCGCTGCGCTACGCCGAGAAGCGGCGGCAGTTCAAGGACCCCGAGACCGGCGAGGAGACGGTGCTGTTGGACTACCGCAGCCATCAGCGTCGCCTACTGCCGCTGGTGGCGCGTTCGTTCGCGCTGGCGTTCGCGCAGAACGATCTGGTGCGGCGCATGCATGTCATCCAGACCGGACAGGATCTGGATCCGACCGCGCAGCGGGCGCTGGAGAAGCGGGCGGCGGGCCTGAAGGCCGCGCAGACCCGGCACGCCACCATCGCCATCCAGGAATGTCGCGAAGCGTGCGGCGGCGCGGGCTATCTCACCGAGAACCGGCTGGTGACGCTGAAGGCCGATACCGATGTGTTCACCACCTTCGAGGGTGACAATCTGGTGCTGACCCAGCTGGTGGCCAAGGAACTGCTGACCTCCTACGCCGATGAGGTGCGCGATCTGGACGCGCTGGGCTGGGTGCGGTTCGCCGCGACCATGGCCCGCGACGTGGTGCGCGAGAGTTCCGGTGTGCGCCAGCTGATCCAGCGGCTGCGCGATCTGTCCGACAACGGCGTGGACGACGGCGATCTGGCCCGCCGCTCGGTGCAACTGCAGCTGTTCGCCGACCGCGAGGACTATCTGGTCCGCACGGCCGCGCACCGGCTGCGCGCCCGGGCCCAGGACACCAATCCGTTCGAGGCGTTCAACAACGCGCAGGACCACATCCTGCTGGCGGGCGAGGCCCATATCGAGCGGCTGATCCTGGAGGCGTTCATCGAGGGCATCGCCGGAATCGACGATCCCGAGGCCCGCGAATTGGCCGACAGCGTCTGCGATCTGTTCGTCTACTCGACCATCGAACAGAACCAGGCGTGGTTCATCATGCACCGCTTCATGTCCGTGGACCGCGCGAAATCCGTCCGCCGCGGCGTGAACGAACTGGTCGACCGCCTGCGCCCGCACGCACCGACCCTGGTCGAGGCCCTGGGCGTACCCGAGGCGATGCTGCACGCGGCCATGCTCGACGATCCGAGCTCGCATCAGGGGGAGTAGGGAGTTGTGGTTGCTGGTCGCGGTGGTCGTCGCGACGATCACGACCATCGCGATCGGCGCGGTGATTCCGAACGACGGCGGGCCGACCGGCTTCGATCGGTGGATCGGGGACGGGATCGATCGTGCGCTGGGCACGCATCCGGGCGTATTCGAGGCGCTGGTGATTCCCAGCAACGGGTACATCGTGCTGCCGCTGCTGGTCATCGGTGCCGTCTGGTACGCCGGGCGGCGGCAGTGGTGGATCGTCGGATTCCTGCTCGTGGCACCGGAGTTGGTGGTGGCGGTCAACGCGGTGGCGCTGAAGCCTCTGTGGCATCGGCACTTACACGACTACCTGGCGTATCCGAGCGGGCACACTGTCCAATTCGTCTCCGTGGCAACGGCTTTCGTGCTCGTGGCCGAGCGGACGCGCACCCGCGTCGTGACGATCGTGGTGGCGGCGGTGGTCCTGGCCGGAATAGCGGTGGGCATGATCGGGCTCGGATATCACTATCCGACCGATGTGCTCGGCGGTACGGGCGCGGCGATCGCGGCGGTGACCGCGCTGTACGCGGGACTGTGCGCGCTCAGGGCGCGTAGGTCAGCAGCACCGAGATCACGAACCACAGCACCCACGCCGCCGCGATGAGCATGCCCAGGGCCATGGTGATGCGCAGGAACGCCCGGCCCATATCGATGTGTTCGGACTCCTTCGGATACAGCTCCCACGGGCTGTACCAGGGCGCGCGGAAAGCGAGCGGGCCCGCCGAGGATTGTGCGGCGAGGGCCTGCTGTTCGAGGAACGCCTCGGCCTGCGCCTGCTGCGGACCGCCGAACCACAGCGTGGTGTCGACCGGACCGCCGAAGCCCTCGGCGACCAGATCCTGCGGTGAGGGCAGATACGGCAGGATGCCCAGACCGCGAAACGCCATGGCCACATCGTTGACCGTCCACTGCGCCCGGCCCTGGGAGGCCAGCGTATTCAGATAGTCGGCCAGTTTGCGCTGATCATCACCCAGCAGCACCTGGAAGCTGGGATCGTTCCACAGCTGGCGGATCCGCAGATTCGCCCCGTGCGGCGGGACCACGAGCACCACACCGTGGACGACCCGTTGGCCGAGACCGCGCTCGGCCAGCCAGCTCTGCAGCGCGAAGGTGTGCTCGCGCGATTTGTCCAGCGGCGTGCGGCGATCGGCGCCCTCGAGGGTGACCATCTGACCGCCGACCCGCCACGGCCCGTTGAGCGGCACCTCGAGCTCACCGCTCACCCGCTCCACCAGCGCCTCGGTCTCGATGATCACGCAGCTGCCCGGCGTCCACACCACCGCGTCGAACTGATGCAGCCGATCGGCGTGGAACAGACTGGAATTCACCGTCGCCACGCCGTGCGGATCCCCGGGCCCCTTCCAGGTGCGCAGCCAGTCGATCAGCACCCGCTCGGCCAGGGTGCCCGCAGCGTTCTGCACTCGCACCAGCATGCGGACCCGCCCTTCTGCGTCGACACTCGTACTCGAAAGCATAAGTGGGCGCGCCGGTTCGAGCGGGTATCGCCGCGCTATCGGTCTATTCGGGCGTGGTCGAGCTCAGCGGTCGGGCGGCGTGGCGTCCCTCCACCGGGCTGATGGGCAGGCGCAATGCGCCGAAGGCGGCATCCGGGACCGTCGGGAAGTGCGGGCGCACCGGCTGGATGCGGCGGTAGCCGCCGCCGAGCTCCGGACGGGTGTCGGCCTCGCCGTTGTTGGGCCAGAAGGCCATTGCGCGCTCGGCCTGGGCGGTGATGGTGAGCGAGGGATTGACCCCGAGATTGGCGGTCACGCACGAACCGTCCGCGATATGCAGACCGGGATGGCCGAATACGCGCTGATACGGATCCACCACGCCGCTCTGCGGATCCTCGCCGATCACGCAGCCGCCGATGTAGTGCGCGGTCGCCGGGATATTGAACACGTCCATCACCAGACCCTGCACATCGCCGTCGACCTTCTCCCCGAAGCGGCGACCGACCTCGTGCGCCAGTGGAATCCAGGTCGGATTGGGCTCGCCGGTGCCCTGGCGGGTCTTGAGCTGGCCCCAGCGCCGGAACGAGGTCAGCGAGTTGTCCAGCGACTGCATCACCAGCAGGATCACCGACTTCTCCGACGCCCGACGGGCATTGAGGCTGCGCAGGAACACCATCGGATGGGCGAACATCGCCAGCAGGAAGCGCAGGAACCGGAACGCCCCGCCGTCCACGATCGGCGCCGACAGCGGGAACAGCGCGTTCTGCCCCTTTCCGTAGTGGCACACCTCGATATGGGTGTCGGGTTCGGGATGGATCGAGGAGGTGATCGCGATGCCCTCGGCGAAATCGTCGCGGGCGCGGCTGACCACATTGAGAATGGCCTCGGAATTACTGCGGGTCAGCTCGCCCAGGCGCGGCGACAGATTCGGCAGCACCCGCTCGTCGCGCATCTTGTGCAGCAGCTTCTGCGTGCCCAGCGCGGCCGCGGCGAATACCACCTGCTCGGCGGTGAAGGTTCTGCGCTGCTTGCGGATCCAGCGATCCGAACGCGCGGTCTCGATGGCGTAGCCGCCCTTGACCATCGGCCGCACCCGGGTGGCGGTGGTGAGTTCGAACACCTTGGCCCCGGCCTGCTCGGCCAGATACAGATAGTTCGTGGGTGTGGTGTTCTTGGCGTTGTGCGGACAGCCGGTGAAGCAGCGCGCGCAGTGGATGCAGCCACTGCGGCGCGGGCCGACGCCGCCGAAATAGGGATCGTCGACCTCGACGCCCGGATCGTCCTCGTTGAAGAAGACGCCGACATTGGTCGGGTGGAAGGTGTCGGCCACGCCCATGTCCTCGGCGATCGAGCGGATCACCTCGTCGGCGGGTGTCATGCGCGGATTCGGCGCCACGCCCAGCATGCGCTTGGCCTGGTCGTAGTAGGGCGCGAGTTCGCTCTGCCAGTCGGTGATGTGCGCCCACTGCTTGTCGCGATAGAAGTTGGGCAGCGGTTCGTAGAGGGTATTGCCGTAGATCAGCGATCCGCCGCCGACCCCGGACGCGGAGAACACCGCGCATTTGCCCAGCACGCTGATCCGCTGCGGGCCGGTCAGCCCCAGTCGCGGCGCCCAGATCGACTTGCGCACATTCCAATTCGTCTTGGGAATGGCCTCCGCGGGCCAGCGGCGACCGGATTCGAGCACGGCCACCCGGTAACCCTTCTCGGTCAGCCGCAGTGCGCTCACGCTCCCTCCGAAACCGGAGCCGATCACCACCACGTCGTAGTCGAAGTCGGGCATGGCCATCCTCTCTGCACCGCACAAATGAAACGATTTGCGACTCATTCTGTCACTTCGCTGTGACGACGGGAAAGTCCGCGTGGATCCCGATTCTCATCCTCCCGCCGCCACCCCGCGCGGCGTGCCCGAATGGCGGTGTCGACGGGATTCGGGTATGCAACAGGCTGTGACCACCGAACCCGCCTCGGACCCGGACGATCCCGGCAGCGACCGCATCCTCACCGTGCCCAACGCGCTGAGTGTGCTGCGGTTGATCGGGGTGCCGGTGCTGCTGTGGTTGCTGCTGGTCGAGCGGGCCGATGGCTGGGCGTTCACCTTGCTGATCGTCAGCGGCGTGACCGACTTCCTGGACGGCAAGCTGGCTCGGCTGCTGGATCAGTCCTCGCGGCTGGGCGCGCTGCTGGATCCGTTCGTGGACCGGCTGTATCTGATCGCCACCATCCTGGCCCTGCTGCTGCGCGGCATCCTGCCCTGGCAGGTGGTGGCGATTCTGCTCGTGCGCGAGGCGATCCTGACCGCAACGCTGGTGATCTACCGCCGCCGCGAGCTGCCGCCGCCGGATGTGATCTATCTCGGCAAGGCCGCCACCTTCGCGCTGATGTCGGCGCTGCCGTGGCTGCTGGCGGGTGAGATGGATTGGGCCGCAGCGGGTTTCGGTCATGCCTTCGGCTGGGCGCTGATGATCTGGGGTACGGCCGCCTACGTCTGGACCGGTGTGCTCTACCTCGGTAAGGCGCTGGCCGTGGCCCGAGCGATACCGGCTGTGCCGCACGGCAGCCGGGAGCCGATAAGGTGAGCACGACGCGAGTGAGTACGAGCCCTGTGAAAGGACTGCACCAGTGACCTCCATTCCCGAGGATCTGCGCTACACCGAGCAGCACGAATGGGTGCGCCGGATCGATCCGACTCGTGTGCGTGTCGGCATCACCGACTACGCTCAGTCACAGCTCGGTGACGTGGTGTTCGTGCAGTTGCCCGCGGTCGATGCGGATGTCAAGGCCGAGGAGGGCATCGCGGAGGTGGAATCCACCAAGAGCGTCTCCGACATCTACGCGCCGCTGAGCGCGAAAGTCGTTGCGGTGAACGATCTTCTGGATTCCGAGCCGGAGACGTTGAACACCGATCCCTACGGCGACGGATGGATGTTCGAGCTGAAGGTGGACGACGCCGCAACGCTCGACGCGACCCTCGGTGAACTGCTCGATGCCGCAGGTTATCAAGGAGTTATCGGGGGCTGAAGCCGCCTTCACAGTTCTACCTGCACGGGATCGCCCTGGCAGGGTACGGTCAATGCCAACAGATGTGCCGGCGGCCGGTGCCGGAATTTCCAAGGGCGCGACAGCCGGTCGCGTTGGGTGACGGCTTCGACAAGCTTGTACGGATAATCGGTTCGAGGAGGAGAGCAAGGGTGAGCGAGAACAAAGACCCGGGGTACGGGGAGAGCGCGGCCGAGACGACATCGGTGTTCCGCGCTGACTTCCTCAACGAGGTCGACGCGTCGCGCTCCGGGGAAGCGACCGGCGAACAGCCGGTCCAAGGGGTCGAGGGTCTGCCTCCGGGTGCTGCCCTGCTGGTGGTCAAGCGGGGTCCGAACGCGGGCTCGCGGTTCCTGTTGGATCAGCCCACCACCTCTGCGGGGCGTCACCCCGACAGCGACATTTTTCTCGACGATGTCACGGTCTCGCGTCGTCACGCGGAGTTCCGTCAGGACGACGACACCTTCCAGGTCGTCGATGTGGGCAGCTTGAACGGCACCTATGTGAACCGGGAGCCGGTGGACTCCTCGGAGCTGCAGAACGGTGACGAGGTGCAGATCGGCAAGTTCCGGCTGGTCTTCCTGACCGGCCCGCGGCCCGCCCAGAGCGATGCGGCGGGCGCGCTCTAACCGGCCGGGATCGTAGATGACAGGCGCAGCGCAGTGGACCCGCGGAGGTATGTCGATCGGCTCCGTGCTGGACCTGCTGCGTCCGGACTTTCCGGATATCACCATTTCCAAGATCCGCTTCCTCGAATCCGAGGGGCTGATCAGCCCGGAGCGCACGCCCTCGGGCTATCGCAGGTTCTCGGTGGCCGACGTCGAGCGGTTGAAATTCGTCCTGACCGCTCAGCGCGACCAGTACCTGCCGTTGAAGGTGATCAAGGAGCAGTTGGAGGCGATCGACAGCGGCGCCGCGACGCTCGGGGTGCGCGAGGCGCGCGCCCGGGCCGACGGCGTCGACGCGGCCGGAGCGGGGCGTGCGCCCGACTCCGTCACCGCGGCCAATGGTCTGAACCCACCGCGGAGGCTCGGCGTGGTACCGGGTGAGATCTCGCCGGACGAGCTGCGATTCGATCACGAAATCCGGGTCACGCGAACGGATCTGCTCGAACAGGCCGGTATCGATGAGAAATTTCTCACCGAACTGATCCGAGCCAATCTGATCACCCCGGGCGCCGCGGGATTCTTCGACGCCGAGGCGGTGATCCTGGCCCGTACGGCCAAGGCGATGAGCGAATTCGGTTTGGAGGCAAGGCATCTGCGCGCCTTCAAACTCGCCGCCGATCGGGAGGCCGCCATGGTCGCCCAGATCGCCGCGCCGATCGCCAAGGGGCGCGACGCCGACGCGCGCGCCCGGGCGGAAGAGACGGTCCGCGAGCTCGCGGCGCTGTCGTTGACATTGCATACCAGTCTGGTGAAGACCTCGGTGCGCGCTGCCCTCGGTGGCTGAAATCTTCGCCTAGACTCGGTGATACGGCCGTCGAGCGCCAGCGAGCGAGCGCCAGCGAGGTGGAGTCATGAGTGAGATGCGTGTGATCGGCATTCGTGTCGAGCAGCCCCAGAACCAGCCTGTGCTGCTGCTCCGCGAGGTTGATGGGGATCGGTACCTACCCATTTGGATCGGGCAGGCGGAGGCGACGGCGATCGTCCTCGAGCAGGAGGGCGTCACGCCGATCCGGCCGCTGACCCACGATCTGATCAAGATCCTCGTGCACGAGTTGGGCCATACCCTCAAGGAGGTCCGGATCGTGGACCTGCAGGAGGGCACCTTCTACGCCGATCTGGTCTTCGAGAACGACTTACGCATCTCCGCGCGTCCCTCGGATTCGGTTGCCATCGCCTTGCGGGTGGGTTGCCCGATCTACGCGGAGGAGCCGGTCCTCGAGGAGGCCGGGCTCGTCATGCCCGACGAGCGCGAGGACGAGGTGGAGAAGTTCAAGGAATTTCTCGAGTCGGTGTCGCCGGACGATTTCAAGGCCACCGACAGTTAGAGTCCTTTTGGTACGGATTCACCCTTCAACCTCACGTTGAGGTTGAAAAACACGCCGCTCGCGGAGTTTGATCCGAGGCCGATCGAGCCGAGACAATCGAGGGAGTAGCCTCGATAGTTAGGCCGTTGTTCTACTTCGGCGAAGCAGTGAGGGGAGTTGTTCGTGGCAGATCAACCGCAGCAGGGTGTGGTGCAGCCAGGGCTGTTCCCCGATGACACGGTCCCCGACGAACTGGTGGGCTACCGGGTCCCGAGCGCGTGCCAGGTGGCGGGCATCACCTACCGCCAGCTCGACTACTGGGCCCGGACGGGTCTGGTCGTGCCCTCGATCCGCAGCGCCTCGGGTTCGGGCAGCCAGCGACTGTATTCGTTCAAGGACATCCTGGTCCTCAAGATCGTCAAGCGGCTGCTCGACGCGGGCATCTCGCTACAGAACATCCGCATCGCCGTCGACCACCTACGCAGCCGCGGCGTGGAAGATCTCGCGGGCATCACCCTGTTCTCCGACGGCGCCACCGTCTACGAATGCACCTCCCCGGAAGAGGTCGTCGATTTACTGCAGGGCGGACAGGGCGTCTTCGGCATCGCCGTGAGCGGGGCCATGCGCGAGCTGACCGGTGCGATCGCCAACTTCCCGGCCGAACGCGCCGAGGTCCAATCCTCGAGCGACCGCCCGGAGGACGAACTGGCGTTCCGGCGCAAGGCGCGCATGAGCAAGACGGGTTAGACCGGGTCGGTAATACGCTGTTCACCTTCCATTGCTTAGACTGGCGGTTGCGTCGCCGCCGTGCGGGAGAGTTCCGGGTAACCGGACGCCGAAGGAGCAGCACCTCCCCGTCAATCTCTCAGGCACCAGGGACCGTACGGACACTCGACGCCTCTGGAAAGAGGTGGCTGCACACAATGCAGACCACCCGCCCATGGGGAAAAGGGAGCCCGAGTCCGGGGCCCTGAATCTCTCAGGCGCCACGACAGAGGGGGAGGGCCCGACCCGACCCTCCTGGGAGCTGCCGTGACCCGTTCCTTTGCCGATCGTCACATCGGACCCGATTCCGCTGCCGTCGATCACATCCTCCGCACCCTGGGCATCGGCTCGCTGGACGAGCTGGCCGCCCGCGCGGTCCCGGCGAGCATCCTCGACGACCCCGCCGGCAACGATCTGAGCGTGCTGCCCGCCCCGGCCTCCGAGCACGAGGCACTGAACGAACTTGCCGCCCTGGCGCATTCGAATACCGTGGCCACCTCGATGATCGGCCTCGGCTACTACGACACGCTGACCCCGCCGGTGCTGGTGCGCAGCCTGCTGGAAAATCCGGCCTGGTACACCGCCTACACCCCGTATCAGCCCGAGATCAGCCAGGGCCGGCTCGAGGCGCTGCTGAACTTCCAGACCATGGTGTCGGATCTGACCGGCATGGAGGTCGCCAACGCGTCCATGCTCGACGAGGCCACCGCGGCCGCTGAGGCCATGACGCTGCTGCAGCGCGCCAACCGCGTCAGCAAGTCCGCCCGACTGCTCATCGACACCGATCTGTTCCCGCAGACCCGCACGGTGCTGTTCACCCGGGCCGAGCCGCTGGGCATCGAGATCGTCGAGGCGGACCTGAGTTCCGGCGTGCTGCCCGAGGGCGATTTCTTCGGCGTGCTGGTCCAAGCCCCGGGCGCCTCGGGCCGCATCGTCGACTGGACCGCGCTGATCGCCGCCGCGCACGAGCGCGGCGCGCTGGTCGCCGCGGGCGCGGATCTGCTGGCGCTGACGCTGATCACCTCGCCCGGCGAGCAGGGCGCGGATGTCTGTTTCGGCACCACGCAGCGTTTCGGCGTGCCGCTGGGCTTCGGCGGCCCGCACGCGGGCTATCTCGCGGTGCGCAACGCCCACGCGCGGCAGCTGCCGGGCCGTCTGGTCGGCGTCTCGGTCGACGCCGACGGCAACCGGGCCTACCGCCTGGCGCTGCAGACCCGTGAGCAGCACATCCGCCGCGAGAAGGCGACCTCCAATATCTGCACCGCGCAGGTGCTGCTGGCCATCGTGGCCGCCATGTACGCCAGCTATCACGGGGCCGACGGACTGCGCGCGATCGCGCGCCGGGTGCACGGGCTGGCCGCGCGACTGGCGGCCGGACTCGGCGAAGCCGTTGTGCACGAACGGTTCTTCGACACCGTGCTGGTGCATGTGCCCGGCGGGGCGGAGGCCGTGGTGGCCAAGGCCAAGGGGCGCGGGATCAATCTGCGCCTGGCCGACGCCGATCACGTCGCCGTCGCCTGCGATGAGGCGACCACCGACGCGCATGTCGCGATCGTGCTGGAGAGCTTCGGCGCCGACGGTGTCGCGGGCGAGGGTGAGCTGCCCTCGATCGAGACTCGCACCTCGAAGTATCTGACCCACCCGGCGTTCACCAGCTACCACACCGAAACCGCCATGCTGCGGTATCTGCGCCGCCTGTCGGACAAGGATATCGCCTTGGACCGCAGCATGATTCCGCTCGGCTCCTGCACCATGAAGCTCAACGCCACCGCGGAGATGGAACCCATCACCTGGCCCGGCTTCTCCCGGCTGCATCCGTACGCGCCGGTCGAGGACGTGCCCGGCATGCTGCGGGTGATCGAGGATCTGGAGGGCTGGCTCTCGGCGGTCACCGGCTACGACCGGGTCAGCCTGCAGCCCAACGCGGGCAGCCAGGGCGAGTACGCCGGACTGCTGGCCATTCGGCGTTACCACCTCGATCGCGGTGACACCCACCGGGATACGTGCCTGATCCCGTCGAGCGCGCACGGCACCAACGCGGCCTCGGCGGCCATGGCCGGGCTGCGCGTGGAGGTCGTGAAGTGCCGTGACAACGGTGACGTCGATCTGGACGATCTGCGCGCCAAGATCGCCGACCACGCCGATCGGCTGGCCTGCATCATGATCACCTACCCGTCCACGCACGGCGTGTACGAGCACGAGGTCGCCGAACTGTGCGCGCTGGTGCACGACGCGGGCGGTCAGGTGTACGTCGACGGCGCGAACCTCAATGCCCTTGTGGGACTTGCCCGTCCAGGCCGCTTCGGCGGCGACGTCTCGCATCTGAACCTGCACAAGACCTTCTGCATCCCGCACGGCGGCGGCGGTCCCGGCGTGGGCCCGGTGGCGGTGCGCGAACATCTGGCGAAGTACCTGCCCGGCGATCCGCTCGAATCCGGCTCGCACGCGGTCTCCGCCGCGCTCTACGGTTCGGCCTCGATCCTCCCGATCACCTGGGCCTACATCCGCATGATGGGCGCCGACGGCCTGCGCCGCGCCACCCTGACCGCCATCGCGTCGGCCAATTACATTGCGCGGCGGCTGGATCCGCACTTCCCGGTGCTCTACACCGGCGAGAACGGCATGGTCGCCCACGAGTGCATCCTGGACCTGCGCGAGATCACCAAGCGCACCGGCGTCACGGTCGACGATGTGGCGAAGCGGCTGGCCGACTACGGCTTCCACGCTCCCACCATGAGTTTCCCCGTAGCGGGCACCCTCATGGTCGAGCCCACCGAAAGCGAAAACCTCGAAGAACTGGACGCTTTCATCGACGCGATGATCGCGATCAAGGCGGAGATCGATCAGGTAACCGAGGGCGCGTGGCCGGTGGAGAACAGCCCGCTGCGTGGGGCTCCCCACACCGCCGCCGCACTGGTCGGAGAGTGGGACTACCCCTACTCCCGCGAAACGGCCGTCTACCCCCAGGGCGTCCACGCCGCCCGCGCCAAGGTCTGGCCCGCGGTCCGCCGCATCGATGGCGCCTTCGGCGACCGCAACCTGGTGTGCTCATGCCCGCCGCTGGAAGCGTACGCGGAGTAGGCCTCCAGCGATCCGGACGTCCGCTCACGGGCAGGGGCTCGGTAGCGGACGTCCGGGGGGTTCGCGCCGTTGTGAATCCGCTACAGCAGCGATCGGTACAGATCGTCCCAGTCCGGGTTGGATGCCTCGATCAACGCGATCTTGCGAGGGCGGCTGTACCCCTTCAGCCGTCGTTCGCGGAGTAGGGCGTTCTCCAAGGTTGCGTGTGCCTCGTACCAGACCAGCGTGTGAATGCCGTGGCGTCTGGTGTAGCTCGGGACGACATTGTTCTTGTGCTGCCAGATCCGCCCCACGAGATTGCGTGTCGCGCCCACGTACAGCATGCCCTGTGGCCTGTCGGCCATGATGTAGGTGCACGGGATCCACTGTCTCCTCCCCATGGGTGAGAGGATCCCACGCGGTACCGACAGGTGCGGGTGCGGGCGAACCGGTTCGTATGGTCTGTTCGCGAAACATACTGTGGCGCTTGGTTGTTGGTTTCCGGTCTGGTGGCTTCCCGGGCGGCGCACACTGAGGGGGTTCGACCTACCGGTGTGCTGGAGAGACGTCATGCTCGTATTCATCGATAAGTCCGCGCCCGAGGGCTCGCGGGAGGTTCCGCAGAAGGATTTCTCCGCGGCGGCGAAAGCGCTCGCGGGGCGGGTGGATCCGCCGACCGGCGGGGCGGGGGTGTTGCACAAACTGCTCGCCGTGGTGGTGGAGGAGGCCATTCGGGATTCCGAGCAGATGTTCACCGACGCCGATGTGATCGCGGCCTACCGGAAGCTGCATCGGCTGGCGCAGGCGCGGGTGGCCAAGTGGCAGGCCGATGCGGAGACCTGTCGGAAGTTTCTGGGAGACAAGGAGAATCAGAGCCGGGCCCTGCAATTGACCCGGGCGCAGCGGGCGCAGGACAAGGAGCTGGGCAAGCTCGAGCAGGCGCAGTTCGTGGTGATCACGCGGGGAACCGACCCGACGCAGGCGTTGAACATCATGACCTACGAGACCTTCGGCGGACTGTGGCCGGGGCCCGCGCGCGATGACAAACCCAGCGAGGAGGCCGCGAGCACCCAGACCGGCTTCGGGGTGAAGACGACCGAAGAGGGCCGCATCGAGGAGTGGTCGCTGGGGGCGCTGACCGGATTCGCCACCGGTGGTTTCCTGCTGATCGCCGCGGCGCGGCCGGATACCGTGCGGCTGCCGCCGGAGAAGGTGCGCGGCGGCGGGGAACGCGGGGTGTGCGGATTCGCCGATCAACGCCTGCTCGGGGTGGCGCTGCTCAGCGAGGGCCGCGTCGCCACCGATATCCAACCGCTGGACCGCGCGATCGAGAGCATTCTCAAACGAGGCGCCGACAATGCCGCCAGCGCCCTGCGCGATGCCGTCCTGCGTCGCTCGATCGTCTGAACGGCGTCAGGGCGTGGTGAGGGTCTGACTCATCGCCGTACCGAAGGCCAGATCGTCGGTGCTGGCGACGCGGGTCAGCGTGCCGCCGGACTTCTGCGCCAGGGTCTGCAGGGTCGGACTGGTCTTCGAGCCGATGACGATGATGTCGATGCGGATCGGATGGGCCGGATCGGTCGCGGCGGCGATATCGGCGATGAGCTGATCGCCGGTGATATTCGAATCGTCGTTGGGGCCGCCGGTGATCAACACCACGGAATTGGTTCGCCCCGCGGCGAATCCGCTCGCGGCGCTGCGGTAGGCCGCCTCGAGGGCCGGATAGGTGCGATCGGTCTTCGCGGTGGTGGCGCTGACATCGGCGAGGGCCTTGGCCATTTCCGTGCGGTGCTGCTGGGTGAGCGGACCGGTCGGGGAGACGATCTTGTACGGAGTGTCGCCATCGGTGTCGTGGGCGTAGGTCCACACGCCCAGACCGAAGTCCGGTGGCATGGTGTTCATCGTCGACTGCAGCGCGCCGAGGGTGTTGCCGAGACGGGTCAGCGTGCCGTCATTGACGCCCATGGCCGCGGAGGTGTCGATCAGGACGGTCGCCTGCACGCCCAGCACCGGATTGGCCAGCACCGAACGAACCTGCTCCAGAACGGCTTTCGCGGGCGATGCGGTCGCGGTCGCGGGGGTGGCGGCGAATCCGTTGTCGGCGAACAGCTTCTGCTGTTCGGGTGCGCGCAGGTAGTCGACGAACAGGCCCGCGATGAGGTTCTGGGTCTTGTCGACCCACGGGCCGTTCAACAGCGCGGCCGGATAGTCGGCCACCGGCGCGGTTCCGGCGGGGCGGAATTCCGCGATCCCGCCCTTGGCCTTCAGCCGCTGTTCGGTCACCGGGACGGCGTGAATCGGGGCCTTGGCCGGATCGCCGGGTTCGGCGAGGGCGGCCAACGCGGCGGCCGAGTCGGTCGCCTTCGGCGCGCCCGCGGCGAGTTTGGAGATGGCGGCGACGACCTGGCCGGACTTGGCCTCCTCCACGGTGAGCGGATCATCGGTCGCGAGCGCTGCGCCGACCGTGGCCGCGACGGCCAGGGTGTCGTCCTCGACCGGGGTTCCCGGCTGTAAGCCGTCGCCGCCGGGCAATGCCAACCGCAGCCCGCCCCAACCCTGGAGTCCGATCTCGCCGAGCGAACCCTGCTGCAGCTTGGGCAGATCCGCCCAGCCGGTCTTCGCGGTCTCGAGCGCCTGGCGCAGCGGATCGGGCACCGCCAGCACGATGGGGCTCGCCGCGACCGGCGTCGGCGTGCCCTCGACCAGTCCGGGCACCCGCATCGCCTCCACCGACCGCGAGGAGTTCGCGATCCACAGCGCGGGCTGCGCGCCGAGGGCGGGATTCCATGCGGGGGCGGTGAATCCGGCCACCATCGCGGTCGAGGGTTGGGCGATCACCCGCACGCTCGCGCAGTGATCGCGGACCTTGGGCGCGGTGGCGTTGAAGCGGTCCGCCGCGGCCCGCACGGGAGTCAGCAGATCCGGGTCGACGGTGACGCTCAGGCTGGCCGCGCCCTCGACGCACTCGGCGGCCGCGCTGCGGCTCTCGTCGGCGGCGCGATGGCTGAGCCAGAACCAGCCGACGACCGCCGCGACTGCCAGCAGCACGGCCACCACGGATATGACCAGCCCCTTGCTGACGCCCCGTGAACCGCCCGCACTGCGATGTGTACCCACGAAGTGCCAGTTTAGGGTGACTACTCCCGGACCAGGCGGCCGCGGTCGTACTCGTGCCCGCCCCAGACGCCGGTCTGGCTCGTGGCCGCGGCGAACTCACCGCACTGACGACGAATCGGGCACTCGGCGCATATGCTCCGCGCGTAGGTGAAGTCCTGCGACGGGTACGGGAACCACGCCTCGTGGTTCGGATCACCCTTGCAGGCGGCCTGCTCCCAGCTCTGCGAATCCGAGAGCGGGAGCAGATCCACCAGTGTGAGCTCGTGTACTGCGTTGGTCATTTCCGGTCCCCTCCTTCTCGGGGTTCTCAGGTGGCGGCGGCCAGGTCCTTCCAGATCCGCCGTTGGGTCCGGGCCGGCTCGGTGGGCGCCTTGGGCTCCCACAGCAGTCGCATCCCGGCCTCCTCGGGCGTGCGGTCGGCCTTGCGGGTGTTGCAGGGACCGCACGCGGCGATGAGGTTGTTCCAGGTGTTCGGTCCGCCCCGGCTGCGCGGGCGGATGTGGTCTACGGTGCGGGCCCAACCGGCGCAGTATCCGCACCGGTGCCGGTCGCGGCGCAGCACACCGGCGAGGGTGGCCCGGCTCTCGTCCTCCACGAGCACCTTGTGTTCGAGATAGACGTAACGCAGCAGCCGAATCGTCTCGGGCAGGGCTATTTCCAGATGCTTCGAGCGAATCGGGAAATACGGTTCCCGGGCGGCGACGGTCTCGGCCACGCCGGAGACCAGCAGCACCACCGCGCGGTCGGCGCCGACCTCGGTGAGCGCCTCGTAGGAGGCATTGAGCACCAGGACGTCGGTGTGTATCCAGTTGTCGGGATCGGGGGTCGCCTCGGCGGCGCGGCGGAACAGCATGGGAGTCACCATGTTTCGTGAAAGCGGGAGGTATCGGGAAGGGGAGGGTCAGGCCCGTGCCGGGAGGCGGCCGTACGGCGATCGCCGCTCGTGACTCGAAAGTCGCTGTATGCCACGGTCATTCATATGGTCGGGCTGCATCGGCCACCTCCTCCTTCCTGGTGCTCGCCGGAGTGATCATCGCCAATGGTGACACAGCGTTACGCCGTTGTCGGGTGATTTTTCGGGGGGCGGGGCCGCGACGGGCCGCCCGTCTCGGATACAACGAGGGGCCTGCCGGATTTGTTCCACTCGCGGACAAGCAATTCCGTCCCGATGGAACTATTGCCCGGGCCGCCCCGGCTGAACATTCCATGAATTGACAGCAACCCGTCTCGCCTCCGCGCCCCGGGCGGCGAACACTGGACGCGTGACCGCAGAAATCATTGTGCTCACGATTGTGATCGTTACCGCACTCGCCTTCGATTTCACGAACGGGTTCCACGACACCGCCAACGCCATGGCCACCTCGATCGCTACAGGGGCGCTGGGACCCCGTGTCGCGGTGGGGCTTTCGGCGGTACTGAATCTGGTCGGCGCATTCCTGTCGGTGGAGGTCGCCAAGACCGTCTCCGGCGGTCTGCTCAACATCTCCTCCGTGCACGGTATGGCCCTGCTGCAGATCGTGTTCGCCGGCCTGGTCGGCGGCATCCTCTGGAATCTGCTCACCTGGCTGCTGGGTCTGCCGTCGAGTTCCACCCATGCCCTGTTCGGTGGGCTGATCGGGGCGGCGATCGCCGCACTCGGCGCCGGCGGGGTGATCTGGACCGGTGACAAGAGCACCGGTCTGATCAACAAGATCATCGTTCCGGCGCTGCTGGCGCCCTTCGTCGCGGCCCTGGTCGCGGCGCTGGGCACCTTCGTCATCTATCGGCTCACCCGCGGCTCCGCGGAGAACAAGGTGAAATCCGGATTCCGGTGGGGTCAGATCGGTTCGGCCTCGCTGGTCTCGCTGGCGCACGGCACCAACGACGCGCAGAAGACCATGGGCGTGATCTTCATGGCTTTGGTCGCGCACGGCACCTACACCAATGCGGACGACATACCGATCTGGGTGAAGATCTGCTGTGCGGTGGCCATCGCCGCGGGCACCTATCTGGGTGGCTGGCGGATTATTCGCACCCTCGGCAAGGGGTTGGTGGAAATCGATCCGCCGCAGGGTTTCGCCGCCGAATCCTCCTCGGCCGCAATTATCCTCACCTCGGCTCAGTTCGGTCTGCCGCTGTCGACCACGCATACCGCGACCGGTTCGATCCTCGGCACCGGGTTGGGCAAGCCGGGTGCGGAGGTGCGCTGGGGCGTAATGGGCCGGATGGTGGTCGCGTGGGTGCTCACGCTGCCGCTGGCCGCGCTGACCGGCGCGCTGTGCTGGGGCATCGCGCATCTGATCGGCGGGCTGGGCGGCGTGCTGTTCGATCTCGCGATCCTGATCGGGCTCTCGACCTACATGTATCTGCGGGCGCGGCGCAATCCGGTGCACACCGACAATGTCAACGAGGATTGGGAGGGTGGGCTCACTCCGCCGTCCAATCTCGCCGACACCGCCACCGGCGCGGCGGCATAGGAGGATCGAGCGTGCACACCTTCACCGCCATCGTGAAATCGCTCGGCGAGGTCGTGGCCATCGCCGTGGTGCTGGGGGCCGGGCTGCCCATCGTATTCGGGCTCGGCATCCGGTTCTGGTCGATGGAGACCGTCGGGCCCGATGGCGCGGTCGCGCGGCGCAATCCGGTCGCGCAGGCCGTGGCCTATATCTGCTTCGCGGTCGTGATCGTCGCGGTGGTCGCTGGAATCCTCTATATCGCAAAGGATTTCATCAGCCATACCTTCGATGTCCAATTGTTCGGCGCCAAACCCCCGAAGAAGTAGCACTATGACGAGCCATCAATCCATTCTCGCCACGGTGCTGGCGTGGCTGCGGGCCGGATATCCGCACGGGGTCCCGAGGGAGGACTACGTCGCACTGTTCGCGGTGCTGCATCGTAAGCTGACCGAGCAGGAAGTGAACGAGATCGTCGACGAGCTCGTCCGCGACGGCACCGCCGCCGAGGTCCAGCGCGTCGACATCGAAGCGGCGATCGCCCGGCTTGCGTACGAAAAGCCCAGCCAGGACGATGTCACCCGGGTGGCGTCGCGACTGGCGGCCGGAGGGTGGCCGCTCGCGCACCCGTCCGATGCCTGAAACATAGTCGCCGCGAACGGAACTGGAGATCGATGCCGCTATCCGAATTCCTCGCCAAGGTCGTCGATTGGCTGCGCGCGGGCTATCCGCAGGGCGTGCCGGAGTCGGATTACCTGCCCCTGCTGGCGCTGCTGTCGCGGCGGTTGTCGCGGGAGGAGGTGCGGCAGGTGGCGTCCGCGCTCGTCGAGCAGGGGGCTGTCCCCGCCGAGCGGGCCGACGCCGGGGTGATCATCACCCGGCTGACCGACGAAATGCCGCGGGAATCGGATCTGGCGCGGGTGCGGGCGCATCTGGTGGCGGGCGGCTGGCCGGTGGACGACACCTGGCCGGAACCGCCCGCCTGAGTCGGCTTGTTCGGTTGCGCAGTGAATTTCAGGGCAGGATGTAGGAGCTCAGATAGTTCCACTGCGCGTCGCGTAGCGCGGCGGCCTTGGCCGGATCGGATGGCCAGCCGTGGGGTTCACCGGCCATGGTCTGCCAGACCTCGGTGATGCCTGCGGCGCAGGGGCTGTACTGGTAGATGGCCGACCAGTAGCCGACGTTGGTCTGCGTGGTGCTGGGATCGGTGGGGCAGCCGTTGCGGAGGTTCCACTGGTAGACGTTCTGGCGTCCGACCGGCTGCTGGGAGAACAGATCCTGATCGCCCTGATAGACGCCTACTGCGATCGGTCTGCTCGGATTGCACGGTGAGACCGGCACATTCAGGTGATAGATCCACTCCGTCAGCGGCGTCAGGCCCAGTACCGGCCCGAGGCCGAGTTTCAGCGCCGCGTCGAGGCTGCTCGCGCTGGGGACCGTGGCGTCGGAGCCCTCCCACGACACGGCGGCGGCGAAGACGTCCGGCGCGTCGCAGGCCATCCGATTGGCCATGATCGCGCCCTCGGAGAAGCCCCAGTTGTAGACGCGCTTCGCGTCGACACAGTACGAGCTCTTGATATCGGCGACAACGTTTTTCAGATACGCCACATCGAACGAGTCCTGATTGAAGAACCAGACGTTGCCGGGATAGATGATCGACCCGATCACCGGCCCGATGATCGGCAGCTGATCCGTCCGAACCAGGGTCCGGCTGTAGGCGACGATGAAGTGGTGGTCGGTCGCGTACTGATCCCAGCCGGTGTTCTGCTCGATGTTCTCGGCGGTGGCATTGGCCCCGTGGTTGAGGACCATCAGCGGAGCCGAACCGGTCAGGCCCGGCGGAACGTAGAGGATGTAGGTGCGGTCGACGTCGATCAGGCCGCCGTGTTCCAAGGGGAACGGGCTTTTGATGGTGTGTTCGACGGGTCCATTGGTAGGAGCCAACGTGCAGGCTTGGGCCTCGGCCGGGGCCGCCGGAGCCATAACCGCGAGGAAAACGATCCCGAGCGCGAGAGTAGCGATCGCGACCCCGATCCGCCGGAGCGAGGGCGCGAGTTTGAAGAGATGACTCATACCTGCTTATAGCCGTACCGATGAGTTTGTTAGCTGGGTCACAGGCAACGGGTGAACGCATCGCCATTTTCCCGATATCGATCCGACGGAGTACCGGGCCGATGCGGTGGTGACATTGACGACCGAGACAGCACCGGGCTGTGACTGCCGCTTCGCTCGACGACCTCTTCGTGGAGTAGTGCGGGCTGGGAAAAGGGATGTCCCCGGCCGCATCGCGGCCGAGGACATCACCTGAAGAGGACCGTCAGTTCTTCTCGGCCAATGCCTTTGCCTCGCGCCGACGCCGATGCAGGATGGGTTCGGTGTAGCCGTTGGGCTGGGTGGTGCCCTCGAGGATGAGTTCCTTGGCGGCCTGGAAGGCGACGCTGGCGGCGAAATCGGGGGACATGGGCTTGTAGGCCTTGTCGTTCGCGTTCTGGCGGTCGACGACCGGGGCCATGCGCTCGAGGCTTTCCACGACCTGGTCGGTGGTGACGATGCCGTGGCGCAGCCAGTTCGCCATGAGCTGGCTCGAAATGCGCAGGGTCGCACGGTCTTCCATGAGGGCGACATCGTGGATGTCGGGGACCTTGGAGCAGCCGACGCCCTGGTCGATCCAGCGGACGACGTAGCCGAGGATGGACTGGGAGTTGTTGTCCAGTTCGCTGCGGATCTCCTCGGGTGACCAGTTCGTCTCGGCCGCGAGCGGGATCTCGAGCAACTGGTCCACGCTCGCGCGCGGGCCGTCCTTGGCGATCTCGGCCTGCCGCTTGAACACGTCCACCAGGTGGTAGTGGGTGGCGTGCAGGGTCGCGGCGGTCGGCGAGGGCACCCACGCGGTGGTGGCGCCCGCGCGCGGGTGGCCGATCTTCTGCTCGAGCATGTCCTTCATCAGATCCGGCATGGCCCACATGCCCTTACCGATCTGCGCCTTGTGCGGAAGTCCGGTCGCCAGGCCCGTGTCGACGTTCCAGTCCTCGTAGGCCTTGATCCACTGCTGGGCCTTCATCTCGGCCTTGCGGACCATCGGCCCGGCCTCCATGGAGGTGTGGATCTCGTCGCCGGTGCGGTCGAGGAAGCCGGTGTTGATGAAGACCACGCGCTCCTTGGCGGCCGCGATACACGCCTTCAGGTTGACCGTGGTACGGCGCTCCTCGTCCATGATGCCGACCTTGAGGGTGTTGCGGGGCACGCCCAGCACATCCTCGATGCGGCCGAACAGCTCACTGGTGAAGGCCACCTCGTCCGGGCCGTGCATCTTCGGCTTCACGATGTAGACCGAGCCCTTGCGGGAGTTGCGCAGCTTCGCGTCGTCGCGCAGCGAATGCGTGGCGATCAGCGAGGTGATCAGGCCGTCGAGAATGCCCTCGGGCACCTCGTTGCCGTCCTTGTCGAGGATCGCGTCGGAGGTCATCAGATGACCCACATTGCGCACGAACAGCAGCGAACGCCCGTGCAGCACCAGCTCCGACCCGTCGAGCGCGGTGTAGACCCGGTCCGGATTCATGGTGCGGGTGAAGGTCTTGCCGCCCTTGGAAACCTCTTCGGACAGATCGCCCTTCATCAGGCCCAGCCAGTTGTGGTAGCAGAGCACCTTGTCCTCGGCGTCGACCGCCGCGACCGAATCCTCGAAGTCCATGATCGTGGTGACCGCGGACTCGATGAGCAGATCCTTCACGCCCGCGTCGTCGGTCTTACCGATCGGCGACTCGGGATCGATCTGGATCTCGATGTGCAGCCCGTTGTGCTTCAGCAGCACCGAGGTCGGATTCTCGGGCTCGCCGCGGTAGCCGACCAGCGCCGACGGATCGCCCAGGCCGATGGTGGTCTCGTCCTCGAGGGTGACCTCGAGCTCGCCGTCGACGATGGCGTATTTCTTGGAGCCGACATGCGAGCCGGTGATCAGCGGCACCGAATCGTCGAGGAAGTTGCGGGCCCATTCGATGACCTTGTCACCGCGGACCTTGTTGTAGCTCGTGCCCTTCTCCGCGCCGCCGGTCTCCGGGATGGCGTCGGTGCCGTACAGGGCGTCGTAGAGCGAGCCCCAGCGGGCATTGGCCGCGTTGATGGCGAATCGCGCGTTCATCACCGGCACGACCAGCTGCGGGCCCGCGGTGGTGGCGATCTCGTCGTCGACGTTCTGGGTCGCGATCTGGAAATCGGCCGGCTCGTCGCGCAGATAGCCGATTTCGGTGAGGTACCGCTTGTAGGCGGCCTTGTCGTAGCCGGCGCCGGGGTTCTCGGCATGCCAGGCATCGAGTTTGCCTTGGATCTCGTCGCGTTCGGCCAGCAGCGTGCGGTTGCGCGGCGCGAGGTCGTTGATGACCCGCTCGGCACCCGACCAGAACGCGGCGGAATCGACGCCGGAGCCGGGGAGCGCCTCGTTCTCGACGAACGTGTGCAGCACCTTCGCCACCTGAAGCCCGCCGACCTGAATCCGCTCTGTCATGTACTGCCTCATTTCGAGAAGCCGGATGGAAAAAGTACGCCTGTCATGTTACTCGGCGGTAGAAGTCGCCGGTTGTGGCCCTCGCCCTTGATTGTATCGGCCGGTACATTTAATGTACTGGTTGGAACATTTCTCCTGGGAGGCGCCCGATGGGTCTGGCGGACAAGGTCGTTGTGGTCACCGGCGGCAGCCGCGGTCTCGGCCGGGAGATGGTGCTCGCCTTCGCCGCGGCCGGAGCCGATGTGGTGATCGCCAGCCGTAAATTCGACGCCTGCGCCGAGTTGTCGAAGCGAGTGACCGAGGTCCATGGCCGCCGCGCACTTCCGGTGGCGTGCAATGTGAGCGAGTGGGCGCAGTGCGACGCGCTCGTACAAACCTGCTACGCCGAATTCGGCCGGGTCGACGTACTGGTGAACAATGCCGGGCTCTCGCCGCTGTATCCGAGTCTGGACCAGGTGAGCGAGGCGCTGTTCGACAAGGTCGTCGCCGTGAATCTCAAAGGGCCGTTCCGGCTTTCGGCCCTGATCGGCGCGCGGATGGCCGCGGCGGGCGGTGGCGCGATCATCAATGTGTCCTCCCTCGAGGCGGTCCGACCCGAACCGCTCGCGGTGCCCTACGCCGCGGCGAAGGCGGGTCTGAACGCCCTGACGCTCGGCCTGGCCCAGACCTATGGTCCGGCCGTGCGGGTCAATACGATTCAGTGCGGTCCGTTCGCGACCGACATCTCCGCCGCGTGGCCCGATGGCACGGCGGCCGAACTGGGCAAGCGCACCGCCGCGGGCCGGGTCGGCGAGCCGCACGAAATAGTCGGCGCGGCACTGTATTTCGCCGACTCCGCCGCCTCGGGCTACTGCTCCGGCGCGACGCTGGCCCTCGACGGCGGCTGGCGATGACCGCCGCGCCGGCCCGGCGACGCGGCCGACCACCGGCCGCGGCGGCGGAGCGGACCCGCGAACGCATCGTGCGCGCGGCAGTGGAACTGTTCGCGGAGAAGGGCTTTCACGGCACCGGCGTCGCCGAGATCGGCGACCGTGCCGATGTGCAACGCGGCGCGCTGTACTACCACATCGGCTCCAAGGAAGAATTGCTGTTCCAGATCCTGCGCGATTACACCGCGGTGATGCACGCCGAGGCGACTGCCATCGCCGCGAGCGCCGACGATCCGATCACCAAGCTGCGCAAGCTGATTCACAGCCATCTGCGCCTGGTCATCGAACATCGCCGCGAGGTCGCCATCCAGCTGCGCGACGTCTCCGCGCTGACCGGCGAGCGGGGTGCGCAACTCCAGGAGCTGCGCGATCTGATCCAGCGCCGCTGGCAGGATGTGATCGATGCCGGACGGGCCGCCGGGACGCTGCGCACCGCCGATCACGTCGTCACCAATGGCATTCTCGCCATGCTGAATTCGGTCACACTGTGGTATCGCCCGCACGGCGGGCGCAGCCCCGATCAAATCGCCGACATACTCGCCAGCACGGTCCTGGACGGACTCGTGGACACGACCGATACGAAAGGCTGATCATGGCTTGGGATTTCGAGACCGACCCGGAGTACCAGCGCAAACTGGACTGGGTCGCCGAATTCGTCCGCACGGAGGTCGAACCGCTCGATCTGATCGGACTCAATCCCTACAACAAGTCCGATCCGCAGGTGCGGTCGCTGCTGCGGCCGCTGCAGGAGCAGGTCAAGGAGCAGGGTCTGTGGGCCTGCCACCTCGGTCCCGAACTCGGCGGCCCCGGTTACGGACAGCTGAAACTGGCCCTGCTCAACGAGGTACTCGGCACCTCGGGGTGGGCGCCGATGGTATTCGGTTGTCAGGCGCCGGATTCCGGTAACGCCGAAATCCTCGCCCACTACGGCACCGACGAGCAGAAGGCGAAGTATCTGCAGCCGCTGCTCGACGGCGAGATCGGCTCCTGCTACGTGATGACCGAGCCCACCGGCGGATCGGATCCGACCTCGTTCAAGACCACCGCCGTGCGCGACGGCGACAGCTGGGTCATCAACGGCGAGAAGTGGTTCAACACCGCCGCCGAATTCGCGACGTTCCACATCGTCATGGTCGTCACGGCGCCCGACGCGCCGCCGCATCAGCGGCTGTCGATGTTCATCGTGCCCGCCGACACCCCGGGCGTGGAGATCGTGAAGAACTTCCAGGTGCACGGGTTCAGCGAGCACGAGGCGCATCTGCGGTTCACCGATGTGCGGGTGCCCGCCGATCATCTGCTGGGCGCGGAGGGACAGGGTTTCATCGTGGCGCAGACCCGCCTCGGCGGCGGGCGCGTACATCACGCCATGCGCACGGTCGCGTTGGTGCGCAAGGCTTTCGACATGATGTGCGAGCGCGCGGTGTCGCGGCCGATGGGCAACGGCGTACTCGGCGGCAAGCAGATGACCCAGGAGCGCATCGCCGATTCCTGGATCGAGATGGAACAGTTCCGGCTGCTGGTGCTGCGCACGGCCTGGCGCATCGATAGGGAGCAGAACTATCTGAAGGTGCGCAAGGACATCGCCGCGATCAAGGTCGCCATGCCCAAGGTCATGCACGACATCGCGCATCGGGCGATGCATCTGCACGGCGCGCTCGGCGTGAGCGAGGATCTGCCGTTCCTGGACATGCTGGCCTACGCCGAGGTGATGGCGATCGCGGACGGGCCCACCGAGGTGCACAAGATCACCCTCGCCAAGGAGGTGCTCAAGCAGTACGTCCCCGCGGATCCGGTGTACCCCAGCGGTTATCGCCCGGCGCTGCGCGAGCAGGCGCGCGAACTGGTCGCGCGCAGGCTCGAACACGCGGTGGGCAATCTGTAGAACTCAGCGATGGGCATGACGTGATGATTGTGCTTCCGATCGGAAGCGGCAAGGCCTGGGAAGTGAGGGCAAAACGCGTCGGCGTCGTGATGTTGCCGTTACCCTGGGCGCTGCAAGTGCACTCGCCGTAGTGAGGAATCCCATGGGTAGCACCGTGATCGATCTCGCCAATGTGCTCATCGCGCATATCAACGCATTCTGGGGCTGGGCCACCACCGGCTCGGCCGGTGCGCCGCCGCTGTGAGACGCTGACCGCGAGATACGCCGAATGCCACGGGAGACCGTGGCATTCGGCGTTTCGGGTTATTCGCGCGGTTCGATCCACAGCGCCTCGGCCGTCGCGCACGCGGTGCCGTCGGGGGTCGAGAGCGCCACGCCCACGGTGTATTTGCGACCCTGCGCCGCGATCGGCCAGGCGTGGACCAGATACTCCTCGCCCGCGCTGACCGGCTGGTAGCGGGTCACGCGCATGGCCGCGGTGACGGCCCCGGGGGCCATACCCGACACCGCGATCGCGACGCCGCCTCCCGGGCAATCCAGGGCGGACCAGATATTGGCCACCGGCAAGCGACCGTCGGCGTCGGCGAGTTCGCGATCGGGAATCCACGCCGCGGTCACCTGATCGCGCTCGCGCACACCCCACGGATACAGCCGCAGGCCGCGGCCCGGCGGGCAGGCATTGCCGCAGCCGTAGCAGTAGGGCATCGGCTGCCGGACCAGCGCGGCCTTCGCGGAGGCGGCCTTCGCCTCGGCCATCGAGGGCGGCTCCGGAATGGTCAGGCCCGCGTCGGTGTCGTGCAGCGCCTCGGCCAGCACGACGCCCGCCGCGTCGGACAGCGCCGCGCCCGAGGCGGTTTCGACGAGCAGCACGGGCGTTTCGACCGGTATGGGCCGCCGGAAATTCACCCGCACACTGTCGCCGCCCGCGCGCTGCGCGAGCAGTCCCGCGACATAGCCGCCGAACGCTACGCCCGGATAGCCCTGGATATGGCCGGGGATGGTGATGGTCTGCTCGTCCGCGCTCATCCGAGCTCGCCTCCGCCGCCGTCGACCGTGATCTTCTGGCCGGTGAGATATTCCGCGTCGGCCGACACCAGGAAGCGGACCGTATTGGCCACATCCTCGGGACGGCAGACCCGCCCGAAGGGCGACGCCGCGTCGAGCTGGCGGATGTCCTCGACACCGGCGACGGCCCGGACCAGGCGGCGGCCCATCTCGGTGTCGACCAGACCGGGCGCGACGATATTCACGCGAATACCGTTGCGGCGCTCCTCGTTCGCCAGGGTCAGCGCCAGCGCCTCGAGCGCGGCCTTGCCCATGGCATAGGGTGCGCTGCCCGCGGCGTGCTGGGCCACCGCGGTACTGGACACCATCACGATGTCGCCACGCGGGCGGGTGCGCATCGAGGGCAGCGCCAGCCGGGTGACGTGATGGGCGCCGAGCGCGTGGATGCCCAGTACGCGCTGCAGTTCGGCGGGATCGGTGTCGGCCACCGGGTTACCGCGGCTGGCGATTCCGGCATTGTTGACCAGGATGTCGATCGGGCCGAGTTCGTCGAGCACGCGGGCGACCATGCGCTCGTCGTCCTCGATCGAATCGACCGACGCGCGAACGGCGATCGCGCGCCGATCCAGCGCCTCGATCGCGGCCACCGTCGCGGCGGCCGCGTCGGCGTCGGTGCGATAGTTCACCGCCACATCCGCGCCGTCCGCGGCCAGTCCGAGTGCGATGGCCCGGCCGATTCCCCGCCCCGCGCCGGTCACCAGGGCGACGCGTCCGTGCAAACTCATGTCGCCGACGCTACCGGGCGAGCCGGTTGTCGACCAGATGGTCCGGTATCGGGACCGCGCCGCCGCAGTCCGGGCAGTGCAGCGCGGCCGGGGCGGTCGGGATGTCCGGATCGTAAGGTCGTGCGCCCGCGGCGTATTCGAGGAAGGCGTCCCAGCGGGACGCCCCGCGGGTATCGAGTCCGTACAGATTCTCGAAGCACCAGGCCATCTCCGTGAGCCGTGCCCCGGTCGGGGTCCGCGCTCCGAGCAGTTCCGCGCCGCGGCGGGCGGTGTCGGACAGGGTCTGGTTCAGCTCGGCGCTGATCGAGCAGGCGCGGGACCAGACATCGCGGCCGACGCGGTAGCGCTCGCGGCGCCCGTCGCGCTCGCGCAGGACCAGGCCGACATCGGTGAGATAGCCCATCGCCTTGGAGATCGAGGCGGGGCTGACCCGTAGCGCGGCGGACAGTTCGGCGGCGGTGTGATCCTCGGCGTCGGACAGGAACATGCGGATGAAGACCCGGGAGGCCATGCGCGGCAAACCCATTCGCACCATGACGAGGGTCAGTCCCGCGTCGACGGCGGCGAGTGCGCCATCGTCGGCGGGTGGGGCGTCGATCGGCGGCGTGGTCGTGGCGGGCGGTCTGCGTCGCGCGCGCTGCTGGGTGGCGCGTTGCGCGGGTTCTGCCCGGTAGTTGCCCGGGCCGCCGTTGCGGGCGATCTCGCGGCTGATGGTGGAGGTCGGGCGGTTGATGCGGCGCGCGATCTCGGCGTAGGTGAGTCCGGCGGACAGGCCCGCGGTGATCTGGCGACGTTCGGGATAGGCGAGTCGGCTGCCGGGCATGGGTTGCTCCTGAGGTCGGCGGTCGCCTCCAGGGTGACATTCGTCGGCAGCTCATTGCAACGGATTTGCGATCGAATTGCATTATCCCGCACGGTCATTGCAACAAAGCGACATGAGATGGCGTGCTGTCCTGGTGATTTACGAATTACTTCATTGCCGGTGCGTTGAACGGTTCCTACCGTGAGATCAGCGACCGAGGAGGATAGATGACCGAAATACCCAGTGACACAGTGACATTACCGCTCATTCGTGATGCGAGACGGCCGTTCGAACTGCCGCCGGGGCTGACCGAACTACCCGCGCTGGCACGAATGCGTTTTCCGGACGGCCATCTGGGTTGGCTGGTGACGAGTCACGAGCTGGTCCGGGCGGTGCTGGCCGATCCGCGCTTCAGCTCGCGCTACGAACTGCTGCACGATCCGTTCCACGATGCGGGCGGCGCGCTGAGTCCCGCCCCGAGTGGCGATCTCAGCGGCGTCGACGCGCCCGAGCACACCCGGCTGCGGCGCGCGGTGGCCTCGCGGTTCACCGTGCGGCGGATGGGACTGCTCACCGAGCGCATCCGGCAGATCTGCGCGCATCATCTGGACGCGATGCGGCGGCAGGGCCCGGTCGTGGATCTGGTCGCCGCGTACGCGCAGCCGGTGCCCGCGCTGACCATCTGCGAGTTGCTCGGCGTGCCCTATGACGATCACGAGTTCTTCCAACGCCAGGTGTCGGAGGTGATGGAGCCCGAGTCGATGGAACAGCTGGGGCAGGCGTGGAATCGGTTGGCGGACTACATCGCTCGGCTGGCCGTGGCCAAGCGCGCCGCGCCCACCGACGATGTGCTCAGCGAGCTCACCGGAACCGATCTCGACGACGCGGAACTGGCGGGTCTGGGCACCTTCCTGCTCGGCGCGGGACTCGAGACCACGCGCAATATGATCGCGTTCGGTGTGTTGGTCCTGCTGGATCGTCCGGATCAACTCGCGCTGCTGCGCGCGGATCCGGAGCTGTGGGATTCGGCGGTGGAGGAGCTGCTGCGCTATCTGTCGATCGCGCACACCAATGCCCGCACCGCGCTCGAGGATGTCGAATTGGGCGGGCAGACGATCGAAGCGGGAACCACGGTGGCGCTGTCCATGGCCGCCGCCAATCGCGATCCGCATCGGTTCGAGGATCCGAACGTTCTGGATGTGCGGCGGCGCGCGACCGGACATGTGGCCTTCGGGCACGGCGCGCATCTGTGCCTGGGGCATCAGCTGGCCCGGGTGGAGCTGCGGGTTGCCCTGCCCGCGTTGCTGTCCCGGTTCCCCGATCTGGCTCTGGCGGTCGAGCCGGGCGAGGTGCCGCTGCGCCACGGCAATGTGCACGGGGTGCGGCGGTTGCCGGTGCGCTGGTAGGGCTGCGCCGCGTTCGCGGGGGTTACGGAAGTGGCTGTGCGCCAAGCTGATTCAGCATCACCGCCATCAGACCCAGTTCTTGGCTCTGGCCGCTGAGCATGCCGCGCGCGGCCTCTTTGACCGGGCCCGAGTGGATTTCGGCGTCCGCGGCGCGGGCCATGGCGATGCCGCCCTGGTGGTGGCGGTACATCAGTTGCAGGAACAGGACCTCCGCGTCGCGGCCGCGGGCGGTGGCCAGCCGGTCGAGCTCGGCCATGGACGCGAGGCCGGGCATGGTGGTCATTTCCGGCGGCGCGGGCGGGGTCGAACCGTGGTGCGCGGCAACGGTATCGCTCATCCAGGCCATCGGACGGCGAGCGGTGGGGGAGGCATCGGCCAGCCGCAGCCAGCCCAGCATGGTGCCGATCTCGGTGCGCTGGGTCTGATCTATTTGCTGGGCCACCCGCCACACCGCCGGATCGACGCCCGGATCCAGCCGCGCCACCATCAGGATCGCCTGCTGGTGGTGGGCGGTCATGTCCTGGGCGAAGCCGATCTCGGTATCGCTGAGAATCGGTGGGGGGGTTGCGTTGTCGGGGAGTATCAGCGGTCGCAGGGCCGCGCCCATGACGAGCAGGATCACCGCCGCGGCGGCGTAGGCCAGGGCGCGCATCACGAACCGACGATCGAATGCTGGTCCGGCGGCGGCGAATACACGTCGTTGTCGAGTTGCAGCACCATGAAACCGTTGTCGTTGCAGGTCGTCCACAGCTGGCTGCCGTGCCATTCCGGCGGGGCGAAACACCAGTCGGAGGACACATCGCCGAAGGCGAGCATGCCGGTGCGCTGCGACAGTGCCTGTGCCGGATCGAACTGCCCGTTGAGCACCGCGCGTGCCATCGAGAAGCCCTGCATCACCGGCGGACCGATGATCGAGGCCAGCGCGTGCGGGGAGTTCCACAGGTCCAGGTTCTGTCCGGTGCGCGCGGGTGGGTTGTAGTAGGCGATCTCGTGCACGTCGAACGGGTCGCGCACATCGAAGACGCGGATGCCCGAGGATTCCCAGCCGCAGGCCAGCGCCGTGGGATCGTCGGGACGGTCGGCCGCACAGTAGTGCGGATCGTAGGAGAACGCCGATCCGCCCATCGCCGAGGCCAATTGGCTGTCGAGATTGGCGGGCAGGTTGATCTCGAGTTTGATTTTGGCGGCGACCTTCGGGTTGTTCTCATCGGAGATATCGACGAGCTTCACCCCGCCGGAACCGCCCTCGTCGACGGTGAACAGATACGGCTTGCCGTCGTAGGTCACCGGGACGCTGTGCTGAGTGGCCCAGCCGTCGGTCCAGAACACCCGGCCGATGTGGTTGACCTGCGGATTGGGATCGCGGCGCTGGACGGCGCTGATATCGAGCACGGTGAATCCGCCGAGCGCGGACAGGTACATGCGATTGCCGTCGGGGCTGATGCCGAAGCCGTGCGCCTCGATACCGGTCAGGCCCTGCCAGATCACATGGGGATTGGTCGGATCGGTGAGATCGACGGCGCTGACGAAACCGGGGGCGATGCCCGAGGACCAGTAGGTGCGACCGTCGGGTGAGAAGCCGCCCTCGTGGGTCGTGATGGGCAGCGGCATGGCCAGATTGGTGCCCGAGCCGGGATTGAGCAGCCGGGGATGGGCGCAGTCGGAGATGTCGTAGACCGACAGGTAGCCGACGCCGGTGCCGACCGGAACGCCTGTGCCCACCAGCAGCTTTCGCTCGGCGTTGACCTTCAGGCTCTCCCAGGTGCCCTGCAGCATGGCCGGTTCGGTGAGCGATCCGGTCAGCACCGGATGCGCCGGATCGGCGACATCGATGACCTGCACGCCCTGTGCCGGATCGAGCAGATTGCCCGGGAAGAACGAGCCGGTGTAGGAGCAGTGGTCATAGGTGGTGGAGGTGATGCCGCCGCCGTGACCGACGAACCCGCCGACCCGCGACATATTGCAGCTGTACCCGCGCGCACTGCGCCCGCTCCCGCGATCGCCCGCCGGAACATCGCCCTGCAGACCGGTTTCCGGCATCGACCCCGGCCCACAGTCGGCCCGAGGCACCGACACCTGACCCACATCGAGGAACTGCCGAACCTGATCGGCGATATCGGACCGCAGATCCGCCGACGCGCCGCCCAGCGGCAACACGGCCGCCCCGAGCAGCGATACCGCCAGTACGATCAGCGTCCGCGACCGCCGAAACCTGTTGAACCGCAACATTGCGGCACCCCCAACCTTCGAACCTCAACCCGCCGCCACGCATCCCGCGTTTCCGCGTACCGCCGGTTACGTCAATACGTCGAAACGGTAACCCATTCATCGTCTCGAGCGAGGGGTTTTGGGAAAGTGATCGTGTTGGGAGATGTCACTACTGCGGGCGGAGGATCACATGTTCCTGTAGTTCGGACTCGGCCGTGGGATCGCCGGTGAAGCGGAATCGGCTGCGGCCGTCCCGCTGTGATGTGGTCGAGGACATCTGGCCCGTGAAAGTCATTGTCGTCGACTGTGTTCCACCCGGTACGTCCCAGGTGTCGCGGCAGGTCAGGGTGCTCGTCCGGCCGATCCGGCCGATCAGGTGGCAATCCAGGATCCGCTTTCCGTCGGGCCGGAAGTCCACGCTGACCAAATGGAAGTCGTCACCGAGCCTGGTGAGGCCGCCCACCCACGTCTTGCCTCGGCTCGATTCGAGGATCCAGTTGCCCGATCGGTCGGAGTCGGCGGGGGCGGATCGAAGCCGTGTAGCACGGCAATCCTACGGCACCACCGGTGCGAGCAGGTTCGTGCAGTGCGCGAGCAGCCGCGCGCGCAGCGGTGCGGCCTGTTCGGCCAGCTCAGCCTGACCTCGGACGTACTCGGCGCGGCCGGAGGGGGTTTCGATGGGGACCGGGGTGTAGCCGAAGTCGGTGAGGTCGTAGGGGCTGGCTCGCATGTCGAGTTCGCGGGCGGTGCAGGAGAGTTCGAAGCAGTCCAGCAGAAGGGTGGAGTCTATGAGGGGGACCAGTTTGAAGGCCCATTTGTAGAGGTCCATGTTGGCGTGTAGGCAGCCGGGCTGTTCGCGGGTGAGTTGGTCGTCGCGGGTCAGGGGGGCGGCGTTGCGGGGGAGGGCGTCGGGGGTGAAGAAGCGGTAGGCGTCGAAATGGGTGCAGCGTAAAGGCATCGACTCGACGACCGCGTCGGTGCCGGTCCGGCCCAGGCGCAGGGGGACCTGGTGGTGGCGGACGTCGTCGGTGCGGTAGACCATGGCCCACTCGTGCAGGCCGAAACAGGACAGATGGGTGGGGCGGGTAGCGGTGGCGCGCAACAGGTTCGCGATGAAATCGACCGTGTCGCGGCGTTTGGCCAGGAAGGCCGGGTCGGCGGCCCACACCCGTGGAGCTGGCCCGCTGTCGGGTCCTGCCGTGATCGTCTCCGCGCCAGGCCTGCCGGAGGACTCTGCCGGAAGCTCGCGATAGCCCCGGGAACCGGCGTACTCGGCGGCATTCTCCAGCCCGACCCCGTAGCCCGGATGCCACCTGCGCAGCTGTGCGGGCTTGTGGCCGTAGTAGGTGAACAGGAAGTCGATCACCGGATGCTTCGTCCCGGCCGCGCGGCGTTCCACGTACGGCCCGATCAGCTGGTTCACCCGGTCTCGATGCGTCGCTGCCCGAGCACGCCATTCGTGCTCGGGGACGACCTCGAGAAGCGTCATTCCGCGATCCGGTGGGTGGCGTCGCGGACCGTGCCCACGAACTCCTCCACCAGATCCTCGAGCGCGACGATGCCGACGGTATTGCCGCGCGAGTCGATCACGCGGCCGAGATGACTGCTGGTGCGGCGCAGGCGGGCCAGCGCCTCGTAGAGCGTGGTGCCCATGCTGACCGTGGGCAGCGGGCGGATATCGGTGCGCGGGATCGGCGTGGACGGGCCCGCCGAATCGTCGGCGACCTTGTCCAGCACATCCTTCACATGCAGATAGCCGACCAGCGAACCGTCGGAGGTGCGGACCGGATAGCGGGAGAAACCGGTCTCGGCCACCGCGGTCTCGATATCGCCCAGGGTGGTGCCGTCGCCGCGCAGCGGGACACAGCGCGTCTTGGCCAGCGGCACCATGACATCGGCGATGATGCGATCGGTGGTGCCCAGCGCCTGGGTGAGTCGGCGGTGCTCCTCCTCGTCGAGCAGGCCCTCGGAACGGGATTCACCGATCATCTCGGCCAATTCGACCGTGGAGACCGTGGCGTCGAGTTCGTCCTTGGGTTCGATGCGCAGGGCCCGCAGGGTCAGATTCGCGGCCATGTTGTACAGCGTGATCAGCGGCCGTGCCAGGCGCAGCCAGAGCAGCAGCAGCGGAACCAGCAGCAGCGCAACCCGTTCCGGTCCGGCCAGCGCGATGTTCTTGGGGATCATCTCGCCCAGCAGCATGTGCAGCATCACCACCACGGCCAGCGCCAGCGCGAACGCGATGGGGTGCAGCAATTCGTCGGGCACGCCGAGCAGAGCGAACGGCCGCTCCAACAGATGCGAGGCCGCCGGTTCGCCGATGCGGCCCAGCAGCAGTGAGCAGATCGTGACGCCCAGTTGCGCCGCGGCCAGCATCATCGATAGGTGCTCACCGGCGCGGATGACCGTATTCGCGCCCCGTTTGCCCTGGGCGGCAAGCCCTTCCAGGCGGTCGCGGCGCGCGGTGATGAGCGCGAATTCCGCGCCGACGAAGAACGCGTTGCCCGCGAGCAGCGCCAGCGCCAGCAGAATGCCGAACAGATCACCCATGGCTGAGCTCCCAGGTCTGCAGCGCGTCGGCGTCGACGGGCCGGATCAGCACGCGGTCGATGCGGCGGCCCTCCATGCGTTCCACGCGGGCGAGCCAGCCGCCGGTGGTCTGGCCGCCGTGGTTGGGTTCGGGCAGCTGCACCTCGTCGCCGGCGACCGGTATGCGACCCAGCCGGGTGAGCACCAGGCCGCCGAGGGTTTCGTATTCGCCCTCGGGGGCGTCGTAACCGGTGGTGCGGGAGACCTCATCGATGCGCATGAGACCCGAGCAGTTCCAGCCCGCGGCCGTGCGGCGCACGTCGAGTTCCTCCTCGTCGTGCTCGTCGCGGACGTCGCCGAGGATCTCCTCGATGATGTCCTCCATGGTGACCAGGCCCGCGGTGCCGCCGTATTCGTCGACGACGAGGGCGACCTGCATACCGTCGGCGCGCACGCGTTCGAGCACGGTGTCGCCGTCGAGGCTGGCCGGAACGATGGGCACCGGATGGGCGATCGAGCGCAGTTTGACCCGCCCGCGCTGCGAAACCGGATGCAGGAACGCCTGTTTGATGTGCACCACGCCGAGGGTGTCGTCCAGATCGCCGTCGATGACCGGGAAGCGGGAGAAGCCGGTGCGGCTCGCGGCGGCGATGAGGTCGGCGACCGTATCGTCCTGATCGAGGGTTTCGATCTTCACCCGGGGCGTCATGAGTTCCTCGGCGCTGCGCTCACCGAATTCCAGGGAGCGGTCCACCACCATCGCCGTGCGCTGATCCAGCACGCCGCGCTTGGCCGAGGTGCGCACCAGCGAGCCGAGCTCCTGCGGGGAGCGCGCCGAACGCAATTCCTCGGCGGGTTCGATGCCCAATTGGCGGACCACCCAGTTGGCGCTGCCGTTGAGGAAGCGGATCAGCCAGGCGAAGGTCGTGGAGAAGAAGATCATCGGCGCGGCGGTCCACCGGGCGGTGGTCAGCGGCGCGGAGATGGCGATGTTCTTGGGCACCAACTCGCCGTAGGTCATCGACAGTGAGGTGGCCAGCACCAGGGCCACCGCCAGCGAAATGCCGTGCGCGGTGGAGGCATTCGCGCCCAGCGTGGTGCACAGCGGTTCGATCAGCCGGGCCAGGACGGGCTCGGCGATATAACCGGTGACCAGGGTGGTGATGGTGATGCCGAGCTGGGCGCCCGACAGCTGGAACGACAGGGTGCGATGCGCCTGGCGAACCTGGCGGGCGCGCAGATCACCGTCTCTGGCATGCGCCTCGACGGTGCTGCGTTCCAGTGCGGTGAGGGAGAATTCGGCGGCGACGAACAGCGCGGTCCCCGCGGTGAGTGCGATGAAACCCACCAGGCTGAGCACCGTGAGCACGACGGTCACTGTCAGCACCACCCCGCGACGGCGGGAGGAACTGCGGAATCGGAGGCGCCGGGTTGGTCACCCGGCTCGGTAGAGGAGCCCTCCTGTGTGGCGCCCTTGGACGCGGGTGACAACTGGTTCCTTTCGCAGGTGGGAGTGTGCTACGCGCTCGGTCTCGTATCGCGAGACGGCTCGGATGTCCCACATGTTACCGGGTTCTTTACGGGGTTTGCCCGCCGCGGCGTCGGGGGTGTCCCGGTCCCGTCATTCCGGCGTGGGATTTCGCCGGAATGACGGGACGAAGATCACCAACCGGAGGGCAGCGGACGGCCCTCGGCGAAGCCGGCGGCGGACTGCACGCCCAGGACCGCCTTCTCGTGCAGTTCGGCCAAACTGCGGGCGCCCGCGTAGGTGCAGGCGCTGCGCACACCCGAGCAGATGTGGTCGATGAGGTCCTCGACACCGGGACGCTCGGGATCCAGTCGCATGCGCGAGGAGGAGATGCCCTCCTCGAACAGACCCTTGCGGGCCCGGTCGAAGGCGCTGTCGGTGGCGGTGCGAGCGGCGACGGCGCGCTTGGACGCCATGCCGAAGCTCTCCTTGTAGACATTGCCGTCGCGGTCGGTGCGCAGATCGCCGGGCGACTCGTAGGTTCCGGCGAACCAGGAGCCGATCATCACGTTCGACGCGCCCGCGGCGATCGCCAGGGCGACATCGCGCGGGTGGCGCACGCCGCCGTCGGCCCAGATGTGCACGCCCAGTTCCTTTGCCGCCGCGGCACATTCGGCGACGGCGGAGAACTGCGGGCGGCCCACGCCGGTCATCATGCGGGTGGTGCACATCGCGCCGGGGCCCACGCCGACCTTGATGATGTCCGCGCCCGCGGCCGCGAGGTCGCGGGTACCGGCGGCGGAGACCACATTGCCCGCGACCAGCGGCACGCCCAGCTTCAGATCCGCGACCGAGCGCAGCGCCTCGAGCATCTTGAGCTGATGGCCGTGCGCGGTGTCGATGACCAGCACATCGGCGCCCGCGTCGACGAGCGCCTTTGCCTTGGCGGGGATATCGCCGTTGATGCCGACCGCGGCGGCCACGCGCAGTTTGCCCTGCGCGTCGACGGCCGGATCGTAGATTCCGGCGCGGACCGCGCCCTTGCGGGTCATCACACCGGCGAGGGTGCCGTCGGCCTCGGTCAGCACGACCAGCGGCGAGTGCTGGGTCTCGAGTAGTTCGAACAGCTCGCGCGGGGCGGTTTCGGCAGGGGCGGTGAGGAAGTCGGTGACCGCGACGGTGTGCAGGCGCGCGAAGCGGTCGACCTCGGAGAAGGAGTCCTCGTTGACCACGCCGACCGGCTTGCCGTCCTGGATCACCACGACCGCGCGGTGGGCGCGCTTGTGGATCAGCGCCAGCGCCTCGGAGACCGAATGATCCGGGCCGAGGGTGACCGGGGTCTCGGCGGTGAGCGAGCGGCTCTTGACGTAGGAGATGGTCTTGGTGGCCGCGCTCATCGGAAGATCCTGCGGGAGCACCACGATGCCGCCGCGGCGGGCGACCGTCTCGGCCATCCGCTTACCGGCGACCGCCGTCATATTCGCCACGACGATCGGGATGGTGGTGCCGGTCCCGTCGGTCGTCGACAGGTCGACATCGAAACGCGACGTCACATCCGTCTGGTTCGGGACCAGGAAGATGTCGTCGTAGGTCAGGTCGTACGGCGGCGTGTGGCCCGGGAGAAATCGCACTCCGGCAATTCTACGGGAGTGCCCGGGGTGTGCTGAGCCTGCCTCCGAGATCGTTCCGGCATATTTCCAGGCGGAAAAGCACGCCGAAATGACGGGTCAGTCGCGGACCAGCAGCCGTCGCCACCATCCGGTGCGCGAACGAGGCGGCGCCGGGGCGGGTTTCGCGTCCGGTCGCGGTCGTTGCCTGGCGGTTCGCCACTGCCGCACGGTTTCCTCGACCTCGACCGGGGCGAGATGTACGTACGGTCCGTGCGGCATTCGCAGCCAGGTCGTGATGCGATCGTTGAGTTCGCCGATGTGCTCGCGCACGCGCTGTTCGGAGTTCAGGCGGGCGAGGGTCTGCGGGAGTCGCTCCAGATCGCGTTTGAGGATCAGCGAGGGCGGCAGGATGCCCTCGCCGCCGACGTTCTCGCGGCGCAGATAGTCCTTCAGCCACCAGTTCTCGTCGTAGCGCTGGCCCGCATCCGGTAGCGGTTTGCCCTTACCGGGCAGATCGTCGAAATCGCCGCGTTCGGTCGCATCGCGAATCTGCTTGTCCAGCCACGATTCCTGGCTCAGACCCGGCGGTTTGCGTTCGGTCATCCCATCTCCTTCGATGATCTGTCCGTTATGCACAGTTTAGCGGGTCGATCAGGCGGGTCGGCGACGGCGCGTGTGAGTCCTGTTGGCGGGTCGGCGATTTCGCGGAGCGGGTTCGGATGCGGGAGCGGCGGCCGGATCGGGGACCGGCGTGCCCGAGGGGGTGCGCGCGCCGGTCAGGGCGATCAGGGTCGGATCGCCGGGGCGGGCGCGCAGGAGCTCGGCGGAGATATTCGCCTCGGCCAGCAGCTGTTCGGTGGGCGCGCGCTCCTCGTCGGTGGCCAGGGTGATCACGGTGCCGGTCGCGCCCGCGCGGGCGGTGCGGCCGGCGCGGTGCAGATAGGCCTTGGGGTCCTCGGGCGGGTCGACGTGCACGACCAGTGAGATGTCGTCGACGTGGATGCCGCGCGCGGCGACATCGGTGGCGACCAACACGGGCGCGAGGCCGTCGGTGAAGGCGGTCAGCGCGCGGTTGCGCTGATTCTGGGCCTTGCCGCCGTGCAGGGCGACCGCGGCGATTCCGGCCTCGCGCAGCCGCCGGGCGAGTTTGTCGGCGGCGAACTGGGTGCGCACGAACAGCAGGGTGCGGCCCTCGCGCGCGGCGATGTCGGTGACGATCGCGCGCTTGTCGGCCTTGCGGATCGCCAAGAGGTGATGGGCGATCGATGGTTCGGTGGTGGATGAATCGACCGGGGCGGCAACGGCATCGGTCACCGCGTGCCGCACGGGATCGCGCAGGTAGCGCCGCACGAGGGTGTCCACGGCCTCGTCCAGGGTGGCCGAGAACAGCAGATGTTGACTGTCGGCGGGGATGCGGTCCAGCAGCAGCGTGACCTGATCGAGGAAGCCGAGTTCGGCCATGTGATCGGCCTCGTCGATCGCGACCACCCGCACCGCGTCCAGTCCCACGGCCCCCTGTGCGAGTAGATCGGCCAGGCGGCCCGGGGTGGCGATCAGCAGATCGACGCCGCGGGTCAATCGCTCGGCCTGGCGCTTGATCGGCACACCGCCGACCGCGCTGCCGAGGCGCGCACCGGCCGCCAGTGCCGGTTCGTCCAGCGCCCGCTCGATCTGCAGGGCGAGTTCGCGGGTCGGAGTCAGAATCAGACCGCGTGGTTTTCTCGGTGCCGAGGCCCCGGAGCGGCCCAGCATCGGCAGCCCGAAGGCCAGCGTCTTACCCGAACCCGTTGCGGCCCGGCCCAATACATCACGGCCCGCGAGAATATCGGGAATCGCCGCGGCCTGGATCGGGAAGGCGGTCTCGAGTCCGATGCGCCGCAGCGCCTGTACCAGCGCGACCGGCAGGCCGAGCTCGGCGAAACGGGGATCAGGCACTGAACAACCGGCTCAGCTCGACCAGCCACGGGATCGCCACGGCCATGGTCGGGACGACGAGGATGGCCGTGGCCGCCAGATAGGCCGCGGTCGCCACGCGTAGATCGCCCAGCGGTCCGGCCAAGCGCTGGATGCGGATGAGGGTGGTGGGTCCGCCGACGGCCATCGCCCCCTGTGGCGCGGTGGAATTCGAACAGGCCACCAGCGCGCGGGCCAGCGGGGTTGGTCCGGTCACCTTGACCGCGGAATCGTCGGCGAGCAGTTCGATCAGCAATTTCACCGAATCCAGCGCCGATTTGCTGCGCACCCAGCGCGGAAAGGCCTCGTGCGCCGCGGTGAACGCCTCGAGCACCAGATCGTGGCGGGCCCGCAGATGGGAGCGCTCGTGGCTGACGATCGCGGTCAGCTCGGCATCGGTCAGATTGGCGAATGTGCCCTGGCTCAACACGACTCGCCGCCGCAGCCCGGGCAGACAGTAGGCGATGGGCTCGGCGGCGGCCAGCACGCGGATATCGGCGGCCTTGGGATCGGTGTGGCGGTAGTCGCCGCCCTGATCGAGCAGATCCACGAGCATGCGGTGGCGGGCGCGGCGGCGGCGGGTGTGCACGCCGACGCGAATCGCGGCGTAGATCAGGCGCGCGCCGACCAGCAGGGTGAGGGCGAACACGATCACATACGCCAGCCACAGCGGCAGACCCAGCGCATCGATCTCGCGGGTGGGTGAGGTGGTGGGCCGACCGTCGGGTCCGGGTACCAGCAGCTCGCTCGCGATCGCCAGACCGGATCCGAACGCGCTCAACACCGCGGCCAGCGCGACCGCCTGCCACAGCACCAGGGCGGCGCGGGGCGTGCGGTAGGGCCAGGTGGATCGAGCGAGCAGGGACGGGACCGGTCCCGCGAGAAGCAAAGCGAGACCGGCGAATACCGGCGCGGTTGCATTCATGCTCAGCTCACTGCGTTGTGGGGCCAGGGGCCCGAGGCCGCGGCGCGTTACTGCGGCGGTGCGACTCCTTTGTCATCGTCTGACGCATTGCGCGCTGCCTCGGCAGCTTCGAGCTTAGCGAGTGCGTCTCGCAGCGCGGCAGCCTCGTCCTTACCAACGGCCTCCACGAAGTGCACGAGCGCGGCGCGGCGGCTGCCGACCTCGTCGGCTTGCTGCAGCGCGTCGACCATCAGACTGGCCACGAGTTCGTCGCGGGTGTGGACCGGCGCATAGCGATGCGCGCGATCGTCGCGCTGCTGCACGACCAGATTCTTCTTCGCCAGTCGCTGCAGAACGGTCATCACCGTGGTGTACGCGAGCTCGCGGCGCGCCGCGAGGGCCTCGTGGACCTGCCGGACCGTCTGGGGTTCGTCGGCCGACCACAACTGGTCCATGACCGCTTTCTCGAGTTCACCAAGACCTGCCATCACACCAGTTTACGGAGCCTCCGACACAAATGCGTACTACTGGATGTCGTAACCCGTCGGTAGCTCTGTGGGATTTTTCATAGTGGCGAAGGGCACGATCCGAAGTCGCCGAACGTCCGGTGCTCGATGGCGGCTCACGCGGTGCCCTCCGTGGTTACGCAAGCTGCCGCCTCCGGGCCCGTCGCGTGAGCCGCGAGCACGTGCCGCGTCCCGATCGGCACGACCATCGGCCGTCCCGAGACCGGATCGGTGTGCACCTCGGCGCGCAGCCCGAAGACCGCGCGCAGCAACTCGGCATCGATCACCTCGGCGGGCGCGCCCTGGGCGAGAACGCGGCCCTCGCGCATGACCACGAGCCGATCGCTGTAGCGGATGGCCATATTCAGATCGTGCAGCACCATTACGACCGTGCGGCCGAGTTCGTCGTGCAGCCGGTCGACCAGATCCAGGACCTCGAGGGAATGGGCCAGGTCGAGATAGGTGGTGGGCTCGTCGAGCAGCAGGATGTCGGTGCCCTGGGCCAGGGTCATGGAGATCCAGGCGCGCTGGCGCTGGCCACCGGACAGCTCGTCGAGGGTGCGCTCGGCGAGGTCGGCGACGCCGGTCTGGGCGAGCGCGGCGGCGACCTCGGTCTCGTCCTCGGCCGACCACTGTCGCAGCCAGGACTGATGGGGGTGGCGGCCGCGGGCGACCAGATCGGCGACGGTGAGGCCCTCGGGGGCGATCGGCGTCTGCGGCAGCATGCCCAGGACACGGGCGATATCGCGGGTCTTCTGGGTTGCTATCGCCTTGCCGTCGAGCAGAACCTGACCCGCTCGCGGCTTCAGCAGTCGTCCCAGCGCGCGCAGCAGTGTGGATTTGCCGCAGCCGTTGGGTCCGATGATCGTGGTGATCAGACCGGGTTCCACGGTGAGCGACAGACCATCGACGACGACGGTATTGCCATAGCCCAGCGACAGCTCGGCGGCGGATAGTCGATGAGTCGTCATACCAGGGTCGCCTTCCGGTTCACGCGCACGAGCAGTAACAGCAGGAACGGGCCGCCCAGTGCCGCGGTCACGATACCGACCGGCAGATCGACGGGAAATACGGTGCGGGCCAGGATATCCGCGCCCACCACGAGCAGCGCGCCGGTGATCGCCGAACCGATGATCGGCTCGCCCGGTGTGCGCAGCAGCCGTCGAGCCGATTGGGGTGCGGCCAAACCGACGAACGACAGCGGCCCGACCGCGGCGGTGGCCAGTCCGGCCGCGGCGACCGCGGCGGCGATGAGCAACCCCTGCTGAGTTTGGATTCGCACGCCCAGCGCGCGGGTGGTGTCGGAGCCGAAGCGCAGCGCGGCGAGCGTGCGGGCCGAGGCCGCGGTGACGAACAGGACCAGCCCGAGGCCGACCGCGGCCGGGACCGCGCGGGTCCAGTCCGCCGCGTCCAGCGATCCGGTGAGCCACAGCTGGGCCCGGGCGGCGTCGGCGAGCGTGGCCCGGGTGAGCAGCCAGCTGATGCCCGCCATCAGTACGGCATTGACGCCGATGCCGATGAGCACCAGCCGAATTCCGGTGACGCCGAGGTCGCCGGTGTGGGTACGACCCCAGGCCAGCAGGTAGATGACGGTCGCGGTGAGCAGCGCCCCCGCGAGCGCGGCCAGGGGAACGCCGAAGGCGGCCGCGAATCCGGTTGTCGCGCCGCCGGTTCCGGCGAGGACGGCCACCGCGGCGAAACCCGCGCCGGAGGTGATGCCCAGAACATCGGGACTGGCCAGCGGGTTGTGCAGGATCGATTGTGTGACGGCCCCGGCGATTCCGAGCGCCGCACCGGCCACCACGCCGGTGACCGCGCGCGGCAGCCGCGAGTCGAGGATGACGAATCGCTGCGCGCGTGACCCGCCGCCGGTGAGCACATCGACCACCCGGCCCAGCGGAATCTGGAACTCTCCGATGGAGATGTCCACCGCGAACAGCGCCAGCAGCGCCACCGACAGTCCGATCACGGTCAGCACCATGGTGATTCGCCAGACGGTCGAGACCGCGCCCACCCGCAGCGCGGGCCGGACGCGGGCGACGGTGGTCGTGGGCGGCGAAGATCTCACAGCGTCACGGCCTTTCGACGGCGTACCAGCAGGATGAAATACGGAGCGCCGAGTACCGACAGCATGATTCCGGCCTGCAATTCCCCGGGCAGCGCGATCACCCGCCCCACGATGTCGGCGATCAGCAGCAGCAATGCGCCCAGCACCGCCGAATAGGGCAGCAGCCAGCGATGATCCGGGCCGGTGACGAATCGGGCCAGATGCGGGGCGATCAAACCGAGGAAGGCGATCGGTCCGACCGCGGCCGTGGCGGCCCCGGTCAGCAGCACCACTGCGGCCAGGCCGAGGGCCCGATTGCGGGCGATGTTCACACCCAGTCCGCGGGCCATGTTCTCACCGAGGCCCAGCGCGTTGAGGCCGGGCGCGGCCGCCAGGGCCAGCACAACTCCGGCGGCGATGAACGGCAGCACCTGGCGCAGCACCGACATATCGTGTCCGGCGACCGAGCCGATCACCCAGTACCGATAGGTCTCGGTGGCCGTGGGATCCAGCAGCACAACGGCATTGGTGAGCGCCTGCAGCAGCGCGGTCACCGCCGCGCCCGCCAGCACCAGACTCAGCGGACCGGCCTTGCCGCCGCCCGCCGAGGAGGCCGCGAACACCACCACGCCCGCGACGGCCGCGCCCGCGAAGGCCAGCCAGATGTACTGCTGGGGATGCGACAGCCCGAACAGATGGATACCGAGCGCCGCCAGGAACGCGGCCCCGGCATTGAGTCCGAGCAGTCCGGAGTCGGCCAGCGGATTGCGGGTGTAGCCCTGCATGAGCGCGCCGGCCATACCCAGCGCCAGCCCGGTGAGCACCGCCAATGCCGTTCGCGGCAGCCGTAGTTCACGCACGATCTGATCGGCGGGCGTCGCGGCCGGACACGTCAGCGGCCAACCGTCGGGGCAGCTCAGGGCGTGCAGCACCGTCGGCGGTGACAATGCGCGCGCGCCGATGGCGATACCCGCGACCACCGCGATCAGCAGCAGCGCGGCCAGGAGCGCGAGTCCTGCCGCGCGGCGCCGTTTGGACGTGACTACAGCGGGCACGGCGACGAATAACTCCTGACGTGATTTCTTCCATTGCTCGGTAAGTCTGGTAAGCCTAACCTATCTTCCGTTTCGGCCCGCAATGTCAATCGTCGACGAGGAGGTTCGATGCCCGAACCGATGACCGCCTGCCCGACACGCCCCTCCGAGCTCGCCTTCGGGCAGGCCTGCGGGCGGCTGCGCGCTCTGCAACCGGAACATCCGCGCGTCTACGCCATGGCCGCGATGGCCGAACAGGGTCGGCGGCGCTGGTGGCGTCTCGCCGACGGATTGCGCGAGGGTCGCATCGAGTTGATGTATCGCCGCCACGCCGCGGAGATGATCAGCTCCGATATCGCCGCCGAGGTGGTGGCCACCGCCCTGATCCACGCCGTGGTCGGGCGCGTGGTGGCGCTGTGGGTGGCCGAGGGGCGCGCATGGGATCCCGGTCTGGAGAATCTGTGGGTGCATACCGACAACGACGGCGGCATCGACTGGGCGGGGTTGTCCGACACGACGATTCGCGTGGTCGACGGCGATCCGCTGGCGGGGGAGCAGGGCGTGGTCGTGCTGCCGTGTGAGCGCGCGCTGACGGTGTGGCTGGCCCATCGCTGTGCGGGGGCGCTGAAACTGGTGCAGCACAGCATGTCTCGCTGCGCGGCGTTGAGCGCGCGGCGATTCTGGCCGCTGGTCGCCGAAACCGTCGTCGGCGCGGCCACTTACGTGCCCGATCTGGCCGGAACCTCCTCGGTCGTCGGCGCCGAACGCGGGCAGGCGCTGCTGGCCGCGATGGAGGATCTCGGATTGCCCGTGCGACGCTCTTGCCTTGTTAGGTAAGCCTGCCCTACACTGGGACTCGGCGTTCGGATCGTGTGGAGTCCCGAGGGCTGCGGTCGACTCCCGATCCTGTGCCGCGGCGGGCCTTACCTTCGAGGTGAGGCCCGCCGCATCGTTTTCCCCCACCCGCGCACGGCTCGATGATTGCCTTGTGTAACTGTTTTTCCATGACACAGCACGATCGGCCCGAGGTTCGCTCGATGGGGCAGATGACCCCCGAACTCATGACGAAGATGAGCGAGGGCACCTTCTCGGAACTGATCGGCCTGAAGTTCACCGAGCTCGGGCCCGATCGGGTGGTCGGGGAGTGGACCGTGTCGCCGCGACTGCATCAGCCGTTCGGCATCGTCAACGGCGGCGTGTACTGCACGGTCGTGGAAACCCTGGCCAGTACGGGCGGCGGCGCCTGGTTCGGCGAGCGCGGCACCGTGGTCGGGGTCAACAACAACACCGATTTCCTGCGCGCGGTCCGCGAGGGCGTGCTGCGCGGGGAGGCCACCCCGCTGCACCGCGGCCGGCTGCAGCAGCTGTGGCAGGTGGTGATCACCGACGAACAGGATCGCGTGGTCGCGCGCGGGCAGGTGCGGCTGCAGAATCTGGCCGGGGGCTGAGCCCGTCGCCGCACCGTCATGGTGCGGTCGTGCCAGAATTGCGCCACACGCCACGAGGAATCGCGAGGAGCACCGCATGCGATTGTCGCCGCACGAGCAGGAACGGCTGATGCTCAGCTACGCGGCCGAGCTGGCCCGGCGTCGAAAGGCGCGCGGGCTCAAGCTCAATCACCCCGAGGCGGTGGCGATCATCACCGATCATGTCCTCGAGGGCGCGCGCGACGGCCGCACGGTCGCCGAGCTGATGGCCTCGGGTCGTACGGTTCTGGGCCGCGCCGACGTCATGGACGGGGTGCCGGAGATGATCGCGGACGTCCAGGTGGAGGCGACCTTCCCGGACGGCACCAAACTCGTCACCGTCCACCATCCGATCGGCTAGGGCGTGACCATGATTCCCGGTGAATACCTCTGTGCCGCCGACCCCATCGAGATCAATCCGGGCGCGGACCGGATCGCGCTGGATGTGGTCAATACCGGCGACCGCCCGGTGCAGGTCGGCAGCCACGTGCACTTCCCGCAGGCCAACGCGGCATTGGAATTCGACCGCGCCGCCGCCCACGGCCGCCGCCTCGATATTCCCGCCGGAACCGCGGTGCGCTTCGAACCCGGTCTGGCCCAGCGGATCTCGCTGATCCCGCTGCGCGGCGCCCGCGAGGTGCACGGTATCTCCCTCGACGCTCCCGGAAAGCTGGACGCCTGATGGCCGAACTCTCCCGCGCCCGTTACGCCGAACTGTTCGGGCCCACCACCGGCGACCGAATTCGCCTGGCGGACACCGATCTGCTCATCGAGATCACCGAGGATCGCAGCGGCGGACCAGGTTTCGCGGGCGACGAGGCGGTATTCGGCGGCGGCAAGGTGCTGCGCGAGTCGATGGGCCAGGCCCGGGCCACCCGCGCCGAGGGCACCCCCGATACCGTCATCACCGGCGTGGTGATCGTCGACCACTGGGGAATCATCAAGGCCGATATCGGCATTCGAGACGGCCGCATCTGCGCGATCGGCAAGGCCGGTAATCCGGACATCATGGACGGGGTGCATCCACGGCTGGTGGTGGGTCCGTCGACGGAGATCATCTCCGGCAACGGGCGCATCGTCACCGCGGGCGGCATCGACTGTCACGTGCACTTCATCTGTCCGCAGATCCTCGACGAGGCGCTCAGCGGCGGCATCACCACGATGATCGGCGGCGGCACCGGCCCGGCCGAGGGCAGTAAGGCCACCACCGTCACCCCCGGCTCCTGGCATCTGGCCCGCATGCTCGAGGCGACCGACGGCTGGCCGGTGAACATTCTGCTGCTGGGCAAGGGCAATACCGTGCGGTCCGAGGCGCTGTGGGAGCAATTGCGCGGCGGCGCGGGCGGTTTCAAACTGCACGAGGACTGGGGCACCACCCCGGCGGCCATCGACGCCTGCCTGACCGTCGCCGACGCCGCGGGCGTACAGGTCGCGCTGCATTCGGACACGCTCAACGAGGCCGGATTCGTGGAGGACACCCTGGCCGCGATCGCGGGCCGGGCGATCCACTCGTATCACACCGAGGGCGCGGGCGGCGGGCACGCGCCCGACATCATCACCGTCGCCTCCCACCCCAATGTCATGCCGAGTTCGACGAATCCGACCCGGCCGCATACGGTCAACACCCTCGACGAGCATCTGGACATGCTCATGGTGTGCCATCACCTCAATCCGGCGATTCCGGAGGATCTGGCCTTCGCCGAGAGCCGGATCCGGCCCTCGACCATCGCCGCGGAGGATCTGCTGCACGATCTGGGCGCGATCTCGATGATCGGCTCGGACGCGCAGGCCATGGGCCGCATCGGTGAGGTGGTGCTGCGCACCTGGCAGACCGCGCATGTGATGAAGCGCCGCCGCGGCGCGCTGCCCGGCGACGGGGCGGCCGACAATATGCGGGTGCGGCGCTATGTCGCGAAATACACGATCTGCCCGGCGATCACGCACGGCCTGGACGCCGAGATCGGTTCGATCGAGGTTGGCAAGCTGGCCGATCTGGTGCTGTGGGAGCCCGCGTTCTTCGGCGTGCGCCCGCACGCGGTGCTCAAGGGCGGGGTGATCGCCTGGGCCGCGATGGGCGATGCCAATGCCTCGATCCCGACCCCGCAGCCGGTGCTGCCGCGGCCGATGTTCGGCGCGAATCCGGCCGTGGCCGCGGGCGCGTCGATGCATTTCGTCTCCGAGCAGGCCGTCGAATCGGGTCTGGCCGAGCGGCTGTCCGTGCGCCGGAAGCTGGTGCCGGTGGCCAATGTTCGCAAACGCACCAAGGCGGACCTTCCGCACAATGACGCCATGCCGCGCATCGAGGTCGATCCGGACACCTTCACCGTTCGCGTCGACGGCGAGGTGTGGGCGGAGGATCCGGCGGTCGAGTTGCCCATGGCCCAGCGGTACTTCCTGTTCTGACGCCTGCCGCTCGGTGGTGGCAGACTCGTCGCCATGACTGCATCCGGGTGGAACGATGTCGATGCGTACCTGGTCGACACGCTGGTCGGCGACGCCGATTCCGATGTGTTGGAGGCGAATGCGGCCGCGGATCTGCCGCCGATCGATGTGTCCCCGGCACAGGGCAAATTCCTGTCGCTGATCGCGCGGTCCATCCGGGCGCGCCGGGCGCTCGAGATCGGCACGCTCGGCGGATACAGCACCCTGTGGCTGGCCCGGGCAGTCGGGGCCGAGGGGCGGGTCGTGACGCTGGAATACGATCCGCACCACGCCGAGGTGGCGCGCAAGAATCTGGACGGCAAGGGCGTGGGGGATCGGGTCGACATCCGGGTCGGGGCCGCGCTGGACAGTCTGCCGGTGCTCGCGCAGGAACATCCGGAGCCGTTCGATCTGGTGTTCATCGACGCCGACAAGGTCAACAATCCGAATTACGTGCGCTGGGCGCTGAAGTTGACCCGGCAGGGCTCGGTGATCATCGTCGACAATGTCGTCCGGTACGGCGCTGTGCTGCAGGCCGATTCCGACGAGCCGGGTGTGCGCGGCAGCCGCGAGGTGCTGGAACTGCTCGCGGCCGAGCCGCGGCTGGACGCCACCGCGGTGCAGACGGTCGGCAGCAAGGGCTGGGACGGTTTCGCCTACGCGGTCGTGCTGGACTGATTCTCAGTGCCCGGGAGAGCGTTTCGGCCGCTGTGCCAGCCCCTCCCAGAAATCCACATAGCCCTGTTCGTGCGTGACGGCGAGTTCGAGGATGCGTGAGCGTGATTCGGCCCGGACGCTGTCGTCCGGGTCGATCTCGGCGCGCAACCGGCGGTACAGCTCGAGCCATCGGCGGTGCTCGGCCGCCTGATCGTGGGCCAGGGCCACCACATCGCCCGGTTCGCCCAGATCGGCGAAGAACAGTTTCAGCTGCGCCGGATCCCGGGTCTCCGGGGGCGGGCACTTCGGTTCGGACAGCCAGTGCCGCAGCGCCTTACGGCCCGCGGCGGTGAGGTGGAAGACGCGGCGGCGGCGTCCGGACTCCTCGGCCTCCTCGCGCAGCAGGCCCTGTTCGGCCAGGCGCACCGGCACCCGATACAGCTGTGCGTGCGGGATCGGCCAGAAGTAGTCGACGCTCTCCTCCACCCGCGCCTTCAACTCGTACGGCGTGAGCGGACCGTGCCGGGCGATCAGACCCAGTACGACGTGATCCTGCGGTCCGAGTTCGGACAACCGCCTCTCCTCTGCCTCTCGTTGACACCATCTCATTGAGACTATAGCTTGATCTCGTCGCGACGGTATCAATGAGACTATTGAGGAGAAGGTATGAGCGACTTCGGTATCGAACTGTTCGATCGCTGGGTGGTGCTGTGGAACGGCGATCTCGCGGTGGCCGAGGAGATCATTGCGCGGAATGTCACGCTGCGTTACGCGCAGCCCGGTGCGGACGCATTCGACACGATCGGCGATCCGGCGGCGCTGGCGCGGCAGATCGAGCGGTTCCGGGCCGAGCGGCCGGGGCTGCGCTACGAGGCGCAGGGCGAGGCGGTGGTCCGTCTGGATGGACCGCGAACGGGCATTGTGGCCCGGCCCTACGGCGCGCGGCGGCCGACGCCGGAGGGGGAGATGGATATCAGCGGGACCGACATCCTGCGTTTCGTGGACGGGAGAATCGTCGAGGTGTGGTCGGTCTCGGGTGGGGTCGGCGGCCGGAGCTTCTATCCGGCCGCCTGATCGGCACTCAGTGCGGGAATGCCATGAGGGCCAGGGTCGCGCCCGCGGGATCGGAGATGACGGCCAGTCGTGAGGGGCCGGGATTGTCGTGCGGTTCCGCGACGATCTTGCCGCCCAGTTCGACCGCGCGGGCGGCGGTGGCGTCGCAGTCGAGGACGTGAATCGTCAACGCCCAGAACGGGGCCGGTTCACCGGGTTGCGCCGCGGCCGCGCCGCCGAATTCACGGCCGCCCTCGGCGGTGGTCAACGCCTGGTACGGGTCGACTGTCGCGGTCTCCCAGCCGGCGTCGCGGTAGGTCCAGTCCAGTACCGTGGCGTAGTGGGCCATCGCCCGCGACGGCGTGCCGGTCGCGGTGTACTGCACCCAGATCGGATTGTTCGGCGCGCCCCAGCGTTCGGTGCCCGGATGGCCGGTCAGATGCGCCAATCCGTAGCCCGCGCCCGCCGGATCGGCGAGGATGGCGAATTCGAGTTGGCCGGGGATCTCGACGCGTTCGGCGAAAACCGTTGCGCCGTGGGCGGTCGCGGCCGCCACGGCCCGATCCAGTTCGGTGACCGCGAAATACGGCAGCCACAGCGCGGGTTTGACGCCGCCGTCGGGCGTCGTGGCGCAGGCGATGCCCGCCACGTATGCGCCGTCCTGGCGCAGGACGGCGTAGTCACCGCCGCTGGGGTCGGGTCGTTCGGCGGTCCAGCCGAACAGCGCGCTGTAGAACTCGCCCGCGGCGTCGATATCGGGTGCGGTGACGTCGAACCAGCAGGGCGCGCCGGTGGCGAAGCCGCTCATACGTCTCTCCTTCGATCATGATCGGGAGTGCCGCGACGCGCGATGGCACTCGATGCAATGATGCAGACGCTGCGGCGCGGGCCGATTCATCGGCGGCGGTCGAATCCGTCGCACAGGGCCGCGAGGCCGGAATACATCAGCTGTTCGGGATCGAGCAGATCGCCGCGGCCGGTGCCCTCGAGCGGTGCGAGCGGCGGCGGGGTGGGCCAGCGCGGTTTGCCGTCGAGCAGCGCGCGGAAGGCCGACTCCTCCTGTTCGCCGTCGCGGCGTTCGAGCATCGCGGCGCTGACGTTCTGCAGGGCGATGCCGGCGATGTAACTCCACACCGACAGCGACATCCGCGTCGCCTCGCGCGTGTCATCGGTCACCTCGCCGAAGCCCTCCACGAGCCACGCCAGGCAGGCCAGGCTCGACGGGCCGAAGTTGTAGCGGGGTACGGCGAAGGTGAACAGCACCCACGGATGTTCCCGATACAGCCGCCAATCGATCTCCCCGGCGATGCGGACCCGATCGCGCCAGGTCCAAGTCGATTCCGGCGCGGGATACGGATTGCGCCGGGCGACCTCGTCGGTCATATCGGCCAGTAGCGAGTCCTTGTTCGGCACATGCCGATACAGCGACATCGCGCCCACTCCCATCCGCTCGGCGATGCGCCGCATCGACAGGGCGTCCAGTCCGGCCTCGTCGGCCAGTTCGATCGCCGTGTCGACGATGGCGGTCCGAGTGAGCTTCGGATCGGTCATGCAAACTACTCGCTTTCGTTTCGGCGCCCGGGTGCGTACGCTGTACCCAGCCCCTGACGCGTACGTTGTACGCGCGACTCGCAAAGGATAGGTGATGACTGGCATCGATACCCACGACATCGCGACGCCCCGGCGTGCCTGGCTGGGATTGGCCGTGCTGATCCTGCCCGTACTGCTGGTGTCGATGGATATGTCGGTGCTGTACCTGGCCATGCCCGCGCTCACCGAGGCGCTGGCGCCCTCGGCGACCCAGCAGCTGTGGATTCTCGACATCTACGGCTTCCTGATCGCCGGGCTGCTGATCACCATGGGCAATCTGGGCGACCGGATCGGGCGGCGCAATATCCTGCTCGCCGGTGCGACGGTGTTCGGGGTGGCCTCGGTGCTGGCGGCCTTCGCGCCGAGCGCCGGTGTACTGATCGCGGCCCGGGCGCTGATGGGTCTGGGCGGGGCGACGCTGCTGCCGTCGAGTCTGGCCCTGATCTCGAGCCTGTTCCCGGATCCGCGCACCCGCGGCACCGCGATCGGGATCTGGACGGCGTTCTTCGCGGGCGGTTCGGCGATCGGGCCGATCGTGGGCGGCGTACTGCTGCATCAGTTCTGGTGGGGCACGGTGTTCTTGATCAACACCCCGGTGTTGCTGGTGCTGCTGGCCTTCGGGATGTTCGTGCTGCCGGAACATCGCTCGACCGGGCGGGGACCGTTGGATCTGTTGAGCGTGGTGATGTCGATCGGCGGCATTCTGCCGCTGGTGTACGCGGTCAAACAGGCCGCGGCCGATGGGATCGATCCGCGGGTGGCGGTTATCGGCGTATTCGGTGTGGTGGTGTTGGTGTTGTTCGTGCGCCGGCAGCGGCAGCTGGCCGATCCGCTGCTGGATCTGTCGCTGTTTCGGCAGGGCTGGTTCTCGGTGGCGATCGGCTCGTCCACGATCGGCATGATGTCACTGGCCGCGCTGAGCTATTTGACCAGCGTGTATCTGCAATCGGTGACCGGACGCGATGCGCTGGCCGCGGCGCTGCTGGGCATTCCGCAGGCGATCGTGGTGTTCCTGTGCTCGATGAACGGGGCCAAGGTCGCGCGGTGGCTCGGCGTGCGGGCCTCGTTCGTGCTGGCGCTGGGCGCGGCCGCCGTGGGCAATCTCATGCTGTTCGGGGTCGGCGTGGACGGCGGGGTCGGGTGGTATGTGGCCGGTTCGACCGTCGCGGGCATCGGCTACGGCGTGGTGTTCACCCTCGTCTCGGAGGTTTCGGTTGCCTCGGTTCCGGCCGAACGGGCGGGTTCGGCGGTCGGGATCTCCGAGACCAGTTTCGAATTGGGCAATGCGCTGGGCCTGTCGCTGCTGGGTTCGCTCGCTGCCCTGGTCTTCCGCTCCGGCGGCGATTTCGCCTCGACCCTGGGCGAAACCCTCGACCACGCCGCCAACAATCCGGCCCTCGCCCACGCCGCCCGCGAATCCTTCGTTACCGGAATGCATACCGCCACCACCGTCGGCGCGGTGCTGCTGATCGGCATGGCGATCATCGCCCTGATCGCGGGGCGCTCCCGAACCCGATCGGACGCCTCGGAGGAATCGGCGCGCGTCCCGGCCGAGTGCGCTTCGCGCTGAGGCGCGTTCGGCCTTCGGAATGGGCGGCGGGTCGGGTTTGCGGGCGAAGATCAAAGGGCGGGCTTAGAGTCGTGGTGTGAACGACACCACAGGTAACGGGCGGCCGTTGGCCGAACGGGTGGCTACCCGGCTGTTGTATCCGACGTCGCGGCCGCGGGAAAAGGCCTTGCGGGAAGCGGTTTCGGAGCGGGTGGTCCTGGTGACGGGGGCGTCGCACGGAATCGGGAAGGCGACCGTGCAGAAGCTCGGCGGGGCGGGGGCGACCGTATTGCTGGTGGCGCGGTCGCGCGAGGATCTGGACGAGATCGCCGCGGAGATCACGGACACGGGCGGTAAGGCCTTCGCCTACACCGCGGATCTGTCCGATATGGATGCCACCGATCGGCTCGGGCGCGAACTGCTCGACGCGCACGGGCATGTGGATGTCGTGATCAACAACGCGGGCAAGTCGATTCGACGCGCGATCGACCACTCCTACGATCGCTTCCACGATTTCACCCGCACGATGGATATCAACTATCTGGGCCCGGTGCGGTTGCTGCTCACCCTGCTGCCCGGCATGCGCGAGCGGCGCGAGGGACATATCGTCAACATCTCCACCTGGGGTCTGCGCATGCCCCCGGCCCCGCGCTGGGCGGCCTACGGCGCGTCGAAAGCGGCCTTCGACATGTGGTTACGCACCGTGGCCACCGAAATCGCCAACGACAATGTCACCACCACCTCCATCTACATGCCGCTGGTGCACACCCGCATGAGCGCGCCCACCAATTTCGGCAGTATGCCCGGCCTGACGGCCGAGGAGGCCGCGGATGTGGTGTGCCACGCGGTGGTCGCCAAACCGCTGGAGATCTCCCCGTGGTGGACCGGACCACTGCAGGCCTGGACCGATATCACCCGCGGCCCCAGCCAACGATTCATGTCGCGCAGTTTCCGGCGCTGAGTCGCTGGAAGTCGGTCGGGGCCGTCGTGCGGTTTCCCGGCGTCGAGTCGCCGCTGAGCCGCCGTCGAGCCCGTTCGGGCCGACCGTAGGATCGGGGGGTGCGTGATCACAGACCTATGCCGCGGCCGAGCGTCAGCGAGGCTGTCGGATGAGTCTGGCGATGTTGTTGACGCTGGCCGATTCCCGCCTGCCCATTGGTGGTCACGTACATTCGGGCGGGGTCGAGGAGGCGATTGCCTCCGGTCTGGTGCGGGATGTGGGGTCGGTGGAGGTCTATCTGCGGCGGCGGGTGCGGACCTCCGGTCTGGTGGCCGCCTCGTTGGCGGCGGCGGTGTGCGCGGGGGAATTGGATCCGGGACGGGCCGAGGCGGAGGCCGATGCGCGCACGCCCGCCCCGGCGGCGCGCAACGCGTCGCGGGCGCAGGGGCGCGGTCTCGCGCGTCTGGCGAAACAGGTATGGCCGCAACAGGATTGGCGCGCATTCGGCGCGCGGCCGCATTTGTCCACGGTATTCGGACAGGTCGGCCGGGTGGCCGGGGCGACGCCGGAACAGATCGCGGGCGTCGTCGTCTACACCACCATGACCGGCGCTGCCACGGCCGCGCAGCGGTTGCTGGCCCTGGATCCCGCGGCCGTGGCCGCCTGTACGGTCCGGCTCACGGCGGTCTGTGATCGCACCGCCGCCGAGGCGGTGAAAGGTCTTGCCGCCCTGTCGGATCCGCTCCAGGACGTCCTCGCCGAGCGCCACATCGGGCGCGATATGCCGCTGTTCGCTTCGTAGAAAGGAATGCACCACCATGCCCCCACATCTGATCGACGGCGAACCGCACGACCACGCCCACGACCGCCCCAAGCGCGAGCGCACCGCGGGCGAGCCGATGCGGATCGGCATCGGCGGCCCGGTCGGATCGGGTAAGACCGCGTTGGTCGCGGCGCTGTGTCGGCAGCTGCGCACGGAACTGTCGCTGGCCGTGCTGACCAACGACATCTACACCACCGAGGACGCCGACTTCCTGCGCCGCCACGCCGTGCTGCCGGACGAGCGCATCACCGCGGTGCAGACCGGCGGTTGCCCGCACACCGCGATCCGCGACGACATCACCGCCAACCTCGACGCCATCGACGATCTGATCGAGGCCAATCCGCCGCTGGATCTGATCCTGGTCGAATCCGGCGGCGACAATCTGACCGCGACCTTCTCCTCCGGGCTGATCGATGCGCAGATCTTCGTCGTCGACGTCGCCGGCGGCGACAAGGTGCCGCGCAAGGGCGGTCCGGGCGTGACCTTCTCGGACCTGCTGGTGATCAACAAAACCGATCTGGCCCCGCTGGTCGGCGCGGATCTGGGTGTGATGGACCGGGATTCCACGGCCGTGCGCGAGGGCCGCCCGTTCGTGTTCACCTCGCTCACCGAGGATCCGGCCGCGACTCCCGTATTGACCTGGGTCCGTGAGCAATTGCGCGTCATCGCCGAACAGGATGGGGCAGTTGCGCACTGAACTGCGCATCCACGCCCGGCCCGGCGCGCTGCCGCACATCCACGCCACCGGCGGGCTGGCGGCGCGGCGCACCGGGCCGGATATCGTACATCTGATCGGCACGGCCGCGACGCCGTTGGGCGGGGACGAACTCGATATCGCGATCGTGGTGGAACCCGGTGCGCGGCTGGTGGTGCGCTCGGTCGCCGCGACCATCGCGCTGCCCGGCCGGGCCACCGCGCGGTCATCGGCGCGCTGGCGCTTCGAGATCGGGGGCGAGCTGGACTTCGATCCGGAACCCACGGTCGTCGCGGGCGGCGCGGAACACGAGGCACGCACGAGCGTCGCGCTTTCGAGCGATGCCCGGCTGCGGTTGCGGGAGCGGGTGCAGATCGGTCGCACCGGTGAGGACATCGGGTGGTGGGCAGGCGAACTCGTCGCCGATCTGGGTGAGACGCCGCTGCTGCGGCATCGCCTGGAACTGGGCGCGGACGCGATCACCGACGATCGGCTCACCGGGCCGCGCGCCCTGGAGAGCGAATTGCGTTATCCCGACGACCGTCCCGCCCATACCGCGGGCCTGGACGCGGCGCTGCTGCCGCTGGCCGCGGGCGGTTCGCTGTTCACCCGGACCGCGACGGCACTGGCCTCGGTCTGATCGCCTACGGGCACAGCAGTAGTGAGAGCCACGATTCGAACGATGTCGCGACGAACTGCCATTCGGCCGACATGGTCTGCACAAGCATGCGGAACGGGCTCATAGGGTTCGCCTTTCGTGTCTGGTGGACAGGGCACGCGAACGGGGCGGGAAGCGGACATCGTCGGCCGTCCCCGCCCCGGGAGATCCGGTGGTGCTCAGTCGCCGACTACGCGCGGCGGGGCGTTGAACGAATTGACCGCGCCGACAACCGCACCCGCGGCCGCACCGACCGCCGCGGCGGGCACGGTGATGACACCCGCGCCCATGGCCGCGCCCAGCGCGGGTCCGGCGATCACGCCGACCGGCACGAACGGCAGGCCGATGGCGAGTCCGAGCACGCCGCCGACCAGACCGCCGGTGAGCGCGAACGGCGAGGCCATGGCCGCACCGGCGACCGCGCCCATGGCCGCGGTGCCGACCGCCTGTCCGGCGATGCGATCGGAGCGACTGCGCTCCATGCCGACCGAATCCAGGAACGTGGCGAAATTCGCCTCGATCTGCGCGGACTGGTCATTGATCTCGATCGCCTGTTCACGATCCATTCCGGCGGGCACGTCGACCTGGACGTCACCGAAGCGGAACTTGCCCGGGGGTGGAGCGATCGGCGGAACCGGGGCGACGGGCGCAGGAGGATGCAGCACGCCGACCGGGGCCAGGTAGGTGCGATCGGGCAGGGATCGCGCATTCTGCATGGAACTGTAGGTGTCACCGGGAATGTGCAGACCCTCGTACGGCTGCACATTGGGCGCGTCGGTGGCGGGCCACTGTGGCCGCGGCGTGTCCTGTGCGGCGGCAGTCGTATTCGGTTCGGCGGGTGCGGCATTGGCCGTTCCGCCCCCGACGATGGCCAGCACCAACGGCACGGCACCGGCCGCGAAGGCGGTGCTCACCCGTTGCCGGTGCGGATTCGGGGCTCTGTGTTTACCTGCGGCCATAACGACCTTTCTCCTCGGACTCTGCTCGACGACCTGCATTCGGATCCGCGGCGGTCCTGGATGGGTGGAAATACGAACCCGTCGAAATGTCTTGGTATAGCGACCAGTTAACTGAAAAAGCCGGAGCCGCAGATGGCGGCCCCGGCCCTGGTTCTCGGTCGATCACTCGACGATTGCCACTCCCGGATCGGGGGCGGCGGCATCGACGGCCGGAGCGAGATATCCACTCGCCGCGCCGACGCCCGCGCCGATCGCCGCGCCGACGACGGCCGCCGGAACGGTGATCATCGCCGCACCGGCGGTGGCCCCGAGCGCGGTGACCACCGGGGTGCCCAGCGGCAGCATCGGCATGCCCGCGAGCGTGCCCGCGACACCG
>NZ_BDBS01000042.1 GCF_001613105.1 Nocardia pseudobrasiliensis NBRC 108224 | reverse complement strand
CCAGGCTGGGCGCCGAACCTGCGCCGTGGCGATCGGCCGCGCCGAGGGTGCCGATCGAGGCGCCGACGACCGCGGTGATCGCCACGACCTGCGCGGCGCGCCGGGCCCGCCGCGAAGATAACGAAACGGTCACGGGCATGGATGGCAACCTACGACAGCCGCACGGGCGGTCCGTAATCCTGTCGTGACCGTCACAGGGCCCGCCGGACTCGTCCGAATGGCCCTGTTCAGGAACTACATGCAGGTAATTCGGTGTTCACCGGGCCGAGGGTTGTTCGTAACCCGCTTGACCGTCCGGTCAGCGCAGTCCCACACTATTTAAGTGGCGACTAACGGAGTTCGGGCATTGATCGCCCTCGCCGATCCCACTCGTCGCGCGATCTTCGAGGCTCTGCCACAGACGCCGCGTTCGGTGGGGGAGTTGGCGGCCGCGATCGGCGTGAGCAGTTCGGCGGTATCGCAGCATTTGCGCGTCCTGCGCGAGGCGCGGCTGGTCATGATGCGCCCGGACGGCAATCGCCGTCTGTATTCCCTGGATCCGCGCGGCCTGGCCGATGCCCGCGACTATCTCGAACAGTTCTGGCCCTCGGCGCTGGCCGCCTATTCCGCGGCGCTGTCGCAGGCCGAGGCCGAACAATCCTGAAGCAGCTCAGCCGACGCGCCGGAAGGCCGATCGACGCCGATCGACCGCGGCCCCGGGCCAGTTCCGCTTGCTGAGCTGTTTGTCGACCGCCTCGATCACCTCTTCGCTGCCGATCTCGAGCAGTCCGGGATCGGTGGCGTTGCCGTGATGATCGCCGGTATGTCCGGTCCACAGCACCACATGTCGATTGAGCAGATGCGGCGGTGGTCCGCCGCGACTGGGCGGCGTGGGCCCGAACAGCAGGACCGTGCGGGTGCCGAACGCGGTCGCCAGATGCGCCACGCCGGTGTCCCCGCACACCACCAGGGCCGCCTCGGCCACCGTGGCCGACACCTCGAGCAGGCTCTGCCGCCCGGCCAGCACCTGCTGGGCGGGCAGTCCGGCGCGCGCGGCGATGGTCAGCGCGATCTCGCGTTCGAATTCGTCCCCGGTGAGCACGACCTCGCGCCCCTGCACCAGCAGATGCCGCACGACCGCGGCGAACCGATCGGGCGGCCAGCGCCGCGCGGGCGATCCCGCGCCGATGTGGACCACCACGCAGTCGCGATGGCTCGTGGTGGGCACCGGCGGCACGAGCCCCAGATTGCGCCGGTCCGCGGCGATGCCGCCGGATTCGAGCAGATGACACCAGCGATCGACATCGTGCATATCGTGCTGCCAGTCCGGACCGTCCAGATCCGGGAACGCCGGATTGCGATAGGTGAGAATCCGCGCCGGATTCGTCTTGGCCAGTTCGACGATGCCCTCCGTGCCCCCGCTGTGCAGATTCACCGCCAGCGCGGGTGCGTCCCCGTCCCAGCGCATGTTCTCCGGATCCGAGGTGGGCACCATTTCATCGACCGATGCGATCAGATCAACGATCGGCTCGAGCCTCAGCGGCGCGGCGAGTGCGATGTGATCACGTGGCCTGGCCCGGCGCAGCGCGCGTAAAGCCGGGACGGCGGTGAGTAGGTCACCGAGTCCGCGTGCGCGCAGCACAAGTACAACCGCCACCCTCTACTCCTAGCCTCCACCAAGCGACCCAAAAAATCCCGACCCACTCGGCCCCCGCACGGCGGCACGGACGAAGAGAGCCACTGAACAGGACTACCCGGCACGTCCTGTGGTGAAACCCCGTGTGTGGCGTTCGGCGCGACCGCGGGTAGCCTGACGACGGTCGGGAAGTCGAATTGATCTGGAGGGTCCCATGATTCGTACCGCTGGGTTCGTCGCCGCGGTGGTCGCGGCAGGCGCGTTCGGGGTGCTGGGCGCAGGACCGGCCGCGGCGGCGGCCGGAACGATGAGCATCAACGGCAAGCTCTACGAGAACCCGACGGGCTGCATCGACACCGGCAACTCGTTCCAGACCATCGTCGCCAACAGCACCGACAAGCTCATCGAGGTGCACGCGGGCCGCAACTGCACCGGGCCGGTGGTCGCCAAGGTCGAGGTCAATGGCATGAACGTGATCCCGAACGGCAGCTTGCAGATCGTCGAGTAGCGGATCGACCGCGCGTTTTCACTCGGTGGCGTGACCGACAGGGTGATCCTGGTGGTATGGCACCGAGAAATCTTTCCAGGCAAGGGTATTCGCTCGCCTTGGTGGTGGTGATCGTCGCGGTGGTGGTGGCGCTGGCGGTATGGTTCTGGCCGCGCGGGGACGATCGCTCGCGCGCGGAGGGGACGGGTACGTCGTCGAATCCCGCTCCGGCGTCGTCGGATTCGGCGCCGACCTCGAAGGCGTCGGACGGTGATCCGGCGGCGGCGGAGTTCCCCTATCAGCCGCTGTGGCCGTTCGCCGACGCCGCGGCGGTCAACTCGTGGGAGGTCGCGCACAGTGAGGGCGGGCTGCAGCCCTGGCATCTCGACGCCGGGGTGACCGCGCAGTACTTCGCCCGGTACTACCTCGGCTACGAGAGCATCGACAAGGTCGTGTCCAGCTCGGTTCAGGCCAGGGAGGCCTGGATAGGGGTCGGATTCGATCATCCGGGCGGAACGACCACCGCGGCCGTGGTGCATCTGGCGCGCTTCGGTCCGGAGGTCGATTCGCCGTGGGAGGTCGTCGGCACCCAGGACACCACGCTGAGCGTCACCACTCCAGCCTATGGAGCCGCGGTGAATTCGTCGTTGACCGTGGGCGGGCGCGTCACCGGGGTCGACGAGAATCTGCGCGTCCAGGTGCGCGCCCTGGACCGGCCGCAGCAGCCCGTGGCCGAGGCGCCCGCGATCCCGGCCGGTGGTACGGATACCCCGTGGACGACCACGGTCGAGCTCGGCGCCTGTTCGGGCACGCTCACCGTCGCGGTGGCGACCGGCGGCCACGTCGGGGCGGTGGAGCGGTTCGCGGTGACCGGCGTGCACTGCTGAGCGGATCAGGTTGCGAAGATCTGGGTTTCGTCGGTGAACGCCTTGAACTCCAGGGCGTTACCCGCCGGATCGCGGAAGAACATCGTCCACTGCTCACCGGGCTGCCCCGGGAACCGCAGATACGGCTCGATCACGAATTCCACTCCGGCCGAACGTAACCGCGTGACCAGCGTGTGGAACTCGTCCGGCGGCAACAGCAACCCGTAGTGCGGGATCGGCACCCGGTGCCCGTCGACCTCGCTCATACCCGCCGCGACGACCCCGTCGGACACCAAATGTGTCACCAACTGATGTCCGCGCATATTCCAGTCGATCCAGTGATCGCTGCTGCGGCCCTGCGGGAGTCCGAGGACCCGGCCGTAGAACTCGCGCGCCGCGTCGAGATCGTCGACCGGAACGGCCAGATGTACCGCGGGATGAGGCATCATCGTGAATCCTTCCTCGGCCCGGTTGAATAGAGGCCATGACAGCGGTTTTCAAGGATCTGTGCCTGGATGCGAACGACCATCAGAAGCTGGCGGACTGGTGGTGCGCGGCCCTGGGATACGTGCGCCGCGACACCCTCGACGGTACCGAGCGTGAACCGGCCTGGCCGGTGCCGATCGTGGATCCCGGCGGCAGCGGCCCACTGATCTGGATCAATCCGGTGCCCGAGCCCAAATCCGTGAAAAACCGGATGCACCTGGACATCTGGGGCGTCACCGCGGAACTGGTCGCCACCGGCGCGACCCTCGTACGCGCCCGCGACGAGGAGATCGACTGGGACATTCTGGCCGATCCGGAGGGTAACGAATTCTGCGTGTTCACTCGCTGAGGGCGCGCAGCGCGTCGACCGCGCCCGCGATCCGGCGCGCCCGGGTGTCGGCCCGTTTCGCGCCGGCGACGGCCTCGACCTGTTCGCGGCGGCGACTGAAGGACTGTTTGTCGAACGTGGCCCGCACTCCGGCCGCCGCCAGCGCCGCCGCCAGATCCTCGGGCACCTCCACGGTGCGCTCGGCGGTATCGCGGGCCACCGCCACCACGACCGTATCGCCGGACCCCTTGCCGAGCGCCGCGCGAATATCCTTCAGGACGCCCAGACAGGGACCGTCGCCCATCGACATGATGGTTCCGATGTAGTCGATGCCGTCGAAACTCGCCCGCACCGGAATACGCCCGCCCCCACCGAGATCCGCGATCACCTCCGCGGGAACCCGCACATAGGCCCCGCCGCCCCGGGCCGTCTCGATCCTCGCCTCGAATTGCCGCATGTCCACCGTCCCGTCCACGCGAACTCCCGACGGTGCCGAAGTCTACCGACCGGTTCCGCTCGCGGCGGTCGCGGTGGTCGACCCGGCCGCGCGGCTACGGCAAGATTGATCGCATGCGGGAGACGTACCATCGCAAACTCGCTGCGCTGCTGGGGATTCTGGCGCAGATGGCCGCCGAGGCGGGTGCGGCGATGCGGCAGGCGACCTATGCCCTGACCGATGCGGATCTGTGGGCGGCCGAGGAGACCATCAGCCGCTACGATCACGTGTCCAGTCTGGCCCGCGAGGCCGAGGAGCAGGCGTTCAATCTGCTGGTGCTGCAGGCTCCGGTGGCCGGTGAGCTGCGCACGGTCGTCAGCGCCCTGCAGATCGTCAGCGATCTGGATCGCATGGCCGTGCTGGCCACCCATATCGCCACCGCCGCGCGCCGCCGACATCCGAATCCGGTGGTTCCGCACGAGCTGGTCGGCCATTTCCGGCAGATGGGCGATATCGCGGTCCATCTCGCCGACGCCACCCGCGACGTCCTCGAGACCTGCGATCCCGGGCGCGCCCGCCAGCTCGACGCCGACGACGACGCGATGGACGAGCTGTACGGCAGCCTGTTCGCGGTGCTCATGAACCCCGGCTGGCCACACGGCGTGCAGGCCGCGGTCGACATCACGCTGCTGAGCCGCTACTACGAGCGATTCGCCGATCACGCGGTCGCCATCGGCGCGCGCGTGGTGTTCCTGGCGACCGGCGATCTGGTCAGCGAGGCCGATTTCCATGCGTCCTGAGGTTGCCGAGGTTTCGCCCGCCGCGTCCGGGTACTCGCGCGAAAAAGGAGGTGTGCCATGCCGAAGGAATGGACCGATAAACAGGAACGCCAGTACGAGCACATCAAGGATTCGGCCGAGGACCGTGGGACGAGCGCCCGCCGGGCCAAGGAGATCGCGGCCCGCACGGTGAACAAGAACCGCGCACAGGCCGGGCAGACCAAGACCGCCAGCCGCAGCTCGGTCAACGATATGTCTCCCCAGCGTCGCGGCGGCCTGCGTTCGGGTAAGGGCGGTTCGAAGGGCCCGACCCGTGATCAGCTCTACAACGAGGCCCGGCAGCGCAATGTCAAGGGCCGCTCCAAGATGACCAAATCCCAGCTGGCCCGCGCGCTGGGCCGCTAAGCCCGCTCGTTCTGCTCCTTCTCGTCCTGCGCCAGCCGCCGAATCCGGCCGCCGGCCAGGACGTCTCGGACCTGACGCGGGGAAAGCCGGTGGCGGACAAGGAATGAGCTGTTCTTGGTGACATTGTCCACCCGCAGCGTGTCCTTGTCCGCCAGGCTGGCGCGCAGCTGGGTCAGCCGCAGGACGTCGCCTTGGTCAACGGTGTCGTAGTCGTCCGGATCGTCGAATTCGACCGCGAGCACACCGTAATTGGCCAGATTCTGCCAGTGGATGCGCGCGAAGGATTTGGCGATGACCACCCGCAGGCCGAGATAGCGCGGCGCGATGGCCGCGTGCTCGCGGGAGGAACCCTGACCGTAGTTCGCACCCGCGACGATGATGTGACCGGACTGCGCCGCCTCTCGCGCGCGCTGCGGATAGGTCTCGCCGAGGCGGGTGAAACTGAACATCGCCAGCTTCGGGATATTGGACCGGTACGGCAGTGCGCGCGCTCCGGCGGGGGAGATCTCGTCGGTGGACACATCGTCGCCCACCCGCAGCAGCACCGGCGCCTCCACCTGGTCCGGGAGTTCCTCGGTCTCGGGCAGGCTCGAGATATTGGGCCCCTTCACAGGCTTGACCCGTCGCGCCTGCTCGGGTTCCAGCGGCGGTGCCAGCATGGCGGTATTTACCGAATTGTGTTCGGGCAGCGCGAGTTCGGGATATGCGGTACCGGTGTCCCGCGCCCAGTCCCGCGGGTCGGTGATGACACCGGTCAGAGCCGAGGCGGCCGCGGTCTCCGGCGAGCACAGCCAGACCGCATCCTCCTTGGTGCCCGACCTGCCGGGGAAATTGCGCGGCATCGTGCGCAGCGAATTGCGTCCGGTGGCCGGGGCCTGTCCCATGCCGATACAGCCCATACATCCGGCCTGGTGAATTCGCGCCCCGGCGATCACCAGATCGGTGGTCGCGCCCATGATCGTCAGATCGGTGAGAATCTCGCGGGAGGTCGGATTGATGTCGAAGCTGACCTGCGGGACTGTCTGCCGCCCGGCGACCATCGCCGCGGCGATCGCGAAGTCGCGCAGACCCGGATTCGCGCTGGACCCGATGACCACCTGGGCGATCTCGGTTCCGGCGACCTCGCGCACCGGCACCACATTGCCCGGTGAGGACGGTTTCGCGATGAGCGGCTCGATCGTCGACAGGTCGATGGTGTCCTCGACGTCGTAACGAGCGTCGGGGTCGGCGGTCAGCTCGATCCAATCCTCCTCGCGCCCTTCGGCGCGCAGGAAGTCCCGCACGGCCTCGTCGCTGGGGAATACCGTGCTGGTAGCGCCGAGTTCGGCGCCCATATTGGCGATCACATGCCGATCCATCGCGGTCAGACCCGCCAGACCGGGGCCGTGATATTCGATGACCCGATTCACCCCACCCTTGACCCCGTGCCGCCGCAACATCTCCAGGATCACATCCTTGGCCGAACACCACTGCGGTAGTTCGCCTTCCAGTCGTACGCCCCAGACCTCGGGCATCCGCAGATACAGCGGCCGACCCGAAATCGCCAGCGCCACTTCGAGTCCGCCCACCCCGATCGCCAGCATGCCCAGCGAACCCGCCGCGGGCGTATGCGAATCGGAGCCGACCATGGTCGCCCCCGGCACCCCGAAACGCTGCATATGCGTCGGATGCGACACCCCGTTGCCGGGTTTGGAGAACCACAGCCCGAAGCGTTGCGCGGCGGTGCGCAGATATTCGTGGTCCTCGGCATTGCGCTCATCGGTTTGCAGCAGATTGTGGTCCACGTACTGCACGCTCACCCGGGTCTGCGCCCGATCCAGCTCGAGCGCCTCGAGCTCCTGCATCACCAGTGTGCCGGTTGCGTCCTGGGTGAGGGTCTGATCGATGCGCAGGGCGATCTCCGCACCCGGTGTCATATCGCCGGATACCAGGTGCGAGCCGATCAATTTGTGGGTCAAGGTCGACGGCATGCGCGGCTCCTTCCCGACGGGCCCCCGATAGGGGCCTACCCACCCGGATCGCGATCATGCCCCGTGATCGGGCGTTCACCCGGCATTCAGGCCCATCGGGTAAATCACGAGGGTGACCGTAGCGGCGGGCGGCTGGACACACCGGAACTGGACCATCGACCTCGCCCGCGCGTTCGCGATCACGGTGGTCGTTGTCGTGCACTGGATCTCGGTGCGAATCACCGTCACCGACCATGCCGTGCGCGGCGATCCGAGTCTGCACGGTAAGCCGATCTGGGCCCTGAGCTGGGTGTTGCAGGTGATGCCGCTGTTCTTCGTCGCGGGTGGTCTGGCCAATACCCGCATCGTGGATCGGTGGCGGCAGCGGGGGACCGGCTATGCGGCCTATCTCGGGCCTCGGGTGCGGCGACTGGTCGCTCCCATGATCCCGCTGCTGACCGTGCTCACCTCGGTGGTGGTGCTGCTGCGGCTGCATTCGGCGACGACGGCGAAAACCGCGGCGTATGTGCTGGTGAGTCCGCTGTGGTTTCTCGCGGTATATCTGGTCGCGGTGATCGTCGCGCCATGGGCGGTGTGGGCGCACGATCGAGCGGTGTGGGTGCTGCCGGTGCTGCTGCTGGGAGTCGCGGCGACGCTCGACGGATTGAAATACTCCGGCATTGCCGATGTGGCGCAGTGGAATCTGCTGTTCGTGTGGCTGTTCTGCCATCAGCTCGGCGTGCTGTACAGCCGAGAGACGCTGGCGCGGATACCCGATGCCGGTCTGGTCGCGATCGCGGTCCTCGGCGTCGCCGTCCTACTGGCGATGGTGTTCGCGGGCCCCTATCCGCCGACCATGTACGGGCTGGGCGACGCACCGGTCTCCAATCTGTATCCGCCCACCACGGCCATGGCGGTCCTCGCGATGATCCAGGTGGCGTTGCTGGTCGGGGTGGATCGGCGGGTGGCGGGCCGGGAGCCGTCGCGCCGAGTTCGCGGTATCGCCGGATTCGTGATCGCCCATCTGATGACGATCTACCTCTGGCATATTCCGATCATCGCGTTCGTTACCGGCGCGGCCGTGCTGGCTCCGGATCTGTTGCTGCCGAGCGATCCCGGCACGTGGTGGCTGATGCGGCCGCTGTGGCTCCTCGGCTGCGGCGTCGTACTGGTCGGGGCCGTCCGGGCGCTGGGACGCTGGGATGCGTTCTGCGCCGGATACGCGGCCCGCGCGACTCCGGCGGCGACCGTCGCCGGTGCGCTGGTCGCCACCGCGAGCATCTACGTCATCTGGTGGCAACGCCTTTCTCCCACAATCGAATCCGGATTGGCGATCGTCGGGATATTCGCGGCCGGAGCGCTGCTGTCCACGACGCGGCGGCCGGGGCGAAGCGACGCCGAGGCGACGCCGCTTCGCCCGACACCGTCACGCCGATCCCGCCGCCGCGGCGCTGAGCGGAGCGAGCAGCGCGCTGCCGGTTCCGGCTAACGAGCTGCCGGTTCCGGTGAGGGAACTTCCGGCGTCCAGGGCGGAGCTGCCGGATTCCAGGGTGCTCGCCAGTGACGCGCCCGCCTTCAGCGCGGCGCCGAGGTCGGCCAACAGGGTGTTGAGATCTATTGCCCCGGCGGGGGTTTTGGCGGTCGCGTTCATCGCGTTCGACGCGGGTGCGGCGGCGCCCGCGCAGTCGGATCCGTCGGTGCTCGCATCGTCGGCAGCGGGCGTGGCCGCCGCGCTGCCGGAGCTCAACTGCTGGGCCAGCGTCGCACCGGCGTTCAGGGCCGCGCCGATCCCGCTCAGCAGCGAGCCGAGATCGGCTGGCGCGGGCCGACTCTGGGCGACGGTGTCCTCCCGGTGCTGCGGGCGGTGCTGGGCACGGGTGTTGGTGCGGGCGGCGCGCGTGGGCGGCGCGGTGTCCTGCGGGGCCGGATCGAAAGCGAGCGGAAGGCCCGGTCGACTCTCCTGTTTCTGCTCGGCCGCCGGTTCCGGCTGGTCGGTGGGTATTTGCAGAGTGGGCAGCGATTGCCCTGCGTGCCTGGGGGTTCGGGAGTAGTCGGGTGCGGCCGACGGCTCCGGATCGGCGGTCGGGACCTCTGTGGTCAGCGCCCGGTCGGGAGCGTTCAGATCGGTCCAGGTGGCCGTCAGGGCCGTGGCCTGATTCGAGGGGGCGGGGCCGTGCTGGGTGGAGAGTCCCGCGGTGATCAGCGCGCCCATCGAGAGCACGGCGAATCGCATCGAGTAGAAGGGGTTCTGTTTTGCCTGGTGCTTGCCCATCAGTTGTATTCCTTCGTCAGGGATGGAGAGCAGTCGGATCGAGCGTTCGCACGTCGGCGCCGGCGTCCTGAGGTGCGAGTTATTTCCGGATGCGGCACATCGTAACGGTCGGCTCACCTTTCCGTCGCCATTTGCGGCTCAATCGCCACGAGTCTCGTCTCCCATAAAACCGCCCGCTGAGTACGTTTTCGTGATCGTAGCGAGATCTTGCTGCTCGTTTGTTGCGGTGCTACCGTTATCCAACCGTGATGCCAATCCGTAAGGGGGATTTATGCATTCAACTCCGGTGATTAAAAGGTCGTTGTCGATGGGTGTCGGATTAGCGGCATTCGTCGCGTGTTTCACCGTTTGGGCGCCTGCGGCCCCGGGAGCCCCCGGGTCCGCGACCGATCAGGTGATCGGCCTGACCAATGCCCAGCGCGCGAAGGCGGGCTGTCCCGCTCTGCGCGCCGACACCCGTCTGACCCGTGCCGCCCAGGCGCATTCGAGTGATATGGCTGCTCGCGGCGTCCTCAGCCACAACTCCTCCGCGGGCGATCCGGGCGCTCGCATCCGGGCGGTCGGATACTCCGCGCGTGGTTGGGCGGAGAACATCGCCTCGGGACAGCGCGGCCCGTCCGAAGTGGTCGATGCCTGGATGCGCAGCCCGGGCCATCGCGCCAATATCCTCAATTGCGGTCTGCGCGATATCGGCGTCGGTCTGGCCCAGGGCCGTAACGGCACCCCCTATTGGACCCAGGACTTCGGCATATCGAACCCGAGCCGCGCCAGCTGATATTGTTTCGTAATGTCCGGTCGGATTGGTTTCCGGGCCGCAGAGTATCCGATTGCTGTCGCTCCGATTCCGGATACTCGGAAACCATCCGACGCACTATTTTCCGATTACGCGGCGCGATAACCACACCGCTGCGGCCCGAATTGTCCGGCCGCGATTCGCGCTCGCGCGCCGGTGATTTCGGCGCGGGCAGGCAGTCGCTCCCCGCGGAGGCGATATCCATCGATCGGTAGTGTCGGATCTCGTGATCGCTACTGCGCAGACAGGGACCGATCGGGTCTGGGGACCGCCGATCTTCGTCCTGGGCGGGCTGCAACTGCTGACCGTGCTCGACGGGACCGTCGTCGCCCTCGCGCTGCCTCGGATCCGCGAGGCGCTCGGGCTGTCGGAGGCGAGCGGGAACTGGATCATCACCGCCTACGTGCTGGCCTTCGGGGGTCTGATGCTGCTGGGCGGGCGGCTCGGTGACGCGTTCGGGCGCAAGCGGGTGTTCGTGGCGGGCGTGGCGGCCTTCACGCTCACCTCGCTGCTGTGCGGGTTCGCCTGGGATCCGGTCAGTTTGATCGTCGGGCGGGCGCTGCAGGGGATGGCGGCCGCGGTGGCGGCGCCGACCTCGATGGCATTGGTCGCCACGACGTATTCGCCCGGTAAGGCGCGCAGCCAAGCCTTCGCGATCTACGCGGCGCTGACCGGCATCGGCTCGGTGGCCGGACTCATCGCGGGTGGGGTGCTCACCGAAATGTCCTGGCGGCTGGTCTTTCTGGTGAACGTGCCGATCGGCGTCCTCGTCACCGCGGGGGCCGTGCTGTGTCTTCGTGAATCCGAGGGCCCGCGCGCCGAACTCGATATCACCGGGGCCGTACTGGCCACGGCCGGAGTGACGCTGCTGGTCTTCGCGGTGAACGAGGGACCGGCGGGCTGGGCGCGGCCGGTCGTGATCGTGCCCGCGATCGCGGCGACGGTCGCGCTGTGCGCCTTCGTACTGGTCGAGCGGCGGGCCGCCAATCCGCTGCTGCCGTTCGCGCTGTTCAGCGAACCGAGCCGGGTCGCGGCCCTGATCGCCATCGTGCTCGCCGGGGCGGTGATCATGTGCCTGGCGGTATTCATTTCGCTGTATCTGCAAGGCGTGCTGGGATATTCGCCGCTGCGCAGCGGGTTGTCGGTGGTTCCCTTCGCGGTCGGATTCGGCATCGCGGCGGCGGTGTCGTCGCGGCTGGCGTTGCGGATCGCCCCGCGCTGGCTGGTCGTCGCGGGCGGGGCGGTTATCGTTGTGAGCTGCCTGTACGCCGCCGAGGTCACCACCGGTGACCCAAGCTATCTGCCGGATATCGCGGTGCCGGTGCTGGCCGTGGGATTCGGTATCGGATTCGCCGTCGTCCCGCTCACCCTATCGATCGTGGCGGGCGTGCGCGCCGCGGAGATCGGCCCGCTGACCGCGCTGGCGCAGGTGGCCCAAAACCTCGGCGGCGCGGCAGGTCTGGTCGGGGTCGGCGCGGCCGTGGCCGCGCGGACCACGGCCCGCGGCGGTATCACCGGCCCCGCGCCCGACCTGTCCGCGACGCAGTTGCACGCCCTCGCCGAGGGCTACGGCCTGGCCTTCGTCTGCTGCGCGGCGATCGCGATCGCCGCCGGGCTGGTCGTGCTGTCCATGCGCTTCACCCCGGCCGAGGTGGCCGAGGGCCAGCTCGCCGAACAGTCCGCCCGCGCCGAACTCGCCTGACGACCGCGTGCCGGTGGGAAACGTGCTGGACGGCTGAGTAGCGTATCGATCATGAAGGTGATGACCGAACAGCAATGGCGGGCCTTCATCTCCGAAGGCCAGCGCTTTGGGAAATTGGCGACCGTGCGCGCGAACGGACGACCGCATATCGCGCCGCTGTGGTTCGTGGCCGATGGTGACGACATCGTGTTCACCACCGGAGCCGAGACGGTCAAGGGCCGAAATCTCACCCGCTCCGGCCACGCCGCGCTGCTCGTGCACGACGACCGAACGCCCTACCGGTACGTCTCGATCGAGGGCCCGGTCACGATCAGCGACGATCGCGACGAGGCCGTGCGCTGGGCCGTGGCCATCGCCCGGCGCTATGTGGGCGATGCGAAGGCCGAGCAGGTCGGCTCCGACAATGTCCTGGTCAACAATGAGGTCGCGGTGCGCCTGACCGGTGCGAAGGTGACCGCCCTCGACGAACTCGACGAACTGTAGGAGGTGCACCGGATATGACCGAAGAGGACGACACCCTCATCGACGAGATCCGAATCCTGCACAACGATCTGGCCCGCTGGCTCGGCGAACCCGACGCCCACGAATCCCTGGAGAGATTCGGCGCGCAACTGCATCGCGATTTCTCCATGGTCATGCTGCAGGGCGTCATCGTGCCCCGCGACAAACTGCTCGCCGGTTTGGAAAACACGGGCCATTCCATGCCCGGCCTCACCATCGATATCGTCGACATCGATATCCTGCATCGCTCCGCCGATTGCGCGGTCGCCCGCTTCCGCGAAATCCATCACCACCCCGACGGCGCGGCCTCACGCTTCACCACCGCCCTGATCCTGCCCGACCCCGCCGCCCGCAACGGTCTGCGCTGGCACAACGTCCACGAAACCGCCGCCGCACACCAGTGATTCGAACAGCCGGGACCGCGCATCGCCCCGGCTGTCGGTTCACGGGTCGGCTAGGCGCGCACGACCCAGCCGAAGGCGGTGGAACCGCCGCTCAGCGTGCTCCTCTCGGCGGTGAACTCCGCCGCGACCACCTCGGTGGACCCGGCCGTGCACAGCGGCATGCGCAGCGTCTGGGTGAAGCTGCGGTCGGGTACGGTCGAGCCCCAGCTCAATTCGCCCTCGCGGAGTTCGACCCGCAGATCCCGGGCCTCCCAGCTGTGGGTATCGGTGGTGACGCTGACCGTATCGCCCGGAATCCGCACGGTCACCGAATGCAGTTCACCGGCCTCGCCCGTGAGCATTCCGGTATAGGTGGCGTTCTGCCAGTCCGACAGCAGACCGCCGCAGACGGGCGCGGCGGCGGCGTCGGCAGGAACCGCCGCGATGGTGGCAGTGAAAAGCAGTGCGGCACCGAATAATTCGACCTTACGCATAGCGATCCTTTCACTTTCTTACCCCTGAGGCGTCGACCACCCGCCCCCTTGGTTTCGGGATGCTAATCCAGCTCGTGCGGACATATCGGCCCGGAGTCCATTCGGCCTAGGGGTGGTTGCGCCGGTTCGCGGGATCGTGCGAGAGTATCCGAATCAATTGTGGCAGTGAATATTTCGGTGTTCGGCGTGAAATTGCACGGGGCCGATGAATTTTCCGACCGTGCGGAGTCCAATGGGAAGATGACCTCGAACTCTGGGAGTGTGCCATGACCTCGTCCGTACCCGTCACCGCCGCCACGCTCGCCATCCCCGACGGCCGCCTGTACTACGAGCTGCGCGGTAGTGGTCCGCTGCTGGCGCTGGTCGGGTCGCCGATGCATGCCGCGCCCTTCGCGACGGTCGCCGAGGCGCTGGCCACCGATCACACCGTGCTGACCATGGATCCGCGCGGTCACTTCGGCAGTGTGCTCGACGATCCCGAATCCGATTCCACCCCGCAACTGCGCGCCGACGATCTGGCTCGGCTGCTGCGGCACGTCGACGCCGGTCCCGCGGTCGTCTTCGGCTCCTCCGGCGGCGCGATCACCACTCTGGCCCTGCTGCAAGCGGATCCGAATCCGGTCCGCACCGTCATCGCCCACGAACCGCCGCTGGCCGAACTGCTCGACGATCACGATCGCCAGCGCGACGCCCGCGCCGAAATCGTGCGCACCTTCGAATCGGGCGACCGGGTCGGCGCGATCCGCATGTTCCTTCGCTTCGCCGATGTGAGCCTGCCCGAGAACGCCTTCGAGCAGATGGTGACCGGCGACCCGAGCCCGGCCGATCTCGCCAACGACCGCTTCTTCTATCTGCACGAACTGGAGGGCACCGCGGGCTTCCAGCCCGATCTGGCCGCCCTGCGCAAGGTTTCGGAGAAATTGATCATCGGCATCGGCGAAACCTCGACCGGCCAGTTCTGCGACCGTGCGTCCCGCGCCCTGGCCGCCGAGCTGAGCCTCGAACCGGCGCTGTTCCCCGGCGGGCACGCCGGATTCCTCGAACAACCGGCCGCCTTCGCCGACCGCCTGCGCGCGGTTCTCGCCTGACAGCACTGTGCCCGGGTGCGTCGAACGCACCCGGGCACAATGGCTTTGGATCGGATCAGCGCACGAACACCGCGGCCCGCTCCGCGAGATCCAGCAGCGGCTGCGGCACGATGCCGAGGACCAGTGTCGCCGCCGCGCTCACCGCGATGACCGTACTGGTCACCGGCGGTCCCACGATCTGCGGTGCGTCGTCGGGTTCGTCGGTGAAGAACATCAGCACGATCACCCGGATGTAGAAGAACGCCGCGATCGCACTGGAGATCACGCCGACGATCACCAGCGAGGAGAACCCGCCGGAACTGGCCGCCGTGAACACCGCGAACTTGCTGACGAAGCCGCTGGTGAGCGGAATTCCGGCGAAGGAGAGCAGAAACAGCGCGAAAACCGTTGCCAGCCAAGGCGACCGGCGTCCCAGTCCGGCCCACGCCGCCAGCGCCGTGGCCTCCTCTCCGGACCGCGCCCGCACCAGCGTCACCACCGCGAACGCGCCGACCGTTCCCACACCGTAGGCGGCCAGATAGAACAGCACCGACGACACCCCGTCGACATTCCCGGCCGCCAGCGCGGTGAGAATGAATCCGGCATGGGCCACCGACGAATACGCCAGCATGCGCTTCACATCGGTCTGGGTGACCGCCATGACCGCGCCCACCAGCATGGTCGCGATCGCGACGGCCGCCACGATCGGCCGCCAGTCCTCGCGCAGCCCGGGCACGGCCATCTGCAGAATCCGCAGCAGCGCGCCGACCGCGGCGATCTTGGTGCCGGCGGCCATGAACGCGGTCACCGGCGTCGGCGCGCCCTGATACACATCGGGCACCCAGGACTGGAACGGTACCGCGCCGATCTTGAACAGCAACCCGACCGCCAGCATCGCCAGTCCGAGCACCGCGAGGGTTTTGGAATTGGTGTCTCGGCCCAGCGCCTCGGCTATCCCGGCGAAGCGCACGGTTCCGGCGTACCCGTACAGCAGCGCCATCCCGTAGAGGAAGAACGCCGACGAGAAAGCGCCCAGCAGAAAGTATTTCAGCGCCGACTCCTGCGAGAGCAGCCGTTGCCGCCGCGCCAGTCCACACAGCAGATACAGCGGCAGCGACAGCACCTCGAGCGCCACGAACATCGTCAGCAGATCGTTGGACGCGGGGAACAGCAGCAGTCCGCCGAGGGCGAACAGCGCCAGCGGGAAGACCTCGGTGGTGGTGACACCCGCCTTGGTCGCGGCGATCTCGTCCGGACTGCCGGGCATCGAGGCCGCCTGCGGGGTGAACGCGTCCACCGGCACCGCGCCGGCCGCGGTGGCCGCGGCCCGGCTCCAGGTGCCCGGACCCTCCCGGCGAGCCAGGCGCGGATCGATTCCGCGCTCGGCCATCAGCGCCAGGCCGAGGATCGCGGTCACCAGGATGGTGCCCTGGAGAAACAGCGTCACCCCGTCGACCGCGACCGCGTCGACGATCGCGGTGGCATTGGTTCCGGCCAGGCCGATCACCGCGGCCAGAGCGATACCGCAGCCGACGAAGCCGAGGACCAGTTGCAGCGGATAGCGCCACGACCGCGGCGCGAACGCCTCCACCAGCACGCCGATCACCGCCGCGGCGAAGACGATGAGCATCGGTGACAGCAGCCGGTATTCGATCGGTGGGGCCGGAACCGCTGCCGCGAGAACCTGATTCACTTGTGCGCACCTCCGCTGGGAGTGGCGGCCTCCGGCCGCACCGTGGGCCCGGGATCGTGTTGGCCGATGGTGGTCAGGGTGCTGGCCACCGCCGGATTGATCAGATCCAGCACCGGTTTCGGATACGCGCCCAGGAACAGCAGCGCCGCCAGCAGCGGAACCACCACGACCAGCTCGCGCGGGACCAGATCCGACAACCGCTCGTTGCCCGCCTTCACCGGGCCGGTCATCATCCGCTGATACATCCACAGCACATACAGCGCCGCCAGCACCAGGGCGCTGGTGGCGACGATCGCGGCGACCGGGTAGCGGGTGAATGTTCCGACCAGGACCAGGAATTCACTGATGAACGGCGCGAGTCCGGGCAGCGACAGCGTGGCCAGGCCCGCGATGAGGAAGGTCCCGGCCAGGACCGGCGCGACCTTCTGCACCCCGCCGAAATCGGCGATCATCCTGGTTCCGCGGCGCGACACCAGGAATCCGGCGATCAGGAACAGCGCCGCGGTGGAGATGCCGTGGTTGACCATGTAGAGCGTCGCTCCGGCCCCGCCCTGATTGGTCATGGCGAAGATGCCCAGGATGATGAAGCCGAAGTGCGAGATCGACGTGTAGGCGATCAAACGCATGACATCGGTCTGCCCGATCGCCAACAGCGCGCCGTAGACGATGCCGATCACCGCCAGCACGCTGATCAGCGGCGCGTACGTGCTTGTGGCGGAGGGGAACAGCTGCAGACAGTAGCGCAGCATGCCGAAGGTGCCGACCTTGTCCACGATCGCCATCATCAGCACCGCGCTGGCCGGGGTCGCCGATACCGCGGCATCGGGCAGCCAGGTGTGCAGCGGCCACAGCGGCGCCTTCACCGCGAAGGCGAACATGAAGCCGAGGAACAGCGCGTTCAATACCGCAGGGGCCGCACCCAATTGGCCGGAGTTCGCGGCCTGCACCACGGCCCGGAAATCGAAGGTCCCGCCGTTTCCGCCCACATGGTCGCGCGCGGTCACCACATACAGCCCGATCACCGCGGCCAGCATGATCAATCCGCCGAACAGGTTGTACAGCAGGAACTTCACCGCGGCCCGCGAGCGCTGCTGCCGATGCGCGAGATCGTCGCCGCGCGGCCCGAAACCTCCGATGAGGAAGTACATCGGGATCAGCATCACTTCGAAGAACACGTAGAACAGCAGAATGTCGAGCGAGGTGAACGAGATCAGCACCATCGCCTCGACCACCAGCGTCAGCGCCACATAGATATGCGCCACCCGCCGACCGCTGCCGACCTCGCGCTCATCGCGCCACCCGGCCAGGATCAACAGCGGCACCAGCGCCGCGGTCAGCACGACCAGCACCAGCGCGATCCCGTCGACCCCGAGGGTGTACCCCGCCCCGAAAGCCGGTATCCACTCATGGGATTCGACGAACTGATACCGCCCCCCGCCGGGTTCGAACCGCACCGCCACCACGATCCCGATCGCCAGCGTCGCGATCGAGATCACCAATCCGAGCGAGCGAGCCAGCATCCGCTGCGCCGAGGGCATCACCATCACCAGCCCGGCGCCGACCAGTGGCAACACCCACAGCGTTGTCAGCCAAGGAAACTCGTTCACAAAAGCCTCACTGCCAGCAGAGCGGCGACCACCAGGGCCGCGCCGGTGAACATGGACAGGGCGTAGGAGCGGACGAATCCGGTTTGCACGCGCCGGATTCGGGCCGACAGGCCGCCGATCAGGGCGGCCGTGGAATTGACCAGGCCGTCGATGCCGCGGTTGTCGAGGAACACCAGCGCGCGGGTCAGATACGCGCCCGGGCGCATGAAGACCGCCTCGTTGAACGCGTCGCCGTACAGATCGCGGCGGGCGGCCACGGTCAGTGCGGAAACGGTGCTCGGCGCGGTCTCGGGGACCTGCTGCAACTGGTACTGGCGCACCGCGATCCACGCGCCGATCGCGACCACGACCAGGGCGCTGATCGAGATCAGCACGGTCGAGGAGGCGCTCTCGGCGTGGGAGTCCGCGCCCACCACCGGTTCCAGCCAGTTCTTCAGCGAGGAGCCGAAGACGAACAGCCCGCCGGAGAACACCGAGCCGATCGCCAGCAGGATCATCGGGCCGGTCATGGAGGCGGGCGCCTCGTGTGGATGGGTGTCCTCGTGCCAGCGTTTCTCACCGAAGAAGGTGAGCACCATGACCCGGGTCATATAGAACGCGGTGATGCCCGCACCGAGCAGGGTGGCCGCGCCGAGGGTGAATCCTGTTGCGCCGCCGTGCCCGAACGCGGCCTCGATGATGGCGTCCTTGGAGAAGAAGCCCGCGAACGGCGGCACCCCGATGATCGCCAGATAGCCGAGTCCGAAGGTGACGAAGGTGATCGGCATGACCTTGCGCAGCGCGCCGTAGCGCCGCATATCGGTCTCGTCGTTCATCGCGTGCATGACCGAGCCCGCGCCGAGGAACAGTCCGGCCTTGAAGAAGCCGTGGGTGAGCAGATGCATGATCGCCACCGCGTAACCGGCCGGGCCGAGACCCGCCGCGAGCATCATGTAGCCGATCTGACTCATGGTCGAGGCGGCCAGCGCCTTCTTGATGTCATCCTTGGCACAACCGATCACCGCGCCGAACAGCAGCGTCACCGCGCCCACGATCAGCACTCCGGCGCGCGCGCCCGGCGCGAGATCGAAGATCGGACCCGACCGCGCGACCAGATACACACCCGCGGTGACCATCGTCGCCGCGTGGATGAGCGCCGACACCGGGGTCGGACCCTCCATCGCGTCCCCGAGCCAGGACTGCAGCGGCACCTGGGCCGATTTACCACACGCGCCCAACAGCAGCAGTAATCCGATGATCGTGAGCGTGGCCTCGCTGGCCTGCGGCGCGCCGGTGAACACCTGCGCGAAATCGACCGAGCCGAAGGTGGCGAACATGACGAACAGCGCGATCGCCAGGCCCATATCGCCGACCCGGTTGACCACGAACGCCTTCTTGGCGGCCGTTGCGGCCGAGGGCTTCTCGTACCAGAACCCGATCAGCAGATATGAAGCCAGGCCCACGCCCTCCCACCCGAGATACAGCACCAGGTAGTTGTTCGCCAGCACCAGCACGACCATGGCCGCCAGGAACAGGTTGAGGTAGGCGAAGAATCGCCGCCGCCCCGGGTCGTGGCTCATATAGCCGACCGAGTAGATATGGATGAGCGAGCCGACGCCGGTGATCAACAGCGCGAAGCACATCGACAGCTGATCCAGTTGCAGCGAGAAGTCGACCTTCAGCCCCACGACCGGAGCCCAGCTGAAGAAGTCGTAGTGATAGGCCCGATGTTCACTCGCTCGGCCCAGCATGTCGACGAACGCCCAGACCGCGACGCCGAACGAGCCCAGTGCCATCAGACATCCCAGCCAGTGTCCCCAGCGATCGCTGGTCCGGCCGAGCAGCAACAGCAGCACGGCCCCCGCGAGCGGCAGGGCCGGCAGCAGCCAGAGCATATCCGCGGTACCCACGTCAGTACTTCAGCAGGTTGGCGTCGTCGACCGAGGTCGAGCGACGGGCGCGGAAGATGGTCATGATGATGGCCAGGCCGACCACGACCTCGGCGGCGGCCACCACCATGGTGAAGAACGCGAAGACCTGTCCGTCGAGATTGTGATGTTCGCGCGCGAAGGTGACGAAGGCGAGATTGACCGCGTTGAGCATCAGTTCGATGCACATGAACACCACGATCGCGTTGCGCCGCACCAGCACACCGGCCGCGCCGATGGTGAACAGCAGCGCGGACAGATACAGATAGTTGTCCGGATTCACCGCAGAGCCTTTCTCTTTCAGCTCCGGCTCTCGCCGGATTCGCTGGCGGGGGAACCGTTGTGACCGTTGCCGACGCCGATTTCGGCGGCCTCGGTGTTGGCGCGGTTGCGGCGGTGCCGCAGGATCGTGGAGACCGACAGTTCGGCGAACGATCCGTCGGGCAGCCGGGCCGGCACGTCGACGGCGTTGTGCCGCGCGTACACGCCGGGAGTCGGTAGCGGGGTGACCTGACGGCCCTCCCGCACCCGGCGCTTGGACATTTCCTTCTGATCGGTGCGCGGGCCGAACCGTTCCCGATGGGCCAGCACCATCGCGCCGATGGTGGCGGTGATGAGCAGCGCGCCGGTGAGCTCGAAGGCCCATACGTAGCGGATGAAGATCAGATCCGCCAGCGCCGCAATCGGATCCGCAACCTCCCCACTATTTCGGCCAGCGGAGCTGGTCCCTGTTGCGGCCACGTCGTTGTCGCGCATACCGCGCGCGATCGCCGCGATAAGCAGGATGCCGAAGCCGACGCCCACCACCACGACCGCGACCCGATGGCCGCGCAGGGTTTCGCGCAGCGACTCCGAGGAATCGACGCCCACGAGCATGAGCACGAACAGGAACAGCATCATGACCGCGCCGGTGTAGACCACGATCTGCACCACACCCAGAAACAGCGCGTCCTGGGCGATGTAGAACACCGACAGCGCGATCATGGTGGCGGCCAGGCACAGCGCCGAATGCACCGCCTTGCGGGCGCACACCATGCCGAGCGCGCCCACGATCGCGATCACCGCGAGCACCCAGAACAACACCGCCTCACCGGTGGAGGTCCGGGTAACCGTCTCCGCGAGAACCGAATTCATCGCGCACCACCTTCCGCGCCCGCGGCGGCCGGTTGCGGCGCGGCCACATGGCCGGGCCCGCCGGGTACATCGACCGTGGCCTCCGGGCCGGGCACCTTCCCGAGGTAGTAGTCCTCGTCGGTCGCGCCGGGATACATCGCATGCGGCGGGGGCAGCATGCCCGAGCGCAGCGGCGCCAGCAGATCCTCCTTCTCGAAGATCAGGCTGGCCCGGTTGTTGTCGGCCATCTCGTATTCGTTGGTCATGGTCAGCGCCCGGGTCGGGCACGCCTCGATGCACAGGCCGCAGCCGATGCAGCGCAGATAGTTGATCTGATAGACCCGGCCGTAGCGCTCGCCGGGGGAGAAGCGTTCGGTCTCGGTGTTGTCCGCGCCCTCGACGTAGATGGCGTCGGCGGGGCACGCCCACGCGCACAGCTCACAGCCGATGCACTTCTCGAGTCCGTCCGGATGCCGATTCAGTTGGTGGCGACCGTGATAGCGCGGCGCGGTCGGCACCTTCTCCTCCGGATACTGCTCGGTGTTCTTCTTCTTGAACATCGTGACGAAGGTGACCCAGAATCCGCCCAGCGGTTCGAACAGGCCGGGCTTGGGGCCCTGCTTCGCCGGTTGCTCGGGCATCGGCGGCACCGGGAAGCCCGCATAAACCTGCGCCTCACCGGGTTCGACCCGAGTGTGGTCGTCGCCGCGATGTCCGGCCCGCAGCACCGCGCCGAGCAACAGCAGCGACACCACGATGCCGCCGCCGATCAGCCCGGCGGTCTGCACGTGATATCCGTTGTCCTGCAGCACCTTCAGCGCCGCGACCACCATGACCCACAGCAGCGACACCGGAATCAGCAGCTTCCAGCCCAGATTCATGAACTGGTCGTAGCGCAGGCGGGGCAGCGTGCCGCGCAGCCAGATGAAGACGAACAGGAAGATCCACACCTTGGCGGTGAACCACAGCACCGGCCACCAGCCGGAATTCGCGCCGTCCCAGAGGTTCAGCGGGAACGGCGCATGCCAGCCGCCGAAGAACAGCGTGGTCGCCAGCGCCGACACCGTGCCCATATTGATGTACTCGGCCATCATGAACATGGCGAACTTCAGCGAGGAGTACTCGGTGTGGAAGCCGCCGACCAGCTCACCCTCGGCCTCGGGCAGATCGAAGGGCGCGCGGTTGGTCTCGCCGACCATCGACACCGCGTAGATCACGAACGACGGCAGCAGTAACCACACATTCCAGGTGCCCCACTGCGCGTCGACGATGCCGGAGGTCGACATGGTCCCGGTCAGCAGGAACACCGCCGCGAAACAGGCGGCCATGGCGATCTCGTAGGAGATCACCTGCGCGGTCGACCGCAGCCCGCCCAGCAGCGGATACGTCGATCCCGAGGCCCAGCCCGCCAGCACGATGCCGTACACGCCGACCGAGGCCATCGCCAGGATGTAGAGCACGCCGACGGGCATATCGGTCAGCTGCAGCGGCGACTGCGTGCCGAACCAGGACACCGAGGGCCCGAACGGGATCACCGCGAAGGCCATGACCGCCGGAATCAGCGAAATCACCGGCGCCAGAATGTAGATCGGCTTGTCCACCATCGCGGGGACGATGTCCTCCTTGAGGAGCATCTTGACCCCGTCGGCGATGGACTGCAGATAGCCGCGCGGACCGACCCGGTTGGGACCGATCCGCATCTGCATCCAGGCGACGACCTTGCGCTCGATGAGCACCGCGAGCATCGGGATGAGCAGCAGGAATATGAAGATCAGAATCGACTTCAGTACGACCAGCCACCACGGATCGTGGCCGAACAGACTCGCATCACTCACGGTGGTCCTCCCGACGGATCCGCACGAGGTGGCCGGGGGTGGTCGCGAGCTGTTCGAACACCACCGAACCAGGGGAATTCAACGGCAGCCACACCACCCGTTCGGGCATGACGGTGACCGCCAGGGGCAGCACGATATGGCCGTGGTCGGTGCTCACCCGCACCGGATCGCCCGTGGTGGCGCCGATTTCGGCCGCGGTGTCGCGGGCCATGCGCACCACCGCCTGCCGCGCGGTCGCGGCGAGATTCGGTTCGCCGTCCTGCAGACGTCCGCGATCGAGCAGCATCCGCCAGCCCGCCAGCACGGCCGTGCCGGGCGAGGTCTGCGGCAGCGGTTCGGCCGCGCGGTCCGGCAGCGCGACCGGGGTGCCGTCCCAGACGCCGAGTTCGGCCAATTCCGTTCGCGCCGAGGCGCTGTCGGGCAGGCCGAGTCGAATGTTCATCTCGTCGGCGATGGCGTGCAGGACGCGATGGTCGGCCAGTGGCGCGGCCTCCCGGCGCACGGTCGCGTCGCGCAGCGCCGCGTCGAACGGACGCGGTCGCCCCTCCCAGGTGAGGAAGGTGCCCGACTTCTCCATCGCCGAGGCGACCGGGAAGACGACGTCGGCGAGTTCGGTGACGGCGCTGCGGCGCAGCTCCAGACTCACCACGAATCGGGCGGCGTCCACGGCCGCGAGCGCCGCGGCGGGATCGGGCAGATCCGCCACGTCGACGCCGCCGACGATCAGCGCGCCGAGGGTCGAGGCGGCCGCGAGGATCTCGGCCGTATCGCGACCGGCCTCGGCGGGCAGTTCGTCGACATTCCACAGCGCCCGAACCTGTTGGCGCGCACCCTGATCGGTGACCGGACGACCACCCGGCAGCAGTGTGGGCAGCGCACCCGCCTCGAGTGCCCCGCGTTCACCGGCCCGGCGCGGCACCCACGCCAGCGCGGCGCCGGTGGCATCGGCCAGCCGCGCGGCCGCCGACAGCGCACCCGGCGTCATGGCCAAGCGCTCACCGACCAGAATTACCGCGCCGGGCGCGCGCAACCGCTCGGCCAGGTCCGGCTGTTCGGTCGCGAGCGTGTCCAGCACCCGCGCCTCGTCGCCGGGCGCGGTCGACAGCAGTCGACCAGCCATGCGCTCGAGGCCCCGGGTGGCATAGGGCGCAATGGAATACACCGTGAGCCCGCCGCGCCGCGCCGCCTTGCGCAGGCGCAGGTAGACGATCGGCGACTCCTCCTCGGGCTCGAATCCGGCCAGCAGCACCACCGGCGCGGCCTCAAGGGCGGCGTAGTCGACGCTCGATCCGGCTCCGGCGACCCGGGCGGCCAGGAATTCGGCCTCCTCCGCCGAATGGGGCCGGGAGCGGAAGTCGATATCGTTGGTGCCCATGGCGATTCGGGCGAATTTGGCGTAGGCGTAGGCGTCCTCCATGGTGACGCGCCCGCCGACCAGTACGCCCGCGTTGCCCCGGGCCGCGGCCAGACCCTCGGCCGCCCGCGCCAATGCCTCCGACCAGGACGCCGGGGCCAGCACGCCCTCCCAGTTGCGCACCAGCGGCGTGGTGAGCCGATCGGCCTCGGTGGCGTAGGCGAAGGCCCAGCGGCCCTTGTCGCAGTTCCATTCCTCGTTGACCTGCGGATCGTCACCGGCCAAGCGCCGCAGCACCTTTCCGCGCCGGTGATCGGTGCGCTGCGCGCAGCCCGAGGCGCAGTGTTCGCACACCGCCGGGCTGGACACCAGATCGAACGGGCGGGCGCGGAAGCGGTAGGCGGTGCCGGTGAGCGCGCCGACCGGGCAGATCTGCACGGTATTGCCGGAGAAGTAGGACTCCATCGGCTCGCCGTCCGCGATGCCGACCTGTTCCAGCGCGCCGCGTTCCATCAACTCGATGAACGGATCCCCGGCCACCTGCTGCGAGAAGCGAGTGCAGCGGGCGCACAGCACGCAGCGCTCGCGATCGAGCAGCACCGCGGGCGAGAGCGGAATCGGTTTGGGATAGGTGCGTTTGACGCCCTCGAACCGGGATTCGGCGCGCCCGTTGGACATCGCCTGGTTCTGCAGCGGGCATTCGCCGCCCTTGTCGCAGACCGGGCAGTCCAGCGGATGGTTGATCAGCAGCAACTCCATCACGCCCTCTTGCGCCTTCGCGGCGGCGGGAGAGCTCAACTGAGTCCTGACGACCATGCCGTCGGTGACCGGCATCGTGCACGAGGCCACCGGTTTACGCTGACCCTCCACATCGACGATGCACTGGCGGCAGGCGCCCACCGGATCCAGCAGGGGGTGATCGCAGAAGCGCGGCACCTGGATTCCGACCAATTCGGCGGCGCGAATGATCAGCGTCCCCGCGGGGACGCTGACCGTGGTGCCGTCGATGGTGACGCTCACCAGATCCTGCGGGACCACATCGCTGGGATTGCTGCTCACGGTCCTGGTCATCGCACGCCCCCTCGGACGGAGTCGGTATCGGCCCACGCGGTGGACCGGGCGGGATCGAACGGGCAGCCGCCGCGGCGCAGATGTTCCTCGTATTCCTCGCGGAAGAACTTCAGCGAGGAGAAGATCGGGCTGGCCGCGCCGTCGCCGAGTGCGCAGAACGATTTGCCGTTGATGTTGTCGGCGATATCGAGCAGCTTGTCCAGATCCGCCTCGGTGCCGCCCCCGGCCTCCAAGCGTTCGAGCAGCTGGACCAGCCAGTAGGTGCCCTCGCGGCAGGGTGTGCATTTACCGCAGGATTCGTGGGCGTAGAACTCGGTCCAGCGCAGCACCGCCCGCACCACGCAGGTGGTGTCGTCGAAGATCTGTAAGGCCTTGGTGCCCAACATGGATCCGGCCGCGCCGACGTTCTCGTAGTCCAGCGGCACATCGAGATGTTCGGCGGTGAGGATCGGTGTGGAGGAGCCGCCCGGCGTCCAGAACTTCAGGGTATGACCCTTGCGCACCCCGCCCGCGTAACCGAGCAGCTCGCGCAGCGTGATGCCCAGGGGCGCTTCGTACTGCCCCGGTCGCGTCACGTGACCCGACAGCGAATACAGCGTGAAGCCCGGCGATTTCTCGGTGCCCAGCGACCGGAACCAGTCGACGCCGTTGGACAGGATCGCGGGCACGCTGGCAATGGATTCCACATTGTTGACCACGGTCGGGCAGGCATACAGACCCGCCACCGCGGGGAACGGCGGGCGCAGCCGGGGCTGACCGCGACGGCCCTCGAGCGAATCCAGCAGCGCGGTCTCCTCGCCGCAGATATAGGCGCCCGCGCCCGCGTGCACGATCAACTCCAGGTCGTAACCCGAACCGAGAATGTCATGGCCCAGATAGCCTGCCTCGTACGCCTCCGCGACCGCGGTCTGCAACCGCCGCAGTACCGGCAGCACCTCGCCGCGCACATAGATGAACGCGTGCGAGGCGCGAATCGCGTACGAGGCGATGATGATTCCCTCGACCAGCACATGCGGCGTGGCCAGCATGAGCGGAATATCCTTGCAGGTGCCCGGCTCCGACTCGTCGGCATTGACCACCAGGTAGTGCGGCTTGTCATCGCCCTGCGGGATGAAGCCCCACTTCATGCCGGTCGGGAATCCCGCGCCGCCGCGACCGCGCAGCCCCGCGTCCTTCACGGTGGCGATCACCTCGTCGGGATCCATCCGCAGCGCCTTGGGCAGCGCGAGATAGCCGTCGTGACGGCGATAGGTCTCCAGCGTCCAGGACTGCGGTTCGTCCCAGTAACGGGTGAGGACGGGTGCGAGAGTCATTGCGCGCCTCCGTCTTTCGATCCCATCCCCATTTCCCTGGACTCGCCACGCTTTTCGGCGAGTCCAGGGTGGTGCACAGGTTGTTCCGGCACCGCCGTACTCCGCGCGATCCGCAGGCCCGCCAGCGTCGCCTCACCCGGCTCGCCCTCGTTGGCATCGGGTCGCTGGTCCGGAAAGCCCGCCAGCACCCGCGCGGTCTCCCGGAACGTGCACAGCGGCGCGCCGCTGCGGCTGCCGGTCACCTGATCGCCGCGACGCAGCGAATTCACCAGCGCCCGAGCCGATTCCGGCGTCTGGTTGTCGAAGAACTCCCAGTTGACCATCATTACCGGCGCGTAGTCGCAGGCGGCGTTGCATTCGATGTGCTCGAGGGTGACCCGGCCGTCGGCGGTGGTCTCGCCGTGCCCGACGCCCAGATGCTCGGTCAGATCGGCCATGATCTGGTCCCCGCCCATGACCGCGCACAGCGTATTGGTGCACACGCCGACGTGATAGTCGCCGGTCGGGGTGCGCCGGTACATGGAGTAGAAGGTGGCCACCGCGGTGACCTCGGCATCGGTCAAACCCAGCTGTTCGGCGCAGAATCCGATGCCGGTGCCGGAGACGTAACCCTCCACGCCCTGCACCAGATGCAGCAGCGGCAGCAGCGCCGAGCGCGGTTGCGGATACCGCTCGATGATCTCCTTCGCCTCGAGCTGTAGCTTGTCGCGCACCTCCTGCGGATACGGAATCGGCCGGGTACCCAGCTTCAACAGGATCTCTGTCATCGATCCACACCACCCATCACCGGGTCGATGCTGGCGACCGCGGCGATGACGTCGGCGACCATGCCGCCCTCGCACATCACCGCCACCGCCTGCAGATTCGTGAACGAAGGGTCGCGATAGTGCACCCGGTACGGCCGGGTCCCGCCATCGGAGACCATATGCACACCCAGCTCGCCGCGCGGGGATTCCACGGCCGTGTACACCTGTCCGGCCGGAACTCGCATCCCCTCGGTGACCAGCTTGAAGTGGTGGATCAGCGCCTCCATCGAGGTACCCATGATCTTGCCGATGTGCTTGGGGGAGTTGCCCAGTCCGTCCGGGCCGAGCTGCAGATCGGCGGGCCAGGCGATCTTCTTGTCGTCGACCATGACCGGCCCGGGCCGCAACCGGTCCAGGCACTGTTCGACGATCTTGAGCGATTCCTTCATCTCGTTGACGCGAATCAGGTAGCGGCCGTAGGCATCACAGCCGGTATCGGTCATCACGTCGAACTCGTAGTCCTCGTAACCGCAGTAGGGCGCGGCCTTGCGCAGATCGTGCGGCAATCCGGTCGAGCGCAGACACGGACCGGTGATGCCCAGGGCCATACATCCCGCCAGATCCAGATATCCGACACCGCGCGTGCGCGCCTTCCAGATCGGATTCTCATTGAGCAGCAGCTCGAGATCGCGCAGCCGGGAAGGCATGAGCGCCAACAGCTCTCGCACCTTGCTCACGCCGTCCTCCGGCAGATCCTGGGCGAGTCCGCCCGGCCGGATGTAGGCGTGATTCATGCGCAGGCCGGTGATGAGCTCGAAGACGTCGAGCACCAGTTCGCGCTCGCGGAAGCCGAACAGCATCGGGGTGAGCGCGCCCAATTCCATACCACCGGTCGCGAGTGCGACCAGATGTGAGGAGATCCGATTGAGCTCCATGAGCATCACCCGGATCACGCTGGCGCGCTCGGGAATATCGTCGGTGATGTCGAGCAGCTTCTCCACGCTCAGGCAGTACGCCGTCTCGTTGAAGAACGGCGACAGATAGTCCATCCGGGTCACGAACGTGACGCCCTGCACCCAGTTGCGGAACTCGAGATTCTTCTCGATGCCGGTGTGCAGATACCCGATGCCGCAACGGGCTTCGGTGACCGTCTCGCCCTCGATCTCGAGCACGAGCCGCAGCACCCCGTGCGTGGAGGGGTGCTGCGGGCCCATATTCACGACGATGCGTTCCTCGGCGGCACCGCCGAGTGCGTCACGGACGTCGTCCCAGTCCTGGCCGACTACGGTGACGACTTTCTCCGGTTCCCTGGTCTCCACGTCGTTCATCAGCTGTACGCCCTCCGCTGGTCGGGCGGCGGGATGCGCGCGCCCTTGTACTCGACCGGAATTCCGCCGAGCGGATAGTCCTTGCGCTGTGGGTGTCCGCGCCAGTCGTCGGGCATGGCGATGCGGGTCAGCGCGGGATGGCCGTCGAACAGGATCCCGAAGAAGTCATAGGTTTCCCGCTCGTGCCAGTCCGCCGTCGGATATACCGAGAACAGCGAGGGGATGTGCGGGTCGGCGTCGGGCGCCGAGACCTCGAGCCGCAACCTGCGGCCGTGGGTGATCGAGTTGAGGTGGTAGACGGCATGCAGTTCGCGCCCGGTGTCGTCGGGATAGTGCACGCCGCTGACCCCGAGGCACAGTTCGAAGCGCAGCGCCTCGTCGTCGCGCAGCACCCGGGCGACCGCGAGCAGATGTTCGCGGCGGATGTGCAGCGTCAACTCGCCGCGGAACACCACGATCTTCTCCACCGACTCCGCGAAGCCGTTGTCGGGCAGCGCTTCTCGTAGCCGATCGATCAGCTCGTCGAAGTAGCCGCCGTAGGGCGGGGGAGTGCTGCCGGGCAGGCTGACATTACGGACCAGGCGCCCGTAACCGGAGGTGTCACCGGAGCCGGTGACGCCGAACATGCCGTGGCGCACCCCGATGACCTCGTCACCGGGCTGTGCGCGCTGATCGGTTTCGGCCCGCTGGGCCTGATCCGGTTCGGTCATCGCAGCAGCCCTGTCATCCGGACGGTCGGGGTCACCGCGAGGGCCGCCTCCTCGGCGGCCCGCACGGCCTCTTCGCGATCCACGCCGAGCGGCATCTCCTGGATCTTCTCGTGCAGCTTCAGGATCGCGTGCAGCAGCATCTCCGGGCGCGGCGGGCAGCCGGGCAGGTAGATGTCAACGGGCACAACGTGATCCACGCCCTGCACGATGGCGTAGTTGTTGAACATGCCGCCCGACGAGGCGCAGACGCCCATCGCCAGCACCCATTTCGGTTCGGTCATCTGGTCGTAGACCTGCCGCAGGACCGGCGCCATCTTCTGGCTGACCCGGCCCGCGACGATCATCAGATCGGCTTGGCGCGGCGATGCGCGGAACGCCTCCATGCCGAAACGCGCGAGGTCGAATCGACCCGCGCCGGTGGCCATCATCTCGATCGCGCAGCATGCCAATCCGAAGGTCGCCGGCCACAGCGACCCCTTTCGGAGATATCCGGCGAACTGCTCGACCGTGCTCAGCAGGAATCCGCTGGGCAGCTTCTCCTCGAGACCCATATTCACTTCCCCTAGTTGATATCCCGGGTCCTGGCGGCGAAGCCGTCAGGATCAGTCCCAACTCAATCCACCACGCCGCCACTCGTACGCGTAGGCCACCGAGACGTTGAAGATGAACAGCGCCATCGCGGCCAACCCGAATACACCCAGCGCATCGAAGTGGATCGCCCAGGGGTACAGGAACACGATTTCGATGTCGAAGATGATGAACAGCATCGCGGTGAGGTAGTACTTCACCGGAAAACGTTGTCCGGCGGCATTTCCGGGGCCGCCCGCCACCGCGTGGGGGGTCGGCTCGATACCGCACTCGTACGCTTCGAGTTTGGCCCGGTTGTAACGTTTCGGGCCGATGAAGGCCGCAAGGAACAGCGAAACGAGCGCGAACGCCGCAGCGACCGCGCCGAGAACGAGGGTTGGTACCTCGGTATTCACAACTGCAACCCCTCCTCGGAGAACTGGACGCGGACGGCAGCTGCCGAGGCGGGGCTGACTTCGTCGTCTGCCGGGCCAGTCTCGCCCCAGAGGCCCGCTCGACACCGGCGCGGACGAATGGGGCTGAGGACGGAAGGCGTCATGTCAACGCCCGCACTCGTGTGAGCTACGGCACAGCCTACAACCGTTCCTTCTGAATGCGTGCCGAATGCGGGCGGTCTTTGATCGAATTCAGTTCTGCGATTTATGACCGATCCGGCGTAATCGCGCCGGGTCGTCACATGACAGCACGCAGCATCCGATCGGGTACCGCGGCGAGGATGCGGGCGAATTCCTGGACGCGCATACTCTCGTGATCGCGGGCCCAGATCAGGCCGAGCTGGGAGTCCGCGACGCCGTGCACGGGAACGAAACTCACGTCGGGGCGGCGGTGGTATTCGGCGGTGGTGCGGCACAGCAGCAATCCGCCGCGTCCGGCCGCCACGGCCGCGATCGCCTCCTGCATGGTGCTGACTCGCGGGCCCGGGGGAATCGGGCGACCGTCCGGTGTGTGCGTCGGGGCCTGCGCCTCGCGCCAGTAATCCGGTGCGGTGCAGGCGATTCCGATGAGCGGATACTCCGCCAGCTCGCTGGCCGCCAGGGTCTCGCGCCGGGCGAACGGGTGCCGGGCCGGAACCACCAGCACCTGATCCCGCGGCGGCAGCAGTTGGCCCAGCACCAGATCCGGCTCGGCCACCGGCAGCAGTACCAGTGCCGCGTCGGTCTCCTGGCGGCGGACCGGGCCGAACGGGTCGGCGTAGGGTATTTCGACCAGTTCCAGCGTGACCTCGGGGAAGGTGTCGTGAAAGCTGGTGACCGCGTTGAGGATTCGCTCGTCGGCGCTACCCTGGAAGCCGATGCGCAGGACGCCGCGCCGTCCCCGGGCGGTCGCGCAGGCATTGTCCACGGCCGCGCGCAGGCCGCGATAGGCCGCGTTCAACTCCGGGTAGAGCTCCTGGCCGAGCGGGGTCAGTCGCACTCGGCGGCTGGTGCGTTCCACCAGTCGCGCGCCGATGCGCTGTTCCAGGGCGCGCAGCAACTGCGAGATCCGGCTCTGCGACACATACAGCCGCGCGGCCGCCCTCCCGAAATGCAACTCCTCGGCAACGGCGAGAAACGCCTCCAGCTCGCGCAGTTCCATCTCGGCCACGGCCCCTTCCTCGGTCGATAAGTACCACTCATAGAAGGATGAGTACTTCGCCGTTGTTCCCGCCGATGGCCGCCGGTTGGCTGGAACCATGACGAACGTTGATACCCGCACCGCTGAAATCGCAGCGCCGCGGCGACTTCCGGGCGGCGGCTGGCCCGCGGTCGGGGTGGTGGCGCTGGGCACCTTCACCGTGGTGACCTCGGAGATGTTGCCGGTGGGGCTGCTCACCCCGATCGGTGCGTCGCTGCGCATCTCGGAGGGACTGGCCGGGCTCGCGCTGACGATCACCGGACTGCTCGCGATGACCGCGCCGTTTCTGATGTCGGTTCTGGGCCGCATCGATCGGCGGCCGCTGCTGTGCGCGATGCTGCTGGTGGTCGCCGCGGGCAATGTGCTGTCCGCGCTGGCTCCGAATTTCGCCGTACTGGTTGTGGGCCGGGTGCTGATCGGTGCCGGAATGGGTGGGGTGTGGGCGGTTTCGGGCAGCCTCGGGGTTCGGCTGGTCGCGCCGGGTTCGGTGGGCCGGGCTACCTCGGTGATCTTCAGCGGTGTCGCGGTTGCCTCGGTGTTGGGCGTCCCCGCGGGTACCTTCCTGGGTGCGGCGGTGGGTTGGCGCTGGGCCTTCGGCATGGCCGCGGCGCTCGCGGTCGTGGTGATGATCGCGGCGCTGCTCGTGGTTCCGCCGCTGCGCGCCGAACGTGCGGTGTCGCTGCGCGAATTGCCCGCCCTGCTGTCCCATCCGCCGCTGCGCACCGGAATGATCGTGGTCACCCTGCTGGTGAGCGGCCACTTCGCCGCCTACACCTATATCCGCCCATTCCTCGAACAGATCACCGGCGCGGGCGCGGCCCTCGTGAGCACCCTACTGCTGAGCTACGGAACAGCCGGTGTCGCAGGCACATTCGGCTTCGGCTCGATCGCCGCCCGCACCCCCCGCCGAGCAATCCTCACCATCGGCCTCGCCCTGGCCGCCGCCGTAGCCCTCCTGGCCACCCTCGGCACGACCCTGACCCCCGCCGCAATCCTGCTCATCCTGTGGGGAATCGCCTACGGCGGCGTCTCGGTAAGCACCCAGAACTGGACCCTGGCCGCCTCCCAAGGCGCAAGAGAAGCCGCCTCAGCCATCCTCGTCGCAGTCTTCAACGGCGCAATAGCCCTGGGCGCGTTACTGGGCGGCCGAGCAGTCGACGGCCTGAACATCCGAGCATCCCTCTGGCTCGGCGTGATCCTCGCCCTATCGGCAGCGGCCGCAGCAACATTCGGCCCGAGCCCTCGACCTTCGGTCGAGGGAAAGGGGTAGGGCCGCTGGCGAGGGAAAGGGGTAGGGCCGCT
>NZ_BDBS01000041.1 GCF_001613105.1 Nocardia pseudobrasiliensis NBRC 108224 | reverse complement strand
GCGATGGGGAGTGCGGCCCTCTTCGTTCCCCGGCCGGGCCTTTTTCATTTCCCCGGCCGGGCGTTTTTCATTTCCCCGGCCGGGCCTCTTTCATTTCCCCGGCCGAAGGCCGGGGTAGTTGGCTAAGCCGCTGAGCGTCCGCGAAGTGCGCCCACCACAGCCTCGGTCAGCTGGAACGGGTCGATCGGGTGGGCTGCCGAAGCCTCGGCTCGTGACCAGTTCGCGAGCCAGGCGTCGTCGGCTCGGCCGGTCAGGACTACCAGGGGTGGGCAGTCGGAGATCTCGTCCTTGAGTTGTTTGGCCAGGCCCATGCCGCCGGTGGGGGCGGCCTCGCCGTCGAGGATCGCCAGGTCTATGCCGCCCGCGTCGAGTTGTTCGATGACGATGGGCGCGGTGGCGACCTCGAGGTAGTCGAAGGGGGGCAGGTCGGGGTGCGGGTTCTTGCCCAGAGCCAGCATCACCTGGCTGCGGGTGTCGGAATCGCTGCTGTACACGAGAACCCGCACCGCGGCGGGACGGTTCGCATCGGCCACGTCCGCATGCTACGTCGGCAGGTGGTGCGGCCGTGGCAGGTTCGCGCAGTCGATACCGCGCGTCGGGCCCGCACTTCACCGCGAGGTTGATCGTTCCCGCAGAGAACGTTTCTGGTCAAGACGGCCGAAACGCGAGATCCTGAGAGACACCAAGGGCAACGACGGTAGGGCGGCACTATGCGAATCTCGGAGATTCTGCGCAAGAAGGGCGCCGACGTGGTCACGATCGCGCCGGACGCCAGCGTGCGTGAACTGTTGACGGTACTGGCCGAACGCAATATCGGCGCGGTCGTGGTGTCGGCGGATGGGATCGGTCTCGACGGCATCGTGTCCGAACGCGATATCGTGCGGCGGTTGCACATCCTCGGCGCCGATCTACTCGACCGTCCGGTCGCGGAGATCATGACCACGGTCGTGCACACCTGTTCCCCCGGCGACCGCGTGGAGAGCCTGCGCGCCACCATGACCGACCACCGCATCCGGCATCTGCCGGTGGTACAGGCCGACCGCATCATCGGCATCGTGAGCATCGGTGACGTGGTCAAGAGCGCCATCTCGGAACTGCAGACCGAACGCGAACACCTGGTGCAGTACCTGCACGGTTGATAATTCAACAGGTGCTATCCGGTCGCATAGCGCGGCCGGATGTGGCAATGTTGTGATCGCTGATACGTTCTCCCGCAAAGGGTTTCGAAGATCGTTTTCAACGCTCGACGAATGCGGGCAGTTCGTTGGGATTACGGCGTGACACGGTTCGAGCATCTGAGTGAGCGGTTCCTCACGGCCCTGCGGGCCGGTGGGGGTGGCGTCGCGGGCGCGTGCCATGCCTGCGTGCGCGTCCTGCCGGTGGAACGGGCCGCGATCGTCATCGATGAACATCACGCGGGCATCCAACCCTGGTACACCAGCGACGAGGTGGCCGCGGGAGTCGAGGCCGTCCAGGCGACGGTGGGGGAGGGCCCGGCGGTGGACGCGGTGGCCACGGGACTTCCGGTGCCGGTCACCGATCTGTCCGGGCTGGGCGAACGCTGGCCCGGCTTCGCCGACGCCCTGGCCGAAACCGAGGTCTCGGGCGCGATGATCGCAATGCCCTTGCGGCTGGGCGCGATCCGCTTCGGCGCGCTGGACCTGTATCAGGAGTCCCCGGGCCAGCTCGACGTGCCCACCCTGTCGGCGGGCCTGCACATCGCCGATCTCATCACCGCGCAATTGATCCGATCCCGCGCCCACCTCGACGACACCGCCCCGCCCCGCATCGATGACGCCATCTGGCTGGAACAGCCGATGGCCAGCCGCACCATCCATCAGGCCGCGGGAATGGTCGTCGCCCAATCCAATATCACCGTGCCCGACGCCTACGCCCGACTGCGCGCCTACGCCTTCGGCCACGGCATGTCCCTGGCCGATGTCGCCCGCGCGGTCGTCACCCGCAAGATTCGCTTCGAGGAGTGAGCCCCTCAGGCGAGGATCTGGTCGGTATCGACCGTCCCGTCCACCACCGCCGCCGCCAATTCCGCCAGCCGCCTTCCGGTTTTGTGGGCGTGGGTGCGCAATCGGCGAAACGCCTCGGCCATATCCAGACCGCCCCGTTCGGCCAGTACGCCCTTGGCCTGTTCGATGACGATCCGGGCGTGCAGGGTGGTCGGCAGGTGCGCGGCCATGGCATCCGGATGCGGCAGCGCGATCTGCGCGGTGATCCCGATCCCGGCCATATCGGCCAGCACCTGACCCGCGCGCAGATCCGCGTTGTCGAGCGCGCGCGGCGCGGCGGCGAGGATGGTCAGCGCGCCCACACTGCCACCCCGACAGCGCAGCGGCAGCGCGAATGCCGAGCGATAGCCGAAATCCAGTGCGCGCTGGCAGAATTCGGGCCAGCGGTGATTGGTGCTGCGCAGATCCGGTACCGCCGTGGGTAGTCCGGTGCGATAGGTGTGGCGACCCGGTCCGTCGAGAGCCTCGACCTGTAACAGTTCCAACAGGTCTGGTTCCTCACTGGTGGAGGCCAGTAGCTGAAGGTCGCGGCGGTGATCGGCCAGGAACAGACCGGCATCCGCGCCGCCGGTCACCTCCGGACACGCGTCGACGAGCTGCTGCGACAGATCCACGACATCGAAATCGTGCGCGAGCAGATCGATGGCGGCGACCAGCGCCCCCAACAGGGGATGCTCGTCGTCGGGCACGGGCCCCATGGCGCCTCCCGGGGCTGGACGTAGGGAGTCACGCGATACGGCATTCCATGGTGGCATCCCGGCGGGTTTCATGTCGAGCGCCGTTGACACCGCAACCGTATCGAAATCTCCAGGGCACCCAAGTGTTTCATTCGCGGGATGCTCGGGTCATACCATCGATTGGTTCGGCTCGGCGCGGTGCCCGATCGATGCTGCGGACGCCCGTCGTCCGCTCGGACAGGGGTGACTCCAGGCATGGCTGACAATGAACAGCTGGTCTCGGCGGTGGCGCGATTGATATTCCTACCCGATGCCTACGGCAGATCGGGTGTGCTGCTGCAGCTGATGAGCACCGCCACCGAGGCGCTGGGCCTGGCAGGCGCGGCGGTCACCCTCGTCGAGGGCGGACACTGCGAGGTTGCCGGGGCCACGCCCGACGCGCTGCGCGAAATCGAAGCGGCCCAATGCGACTGCCGATGCGGGCCGGGTCTGGAGGCGCTGCGGCGCGGCGAATCGGTCGCGATCGCCGATGTGCGCGATTACCGAACCGAATGGCCGGAATATACCAGTGTCGCGGTGCGCCACGGCGTTTCGGCGGTGGCCCAGATCCCCATGCAACTCGGCGATACCCGCGTCGGCGCGCTGGGGCTGTTCGCGCCGCGGCCGCGGCAGTGGTCGGCCGCGGAGCTGTCGGTGGGCGCGCTGCTGGCCGGTATGGCCGCGGGTCATCTGCTCACCGCCGACAAACTCCAACGCCAGCAACAACTCACCGATCAGCTCCAGCACGCGCTGTCCTCGCGCATCGTGGTCGAGCAGGCCAAAGGGGTCATCGCGGGCGCGCATCGCATTACCCCCGAGGCGGCCTACGAGCTGATCCGCGGACACGCCCGGCGTCGGCGCGTCGGGGTGCACGAGGTGGCCCGGGCGATCGTCGAACTCGGGTTGCGACTGTAATTGAACCGGTAAACTCACATAAAGGATCCTGAAACCCCTGCCCCCGGACAGGATTCGGTACCGGCATGCGTCCCTGAACTCGACGGCTGGTTCCCGACGTCGTCTCATGTCTGGGGGCTGTTGTGGCCGTACTCGCTCCTGTCCGTGCCGTCCGGTACCGATCCGTCCCCACCTGTTCGGATGCGGAACTGGTGCGCCGGGTGGGCCGTGGTGATCGTGAGGCGTTCGCGCAGCTCTACATTCGCACCCGCGGCCTGGTGTTTCGCCGGGTGCTGGCGGTGGTGCGCGATCCGGGCTATGCGGAGGAGACCTGTCAGGACGTCTACATCCAGGTGTGGCGCAGCGCCGCCGGATTCGACGAGCGCCGCGGTTCGGCGACGACCTGGCTACGCACGCTCGCGCATCGGCAGGCGGTGGATCGGGTGCGCCACGAGCGGGCCAGCTCCGATCACGATCACGCCTGGGGCGTCAGCGACTACCACCCGCCGGTCGATTCGGTCGTCGAGGAGACCCTGCGCCGCCACGATCTGAGTTGTGTCCGAATCGGTCTGGCCATCCTGACGCCGCTGCAGCGCGAATCGGTCGTGCTGGCCTACTACCGCGGCCTGACCTATCCCCAGGTCGCCGCGGCGCTCGGCGTCCAGGTCTCCACGGTGAAGTCACGCATTCGGGCGGCCCTGGCCCGCATGGAAGCCGCGCTGGCAGAACTCGATTCGTGACCGAATTGTCCGATAGTGCCGTTGCGGCGATATTCTAATTTCATCAGTTCGTAACTGCGAAAACCCCTCCCGACCGGAATATTTTGGCGCACAATTTCCTCGGGCGGATCGTTCGATCCAGACACCCGCGGTACACGGCACCGCTGATCGGGTGGGGTCCGGGATGTGCACGGCCCTCGGGCCTCACCCACCGATCCAGCCGCCGACCACGGCGAACATCCGCCATCCACGTTTCGCGCGGCCGGGCCTCAGCGCCCGGCCGCCGCATTATGTTGTCGCCGAATACTAATTCGACGAAATCGCATCCACTATCCACACCATGGGGCTCAATGTGTCCGGATTTCGACGAATTCGGGCGGTTCCGGAGGATCCGACGATCGCCCCGACGCCCCCGATCGCGAGCGTCGCCCCGTAGGCTCCGGCATCGAAACCCAGCTCCCGGATCACGAAGTACGCGTAGATCGCCGACACCATCGAGGTGAACAGGAACCAGGCGTGCGATGCGAGCGCCAAGGGGCCGAGCGCGTGGTGGTGATACACCCATCGCCAGCCCTCGGCGAGTTCGGTGCGCACCGAACGCCCGCCGGGCGGGGGCGAGATGTCCGCCTCGTCGACCCGCACCCTGGCCAGCAGGACCGCGGAGACCAGATAGGAACCCGCGTCGACCAGAATCGCCATCGGCGCTCCGGCGAATCTGATCAGATATCCCGCCAACGCCTGGCCGCCGACCTGCGCGACCGCGGAGGTCTGCTCCAAACGCGCATTGGCCTGTGCGAGTAGCGATTTGGGTACCAGGCTCGGCAGAAACGACTGATGCGCCGCCTCGTACACCAGTGATAGGAGCCCGACGGCGAACACGATCCCGATCAATCCCGCGATGGTCAGCGCATCCGCCGCCATCGAGACGGGAATCGCGGCCAGCAGCACCGCGCGGATCACATCCGTCCCGACGAGGATCGGCTTGCGCCGATATCGATCGACGAAAACGCCCACCACCAAACCGAACAGCAGATACGGCAGCCACTGTGCCGCCCGCAGCATCCCGAGTTCGAACGCCGATGCCCCCAGGGTGAGAATCGCCAGCACCTGCAGCGCCTGCGCGGTGACATAGGTTCCGAACATCGATACCGCGTCCGAAGCCCAGAACCGGATGAAGGCGGCCGAGGTCAGCAAGGGATAGTTCTTGCGCATCAACGCGTTTCGTCGCGTGTAGGGGTTTTCGCGCGGGCCGCCACCTCGTTACCGTACGTCCATCTGGTTTTCGCTGGCGGCGTTTAGCTTTGGCGACCGATCAGATCGAGCCGACGCCTGTGGGGTATCCATGCGAAATCTTTCGGCCGCTGTCTGTGCGGTGGCAGCTGCAGTTGTCCTGACCTCCCTGGCGCCGGGGGCCGCCTCGGCCGAGCCGCCCGGAATTCCCTCGGCCGCGGCGGCGCGCAGTATGCTCGCCGGGCTCACGGTGGCCGACGAGGGCACGATGAGTGGTTATTCGAGGGAGAAGTTCCCGCACTGGATCACCATCTCGGGCACCTGCGACACCCGCGAGACCGTGCTGAAGCGCGACGGCGCCGGGGTGCGGGTGAACGCGGATTGCCATCCCATCGCGGGCAGTTGGTTTTCGCCCTACGACAGCAAGACCGTCACCGATGCCTCGGGTATCGATATCGATCACGTCGTCCCGCTCGCCGAGGCGTGGAAATCGGGTGCGCGCGAATGGACCACGCAGCAGCGCCAGGATTTCGCCAACGATCTGAGTCACCCGCAACTCATCGCGGTCACCGCCTCGTCCAATCGTTCCAAGGGCGACCAGGATCCATCCTCCTGGCAACCGCCGACCACCTCCTACCGCTGCACCTACGCGCGCATGTGGGTCGGGGTGAAGGCCACCTGGCATCTGACCCTGCAGCAGTCGGAGAAGTCCGCGCTCGACAAGGCGCTACAGGGCTGCTAGGGCTCATCGCGCGGCGGCAGCACCGGATCCTGTTCGGCGGGCTGCCCCGCCTCGATACACCGCCCCCGAGCCAGCTCGGCGTCGAATTGCGCGCCGAGTAGGACGGCGACATTGGTGAGCCACAACCAGATCAGGAAGATCACCGCACCCGCGAGCGAACCGTACACCTTGTTGTAGGACGCGAAATTCGCCACGTAGACGGTGAATCCGGCCGATGCCGCGACCCATACCAGCACGGCCAAACTACTGCCGGGCGTCAACCAGCGAAATCCGAGCTGCCGCGCATTCGGCGCGGCCCAGTACAGCAGCGCGAACACCAAACTGATCAGCACCACCAGCACGGGCCATTTCAGAATGTCCCAGACCCGAATCCCCGCGTCCCCCAAGCCGATCCAGTGCCCCACTCGATCCGCGACCGTCCCGGTCACGACGATCCCCAGCGCACTCACCGCGACCAGCGCCACCATCAGCACCGTCAGCCCCAGCCGCAGCGGCACCGTCTTCCAGACCGGCCGTCCCTCCTCGGTGCCGTAGATGGAATTCGACGCCCGCATGAACGCCCCGAGATATCCCGACGCCGTCCACAGCGCGGTGCCGAGGCCCACCAGCGCCAGCGGCCCGGCCAGCGCCCGCGAATTCCGCAGTTGGCCGATCGCGTCCACGAGAAGATTCGTGCCGCTGCCGGGTCCGATCCGCCTGACCGTATCGATCAGCGACTGCGTCGCCGCATCCCCGAGCAGGCCGAGTATCGCGGTCAGCACGAGCAGTCCCGGAAAGATCGACAGCACGCTGTAATACGTCAGCGCCGCCGCCCAGTCGGTGATCTTGTTCTCCTGGAATTCGGCGACCGTCCGCCGCAGCACACCCCACCACGCCCGCCCGTGCAGATCGAAGGGGCCGTGGGGAATTCGTCTGCGCCGCATGGCAGGTCGGTACCCCGGCGACGGTCCCCGAAACGAGTCCGGGCCGGTTGGCGAAGAACCGGCCCGGAATTCGTCGAATCAGATCAGCGCAGATCGAACCGATCGTTGTCGACCACCTTGACCCACGCGGCCACGAAGTCGTCCACGAATCGCTTCGAAGCGTCCTGTTGCGCATAGACTTCCGCCACGGCGCGCAGCACCGAATGCGAGCCGAAGATCAGATCGTTGGCGGTGGCCGTCCACTTGCGTTCGCCGGTGGCCCGGTCGAAACCCTCGTAGACATTCTCCGCCGACTCCGACGCCTTCCACTCGGTCTCCATATCGAGCAGGTTGACGAAGAAGTCGTTGGTCAGCGTGCCCGGCCGATCGGTGAACACGCCGTGTTCGGTGCCGTTGTAGTTGGCGCCCAGCGCCCGCAGCCCGCCGATCAGCACCGTCATCTCCGGCGCGGTCACATCGAGCATGTAGGCCCGATCGAGCAGCAGTCGCTCCAGCGGAGCCTTGTCGTCCGGACGCGCGTAGTTGCGGAATCCGTCGGCCCGCGGCTCGAGTACCGCGAACGACTCCACATCGGTGCTCTCCTGCGAGGCGTCGGTGCGCCCGGGGGAGAACGGGACCGTGATGTCGTGGCCCGCGTCCTTGGCCGCCTTCTCCACGGCCGCGGATCCCGCCAGCACGATCAGATCCGCCAGCGAGACCTTCTTGCCGCCCTCGGCCGAGCCGTTGAAGTCCTGCTGGATCTGCTCGAGCACCGGCAGCACCTTGGCCAATTCGGCGGGTTCGTTGACCTCCCAACTCTTCTGCGGTTCGAGCCGCAGCCGACCGCCGTTGGCGCCGCCGCGCTTGTCGGTGCTGCGGAAGCTCGCCGCCGCGGCCCAGGTGGTCTTGACCAACTGCGAGACCGACAGGCCGGACTCGAGGACCTTGCTCTTGAGCGCCGCGATGTCCTGCGCGTCGATGAGCGGATGGTCCACGGCGGGAACCGGATCCTGCCACAGCTGCGGTTCGGGAATCCACGGCCCGAGGTAGCGGCTGATCGGTCCCATATCGCGGTGCAGCAGTTTGAACCACGCCTTGGCGAACGCCTCGGCCAGTTCCTCGGGATGTTCGAGCCAGCGGCTGGTGATCTCCCGATAGATCGGATCCTCACGCAGCGCCAGGTCGGTGGTCAGCATCGTCGGGGCGCGCCCCGGTCCGCCGAACGGATCCGGGATGGTGCCCGCGCCCGCGCCGTCCTTGGCCTGCCACTGCCACGCCCCGGCGGGGCTCTTGGTCAGCTCCCACTCATAGCCGTAGAGGTTCTGCAGGAAACCGTTGCCCCACTGGGTCGGCGTCGAGGTCCACACGACCTCGAGGCCGCTGGTGATGGCGTCCTTGCCGACGCCCGAGGCGTGCGCGCTTTTCCAGCCCAGACCCTGCTGTTCGATCGGGGCGGCCTCGGGTTCGGGGCCGACCAGATCGGCGTTGCCCGCGCCGTGGGTCTTGCCGAAGCTGTGTCCGCCCACGATCAGCGCGGCGGTCTCCTCGTCGTTCATCGCCATGCGGCCGAACGTCTCTCGGATATCGCGCGCGGCCGCGACCGGATCCGGGCGGCCGTTGGGGCCTTCCGGATTCACATAGATCAGGCCCATCTGCACCGCGCCGAGCGGACCCGACAGCTCACGGTCGCCGCTGTAGCGCTCGTCGCCGAGCCAGGTGTCCTCCGGACCCCAGTAGATCTCCTCCGGCTCCCAGATGTCGGGGCGGCCGAAACCGAAACCGAGGGTCTGGAAACCCATCGACTCGAGCGCCACATTGCCCGCGAACACCAGCAGGTCGGCCCAGGAGATCTTGGTGCCGTACTTCTGCTTGACCGGCCACAGCAATCGCCGGGCCTTGTCGAGGCTGGCATTGTCGGGCCAGCTGTTGAGCGGCGCGAAACGCTGCGCGCCCTGGCCGCCGCCGCCGCGGCCGTCGGCGATCCGGTAGGTGCCAGCCGCATGCCAGCTCATCCGGATGAACAGGCCGCCGTAGTTGCCGTAATCGGCCGGCCACCAGTCCTTCGAATCGGTCAGGACGGCCGCGACATCGGCCTTGAGGGCCTCGACGTCGAGTTTGGCGAATTCGTCGGCGTAGTTGAAATCCTCACCCAGCGGATTGGACTTGGACGAGTGGGCGTGCAGCATCGACACATCGATCTGCTCGGGCCACCAGTCCTTGTTCGTGCGGGGGCGATGATCGGTTTTCGGCGTCGGAGCCGGGATCGCCGGATTCTCGCTCTCACTACGGCTATCGGAGGTCACGACATTCCTTCCTCGAGTGGTGGTACGGGCTGTGATCAGGTGGTCTGTGAGGCCGCGCAATCGGGGCACAGGCCCCAATAGATGACCTCGGCTTCATCGATCGCGAAACCGCGATCGTCGGACGCGCTCAGGCAGGGCGCCTCGCCGACCGCGCAGTCGACATCGGCGATCACTCCGCATGCGCGGCATACGACGTGGTGGTGGTTGTCGCCGACCCGGGTCTCGTAGCGAGCCACCGAACCGGACGGCTGTATGCAGCGGACCAGTCCCGCGGCCGTGAGCGCGCGCAACGAGTCGTACACGGCCTGGTGCGACACCGTCGACAGGCGCGATCGCACGACGCGGATGATCGACTCGGTATCCGCGTGCGGGTTGTCGTGTACCGCCGTCAGCACCGCGACGCGGGGAGCGGTCACGCGCAACGAAACTCCCCGCAGCATCTGCTGGAATTCCATGGCCGTGGGCACGCCCCGAAGTCTCGTCCGTTTTCTGGAATGAGTCAAGCCTGTCTGGGTAAAGGTTGTCCTGCAACGACTTCGGGCTGACGTGCGGGTAGCCTTCGCCGCCGGCGCGCCCGCCGCACATGATCACCGTATCGGTCGCGGGAGCCCGATAATGGGCAAATGGCTCAGACTCCGCCGCCGGATGTCCGGCGCAGCTGGCTGCCGTTCTGGATCACGGTGGCGATCCTGTTCTGCGGGCTCGGCGGGCCGCTCACCCTGATGCTGGTCCTGCCGTTCGGGATGGCCAGCGACAACTGTCACGACGGCTCGCGCGGATATCTCTGCAACGGTGGCGATCCGCTGTTCGCGATGCTGCCGGTGATCGGCCTGTTCGCGGCCCTGGTGGCCGCGCCGCTGGCCGCGTGGGTGATATCGCGCATCCGGTTGGGCGGCAGACGGATGTCACCGACGTGGGGGATAGGCGTCGGCGTGATCGTATGGTTCCTGGTTCCCGTAATCGTCTGGCGGATAGCCGAATCCGGTTACCACGGACCGTGATCCGCGCCCGCCTCGCGCAGCCGCCACAGCGCCGACACGGGCCCGCGCCCCGCGCCCAGCGGATAGGACGCCCGCAGCGAGCGGGTGGTCCACTCCTTGGCGAACGCGACCGCGGACGGCACGTCGTAGCCGTGGGCGAGGGCGCAGGCCGTCGCGGTGGCGAGGGTATCGCCCGCGCCGTGGTCGTGCACGGTGGTGATGCGCGAGGCGGACAGTTCGTGAAAGGTCTCGCCGTCGTAGAGCAGATCGTTGCTGAAGGCCGACGAACGCAGATGCCCGCCCTTGACGATGGTCCAGCGCTGCCCGAACTTGTGCAGGGTCTCGGCCGCCAGCCGGGCGCTGCGATCGTCGACGACGTCGATTCCGGTGAGCAGCCGCACCTCGTCCAGATTCGGCGTCACCACGGTCGCCATCGGAATCAGATTGTGCCGCAGGGCATCCAGCGCCGACTCGTGCAGCAGCGGATCGCCGTGGATGGATGCGGCGACCGGATCGACCACCAGCGGAATTGACCCGTTCTGCCCGATGCCGTGTTCGGCGCACACCCGCGCGACCGCGTCGATGATGGCCCGGGAGGCCAGCATCCCGGTTTTGGCCGCCCCGACCCCGATATCGCTCGCCACGACCCGCACCTGATCGGCGACCGTCTGCGCCGGGATCTCGTGAAAGTCGCTGACGCGCAGCGAATTCTGCACCGTCACCGCGGTCACGGCGACGCACGCGTGCACGCCCAGCAGCGCCATGGTCCGCGAATCCGCCTGCACCCCCGCACTGCCCCCGGAATCGGTACCGGCGATCGTGAGTACGCGGACCGGGGTCTGCCCTTCGGGCGTCAGCGGCAAGAGGTTCACCCGGCAAACCCTACTGGCCGACCGCTACCGATTCACGGGACGAGCCGGTCGAGGGCCTCGGCCACCACCGCCGGTGCGAAATGATGCAGGCCGTAGCCGACGCCCTGCCCAGCAGCAGCCCCTCGCACAGCCGAGAGCATCCCGAACCGCCATATATGACCGGCCCAGTCCGGCAGGCGAGTTCGTTCCACCGGAGTGCGGCCAGCTCTCGAAGCCGATCCGCGGACGCTTCTCATGCCACCTTGATGACGACCTTGCCTGAACTGTGACCGTTCTCGACGGTGGCGAGGGCGGCGGGGGCGTCGATCAACGGATGGATCGCGGTGATCATGGGTGCGAGGATCCGTCGCGAACGTGAGCTCGACGACGCCCGGGTCGCTGGGGTCTCTACACACGGCAGTACTGTCACTGAGATCTCAGCGCGGCTCGACGGCCGCGGCCGCGGACTGCAACGCGATCGCCAGATCGGTCATCGCCCTGGTGATCGCGGTGGCGATATCGGCGAGATCCCGCTCTCGGTTCGGATCGGGCGCGGGTGCGGCGGTGGGGTGGACGGCGTGGGTGAGCGCGTCGCGCGCGTCCATCGCCTGGCTGATGCTGGCGGTGACCCCGTGCGACATGGCATCCATATCGCGGGTCATGGCGACATCGTGTGCGGGAACGGTATTCGGTCCGGGCTCGGGCCGGGGGTTTCGACGGGGCGGCGAGGGTTCGTCTCGTCGTTCGAAGGGCCCCGAGCGATTCCCGGGTGGTGTGTAGTCGTCGGCCGGACCTTCGTCCGCGGGCAGCGGGACGATGGTGCCGGGTGGGTTCGGCGGCGGAAGGGTCGGATCGAGATATTCGCGCGTGGTCGGCAGCCCGAGCGTGCTGGGCGGCGCGGAGTGGTTTTCGTGCCAGGGACGATGGTTGTTGGCGACGACGGCGGTGACGACGGCGGTGGCCGACAGGAACGCCAATCGCTTCGCGCTGAACGGATCTCGCGGTACGGAGTGTTTACCCATCAGATGCTTCCTTGCATACGCGATGGAAGGATAGGGCAAAGGATCCGAGCCGACGAGCGACATTAGATGGCGCTTAACATGTCGCCCCCCGGCATTATCGTGTGTTGGTGTGCGCGTCGTGAAAAACCAGACCGGTCGGCAGGAAATCAGCGGGGAAGCACTCCCGCCACGAGTGCTGTTCGCCTCGCGGCTCGCCGAATTGTGGGAGGCCGCGGGCAATCCGACGCTACAGCGCGTGGCGGACGCGACCGAGGCCCGCGTCCACGCCTCCCGCACGCCCGGCCATGGCCGTCGCTCGCTGATGCCGCGTATCAGCGATTGGCGAGCGGGCCGTAATGTGCCGTCCCGATTCGATGCCCTGGATCCCGTTCTGGTCACCCTGATTTCGCTGGCTCAGCAATCCTCCGAGCCGGTCGCGCCGATCCTGTCCAACAGGGCCGCCTGGCGACGACTGTGGAAGGCGGCGAGCGCCGAACCGGTGCGCCCCACGGTGACCACCACGCTGCGCCGCGACATCCACACCTTCGTCGGACGCGACGCCGAGGTGCAACGAATCCTGGACGCGGCGCAACCCGGGCGCGTGGTGTCCATCCACACCGTCGACGGTATGCCCGGTATCGGCAAGACCGCCCTGGTCACCCGCGCGGCGCATCTGCTGGCCGACCGGTTCCCCGACGGCCGGTTCTTCGTCGAGTTGAATACGCACACTCCCGGCCAGCCGCTGGCCGACCCCGCCGACGTTCTGGCCACACTGCTCACCGATCTGGGCATCCCACCGAGCCATATACCGGATTCGCTTGCCGCGCGCCGTGATCTGTGGCGTGACCGGCTGTCCGCCAAACGAGCCCTGATCGTGCTCGATGACGCCCGCGATCACACCCAGATCGAACCGCTGCTGCCGTCGGGCCCCGGCTGCCTCGCGCTGATCACCAGCCGCCGCCGACTCGTCGCCCTCGACGGCGCGCGCCCGCTCACCCTGGGCACCCTGGACCCGCAGGGCGCGATCGAGCTGTTCTACCGCCTGGCCCACCGCATCCCGAACCCCGAGGACAATGCCGCGGTCGCCGAAATCGTCCGCCTGTGTGGATATCTGCCCCTGGCCATCGTGTTGCTGGCTGGACGTCTGGCTCACCGCCCCGCCTGGACGCTCACCGGCCTGGCCGAGGATTTCGCCGCCGCCCAGGACCGCCTCGACGAACTCGATGCCGGACAGCGCGCGGTCCGCGCCGCCTTCACCGCGTCCTACGACGACCTGGCACCGCCGCGGCGACAACTGTTCCGTCGCTTGGGTCTGCACCCCGGTCCGGATTTCGACGCCCACGCCGTCGCCGCCCTCAACGACATCAAGCCGACCGAGGCCCGTCACGAACTCGAGGCGCTCTACACCGACCACCTGATCGAGGAGACCACCCCTGGTCGCTATGTTCTGCACGATCTGGTGCGTGAGTACGCGCGTGTCCTGGCCGCGGCCGATTCGCGCGGGGAGATCACCGCGGCGATCGAGCGGCTGATCGACTACTACCGCTTCACCGCCGCGGCGGCGGACCGATGGCTGAGTCGACGGCCGCGCCCCGTCGATAATCAGCACGCGGCCGCTGAAAGTGGCGTCACGGCACTGGAATTCGACGACGAGACGCAGGCGCTGGCCTGGATGCGCATCGAGCGCGCCAATTTGCTCGCCTGCTTGGAGTACGCCGCCGACCATGATCCCGCGCGGATGGTCGCGCTGACCGAGGTGCTGGCAGAACTGCTCGAGCGTGAGGGGCCGTGGCCGTTCGCCCGACAGCTGCATCAGCGGGCGGCCGACGCCGCCGGCCGACTGGGCGACCCCCTCGGTCGCGCCGATGCCCTGACCGTCCTGAGCGCCCTGCAATGGCAGGCCGGGGACTACGACCGGGCCGCCGATTCGCTCGGACAGGCCCTGACCCTGTTCCGCGAGAACGGATTTCGTTCCGGCGAAGCGAATATCATGCACCATCTCGGCCTCATGCGAGCGAATATCGGCGATTACGAGCGCGCTGGCGAGCTGCTCGAGCAGGCCCTGATCCTGTTCCGGGAGAGCGGCTTTCGCGTCGGCGAGGCGAATGCGCTGGATTTCCTCGGTGGCGTGCGCCGAGGGACGGGGAATTACGAGGAGGCGGCGGAACTGCTCGGGCAGGCGCTGGTCCTTTTCCGGGAGGCGGGTTATTCACTCGGCGAGGGCAATACGTTGACGAAACTCGCGGGCGTGCTGCGTGACAGCGGGGAGTACCGTCGGGCGGCGGAGCTGCTCGGACAGGCCCTGACGCTGTTCCGCGACACCGGTTATCGACTCGGTGAGGCGAGCGCCCTGGGTTTCCTCGGCAGCGTCCGCCGCGAGACAGGGGAGTACGAGGAGGCCGCCGACCTGCTGCGGCAGGCCGCTGCGCTGTTCCGCGAAATCGGGCACCGCAGCTATGAGGCCAATGTGCTCGGCAACCTGGGGCTGGTGTATCGCGACACCGGGGACTACCGGCGGGCGGTCGAGCGAATCCAACAGGCGTTGGCATTGTTCCGGGAGATCGGCCACCGCCTCGGCGAGGCCGGAAATCTCGACAGCCTCGCCACCGTCTACCGCCGAATCGGGGATCACGAGCGGGCCGCCGAACTGTCCGGGCAGGCCCTGATCCTGTTCCGGGAGAGCGGATATCGCCTCGGCGAGGCCGACGCCCTCGACAACCTCGGCGCGGTACACCGCGAAACCGGGGACCCTCAGCGGGCCATCGACCTGTCCCGCCAGGCCCTGGCCCTGTTCCAGGAGATCGGCCATCGCGCCCGGCAAGCCGCGGCGCTGGTGAATATCGCGAAGGCCCAGTTGGCATTCGGCGAACCGGGCGAGGCATTGACGACCTTCACCGAAGCGTTCACCCTGGCCGCCGCCATCGGCAGTCGCGTCGAACAGGCCCGTGCGATGGAGGGCGTCGCCCGTTGCCGCGCCGCCCTCGGCGACAGCGCCGCCGCGGTCACCGAACTGCGTCGAGCCATCGACCTCTACCGCCGCCTCGGCGTTCCCGAAACCGATTCCGCCACGGCCTATCTGGCCGCACTCGGTGAGCGACCGGCGGCCCCGGAGAGCCGGTGACGCGACGCTCGCGTCGATCACGTCGTATACAGCTGCACGTGAACGTAGCGCGTTGTCGCGTCGCGCTCGTCGACCGTGACCGATCTGCTGACGTATTTGCCACCCGGCCGCTGGATACGGTCACCGGTCTCCATGACCGGAGGGCGAGGTTTCCAGCGCTGGTCCCGCAATGGTTTTCTCGGTGACGGTGAATGTCTTGGTCAGCGGCTTCGAGAAGTTCGATGCGCTCAGAAAGCCGCTGAGCCCCTGCGGATCGGTACGGAGCGCGAGCCGATATCTCGTATCGAGAGCACTGTCGGTGTGGGCGGCAAGCACGGTGACACCGTCAGGGATGACAATTCCGCCGAACTTCACGGCCTGTTCGGTGGTCCCGACGACCGAGTGCGTGTCCTGATGCTCGCCACCGCATCCCGTGGCGCTGGCAGTCACGGCTATCAGCCCGGCGATGATGGCGGCAAGTTTCGAGGGCCGGGCTCGGCTGAAGGCATGCGTCATCGGGTGAGGTCACTGCTGATCTCGTCTCGATTGCCATTTCCGTCCAGACGTGCAAGATACGACGAGCCCCCGGGCAACGGTAGTCGGCATAAAACCCTGCGCGCACCTTTGGTCCGGTTGTGGGCGAGCACACAGCAACCCGGTACGGCGGCGCACAAGCACCCCGATTAGGGTTCACATCGCACCCGATCCATTCGCCGACCGGACTCAGAGGAAACGTATGCGCCGCACCGCTATCGCTGGCTCGATGCTCGTCGCCGCCCTGTCTCTCGTCGGATGCGGTGGTTCCGGGGGGCATGAAGGGCATGAGGGGCACGGAGCGGTGAGTTCCACGGCGGCTGCCGCGTCGAGCGCCGCGGGTGCGGCGGATAAGTGCGCGAGCGCGCAGTGGCCCCAGCCGCTGCCCGATTTTCGGGGGAAGCGGCTGGGGGAGACCGTGGTCGGGGTGGGGTTGTGCTACGAGATCACCGAGGTGACCGGGCCGGACGGCAACGATGTTCGTCAGGATCCCAAGGCCCTTACCACGCCCTGGACCATTACCGAACAGTCCCCGGCGCCGGGTACCGCGGTTTCGGCCTCCACTCCGGTTACGCTCAAAGTGGAAGCCGCGCCGTAGAACTGACTCATTTGCCGGTTGCGCGCTGCATGGCCTCCGGATACCGTGCCCCGGCGACCTCGTCCACCCGCGCGACGGATTCGATTCGCGCCAGCTCCTCGGCCGACAGCGCGATCGAGGCCGCGGCCACATTCTGTTCGAGGTAGGTCCGTCGCTTGGTGCCGGGAATCGGCACGACATCCTCACCGCGATGCTGCACCCACGCCAGCGCCAACTGCCCTGCCGTGACATCCTTTTCGGCCGCGAGCTTGCGCAACTCGTCGACCAGGGCCAGATTGCGGTCGAAATTGTCGGCGCTGAAGCGCGGCAGACCGCGCCGCCAGTCGTCGGCGGGCAGATCGGCACTCGCGGTGATCGCGCCGGTCAGCATGCCGCGACCCAGCGGGGAGAACGGCACGATGCCGATGCCCAGTTCGCGGCAGGCGGGTACGACCTCGGCCTCGAGATCCCTTGTCCACAGCGACCATTCGCTTTGCAGCGCCGAGACCGGATGTACGGCGTGCGCGCGGCGAATGGTGTCGGCGGAGGCCTCGGAGATGCCGAGATAGCGCACCTTCCCGGCCTGCACGAGCTCCGACAGCGCACCCCAGGTCTCCTCGATCGGGACATTCGGATCGACGCGGTGCTGATAGAACAGGTCGATGTGATCGACCCCGAGCCGGGTCAGCGACGCGTCGGCGCACTGCTTCACATACGCGGCGTCCCCGCGCGCGGCCACCGGGCCCGCGTCGCTCCAGACGATGCCGAATTTCGTGGCGAGCACCACCTGATCGCGCCGGCCGGCGATGGCCCGCCCGACCAGTTCCTCATTGGCGCCCTCGCCGTAGACATCGGCGGTGTCGAGCAGGGTTACACCCAGATCCAGTGCGCGATGGATCGTCGCGATGGATTCGTCGTCATCGTCACGCACCCCGTAGGCGTGGCTCATACCCATACAACCGAGACCCTGCGCGCTGACGGTGAGCCCACCCAACTTCCTGGTACCGATCATGACAGCGCCCTCCTTCGTAGTGCCGAACCGTGAGCCGCGCTCACGGTGTTCGACGCTACGGCTGGGAGCGCCCTCCAGGTCAAGCCGATTTCATCCGCTTACCGCCGGCCCGTCGATCACCGGACGGCTTCATCACCTGCGCCCACCACGAGGCCAGCGGGCTGGGATCAGGCCAGACGACGGCCTCTTCGGCCGATTCGCCTTCATCGCGCTGTGATTCGGGGGTGGACGGGTGGACGATCATCACGAATCTCCTCCGGAAACGTCGATGCCTCCGGCCCACGGTTGTGAGCGACTCAGATCTATCGGCACAGTGTGCAATTCGGTATAGCAGACAATACGTTTGGGCGCACCATTTGTCCGTAATTAACCCCTATTTGCAATGTCAAGGACCCGAAACCGACTGGTCGACAGCAGGTTTCGGGTCCTTGGCCCAGTTACGATTGCGCGAATTCATCGGCAATCACGCTGGAGGTGAAGGCATCCCACGCGACGGGGGAGAAGATCAGGGCCGGACCGGTCGGGTTCTTCGAGTCGCGTATGCCGACCATATCTGTAGCCAGAAACGCGACCTCGACACAATCCTTCCCACCGGCGCTTCGGCTACTCTTGAACCACTCGGCCTCTGACAGGTCGATGTGCACGGTCGTACTCCTTAGCTACCTGCCGCAACAGGTGTTTGCTGTCTACCGGGCTCAACGCCTTCCCTCCGAGCCCTTGGAAAGCTCTACGATACCTGCGGATGCTACTCGGTCGCTCGAGATACATGTCGCCAGCGAAGTTTTCGAGATAAACCACCGACGGTTCTGCGGGATCTCCGAAGCGATCCAGACCGAAGTCGAGGATCGTGAATGGACCGGTGGCGATGCCCAGCGGAAACCCTTCCGAATCGGGAAGAATGCGAACGGTTACATTCGGTGGCAAATCGGCGAGATGGCGACATTGTGCCGCCATGACCTTCGCTCCGCCAACCACCTTGCGCAGTACCGCCTCATCGATGAGCAGATCGGCCCGCAACGGTGAGCGTCGCCGCGTGATTCGAAGCTGTCGCAGTTGCCGGACACGCAAACGTCGATTCAGATCCTCCGGCGTGTCATTGGCAAAATATCGTTGGTCCAGGGCTCGCGCATAGTCTGCGATCTGGAACAGTCCGGAAATCATGTCGGTGCGGTAGACGCACACCTCCTTCGCGGCTGCCTCCAATCCCATACATATGTTGAAAGATCCCAAAATGACATCTTCGAACTGTTGCCACCAGTTCGGTTCTCTACTCTGTGCCGCAAGAACTTTGAGGATAGCGAGCATGTCGTCACGCCCGTACAGGTCGCACAGCTTCTCCAGATCCTCGTCTTGGATCTTCGATGCGCCGCCGGTCTCGAGGCGCTGCAAGGTGCCGTCACCCCGACCGATGTGCGTGGCTGCGATGTGAATAGTCAGTCCTGATGCCTCCCGCATTTCACGCAGCTGCTTGCCGAGCTCTCGATGCGGAACACCCACAGCCACCTTCGGCGTCGGGCGTTGCTTCTTACCTTTGCTCATCAGTGATACCTCCCCGTCTCGGACCGTGGATCGTGACGTCGGTGGAGGCGAGGACGCGTCGAATCTGGATGGCATGCTGGGAAAACGCTTCAATTCCCATTGCCTACGCCATGTCCCGCCCACAACGGTTGTGCTCGTGCTTGAGTCGCGATACACGCGGTGAGATCCCCAATTCGGTTCGGACTCTGCGAAAGACGAACCGATTACACCTTAACCGTTCGAACGGGAGGACGATGCGGCAATACTGTTGTTTCGGTGATCGCGAAGGCATTGCCGCCCATGCGCTTCGCTCGATACATGGCCCAATCGGCGTCCTGCAGGGCGCGCTGTACGTCGGCGGGATCGAATTTGTCGGTGGGGCCGATGGTGGTCAGCCCGACGCTGGCGGTAATGGTCGTCGGCAGGTCGGGCATGGTCGCGATGGCGTGGCGGAGTTGTTCGGCGATCTCGGACGGCCGGGCGTCGCGCAGATAGCCGAGGACGACGAATTCCTCACCACCGATTCGGGCGACCAGGGCATCGGGCGCTGCTGCGGCGCGCAGTCGGTGCGCGGTGTGTTGTAAGACCCTGTCGCCGAAGGGATGTCCGAAGGTGTCGTTGACGGATTTGAATCGGTCCAGGTCCAGGGTGGCCACATAGACCGTGCCGTGGCCGGGGCACAGATACCGGGAGAGGTGGTAGTCGAGGCCGCGGCGGTTGAGCAGCAGGGTGAGCGGATCGGAGATCGCGTTCAATCGCCAGACCCAGCGGCAGAATTGGGCCGTCGGCAGCCCGATGACGCTGAGCGACACGATGATCAGCGCGATGGCCGCGCCGAGCCGTCCATCACCCGCCGCAGCGCCGGTGTGTGCGGGGTCGTCGAGAATCAACAGCACGACCAGCGTGCCGGTCGAAAGCAGCGACCAGCCGACATGGGCGGCGAGGATGCGCTGTCCGTGAAATGCGCCCGCGTACATGCCGGGAACGGTCAGCAATGTCGTCACCAACGCCCCATAGAGCCGGTTCTGCGCGGCCACCGCGCCGAAGGTGATGGCCAGATCCGCGCCCGCGCACCACAGCAGTGACTCCACGCGGCCCGGCCACGGTAACAACCACCAACGCAAAGCCCATGTGGCGGTGAGGATTACGATCAGCAGGCACCCGATCGCGAAGAAGGCGTTGCGCGGCCCGATATGCGAGATCATCGACAGCGCGGTGACGAGGCACATGACCGCGCCGCCCGAGCCGAGCATGACTTTCACCAGGCCCAGCGCGCGGTGGTACGCGAGAACGTCGACCAGCCAGCGGTAATCGACCCGATCGCGCCACCAGGCCAGAAGTAATGCCCTGCTGTCGCCCATCCGAGTCACCACCTTTGGGGTTGCCATGGTGTAACCGCATTAGCTGGCACCGTTGTTTGTCGGCTACATCATAGTTTGCTACCAGTGGCGCGTTTCGGGTGGATTGACAACGAAATGTTGGCATTACGGGCGCGCGCGTCGGAAGCGCAGGTAGACCACGCGCGAGCTCAGAGTCTGCGATTCGACCAGTTTCAGGCCGAGGGGTTGGGGCAGCGGCGGGAAATACGGTGTGCCGGAACCGAGGATGATCGGATTGACGAATTGGCGGTATTCGTCGATCAGATCTTCGGCAATGGCCGCCGCGGCCAGTTCCGCCCCGCCGATGGATACGACACCGTCGCCCGACTGATCACGCAGCAGGGCGATTTCGGTGGCGATGTCCTCGGTGGCCAGCCGCGCGTTGCCGACCACCGAATCCAGCGTGCGGGAGAACACCACCTTCGGAATCGGCCGCCAGATCCGAGCGAACTCCAAATCCAGTTCGTCCGACATGGTCTGCTCGGCGTCCTCCCACACCAGCATGTCCTGATAGAGCTTGCGCCCACACAGATATCCGGCGAGCTGATGCGTCTGCTCGATATGGAAGCGCATTTGCTCGGCATCGGGGTCACCCCACCCGATATCGCCATCCGGCCCGGCGATGAATCCGTCCAGCGACACGCTCATCGAGTAGATCACGGGCAGCATAGGTTTCCTCCTCGGTTGGTGTGGCCCATTACAGCGGAGGCTATGGGTTCATGTGCCCGAATTTGATGATCAGCAGATCGGCGACGACGATCGCGACGAAGACGACCGCGGCCGTGTGGTAGCGCAGTGCCCACAGGCCCGCGGCCCCTCCGAACCAATAGAGATCGCTGCTCTCTAACGGGAGCATCGTGCACGGTTGATCCGTGATTCGTCGAGTTCGCTGCGTCCGGAAGCGCTAGCGGAAGTACGCGTAGTCCTGCACCCAGTGGAATCCGCGGTTGCGCAGGGTGAAGCTGTTCAGGTCTACGCGGTCGAGAGTGATCGTGACCTGGTGGTCGCGCAGTGTGCCGCGTAGGAGCAGTCCGTCCGGGGTGGGGCGTTCGGTGGACAGTGTCGCGAATGGTGTTCGGGGTTCGGCTGTTTCGCGTAGTTCCAGTTGTCCGTTGGGGAGGAATTCGGCGCGAGCGGGTATCAGCTCGCCGTCCATCAGCTGATAGGTCGCTGTCTCCGGAGTATCGAAAACGACGCGCTGCCACCGCGTCTCGTCGGTGGTCAGCGGTAGAACCGATCGGCCGTCGAGGGTGAAATCTCGTACGTTCCAGATTCCGTACAGCACGGATTTCGGTCTGCTCGCGGAGTACTGCTCGTGCCAGACGATCCAGCTGTCGACGCCGCAGCCCAGCGCGACCCACAGGGCGAGTGCGACCTGAAGCCACATCGCGATGCGGTTTTTCCTGTGGTCGGCGAACAACGAGTGCGGCGTCAGCGGCTGGCACTCGCGTTGCAGGACGAACACATCGGCCAGCCGTCGCAGGTACGGGGCGAGCAGTACCAGGCCGATCGACAACAGGTGTGAGGCGAGCAGCTTCTCCGGTATGTCGAATGCCATATTCAGCAACAGGATTTGAGCCGTACCGGCCACGCTGAGCGCAGCGCCCAGCACCGCGGTCCGCGGGATGAACAGCAGCAGTCCGGCCACGACTTCCACCGCGCCGAGCGCGATCTCGTACGGATGCGAGCTGCCCACCTGGAGCCACAACACCGACGCCGGACTCAAATCACCGTACGGCTCCAGCAGCTGTGCCAATGTGGGGCCGGGCATTTGGATGAGGAACATCTTGACGAACCCGAACGACAGCATCTGCCCGCCCAGGCACACCCGCAGGAACAGGGTGAACCAGGCCAGCAGCCGCGGATGAGAGGTCCGGCGATCCAAAGCGGTCCACGCCCCGGCGGCCAGGACGGTGACAACCAGGATGCAGAACATCAGCACCCAGACCGACGTCTGGTCTCCGGCCCCGGAATCGTTGTGCAGCACCGCATCGACCCCGAACAGCGATCTGCCCACCCAGCCGGTGACGGGGTCGGTCACGACCAAATTCCACAGCACGCCGTGCCTGCGTATCCACCGCCCGGCGAGGCCCGACAGTGTGAGCGGGATATAACTCTGCAGCAGACAGTACAGCCCGAAATAGACGACGCAGAAGCGAAAGGCGATGCGTGTCAACGGATGCCAGCGAGCGATCACCGATGCATCCTCGGGTCCTGGGTGGGGTCGGCGTACTGGGCCGGGCAGCCGTTGTCGTCGGCTCCGGAACGAAGTTCGAAGTGCCAAGGTTCGTTTCGGTAGATCTGGCACAGCCCGTAGCGAGCGCCGTGCGTGGACAGCCATGCCGTGGCCTCGCCGGGTCCCAGATCGACCGCCTCTCCGGCCACATGAGCGGACGTGGCGGGCGTGGCCACCCACCGGGCGGCCGCTTTCTCCGAGCCGTACTTCGAGATCGCTTCGCGCAGTAGCTGTTTCTGATCCTCCGGGGAGCGCCAGCCGCTGTTGACGATGAATTCGATCCCCTCGTCGGCGGCGTCGGTCGCCGCGCGGCGTAGGGCTTGGAGTAGATCGGGAGCGAGGTTGGCCACGGACGGACTCTCGTCGTCGAAAACGGTCACGCCGCCGTGTGGACTGTCGAGAGACCGTGGGCCGGTCGGTAATCGGGACGCCAGTGACTGGAAGGCGAGGACGCAGACGACGGATGCGCCGACGACTGTCAGGGCGATGAGAATGCTCGATCGAATCACGCGCTCAGTCAAAGCGGGCCGGCGTTGTCGGTGCGTATGCGATTTTCGATATGCCGCCGATATGCCCGGGCTGGGAGGATCGAGAGTCTATGCGCGTATTGATCGTCGAGGACGAACCCTATCTGGCAGAAGCGATCCGTCATGGCCTGCGCCTGGAAGCCATCGCCGCCGATATCGCCGGTGACGGCGATACCGCTTTGGAACTGTTGGGCGTCAACGCCTACGACATCGCCGTGCTCGATCGCGATATCCCGGGCCCCTCCGGCGACGCGGTCGCCGCGCATATCGTCGCGTCCGGCAGCGGGCTGCCGATCCTGATGCTCACCGCCGCCGACCGGCTCGACGACAAGGCGACCGGCTCGACGACAAGGCGACCGGATTCGAGCTCGGCGCTGATGACTATCTGACCAAACCCTTCGCATTGCGCGAACTCGTTCTGCGGCTGCGCGCGCTGGATCGCAGGCGCGCCCACAGCAGGCCGCCCGTGCGCGAGATCGCGGGTGTGCGTCTGGATCCGTTCCGTCGTGAGGTCTATCGCGACGGCCGTTACGTCGCGCTGACGCGCAAGCAGTTCGCCGTGCTCGAAGTCCTCATTGCCGCCGAGGGCGGTGTGGTCAGCGCCGAGGAACTGTTGGAGCGGGCGTGGGATGAGAACGCCGACCCGTTCACCAATGCCGTGCGCATTACGGTTTCGGCCCTACGTAAGCGCCTCGGTGAGCCCTGGATCATCGCGACCGTGGCCGGAGTCGGATACCGCATCGAGGCAGGCGGGCGTGAATAGAGCACCCGGCCTGAGCGTTCGACTCAAACTCGCTCTCAGCTACGCCGGATTTCTCATGCTGGCGGGCACGTTGTTACTCGCGGTCGTATGGGTGTTCCTCCTGCGCTATGTGCCCGATCATGAGTTCGGCAGGCCCCCCGGCAGCGGGCCCGATCGCGCGGAACTGGTGAGCGCCTTCGGTCCGAAGGCCGCCTGGGCGCTGGCGCTTCTGCTGGTATTCGGGCTCGTGGGAGGGTGGATTCTTGCCGGGCACATGCTCTCCCCGCTGACGCGTATCACCAATGCCACGCGGATGGTCGCGGACGGGTCGCTGTCGCACCGAATCCAACTGGAAGGCCCGCGAGACGAATTCCGCGAACTCGCCGATGCCTTCGACACCATGGTCGCCAGGCTGGAGGCGCACGTCGCCGAACAACAGAGATTCGCGGCCAACGCCTCCCATGAACTGCGCACTCCGCTGGCGATCACGCAGACGCTACTCGATGTGGCGCGCAACGATCCGGACCGTGACACCGGCGAACTCGTCGCCCTCCTCTATACCGTTAACTCGCGAGCGATCAATCTGACCGAAGCATTGCTCCTACTCAGCCGGGCCGACAGAGGGTCCTTTGCCCGGGAGCGCGTGGATCTTTCCCTGCTGGCGGAGGAAGCCGCCGAAACGCTTCTTCCGCTCGCGGAAAAACACGGCATCACCCTCGAGACTTTCGGTGACATCGCGCCAACCATCGGCTCACCCGCCCTGCTACTGCAACTGACGACGAACCTGGTGCACAATGCGATCGTCCACAACCTGCCCGCGCACGGCAGCGCGCGGGTCACGACCAGCGTGCAACCGGATTCGGTACGGCTCACCGTCGAGAACACGGGTGAAAGGCTCACGCCCGGAGTGGTTTCCACCCTGGTCGAGCCGTTTCAGCGCGGCGCCGAACGCATCCGCACCCACCACTCGGGCGTCGGCCTCGGCCTGGCGATCGTCGAGAGCATCACCCGGGCGCACGGCGGAATCCTGACCCTCGTGCCCCGCCCCGAGGGCGGCCTGTGCGTCACGGTGCGGCTGCCCGCGTGTCATCGGTGATTTGCCTGTGGGGCTTATTGTTTCACCGTTCGTGTGGGATCGATGAGGGGACGGCGACGATGGGTGTTCGGTGGGCTGTGGTGTGCGCGGCCATATTTCTGGTGGTGAATGGCCTCGGAGTCGCGGCCGCCGAACCGGATTCCGAGCCGATGGGCTCGAATGGGCCAGCGGCCCTTGATGGATGGCGGCAGACCGGGGCGCGGCAGGAATCGGTGTTCAAGGTCGGTGAGGGCGTCGCGACGCGGAAGGTCGCGGGTGGGTCGGAGTTGGTTTTCCGTGGCGTGGGGCAGGTTCCGAGTGATCTGTCGGATCAGGGCTGGAATCATGTCGGCGATCCGGATTCCGCGCAGGGCTATGTATTCGACGCCTACGAGCAGTCGGGTCGGTCGTCGAAGCTGTTCCGGGTCACCGATCCGAAGGGTGTGGTTTCGGATTTCACCTACACACTGGAACCCGGTGCGCGGTTCAACAATTCGTGGGTCGCGGTCAGCCCGGACGCGCGGTGGATGCTCAATGGCGAATGGGGGCAGATGTCGCGGTTTCTGATCTTCGCCGCGCCGCTGCTGAATCCGGCCGCGCCGGCGGCGGGGGCGCTCGCGCGAACGGGATTTCTGACCCTCGACACAACGGTGCAGAACGTGCAGGGCTGTACCTTCTCCGGTCCGACCGCGCTGCTGTGCACTTCTGATGTGCCCGACCCCGCGGGCGGCACCATTCCGACGCTGCTGGAGATCACCTGGGCCGGGGCGCTCGACGGCAGGGATCGGTCGGCGGCGGTGCGCACGCTGGGAACGCTGCCGCAGATCAGCACCTGTCGCGGCACCTTCGAATCCGAAGGGCTGGACTACGATTCCGCTTCCGGAAATCTCACCGTCGTGGTGAACAAACCGAATCTGTGCAAAACGCAGAGCACCGTTTACACCTTCACTCGAAAGTAGCGCCGCGGGTCAAATGCCTGCGATGGTGTCGGGTGCGCGTTCGGCTCGGCTCAGGGCGCGCAGAACGGCCGGTTGACCGTGCCGGGTCACCGCGAGGCGTGACAGCAGGTCGAGTACCGGCTCGAAGACGTGCGGCGGGAAGGCGGGGGTGGGAATGTCGGCGCTGAGGGCCAGATCGTCGGAGTGGACGACGATTTCGAGCATGCGGGTCAGCAGGAAATCGTCGAGGAGCATCGGTGTCTGCGCGAAGGAGATGATGCGGTCGTGCGGTTCGGTCGGAAGCGCCGTGAGTTGCTGGGCGACCGTCGATTCCACCGCGGCGGCCAATGCCTCCGCGCCATCGGCCGCCACGGATTCACCGCCCTCCCGGATACGCACATTGATCTCCGCGTCGGTATCGGCTTGAAACGCCTCGGCTCCGTCGAAGAACTCCGCGATCGTCACCGGCCGCGCCTGCGGCGCCTCGGCCACCAGCACCCGTGATACGTGCAGAATCTGCGCGCCGAGATGCCCGGCGAGCCCGCGAACGCTGAATTCCTTCAACACACTCGGCCGCTCCCATGCGGCACCGATCGCCGGATCGGACAGCAACCGCGCCGCGGAGGCCGCGGCCTCCAAATACACATCCCTGATCCTAGACATTGACTGCCCTCCAACGTGTTTCGCTGTCGATGGCAGCTTAGCGGGGAGTGGTCAGCGGCGAAGTTCGATACGCTCTCGCTGCGGCCCGCACCCACGCTGAGATCGATCCGGAGACCTGTTGACGACCATGACGAACAATGCGTCCGAACCCGCACTACCGGAGACAATCGCGCTGTGCGGGAACGAAATTCATTTGCGGGAGTGGGGCGACGCCGACATACCGGCCATGGTCGAGCTGTTCGACGAGAACGAAGTCGGCCGCTGGACCCCGCTGCGCAGTCCGTTCGACGAGATCGAGGCGCGAAACTATCTCGACCGTTCCCGGGCTCTGCGCGCCGATGGCGTCGCTATCCAGCTCGCGATCACCACCGACGCGCGCACTCCACTCGGTGAAATCCTGTTGTTCCGCACCGGTTCCGACGCCGAACTGGCCTATGCGGTAGGCGCCGCACACCGCGGCCGAGGTCTCGCGGCGAGCGCGGTCCGCCTGCTCACCGACTACGCCTATCGCGAACTGGGCACCAGACATGTCCTGCTGCGCATCAACTCGGCGAATGCCGCCAGCGTTGCCGTCGCCCGTGCGACCGGCTTCGAGCTCACCGACGATCCGGTCACTGTTCGGGGACGATCCGGGCCGCTGCGAACCTGGTGCCATCGAGTGCCACAGCCTTAGACTCGCCGTTCGGCGGCGGGCCGCAGGTTCGATTGCATCTCAACCTGTTTCGACAGGGTAATGTCGGTTTACCGGGTGTGGGCTCGGCGGTGTGCGTGGAGGAGGGGTCGAGATGAGCGATGCGGTCGACTGGAATTACGCGACGTCGTCCTTCTTCGACCGGTTGCGGGCGGAAGCGCCGCAATTGCTGCCGTGGCACGGGTCGGGTGGACGAGGGCCGGGTGCGGGTGAGGTCGTGCACGGGACCACGATCGTCGCGGTGAGCTATCGCGGGGGCGTGCTGCTGGCCGGTGACCGTCGGGGGACCATGGGGAATCTGCTGGCGACCCGGGATATGGAGAAGGTGTTCATCACCGATGCCTATTCCGCGGCGGGTTTCGCGGGGACGGTCGGCACGGCGGTGGAGATGATTCGGCTGTTCGCGGTCGAACTCGAACATTACGAGAAGATCGAGGGCGTGCCGCTGACCTTCGAGGGCAAGGCCAACAAGCTTTCGCAGATGGTGCGCGAGAATCTGCCCGCGGCCATGCAGGATTTGGCGGTGGTGCCGTTGCTCGTCGGATACGACTCGCGCGCCTCCGATCCGAGCCGCGCGGGGCGGATCGTCTCCTATGACCTCGTGGGCGGCCGCACGGAGGAGCGATTCGGTTACGCCGCGGTCGGTTCGGGGTCGCTGTTCGCGAAGACGTCGCTGAAGAAGACCTACAGCCGCGACCTCGATGCCGACCGCGCACTGCGGATCGCCGTCGAATCGCTGCTCGATGCCGCCGACGACGATACGGCCACCGGTGGGCCGGATGTGATTCGGGGAATCTATCCGACCGCGGTCGTCATCGACGCCGAGGGCGCGCAGCAGGTCGGCGAGGACCGATTTGCCGAGATCACCGGGGCGCTGCTCGCGGAGCGTGCCACCGAAGCGTCCTGAAACGCGACAAACAGTCCCGATCCGTGGGGTGTCGACCGCGCGTGGCGATGATCACGGCTACGGTGGGCGACTATGGGGACGAGGGAAATCACGGTAACCGTCGACGAGGACGATTGGCTGCCCCTGCGCGATGCCGCCGACTGCGCCGGAATGAGCGTATCGGCTTATGTCGCATGGGCGGTCCGCCTGCTCGCCATGCAATCCCAACCCGGACGATCCGCGCGAAACGAGGTTCCGGTGGCATCGAGAGCCGCGCGTCCGTCGATCGACGCGGCCGATGAGCCGGAGTCCGCGGCGTGGATGGCCACCTTCTCCGAACGCTTATCGCACCGCGCCGAACAATTCCGAAACGACTGAGCCACAACCGCCGCTCATCGCGGAGCCGGACCGAATCGGCGACGATACTGCGATGGCGCGAGGCCGGTGTGGCGGCGCATGACGGTGCGCAGATTCGCGGCCGTGCCGAGTCCGGTTCGGCGGGCGATGATTTCGAAGCGGTTCTCCCCGCGCTCGATCAGTCGGCAGGCCAGGGTGATGCGTTCGGTGGTCAACCAGGCCAGCGGGGTGGTGCCCAGTTGGGTATGGAAGCGGCGATGCAGGGTGGCGGGGCTGACCGCGGCCCGGGCGGCCAGATCCGCGACCGTGAGCGGCGTGTCGAGTCGCTGCTGAGCCCAGGCCAGGACCGGGGCCAGCGACTGATCGGGTAGATCGGGGACGGGGCGCTCGATGAATTGCTTCTGCCCGCCCTCGCGGTGCGCGGCGAAGACCAGGCGGCGGCTGATCGCGTTGGCGACCTCCGCGCCGTAGTCGCGCCGCACGATGTGCAGTCCGAGATCCAGGGCGGCCGAACTGCCCGCGGCGGTGAGGATATCGCCGTCGTCGACGAACAGTACATCCGGTTCCAGCCGGACCTCGGGGAATCGGCTACGGAAATCATCCGCCCACATCCAGTGCGTCGCCGCGCGGCGGCCGTCGAGTATTCCTGCCTCGGCGAGCGTGAAAGCGCCACTGCAGAATCCGGCCAGCACCGCGCCGCGGGCATGGGCGCGCCGGATGGCCGCCAGCAGCACGGGGCGACGCGGCACCTCCACATCCGGACGGTTCGGAACGATCAGCAGATCCGCGTCCTCGGTGGCCTCGAGACCTGCCACGCCGGTCAGGGTGAAGAAGCCGTCGCGCATGAGCGTCCGCGGCTCCGGCGCGCACAGCCGGAAGTCGTACAGCTCGCTGCCCAATTCGGGGCGGCGCAGTCCGAATACCTCGGTGGCGCAGCCGAGTTCGAACGGATTGGAGTTCTCGTCGACTATCACCACCACCCGCGGCGGCCGAACGTGAGAGAAATCTTGCGACATATGCGATTCCTAGCACTCACACCGCGCCCGGACAACTGACCAGGATATTCCCATGCGCAACGAACCGATCGCCCTGAACACCGCCCTCGCCTCCTTCGACGCGCTCTGGAGTCCGCACGTCGTCACCCGCGTCAACGACTACGACGTCCGAATCGCCAAGGTGCGGGGCGAATTCGTCTGGCACGTCCACGACGACACCGACGAATTCTTCCTGGTCCTCGGCGGTCAGCTGGACATCGGACTGCGCGAGCCGTCGGGCGAACGCACCGTCCATCTGGCGACCGGTTCGGTCTTCACCGTGCCGCGCGGTGTCGAGCACAGGCCCTGCGCACCCACCGGCGCGTCGATCCTGATGTTCGAGATCACCGGGACCGTCAATGTCGGCGACCGGCACGAGCCGATGCCCGAGCACATCACGGCGACGACCGGATATGCGCTCCCGAGTAAGGGGTGGTGAGACCGGACATCCGAGCCGGGCCGCATTGACATGCGAGCAATCCCTCAGCTATCTCTGAATTCATTGCCGAGACGAGGCGGTGATTCGGGTGACCGGCAGTCGGACATTGATCGCGAACTGGTGGCGGGACCGGGCGGGCTACGACTGGCTGGTCGATGTGCTGCGCTTTCATTCCGCGCTCGGCTGGGTCAAGACGATGATCGGCGCGGGCGGCGCGGTGATGTGCCTGGTCACGGTGTTGTCGCTGCTGTCGCATATCGGGCCGCGCAACGGTGTGTTCGAGATCGGCTGCTGGGTGGTCGTCGGGCTCACCGCGCTGTGGGCGCTGCGCTGGTGGTTGCTGCCGTGGCCGAGTCGCACGCGTGCGCTGCTGTGGTGTGCCAGTGCGGACCTCGCCATCACCTTCGGCGCGCTGGCCGCGGGGCATCGCGTCTACGGCGCGCTGGTGATGACGTTGCTGACCGTCGTCGGAATGTGCCTGATCTTCCACGGGCCGCCGGTGCTCATGCTGCACATCGGTTGGTCGCTGGGCTCGATTCTGACGCTCGCGCTGTTGCTGACGGCCGACGATCCGGCGCATTCGGGCGTCGCGGCCGGTGACGGTCGGCTCGCGATCGCCGTCGTGTTGATCGTGGTGGCGTTGAGCGTCGTCGGATTGCCGACGGTGCAGTTCTGCTACTGGCTCTGGCGGCTGCACGCGCTGCTGGATCCGTTGACCACGTTGCTGAACCGGCGCGGACTCGATTATCAACTGACGCAGTCGTTTCGGTCCCGCACGGCGGGTTCGGCCTATGCGGCCACCATCGATCTGGACCGATTCAAGATCGTGAACGACACCTACGGTCATCAGTGCGGTGACGACGTGCTGCGGCGGGTCGCCGAGAGCCTGCGGTGGGCGGCGGGTTCCGATGCGGTGGTCGCGCGCACCGGTGGCGAGGAGTTCGTGGTGGTCGGGCGGCTGCGGGCGAAATCGCTGTCGGCCGCGGGGGAGCGGCTGCGCCGGGCCGTCGAGACCGTGCCGGGCCTGTCGATGGTCGTGACCGCCAGCGTGGGCGTCGCGCGCTGCCGGATCGCGGATGTGCGCGATCCGGCTCGCCTGCAACAGATTCTGCGCCGCTCCGATGCGGCGATGTACGACGCGAAGCGCGACGGCGGCAATATCGTGGTGATCGCCGGGTCCGAGGCGCAGGGCTATACGCCCTGCGGCGCAGTCGATTCGGCGCTGCCCGGCCGAGCCGGTCCGAGCCAGGTCAGCGCGGCGACGACCATGGCCCCGACGCCGGTGTCGAGGGTGGGCTGGATCAGTGGCGCGAAGAACGGACTGTGATTGAATACGATCTCCCCGGCCTCGGGATCGGCGCCGCCGAGGATCCAGTACACGATCGGAATGTCCAGGGCGGTGGCCAGATCGCCCGCGTCCTCGCTGCCCATGAAGGGCTGGGGGAATTCGAACACCTTGTCGCCGAACGCGTCTCGCAGGGCCGTCACCGTCTTCGCGGTGGCGGCCTCGTCATTGCTCAGCGCGGGATAGCGGTAGATCGGTGAGATCTCAGGGGTTTTCGGCGCGCCCGAGGCCCGCGCCTCGGCCTCGACGATGCGCTGGATCGAGGCGAGGATACGGGTGCGGGTCTCCTCGGCGAAGGTGCGCAGATTGATCTTCAGCTCGGCCTGATCGGGAATGATGTTGTCCTTGGTCCCGGCATGGATCGAACCGACCGTCAGGACCGCCGGTTCGGTGCCGGAGAGTTCGCGCGAGCGCACGGTCTGCAGCCGCATGATCGTGGCCGCGGCCATGACGATCGGATCGATGGCCAGATCCGGTTGCGAACCGTGCCCGCCGACGCCGAACAGCCGAACCAGCAGCGAGTCCGCGGCGGCCATCAGATATCCCGGCCGATAGCCGACCATACCCGCCGGAAGCGGCGAGACATGTTGGGCCAGTACGATTTCCGGCTTCGGAAACCGTTCATACAGGCCGTCTTCCACCATCGCCGTGGCGCCGTTACCGCCCTCCTCGGCGGGTTGGAACACCGCGACCACCGTGCCGGACCAGGTCGCGGCGTCGGCGGCGAGTACGGTCAGGGCGCCGAGCTGGCAGGTGACGTGCATATCGTGGCCGCAGGCGTGCATGACCGGCACATCGTTGCCGTCGGGATCGGTTCCGGTCGCGGTGCTGGCGTAGGGCAGTGCGGTCTGTTCGGCCACCGGCAGCGCGTCCATATCGGCGCGCAGCAGCACGACCGGGCCGTCGCCATTGCGCAGGACGGCGACCACGCCGGTTCGGGCGATTCCCGTGGTCACCTCGAGGCCGAGCCCGTCGAGATATTCGGCGATCTTGGCCGCGGTCCGGAATTCCTGATACGACAGCTCCGGATGCTCGTGCAGATCTCGATAGAACTCCTCGAGTCGCGCGCGGGCGTGGTCTGCCAATCTCGGTGCGGTCATTCGCGCCACAGTAAATAAGCTTTACATGCGAGTCAAGTAAAGTTCAGGGCCGCGGCCGCAGGCCCCACCACAGCAGATCGATCGCCTGATCGATGGCCTCCTCGGTCGCCTTCTCCGACAACAGGATCAGCGACGCGGCGACGCCCAGGCACGCCGCCGCGGCGGCCTCGATATCGACCTCCGGCGCGATCTCACCGCGCTCGCGCAGGCGTCGCAGCGTGTCGTTGACGAAGTCCAGGCGCGGGGTGAGCGCGTGCTCGCGGTAGGACTGCCAGACATCGGGATGCTGAGCCGAATCCGCCCACATCTGGGTGGCCACGGCGATGGCCTCCGCGGAGGCGAAGCGGGTCAGCGCCGCCTTCAGGGCGTCGGGGCCGTGCAACTCGTCGAGATCGGGTGCGGTCGGGGCGGTGGCCTGCTGTTGGAAGCGATAGTCCATGACCGCCTCGACCAGTTCGCGTTTGGTCGGCCAGCGCAGATAGATCGTGGGGCGGGTGACGCCCGCGTCGGCGGCGATATCGGCCACGCGCATGCGGCTGTAGCCGTCGGTGGCCAGGCGGCGGCTGGTCGCGCGCATGATCGCCTCTTCGATCGCGGGATCGCGCGGGCGTCCCTTCGGGGCTTCGCCCATCATTCGCACTGTTCGTCGAGCAGGTCCACCAGACGAGTCAGGGCGTGGGTCAACACCTTTCGCTCCGCGGGATCGATGCCGTCCAGGGCATCGGCGAAGCGTTGGATGCGGGCGGAGGTGAGGCCGTTGACCAGATCGCGGGCATTGTCGGTGGCCCGCAGCAGCTGGGCGCGGCCGTCGACCGGGTCGGCGGTGCGCTCGAGATAGCCGACCTTCTCGAGGCCGGTCACGATGCGCGACATGGTCGGCGCGGTGACCCGTTCGGCGGCGGCGAGATCGCCCAGCCGCATCGGGCCGCCCCGGACCAGCGTCGCCAGCGCGGCGGCCGATCCGGGGCTCAGTGATCCGAGGTCGCCGGAGCGACGCAGCAGCCGGATGATCCGGCCCAGGGCCAGGTACAGATCCGCGGCCTCGGCCAATTGCTCGGCGCTACGTGGTCGCTCCTGCTGGATCATTTCCTGACGGCTCCTACTCGGTCGATGTTCCAGCCAGTATGCCTTCCCGCTCGGCCTCGGCGAGCTCCTCGGTCTCGTCGGTGTCGTATTTGCCGCCCGCGAACCAGGACGCGATCGCGCCGATCGCCATCATCACCGCGGCGGCCAGGAAGACCACCACCAGACCGGAGTGGAACGGTCCGGAGATCAGATGCGGGAAGAACTCCTGTCCGGTCAGCACATCCGACCGCACGCCGGGGTTGTCCAAAGTGCCGCTGGGACCGAGCAATTCCTTGAACGGGTTGTAGCCGAGGAAGGTCGCGAACAGGCTGCCCACCGGCGGCATATCGGCGATGTGCCCGGCGACGTCGGCCGGTACGCCCTGTTCACGCAGTCCGGAATTCATCGCGCCCGGCAGCGTGCCCGACAGGCCCACGATCATCAGCGAGAAGAAGATGCCGATCGACAGCGCCATACCGCCGTTCATCAGCGTCGCGCGCATACCGGAGGCCACACCGCGCTGGGAGGCGGGCACCGCCGACATGACCTCGGCGGTATTGGGTGAGGTGAAGATGCCCGTGCCCAGACCGTTGAGCAGGATGATCAGCGCGAACAACCAGTAGTTGAAGTCCACCGGCAGCACCACCAGCAGCACGAAGGTCACCGCCGCCAGGGCCAGGCCGCCCGTCGCGAACGGCCGCGGCCCGTACTTGTCGCTGAGCCAGCCCGAAATCGGCCCGGCCACAAGGAATCCCGCCGTCAACGGCAGCATGTAGATACCGGCCCACAGCGGCGTGGACTCGTAGTCGAAACCGTGCAGCGGCAGCCAGATGCCCTGCAACCAGATGATCAGCATGAACTGCATGCCGCCGCGCCCGACCGAGGCCATGAGTCCGGCGAGGTTACCGAGTCCGAACGCCCGATTGCGCAGCAGCGACAACTGGAACATGGGTTGGCGCACCCGGGTCTCGATGACGCAGAAGGCCACCAGCAGCAGGATTCCGCCGATCACCGCGCCCAGCACCCACGGATTGGTCCAGCCGGTCTTGGAGTCGCCGTGCGGCTGGATGCCGTAGGTGATGCCGGTGAGCAGGGCGGTGAGACCGAGGGCGAAGGTCAGGGTGCCGGGTAGGTCCAGCGAACCTGGGCTGCGGGTGCCGAAGTCGTGCAGCGATCGGTACGACCACACCGTGCCGAGAATGCCGAACGGCACGCTGACCCAGAAGATGGCCTTCCAGTCCCATTCCGCGAGCAGTCCGCCGATGAGCAGACCCAGAAACGATCCGGCCACGGCCGCAACCTGATTGATGCCCAGCGCCACACCGCGCTGATTGGCCGGGAAGGCGTCGGTGAGGATGGCCGCGGAATTGGCCATCAGCATCGCGCCGCCCACGCCCTGGATCACGCGCCAGCCGATCAGCCAGATCGCGCCCCCGCCGTGGGAGAGCGGATCGAACGACAGGGCTATCGCGGAGAGGGTGAAGACCACGAAGCCGTAGTTGTAGATGCGCACCCGCCCGAACATGTCGCCGAGGCGGCCGAACATCACCACCAGCACCGCGGAGGTGAGCAGGAATCCCATGAGCAGCCACAGCAGATAGCTGACATTGCCGGGCGACAGCGGGTCGAGATCGATGCCGCGGAAGATCGCGGGCAGCGAGATGATCACGATCGACGAGTTGATGGTCACCATCAACATGCCGAGCGTCGTATTGGACAGCGCGACCCACTTGTAGTGCGGGTGGTCGCGGTCGACGCGCAGTCGGCGGCGGATGGTCTGCACATCGCCGACGTCGAGTTCTTCGGTAGGTGTCGCGGAAGCCAAGAGCGTCCCCCTCGAGGAAGCAAGCGGATAGGGCCTCCATTTAATATAGTTGCATTAGGCTAACTAAAGAAACTGGGGAATGCGTCACACCCCTGCCCGCGTTGTGGCCCGTATGCGCTTCGCGATCTCGATTCCGCAGTTCTACGCCGACGGTGAGTTCGACCCGCAGGGCTTCACCGCGTTCGTTCGCAGAGCCGAGGAGCTCGGATTCCATAGCGGCTGGACCCAGGAACAGGTCCTGACCATGAACGAGATGCCGCAGCTGGGCGCGATCGAGACCATGACCTACGCCGCGGCGGTGACCGAGCGCTTGCGACTGGGTTGCTCGGTCTTCGTGACGCCCCTGCATATGCCCGTACATCTGGCCCGCTCGCTGGCCAGCCTCGATCAGCTCTCGCGCGGACGGCTCGAGATCGGCGTCGGCAGCGGCGGACGCAATCGGCCCTATGCCGCGTTCGGGCTCGAACCCGAGGGATTCATCTCCCGGTTCACCGAGGGGATCGAGGTGATGAAGCGGCTGTGGACGCAGCCGAGCGTCACCTTCGACGGCCGCTTCACGCGGCTGAAGGACGCGCGGATCGTGCCGGGGCCGTGGCAGAAACCCACGCCGCCACTGTGGTTCGGCGGCGGCCACGACCGAGCGCTGCGGCGCGCGGTCCGATTGGGTGACGGCTTCTTCGGCGGGGGTTCGAGCACGACCGCGGCCTTCGCCGATCAGGTGCGCACGGTACGGGCCGAACTGGCCGACGCCGGACGCGATCCGGCGAGCTTCGGCATCGCCAAACGGGTGTATCTCGCCGTCGACGACGATGCCGGGCGGGCGCGTCGACGGCTGGCCGAGGATCTCGAAAAGCTCTACGGCACTCCGGCGTTCGCCGCGGTCGCGGTGGCGGGCGATGTCGGCGACTGCGTGCGCGGGGTGCGCGAGATCATCGCGGCCGGGGCGGAGCTGATCCTGTTCACGCCGTTGTTCGAGGCGGCGGAGCAGATGGAACGCATTGCGGCCGATATCATTCCGCAGCTGTGACCATGACGCGTAATCCCTCGGCCGCCGTGTTGGTCTATGCCTTCGCGGTCGTCATGCTGGGGACGACCATGCCCACCTCGATGTATGCGCTCTACGGGGCGAAGTTGCACTTCTCGGTGCTCACCACGACGGTGGTGTTCGCGACCTACGCCGTCGGGGTGATCGCGGCGCTCGTCGGATTCGGACACTGGTCCGACACGCTGGGGCGGCGACCGCTGTTGGCGAGCGGACTGGTACTCGCGGCGGCCAGTTCACTGGTGTTCCTGACCGCGGGGCCGCTGTGGCAGTTGCTGATCGGCCGGGCGCTGTCGGGGTTGTCGGCCGGAATCTTCACCGGCACGGCCACGGTCGCGATCGTCGAGGCCGCACCGCCCGCGCGGCGCGACCACGCCGCGGTGATCGCGACCATCGCGAATATGGGCGGGCTCGGGCTGGGGCCGGTGTTCTCCGGGGTGCTGGTGCAGTATCTGCGCTGGCCGTTGCAGCTGTCGTTCGCCGTCCATCTCGGGCTGCTGGCCCTGGCCGCGATCGGACTGCTGCGGGTGCGCGAGACCGTGCGGGGTTCGGGAAAACCGCCCGCGCCGCGCGGACTTTCGGTGCCCGCCGAGGTTCGGGGCGCGTTCGTGCCCGCGGCCATCGCTACCTTCGCGGGCTTCGCGGTGCTCGGCCTGTTCACCGCGGTGGTGCCGACCTTCCTCGCGGAAATGCTGGGCGTGCGCAATCACGCCGTGGCGGGTGTGGTGGTCGCGCTGATCTTCGCCGGTTCGGCTCTGGCGCAGGTGGCCGCGCGACCGCTGCGTACCTCCGCGGCCCTGATCGGCGGCTGCGCGATTCTGGTGGCCGGTGTGCTGCTGATCCTGTTGGCGCTGCTGCTGACCTCGGTGGTGTGGTTGGTGCTCGGCGCCTTCGTCGCGGGCGCCGGGCAGGGCATCACCTTCAGCAAGAGCGTGCGCAGCGTCGCCGACGCCGCCCCGCCCGAGCGGCGCGCGGAAGTGACCTCGACCCTGTTCGTCGTGTCCTACCTGGCCATTTCGGTTCCGGTGGTCGGTGAGGGTCTGGCCGTGCGGCTGTGGGGTCTGCGCACCGCGGGCATCAGCTTCGCCGCCGCGGTCGCCGTGCTCGCGAGTCTGGCGCTGGTCGCCTCGTGGGCGGTGGATCGGCGGCGCGAGCGAATCGCGGTGGGCGGCTGAACGACTCGGTCACCGGGCCGCGACGGGTGTGCGGACGCGGGCCTCGTGCACGATCAGGAAATCCGCGACCACCGCGCAGATCTCGTGATCGGCGTCGCGGCCGATCCAGACCGGATAGACGCCGTCACCCCAGCCGCTGACGAACGATTTCAGGCCGGGGATGTGCAGTTCGGTGGGATCGGATCGGCCCGCGTCGCAGGCGGATTCGAGCCGGGTGCGGATGGCGGGCGCGGCGTCGGCGTCGACGAATGCGGCGACCCCGGAGTCGACGCCGAATCCGTAATAGGAATCGTCGTCGAGCAGCGCGATGTCCTCACCCACGCGGGTGGCCATCTCCCAGGTTCGGGCGGGCGTGGGGGAGACCACGACCCGAGCGGCGGCGACGCGGGTGTGCGTGGGCGGGTCGTCGAAGCGGACGACCGCCAACTCCACCTGATAGCGGCCCGGCGGCAGTGTGAGCCACGGATCCGGATCGTGCAGGCGGCCGGGGTCCAGCACGGCCAGCCGCCCGCCGCCCAGCCGCAGCGCGCCCAGGCTGTGCAGTTCGGTGGTGACCCGATCGTCCGCGTCGAGTTCGAATCGCGTACCGGGGGTGAACAATGCGTTGAGCGCGTGCGGCCGCTTGGGTCGGGGCGGACGCCAGGGCGGTGTGGCGCGGACGGTGTGTTCCGGATCCGGGCGCTCGATCAGCACGACATCGTCGAGGCAGCACAGCGCCGCCCAGTCGCCGAAGCGCCATGCCGAGGTCAAACCCGTCGGATCGATATCGTGCTGGCGGCCACCGCCGCCGCCCCCGCGATAGTCCAGCGCGCCGCTGGCCCGGCCGTCCGGATCGAAGCGCCAGCGGCGATGCCCCTCGCCGGTATCGAATTCCGGCTGCGCGGCCCGCAGATAGTCCCACTCCTCGACGACCACGCAGAACAGCCGCCCGTCGGCAAGCCTGCGATATTCGAGACGCCCGCGCCGCCGCCCGCGCTCGTCGAGTCGCCAGCAGCGGGCGAAGCGCGCGTCCCAGGCGATTTCGGCGTAGGCGACCACTCGCTCGCCGGATACCAGCGCGACCGCGTACTGCGCACCGGCGGCATCGCGCGCCCGGGCCTCGAGCGCGTCGATCGGGCCGACGACGGCCCCGGCCTCCCACCCCTCGCAGTAGACGATCTCCAGTACCGGACATTCCGCTGCGAACTCCGTTCGCAGATAGTCGCGAATGCTTACCACGCGCAACATCGTCGTCCACCCTCCTGCCCGGTGGGTGCCACCACTTTCCGGGGCATCGGCCGTCACCGGGTGTCGTGCGGGAGCGTCGGGCAGGGCTGAAAGGCCCGTGAGCCGACCGCATCGGGATCCATGATGTGTCCGAGGAACAATCGCGCGGCCGGGGTCGGGGTGCGCGTGGTGACGGCGTGCCACGGCCGGTCCAGTGGCGTGCCCTCCACCGCGAGCAGCTCCAGGGTTCGTTCGGCGAGATCGTTTTCGACCGCGTCGCTGTGAATCAGCGTGACACCCAGCCCCTCTCGCGCCGCGGCCAGCACCGCGCCGTGCGTGCCGAGGGTGAGGGTGGGCGGGCGCGCCTGCAGTCGATCCAGCAGTGCCAGGGTGGTTTCCAGCGTCCCCGAGCCCTGACCGCGCAGCAGCCAGGTGGTCCGCAGCGGATCGCGGCAGCGGCCCGGCGAGCCGACCACCACCAGTCGGCTCGGCCGTTTGGCGCGCACCACCAGCCCCGCGTCGCGCGGCGGGCGGCCGGCGATCACGAGATCGGTTTCGTGATGCTGTAATTCGATGAACAGCAGATCCCGCGGGTGGATCGATAAGCCCACCTCGATATCGGGATAACGATCGCGAAACGAGGCCAGCAGCCGCAGCAGGACATACTCCCCGGCCGTGGCGACCACCCCGATGCGCAGCCGTCCGGTCTCCGCGCGGCGCACCGCCGCCTGTGCCTCCTTCATCAGACCCAGGATGCTGCGGCAGTATTCGGCGTAGACGCGTCCGGCCTCGGTGAGGGTGATGCCGCGCCCGGATTTGGCGATCAGTTTGGCGCCCAACTGTTTTTCGATGTGCGCCACCGCGGCCGATGCGGCGGCCTCGGTGATGTGCAGCTGTGCGGCGGCGCGACGGATGCTGCCCTGGCGGGCGACGGCGAGAAAGGTCTCCATGCGGACCGCACTCACCGTTCCCATTGTCCGAAGGTAGCAAACTCAACGATTCGGTTGAGCGAGACGAGAAACAATCGAATTGTTTGCCGTTCGCACCCCCTTCATTCTGAATCAGCACGGCGACCGACCCCGCGAACGGGAGGAACGATGACCGAAAAAGACCGATGGGATCCGGGTGTTCACTCCTATGCGTCGATGGGCTACTACGACGCCGACTATCAACCCAAGGACACCGACGTGTTGGCGGTGTTCCGGGTGACCCCGCAGCAGGGGGTGGATCCGATCGAGGCGTCGGCCGCCGTCGCGGGCGAATCCTCCACTGCCACATGGACTGTCGTGTGGACCGACCGGCTCACCGCGCACGACCGCTACCGCGGCAAGTGCTATCGGGTCGAACAGGTGCCGGGGCGGCCGGGGGAGTACTTCGCCTATGTCGCCTACGATCTCGATCTTTTCGAGGAGGGTTCGATCACCAATCTCACCTCCTCGGTGATCGGTAACGTCTTCGGCTTCAAACCGTTGCAGGCATTGCGGTTGGAGGACATGCGGATTCCGGTGGCATATGTCAAGACCTTTCAGGGGCCGCCGCACGGAATCGTTATGGAACGGGAATATCTCAACAAGTACGGCCGACCCCTACTCGGCGCGACCGTGAAACCGAAACTCGGTCTGTCCGCGCGTAACTACGGCCGGGTGGTGTACGAGGCGTGCAAGGGCGGTCTGGATTTCACCAAGGACGACGAGAACATCAACTCCCAGCCGTTCATGCGCTGGCGGGACCGCTATCTGTTCGCCATGGAGGGTGTGAACAAGGCGACCGCGGAAACCGGTGAGCTGAAGGGGCATTACCTCAATGTCACCGCGGCGTCGATGGAGGACATGTACGAACGCGCCGAGTTCGCCAAATCGCTGGGCAGCGTGATCATCATGATGGACCTCACCGTCGGCTACACCGCGATGCAGTCGATGTCGAAGTGGGCGCGGCGCAACGGGATGCTGCTGCATCTGCATCGGGCCGGACATTCGACCTTCACGCGACAGAAGACCCACGGGGTGAGCTTCCGGGTACTGGCCAAGTGGTGCCGGCTCATCGGGGTCGACCATCTGCACGCGGGTACGGTGATCGGCAAACTCGAGGGCGATCCGCATACCGTCAAGGGCTTCTACGACACGTTGCGCGACAACCACATTCCCGCCAATCCCCGCAACGGCATCTTCTTCGATCAGGACTGGGCGAGCCTGCCCGGGGTGATGCCGGTGGCCTCCGGCGGCATCCACGCCGGGCAGATGCATCAGCTGCTGGACCTGTTCGGTGACGATGTCATTCTGCAGTTCGGCGGCGGCACCATCGGCCATCCGATGGGAATCGCCGCGGGCGCGGAGGCCAATCGGGTGGCGCTCGAGGCTGTTGTGAAGGCGCGCAACGAGGGTCGGGATCTGCTGCGGGAGGGCCCCGATGTGCTGCGCAAGGCGGCGGCTATCTGTCAGTCGCTCGATGTCGCGCTGGCCACCTGGGGCGATGTCACCTTCGACTACACCTCCACCGACGCCCCCGACGCCGTGCCGACGGCCAGTCGCTGAAACCCGAGGAGCCGCAATGTATGTGCGTCAGGGCACGTTCTCGCATCTGCCGGAGCTGACCGACGAGGAGATCGGCGCGCAGGTCCGCTACGCGCTGCTGAACAACTGGCCGGTGTCGATCGAGTACACCGACGATCCGCATCCGCGCAATGTCTACTGGGAGATGTGGGGGCTGCCGCTGTTCGATCTGGACGAGCCCGACGGCGTGCTCGCCGAGATCAATGCCTGCCGGGCGACGTTCCCGCGCTACTACATTCGCGTCAATGCCTACGACGCGAGTTACGGGCGGCAGACCACCGCGCTGAGCTTTCTGGTGCAGCGTCCGGCCGATGAACCCGGATTCCGGTTGGTGCGAACCGAATCCGACGATCGGCGTCAGCACTACGGGCTGCACTCCTATGCCACCGATACCCGAGCTGGCGATCGATACGGCGGCTGACCCGGATGGGAGGGCTCGTGACCGGAGACGAACGTAAGACGGACAACGGCTTTCGGATGTATCGGCCGGGCGCGGCGATGTCGCCCCGGGATGCCGCGCCCGAGCCGGAGGCCGAACCCGTCCTCGCCGACGACGCGCTGCTGGATCTGTCCGCCGATCCGGCCGCCACCCACGTCGAGGAGACCCTGGCCCGCTTGGACGCGGAACTGGTGGGCCTGGGCAATGTGAAGCGGCGGGTGCGCGAGATCGCGGCGTTGCTGATGATCGAGCGGGCCCGCGGGCGGTTCGGGCTGGAGTCGACCCGGCCGACCATGCATATGAGTTTCACCGGCGGGCCCGGGACCGGGAAGACGACGGTCGCGCTGCGGATGGCCGAGATGCTGCACGCGCTCGGCTATATCCGTAAACCCAAGGTGCACACGGTGACTCGCGACGATCTGGTGGGCCAGTTCATCGGGCACACCGCGCCCAAGACCAAGGAGGCGCTGGCGAAGGCGGCCGGGGGCGTGCTGTTCATCGACGAGGCCTACTACCTGTTCCGGCCGGAGAACGAGCGCGACTACGGGCAGGAGGTGATCGAGATCCTGCTGCAGGAGATGGAGACCGAGCGCACCAGCCTGGTGGTCATCTTCGCGGGCTATCCGGATCGGATGGAGACGTTCTTCTCCGCCAATCCGGGACTGTCCTCGCGGGTGGCCCATCACATCGAATTTCCGGACTACACGCACGAGGAGCTCATGGCCATCGCCGAGTTGATGGTGGCGCGGCAGAACTTCCGCTTCGATGCCGAGGGGGTCGCCGCGTTCGATCGGTATCTCGAATTGCGGATGGGCCGACCGAGGTTCGCCAATGCGCGCAGTGTGCGCAATGCCCTGGACCGCTGTCGGTTGCGGCAGGCCAAGCGGCTCATCGAACTGCATCGGCCGTTGAGCAAGAGCGATCTGATGACCCTCGGTGCCGAGGACGTATACGGCAGCAGTGTTTTCACAAGCGAAAGTCGGGAGTGATTGGTCGGTCATGCCCGAGGGATTGAAAACGCTCACCCGGTACACCATCGAGCAGGAGCATCGCCATCCCGGATCGTCCGGGGAATTCTCGGCGCTGCTCAACGTGCTCGCCACCGCGACGAAGATCATCGCCAATCAGGTGACCCGGGGGCGCATCGTCGGATCCCTGGGCGCGCAGTCGGCGGACAATCTGCCCCCGACGGTGCATCGCAAGATGGATGCCATCGCCAACGACATCATGGTCGACGAATCGCAGTGGAACGGTCCGCTGGTGGCGATGCTGTCGGAGCAGATGGACGGATTTCATCCGGTTCCGGCCGAGTATCGGCGGGGAAAGTATCTGCTGGCGTTCGATCCGCTGGACGGCTCGTCCAATATCGATGTGAACCTGCCCGTCGGAACGATTTTCAGCGTGCTGCGCGCGCCCGAGGACGCCCGCGAGCCGTGCGCGGCGGATTTCCTGCAGCCGGGCGCACGGCAGGTGTGCGCCGGGTTCACCCTCTACGGTCCGGCGACCATGCTGGTGCTCACCACCGGCAGCGGGGTGGACGGTTTCACCCTCGATCGGGAGATCGGGGCGTTCGTGCTCACCCATCCGCGGATGCGGATTCCCCAGGACACCTCGGGATTCGCCATCAATGCCGCCAATGAGCGGTTCTGGGAGCGGCCGGTGCGGCGCTATGTGCACGAATGTCTACAGGGGGTGGAGGGGCCGCGCGGACGCGATTTCAATATGCGCTGGGTGGCCTCGCTGGTGGCCGATGTGTTCCACATACTCACCCGCGGCGGTGTCTATCTGTATCCCTACGACACCCGGTATCCGGCGCGGCCGGGCCGGGTGTCGCTGCTGTACGGGGCCAATCCGATCGCGCTGATCGTCGAACAGGCCGGAGGTGCGGCGACCACCGGGCACGAGCGGGTGCTCGAGGTGATTCCGAACGAATTGCATCAGCGGGTGCCGCTGATCTTCGGTTCGCGCACCGAGGTCGAGCGCATCGAGCGGTATCACCGCGAGCCCGAGGAGGGGCCCAGTTTCGATGCCTCGCTGTTCGGGACGCGCTCGCTGTTTCGTCCCGCGCCGCACTGAGTTTCACCGCAGCCGAGTGGAGGAGCCATGTCGCTCAAACATCCCGTGGTCGCCATCACCGGCTCCTCCGGGGCCGGAACCACGAGTGTCACCAGGACCTTTCAGGAGATCTTCCGGCGGGAGGGCATCAATGCGGCCATCGTGGAAGGGGATTCGTTCCATCGCTACGACCGCGACGAGATGAAACTCGCCATGGCCGAGGCGGAGCAGAATCGCAATCTGCACTTCTCACACTTCGGTCCGGAGGCGAATCTGCTGGCCGAACTCGAGAATCTGTTTCGGGATTACGGCCGGTCCGGGGTGGGGCTGGTGCGGCGGTATCTGCACGACGAGTTCGAGGCGAAACCCTATGGGCAGGAACCGGGGACGTTCACCTCGTGGGAGGAGTTGACGCCGGGCAGCGATCTGCTGTTCTACGAGGGGCTGCACGGGGCAGCGGTGAACGAGGAGGTGGATGTCGCGCGCTATGCGGATCTGCTCGTGGGCGTGGTGCCGATCATCAATCTCGAATGGATCCAGAAGGTGATCCGGGACAAGACCGAGCGCGGCTACTCCAGCGAGGCGGTCATCGATACGATCCTGCGGCGCATGCCCGATTACGTGAAGTACATCTGCCCGCAGTTCTCGCGGACGTATGTGAATTTCCAGCGGGTGCCGACCGTCGACACCTCGAATCCGTTCATTGCCCGCACGATTCCCACCGCCGACGAGAGTTTCGTGGTGATCCGCTTCGCGGATCCGAAGGTGATCGACTTTCCCTATCTGCTGTCGATGCTGCACGACTCGTTCATGTCGCGGCCCAACTGCATCGTGGTGCCGGGCGGGAAGATGGAGCTGGCGATGCAGCTCATCTTCACACCGTTGATTCTGCGATTGATGGACAAGCGGCCCAAGCGGCGGGCGTGATCAGACCGGCTGTCGTTCGCGGCGGGACTCGCGCAGATCGGCCAGCCAGGTGTAGACCGAGACCAGTGCCGAGGCGATGACCGCGGCGAACAACATGTCGCGACCGTCGATCACGAGGCTGACCAGGCCGCCGATGAACGCGCCCATGACGAACGAGAGCCACTGCACCGCGTAGCCGAGCCATTCGCGATGGGTCCCGCCCGCGAGATGGCGTTCGATGCCCTGGGCGAGTTTGACCAGGGTGCCGGTGACGTAGGTGACGGGAATGGCGGTCTCGCCGTTCTTGACGAACGAGGTGTTGAGCGCACCCATACCGAAGGCGACGAACAGGATCGGGGTCAGGCCCAGGTCCTTGTCGTGCCAGTAGAGGATGGAGTCGACCACGGCCGCGATCGTGAAGGCCACGGTCGCCAGGACGGTCGCGCCGTGCGGGTGATTGGTCCACCAGTGCCGTCGGCAGATCGAGGCGACGACGACACCGGCCAGGAAGCAGACGATGAGCCCGGCCGCTCCGAGGGCCAGGGTGTAGTCACCGAGGAATCCGCCGAGGACGGCGCGTTCGGTGTTACCGGTCATGAAGGTGACGAAATATCCGGCCGAATGGGTGTAGGCGGCCGCGCCGATGAATCCGGCCAGTATCAGCAACGCTGATGCGAGGCGGGTCTCCAGATTCCAGAACGGCTCAGGGGAGTCGAGGGGTTTCGGAGTCACAGCGACAGGCTAGCAACGTATGCGGGGTTGTGCATGATTGCAGACTGTGGCGCGGCTGAGGGTTTCCTGAGGGGGCGGCGCGCCGAGATGTTTCGATGCTAGCGGATTGCTGCATCGAGTGCACGGATGCGTGGTGCGCCGGTTTGTCGGTGTTCGGTCGTAGGGTGAGCGGATCGTTCGGGTGGAGGAGGTCGGGGTGCGGGTCACGTGGGATCGGGTTTTGGCGTGGCGGCTGGCGCGGCAGTTCGTCGAGCCGCGGGGTGATGGTGACGCGGTCGCGGTCGCCGAGCGATTGTGCGGGGTGCAGGCGCAGGTGAGCTTGGCCGCGGAAACGGCCGTGGCCCTGCGGCATTCGTCGGCCGCGCCGGGGGCGGTGGCCGAGGCGCTGGGGGCCGGGCGGTTGATGAAGACCTGGGCCATGCGCGGGACGCTGCACGCGCTCACTCCCGATTTCGCGGCCGCGACGCTGTCGCTGCTGGCCTCGGCGCGCACGTGGGAGAAACCCGCGTGGGAGAAGAACTTCGGGGCGAGTCCGGCCGAGGTCGCGGCGTTGGCCGATGCGGTGGGTCAGGTGCTCGAGGCCGCGGTGCTCACCCGTGCGGAGTTGGTCGAGGCGCTCTCGGCCGAGCCGCGCTTCCATCGCATGGGCGAGGAACTGCGATCGGGCTGGGGCGCGCTGCTCAAACCGCTGGCCTGGCAGGGCGTGCTGTGCCACGGCCCGGCCCGCGGCTCGAATATCACCTTCACCACCCCCGCCCACCACATCCCCGACTGGCCCGGCCTCCCCACCCCCGAAACCGCTGGCCCCCAGGTCGTCTCGGCCTACCTGCGCGCCTACGGACCCGCCACCCCCGAGGCGTTCAACGCCTGGCTCCTGCGCGGCTCTCACCGCAAAACCACGGTCCGCCAATGGTTCTCCGCCCTCGACCTCACCGAAATCGACGTGGAGGGCCGAAAAGCCTGGCTGCACACCGACGACACCGAATCCCTGGCCGCCGCGACCCCCACCGATTCGATCCGCCTACTCGGCCCCTTCGACCAGTACATCCTCGCCCCGGGCACCAACGACACCGCGCTGCTGCCCGCCGAACACCGCGCGAAGGTGAGCCGCACGGCGGGCTGGATCTCGCCGCTGGTGCTGACCGCGGGTCGCGTCGGGGGCACATGGGACCTCAACGACGAGACTCTGATGGTCACGATGTTCGACGGCAAGCCGGTCTCGGAGAGCGCGCTCCGCGCCGAAGCCGACCACGTCGCGCGGGCGACGGATCGACCTGTGCGGGACGTGAAGATCGTTTGATTTCTGCTCGGCAAGCTGATCACGCGCTGAGCAGTGCTGGTCGTAGGATCGTCATGACCAGTGACTTCTCTTCGAATGAGCCTTCTCGTTCCGCCGTCCTGATGTGTCTGTGTATCGCTGTATCGAGCGCGGCGCAAAGTTGAACACGACAGATGCGTTGTTGGTTGTGGAGGTGGTCTCACCGGGATCGGGTTACACCGACACCGTCGACAAGTTGGCCGAGTACGCCTATGAAGGGATTCCGGTCTACCTTGTGGTCCATCTCGACAGCGATCTGTACGTAAAGATGATTGACGAATACCGATTCGACTGGGCCGCCCGGGTCTATCGACTGGCGGAAACACATGAGGGCACCTTGGCGCTGGAGAGCCCGTTTCGAACCAGTATCGACTTCGCCCGTATGGATGGGTGATTCGGCCGCTCAGCCCGCGAGGGGTTTGGGTAGATAGGTCGCGAGGGCTCGGTGGACCGCGGTGCGGCCGAGGTCGAGGGCCTGCATGAGGGTGGATTCGTTGCGGGAGACGCGGCCGATGGTGGGGGAGCCGAGGGGCGGGCGGATTTGCAGGATGGTGGGGGCGGTGAGGGTTTGTTCGTCTTCGATGTGGCGGGTGGCTCGGGTGCGCCAGGAATCGATGACGCCGGGGGCGTGGCGGGTGAGGAAGCGGGTGACTATGCGTAGTTCGAGATCCGATGGGGGCGTGGCGGGTTCGTCGAGGCGGCGGGTGCGTAGGACCAGGGCGTGGGTGGCGCCCTGGGCGAGGGCGGTGCGGATCGGGACGCCTTCGGACAGGCCCGCGTCGACGTAGCGATGGCCCGCGAGCGTGGTCGGGCGGCCCGCCAGGATCGGCAGGCAGGTGCTCGCGCGCAGGGCGCGCTGCAGCGAGGCGACGTCGGTGAGGTGTGGATGCAGGTCGACCGCGTTGCCGTCGGCGATCGCGGTGGCGATGGGGTGGAAGGTGACGGGGTTGGCGAGGATCGCGGGGAAGTCCATCGGCACGATGCGCTCGTAGACCGCGTGCACGAGATAGCGGGTGTCGACCACGCGGCCGCCGCGCAGCGCCCGGGCCGGGGAGATCACCCGGCGCACCACATCGGCCTGCCAGGCGCGGCGGGCCTGATTGGCTCGCCCGCACAGCAGCCACGCGCCGTTGAGCGCGCCCGCCGAGGAACCGTACACCGCGTCGAAGCAGTGCAGGATGCCCAAATCCTCGAGGGCCATCACCATGCCGTGCGAATACGCGCCGCGCGCGGAACCGCCCTCGATCACCAAGGCCAAGCGCGCATCGTCGTCGCGATCGCCGGGACCGCTGCCCGACGCATGCCGCCGCGCGATCAACGCACCGACGCTCGAGGTCTCCACGCACACCCTCCCGGACAACACCGACAAACCACTTTCTGTCTAACACAACCGTCGACGGCCGCCGGTGACCACGCGCACATCGACGAGACCGGTTGGAACCTTTACTATCCTCGCGAGTAGTTTCGTTCGGAAGTGTGGTGCGTACGTGGTGGACACACAACACACACAGTGCTGTGTGGTGGGTGGGGGACCGGCGGGGATGATGGCGGGACTGTTGTTGGCGCGGGCCGGAATTCGCGTCACCGTCCTGGAGAAGCACACGGATTTCCTGCGCGATTTCCGCGGTGACACGGTGCATCCGTCGACGCTGCGGCTGCTCGACGAGCTCGGCTTGGCGCAGCGATTCGCGGCGCTGCCGCACACCAAATTGGAGCGGCGCAGTCTGCGCATCAATGAGAAGACGGTGCTCGCGGCCGATTTCGGCCGGATCCCGGGACCGTATCGGTATATGGCGATGGTGCCGCAGTGGGAGTTTCTCGATCTGCTCGCCCGCGCGGCCGCCGACGAACCGACGTTCACGCTGCGGCTGGGAACCGAATTCACCGATCTGGTGAGCGATTCCGGGCGGGTCACCGGTGTGCGGTGTCGCGACGCCGACGGGGCCGAGCGCATTCTGACGGCCGATCTGGTGCTTGCCTGCGACGGCCGGGGTTCGGCGGCGCGCGCCGCGGCGGGCTTGCGCCCGCGCGAGATGGATGTGCCCATGGATGTGTGGTGGGTGCGGGTCCCGGTGGCCGCAGACGATCGGCACAATCGCGCGGTGTCGGGCCGATTCGAGGCCGGGCGGGCCGCGGTGTGCATGGATCGCGGTGACTACTACCAGACTTCGTTCCTGATTCCCAAGGGCGCGGATGCGCGGCTGCGGGGCAATGAGATCCAGTGGCTGCGAACGCATTTGGCGGAGCTGTTCGGCTGGGGCGAGGATGTGCTCGCCGCGATCGGCGGCTGGGGCGATGTGAAGCTGCTCGAGGTCACGATGGGCCGGCTGTCGCGCTGGCATGTGCCGGGACTGCTGTGCCTCGGCGACGCCGCGCATCCGATGTCGCCGGTCGGTGGGGTGGGGGTGAATCTCGCGATTCAGGACGCGGTGGCCGCGGCGCGTCTGCTCGCCGAGCCGCTGCGTCGCGGGCGGCCGGGGGTGGCGGATTTGGAACGTGTGCAGCGTCGGCGCACATTGCCGACCGCGTTCACGCAGCGAATTCAGCAGCGTGAACATGAGACGCTGCTCGCGCCCGCGCTGGACGGGACATTGTCGAAAACGCCCAGCCATCTGGCTCTCATCGATCGGTTTCCGGTGTTGGCCGGTGTGGCCGCGTATCTCGGGGGAGTGGGGATTCGGCCGGAACGTGCGCCGAGCTTCGCTCGGCGCTGAGGGGGGTGGGCGCTCGGCGCTGAGGGGGTGGGCATGCGGCGCTGAGGGCTGGGCGTGCGGCGCTGAGCACTGCCGCTAGGCTGCCGGGATGCGCACCGAACCGACTCAGCGGCTGATCGATACGGTCGCGTGGGTGTTGATCGAGGACGGGCGGATTCTGTGTGCTCGGCCGCGTGGCAAGGATGTCTTCTATATCCCCGGCGGGAAACGCGAGGGTGACGAGACCGATCGGCAGACGTTGCTGCGGGAGATCGATGAGGAGTTGTCGGTCGCGCTGATCGCCGAGACGGTCGCGCATGTCGGGACCTATGAGGCCGAATTGCCCGGCGGCGCTGGGCTTGTGCGGATGGCCTGCTATACGGCGCGGCATGTGGGCGAGATCGCCGCGAGCAGTGAGATCGAGGAGATCGCGTGGTTCACCTATGGCGACCGGGAGCTGGTGCCGCCGGTGGATCAGGTGCTGTTCGACGATCTGGTGGCGCGCGGCATGCTTCCGGCGCGCTGAGCTCAATCCGGTAGCAGAGGGACCGAGAGGCCCTCGCCACGGCCGAGAAGGGCTGCGCGGGTGACGGTTCCGGCCCCGAAGCGGTCACGCAGCCGGTCCAGGGTGGCGTCGAGGGTCGCCTCGGCGCGGGCCTCGAAGGGCAGGGCGAGTTGGACGGTGCCCGCATCGGCGAGATTGGTGAGCGCGAGGCCGATCAGGGTCAGACCGCGTTCGTGGATGAGCGGCGCGGTCGAGTCGAGCAGTCGCCGGGCGGTATCGAGGATGAGCGCGCCGCTGTCGGTGGCCTCGGGCAGCGTATGCGAGCGGGTGGCGCGGCCGAAATCGTCGAATCGTAAGCGCAGCACCACGGTTCGGCAGATCCGGTCGGCCGCGCGCAGCCGGTGGCCGAGCCGGTCGGCCAGGCCGTGCAGATACGCGTCGATCTCCTCGTCGGTGCGCGGGCGACGGCCCAGGGCACGCTGCGCGCCGATGGATCGGCGGCGGCGTCCGGTATCGACGCGGCGCGGATCGCGAGCCCACGACAGCGCGTGCAGATGTCGCGCTGCGGCCGGACCGAGCATCGGGCGCAGCCCGCCCTCGCCCAGTTCGGCCAGCTGCCCGATGCGGGTGATGCCGTGCTCGTGCAGGGTCCGGGCGGTCACCTCCCCGACGCCCCACAGCCGTTCCACCGGCAGCGGATGCAGGAACTCCAATTCGCGATCCGGCGAAACCGTCAGCAGCCCATCGGGTTTGGCGACCGCACTGGCGACCTTGGCGAGAAACTTCGTCCGCGCCACTCCGACCGAGATCGGCAACCCCACCTCCGCCCGAATCCGCGCGCGCAACCGCTCCGCGATTCCGGCCGGATCCCCCGAAATCCGCCGCAACCCCCCGACGTCCAGAAACGCCTCATCGATCGAAATCCCCTCCACCTCGGGCGTGGTGTCCCGAAAGATCTCGAACACATCCTTACTCGCCCGCGCATACGCCGACATCCGCGGCGACACCACCACCGCATGCGGACACAACCGCAACGCCTGCCGCGCATTCATCGGCGTCCGAACCCCATACGCCTTGGCCTCGTAACTGGCCGCCAACACCACCCCGCCCCCCACGATCACCGGCCGCCCCCGCAGCGCGGGGTCGTCGCGCTGCTCCACCGAGGCGTAGAAGGAGTCGAGGTCGGCGTGCAGGATCGATGCGTCGGTCCGCGCGGCGGGGTGGGGGGTGGCGAATCCGGACACGAACATATGTTCGCATAGATCTCGGTCTAGAGAGTCAAACTTCCTGGCAGGGTCGCTCGGTTTACGCTCCGAGCGCACAAGATCAGGAAGGAGACGCGCGGTGGCGAGATCGCAGCTACCGCACTACGGGCCAAAGACTCTTATTGCTGGAATTTCCCATCACCGTGGCCCGGCCCGCCCGAATCCGGATCACCTACCAACCGGCGAGAACAACTGGCCGCCAATATCCGCACGTCGGCGAGAGCGGATGCCCTTGGTTCGCCGACGAGCGCTGGATCAGGGGATGATCGAGGAATCAGCCAGCCTATACCGGGACGTCGAGATACACCGTCCGGTCCGCCGGAAAGGGCTGCTTTTTTTCTTAACCGATCAACGAGACGCTCCCAGCATTCCATTTGGCATCTGTCGCCTCCTCGGTAGAATGGTAGGTTGGCGCATTGTCGTGAAAAATACTCGGATACGACAAGTAATCCTGGCAGCGATTCCAGCGAACAGATCCACACCCGTGCATCTCACCGGAGGTCGATATGTTCCCCGATATTCGTCCACGCCGGTCCCTGTTACCCCGGTCAGGTATCCGCACGGCAGCGGTGATCGGTGCGGTGGTTGTCGCATCGGTCGGGGCTGGTGTCGGGTTACCGGTGCCCGCCCACGCGGATCCACCAATGCCGCAGGTCGATCCGTTCTATCAGCCACCGGAGGATTTCGCGGCCGCGGAGCCGGGCACGATCCTGCGGTCGCGCCCGGTGCAGCTGCCGTTCCTGCCGGTACCGGCACAGTCGTGGCAGCTGCTGTACCGCACCACCGATCTGTTCGACCAGCCCGATGTCACGGTCACCACGGTGATCCTGCCCGAAGGCGCTCGACCGGATCGCCCGTTGGTGTCCCATCAGCTCTACGAGGACAGTTCCGGCCCACAGTGCGTGCCGTCCTATGAGTTACAGCAAGCTGACGCACCGGTCACAGTGGCAGGGATGCAGATGCCGTACTACGTGCCGGAGTTGAGGCAGGGCTGGGTGGTGTCAGTGCCCGACGTCGAAGGCCGGTTCGGTCACTTCGGGGTCGCCAAGGAACCCGGATACATGGTGTTGGACGGCATCCGTGCCGCCCAACGATTCGGCCCGCTCGGGCTGAACCCACACACCAAGGTCGGACTCGCCGGATACTCCGCCGGCGGCTTGTCGACCGGGTGGACGGCCCAGATGGCGCCGAGCTATGCACCCGAAATCAACCTCGCCGGTGCCACCATGGGCGGTCCGGTACCCGATCTCGCCGCCGTCATGGTGAGTGTCGACGACCAGCCCACCTCGGGCCAGGTCGGCATGATCCTCGCGTCTCTGGCGGCTGCCTATCCCGAGTTCGGTGCCGTGCTGGGCCGACACCTGACCCCGGCGGGCAGCGCCGTAGTGGACGAGATCCGGTCGGAATGCGCGTCCACCTGGGCCTTGACACAACTCGGCCCCCACTGGTCGCGGTATCTGGACATGCCGCTCGATCAATTCCTCACACTGCCGACGATCAAAGAGACCCTCGACTCGACCACACTGGGCGCTCCGGCCCCGACCGCGCCCCTGTATGTGTACCAAGGCGTAGCCGACCAATGGAATCCGGTCGCCGCGACCGATCGAATGGTCGACAACTACTGCGCCGCCGGAACCCCGGTGACCTACACGCGCTCCGCCGCGAGCAAACACCTCCACGAGGGCCTCGGAGGCAACCCCGCCGCGCTCGCGTGGCTACAGGAACGCCTCGACACCGACACACCGGCACCCAGCAGGTGCAGCACCAGCAACGTGCCCTAGGCATTACCCACCCACCCCTACGGGACCGCGCAAAGGAAACCGCCTCACGTCCAATGCCTTGTGTGGCACATTCAATACAGTTTGCATATAACAACGCTTGATGAGGGGACGAACCGGTATAAACCCCGCCGTGCTGGATGGTCGGCATGATGCGAGTCCCTTCCGGTGCCTCGGACGAGCCCGACACATAGATGAATACTCGACCTGTAATCGGCATGAGCGTGCGTCGGAAATCGTTGCCGGGCAGGCGATCTGGGCGACCGACCAACGCCCGCTCCGCGGCATTACAGCGCATTCGGCATGCGGGTGGATCTGCCGACTGCGTGAGAGTATTTGACCGTGAAAGCGTTGAAGGCCAACGTGACCCGATGGTACGAAGACGGCTGTCCTCCCTGGGTCGAGATCCAGTTTCCCTTGGCCGACGAGAAGACGGCCACACTGATCGAGAAGACTGTGGCGTTCGAGGGCGGGGATGACCTGACCGCCGCAACCACCTATCCGGTGCCGGTGAGGCTGGATTGCCAAGTGCTGCACACCGAGCTCGACCAATCTGGTAGGCAAGTGGCGGTGGTCACGCTCGAGTACGACCTGGAGGACCTGGAAGGCAATACCGAATTCCGCGTGCCAATCGATTGCCTCGAAGGTTTGGCGGATACGTAACTGTCTGCGATCCAGCGCGTGCCATGGTCGAACATGTGCATCGCCATCACCCGAAATATCCTCAACTCGGCAATGCCGTGCTATTCGAGCCTGTCAACGTTCAGGCGAGCTGTGCCGCCTCCGTCGGCGATGGCGGAGGCCAAGGCGCGCGCGAAGGTGCCGATGGCTTGATAGCTCGTCGGGATCAGGACGCGGGCCTCGGTCACGGTGCCGACGGTCGGAGAGTGGTCATCGATGTCGACCGTCGCAAGATGTGCTGAGACCGCGAGCTGACCGCGGTTCGTCACCACATAGGCGACCAGGTCGACGGTCTCTTGGTCGCCCAACGATGCGGAAATCCGAAGTCGTGCATCGCTTTTCCATGGATAAGCCTGCAGCGCATGAGCCCACCCGCGAAGGTCGGTGTCGTTGAAGTAACCCACAGCGGCCCCCGCGAAGGGCGGTACACGCGCTGACACGAGCAGCTCGCCGATCCCGAAGGACCCCTCGGGCTGATACGTAACGGCCAGACCTTCTCGATCGTCGAACATAGCCGGACGATACCGACGCACCAGTTTCCGCGTCGTCACCGGCACATGGCTGAACACACTGGAATCGGCAATATGGTGCGTTGAGTCCGCTGAGATGATCTTCTTCAGTCGATCTTTCGAGCATGCCGCACGGCCGCTTCCGAATCGCGCGCCGTGCGGCATGCGCGCGTCATCGCGCAGAGGGTTACGCCTGACTGGCATCTCCGGCCACGCCTTGGGGATCGACGATCTTGGCGAAGGTGATGGGGTTGGCCCACTCGGTGATGCGGGTGATCAGTCCGTCCCGGAACTGGAACTTGAAAACGTACTGGTTGTGGTAGGCGGTGCCGGTGTCCTTGACGACGAGGTCGCCGGTGGCCTCCATGAATATCGTCTGGCCGGTGGCGTCGATTGTGAATACTCGGTCGACGAGGACGGTCCGTGAGAAGTTTCCGATCATGTTGGTGAGGAAATCCAGAACCGCCTGCTTGCCTTCCAGGACGACTTCGGGTTCGGGTCCTCCGCTGAGGGAGAACGGGATCGTTTGGACGACGTCGTCTGCGAGCAGAGACGGCAGCGCAGTCGGGTCGAAATTCTCGAGCGCGGCGAAATATGCCTGCACGGTTTGCTGATTGGCGGCCGAAACAGAGGTGCTGCTCACGGGTGCTGCTGTTTTCATCCCCAGACCTCCCTTGCGTGCTGGGTGTCGTAGTATTCGCGCGCCTTCTGGATCTTGCCGTCGCGGATCCAGTACAGACTGTGGTAGTGGTTGTTGTAGACCTTGCCGTTGGCGAGCTCGCCGTAGCTTTCGGCCTCCACCGCGACGCGGTCGTCCTCTGCGGTGAAGGTCGATCCGGTGAGGGTGAAGGGGCCGGGAATCGCGGCGCGGGTCTCCTCGAGAATCTGTATGTTCCATGCCTTGTCGTGCATGCCCGCCCCCGGTGTGCGGGCCGGGTCGCCCATCACCCACCAGGTGGCGTCGTCGGCGATCATGTCTGCGGCCTCGTCGAACTTGCCGGTGGAGATGGCCTGGTAGAAGCTCCGAATGAGCTGCTTGTTCGCCTCGCGAGTGGCTGTATCGGTGCTCTTCTCGCCTTGCGTGACTGCCATGGGAAACGACCTCCTTGACTCGTCCTCGTTATCTACTTCCGGTCTCGCGCCGATGATCGGATGACCGAGCTGTAGCCAATGCGTTGCCCGATTCCAAGCGTGCCGTCATCGACGACAGACACGACGTGCTTGTACTCGTTTTGCTCCGTGATCGTCCTTTTTCTGTGATTTGCTGCCGGAACCCCGGCGTCATCCGGTGCCGGGTCCGGGCCGCCCGATCACCCCTGGCTTGCGGGGACCCAGGTCGGTGTGACGCCTCCGACCGGTCCTCGGACCGCGGCAGCGGCCAGCTCTTCGACACGGCTGGCGGGCACTGGCACTCCGGGGGTCTCGAGGAACCAGCGTTGCGCCTGTTCGTAGCTCATCCCTTCCGGCGGCTCGGGGAGATAGGGCTGATAGAGCGGAGTTTGGGGTTCGCTGCGCCAGCTCTCGGCCAGGGTGCCGATGTCGACCGCGTCGTAACCCAGCAGGTCGAGCAGGTGTGCGGCCTGGGCCTTGGCGGCGGCGTGGTCTCCGGCGATGGGCAGAGCGCTGCGATCGGCGGCACCGGAAGGTCGGGCGAGCGTCACCAGCCGATGGGAGTCGATGGTGTTGAACGCCTTGACCACGCGCGAGCCGGCCAGGTACCGCTGCACCAACGCGCTGGAGGTCAACTCCCGCGTATCCAGCTCGGCGATGTGGCCTTCGCGGTCGGGGTAGTAGTTCATCGTGTCGATCACCGTCTTGCCCGCCAGTGCCGCCGCGGGCAGCGCGGTGTAGCCCTTCAGGGGAATGGTGGCCACCACGATGTCGCTGCGCGCGGCCTCGACCGGGGTGGCCGCCCGCACGCGCTCGCCCAGCTCGGCCACCTTCTCGGCCAGGCTGCCGGGGCCGCGGGAGTTGCTCAGGACGACATTCACACCTGCGTCGACGGCGAGCCGGGCCAGCGCACTACCGATCTGGCCGCTGCCGATCAGTCCCAGGGTCAGGTTCATCGCGCCTCCAACTGAGTAGGAGAATTCAAGATGACACTGAGTCTCAACTCCGAGATCAAGCGTCAGTATTTCGAGATAGGCTCGAATGTGAGGTGAGATACCGTTATGACGCATGCTGGCACACGAGAGATCGCCCGGGCGGCGGTCCGGGCGCAATTGGCCCAGGTGGCCTCCGACCTGTACGCCCGCCGGGGATTCGACACAGTCACCATCAACGACCTGGCCACGGCGGCAGGCGTGTCCCGCAGCACGTTCCTGCGCTACTTCGACAGCAAAGAAGACGCCGCACTGGCCGCCTTCGACGACCGTGGCGCGCAGATCGCCGCCGCCCTGCGCGCCCGCCCCGCCGACGAGGACGACTGGACCGCACTACGCCGCGCCCTGGACGTCGTGCTCGACTCCCGCGGCCCGGACCGCGACGAAGAGCTCGCCAAGGCCCGCCTGGTCCAGGACACCCCCGCACTGCGCGCGCGTTGGCTGGACAAACAACACGGCTGGCGCCCCGGCCTCGCCCACGCCCTCGCCGAACGCCCCGGCCACTTCCCCCCGGCTGACCTGTCCCTCGAGGTGAAGGCCTCCGCCGCCATCGACTGCTTCACTGTGGCCCTCGAACACTGGACCGCCTCTGAGGGCCGACTCGACCTCGCCGACCTGTTGGATCAAGCGTTTGCCACATTCAACCCGCAACAGGCACCACACACGGTGGGGCCCACCGAGCAAACCAGAATCCGATGACCAAACCGGCAGCGTCTGCCCACACGTGGCGACCACGACATCACGCCAGGACATGCGAGAGGTACACGGCTCGGATTCAGAAAGTGAATACGGTGCCGACCACGCATCCGACGCAGAAACAGGCGCTCGCGGACCTGTGCTCTCGGTTCGAGTGGGCCTGCGACCACAACGTCATGGAGTGCAGCGAGGAAGAAATCGAGGAGGCACAGGGGGAGGTGGCAAGGGACACCGATCTCAGGTGAGAGTCTCGAAGACCGCATCGATCGCCCACGGAAAGCGACAATTCGGCGAAGCGAGCGAGACGTATTGCGTCGCTACCGATCTCGCATCCCAGACGCGCCACGACCGGGTTCATATGTACCCGGGCGGTCACGACATCACTGTTCGCGCGGCCGCGTGCGGATTGGAACACCACCGACAGCATTGTCTGCCATGACGCTGCCCACCCGGATGAGGGCCGTGAAGACGCGAGACCCGGCACCCGGCGCATGCGGTGGTTCAACGGGTGCCGCGGAAACTGCGCAAAGCGCGGATCAACCCTGGGATGGAGAGCCCCGAGGCGAGGGCGATCAAGGGCGCGATGATGCGGCTCCACTGGTTGCCGATCGGGCGGTATCGGGTTGTGCCGTCGCGGATCTCGATGTAGCCCAAGGGGCGTACGTCGGCACCGCCTCCCTCCGCCCCGTCGCTGGACCCGGTCCGGCTGAATCCGACCCGCGCCCGTGCGACTGGAATGACGGTGATACCACCTGCGGTAACGGGTTCGCCGAAAACCGCTGCTGCGCAAACTTGTTCACGCAGACCGTCCACCCCGTTGCGGGGCGAGTCCGCGGGCATCGCCGCAGCACCGACTTTGTCGATCCTTTCGACGGAGAGATCGGACTCCTGCGATGGCCCCATACCCGTGAACCTCTCCAACCGTTACTGCCCTCGACAAAGTATCAAACACCCGAAATCGGCCTCAGCAAACGTCGGGAAGACATGCCGGACAACCGATCTGATCGACTGCCCAATGCCCGCGCGGGGCGGCATGAGTGGAGGTCGAGGAGGGGGCTACGCGTCAGATCTGACCATTTGGTCAAATAGTCGACCATTTGGTAAGTTTGACGCATGGAGTCCGACACCTCGTCTCTCACCCGCACGCAGCGGGCTCGCCGTGACGACATCGTCGCGGCGGCGATTGCCGTGATCGATAACGAAGGGTTCGCGGCGGCGTCGGTCGACCGCATTGCCCGTCAGGCCGGCGCGATCAAGGGCACTGTGCTCTATCACTTCAAGACGAAGGACGCGATTTGCGAGGCCGTCGTCACGGCGCTGTACGCGGAAGGTGCGGCGTTCAAGGCTCGCCACGCGCAAAATACGGGCCCGGCGAGCGAACGGCTGGCCAGGTCGCTGCGATCCAATCTCGAATTCATCTGCACTCACGCCACGCACGTGCGGGCGGTGCAGCGAATCATCGAGAACGCACCTCACCATCGCGACCGGATACCTGATCTGGTGGAGCCGTTGTCCCATCTGCTCGCCGAGGGGCAGCGCAGTGGGGAGTTCGCGCGGTTCGATCCCTTGATCGTCGCGGCGGCGATCCGAGCGATCATAGATGCTTCGGCCTATTACCTCGCCAACAGCGACGACGTCGACATCGACCACATCTTCTCCGAAGTCGTGCAGTTCATCCAGCGGGCAACCGCAGTCGCGCACGTCAGCAGAAAGGAAAAGCAGTGATCACCACTTCGAGGAGTATGCGCGCAACGACCGCACTGCGGTTGACGAAGGCGTACATGCTACTCAGCGCCGCGACTGTTCTTGCGGTGCTTGTCCTTACAGTCCTCGTGCCCACACAGGTCACGCCCCAGGTGTGGGTGCGCAGCATCATCGTCGCCATTACGTCCGTACTCACCTACCTCTTCGCCCGCCGCGCCGAACGCGGCGAACCCCGCGCGCTGTTGCGACTGCAGATCATCATCGTCGTGCTTCTCGTCGCGTTCACCGCTGTCCTGCTTTTCCTCCCTCTGCCCCTGTGGATGGTTGTCGAGCAAGCGATCTGCCTGATTCTGCTCGCGATCATCGCGGCCCTCATCTTCCGCCCGACCAGCCCCACGAACCGCTGAAGTTGGACTGGAATGGCAGTCCAAGACTGGCGCGAACCGCGCCGCGCTGACCGGTCGCGAGTGCCGAATGCCCGCCTGGGACGAAATGATCTCGGCCCGTTGACGTTCCGGACACCACGCGGACCCGTTCGAACCGCGCGGGTCGCGGCATCAGCGGACACCATTCTGGCACATAATGATCGGGATTAATCCTGAGCCGGAACGACGACGTCGACCCCTGACGAATCCCGATCACCAGCCCGAGCCCCGCGAAATCACCGCTGAACATCGACGCCTCGCCGAGGAGTTTGCGGCGGCTGTTTCGCCCCGATGGTCCGAAATCGCTGTGTCCGCCTGCCTGCATTGGCTCATGACCAGCAACACCACAGACGCCCGGCTCATCACTGTCGAGGATGCTTGGGTCGAGGACGAGTGGACCTTCGTGGTTGTCTACCGCTACCAGCATTTCGATGGCTGCCTGGCGCTGCGACGCTCCACCTACAACCGGGTCGATGACAACGGCATTCACTGGTGAGGACGCCCACCGACGACACCCACCCAAGGTTCTGCATCGGGGTGAAGACTGCCCGTCGGCAACGCCGGACGTTCTGCGCCGCAGTCGATCTCGTGGGTCAGCTACTCATCGGGCAGAAAACCACCGATCTGATCCACACGGTAATCGACATTACCGAGTGTTCCCAGGTGACTAGCGAGCCGTGGCGGCAACCATGTGACCAGTCAGATCCTGCCAAGATCTTGACTCGAGACATCGTTTTCGGTGCGTCACGATTCGTGGCAGGGTCTCCAGCTGGACGTCTTTCGCGTCGAGCCGACTGACTAACCCCGGGCGACCTCGGCGGTGTGCGCAGCGGTGTAGCGCTCGCCGATCACCTGGCCGCTCAGCGGGTTCAGCGCGGCCAGCGCCTCGGCGTCCAGGGTGAGTTCCAGTGCGGCCGCGTTCTGCTCCAGCCGGGCCGGGCTGCGGGTGCCCGGAATGGTCGCCACCGCCACCCCGAGTCGCTCGGCCTGGGCGTACACCCAGGCCAGCGCCACCTGGGCCGGGGTGGCACCCAACCGGGCGGCCACCTCGCGCACGGTCTGCGCGATCTTCTCGTTGGCCTCGCCCGCCTCGCCGGTGAAGCGGGGGTTGGTGCGCCGAAAGTCCTTCTCGCCCAGCGTGGAACGGTCCAGGGCGCCGGTCAGGAACCCCCGACCCAGCGGCGAGTACGGCACCAATCCGACCCCCAACTCGGCCATCACCGGGGTGAGGGCCTCGACGTCGCGGGTCCACAGCGAGTACTCGCTCTGCACCGCGGTGATCGGATGCACCGCGTGCGCCCGGCGCAGCAGCTCGCCGCCGACCTCGGACAGACCCAGATGACGGACCTTGCCCACCTCGACCAGCTCGGCCATCGCCCCCACGGTCTCCTCGATCTCCACATCCTGGGGCGGGCGGTGGGCGTAATACAGGTCGATCACCTCCACACCCAGCCGCAGCAGCGAGGCGTCGCAGGAACGCAGCACGAAATCCCGGGCGCCGCGGATGCGGCGTGCCCGGTCGCCGCCGCTGCGGTCGATGCCGAACTTGGTGGCCAGCTGCACCTGATCCCGTCGGCCGTGGAGGGCCCGGCCCACCAGCACCTCGTTGTGCCCGGTGCCGTAGGCGTCGGCGGTGTCCAGGAACGTGATTCCCAGTTCCAGGGCCCGGTTGATGGTGGCCAGGCCGCCGTCCCAGTCGGCCGCACCGTAACTCTCGCTCATCCCCATGCACCCCAGACCCATCGCGCTGACGGTGAGACCGGGTGAGCCGAGCGTGGTTCGGGTGATCATGCGCGGATACTCCTCCCGCCCGGCGGGCCGGGCGCTGCCTTGGGGGTTGGCGAACGCCCTCCGACACTAGGATTTGGAGCGCACTCCAAGTCAAGCCGGAAGATCGGCCCGTCGGGGTAAGTCGGGACTGCTGGCACCGGTGGGCGTGCGTCGAGAAGATCGCGAGCACATGTGAGGGCGGCTGGCCCCGAGCATTCACCGAAGGTCTTCGATCACCTTCGCCAGCGCTGTCATCTGCGTTTCGTTGACCGAGAAATGGCTGACGGCGTACTCGTCGCGGTAACGCCGCAGGGTGTCGGCGATGCCGCGTGCCGACCCGTGGAGGAATCCGGGCAGGTGGCGCAGCTGCGTATCGGAGAAGTCGGGCTGGAACATGCGGGGGAGGGTCAGATCGACCTCGCCGTGCCCCTCGACCTCTACCGCCTGCACCGTCAGCCCCAGTTCGATATCGGCGAAACGTGTTCCGGCAGCATCACGGACGAACTGGGAGCGGCGGCCGAGCGCGGCGTCGCCGATCTCGTCGGAGTCGATATCGGCATCGACTGGTATCCCGGCCATCGATATCGTGTCGGCGTGTTCGGCGGCCACTCGCAGCAGGCGGTCGCCGCTTCCGGCCACCAGGAGCGGAATGTGGTGATGCACCGGCGGTTGATGATCCCCTGCGAACAGTGCCTTGGTATCGACGATGAGGTCGCGCAGATGCTCGATGCGCTGCCGCCCGCTCGGGAACGGCAGCCCCAGGGCCTCGAACTCGGGTTTCGCGAAATCCGGTCCGGCGCCGAGCCCGAACTCGAACCGCCCGTCCGTCAGTTGCGCCACGCTCGCGACATCACGGGCCAGCCAAGCGGACCGATAGAAGGCCCCGTCCAGGACCATGGTGCCGACGTGCACGCGATTTGTCGCCTCCGCCATTGTGACCAGCGCAGGGAACGGCGAAATCATGCCCAGATGGTCGGGCACCGTGATCACGTCATAGCCCAGGTCCTCGGCCTGTTGTGCCTTCTTCCGCAACTCGGCACGCGAGTCAGCGCCGCCGAAGCCGACAGAGAACCGAAACGGCCGCGGTGCCATACTATTTCGATCTTTATCCACTCCGCCGACCGTACTCGCATCGGCGCTGTCGACGCTTGCGTCGATCTTGCGTGAACCTTGCGTCGATGTGATCGTCCAGCGGTTCGGCGGGCGCGCCCGCACCCGGCCCTGCCATCGCAGGCCTGACCCATCGCGCCGTCGCGGAGGCCGCCGACGTGCCGATCGCGGGCACGACCTATCGCTACAAGGACAAGGAGGAACTACTCGCGGCCGCGCTCGAACTGTCGGTCGCCCAGTACGATACTGCCGAATTACTCACCGACGCCGCTCGAGGGGTGACTCTGCGGGGCATCGCCTCGGACTCACCGCCTTCCCGCGACCGCATCTGAACACAGCTGTTACGTTGTCTACCAGGATGAATCGACATCCGGGGCAACTACCTGAGCGTGCCGGTGTCGGTGGCCCTCGCCGTGCTCGCGGCACTCCGCCCGCGATGACGATCCCCCCATTCGATCCCACCCCGCCTCGACCAATAAGGAAGTCCTGCCATGTCCGCCGAACCATTCGAGGTCGCCATCACCGAAGCCGAGATCGCGGATCTGCGTGAACGGTTGCGACGGACGCGGTGGTCCGAGCCCGAACCGGTGGACGACTGGTCACAGGGCCTGCCGCTGGCGTATGCGCAGGAGCTGTGCCGCAGTTGGGCCGAGGACTACGACTTCGGATTCGCCCAGCGGCTCAACGTGTTTCCGCAGTACCGCGACACGATCGACGGGCTGGGCATCCACTTCCTGCACGTCCGCTCACCGGAGCCGGACGCGTTCCCGCTGGTGCTCACCCACGGGTGGCCGGGCTCGGTGCTCGAGTTCCTGGAGGTCCTCGGCCCGCTGACCGACCCCCGCGCGCACGGTGGGGACCCGGCGGATGCGTTCCACGTGGTCGCGCCGTCATTGCCCGGGTACGGCTGGAGTGACAAGCCGTCGACGACCGGGTGGGGTGTGCGTCGCATCGCGCGCGCCTGGGACACGTTGATGGTGTCGCTGGGGTACCAGCGGTACGGCGCGCAGGGCGGTGACTGGGGTTCGGCGGTGTCCGGCGCGTTGGGTGAGGTGGCGCCCGAGCGGGTGGCAGCCGTGCACCTGAACCTGGGGTCCGTGGCGGCGGGCACGTTCGACGACCCGACGCCCGCGGAGCGGGCAAACCTGGAGGCCGCCAAGGAGTTCCAACGCACCGGCCGGGGGTACTCGGCGATCCAGGCGACCCGGCCGCAGACGCTCGGCTACGGCCTCACCGACTCTCCCGCGGGACAGGCCGCGTGGATTGCCGAGAAGTTCTGGGCCTGGACCGACAACGACGGCCACCCCGAGGACGCGGTGTCGCGCCAGCAGATCCTCGATGAGATCTCGGTCTACTGGTTCACCGCGTCGGCCACTTCGTCGGCGCGCCTGTACTGGGAAAGCTTCGCCACTTTCCGGGACAAGGTCACCGCGCCGTGCGGGCTGTCGATCTACCCGCGCGACATCACCCGCCCGTCGCGGCGTGAGGCCGAGCGCCGGTTCACCGACCTGCGTTGGTTCGAGGAACTGCCGCATGGCGGCCACTTCGCCGCACTGGAGCAGCCGCAGTCGCTGGTCGAGCAGGTGCGCGGATTCTTCCGCCTGTTCCGCTGACGTCCGTGCCGCCGGCTCGCTGGATGGGCCTGGCTTTGCGGGTCGATGGGACGGTGCTGATCCGAATGTTCCCGCCCGGGGCGTAGTCGTACCAGATCGGCACACTGGCGGGAGGGCGGTCGTTGTCGGCCGCGACGGACAGCACAGCAATGTGTTGTCCCGCAAGGTATTCCTGTCGTTCAGCTTCGGTGAGTGTTCTCGGGGTGCCGACGGAGACCTCCGTGTGTTCCTCAGGCGCGACTGGTTTTCGGTCACCGGAAGGCGCGGCGGTAGGCGTTCGGGGGGACGCCGACGGTGCGTTTGAAATTGTCTCGGAATGCTGTCGGTGAGCCGAAACCCACTTGGGCGCCGACGCGTTCGACCGTGTGGTCGGTCGTCTCCAGCAAATGCTGGGCGCGGCGGATCCGGGCGCGGTGTAGCCAACGGAGGGGGGTGGTGCCGGTTTGGGTGCGGAACTGCCGCAACAGGGTTCGGGCGCTGATACCTGCCTCGGCGGCGATGTCGGCGATGGTGATGTCGCGAGACATGTTGTCCTGCAACCACAGCAGCAGTGGCTCCAGCCCGGCGCCGTGCGGTGCGGGTGGGAGTCGCTGGACGATGAACTGGGCCTGCCCACCCTCGCGTTCCAGCGGCATGACCGACAATCGGGCGGCATCGGCCGCCACGGCCGAGCCGTAGTCGTGGCGGATCAGGTGCAGGCACAGGTCCAGTCCGGCCGAGGCGCCTGCGGAGGTGAGGATTTGGCCGTTGTCGACATACAGCACGTCCGGATCGACCTCGACGCGCGGATAGGTGGCCGCCAGCAGGTCCGCCACGATCCAATGGGTGGTTGCCCGCAACCCGTCCAGGAGGCCGGTGGCCGCGAGGGGAAACGTCCCGGTGCAGATGGAGGCGATCCTGGCGCCCGCCGCGGCGGCAGCGCGGATGGTGTCGCGCACGGCTTGCGACGGCGGGGCGGTCGGATCGGCGACCCCCGGGACGATCACGGTATCGGCCTCGGCCACCGCGGTCAGGTCCCAGGGCGCCCGGAGCGCGAACGCACCCGCGTCCACCTCCGGCCGCTCGGCGCAGATGCGGACCCGATACGCGCGACGGCCGTCCGGCAGGCGGGTGCGGTCGAAAACCTCGACGGGGGTGGACAAATCGAACGGTATGACCCCGTCCAAGGCCAGAACCGCGACCGTGTGCATGGCGTGAAATTACCCCATCGCCGGATTCGCGTGATGACCGTGAACAGGGCGGTGAGGGTGACGAGACGGTGACCGGACCGTCAGAGCGACGATGGCGTTTTTCCGTGGGTCCCTGACGAAAAAGCCACTGGGCCGGGTCTCGGCCGGGCGATAACTTCGTGTCCGATTCAGCCCCTGAGCCCCTTCGAGGAGTCACCCGAACATGATTTCCGCTGTCGCCAATGTCGTTGTGCCACTGCTGATCGGCGGCGTCTACGCCCTGCTCATGTCACTCATCCGCGAACCACATCGCCGCACTTTCAACGCGATCATGGTTGCCGGGGCCGGAGCCGCCTATCTCAGTGGCGGCGGACTCGGCGCCTGGGAGTACGTCTTCGCCGCCGCCATCACCTACTGCGCCTACCGCGGCCTGAATTCGTGGACGTTCATCGGCATCGCATGGCTGCTGCATACCGTCAGCGACGTGTTGCATCACCTCAAAGGCCATCCGATCGTCCCCTTCGCACACAACTCCTCCCTCGGCTGCGCGATCTGCGACCCCGTGATCGCGCTCTGGTGCCTGCGCGGCGGCCCCGATCTGCTCGCTTTCCTTCGCCACCGCTCATCCGAGCCGGCAGTCGGCGAAATCCAGCCGTTGCCGTCACAACCCACCCGGGCTCATCGCCCTCAACTCGGCGACCCCGAACAGTGAGCCCCGCAGTCGATCTCGCCGAGCGCGATCAAAGGTCCGCTGTCCTGGAATTGCTCGCTGGCGGCAATACCGGACATTGCTCCTCGGCGGCCAGGGCCTGCCCGGCCGATCTTGCCGGACAGGCCCGTGGCCGCCGGGAGGGTTCAGCGTTTGAGAGTGAAGGTGAAGTCGCCGGAGAGTTTGCCGCTCAGCCGCACTGCGGCAACGAGTTTGCCCTCCGCGATCAGTCTCGACGCTCACGACATGAACACCGTCGCCGCGGTCCAACTGCCCCGCCGGGTTCCCGGCGGTATCCACGGCTCCTGGGTCCCGGCCGAGGCAATCGGGCAATAGGAGGAACCGCCCATGGGATACGACGCCATGGTCCAGTCGGACGAAGGCTGCCGTGCGAACGGCACGGGACAGCGCATCGCCACGTCATCGGCATGTGCGGACGTTGGGAAGCTTTGTCGGACAACCAATTCGGTCGGCTTACCATCGCGTGCCATGTGGTACTGCAGGGCGTTCGAAGCCGGGCCGTGTCGGTGGGCTTCTCTACGCTGCCGTGCATGAGCCTTTCCCGAACCAGACCGCACCGCACCGAAATGTTCAGGCTCGATGGCGAGGTGGGTGTCTCCTACGGCCAGATCTATGTTCAGAGTGTCCCCGGAAGTCCCGGCCCGCGTATGCACGAGGCGTTCGCCGGGCAGAGCTCAGGACTGTGTGGCGCCGCGGTACCCGGCGCTCTGTTCCTGCGCACCGGTTTACACACCGGCGCTGTCGGTTTCACCGTCGAGGTGCATGGCCAGGCTCCCTCGCTCGATCCGGTATGGGAGGACGTCGCGGAGGTCTCGTTCTACCCGGCCTCGGATCAAAGCTTCCTGATGCAGTGGGCCGGCGAGGCGTACTGGGAACTGGATTTGGAAGAAGGGGTCGACTACCGGGTGCGGTACTGCGCGCGGGGCATGGACCGGGCACGTGAGCAGGACGTCGGGCTCGACGATGAGCCGGTTGTGGACCGCTACCTGCTGCAGTTCTGGCCCGCCCCGCCCGAACCGGACCGCATAGTGCGCCAGAGCTCACAGGTCGGGGCCTATGCCCACGAGTATGCCCGCGAGCAGCCCGATTTCGAGTTCCGCGTGCGGGCCGTCATGGCGCAAAGACGGGCACATCTCACCCGTGCCGCCGCCGAATCCCCGGCCGGGATGGCGGATGTGGCGGTCATCGCCCGCGACGCCGACCCCCGGACCGTCCGCGAACAGGTGATATCGCTGAGCTCCTACCCCTCGGCGCTGCCCTGGGATTGGGTCGCGGCCTTCGACACCGAGCACACCGACGACGACCGCGTCGGCTACCTCCAAGCGTTCCTCGAAGAGATCGGTGAGCGTGCCTTCGGCCTCGGTACCGTCCTGGCGGCGCTGGATTCCGAGCGGGACTACTGCCTGGCCTTCGTGACACCGGCTCAGTTCGAACAGCTCTCACAACTGCTCACCGGACACAGGCCGGGCGTGGAGAGCGTGCGGTTGGGCCTGTGGACGCCGCGCATGCACCCGGAACAGAGCGCCGCGCTCAGAGCCTGGGCCACGGCCAACGTCTCCAAGTTCACAGTGGCGCGCGGGGTCAGCGCGGCCCGGATCGAAAGCCGCGACACACGGGAGGAAGCCGAACCGGAATCGCTCGCCTGACGCATTCGGGGGCCGAAGCCCCGCCCGCTACTTCACTCGGGACGCGAGTGGGGTGAATTGTGTAGTGCAGGTGAGTCACTCGGTTTCCAGCGACGATACTGGGATCGCCGAGCGTTCGGGGGACTGCGCGCTCGCCGAAGAAGCGAACTCCCGTGTCGAACACCACCGGAACCAGGTGCATGTCGATTGCATCCACCAGGCCGACGAGCATCGCCGGGCCCGCGAGATCTCCGGCCGTAATCGGATACGTCGCGATCACCGGCGAATTCCTTGGCTCGCTTCACCGCGGCGTGCAGGCCATCTGTGACGAATTCGTAGGGAGCGTCGGTTCGATCACCGGGTCTACCAAGTCCGACCGATCCGTGGTTCTGGCACACATTCGGTGATCGCCTTCGCTCCGGAAGGTAGATCGCCTGATCCGGGTCCGTGAGCGCCCGGCCGCAGCGGTGCTGCGGGTTTCCCGGCCGGTGTGGGCTATGGCGAACAGGGTGAGCGCATTCACGCAGTGCGGCGCCTGCCCGAGTTCGAATCCCGCTGTGCGCAGGAGTGGAAGGAGTGTCAGCCCTTGTTCGACTGCGTGCAGCGGTGGCAGTTGTCGCGGTCGGGGCGGACGAACGCACCGTCTATCGGGTGCGTCCGTGAGGGTTGTTCAGCGTGTGGCCGGGGTGGTAGGGGTCGGTGGCGTAGTTGGCCATGATCTCGGCGACCGCCTGGGGGGTCTGGTCGTCGGGGCCGAGATCGGCCATGTCGCGGAAGTAGCCGATGAACAGATCGGGAGTGGTGGTGAACAGGAAGCTGGCCTCGGCGTCCGCGTCGGGGTTGGCGAAGCTGTGCGGGGTGCCGATCGGTACCGTGATCAGGGTGCCGGGAGCGGCGGTGAGGGTATCGCTGCCCGTGCCGAAGCGCACCGCACCGGAGAGGACGAAGAAGGTCTCCTCGTGTCGGCGATGCACGTGCGCGGACACGCCGGGGGATCCGGGCGCCAGCTGTATCAGGGCCAAGCCGAGCCGCCGCTGGGTATGGGTACCGTCTTCCAAGATCCGCACCCGGATGCCGCGGCCCTGGTCCAGGGTCTCCCCGCCGCCGGGTGGTACCACGTTGATCGACATGCCACCCACCTCTCCGGCCGTGTTCGTCTCTGCGCTTCGTCTGTCCTGTCCGCACGATCTGCGCAATGTTGCCACGTGGCATGAGTTGGCCACGGCTTTTCGGCGCTGTGGTGCAGCGCGCCACGCGGTTGTTGAATCTTCCGGTGTGGTCCGATTGATAGCCTATCGGTATCGGCTGGCTGGACAGTGCTGGAACGGCGATCGCCGCCGGAGCCGACGCATCGCGGATCCCCATCATTCGAGTGGAAGGGCGATACACCCTGAGCGCATCGACACAGATGACTCTCCGGGAACCCACGTTGAGCCCGACCGAAGCCATCCAGCTCATCGACGGGCTGGCCACCGATCTGTTCGACCAGCGTGACCCCACCGCGGCCGACCGCTACTGCCGGCCGACCAACTCCGCTGACCCGGTGTTGAACAGAGAGGAACAATCATGAGTTCGTCATTCGGTGCCGATGCGTACTCGCTGAAAACAATCAGGGTCGAGGTCGCCAAGGGCGTCGCCTGGGCGATATTCGAGAACCCGCCGATCAATCTGGTCGATGAAGCAATGAAGAAGGACCTCGTGCAGTTCCTCGACCAGGTCGCCGACGATGACGCCGTTCGAGTGATCGTGTTCGAAAGCGCGGATCCGGACTTCTTTCTCGCGCATCTCGATGTCACTGGAGGCGCGTCAACCCCCAGCAATCCGCCGTTCTCCGTTGCCATCGCCCAGCGACTGGCCCGGTTGCCCAAGGTGTCGATCGCGAAAATCGCCGGTCGCGCCCGCGGCGCGGGCAGTGAGATAGCCCTGGCCTGTGATATGCGCTTCGCCTCCCTGGAGCGAGCGATTCTGGGACAACCCGAGGTCGCGGTAGGACTCTTCCCCGGTGGTGGTGGTATTCAGCGGCTGCCTCGATTGATCGGGCGCGGCCGAAGCCTCGAGGTGATCCTGGGAGCCGACGATTTCCCGGCCTCGGTGGCCGAACGCTACGGCTGGGTCAACCGAGCACTACCCGATGCCGAACTGGACCTGTTCGTGGATCAGCTCGCGTGTCGGATCGCCTCCTTTCCCGCCGAAGCCCTTGCCACCGCCAAGAAACTCGTCGACAAGATCAGCCTGCCCGACGATGCCGTATTGGCCGCGGAAAACCGGCTGTTCTGGCAGGCCATGGCAAACCCGGAGGCGCGTAGGCGGCTGCAGAGAATGCTGGAAGACGGTCTGCAGACCCGTGGTCGGGTCGAGAAGAACCTCGGATGGGCCATCGCCGGATCGGGCGGAGACCGCTGACACCCACGGTCACCGAGAGGGCTGCTCCGCTCAACTCGCTGATCACGGGCCTATCGAGCCGTCCCGCTCACCCTCGTGGAAGGGACGGCTCACACAGCCAGCAGACCGGAGCCGCCAGCCCATCGGGGATTGCTCACCGACACCGGCTCAGCGCAGGTCCTCGTGTGGATGTCCAGGACCTCCGTGAGCTTCGGTAACCGGCAAGCGGTGGAGGTATTTCTCGTGAATGTCCTGCTCGAAATGAAGGATCATTAATTGGTCGATACTTGAGTACGATCAGTTGCTGTTGCCTGTGGGGGTCGATGCGCATCTCGATAGCGGTGACGAGCCCAGCGGCAGCATCGGGACGCGGGACGGCTGCCTCCTGCCAGCAGGGGCTGGCCTGCGTCTCGACTCGACGCAACGACGCACACCATAAACAAAACATTGCCTGGACCGAAATCGGCGGATTCGACGGCTCGGATAAATCCGAGCCGTCCGACCGCACCCGCCCCAGTCAGAGCAGGGCGATACTTCCGACCAAAAGCAGGCCCAGACCACCGTAAAATAAAATACCGACAACAGGACCCAACAAAAAGCCAGACGCAGCGGCTACCAGTGAGCCTACCCAAGCGCCATCAACGGAATTCCAGGTATCTTCCCAGCACTGGCGGCAGCATTGATTCCTCCTAGTAGTAGCCAGCACATGTACAGAGTTGTCCATTCGCGGGGCGGCTCGACCCAACTCGCCGATCACGGACCTATCGAGTATCCCCACACACCTCATCCACGTCGTTCACCGGCGTTGTCGTCGTGGCCCGTTATGGTCGGCTGATGACCGAACAGAGCATGGCTACCGAGATCCGGCTCGCGGCCCGTCCGAACGGCATTCCCACCCTCGACGACTTCCAGATCGCGGATACCGAAATCCCGACCCCGGGGGCGGGTCAGGTGCTGGTGCGCAACCTGGTGATGAGCGTCGACCCCACCACGCTTCGCCGGATACGCGGCGACAAGTCGTACGCGCGGCCGGTCGCGGTCGGCGAAGTGCTCGACGGCCCCGCGGCCGGCACGGTCGTCACTTCCACGGTCGATGATTTCAAGCCCGGCGACCACGTCGTACACGCCCTCGGTTGGCGCACGCATTCGGTCGTCGACGCGCAGCAGACGGCCCACGTCGACACGTCGGTAGCACCCCTGTCCGCCTACCTCGGCGTCCTCGGCCAGTCCGGATTGACCGCGTACGCCGGACTGCTCGAGACCGCGGAATTCACGCCGGGCGATACCGTATTCGTGTCCGCAGCAGCAGGTTCGGTCGGTTCGGTGGTCGGCCAACTCGCCAAGCTGAAGGGCGCCAAGCGCGTCGTCGGCAGTGCTGGATCCGCGGAGAAGGTGCGTTACCTGACCGAGCAACTCGGGTTCGACGCCGCGTTCAACTACAAGGACAGCCCGATCGCCGAGCAGCTGCGCGCTGCCGCCCCCGACGGGATAGACATCTATTTCGACAACGTCGGCGGCGAGCAGCTGGAGGCCGCGATCGAGGCCATCACTGTGCACGGCCGGATCACGGTGTGCGGGAGGATCGCACAGTACAGCGACACCGGGGCCACCACGCCCGGACCCAACAACTTCGATCAGATCATCGCCAAGCGGTTCACCCTGCGCGGACTGCTGGTATCCGATCACTACGGGCTGCGGGAGCAATTTCTCGCCGAGGTTGTACCGCTGGTCGAAGCCGGGCGGCTGAAATACTCCGAGACAGTCGTCGAGGGAATCCGCAACGCCCCACAAGCCCTCCTCGGCCTGCTGTCCGGCGCCAACACCGGCAAGATGCTCGTCCACATCGCGGACTGAACCACCGAGCAAGCCCGACATAGCCAGCCGGACACACTGAACTCGGCATGAGGGTGCGTGTAAAAGCTCTGTCGACCAACCAATTTGGTCGATTGAACAGCGCGCGCCATGCGGCATTACCGCGTGTTGTGCTGGACGGGTGTCATGGGTAGGTGAGGTTCAGGTCGGGGGCGTAGGGGCGGGGGTCGACGTCGAGGAAGTGGGCGCGTTGGAAGGTTTCGCGCAGGCGATAGGGGGCGGTGGCGTCGAAGATCGTTTTGGCGGTGGTGCCTTTGGTGGGTAGGGCGGGGTTGTAGTCGGGTTGTTGGCTGGGGTCGAGGACGTGTCCCGCGACACCGGGGATGGTGATGATGTCGAGGTCGCCCTGCATGCGGGTTTGCATGGCCCACAGCACGTCGTCGGTGTCGAAGATGTCGACGTCGGTGTCGACCAGGATGATGTTCTTCAGTTCGGAGTAGACGCCGAAGGCGACCAGGGCGGCTTGGCGGGCGCGGCCGTCGTCGCGGGCGGTTTTCTTGTCGCACTTCAGGATCGCGAGGAACTTCCCGCCGCCCGCGGTGTGGGCGTGAACCTCGGGGACGAAACCGGGCATGGCGGCGTGCAAGGCATTGAAAATGCTTGCCTCGGTGGGGATCCCGGCCAAGCTGGTGTGCTCCTCCCCCGGTCCGACCAGTGTCTGCAGGATGGGGTCGCGGCGGGTGGTGACCGCGGTGACCTTGATGACAGGGAGGGAGGGGTTGGCGGGTCCGTCGTAGCCGGGGAATTCGGGCATGGCATGGCCGGTGTGGGTGTTCTGGTCCTCGGCGACCCGTTTGCCGGGCAGGATGTAGCCCTCGATGACGATTTCGGCGCGGGCAATGGCTTTCTGGTCGATGGTGGCGCAGTCGACGAGTTCGACCGGTGCGCCGCGCAGGCCACCGGCGATGGCGAGTTCGTCGTAACCCAGTGGGGTGGTGGGTGCTTCGAAGGTGGCGCCGATCGGGATGGCCGGGTCCAGGCCCATGTTCACCGAGATCGGAAACGGTCGTCCTGCTTGTTCTGCGCGGCGGCGGAATTCGTCGATGTGGCGGCCGGGGGCGAAGAAGATCGAGATCTCGTCGCGGCCCTGCACGCACAGCCGGTGAATGGTCACGTCGGTGCCCAGCTCCGGGTCGCTGCCGAGCACCAGGCCCAGGCAAAAATACGGACCGGCGTCCTGCGGGGTGTTGGTAGGCGCGGGCAGCAGGGTGCGCAGATCGAATGCCGGATCGTCGGCGCGATACACGACCTGCTGACAGACTGCGCGGTCGGCGCCGACGACCACCGGGCCTTGCGCATTCTCGATGGCCTGCGCCATGCGCTGGGTCAGTCGCCGGGCCGGGGTGTCGAGCAGCAGGCCGACGCGTTCGCGACTGGCCATGAGCCCCACCAGAACCCGCGCGCCGGGGTAGCCGGTGACATTGTTGAAGATCATCGCCGGACCGATACGGGTCGGGCGCTGCACGGTGCCGCCTGCACCGACGCGTTTGTACACACCCGCGAGTTCTCCGGCGGGATCGACCGGGTGATCGGTCTCGAGCAACTGGCCGGGAACACCGCGCAAGCGGTCCAGCGCCGAGCGCAGATCGGTGATCGGCGGCAGCACCGCATCCGTATCGGCCGAGACGGAGTCAGCGTGAACGGTCATCGGAAATCCTCCGCCTCAGTGATCGCCGCGCCGTCGGCACCGGAAAGTTCTTGTGTCCGGGCTTTTTTGAAGCCGGTCCATTCGTAGCGGGTGTCGGTGTCGAGTCCGAAGTGGGCGAGCAAGCGGTCGGTGAACCCGTCGACGACGTCGTCCACGGTGACCGGGTGCCGATAGAACGCGGGCATCGGCGGGATGATCATCACGCCCAGCCGCGCCAGGGCCAGCATGTTCTCCAGATGGATGGCGCTCAACGGTGCCTCGCGCGGAACGATGATCAGTTTGCGTTGTTCCTTAAGGGTGACGTCGGCCGCGCGGGCGACGAGCCCGTCGGCGTAACCGTGGCGGACCGCGGCGACGGTTTTCATGCTCGCTGGCACGATCACCATGCCGTCGGTGCGGAACGAGCCGGACGACGGCGCGGCCGATTGGTCGTCGGGGCTGTAGCTGACGTCGGCGAGCGCGGCTACCTCGCGCACGCTCATCCCGGTCTCCCACTCGATGGTGCTGCGCGCCCATCGACTGATCACCAAATGGGTTTCCACCTGCTCACGAGTGCGCAATTTCTCGAGCAAACGCACGCCGAGCGCCGCGCCGGTCGCCCCGGTCATGGCCACGATCAACCGCATGGCAGTCCTCTTTCACGAAGGAAACACGAGATCGGAGACTGTGCTATCGGGTAGTTGCCGCGTATCGACACGCCGGGAACCGCACCTCTTTTAGTTTGCATACGAACGGTTCGTAAACATACTAGCATCAGGGTATGGCTCATCCCGGCGATGCTGTGTTCCATCTCATGCGGCGAGTCCTGCAGGATCACGGCGCGGTGTGGCAGTCCAAGCTTCCGGAGTTGACCAAGCCGCAGTTCGCGGTGCTGAGCACAGTGGCCGCGACGCCCGACATCGATCAGGTCACGGTGGGCGCGAGAGCCGCAGTCGACAAAGCCACCCTGGCAGGCATGCTACGCAGACTCGAGGAGCGCGGCCTGATCACCAAAACCGCGGATTCGGTCGACCGCAGGCGGTTCCTGCTTCGGCTCACCGCCAAGGGTAAGGCGGTGGTGCGCGCAACGACCCCATTGGCCGACGACGCCGACGCCCAGCTCCTCACTCGCCTCACCGCCACCGAGCAACGTCAGCTGCGCAAGCTTCTCCTCAAGCTGGCCGCGCCCGATGGGGCGGACACACAGTAATCCCGGGCGAAGCGGCCCACGCCGGGCGACGACCGTTACGAATAATCGGTGTGACCCGCGACGGTGAGTCGCGACTACGGCAGACGGATGTGAGACGAGCATTACCCACACATCAGGCAGCACTACGATATCGTTATCGTTCGACTACGAACCGTTCGTATACGCACCGGTTGAGTGATCCGGAAATCAGGAGCCGAACCATGAATGCGAGTGCGGGACAGTTCGATCGCCGACGGGCGCTGGGGCTCGGTCTGGGCGGCGCGGTCGCCGCGACTGCGTTGGCCGCGACGGCGTGCAGTCCGGGCAGGAGGGGCGGGGATTCGCCGTCGTCCACGGCGGCCAAGCCGTCGGATCCGCTGATCGCCCAGACCCGCGCGGGCGCGGTGCGCGGCGTGCGGGACGGCGAGGTGACGGTCTGGAAGGGACTCCGCTACGCCGAAGCACCAACCGGACAATACCGCTTCGCCGCGCCGGCACCGATCCAACCCTGGCCGGGAGTGCGCGAGGCCACCGAATTCGGCCCTGCCCCTCTGCAATTCCAGCTGGCAGCCGACATTCCGGCACCGGCGAACCAGAGCGAGGACTGCCTGTTCGCCACCGTGTATTCCCCCGGCACCGACGGGCGGCGACCGGTCATCGTATGGATCCCCGGCGGCGGATTCGTCTCCGGCGCGGGCAGCGTCTACGACGGCTCCGCCTACGCGCGGCGCGGCATCGTGCTCGTCACCATCAACTACCGCGTCAACGTGTTCGGGTATCTGTACCAGCCACAGCGTCCCGGGTCGGGCAATGCCGGTCTGCTCGACCAGCTCGCCGCTTTGCGCTGGGTGCGCGACAACATCGCCGCCTTCGGCGGTGATCCCGACAACGTCACTGTGATGGGCGAATCCGCGGGTGGGATGTCGATCGGACTGCTGCTCGGCATGCCCCAGGCCCGCGGGCTGTTCCACCGCGCCATCGTGCAGAGCGGCGGCGCCCGACCCACAGCCTGCCCGCAAGGCAAGACCCGCACCCTCGACACCCTGCTACACCACCTGAATCTGAGCACGGGCCAGACCGGCAAACTCCTCGACCTGCCCGCCGAGCACCTGCTCACCGCCGCCGAGAAGACCTACAACGACAACTCGATCCTGACCGAGCCGTTCCGCCCACTCCTCGACGACCACGTGCTGCCGGCCCATCCGCTCGATCGCCTCAACCCCGGTACCGACCTGCTCATCGGCACCTGCGCGAAAGAGGCCTACACCTTCGCCGACAACACCCTGTGGCAGGACCGCATGGAATACATCGGCCGCACCGCCGCCGGCGACCAGACCTGGCAGCGCCTGCAGCAGATCTACCGCGACAGCACCCCCATCGACCGCGATGCCACTCTCGACCTGCACAGCAGCGTATTCGTCGTCATGCCCTCGGTCTGGCTGGCCGAACACGCCCACCGAGCCGGAAACCGCGTGTGGCAGTACACCTTCGACTACCCCCGCGCTTCCGCCGCCGGCGCCATCCACGGCTCGGACCTCGCATTCACCTTCGGCACACCCGACACACGACAACTCGCCCCCGGCACCGACACCACCGAAGCACAACGACTGGCCGACACCATGGTCGACACCTTCACCGCCTTCGCCCGCACCGGCACACCCACCATCACCGCCATTCCGGACTGGCCCCAATTCCGTCCCGACCAGCGCACAACCCTCGCCTTCGACACCACTCTCCGCTACACCGATGACCGCCTGCCCGACGTCCAACGCCAAGCATGGACCGGCATCGATCCGCGCTTGGTCTGTTAGCCCGCAAATCGGCAGAAGCGGACATTCTGCGGGACAGTCGATCTCGCCGCGCAGACCGCCCGCCACGGGGGAGCCATTATCGCTCACTCGCCCTGTCTGAAGTCAGCATGGACCAGGGTGACGCAGAGGTGATGTGCGGTCGTCGTCCGGTCGGCGTGATGGTGCCTGAGAGCAGCGATACGGCAGCAATCGACTGTGACTTGTCAGGTCAGCGAACCGGAGAGTTTCGTTACCTTACGTAACGTGGTGGGCGGCGTGGCGATACACCGTTCGGGTCCTGGCCGCAGGCCGTGTCCCCGCTGATCGAATACGGGAGGTACGACCCGGCGAAATCTACGGGTCGGCTGCGCGCAAACGCGCAGTGATAGAAGGGGTTTGACTCGTGACGAGTAACGTGAAGTCGAAGGCTGTTCTGGTCGGTGTCGTCGGGGCGGCGCTCGTCTTGTCCGGCTGTACCACCGCCGAGGACAAGGATGCGGGTGCGAAAACCACGACGGGATCGGTGACGGTTTCCGCCGCAGCCACCATCGACGCCCCGAATTCCGTTGGCGGACAGCAAGCATCGACCCCGAGCGCCGAAAAGTCCGCGCCCGCACCGCAAGCGCCCTGGACCGCGCCGACCACGGCGCAGCCGCAGACCTCGACACCGGCGATGTGGAATCCGTGCGGGATCGCCGACGCCGACATCGCGCATCAGGGGCTGCGACCCGAGAGCAAGCAGGTCGTCGACGGATCCGACGGCGAGCCGGGCTGCCGCTGGCACTCGGCCACCGACGCCTTCGAAGTGACCATCTCCTCCACGCACCAGAGTTTGCAGGAGGTCAACCAGTCCGGCCGCTACACCGATTTCACCGCGGTGCGCGCAGCCGGGCACGACGCCACCCGATACCGCGCGGCCCAGGACACGAACAAGATCGGCTGCTATGTGAGCATCGCGGTGGCGGACGGGCAAACAGTGTTCGTGACCAGGAACCTCAAATCCGACGCCCTCGAACCCTGCAGTGTCACCCAGCGTGTGGTCGAGGGGCTGACCAGCTACCTGAACTGACCGGCCAAGCAGGCCGCACGCAACTCTTCGCGTATCAGCACAAACGCTGCTCGGCTTGATCGGGGGCCGGTCGAGCACCCGCTCATCGGCAATACCGGATGTTCTGTACCGCAATCGATCTCGCCGCGCAGAACGCCCGCTCCGCGGCAATATGGTGTGTTTCCCACGGCTGAGATGATCTCGGCTCGTTGATCTTCGGACCTGCCGGATCGCCGCTTCGAACCGCGCGGCTCGCGATCCAGGACGTGCGTAACCGGCTGCAACTGCCGCCTCCACGGCGTATTCGTCTCAGCAGCAACGCGCGCGGAGTCCGTCGACGAGGATCGACAGCAGCCGCGGCCCTCGCGCGTCGAGTTCGGCATCGTCGAGCCGCGACAACCAGCTGATGAGCACGATGACGTCGCGGGCTTCGGCGTCGGCGCGGACGCTGCCGTCGGCGCGGCCGGCAGCCAGCAGCAGTTCCACCGCTTGACCGATCGGGCCTAGGCTGTGGGCGGCGAGGTCGCGCCACGTCGCTGCCTCGAAGGCGGCGAACACGTCGCGTTTGACCCGCGCGTAGGCGGCGACCCGGCCGAACCACGCCGCCAGCGCATCCAGCGGCCGATGCGTTGCCAGCAGGCGCGGAGCCGCGGCGACCAGCTCTTCCACCTCACGGCGGTACACCTCGGCGAGCAGGTCCTCGCGTGTGGGGAAGTGCCGGTACAGCGTGCCCTGCCCGATGCCGCAGGCCTTCGCGACCGCGTTGAGCTTCAGCTCGCCGGGCTGGTGCACGAGGTCGCGTGCCGCTTGCAGGATCAGTTCGCGGTTGCGTTGTGCGTCCGCACGCCGCGCTCCACCGCTCTCGACGTAAACGGACATGTGTCCGCTAGAGTCGTCAGGGTAACCGGACATGTGTCCACTATAGGCGGAGGATCCTCGTGACCATTCAGGGCAAAGTCGTCGCCATCACCGGCGCCAGCAGCGGAATCGGCGAAGCAACAGCCCGTCACCTCGCCGCACTCGGTGCGGCCGTCGTGCTCGGCGCCCGCCGCACCGACCGACTCGACCGGCTCGTAGCCGAGATCGCCGCCGCTGGCGGCCGAGCGGTCGCCACGCGCGTGGACGTCACCGATCCCGACGACCTGCGGTCGCTGGTCACCCTGGCCGTCGACCGTTTCGGCAGTCTGGACGTCTTGGTGGGCAACGCCGGGATCAGCAAGATCAGCCCTGTCGCCGACCTAGACGTCGAGGGCTGGTCGGCGATGGTCGATGTGAACCTCAAGGGGATCCTGCACGGGATCGCCGCGGCCCTGCCGGTGTTCCGTCGTCAGGGCGGTGGTCACCTCGTCACCGTCGTCTCGACCTCCGGCCTGAAGATCGTCCCCACCCAGGCGGTGTACGCGGGAACGAAGAACGCGGTACGCACCCTCCTGGAGGGCCTGCGGCAGGAGAGCACCGACGGGGTGCTGCGTACGACGTCGATCTCCCCCGGCTACGTCCGCACCGAACTGGTCGACAACGCCGTCGACGACCCGGCCGTGCGCACACAGGTCAAGCAGCACATGGCCGATCTCGGTATCGACCCCGCGGCGGTGGCTCGGGCGATCGCATTCACGATCGACCAACCCGATGATGTCGAAATCGGCGAGCTGACCATTCGACCGACCCGCCAGGGCTGAGGCGCATTCATCAGCGACACCGGATGTTCGAGAGCCGTTGGCGGCCAACCGATCAGCGAACGCCCGCCATGCGGCATTACAGCTCACTTGTATCGACTGCAGCCAGTATGCGGGCTGGCCGCGCCGAACTCCTCGAAAAGATACGTGCGGACGTTGGTTGTTGCCATGTCGTAGGGCGCGGAGGGGAAACCCGGCCTGCGGAGGGTTGTTTAGACTCGAAATAACTTTGGGGGTGAATTGGTGAGGATCCGGACAGCCTTGTAAGCGGCTGAATAGTGCGTTGGTGCGATGGTCAAGCCTTTGGCAGACCGCAGCAGGATCGCCATCTCCATCGGGCTGGTCTGCGATCGAGTTCCGCGGAATATACGTCGAATGACTCAAGCGACTGGACGCTGTTGCGCGCCAAACTCTTTCGTGAGGGCCGCACGAGCTCTCGGATCGAGGGAAATCATGAGTTCGGGAACAACAGTCAATGTGGTGCTGGTACACGGCGGGTTCGTCGACGGATCCGGCTGGCAGGGGGTGTACGACGTCCTTCGCAAGGACGGATTCCGAGTCAGCGTGGTGCAGAATCCGACCTTGACCCTCGACGGTGACGCGGCGGTGACCCGCCAGGCGATCGCTGCTCTCGACGGTCCGGTCCTGCTGGTCGGGCATTCCTACGGCGGCGCGGTCATCACCGAGGCCGGGACACACGACGCCGTAGCGGGGTTGGTCTACATCACCGCGTTCGCGCCCGATACCGGCGAATCGGTGCTGACGCTCACCGCCAACCCCGCACCCGGCGCACCGGTGCCGCCGATCCTGCCCCCGCAGGAAGGATTCCTCTTCCTGGATCGGGAGAAGTTCCACGACTCGTTCGCCGGTGACCTGTCGGAGGAAGAGGCCGCCTTCATGGCCGACTCGCAGGTGCCGTGGGGCGTCGGCGCGGCCGGTGGCGAGGTCGGCACGCCGGCCTGGCGGTCCAAGCCGAGCTGGTACCTGATCGCGACCGCGGATCGGATGATCCCGCCGCCGGTCCAGCGGGTGATGGCCGAGCGCGCCGAGGCGAAGGTCACAGAGGTGGCGGGCAGTCACGCGGTCTACGTGTCACAGCCCGAAGCGGTGGCCGCGCTGATCAAGGAAGCGGCGGCGTCGGTCTCCGCGTAACGGCCCCACTGGGCAGCGCCGTGCCACCGCACGCTCGGATAGCATCGGTGATTGTGGGATCGGTGCACCTGATCGGCCGAGACCGTGAGCTCGCCGAACTGAATGCGTTCACAACGGGTGCCGGTGTGGGTGGTGGCGCGATGCTGATCGTCGGGGATGCGGGTATCGGGAAGACGGTCCTGCTCACCGCTGCGGCGGAATCAGCGGTGACGGCGGGCCTTCGGGTACTGCGTTGCGCCGGAGTCGAGTTCGAGGCCGAGGTCGGCTATGCCGGACTGCATCAGCTGCTCTACCCCCTGCTGGACGACATGGACCGACTGAGCGGCCCGCAACGGCGAGCATTGGAAGCTGGACTGGGGCTGCGGGACGGATCCGCGCCCGACCGGCTGACCCTGTCGAATGCGGTGCGGGCGTTGCTGATCTGCGCCGCGATCGATCGGTCGGTACTGCTGATCGTCGACGACCTGCACTGGATGGACCGGGCCAGCGCGCAGGTGCTGGGCATGGTCGCGCGGCGTCTGCACGGTATCCGGGTGGGATTCATCGCGGCGGCGCGCACCGGCGAGGACAGCGATTTCGAATCCGAAGGCATGCGCGAGATCGAACTCGCGCCGCTCGACGACGACGCGGCCACGGCGCTGCTGACCGAACACTTCCCCCAACTGTCCACGCGTACCCGGCGACGCTATCTCGCCGAGGCACAGGGCAATCCGCTCGCTCTGGTGGAGTTGCCCGGCGCGCACAGCACGCATCGCGCGCCGGGTGTGACCCGCGTCGGCCGACGCCTGCACACCCTCTTCGCCCGCCGCATCGAAAGCCTTCCCGCCGAGTCGCGTCGACAACTGCTGCTGGCGGCGCTGGCCGGGGACGAGCCCGGAGCTATGGCGGCCGTTCCGGTCGGCACGCAGCAGATCGAGGGCCTGGAGGCAGCCGAGCAGCTGGGCCTGGTCCGCATCGACATCGGCGGGCCCAGGTTCCGGCATCCGCTGGTTTGCGCGGCGGTCGTCGAATTGGCGACCCACCAGCAGCGCCGCCGGGCACATCGGGAACTGGCAGAGCAATTCTCGGCGGATCCGGACCGCAGAGCCTGGCACCTGTCCCACGCCGCCGACGAACCCGACGAGCACGTCGCCGAACTGCTCGAGCACGCCGCCACCCGCGCCCAGCGTCGCGGCGATCCGGTGGGTGCGATCGGATTACTCTTGCGCGCAGCCGAATTCAGTCCGCGATCCGACGACCGCAACCGCAGGCGATGGTCGCCGCGTATCTGGGCGCGGACATCACCGGCGACCTGACCGAGGCGCACCGACTGATCGAGAACGCCGAACAGGGACCCGGCGGCTCGCCGGCGGGCGCGCTGGCGGCCGCGGCGCTGATGACCAACCGCGGCGGCGACATCGACACCATCCACCGATTACTGGTCGGCGCGATCAAGGGCGTGCGCGATCCCTCCGATCCGCGGGATCGGACGTTGATCGAGGCTCTCTACGTCCTGCAGGCCGCGTGCGCGTTCGGTTCCCGGCCGGGGCTGGCCGAGGAATACTTCACCGCGCTCGAACACCTCGATCCCGAACCGCCGGAATTCCTTGTCCTGCTGGGCAGCAGCTTCGTCGAGCCCGCACGCCGCGCCGCGTCGACCCTGACACAACTGGAGGCGGCGATCGCGGGAATCCGCGAGCAGACCGATCACGCCTACGTCGTGCGGATCGGCATCGCCTCGATCTACACCGATCGGGTGGTGGGATGCCGGGCGGCCCTCGAACACGTCCTCACCCACGGCCGGGCCGGTGGCGCGATCACCTCCGCCATCGAAGCGTTCGTCGTGCTCGGCTACGACTGCCTGATGACCGGCGAATGGGATCTGGCACAGCGGATGACCACCGAAGGACTTGAACTCGCCGCGCGCGACGGGTACACGATCCTCTCCGGGCTCCTGCATTTCCAGCAGGCGTACATCGCGGCCGCACGCGGCGAGTACAACACTGCGAAAGCCCTGTCGGACAACATTGTTCGCTGGGCCGCACCGAACCGAATCGGGCTCCTTACCCACTACGCCGCACACACGAGAGCTCTCGCCGAGTTGGGTCGCGGCGACTACGAGGCCGCCTACCACCATGCGCTGACCGTCTGCCACCCCGGTACGGTTCCCACCCACGCACCCCATGCGCTGTGGGTGATCCTCGAACTCGTCGAGGCCGCGGTCCGGGCGGGCCGCAGCGATGACGCGGCCCGCCACGTAGCCGAGATCCTCGACGCGAACGTCGCGGCGATCTCACCCAGGCTCGCCTTGGTCACCGCGAGCGCACAAGCGATGGTCGCTCCACCCGAGCGCTACCGAGACCTGTTCGACATGGCGCTCGCCGTACCGGATGCGGACCGATGGCCCTTCCAGCAAGCCAGAATTCAACTCGCCTACGCAGAACGCCTGCGCCGCGCGAAGGCCACCACCGAAGCCCGCCGCCACCTCGCCACCGCCCTCGACACCTTCGACCGACTACAGGCCGCACCCTGGGCAACCCGCGCCCGCACCGAGCTACGCGCCACCGGCCAACCGGCCAACCCACCCCCCGCGTCCGTCGGCGCCCTCACCCCGCAACAACGAGAGATCGCCCTACTGGCCGCATCCGGACTGACCAACAAACAAATCGGCGAACGTCTCTACCTCTCACCCCGAACGGTCGGCACCCACCTCTACCAGGTGTTTCCCAAACTCGGCGTGACCTCACGAGCGGCGTTGCGCGACGCTCTCAACCCCCGCACCACCCCCGAATAGACAATTTCGCCGCGGGGCGTCATTCGTCATCGGTCACGGCAAGAAAGTGGGCCCCCGCGGCCGGAAGTTCGTGTTGACGCGATCAGCGTGGACACGGATCGGTCGCAGGCGGTCACAACAAACCTTCGCTGAGCGCCTTCCGATGGTGTGCGGATTCCACGGCGGCGGGGAAGGTATTGGCGGACAAGACCATTGACTCCTCGTTGCTGCCGGGCCGCCAAGGACCCTCCGGGTCGCAGAAATAGACGGAAAGCGGGCGGCGACGGTGAAGGCCGCGCGTTCGGCCCGGCATCGTGTCATCGGCATTGTCGTGCGTTGACCGACGAGTGCGGAGTGGGTTGAAATGCGCACTACGGCATGATGTTTGATCATGGTGTCGGTGTGCTGATCTTGGATTGGTGGCCGTTCTGTTCCCGCACCTGGCCGCGCTGAGGATAGATCGTGTAGACCAACTCGGTACCGGGGGTACTGGATGACCTCGGTCGAACAGCGGACTTGCTGCAGCACGATGACGGCAGCGGCAACCAGATTGAGAGTCGTTGCCCCCCTTCGGCGTCCCTGCATTTCGACACCCCGTGAGTATGCGATGACGCGCTGCAAACCGCTGTCTCATACCTGCTTCGGATCTGCTGGGTAGCAAAGGGTTTCGGCGGCCACAGGACCACCGACCAGCCAGACCGCACCCATTCGGGAGGGTCGAGATGACGAGGAAGACAGCCGACTGCCGCCACTACCCCGAATTGCGCGAGCAGATCCAGGGCATGCTCGTCGACGCACAGGACTGAGCGCCGCCCCGCGACTGGTCTGTACGTGCCTCGGCCACCAAGCGGATCGCCGACTGATATCCCTCATGCCTGGATCGCGGCTGCGCAACGGCGAGCGAGGATTTCGATCTGTTCGACCAGTTCCGGGGGATCGGTGATGGTGAAGTCGGTGTCGATGGACGTGATCATCCAGGACAGTGCCCATGGGGAGTCGGCCCCTACATGGAGCAGGCAACTGGTGTCGTCGATCGCTTCCAGCACGCCCATCCCGGTCCAGATTCGGTCGGCCAGTTCGGCGGCTGACCGGTGCAGGGTGACAGTGGCGCGGTAGGGCCACGCGCGAGCGGAGAGTTGCCGTGAGAGGTAGGTAGCCACATCGCCTTCCGGCGCGTCGCGAGGGGGGAAGCGGGGTCCGGTGGGTGTCCGGGGGAGTAGCCGGTCCACTCGATAGGAACGCCAGTCCGCGGTCGCCGGGTCCCAAGCGACCAGGTACCAGTGCCGGTTGAAGTTGACTACCGAGTGCGGTTCGACGTCCTTGATCGATTGGTGGCCTTGGAAATTCGTGTACTCGAAGCGCAACCGTTCGTGGCGGTGGCAGGCGTCGGACAGGGCGATGAGGGTGTCGGGTGCCACACGTGGCGCGGTCGCCTCCACGCGGATCACCGAGCGCTGCAAGGCTTGCAATCGGTGCCGTAGACGTGAGGGCATGACCTGTTCGAGTTTGGTGAGGGCGCGCAGCGCGGAGTCCTCGAAGCCGGCCACGGTCCCGCCCGTCGTGGTGCGCAGCCCGACCGCGATGGCGAGCGCCTCCTCATCGTCGAGCAGCAGCGGCGGCAGGGTGCTGCCCGCAGCCAGCCGGTATCCCGCCGTGCCCTGGACGGCGTCCACCGGATAGCCGAGCTCACGCAGCCGGTCCACGTCCCGGCGCACGGTCCGGGTGCTGACGCCGAGGCGTTCTGCCAGATCGCCGCCCGACCAATCGCGATGCATCTGCAGCAGGGACAGCAGGCGCAGAAGGCGCGCGGAGGTTTCGAGCATGATTCGAGAATGCCACCAGCTTAGGAGCAGAACTGTCCTAAGCCACTCCTAGCTTTGCAGACATGACAACTTTCGCTCCCTTCCGCATCGACATTCCAGATGCCGACCTCGAGGATCTGAACCGTCGGTTGGCTGCCACCCGCTGGCCCGAGGAGCTGCCCGGCGTCGGTTGGACCTACGGCATCCCGACCGGCTATGTGCGGGAGCTGGCCGAGTACTGGCGTACAGGCTTCGACTGGCGAGCACAGGAAGCGGCTCGGAACCGGTATCCGCAGTTCGTCACCGACATCGATGGGCAGCGTATGCATTTCCTGCATGTCCGGTCAGCCGAGCCCGAGGCGTTGCCGCTGGTCCTGGTGCACGGCTGGCCGTTCGAGGACTTCACCGCCATGATCGGCGCGCTTACCGATCCGGTCGCGCACGGCGGCACTCCCGAAGATGCCTTCCACCTGGTGATTCCGACGCTGCCGGGGTTCGGCTTCTCCGGCCCCACACGCGCGGCCGGTGCGGCGTCAACCGAGCGCAGCGCGGAACTCGTCGCGAAACTCATGGCCGAGTTGGGCTACGAGCGCTACGGCGCACAAGGCGGCGATGCGGGCTCGTTCATCGCACCGCAGCTGGGCCGCATCGCTACCGAGCATGTGGCAGGTATCCACCTCAACGATCCGATCACCATCCCCTCCTGGGAGGACAACGGATCCGGTTACAGCGCAAGCGATCAGGAGAAGCTGGCGCAGTTGAAAGACTGGAGCAGCAGCGACACCTCAGGATATGCGGGCATGCACGCCACCCGCCCGCAGACACTCGCGCCGGCGGTCGCGGACTCGCCCGCGGGCATGCTGGCGTGGGTCCTGGACGTGGTGAACACCTACACCAATCCAACCAAGGCCACGCCCACCGACGCGATCGACCGTGACATGCTGCTCACCGATCTCTCGATCCTGTGGTTCACCAACACTGCGGGCTCGTCCATGCGGTTGTACAAGGAATCCCAGCAATGGGGCGTGGAGCTCCCCAACTCCGGGGTACCCACCGGCATCGCAATCTTCCCGGGCGGCAACACGATTCGCGGCATCGCCGAGAAGCACAACACCCTCGTCCACTGGTCGGAGTTCGACCGCGGCGGTCACTTCGCCCCGATGGAGGCCCCCACCCTCATGATCGACGATCTACGCGAGTTCTTCCGCAAACTTCGCTGACCCGGCGCAGTCGCGGATCGGTCTGGCGTGGCCGTCTTCATGCCGAGCCGCCCCGAGGGAAGAACGGCAAACCGGCGTCCGGGCTACCCCCGATGTCGACGTCGCCTTCGCTGGTGACGACCTTATGCTGCGGTTGGCCTCGGCTGGGTGGTGGGCAAGGGCAGCAAGGTCGGTCCGTAGATTCTCAGACCGGCAGCGGGTTCTGTCCGAGGAACTGGTGTCCGTTCGTCGCGGACTCGCGCACGGCGGCGAATCCGTGACTGGTCATGGCCTCCTCGTAGGCGGCGATCGCGCCACGGGCGACCGCCTCGTCCGGTCCCGCGCTCAGGGCTGCCGCCAGTGCGGCTCCGTCGCGCAGCGCGGCGTTCGCCCCGGCTCCGGCCGCGGGACTCATCGCGTGGACCGCGTCGCCGAGCAGCGTCACCCGGCTCGGGGTCCACTGCGCGAACGGCACACTCGTTCGAATCACCAGCGGGAAAACGGTTTCCAGCGCCCAGTTCGACACCATCGCCCGAACTCGCGGATGCCAACCGTCCACCTGTTTCAGTGCGAGCTCGCGCAGTTGCCCGCCCGAGAGCGTGGCCAGTTCCTCGTCGGACAGACCGATCCTCTCGCTTCGTAGGCCGACCGAGCAGGTCATGAACGGTTCGGGATGCGCTACCGGCGCCACGCCGACCAGTGTGTGGTCGGGGCCGAGGATCATGCTGAACACGGCGTGCATCTCGTCGTCGAACAGCGGTCGGGTCCGCTCGTTCAGCGGGATCTTGCCGTACAGCTGCCGCAGGCCGGTGTCCTCGATCCGCGCGTGCGGCAGGTATTGGCGGCGGACCGGGGAGTGGACTCCGTCCGCGCCGACGAGTACGCGCCCGCGCGCTGTGGCGCCGTCGGCGAAATAGGCCGTGACGCCGTCGTTGTCGCTGTCGAAGCGGGTGAGGCGCTTTCCGAAGTGGACATCGTCGAGTTCGCTCAACAGGATGTGCCGCAACGTCATTCGGTTGACGTTGACTCCGGGTTCCGGGAACTCCGTTATCGCCCGCAGCACGAGTTGGTCGTCGAAGCGCGGCACAATCGGCCGGGGCCGCAATGATGTGGCCTCGAACCGCGCGTACAGCTCGTCCGGCAGCACCTCGCGCAATGCGCGGATGCCCAACGCGGCGATATGGAGCCGGTAGCCCTGCAGCCGCGACTGCGGCGATTCATCGCGCTCGTAGACGGCACAGGGGATTCCGGCGCGCTTCAGTCCCTGGGCGAGGCACAGCCCGCCGATTCCCGCTCCGATGACAAGTACGCCGTCTTCCGGCACAGCTCTATTCGACACAGCGCAACCCTTCACAGACATATCGACTGAAAGGGACGCACAGGTTCCCGTGCCACTCACGGCGGCCACAGGATGCGGGGGCGAAACTTCCGGACTAACCCATACCGGAATAAGTCTTCGCGCGTCCTCGGCCTCGACAGTACCGGATGATCATCGAAAGCGCCTACGGCGCAGATACATCCACTCGCGTGGCTTTGGTCAGCAGGCGCGCGAGTTGACGCTGTTCGGTGGGGCCGAGGCGGGCGATCGGGGAGTGGGTGAGCATTGCCGCGCCGAGTCGTCGCCGGGTTTCGCGCGCGACGAGACGGCGCGCCGCCGGTTGAAATTCGGTTGTCCCGCACGATCTTCGGGGGTTAGGGTCGGCGAGATGCTGTCGATCATGGAGGCCGATGATGTTCTCGGTGCCGCTCGGCTCTGATGGGGCACGCCTGTGCCCGCTCGAACCTTGGCAGGCCGAGGAGTTCCTGGCCCACCTCGAACGCGGTAGAGAGTTCATCGGGCAGCACATCGGCTTCGCCGACCGCGCAACGGATCTGGACTCCAGCCGGGCACTGCTGCGCAGCTACGCGGACAAGGCCGCCACCGACACCGGCCGGATCTACGGTATCCGGTCCGGTGACACGCTCGTGGGCGGCGTGCTGTTCCGCAGGATGGACCTACCGCACGGCGTCGTCGAGGTGGGCTGCTGGCTCGAGCCCGCGGGCACCGGAAAGGGGTTGGCCACCAGGGCTTCCCGCGCGATCATCGACTGGGCGGTGGAGACCCGGGGCGTGCACCGGGTGGAGTGGCAGGTCAAGTCCGGCAATCTGGCGAGCATCGCGGTGGCTCGCCGACTGGGTATGACCCGAGACGGGATGCTCCGCGAGGCGGTGGTGCATCGGGGGAAGCGCTTCGACCTCGAGATCTGGTCGGTACTCGCGCCGCAGTGGCGTGCGCAGCGCGGGTGACCCGACGTTGTGGCTTCGGCGAATATGCCGGGGCCCTTCAGTGTTCGGACTCCGGCAGGGCGAATGCATCGCCGATCAGGCAATTTCCGAGGGTATCAGGGCGCAATGGCCGGGGCTCGTCGAAAATGAGCTGCGCTCGCCAGCCGCCCAGGCTCAACCCATCGGTTTCGCGGGCGGCGAGGCGGGCCTCGATCCGGTCTCCCAGTAGCTGATCGAACTCGAGGATCGTGAACAAGGCATCCGCGGCGCAAGTGACCTCGGCACGCGGGTCCTCGGTGGTGCTACCGGGATGCAAGTCGAGGTAGGCGCGGCGAGCGAGATCGAGAAGCCGATTCGCGTCGGTCACTCGGAAGTCCCGCCGGTACCGCGGTGAGATGTTCATCCCGTCCGCCAAAGGGCTCGTTGCCGGTGACGGCGTCGTCTTCGCGCACCTCGCCAGGATATGCCGCAGGGGTGTGGTGGAGCCACATGGCGATACCGAGCCCCTGAGATTGAGGGCTCCGTGGATCGATAACATCATCCGGGCCGGATGCGACAAACCGGGCATGAGTTTGAAAAATGGTTTCTTACAACGGGTCTCGGTTCGGGTGGGGGTGGTTGCCGCGACGGTGGCGGCCGCGGTGACCGGGATGGCCGGGTCTGCCGGGGCGAATCCCACCGATCCGGTTGTGCAGTTCACCTCGACTCTCACGCGGGTGCCGGGGCCCAACTGTGCCGCGATCATCAATGCCGAGACCGTGCCGGAGCCGCATTCGGGTGAGTTCGGTGTTCGGGTGAAGATCACGCAGACCGGGGAGTTCTGCGGGGCCTATTACCTCACCGTGCACTGGCGCAACCTCGATACCGGGCTGACCAGCGGCCAGTCGCAACGAGTCGAGGGCACCTCGCTGGTCGGCACACCGGACAATGTCGTCACCGGTATGGGTATGTGGCCGGGTGCGGGCAAGGTGGAGGCGTGGATCGACACCTATTCCGAGGTCTATCCGCGGGATGTGGATCTGGAGCACCTCGCGGGACGGGCGACGTTCACCCTCGGCTGAGTGCGGAGCGAGATCGATAGTCGGCCACACCGGACGTTCTGCGCCGCAACAGATCTCGGCCGCGCAGAACACCCGGGGCCGACGGTCGCACTCGGAGATGCGCTGAGGATCCCTCGGGGTCCCGTGGGGTGCGAACGAGCTATTTTTCAGCTAATCTATCGGGTGGGATGTCTACTCGAGGGAGGCTGATATGAAGCCGGTTTTCATCGCCACCATGATCGTCGCCGCGGCCCTCGGGGCCCCGGCCGCGACGGCCGCGGCGCCGGACGCCGGAAGCGCCGGTGCTCCGTGGGCCCCCGCG
>NZ_BDBS01000040.1 GCF_001613105.1 Nocardia pseudobrasiliensis NBRC 108224 | reverse complement strand
GCGGCGCCCGCGGCCGCGCCGACGGCGACGCTGGCGCCCGCCGCCCCCAAAAGGGCGCGGCGGGAGAACCTTCCGGTGCGATGCGCGGAGCGGGGTGCGGGGTCTTCGGTGTGGTTCATGATGGGTTCTCTTCGTGGGTTACTGGCCCAGGATCAGGCCGGGGACTTGGCTCAGCGACGCCGACAGCGCGTCGATCTTGTCCGAGAGCGTTTTGCGCTGGTCCTCGGTGACGGTTTTGTAGGAGGCGTAGCCGTCGCCGTCGCGGAATTGGTTGATGCCGTCGCGGACCGCCTGGAACTGGGCGGTGATCTTGTCCATCAATTTCGGATCCTTGGCCGCGATCATCGGCTGCAGTTCCGCGATCAGGGTTTCCGACCCGTCGATATTGGCGGCGAAGTCCCACAGGTCGGTGCGCGAGTAGCGGTCCTCCTCGCCGCCGACCTTGGTGGCGGCGATCTCGTCGACCAGCGCCTGTGGACCCTTGACGAAGGATTGGGTCTCGAAGACGAAGTCGGGCTTGGTCACCTCCGCGCGCAGCGCGGTGACATTGGCCAGCAGGGTGTCTGCCTCGGTGTCGATGGCCGCCTTGGTGTCGGCGGTCTTGGCGTTGTCGAGGTCGGCCTGGGTGATGGCGTCGCCCTTCTCGCCGATCTCCTTCTGCTGCGGCGGCCACAGGAAGCGTTCGATGCGGTGGAATCCGGTGAAGGGCTGGGTGCCGTTCTCGGTGTCGTCCCAGCGCATATCGATCTTCGGATCCAGATCCGGGAAGGATTCGGCGACCGGTTCGATGCGCTCGTAGAAGGTGCGGGTCAGGCCGAATTGCCTACGGGCGGTGTCGAGGTCACCGGATTTGACGGCCGCGACGAACGAGGCGGTCTGGCCGACGAGGCCGTCGAGCTGGCGGCGCACATAGTCCAGGTAGCGCTGTTCGGCCTGGGTCACGTCGGCGGGCACCTCGGTCTTGGCCTTCTTGTCGCCGGTGACGGTCAGCTGCTGGCGGATGCCGTTGCCGACCATGCCCGGTTTGCAGGCGGTCTCGTAGGTGCCCGGATCGGTGATCTCGACGGTCAGCTTGCCCGAGACGCCGGGGCCGATGTTCTCGACCTCACCCAGTACCCGATTGTTGGCGCCGAAGACGTAGAACTCGGTGATCTTCGACCCCTGGTTGGCGACGACGAAGTTGACCTTGCCGGTGCCCGCGGACGTGGCGGCCAGTTCGCACGACGAATCGGTGGAGGTGACCGCGATATCACCCGCGCCCGCCTTGGATTTCTCCGTGCAGGCCGCGGTCGCCAGGACGGTGATCACGGCCAGGCCCGACGCGGCGACGACTCGACTCGATTTCACAGGTGTTTCATTCCTTCTCTGCGCCGGCCGCGTCACGCGGCCGGAGTCTGCATCGGTTCGGAGGCCATCGGCGGGCTGGTCCGGTTCGCGCGCATCGGGCGCAGGAACAGCGTCAGGACGATCACCAGGTACACCGCCCAGGCGATGGCCTGCAGCAGGGTGGGGTCCGGGCGGAAGTTGAAGATGCCCGCGAGAATGGTTCCGTACCAGGACGACTGGTCGAAGTGGGCGGTGATGTCGAAGCCGAGCCGGTCGGCGCCGGGCAGCCAGCCGACCAGTTGCAGCGCGTGCACGCCGTAGCCGAGGATTCCGGCGGCGACCAGGATCAGGAATGCGCCGGTGTAGGTGAAGAAGATCGCGAAGTTGATCCGGATGGCGCCGAAATACAGCAGGACCGCGAGCACCGCGGCCACGGCCACCCCGGCGACCAGTCCGATCAGCGGCCAGCTGCTGCCGGAGGCGTTCTCGGCGTAACCGACCATCAGCAGGGCGGTTTCGACGCCCTCGCGGCCGACCGCGAAGAACGACAGCGTCAGAATCGCCAGGCCGCCGCCCTCCAGCGCGCGGGTCATGCCGCGTTTGAGGTCCCCGGAGATGTGCGCGGAGGCGCTGCGCATCCACAACACCATGAAGGTCACGATGACGACCGCGACCAGCGAGGCCACCCCCGCGATCGCCTCGGCGGCCAATCCGTCGACGGTGGAGGTCCCGTAGTGGATCGCGGCGAAGATCGCCAGCATCATCGCCACGGCGAGTCCGACGCCCGCCCACAGCCATTTCAGCCCGTCGCGGCGTTGGGATTTGACCAGGAACGCGGCCAGAATCATGACCACGATGCCCGTCTCGAGCCCCTCGCGCACCCCGAGTAGTCCACTGCCGAACAATTGCGTCGCGACCGACGGCGCCGCTGCCACAAACTCCATCGTCGAAACCTCTGTCGGTCAATAGTTTGGTTAGGCTAAGTTTCGCTGATGATAGCAGGCGGCGGGGGCGCGTCGTGTCGGGGAAGGGCCTCGTACTCAACCGTTTTCACATAGAAGGATTTACGGGTCGAGACGTCGACGGGGAAAAGACCCTCGTGCCGACGTAGCCGCGACCGTAGGTTTGTTTGCGTTCTTGCGAAGTCGACCGCGTGCTATGGACCGTCGGCAGGGAGAGGCCATGGCCATCGCAGGGCTGACCAGCTCGAGCTGGGATACCACCGTGGCGCTGGTTGCGCCGGTGCCGAAATTCCTCGCGCTGATCCGTGCCGGGCGAGGACTGTCACATTCGGACCGTGGCGGCGGTCAAGGCGGTATGACTATCGCGCACACCTGGCCCGGATGGGTCGCGACCGGCCTGCTGTGGTTTCTCGCCGTGGAGTTCATGTTGGGAGCGGTCACCAAGTTCTGGTCCGGGCCCACGCTTTTCGGGCCGGCGTATTCGGTCAAGTTCCCCGACTGGGGGTGGCCCGCCTGGTTCCGGTTCGTAGTGGGCGCGATCGAGGGCGCGTGCGCGCTGCTGCTGGCTGTGCCGTATCACGAGGCGCGCTTCCTCGGCTCGGCGGTGCTGATCCTCGTGCTGACCGGTGCGGTGGTGACCCATATCGTCAATCACCACGGTCCGAGGGAAAGTTTCGCCGCCCCGGTACATCTGGTGATCATGGCGATCATCGCGCTGGCGACCTGGCCCGCGCACTGGACCGATGTGTTCGCGCCCGGGAGGTGGTCCTGACCCGCGAATTCCGTGGCGCGGGCGCGTCGGCGGGGGATGATGGAGTACCCGGCCCAGTTGCGCGTCGCTGGGCTCGATTTCGGAGCGGATCATGTGGCTCTCGCGTCTTCGGACGGTGCTGGCGGTCGGTCTCACGGTGAGTTCGGTCGCCGCGGCGGTGGTCGCGTCGGCGACGCCGTCCGGCGCCGCGGCCGACCCCCTGGTGGACAAGCAGTGGGCGCTGGCCCAGATCCGCGCCCCGCAGGCGTGGGCGAGCAGTACCGGGGCGGGGGTGGTGATCGCGGTGGTCGACACCGGCGTGGATCTGGACCATCCGGATCTGGCGGGCAAACTCGTCCCCGGCGCGACCTTCACCGATTGTCCTGCGGGACAACGGCCCTGCGGCGACGGCGACTGGCGGGGACCCGACGGTGTGGGGGTCGCATCGGATCGCCACGGTACGCATGTGGCGGGGATCGCGGCCGCGGCGAGCGCGAACGGTACCGGGATCGCCGGGGTCGCGCCGGATGCGCGGATCATGCCGGTGAAGGTGCTCGACAATGCCGTGGGCGTGTACGAGGACATCGCCGACGGTGTGCGCTGGGCGAGCGATCACGGCGCGAATGTCATCAATCTGAGTCTGGTCGGACTGCCCGACGATCAGGTGCTGGCCTTCCTCGGGCTGCGAACGCGACTGGCCGATGCGATCGCCTACGCGGTGGCACGCGATGTCGCGGTCGTGGCCGCGGCCGGCAACGAAACCCTGCCGCTGTGCTCGGACCCCTCCTTCACCCGCGACGTGCTCTGCGTGGTCGCCACCGACCGCTACGAGGTGAAGGCGCTGTATTCGGATCTGGGCGTGAAGCCGGATCTGAAAGTGGTTGCCGCGCCAGGTGGTTCGGGATTGCCGCACTGCGATGAGAATGTGTGGTCGCTGGTCCCGCGCGGCACCGGTTCGCCGCGCTGCGGGCAGGCCGACTACGACGCGTTCAGCGGCACCTCGATGGCTGCCCCGCACGTCGCCGGTGTCGCGGCGCTGCTGGCGGCGCAGGGCCGCACGCGGGCCCAGATCTACGACGCGATCCTGCGCACCGCGCGACTGCCGTTCCTGGGCGGGGTGATTCGCGGGGTGTACACGCCGGTGTACGGCTTCGGCATCGTCGACGCGGCCGCCGCGCTCGCCGCGTCGCCCTAGACTGCGACCATGACGACGCGACCGTCCCGGATATGGCTGGTCGGCGTCGCGGCCATGGTCGCGGTGGTTGTCGCCGTGTGGATCTGGTGGCCGCACGGGTCGCGCGCGCGACACGCGACCGGCTGGCAGACCCAGACCGACCTGCCGCTGCTGGTGGACTCCCCGCGCGGAATCGCCGTGGGACGCACCGGGGATGTGTACGTGGTGGAATCCGGGTCTGTGCAATGGCTCGCGGCCGGGCGCTTCCTACCGCAGCGGCTGGCCGTGCCGGAATTGAAGTCGCCGTATTCCCTCGCGATCGGCCCCGCCGAGGAGTTGTACGCCACCGATTACGGCGCGGAGCGGATACTGCGGATCGCGCCGGACCGGAAATCGACCGTCGCCCTGCCCCTCTCCGTTGCGTCCGGCCAGGATTCCGGCCGCGCGGGACATTCCTACGATGCCGGGGTAGCGGTCGATCGCGCGGGCATCGTGTACGCCACCGACCCCGAGCACGCCCGGATTCTGAGGTTGCCCGCGGGCGGCGCGCCCGAGGTGCTGGCCAACGTCGACCGACTCCGCGCGCCGATCGCGGTCTCCGATTCCGGTGATGTCATCGTCTATGTGGCCGAACCGAATCCGACGCTGCTGACCTTCCGCGCGGGTAAACCACCCGCGACGCCGACCCCGATTCCGGACCTGAAATTCGTCGAGGCCCTCACCGTCGATCATCACGGCAATCTGCTGCTCGCGGACGATGTCTTCGAACCCGCCGCCGAGGACGGCAGCAGGCCCTCGCGCACGACCGCCGCGCTGTGGCGGCTCACGCCCGGCGCGCGGACGCCGACGCGGCTGCCCTACACCGACCTGGGCACGGTCGCGGGGCTCACGGTCGACTCCGCCGACACCATCTATTTCACCGACAACTCCCAGTTCGGTCGGGTGGTGCGGCTGTCGCCCGCGCCTTGAGCGGTCACCGGCAGGTGTCGCGATAGGGAAGTTCCTGGATGTACTGCCGCCAGGTGTCCGGATCCAGGCCGGATCCGACTGTGCGGCAACCGGTGTCGGCGGGGTCGCGGCGCAGTTCGTACAGTCGGCGCAGATCCCACATCGCCACCTTGGCGACTGTGCGGCTCACCCCGAGATCGTGTCCGGTGATCAGACGGTTGGAATCGGCGGTGAAGGTCGCGGCCACGATATCGCCCGCCCCCGCGTCGCGCGGCTCGCCGACCGGGGTCGGATGCGCCGGATCGGTGACCAGCCACATCTGGACCCGTCCGTTGCCCGATGTGGCGAGAACCGTTCCGGTCGCGTCGAATCGAGGGCTGATCAGTCCGAAATTCGATTGCACGGCATTACCGACCCGCGTGCCGCGCGCGGGATCGCGGACATCCCAGAACTGTGCGACGTTCTTCTCCACCGCCACCAGCACCCCGGTCACCGGCGAGTAGGCCACGCTCGCGCTCATCGGTACCGCGATCTCGCCGAGCCGGATCGGGTTGTCGGAGTCGGTGAAATCCCAGAAGGACAGACCCTTGTGCTCGTGTTGCCAGCCGATTCCGAGGATGCGCCCGCTCGCGGTGACGTAGACCTGCCGCATCTGTACCTGGTAGACGCCGCGCCCGAGCCGCCGGGGCGCATCCCTGGTCTCGATATTCCACACCAGTGAGTTCAGATCGCTGCCCGCGGCCAGGCGCGTGCCGTCGGGAGTGAACGCGAGGGTGCGGACGATACCGTCGAGACCGGTGAGCGGCGCGCCCAGTCGTCGCGGGCGGCGTCGGTCGGTCACGTCCCACAGCGAGACGGTTCGATCTATTCCCCCGACCGCCAAGGTCGTGCCGTCGGGTGAGAGTGCGACGCAGCTGATGCGAATGTCGTTGTCGCTGAAGTCGAAATGCTCGGTATCGAACGAGGCGGTGTGCACGGGTGTATCGGACTGTCCGGTGTCCCAGAGGTCGACCCTGCCGTTCTTACCGCCGGTCGCGATGAGCCCGGCGGCGGTGGCGATTCCGTTCTCCGCGACGATCCGGTCGACCTGCCCGGAAACCTGTTCGCCGATCGGTTGCGGTTGCGCACGGGTGTCGGTCGTCCACAGAATGGTGCGCCCATCGGGCCCGCCGACGGCGATGATGCCGTTGGCCGAGAACGCGATCGCCGTCGTCGCGCCGGTCCGGCCGACCAGATCCGAGATCGTCTCCACGTCGTCCCCGGTCTCGCCGAACCGGTACAGCGTGACCCGGTTGCCGAATTCGGCCGCCACGGCGACCATATTCCCCGACCGGGCGAATACCGGCCACGCCGTACCGCCCGAATCGAAGGCCGGTTCGGCGCGCGGATGCGCGGGGTCGGTGACGTCCCAGCGCGCGACGCCGGTCGGGAATACCGAAACCGCCATGCGGCGTCCGTCGGGAGAGAAGGCGATGTGCTGGGCGATGGCGCGCGGCGGCAGATCCAATCGGCCGATCGGGCGCGGTGAGTGCCGGTCGGTGACGTCCCAGAGGGTGGTGGCCGCGCGGGTGCCGGTCACCAGCAGCCGTCCGTCGGGGGAGAATTCGGCGACCTCCAGTGTCTGCTCGGGCGGCAGCAGCGTCGCGACGGGCATCGGATGATCGGGGTCGGCGAGATCCCACAGCGCGGTCGGCTGCTGGTACTCGGTGCCGAGAGCCAGCATCGTCGCCGGGGCGAAATCGAAACGCAGTTTGGGTGAGATATCCAGCGCCGGATGCGCTTTCGTGCGCGGATGGGCCGGATCGGTGAGATCCCACTGGATCAGGCCGTCCATGCTGAACGGGTCGTAGCGCGGTTCGGCGGACACCGAATAGCCCAGGCGGGCGTCCCTGGCGTTGAGGTCCTGGCCGGAGCCGGTCAGCAGCGTCGTCCCGTCGGGGGTGAAGGCGATCGCCGAGATATTGCTGACACCGGTCAATTCGCTCAATCGCCGCGATCGCCCGGAGTCGGAGACCGCCCACAGTTCGATGGTTCCCCCGTCGTGCTGCACCGCGATCGTCCGCCCGTCCGGCGAGAAGGACAGTCGCAGTACATTTTTCGCGATGTCGTCGATCGTGCCCGCGTATCGGGTCGTGGACAGCGTATTGATCAACCACTGGCGCGTCTCGTTGCCCGGATCGATGCGATCGGCCGCCACGCCGAGCCGGATCGCCGTGCGCGGATCGACCGGACGCAGTTGATTCGCCTGCGCCAGCAGCTTTCCCGCGACCGCGGTGTGCTGGCGGGCCACCGCCTGGCGCTGCTGCACGATCGCGACGAAGGCGGCCACCAGCGCCGCGCACAGCAGCGCCGACAGCACCGCGGTCGCGCGGCCGCGTCGCAGGCGATCGCGGCGATAGCCGCGTTCCAGGAATGTCCGTGCCCGCGCGCTGATCTCGACCCGCGTCGCGCCGAGCCGCCACAGTCGCACCCGGGCCCCGAGATCGGCGGCGGCCACCGCGAGCCGATCGCGCTCCCACAGCCGCGCGGGTTTGCGGTCGCGTTCCCAGTCCGCGGCCGCGATCTCCACCGCGCGCCGGGCCCGCAGCGCGGTGCTCTCGGCGGCGATGGCCTCGCGCAACCGCGTCCAGTTGCGTGGGAACGCCTCGTGCGCGGCGGTGACGACGATGCGCCCGTCCTCCTCGGCGACGACGAGCAGTCGATGGGTGACGAAGGCGTCGAACACCTTTCGCGCCGACTCGCTCAATTCCGCGCGGGCGACGCGGTCGCGCGTGGGTACGCCGTATTCGTCGACGGTGACCAGGCGCAGCAGCATCGCCACGATCTCGGCGTCGGAGTGTCCGGTCGCCGCGCGCGCCTCGGCCAGCGCGGTCTCGGCCTGGCGTTCCAGCGCGCCACGCACGCCGCCGATCTCGTCGTAGCGGTCTCGGGTCAGTCGGTCGCCGCGGCGCAGTCCGTATGCGAGCTGTTGCAGGGTGAAGGCGAGCAGTGGCAGGGCGTCGCCGCTGTCGGTGTCGGCGAGCAGCGCCTCCACCAGACCGTCCTCGATGGTCAAACCCGCCACCCGCGCGGGTTCCTGGATGACCTCGCGCAGCGCGTCGGTGCGCAGCGGGCGCAGGGGATGGGTGCGGGTCGCGATGCGCGCCAGCGCGGGATCGGTTCCCAGCTGGTCCAGGAATTCGGGTCGCAGCGTGGCGAGGATTTGGATCGGTCCGCCCACGGCCGGGAGCAGCAGGTCGACGAATTCGGCGCGGTCGCGCGGGGGCGTGCGGCGCAGCAGCTGTTCGAACTGGTCGATGACCAGTAGCAGTTTGCATTCGACGCCCGCCTGTTCGGCGTTGAGGATGTCGATGGCGATATCGCGAAGTCCGGTGCCGGTCAGGCGTTCTCGCAGCGATCGCGGTGGGTGTTGCGGATCGGTGCGGGCGAGGGCGGGGGCGAGGGATCGGGCCAGCGCACCGATCGGGTCGGCGCCGGGGACGATCGGTTCGAGCGGCAGCCACAGCGGTTCCTCGGCGATCAGCGGGATGACACCCGCGCGCACGAGGGAGGATTTCCCGCATCCGGAGGGGCCGATCACCAGCTGGATCGCCGGTTCGGTCCGGGTCGCCGGTTTGCGCAGCAGTTCGGCGACCTCGGCGGCCTCGCGCGTGCGGCCGAAGAACACCCGCCGCCGGTCGGTGCCGAACGCTTCCAGGCCCGGATAGGGCGGCAGATCATCGGACCAGCCCACGCCTCCGCCCATATCCAGTCGACGCAGGGCCACCGCGAGCTTTTCGCGGGCCACCGCGGGATCGGCCGCGGCATTGGACTGCTGCAGCGATTTCAGCAGTGGATGGGTGATATCGGCCGCGACGCGGACTGGCAGCAGCCGCGCGCCGTTGGCCTTGGCGATGCCGACTTCGGCCGCGCACCACACCGATTGCAGATAGGTCGCGGTGATGACGCAGACCACCGCATCGGCCCAGCGCAACCGCCGATAGAGTGCACGCTCCCATTCCTCGCCGACGATCAAGCCGTCGACCGGGTGCAGATCGAGGAAGACCTCGTGGCCGTCGGCGACCAGCCAGCCGCGAATCTCTGCGGCCCACTCGCGATCCGCGCTCGCGTGACTGATGAATACCCGGGCCAACACCCCTCCCGCACGGCAGGCCGAACTGCCAGCACAACGGTACCGGTCGCGCGCGGGGCCGGTCGGTGAACGACTCGATCCGAGCGCGCGGGTCCGTGTCGAAGGGGCGGTTGTGCGGTCCGGTCGGTACGCTCACGCGTGACCTGCGAGAGGAGAGTTCATGAGCGCCGCCACCGTCGATCGGTTGGCCGACATCGCGTTTCCGCTGCCGCCGTGCCTGGACCTGAGTCGGGCGTTCCACGAGCAGTGGCCGGTGCGATTGGGAGACACCGACGGTGCGGGGCGGCTACGGCTGGATTCGGCGGCGCGGTATCTGCAGGACATCGGATACGACCATCTGAAGGTGGTCGAGGAGGGCGATCGGCATCGGGGCTGGATCGTTCGCCGCACCGTGATCGATGTGTCGGCGCCGATCGAATTCGGTGACCAGGCGCATCTGCGGCGGTGGCCGCAGGCGCTGTCGAACCGGTGGTGCAATATGCGCATTCAGGTCGCGGGCGAGAACGGCGGCCTGATCGATGCGGAGATGTTCCTGATCCACGTCGACATCGAGGGCGGCCGTCCGGCGCGGATGAGCGACCGGTTCATGGCGCCGATGCTCGCCGCGACCACCGAGCACCGCCTGCGCTGGAAGGCCGCGCTGGTCGAGGGCGCGGCCGTCGACGCCCAGGTGTGGCCGTTCCCGTTGCGCGTCACCGATGTCGACCATTACGGGCACGTCAACAACGCGGTGCACTGGGAGGCGGTGGAGGAGGCGCTCGGCCGGTTCCCCGAACAGCGGGCGATGCCGTATCGGGTGATCGTCGAACACGTCGGCCCGGTGCTGGCGGGCGACGAGGTGCTCATCCGCGCCTGGCGGGGCGAGCGCGGCCTGCACATACAACTCGAAGTCGACGGCAGCGCACGGACATTGGCGCGCGTGGAATCGTTCGCCGCCACACCGTCCTGAGCGACTGTCGTATTTCGCGGATTTCGACGGAATTACTCCGAATGGATGTTCCGACCAGTCGGACGAAATCGAGGGAAGATTTGTCCATACCGCAATCCTGAAAAGGATTGCGGTGCAAGCATGCGTGGCCTAGGTTTTCACTGGGATGCGGACATTCGATCACCGCATCGCCGCCGCGTAGTGGAGGTCGGATGGAGCGCTGGGGCTGGATTGTCGTGGCCCTGACCACCATTGTGACGACCTGGTCACTGATGATCCTCGGCCGTAATCTCGCGCGCGCCGGTGAGCGGATCGCGGCGATTTCCCCAGTGCCGCACCCGCCTCGATTGATTCCGCTGCTGGCGCCCCCGGCGGTCCTCGCGCTGTCGACGGCGACCGTCATCGGTTTCGGTGTGTGGGCGTTGCGGGTATGGCTCGGAAAATCGGTCGGAAGGGCCGGGGGCGCAAGCATTTCGGCCGCTCTGGGGCAGTTGTTGCTGCTGACCGGGGCGGCCGGGATCGTCGCGTTTCTGGCCGTGGAGTTCGTGAAACGGCAGACCCCGCTGCGCGAAATATTTCAGCGGCTGCTCGTCGACGGATTCTTCGGCGTCGATATCAACGCGCTCAACGAGGCGGTGACCCGGCATCTGATGGAGCGCGGTAAGGGAACCACGCTGCGGGACAGGCCCGGCGGTGGACCGTCGGATATCAGTTATGCGGCTACTTCTCGACAGCTCGCCGGCCAACTCGCCGATTCGCTGCGTTATCTCGCGGTGTTCGTACCGGATCCGCGGGTGCCCGACAAACTGCGGCATGCGCTGACTTTCGCGGTGATCGGCGATCCGCGACTGGTGCCCGCGCTGTACCCGGCTGATTACGTGAAAGGCGAACTGGTCGAGCGCGCCGAACTCGCGTCCTCGGATGAGCTCGCCGCGGGATTGACCGAACATATCGAACGTCGGATCGACGCGTTTCAAATACTGCTCGAAAACCGTTGGCAGCTGTTGATTCAGGCGTTGGCGGCCACCCTGGCGGGTCTGCTCGCGGCGGCGGGAACCTCGCTGGGAACCGATTCCGCGGTCGCCAGCGCGGTGGGCACGATCAGTGGACTGGTCATCGGCGGGCCGATCGCGTGGTTGTGCAGCGATCTGGTGCGCATCGTGCGGCGCGGGGCCGCGTATTGAGATGAGCTACGACGTGCTGCTGAGCCTGCGGGCCGCCGATCGCGGCGGTGGACGGCGCGAGGCGATTCTGGAGGAACTGCGACCCGATTGCGGTCGGCCGATATTTCTGTTCGTGCACGGGTTCAATGTGAATCGGCGTCGCGCGCTGGCGCAGTGGGCCGCACTGGCCGGATATCTCGGCGCGAAATCGCAGGTTCAGCGCGGACCGTTTCTGTGGCCCAGCGATCTGTATCGGAGCCGGTCGCTGTCGCGGGTCACCTATCCGATGATCGTGCCGCTCGCCCGGCAGTGCGGGCGAAAACTCGGCGACTATCTGCGGCGGCGGCCGAATCAGCGCTGTGTGCTGATCGGGCATTCGCTGGGTGCGCTGGTGGTGCTCGAGGCGGCGTATCGGTTTCGGTCGGCGACGATTCTGGACGGCTTGGGCCTGGCGGGCGCGGCGGTCGGAGTCGCCGATCTGGCTGATTCCGGTCCCTTCGACATCCCGCTGGCCGAGCGCGAGGGGGTCGGCTATAGCCCGCGAGACCCGGTGCTGCAGCGGGTTTTCGGCATCGGTTCCCGGCTGACCACACCGTTCATCTCGCATGGCGAGGCGGTGGGTCTGCACGGCGCACCGCACGATCGGCCGTGGACCCATCGGCAGGATTTCGAGATCGACCACCATGACCACTGGCGAGAGGCCGCGGTCGGCCGCTTCACCGCGGCCATTCTCGGGGATCTGGCGACGCGGTCACCGCGCGAAGCGCCGCCACCGCCACAACGACATATCCGACAACGCACCAGAGACTGATGGGAATCCGCCGTGGCAGGCGATATCGACGCGATCAAAGCAGCGATCCAGGAATTCAAGGGCGCGCACAACGCCAAACTCGACTCGTTTCTGTTCAATGGCGGCACGCTGATCGCCCTCGCCGCCAGCATAGCCGCGGCCGCGCCATGGCCGGGCGATATATCTTGGGCGCCAAGGGTTCTCGCGGGCATCACGGCCTTCGTCATCGGGGCCGAGCGCACGTTGAACTTCGGTGAGCGGTGGCGATTCCATCTGCGCATGTCCGGCGCGGCCGAGGCGTTGCGGGTGCGCCTGGATCATGTGGTGCTGCTCGAGGAGGCCGAGGCCGCCAAGGAGGTCTCGGTCATTGTGAGAGAACTCGGCGAGCTGTACCGCAGCAATGATGTGCCCGCGCCCGCGAGGGCCGGTGCGGACCGGTGAGCGAGCCCGAAATGTATGTGGTGGCGCTGGATGTGTCCACCGATGACCGCGGTTGGAGCTATTCGATTCTCGATGAACAGCTCTCGCGGATCGGTGCGATCCGCGATGTACACATCGGTGAGATCAGACCCGGTAAGATCCGCGGCAATCACTGGCACGGCAGGCGGCGGGAGATCATCGCGGTCGTCGCGACCGACCGTTGGTCGCTGCACTGGGACACCGGTGCGGGTACGCCGGTGCGCACGAGGTGTTTCGAGGCGGGCGCGGTCGCGGTGGCGCCGCCGCGGGGATGGTCGCACGCGGTGCGCAACGACGGCGCGGCGGCGCTGTGGATCTTCGCGGCGAGCGACGCGCCCTACGATCGGCACGAGACGGACCCGGTTGCGCGCGACGCGATTCCGCGGGTGGTGGTCGGGCCGTGACCGACGGGGGCGGGCCTTTTCGGACCTTCTGTCATATCAACGAATACGGGCTCGAGGGTTTCGAGAAGTTGCATCAGATGGTGGCGACGAGCGCGCCGCTGGTGCTGTGGGGGCCGTCGAGCATGCTGATCGACTCGCCGCATTGCCGTCTGACACGCAACGAGTTCCTGGAGCTGGTCGAGCGCGGAACCGTTCGGATACTCGGGCGGCGAAAGTGGTTGGAGGGTCCGGCGGGTCGTCTCGGGTCGGGGTGGGAATATGCGGGCTGGACGCCGGGGATCGACGATGTCATCGCGGGTTTCGCGCGCGAGGACGAATCGGAGGATGACGATCGGCGCCGGGTGAGCTATGCCGATGACGAAGGGGGCGATCGCTGGGCCCCGGAGTATCTCGAGCGTCGGCCCGAACTGTTCGAGCGGATCTACCGTCCGCTCACCAGCGAGGATGCGATATCGCACTTTCCGGCCGGTGTGGTCGAAAAGGCCAAGGCGGCCGAGAACCCTCGGGCCTTCGTTCTGAAGGTCATCCGCGACAGCTACAACCACGACGCGGCGCTGGCGGACTCCAGGACGCGGACCCCGTTTCTGCTCACGCCTCGCGAGAGCGGATTCAGCCAACTGCTCGAGGACGTCCGACGCGATTCGCCGGTCCGGTTCCCCGACTTCCCGCAGACACCGCTGCTGACCCAGTTCCAGCTCGCCGAGCTCACCTCGGAGGTGCTGCGAATCCTGCAGTTCCTCGAATTCGGCCGTTGGCGACGCGGTTTGACGAAGTTCATGTTCAGTAGGGAACAGGCCACCCTGGCGACGTGGATGGCGCAGATCTGCGGGCAGCTCGAGCGCGACCGTCGGCGCTTCGGCCCATCCGACCCTTCGGAAACCGCGGCATCACTCACCGGCGAGCTGATTCTGCGCATGCACGAGGAGTTCGACGCCGAACGCCAGAGCCGCGAGCAGTACGTTCGACGTCGACGAGCTCTGCTGTCCATCGATCCGAACAAGGTCGGGGCGGCAATCGTGGAGGGAGGTTCGACCGCGGTCGGATTCGCGACCGGCTCCGCGTTCGGCGGCGGTGTGACCGGCGCGGTGCTCGGCGCGGTCGGAATAGCCCCCGCGGCAATGCGTCTCGGCCAGAGCCTGGCCGGACGTCTCGGCCTGCACCCCACGGAGTATGGGAGCAACTGTCATTGGGCGTTCATGTACGCGTTCGGCCGAACGGGCGCGACGGCGGCACAGCGCGCGCGATTGCAGCGGACGCTGGATCTGCTGGTGCAGGGGTAACGCCGAACTGTGTTGTCGGGGTGGGTAATCTCGACGACAAGTGAGGTGAGCACCATCGACGATGTACTGATTGTCGGGGCCGGTGTGATCGGGCTGACCACGGCGGTGTCTCTGGCCGAAGCCGGTGTGGGCGTGCGTATCTGGACCAGGGAGCGGCCCGAGGACACCACTTCGGCGGTGGCGGGGGCGATTTGGGGTCGAGGGCCCGGGGTGCAGGAGCCGCGCGAGCGGATCGCGGCGTGGAGCGGCGCTACGGTGGGGGTGCTGAATGAACTGGCCGAGCGGCCCGGGACCGGGGTGCGTGTGGCCGAGGGGCTCGAGGCCACGCGGGAGCCGGGCGCATCGGCGGGTGCCGCCGACGGTGCGCCCGGTGCGCGCGATGATCTTCCGCCCGGCTATGTGGACCGCTGAGCGGATTGGCGCGGGTGCGCCAAATAGGGGGTAGCAAAATTGGGCACCCGACCAACAGGAACAGGTTACATTTTAGGTCCGGTTTCGGTGACGGCGATGCTGGGTCAGCAACTGCGCCGCCACTTTTCGTCGATATCTTTGGAGATTCCTATGAAGCCGACCATTTCCCTGTTTGCTTGGCTCGCTGCCGCCGCTCCGATCGCATTGGCGGCGACTTGGTGTCCGGCGGCGCCGGCCGGTGCTGTTCCGCAGGGCACGACCACCGTCAACTTTCTCTGTCAGGGCACCGTTTTCGGTATATCGCAGAAGACGACCATGACCATGCAGGTGGTGGGTGACGCACCCGGTTCGGCCGCGCCGGGTTCCGCGGTGACGATCACATTGGCCTCGACTCAGCAGACGGTACCGGCCAGTTCGAATGGCTTCACCGTCAACAACATTCGCAATCTGAAGCTGGTGATGCCGGATCCGACGAATTCCTCCGTCACCTCCGTCACGCTGTCGGGCGGTACGGTCGCCGGGACCGTGACCGCCTCCGGCGGCACGATCGCATTGAACGTCCCCGGCCCGATCGCCGGTGGCTCGAACTTCACGCTACCTGCGGAGACGATCAATGTGACGGCCGGAGCGTCGGGCTCGATCACCACCACGCTGTCCGGAACGAGCTACAGCAGTCCGGGTTTGACGCTCACCAGCAATGTGCAAGGACCGTTCGGCCCATTGGATGTTCCGGTGTCCTGTTATCCCAAACCGGCCCCGACCTTCACAACGACGACCATCGGCGCTCAGCCGGGTGCGAGGTATTGATGTCGCTTGTGGCCATCGGGCGGCTCGAGCGACATCGCTGACGAGTCACGGAGGTGATGCCGAATGTCTGGGCCGGACTGTCGCGGGCCCGGCCCAGGCTGAACGGATCTACGCGTTCACAGGCGATGGAGATTGCGCTGCACTCATCTTATCGCATATCGAACAAGTGAATACCGTTACCGCGTCACGGAATTCGCCGCGACCGGAGATGCGCGCCGCCCCGCCGAAACTTCCGGTGAGTCGGCGCGTGAATCGGTGACCGTTGGTTAATTTGGGGCAATTACTCGATATCAGGGTGCGGCCGCGCCGTTGCAACGGCCGTCTCCTCGAGAGATCCGGTCTTCGAGTCGGGTGAGCACATGTTCGATCGCGGTCAGGCCCGCGTCGATGCGCGCGGCGAGATCGCCGGGTGTGTGGGGCGGGGTCCGGCGCTCGTGGTCGAGTCGCGCGATCCGCTCGACCGCTTCGGCGTCGCGCAGATCGCGCGCGATGCGTCCGAGGCGGGAGGAGATTTCGTCGAACAGATCAGTCGTGCCGGGCGCGTGGAGCCGGTCGCGACGGACGCTGTCGAGGAAGCTGTCCCACTCACCCCCGGCGAATTGTAGGACCGGACCGTTGTCGTCGTCGGTATCGAGCACCGCGATCGTTCCGTCGTCGAGGACGGCGACGGCCACGCAGTGACCGTCGGGACCGCTGGCGGTCGCTTTACGGGCGGGGGTTCCGGCAAGATCTTTCTTACGCATGGCGATTCCCGAGCTCTCCTGGCAGGCGCGTCGACCGCGGGCACTGTCCGGGAGCCGCACTTCGGGACTGACACCGGCTTCCCTCCCGATTGTGTCACATTTGTTCGATTTCGGCTGCGGCGAGACCCGCGCTGTCGACGAAAACAACAGTGCCGCCGGGGTTTCGGCGCTTTCGGCTGTAAACGGTTGTTTCCGCCGAATCGTGACGCGCGCGGGTCGCGAATGCTACAAAGGCCTGTAGCCCTCCTTCGCGAAGGACGAGGCTGTTACCCGGTGCGCGGGAGGAAATTTCAGCAAGGGGCGGTTGCTGATGTCGAAGGACGGTTCCCGGCCGGACGAGTTGGCGGTCGGGTTTGCCCAGTTGACGGCGGTGGTGCTGCCGACCTGTGATGTCGAGAACTCCCTGCGGGATATCGCCGTCATCACCTCGCGGATGCTGACGGGGCGACCGACGGTCGGGGTGACACTCGATCGGGGCGCGGCGACGGTGACTGTCACCTCGGCCGATGCGCACACCATGCTGAGCGGTGAGATCGAGCGCACGGCGAGGCTGGGCCCCGGCGGGGAAACACTTCTGACGGCCCGGTCGGTGACGGTTCGCGATGTTCGCACCGAACGGCGATGGGGTGAGTATCCGGCGCGGATGCTCGCCCACGGCGTACGGTCGATTCATTTCGAGCCGCTGCTCACCGGCGACGACCCGATCGGTGCGCTGAGCTTGTACTCGGAAAGCGCCGACGGGTTCGACACGCACGCGCGGGAGACGATCGCGCTCGCCGGGCTACATACGGGAATGCTGTTGTCGGCGGCCCTCCATACCGCGCATCAGACCGAACTGACCGTGCAACTCCAGTCGGCGCTGGCGTCGCGGTCGGTGATCGATCAGGCGCTGGGAATGGTCATGGCACAGCGGCGATGCGGCCGAGACCACGCCTTCTCCGTGCTGAGCACAATTTCGCAACACCGCAATGTCAAACTCGTCGACATCGCGGTCGAGGTGATCCGCGCCGTCACCGGATCACCGCCCGCGCCCACGCATTTCGATCCGCCGGGCCCCCACGACCCGGCGGCACGAGGGTTTCGCCCCGGTGCGTGACCGGATCAGCCCAACCAGTCGGCGAGGACCGCGGCCCACTCCTTGTTGCGTGTGGTCTCCATGAACTCCTTGCGATCGATGAGCAGGTAGATCTCACCGATCGGGGTGCCGAGGATCAGCGGCTTGCCCGAATCGAGCAGGCCGCCGATGAATCGCCCGTACAGCGCGCTATATTTCCGCTCCACCGAGGAGATCTCGTCGCGCCGCAACACCAGACCGCCCGTGTCGTTCCATCCCGACAGCCGCAGGGCGTCGCCGTCGAACGCGATATCCCCGCGACGATGAAACAGCGCTTTCTGACTGACCACCCCCGCGGCCTTGTCCGCCCCGCCCTTGTCGCGCAGCTCCGTGGCCGTGGCCCCGATGTAGACCCCCGATTTCGCTTGCGTCACAACCGCTCCTTCACGCCGTCTCGGTATCCGACGCGGCCATCCTCGCCCGGCCCTGCCGTCGCCGACATCGCGCTCAGGAGGTACCGACGGGCCGATTTTCGACCCCTCGGGTAGTCCTCGCGGCGTAGGGCCGCTCGATTTCGTCGAACGTCTCGTCAGCGGGTGACGGCGCCGCATGCGCACAGGGTGGGCTTACCGCCGATGATCGCTGCGCCGAAATCGCCGGCCGGACGAACTGTTCACGAAAGCGGATGGCATTCGGGGCACGCGCCCTAGGTGACAGGAGGCGGCTGTATGAACACCACGGAGTCAGGAACCGCGCCTACGCGCGGGGGTGCAACGCGCTGCTGGGGTTGCTGAGCGTCTGGTTCAGGTTCGACCTCGGTGACCTGGTCGTTCTCGTCGGCGGCTGGATCGTTGGCCATCGGAACTGCTTTCGTTGATCGGATCCCTTCCCCCGCAACGATTATCGCAGGCCGCACCGATACCGGCGGAGCATTCGTGGCAGCTGCCGGGTGGCGGTGAGGTTCGCGTGTTTCTACTACATTCCGTCGTTGATCAATTAGGCTCTGTGCCATGACAGTCGTCTACAACCTGGTGGTCGTGGCTCATCTGCTCGGGCTGGCCGCGGTGATCGGCGGGTACGCCGTGGGGCAGCCGGTGGTCAACGAGGTGATGGTGTGGGGTGCGCGGGCGCAGATCGTCACCGGGCTGGTGTTGGTGGGGATGGCGGAGTCGATCGGGTCGCTGGACAAACATCTGGTGATGGCCAAGATCGTGGTGAAGCTGGTGATCGCGGTCGCGGTGGCGGGGTTCGCCGAGGTGGGGCGCGCCGATGCCAAGCGGGGTCGCCAGCTGGCGTGGATGACCCATGCCGCGGGGATCCTGGCCGTCGCCAATGTGTTCGTCGCGGTGCTGTGGAAGTGAGTCGGTCAGTCGATCGGTAGCGGTCGGTCGGACTCGTGGGGCGGGCGGGCGCCGTGGATGCGACGCTCGGCGGCGGTGATGGGACGGTCGTTGATGCTGGCCTCGCGGCGACGCATCAGGCCCGCGTCGTCGAATTCCCACAGTTCGTTGCCGTAGCTGCGCCACCACGAGCCTTCGTGGTCGCGCCATTCGTATTGGAAGCGCACGGCCATGCGGTTGCCGCGGAAGCCCCACAGTTCCTTGCGGAGCGCGTAGTCCAGTTCGCGCTCCCATTTGCGGGTGAGGAATTCGACGATCTCGGCGCGGCCGGTGACGAATTCGCCGCGGTTGCGCCACACCGAATCCGGGGTGTAGGCCAGCGCGACCCGCTGCGGGTCGCGGGTGTTCCAGGCGTCCTCGGCCTGCTGCACCTTGCGGCGGGCGTCGGCTTCGTCGGTGAACGGTGGCAGGGGCGGGCGGGGAGAGTCGGTGTCGTGCATGTCGTCGAGCATGCCCGCGCGCACCGCTACGCCGCCCATGTCGTTTCGGCCATATATCCCACACATCGCGACATACGGGTTGTTAGCGTTGCGGGTATGGCGAGCAGAGATGTGGCCGTCCTGGCCTTCGACGGGGTGCGGTTGCTGGATACCACCGCGGTGCTCGAGGTGTTCACCACGGCGGTCACGCTCGGCGCGCGCTACACGGTGACACTGTGCTCACCCGACGGCGCGCCGGTGACCACGGCCTCGGCGACCGGTTTGACGGTGGGGTGCTCCTACGGCGAGCTCGACCGCCCGCACACCGTGATCGTGCCCGGGGCTCCGGAATTGCCGTATGCCCCACCGCCGTCGGTGTTGCTCGAGACGCTGCCGGAGCTCTCGCGCGGCGCGCGGCGGGTGGCGTCGGTGTGCACGGGGGCGTTCGTGCTGGCGCGTGCGGGCATGCTGGACGGGCGGCGCGCGACCACGCATTGGCGGCACACCGGGCGGTTGGCGCGGGCGCATCCGAAGGTGACGGTCGAACCGGACGCGATCTATGTCCGCGACGGCGCGGTGACGACCTCGGCGGGGGTGAGCGCGGGTCTGGATCTGGCGTTGGCTCTGGTGGAGGAGGATTGCGGGGCCGAGCTGGCGCGCGAGGTGGCGCGCGATCTGGTGGTGTTCCTGCAGCGGCCGGGCGGGCAATCCCAGTTCTCGGTGGCCTCGCGCACGCTGCGCCCGCGTCGTGCGGTGTTGCGCGCGGTGACCGACGCGGTGCTGGCCGATCCGGCCGCCGATCACAGCCTGACCGCCCTGGCCGCGCGCGCGCATCTGAGCGGCCGTCATCTGACGCGGCTGTTCCGTGACGAATTGGGCACCACCCCGGCGCTTTTCGTGGAGTCCGCCCGCCTCGAGGCCGCCCAGGCCATGCTCGAATCCGGTGACAGCGTCACCGCCGCGGCGTCGCGCTCGGGTCTGGGCAGCGACGAATCGCTGCGACGGGTGTTTCTTCGGCATCTCGGTGTGACGCCGTCGGCGTATCGTTCGCGATTCCGAACCGCTTCGCGGTGAATGGGATTCGACGGGACAAGGTGATCCGCCGAGACCTCGACCGTGTCGAAGGCGCGGCATATGCGGCGAACATGCGGTTGATGCGTATTTGCCGGATATGCCGTGCGCGGTTCAGCTTTCGAACAGGGTCTGACCCAGATAGCCGTCGGTATCGGGGACGCCGGGCGGCAGGGCGAAGACCGCCGAGCCGATGGGGGTGGTCCAGGTGTTGAGCGCGTCGAATTCGGCGAGGCGACGTTGGACGGGCAGGTATTGGGTCTCGATATCGCGTTGGTAGGCGGTGAACAGCAGGCCCGAGTTGGAGGTGGCGCCCGGGGCGGGGGCGTCGTCGTAGTTGTAGCCGCGGCGCAAAAAGCGGTCGGTGTCGCTGGTGTGGTGGGCGCGGGCGATGTGGGAGGACGGGGGGATGAGGGGGATGCCGTGGGCGTCGGTGGCGGTGAAATCGGGTTCGTCGAACTCGTGGATACCCGACAGCGGTGCGCCGGTGGTGATGCGGCGGCCGACGGTGAGTTCACGGCCGTCGGGGTCGAGTTCGTCCCAGGTGTCCAGGTGCATCGCTATGCGCCGCAACACCAGGGCGGTGCCGCCCGCCAGCCACGGGTGGGTGCGGCCGTCGTCCCAGACGAGGCGGTCGAAGGCGGCGGTGCCGGGGGTGAGGTTGACCGTGCCGTCGACCTGGCCCATGAGATTGCGCATGGTCTGCCCATCGGGTGCGTTGCGGAATCCGCGCTGCACCCACCGCACCGACACCAGCGAGGCGACACTGCGGCACAGCGCGCGCACCGCGTGGGCGACGGTGGTCGCCTCGTCCGCGCACACCTGCAGCAGCAGATCCCCGTCGCAGTAGGCCGGATCGAGTCGGTCGATGGTGAACGCGGGCAGCGGGGAAAGCCATGGCGGGCGCGCGGATTCCAGGCCCGCGACGGTGAACAGGCGCGGCCCGAATCCGACGGTCACGGTGAGTCGGGCGGGTTGGGTGGCGAGTTCGGGTTCGGTGTCGGCGAGGGCGGGGTGACCCTGGGTCAGGCGCGCGGCGTCGCCGGTCCAGATCTTCAGCACGCCGATGATGTCGGCGCGTTCGACGCCAGGTTCGAGGTCGAACGCGACGAAGGCGGCGTGCTGCTGGGCCGGGGTGGCGATACCGGCCTGATGTGGGCCGTGGAACGGTTCGGTCCGGGGTCGCGGGGCGTCGGTGGTGAGTCGGTCCGCGCCCCAGGCGATTGCGGCCGCCCCGGCGGCTCCGGCGGCGACCGCGCCGCCGCCGAGCAGCCGCCGCCGCGACAGTCCGCGCTCAGCCACCGTGGGCGGAGGAGTCGGCGGGGGTGTAGCTCTCCTTGTTCCCGGCGAAGTCACGCACCTGGGCGGTGAAGGTGGCGGCCGAGCCGTCGGCGTATTTCACCGTGATCGGGGTCTGAGATCCGGTGCGCAGGGGCGCTTTCAGATCCAGGAACATCAGATGGTCGCCGCCGGGGCTCAGAGTGACGCTGCCATGGGCGGGAATCGCCAGCCCACCGGCCTTGGGCCGCATGGTTTTCGAGCCGTTGGCGTCGACGGTTTCGTGGATCTCCATGCGCGCTGCGGCGGGACCGGTGGCGTCGACGAGCCGGACCTCGCGGTCACTGTCGTTGGTGAAGCGGGCGAAGGCGGCGGACATGCCGGTATCGGCGGCCTTGACCCACTGGTCGGTGACGGTGACCGCGTCGGCCTGCGCGCGGTTGTCGGTGCCTGAACCGGAGGAGCATCCGGCGACGAGCAGGGGCACGATCGCGGCGGCGAGCAGGGCGGCCGCGCGGGTGGTCGGGGAGGGCATGAGGAGCTCCTTGTCGAATGGAAGTGGGGGACAGGCGGGTTGGTGCCGCCGCTGGACGAGGCCGCTCACCAGGGACGGCGGCGACGCTGTACCGCGGGCGCTCGTGGCGAGAGCGTGCGGCCGCGCGTCGAACCGGATCGGCAGCGGTGTCGAGTGCGCTGGGACACGTTCGCCGGATCGGACCACTCGCTCATGCCGCGAGCGATCGAGCTGCTCATCGTCAGCCGTGCACGAGGGCGCGACCGAATACACGCCGAGCATCGACTGGCAGGGCACGGTATGCCGCTGGCCTGGCCTACATGGATGCTTCTACGCCGGAACCGAATTCACCCGAGGACGCACCACCGCTCCCGGCGGCCCACGTCGCCGCGCATCCGACCGATGCATCCGATGCGCGATAGCACTCACTGCGACCACGCAGCTCATGCCGACGCGCGGGCCGGTCTCGAACCATCCCGCCAGCGCGACCACGACCCACCGCACCCGCGCGAGCACCCGCCCGAGCGCGAGCTCGGCCCCGCGGATCAGCAACGCCCCCGCCGCGATCGCGACCACATGCGCGGCCAGCATGGCCGAATTCGTCACCGCCGGATGATGATGGGCCCCCGGCGCGGACAGCGCCGCATGCGCGATCACCTGCCCCGCCGCCAGCGACGCCAGCAGCCGCGCCACCCCGCCCGGTACGGCCGCGACCACCACCCCGGTCAGCGTGCACGCGAACAGCAGCAGCGTCAGCGCGGTGGAACCGATCGCGATCGATCCGCCGCCGAGGCCGTGCGCGGCCACCGCCACCGCCCCCGACGCAGCCCCGACGGATGCCCCGCGCAGCCGCGCCGCGGAATCCGCCGTTGATCGCACCGGCCCATCGTACTGACCGCATAATTCGGGCAAATGACCAGGTTTGCGCGGTCTCGGATCAGTCCGCCACCGACAGCACCGGAATCAGCTGCGGCCGCTTCGCGGTGACCCCGTCCCCGCGCGAGATGCCGCGCAGCCGCCGCGCCACCCACGGCGCCATATGCAGTCCGGCCCAGCGCAACTCGCCGACGAACGCCTCACCGAAACCGCGCGGATCCGGCGGCATCGGTGCGCGCCAGGCGCCGTCGGCGCCGGGCAGCCCCAGCGCCTCGGCGACCGCGCGGGCCACCAGATCGTGGCCGAGCGGATTGAGATGCAGCCGATCCTCGGCCCACACCCGCCGATCCACGGCCGCGCGCACCGGTTCGAAATCCACCAGCACCACACCGGGCCGCTGCGCCAGCTCCCGGATCCGGTCGTTCATCACCCGCACCCGCGCGGCGATCGGCCGCAGAAACGGCGCGATACCGCCGATATCGGGGAAGGTGAAGGTGATGACCCGCGCCCCGGCCGCGGTCAGCGCGGCGATCATGGTGTCGATCTCGGACAGTACGGCCTCCGGATCGAAGCGCGGACGGATCAGATCGTTCATACCCGCCACCACGGCCGCCAGATCCGGGGCCAGCGCGAGCGCGGGCGCCAATTGCTCGTCGCGGATCTGCCCGGCCAACCGGCCCCGGATCGCGAGATTGGCGTAGCCCAGGCGCGGATCGACCGCGGCCAGCAGCGTGGCGAACCGATCGGCCCAGCCCAGATATCCGCCGATACCGTCGGGATCGCCGATGCCCTCGGTCTGGCTGTCGCCCAGCGCCACGAAACGGGTGAACGACAGGGATCCATGCTCATCCCGCAGCACTGCGCCTCCTCGGGTTCTGCTCCGGCCGGATAATCGTATTCACGCCCGGTCACACTTCGCATCCCGAGCGACCACACAGGATCTCCACAACTGTCGCGAACCATCTCCACCGCTGTTGCCTAAGGTCAGTGGGCATGGAACCGATGCAGCAGCCGACGCGGGCGCGGCGCATCCTGGTCGTCGAGGACGAACCCACGATCGCCGAATCGGTGGCCGCGCGGCTGCGCGCGGAGGGCTTCGCCGTCACCGTCGCCTGCGACGGCCCGGCCGCGGTCGCCGCCGCGGAGACCGAGCAGCCCGATCTGATCGTGCTCGATGTGATGCTGCCGGGCTTCGACGGCCTCGAGGTGTGCCGGCGGGTGCAGGCCCAGCGTCCGGTGCCGGTGCTGATGCTCACCGCCCGCGCCGATGAGACCGATATGCTCATCGGTCTCGGGGTGGGCGCGGACGACTATCTGACCAAACCGTTCTCGATGCGGGTGCTCACCGCCCGCGTGCACGCGCTGCTGCGCCGCGTCGAGCGCAGCAGTGAACCGGCCGCCACCGTGGTGGCGGGGGAGTTGCGCATCGATGTCGAGCAGCGCCGGGTGTGGCGGGCCGATACCGAAACCCAGCTCACGCCATTGGAATTCGATCTGCTGGTATACCTGGCGCGGCGCCCGCGTGCGGTACATCCGCGTGAACGACTGCTCGAGCAGGTGTGGGGGTGGTCGGATGCCTCGGGCACGCGCGCGGTCGACAGTCATATCAAGGCGCTGCGCCGCAAACTCGGCGCGGACCTGATCCGCACCGTGCACGGTGTCGGCTACGCGTTGGAGGTGCGATGAATCCCGCCATGTCCCTGCGCCTGCCGCGGCCGCTGGATCCGGTGCGCTCGATCAAATTGAAACTGGCCATCCTGATGGTGTGTTCGGGCGGGCTGGCGTTCGGTTTCTTCCGGCTGCAAATCGGTTGGCTGCCGCCGCGCACCACGATCGCCGCGCTGCTGATCGCGTTGATCACCTCGCAGTTCCTCGCCCACGGCATCACCAGTCCGCTGCGGGAGATGACCGCCGCGGCCCAGCGCATGGCCCACGGCGACTATTCGCTGCGGGTGCGCGCGAGTTCCCGCGACGAGGTGGGACGGCTCGCGCAGGCGTTCAACCGGATGGCCGCGGATCTGGCCGCCGCCGAACAGCAGCGCCGCGATTTCATCGCCAATGTCTCCCATGAGCTGCGCACGCCCATCACCGCGCTGACCGGGCTGTTGGAAAATCTCGTCGACGGGGTGTCACGGCCGGATCCGGCGACCCTGCGCACCGCACTCGCTCAGACCGAACGGCTGGGTCTGCTGGTGTCGGAACTGCTGGAGTTGTCCAGCATCCAGGCGGGAGCGGTCGTACTGGACCGCGAACCGATCCCGGTCGCCGACCTGGTCGCCGATGTCGTCGCCGAGGCCGAGGTCACCACCGCCGCCCTGGGCCGCGGCATCGCCTTCGCCACCGATCTGCGCCCCGGGCTGATTGTGCACGGCGACCGCGCGCGACTGCATCAGGTGCTGCTGAACCTGCTCGACAACGCCGCCCGCCACGGACCCACCGGCGGCACGGTCACCCTCAGCGCCGAACGCGCACCCGGCCGCACCATCCTCGAGGTCCACGACCAAGGCCCCGGCATCCCGCCCGACGAACGCGACCGCGTCTTCGAACGCTTCACCCGCGGCGGCCGCGCCGACGGCGGCGGCACCGGCCTGGGCCTGGCCATCGCCCGCTGGATCGTCGACCTGCACGGCGGCGTCATCGCCGTCACCACCCCCGGCTCCCGAATCCGCGTCACCCTGCCCGACTGAATCCCATTCTCCCGCAACCGGGGACCGCTACTGTCGGTCCCGGGTCGAATCCGCACATCCTCAGGAGTCCACACCGATGCCCACCGAACCCGACCCGACCTCGGACGCCGAGCAAACGGCCGAACCCGCCCAGCAAGGCGACATCGAATCATCCACGCCCGCACCCGTGACGAACCCGCCCTCGTCCGACCCCACCGCACCGCAACCGGCCAACGCACCCACAGAATCCGCGCCCGCACCGGGCAACGGCTCCGCCTGGCGGTCACCCGACACGGTCGCCGCCGCCCCCACCGACCTCGCGCCTCGAGCGCCCGTGATGCCGAATCCACCGATCCGGCCGAGGATCCCACCCCGCTGGACCCGAGTCAGCTTCCCCCGCGGCGTGCTGTCGGCCATGACGATCAGCGCCGTCGCGGGAGCCGCATTCATCCCCCTCGACAGCCCCGGCATCGGCTGGTTCCTCGCCGCCGCCACCGCGACCACCACCCTGATCGCGGTAGACCGCACAGCCCGCCGCGACCGCGCCACCGATCCCACGCCCGCCACCACAGACACCGCGCCCAAGGCCGCCTCGGCCGATTCCGCGGCGGAAACCGCTGCCGCAGCCCCGGTCTCGTCGGCCGACAATTCCCTGCGGAGCCACGTCGTCGCGGCACCCGAGGCCGCGTCGGCGGGCGACTCCATGTCGGCCGATAAGCCTGAATCCGACTCTGCCGCCAGGCACGACGCCGCATCGATCGGCAATCCCGCATCCGATACCGCTGCCTTGCCTGAGGCGGGCGCGGCCGACAGTCGTGCGCCGAGCACCGCTGCCGCGCTCGATGTTTCTTCGGCCGCGAGCGCCCCGGCCCGCCACCCCGCGCCGGGCGATATCGCCGCGCTCGCGGACGTCTCCGCCGATTCCGCCCCGCGCCACCCGTATCGCGCGCGCTGGTGGTGGGCCGCGCTGACCCTGGCCCTGCTGTCGGTCGGCGTGATTCGGGCCTCGGGGTGGCTGTTCACCTGCTGTCTGTTCGCCGCGGCCGCCACCTTCTCCCTGACCCTGGTGGGCAGGCGATCGGTCTCGGGCATCTGGTTCGACATCTTCGCCGTCCCGCTGTCGACCCTGGCCATGCCGCCGTGGCTGACCCGCGGAGTGCGGCGACGCACCACCGGCGCCACCGCCGCACAGACCCGAATCGCGATCTCGCTCATCGTGACCGCCGTACTGCTGCTGATCTTCGTTCCGCTGCTGGCCGGGGCGGACGCGATGTTCGCGGGCATTCTGCGTTCGGTCATCCCGCAAATCGACGGCGTGACGGCCGTGCGGTGGATCATCGTCGGCGCGATCACCGCCGCCCTCACCGGCGGCTCGCTCTACCTGCTCGCCGGGCCGCCCATGCCCGCCGACGCGCGCCGCGCCACCGGCGGAATGCATTGGCGCACCATGGAATGGGCGCTGCCCGTCGGCGCGCTGACCATCCTGTTCGCGATCTTCGTCACCGTCCAACTCACCGCCCTGTTCGGCGGCGACGACTACGTCCAACGCACCGCCGGACTCACCTACGCCGAATACGCGCGCAGCGGCTTCTGGCAACTGTCGGTCGTCAGCATTCTCACCCTCGCCGTCATCGCCGCGGTCCTGCGCTGGGCCGCCACCGACACCCCCGCCCAAACCCTGTGGCTGCGAACACTACCGGCCGTGCTCGGCGCGCTGACGCTGGTCATCGTCGCCTCCGCCCTCTCGCGCATGTGGACCTACCAGCAGGCCTACGGATTCACCGTCCTGCGCCTGCTCGTCTCGACCTGCGAGATCTGGATCGCCCTGCTGTATCTGATGATCCTGGCCGCCCTGATCCGCCTGCGCCGCGCCTGGCTGCCCCGCGCCGCCGTCGGCGCGGCCGCCCTGACCCTGCTGCTCCTCGCCGCAACCGACCCCGAACGCCTGGTCGCCGACCGCAATATCGACCGCTGGCAAGCCGGTAAATCCCTCGACACCGGCTACCTGTCCCAACTGTCGGCCGATATCGCCCCCGCCGCCGACCGCCTGCCCGAACCGCTGCGCTCGCAGCTACTCGATCCCGTCCGCGCCCGCACCACCGACCACCGCTGGCAGAGCTGGACCCTGTCCCGCGCCCGCCTGCAATAACCGCTCAGCGCAACCGATCCAGCACATGCACCGCCGTCTCCACCGCGGCATCCACCGAATCCACCACATACAACAGATCCACGAAGTAATGCTCGAACCCGGTCTCGGCGGCGATCTGCTCGATCGCCGCCGAGACCTCACCCGCCCCCACCCCGCGCGCCACGTTCACCCGCACCACCGTCTCGATCGCCCCAGGATCGCGCCCCGCCTCCCGCGCCGCCCGATCGACCTCCGCCCGCGCCTGCCGCAACCGCGCGCCCTGCCCGTCCACACCCGGCACCCGCACCACCGGCAACCACCCATCCGCGCGACGTCCCACCCGCCGAATCGCTTCCGGCGCGAAGCCCGCCAGATGAATCGGCGGATGCGGCCGCTGCACCGGCTTCAACACACTGCGAAACTCCGGCACCGACCCGAACGACACCGGATCGGTCGTCCACACCGCGGTCAACGCGTCGAGCGTCTCATCCAACCGCGCCCCACGCCGCGCGAACGGCACCCCGGCCGCCGCGTACTCATCCGGCGACCACCCGATCCCCAATCCCACCGTCAACCGCCCGCCGCTGACCACATCGATCGACGTCAACGACCGCGCCAGCCCCACCGCCGAATACAGCGGCGCCACCAGCACATTGGTCCCCACCCGCACCCGCTCGGTCGCCACCGCCGCCGCGGTCAACACCACGAACGGATCCAGCACCGACCCGAACTCCTCGGGCATCGTCGACAACCCCGCATAACCGACGGTCGGACGCGTCGCCGCGATCCACCGATCACCCACCCACAGACTGTCCGCCCCGGCGAACTCGACCTCGCGCGCGAACCGCGCCACCTGAGCCCCCGCCCGCGCCTGCGCACCGAACTGCGGCAGCGAAAATCCGATTTTCACCCTCTCGTCCTACCAGATCGGCAGCGACTCAGAGAATCTCCAACTCCGCCTCCCGCAAATCCTCGGGGAACACATACCGCCGCAGCGCCCAGAACCGGAACGCCATCGCCAGCAACACCCCCAGAATCTGACCCGTCACGAAATTGGCCACCGCCTGCGCGGGCGCACTCACATGCGGCACCCGGATATCGAACACATACAGCGACACTGCCTGCGGAATCAATGTCACCACGATCGCCAACCCGCTCACCGCGAAGAACAACGCCGCCTCATGCGCCCGCTGTCGTCCACCCCGCGCACTGAACGACCACTCCCGATTCAGAATGTAGGACACGATCGTCGCGATCAGCACACCGAACGCCCGCGCCGTCAACGGCTTGTCCTGCAACACCGTCAACTTCAACGCGTACACGATCCCGGTATCCACGAACCACGTCATCGCCCCCACCACGGCGAACTTCAGCAACTCCCCATGCCGGAGCAACAGCTCACGATAATTCTCCGGCAGCCGATCAAGGCCCCACTGCACCAACGACACGTACGCCACCATAACCCCGCCCGCCGCCCCCGGCACGCCCAGCCAAAACGCCGAGCCCGACCCCGAAATCGAAGGCGGACAAAGCGGATCACCCTCAGAGACGACGACCGTAGGACTCCACCGCCCCCAAGATCGCCTCCAACATCGCCGGACTACCCGTATGCCCCGAATCCTCGATGATGCGCAACCGCGCCGCCGGCCACGCCTTCGCCAAATCCCACGCCGTGCGCAGCGGCCCCGACAAATCCAACCGACCGTGAATCAACGTCCCCGGAATATCCGCCAACACCGACGCCCCCGCCAGCAACTGCCCCTCCCACAACCAGCCTCGATGCGCGAAATAATGCGTGCAAATCCGCACGAACGCCATCATGTCCGCATCCGGCTTCGCACTGTATTGCCCGGGCGTACCCGACGATTCGTGCGCGATCACCGCATCCTCCCACCGACACCACCCCCGCGCGGCCGCCTCCCGCACCACCGGATCCGCGTCATTGACCAACCGCGCGTACGCCGCCACCAAATCCCCGTCCCGCTGCGCCTCGGGCACCCCCGCCCGAAACTCCTCCCACGCATCGGGCACCAACAACCCCACCCCGCGATACAACCAATCGATCTCCGCCGCCGTCGTCGTGGTCACCCCGATCAACACGATCTCACTGACCCGCTCCGGAAACCGCTGCGCATACGCCAAACTCAACGTCGACCCCCACGACCCGCCCATCAACAACCACCGCTCGATCCCCAAATGCTCGCGCAACCGCTCCATATCCGCGATCAAATGCTCGGTCGTATTGGCCGCCAACGACACCGACGCATCACCGGCATGCGGCAGGCTCTGCCCACACCCGCGCTGATCGAACATCACTACCCGATACACCGCCGGGTCGAAATTCCGGCGCATCCCGCGCTTACCCCCACCGCCCGGCCCGCCGTGCACCACCACCGCCGGCTTACCCGCCGGATTGCCCGCAACCTCCCAATAGATCCGCTGCCCGTCGCCCACGTCGAGCAACCCACGGTCATACGGTTCGATAGGCGGAAACGGTTCGCGGCGAAGAACAGTCATTCCGCCGAGTCTGCCGCAAAACCTACCGCGACGCCGCCGCCAACCCCACCATCCGCGCACTCTCCGCGACCAACCGCTCACCCACGGCATCGTCCTGGGCGACCCGCGACGGCGCCTTCACCCGATCGTTCTGGAAATAACATCCCGTCACCGCGGCCAGATCCGGATCGGTCGCCACATAGGTCAACCGCTGCCCACCCTCCTCCGCGGAGACCATGAAGATCCGCTTCACCACCTCCATCGCCGGGCGCGCGAACCACGGCGCGGCATTCCAGATCCCCGTCGCCACCGCCCCCGGATGAAACGCGTTCGCCGTCACCCCCGTCCCCGCCAACCGCCGCGACAACGCCCGCGCATACAGCACATTCGCCAGCTTCGACCGGCTGTAGGCCTTCTGACCCGAATACCCCCGCCGCAGGCCCAGATCATCGAAATCCAACACCGCCCCGTAATGCATCACCGACGCGGTGAACACGATCCGCGCCGGACTCGACGCCACCAACCGATCCACCAACAACTCCGTCAGCAGAAACCCACCCAAATGATTCGTCGCGAACGTCGACTCCACCCCGTCCACCGACTCCGACCGAGTCAGGAAGAAACCGCCCGCGTTATTCGCCAACACGTCGATACGCTCATACCGATCCAGCACCCGCTCGGCCAACCCCCGCACCGAATCCCGCGACGACACATCACATTCCAGCGTGTCCACCGCCTCCGCCCCGGCCGCACCCACCTGCCGCGCCGCCGCCGCCAATTTCTCCGGATTACGTCCCACCAGAACCAGCCGCCCGCCCCCGGCCGCGATCTGCCGCGCCGCCGCCAGCCCGATGCCTGATGTCGCCCCCGTGATCAGGATCGTCTTCATATCGGTCACCCTGCCAGATCCCTTCGCCGCTGTCCTGTCACCAACCCGGATACCCGCACCACCCCTACCCATCCCCGCCCGCTGAATCCAGAGCGGGCACACCGTTTTCCACCCGCCGCCATCGGCCCGAAGCCACGGCGTCACAACACCACACCTGCGCACCGCCGCGACGCCAACCATTACCTCGCACGTAATCGTCGCCGCACACCCCGCTCCGTACGATCGACCACGTGCCAACCCAGAACGCCGGCGACCTCATCCGCCACTGGCGGGTCAACCGCCGCCTCAGCCAGCTCGAACTGGCCGGCCGCGCCGAAACCTCCGCCCGCCACCTCAGCTTCATCGAAACCGGGCGCGCCACCCCCAGTCGCCAGATGATCCTGCACCTGGCCGAACACCTGGAAGTACCGCTGCGCGAACGCAACCGGGTCCTGCTGGCCGCGGGCTACGCACCCGTCTACGCCGAACCCGCCCTCGACACCCCGCAGATGGCCCCCGTGCGCACCGCCCTCAGACAGATCCTCATCGGCCACGAACCCAATCCGGCCCTGGCCGTCGACATGAACTGGAATATGGTCGACGCCAACGGCAGCATCGACCTGTTCCTCGACGGCATCCCCGCCGAACTACTCGCCCCACCGGTCAACGCCCTGCGCCTGAGCCTGCACCCCAAGGGCATGGCCGACCGCATCGTCAACCTCGCCGAATGGCGCGGCCACCTCTTCGAACGCCTGCAACGCCAGATCGAGATCTCCGGCTCCACCGAACTGGCCGCCCTGCACCGCGAACTACTCGACTACCCCGGCGGCGAACAACCACCCGGCCTGCCCGAACCCGAACAGGCCGTCGTGCCGCTGCGCCTGCGCCACAACGGCGCCGAACTCGCCTTCATCAGCGCCATGACCGTCTTCGGCACGCCCATGAACGTCACCGTCGCCGAACTGGCCATCGAATCGTTCTTCCCCGCCGACCCCGCCACCGCCGAATTCCTCCGCGATCGAGCACAATCGAAGCGATGAGCGATCTCGCGTCGAGGCTGGCCGCCCTGCTCGACACACCCGTGCGCGTCGTCACCGACCTCGGCCATCGCCACGCCTGGACGCTGCATCGCGCACAGCTCGCCGACGGCCGCGAGGTTTTCGCCAAAGCCCTGGACTCGCACCGGCGATCCGACGCGGGACAGGCATTGGCGGCGGAGGCGGCCGGTCTGCGCTGGCTGGGGGAGGGTGAGCACGGCCTGATCCCCGAAGTGCTGGCAGCCGATGCGAACATGCTCGTCCTGCCATGGCTTCCCGAATCCACGCCCAGTTCGACCTCGGCCGAACAGCTCGGCCGCGATCTGGCCGCACTGCACGCCCGCACTCCCGAATCCTTCGGCGCGCCCTGGCCCGGCTTCATCGCCTCACTCCCGCAGGACAATTCCCCCAGCGCGGGGGAGTGGGGCAGCTGGTACGCCGAACATCGCCTGCTCCCACTTCTGCGCGCGGCCGCCTCGGCGCTGGGTCGGGACGGCGTCGGGTTGATCGAACGCATCATGTCCGAAATCGGCGAGTTCTGCGGCCCCGCCGAAGCGCCCGCCCGCATCCATGGCGACCTCTGGGCAGGCAATATTCTCTGGACGACCGCCGGGGCCCGCCTCATCGACCCCGCCGCCCACGGCGGTCACCGCGAAACCGACCTGGCCATGCTGTCCCTGTTCGGCGCTCCCCACTTGGACCGGATCCTGGCCGCCTACCAGGAGTGCGCACCCCTGGAAGCGGGCTGGCGCCAACGCATTCCACTGCATCAGCTGTATCCGCTGCTGGTGCATGTGGTGCTGTTCGGGGGAGCGTATCGAGGGATGGCCGTCGACGCCGCCCGGGCAGTGCTGGCCGGATAGTCACCGATAGGCCATCCGCAGGCGGGAGCCCATCAACGCAATAAAAATACCGTGATATAGATATGCGCATCTAACTATGTGATCACTGTATGTTGAACCCGCACGTTCCAGCCCGCGGACGTTCGAAAACAGCTTCGGAGGAAGAGGGGAGCTCCGAGGCGTTCCGGTGCGGCTGTCGAGGTGGTGCTTCGGTTTCGACGCCGAGCCGGTCGGTTAGCCTCGGGCGATGCGGTTGCAGCGGATTCATCATGCGGCGATCATCGCGTCGGATTACGCGGTGTCGCGAGCGTTCTATACCGAGGTGTTGGGGTTGGAGGTGGTGGCGGAAAACTATCGGGCGGAGCGGGATTCGTACAAGTTGGATCTGGCGTTGCCGGACGGGGCGCAGGTGGAGTTGTTCTCATTTCCCGATCCGCCCGCGCGGGCCTCGCGGCCGGAGGCGTGTGGGTTGCGGCATCTGGCGTTCGTGGTGGCGGATGTGGGGGAGGCGTTGAAGGAGTTGCGGGGGAGGGGGGTGCGGACCGAGGAGGTTCGGGTGGACGAGTTCACAGGGAAGCGGTTCGGTTTCTTCTTCGATCCGGATGATTTGCCGCTCGAGCTGTACGAACAGTGAGTTCGACAGCCGAATCAGCAGGAAATGGACATGTGCGTATCAATGCATGTCTTATTACCCTCAACCCATACCGCATCACCTCGGTATGTGTCTCACGTCCACACCGATCACTTCCTCGCTGAGAGCGGGCGGGGATGACTGGCGAGGGGCCTGCGGTGGCGGGTGGTCGCGCACCCTACGATTGCCGAATGACCAAAGTGCTGTTGCAAACGTCAGCGGGGGATATCACCCTCGAGTTGGATGAGGCGAAGGCGCCGAAGACGGTGGCCAACTTCGTCGATTACGTGAAGTCGGGCCATTACGACGGCACGATCTTCCATCGGATCATTTCGGGTTTCATGGCGCAGGGTGGCGGGTTCACTCCGGAGATGCAGCAGAAGCCGGCGCCGCAGCGGGTGGAGAACGAGGCGAACAACGGTCTGCGTAACGACAAGTACACCGTGGCGATGGCGCGTACGTCGGATCCGCATTCGGCCAGTGCGCAGTTCTTCATCAACACCAGCAACAACGATTTCCTGAACTACCCGGGTCAGGACGGTTTCGGTTACGCGGTGTTCGGCAAGGTGGTCGAGGGCACCGAGGTCGTGGATTCGCTGGACGGTGTGCGGACGACCTCGCGTGGCGGTCATCAGGATGTGCCGGCGGAGCCGATCACGATCGTGTCGGCTCAGTTGGTCTGAGGCAGGTGCGGGCCCGGCCCGCGGTGAACGTGTGAAGGCCCCGGCGAATTGTCCGGGGCCTTCGGCGTTGTCAGGCTTCCAGGACGCGGGGTTCGCGGCGTACGACCGGCGGCAGCACCGACCAGGGGAAGTTGATCCAGCGGTCGGTGCGCTTCCAGACGTATTCGCAGTCGACTTCCGAGCGCGGTTTCTGGTAGACGACCGCGCAGCGGACCTCGGCGACCTTGTCGGCGCAGAAGTCGCGCACGAGTTTGAGGGTGGCGCCGGTGTCGGCGACGTCGTCGGCGACCAGTACCCGTGCGCCGGCGAGGTCGACGGCGGAGGGGACGGGCGGCAGCATGACGGGCATGTCGAGGCGCTGGTCGATGCCGGTGTAGAACTCGACGTTCATGACGTGCAGGTTCTTCACGTCCAGGGCGTAGCCCAGCGCTCCGGCGACGAACAGGCCGCCGCGGGCGATGGACAGGATGAGGTCGGGTTCGAAGTCGTCGGCGGCGACCTGTTCGGCGAGTTCGCGGCTGGCGGCGCCGAACAGGTCCCAGGTGAGTTCTTCGCGTTCCGACATCGGTCCTCCGTCGCTCGTGCTCGAGGAAGAGTAGCCGAAGCGCTGGGTGGTCAGGGTTGGTGGGTGATGATGTACCAGAGCACGGCGAGGGTGGCGAGGACGAAAAGTGGTGAGAGCACCCAGACTTCGAGTTTGTTGCCGGTGCGGTCGATGAGTGGGGCGCGGGTGCGGATTTTCAGGGGCCAGAACAGTCGGCAGCCGCGGTCGGTGAGGCAGTCGCCGATGAGGTGGGCCAGGGCGCCGAGGCCGACGGAGAACGGCAGCCAGGAGGGTTTGTCGGAGATCCATTGGTCCATGGCGAAGGTTCCGGCGACGGCGAGCACGGTGACGGAGAAGTAGGAGCGGGGGCCGGTGCCGGGTGGGCAGAGGTTGAGGGCTCGAATGGCCAGGGCGAGTAGGAAGAAGACGAGGCCGAGGGTGAACCAGCGGCCGATCCAGTGTTCGCCGGCCCAGGTGCCGTAGGAGACGGCGGCGACGAAGGCCAGGGAGTGGGTGGCGTGGCGGTGGCCGCCGGTGACGGCGGCGATGAGTTTGCAGGCTACGTGTGAAATCGGGCCCAGCACATGCGAAATGGTGCCGTTGGGGTGGTCGGCGTCGGGCAGTAGTGCGGCGCCGGCGGTGAGGAAGGTTCCCATCAGCAGGTCTACCGTGCCCAGCTGCCCGACTTGCAGGGCGGGGAAGGTGAGCACCGAAAGTGGTAGTGCGGCAGCGGCTCCCGCCCATGCCAGCGCCCCACTGGTCGCATGTGAATGTCCTAGCACCAGCTCGAGAGTAGACGATCTTGATCGTATGACCGTTTCGGTATCTCAGCCGGCGGTGACGACGCGTTCCAGCGCGGCGAGATCGGCTTCGAGGGCGTAGAAGGTGCGCAGTGCCACCACGAATCCGATGAGTCCGCCGACGCACAGGGCGACGATGGAGCCGATGACCATCTGTTGTTGGCCGGGTTGCAGGAAGATCAGTCCGGTGGGGACGCCGATGAGCGGGACCGAGGCGGACACGCCGAGGTATATGCGGGTGCGTCGCACGAGGCGGCGTAGGCCGGCGGCGTCGGCGGGCACGGTGTGTCCGGCGGCTACCAATCCTGGGTAGTACCAGCGCATTCCGAAGAAGGTGACGGGGAAGTAGGTGTAGACGACGGCGACGGCGGCGGCGATGAGGTAGGAGCCGATGAGGTCGATGGTCAGGCCGAGCGGTAGGGAGCCGAGTGATTGCAGGCGGATGAGGAAGAGGGCCATGGCGGCGAGCCAGCCGGTGAAGGTGGCCGCGGCGATGCGGTCGCCGCAGGCGAGGGTGTCGGCGCGGGCGCGTTGCAGGGTGGCGGGGTCGAATTGTCGGCCGCGGCGTAATCCGTTGGGTACCAGGAACATCGCGCGGCACCAGTAGAGCAGGACGGTGATGGCGATGGGGTAGCCGAGGATGATGATCAGCAGGCCGAGGCGTTCGAGGTGGACGGTGGCTTCGGGGCCGAGGGCGTTGCGGATGAGTTTGATGTCGTGGCCGACCAGATACAGCGCGGCGAGGAGTTGGCCGAACAGGGTCGAGGGGATGACCACGGGGACGGGGCGGTTGCGTAGTCGGGCGCGCAGGGTGTGGGCGGGTGGGTCGACGAGGTCGCGGGCGGTGCGGTCTTGGCTGAGTTCGAGTTGGTGGGCCAGGGCGGTGCCGGTGGGGTAGCGGTCGGCGGGGTCGGGTGACAGGCAGGTGAGCAGGGCGTGGCGGAGGGCGGCGGGGGTGTCGGGGGGTAGGTCGGCTTCGAAGCGGGGGTCGATGCCGGCGCGGCGGCGGTCGATCATGCCCTGTAACGATTTTTCCGATTCGCCGGCGCCGTGTTCGTCGTCGAAGGGCACGCGGCCGGTGAGCAGTTCCCAGAGCACGACGGCGAGGGCGTAGAGGTCGCTGCGGGTGTCGAGGTCGGCGGCGCTGGCGTCGAGGGTGGGGTGGCAGGCCTCGAGTTGTTCGGGGGACATGTAGGGCAGGGAGCCGCCGAAGTAGGCGACGGGGTTGGCGCCGGGCAGGTGTCGGCTGAAGCTGATGTTGAAGTCGGCGAGTTTGGGTTGGCCGTCGGCGGTGAGCAGCACGTTGGCGGGTTTGATGTCGCGGTGCAGCACTCCGCGGCCGTTGGCGTAGTGCAGGGCGGTGGCCAGGCGGGCGCCGAGCCAGGCGACGGTTTCGGGCCAGGTGAGTTGTTCGAGGCGGCCGCGGGTGGTGGAGGGTTGGGGTTCGAAGACTCCGCCGGTGGAGGCGGCGGCGTCGGTGGCTTTGAGCAGGAGTGCGCCGTCGCGTTGGTCGAGTGGGGTGCGGCGGAGCAGGCGCAGGACTCCGAGCAGGGTGCCGCCCGGGATGTATTGCATGTACATCAGTTTCAGGCGTTGTTCGGTGATCTGGCGTTGGTCGAATACGCGCACGATGTGGTCGTGGTCGAGTTGGGCGAGGGTTTGTGGTTCGGTGCCGCGGTCGTGGGAGATCTTGACCGCGACCAGGCGGCTGAGGGAGCGTTGGCGGGCGAGGAAGACGCGGGCGAAGCTGCCTTGGCCGAGGGGCAGTAGTAGGTCGAAGTCGTCGACGGTGGCGCCGGGGTTGATGGTGTCGAGGGCGTCGAGGGCGGTGGGGTCGGCCAGCAGGGTGGAGCGCATGCCGCGGGTGAGTTCGCCGGTGTCGTCGAATTGTTCGGTGATGCGCGCCATTTGGGTGGGGTAGTCGTGTTCGTATTCGGTGAGGTCGATACCGTGGCGGCGGCTGCGGGCGGTGATCTCTTCGAAGATGAGGTCCGGGGGCAGGGGGTCGGTGTCGAGTTCGGGGTAGCGGTGGCGGTAGTCGGCCAGGCGCGGGGCGTCGCTGTCGCGTTGCCAGCGTTCGTGCAGGTCGACTTTGATCAGTTCGATGAGGGCGGTGCGGCGCAGGGCGGGTTCGGTGGGCAGGTGCGCGGACAGGTCGGGTGGTTCGCCGAGATTTTGCCAGTGTTCGGCGAATTGGGTAACCAGAGATGTCAACGCGGTTCGCGTCGCCGTAGCGCGGTCGGCACCGGGGTCGGGTGCGGTCGCGCCGAGGTCATAATCCATCGTCGCTCGCTTCGAAGCTGTGGTGTCCCGGGCCCGGCCCTGAGCTTATGTCATCGTCGGGAGCGGGGGTGACAAGGATTTTGCAACCGGGTGGCAGTAATCGCGGGTCTGGCCTTAGCCGAGGATAGCGAGATATGCTCGGCGCGAATACGGTTCCGAGAGAGAGGGGTTGGCCGTGTCGGTGCCTGCCGCGGTCAAACAGCAGATCCAGCTCACCGGTGGGGCGTTCATGTTCTCGCGCGAGGCCAAGGCCTATGCCCGCAGCACCGGGGTGGACGATTTCCTCGCGCCCTACACCCGTGGTCGCGGTGGTGTGCTGGGTGATGTCGACGCCGAGGTGATCGTCGCGGCATTCGGTTTCTTCCGCCCCGCGACCGTGCGGGCGGCGTGGGAGTCGGTGCCGGGTTCGGCGGCCGAGGCGGCGACCGCGTATTTGCGGGTGGTGCAGGATTTCGGTCGCCGCAAACTCGCCGCCTTCGAGCGGGCGGATCGGCTGGCGGAGTTGCTGGAACGCGTCGTGGGGGCGGCGGAGGTGGCCGGGGTGCCGTTGTTCGCGGGGTGGCGTGGGTTGCCGTTGGCCGATGATGGTGCGGCGCGGGCGATGCAGCTGCTGCATGTGGCGCGTGAGCTGCGTGGCGGGTTGCATCTGTTGGCGGTGCGCGCGAGTGGTCTGAGTCCGTTGCAGGCGGTGCTGATCGCGGGTTCGGCGGTCAACGACGGCCCGGCCCAGGCGCGTCTGTTCGGGTGGAGTGAGCCGTTCGAGGCGATCAGCGAGGAGCAGCGGCGGCGCTGGGAATCGGCCGAAGCGCTCACCGACACGCTCATCGAGCCCGCGTTCGCGGTGCTCGACGAGGCCGAGGGCAAGGAGTTGGTCGATCTGGTCGACGCCGCTCAGGCGTGTGTGCTCGGGTCGCGCTGAACGCGGTGGGCGACAGCCGGTGTCGACAGCGCCGGCCATGACCGTGTGGCGTGGGCGCTGTCGGACGGTCCTCAGTGGGCTGGGGGGTGCTGGAACTCGGCGATATGGTCGGTCACCCGCGGTGTTTTCGCCTTACCGTTCGGGGGTCGCGGTGCGCGCGGTCGGGTCGTAGCCGCCGGGTACCTCGTAGACCAGCCCGGTGAAGGTGGCCGCGAACAGCCGTCCGGCCGAAAAGCCCGCGTCGCCACGGCCGTAGCTGACCACGCTGGTCAGTGGTGCGCCGGTGCCCAGGACGCAGGTGCGTCCGGGGGCGTCGATGCGCACGACCGTGCCCGAGGGGTTCAGCGGGACCACCGGGCGGGCCCGCGAATCGAGGGTGAGCCCGTCGGGTGCGGCCAGGGCGTCGGGACCGGACAGGTCCAGCAGCGATTGCGCGGCGGCGGGGTCGGCCAGCGGGATGCGGCTCACGCCGGGGTTGGCGAAGGTGCGTGAGACGTAGAGGTAGGTGTCGTCGCGGTCGAGGACCGCGCCGTTGGCGCTGGGGAATCGCGCCCAGTCCGCCTGCACGGCTCCGTTCGGGGCGATGCGGCCGATGAGGCTGCCGAAATCGTTGGTGGCGTAGGTGGTTGCGTCGGCGGTGACCGCGAGCCCGTTGGCGGCGCTGAGCCCGGCCGCGTACGGTGTCGTCGCGCCGGTGTCGGGATCGACGCGGATGACGCCCGCGTGGCGCATCGTGTCACCGGCCAGGACGCGCGCGTCGGCGCCGTAGCCGACGAGCAGCGCCCCATCGGGTGTCCACGCCAGTGCGCCCGCGCCGCCCGAGGGCACGGTCGTCACCACCGTGGGCGCCGCGCCGGGGGTGTCGAATCGGTAGACCCGCCCGGTGGTCAGGTCGGTGGTGTAGGCGCGGCCGTGGGCGTCCACGGTCAGGCCCTCGAACGCCGCGCCCGCGACGTCGGCCACCACGGTGGTGGGTTGGCCCGCGCCGGGGCAGATCGGTGCGGCGGCCGCGGGGGGCGCGCCGAGGGCGCTGAGCCCGGTCGCCAGGGTCGCGGCCAGGAGTGTGGCCGCTGTTCTGCTGGTCATGACGCCCTCTCGTCGGGTTCGATGTGCCGGTGGCTGCACACACGACATACCCCGTGCGTGTGGTTCACCGCCGTCACCGAACAGCATCGTCGATCGGGGCCGATTCGCCGGGCGTTTCGTGGGGTGTCGGCAGGGTGCGCAGCCGAGGTAGCGGGGAGGGCGCCAGCCACAGCACCGCGGCGCTCGCGCCGAGCACAGCCAGCCACAGTGTCGCCCGCAGGCCCAGAACGCTGCCGAGGACGCCGCCGGCCAGCGAACCCAGCGGGCGCACACCGAAGTTCACCGCCTGATAGGCGCCGACGACGCGCGAACGTAATCGCTCGGGGGTGAAGGCGGTGCTGATCGAGGACACGGTCACATCCAGCCACATCACCCCCAGGCCCGACCCGAACTCCGCGGTCGCCAGCAGCGCCACCACGATCGGCCCGCGGCCGTGTGCGAGCGGAATCAATGCCAGGGGTGCGGTGAACAGCACGCATCCGGTCGCGAAGGTCGCCCCGACGCCGAGTCGTCGCGCGATCGTGCCCGCGCACAGCGCGCCGAGCAGCGCCCCGATCGCGCCGAGGCCCTGGATCAGCCCGAGTAGTCCCGCGGCCACACCCAGCACGCTCAGCACATACAGCGGTACGAGCGGGGCCAGCATGAACGTGCACAGATTGACCGTGGCGGTCGCCGCGAGCGCGGCCCGCATCACCGGCGCGGCGGCGATGAACCGCAGTCCCTCGCCGAGCCCGCCGCGCGCGGGAGTGTCGGCGGGCTGGTCCGCGACGCGCATCCGCGCCAGCGCCCCCGCCGAGGCCGCGAACGATATCGCGTCGGCCACCAACGCCACCGGAGCCGACAGCAGTTGCACCAGCGCCCCACCCACACTCGGGCCGCTGACCAGCGCCACTGCCCGGCTGCCGTGGATCAGCGCGTGAGCGTCGAGGTATCGCTCGGGGGTCACGACCGCGGTGAACAGTCGCGCGTTGCATACCTCGAAAACCACCGCCGCGCAGCCGGTCGCGAAGGCCACCACCAACAGCTGTATCAGCGTGAGCATCCCGCACGCGAAGGCGAGCGGGACGCTGCCGACCACGACCATCCGCGCCAGATCCGCGGCGATCATGACCCGCCGACGTCGTCGCCGCCGATCCGCCCACATCCCGGCGTGGATTCCGAACAGCAGGTGCGGGATCCATACGAGCGCGGTGAGCAACCCCATCTGCCACGCTCGGGCATCGAGCATCAGTACCGCGAGCACCGGCAGCGCGAACCCGGAGATCTGATCGCCGAATCCGGAGATGGTCTGGCCCAGCCAGTACCGGCGAAAGGTGTTCTCGCGCAGTAGAAACAACCCTGATCTCATGGCGTCGGCGGGTGGTCGAGCCGGTCGCTGGGAAAGGCCACGTGCAGCAGCGCCACCGGGCGCGCGTCGGCGGGGCGGGTGCTCGGATCGGTGAGTCGTCGCAGATACGGGTGGATCAATTCCTCGATCCGCGCCCCGAGGTGGGCCAGTTCCGCCGCGGTCAGTGGCACGACGGTGTCGCCGAATTGCGCGGCGGCACGCCAGGCGGGGTCCTCCTGGGGGCGGGTCCGCAGCCAGGCCGCCATCAGCGCCGCATAGCGTTCGGCGACAGCGATGTTCAGCGCTGTCGCGGCGGCCCGGGTGGTCGGGTCGTCGTGGTCGCCGTCCCAGTGGGTGACCAGTGCGGTGGCGCGCCAGGGTTTTTCGCGGCCGCGGCCGCCCCCGGCCTCTTCGACCAGTCCGTATTTGGCCAATTGGCGTAGATGAAACGAGCAGCTGGCGACGCTTTCCCCGACGAGGGTCGCGGCGCGGGTCGCGGTCATCGGGCCGTCGCGGCGCAGCGCGGCGACCAGCGCCAGGCGGGTGGGGTGGGCGTAGGCGCGCAGGGCGCGGGGGTCGCCGAGGTGGGTGGCGGTGGGGTCGGCCATCATATAAAGATAGCTTTAGAAAGATTTCTTTAGAAGAGGTCGCCCGGTGATCGGGCCGACCGGGGCCGTGTCCGGGGGCTGCCTCGGTGACGGCGGGCACGGAATCGAACCGAACGCGAATGACTGTGGCCGCCCAGCGTGAATCGGCCGACGGCTGGCGTGCCGGACACGACAATCGAATTTCCGATCGGACGAGGATCCTGACAGCACCGGCAGAGATCGTGTTCTCATCAACCCGCTGCCGCCCGGACCTCGCACAACAGGGACCTACAAGGACCTGGTCGGTTTGCGCCGCCGTCGCGTCGAACGGTGAGTTCCGGTGCAGCGCAACACTTCGACCGCGTCGTTACGACGGGTCGGGTCGGGGTGCAGGACCGCGACGCATCCGGCGATCAGGCGTATCGGACCGTCATGGCGTAGCCACCAGGCGAACCCGCCCACCCCAGCGAGCGACGCGGCGACACCGGTGAACACCTCGAGCATGGTCAGCCACCCTCTGGTCACCAGAAACGTCGGACCGATCCGACCGCAACAGTGCTCGACCCCGAGACCGCGACGTCGACCCTTCGTCGGACCGGCGCATGCCCGGACAGCCACCGCGAGGTATCGTCTGCCGCGACACGACAAATTCCCCTGGATGGCCCCAGGCCGCGGCGCGGTGCCCAGGCTCGGCCTGCGCACGGCTGCGGGGGAGCGAGTCGATCATGCGGACGTTGTATGCGGCGGCGAGCCGGTCCTCAACACCGCCCGCACGAGGCTGGCGGATTTGAGACATGCTCGCAGGCACGGCGTTTCGGCGGTGGCGATCTACTTCGACGCGCGCAATCGAGTGCACTGCCGCACCGACGATCTGCCGGGACCGAGCAGCGATCCCGACTGCTGCGACGAGATCGTCGACATGGCGGTGGTGGAGGCGTTCGACAAATTTCGGACCCACTGCCTGCAAGGAACCGGATGGAAACCCGGCGGGGGAGCGAGCCTGACAACGAATTTCCTGAAAACGTGCCTATATGCGCTGGGCAACGAACTGGGGCGTCGCCACCGCGCACGTGAGCGGGACCGCAAAGCCTTCGACGCAGCCCGCACCCAAGCCCTCCGTCCACCGGCCGACCGAACCGATGTCGGCGATCCCTGCCAGCAGGCGATCCTGCGCGAACATCTGCACGCGCTGCCGACCGAGCGGACCGAAACATAGTGTGGGGCAAGGCATCCGGTTATTCCAATCGTCAGATAGCGGAGGTATTCGGCGAAACGTCGCCGCGGGCGGTCGAGCAGCGCTGGGCGTGGCTGATGAAACATGTGAGTGGTGGGTCGATTGGGCGGCAGGGGATAGCCATGACAAACCGACACGACAATCCGGGGCCCTGATTTCCACGCATTGATCGACCAGTCGTCCCTGGGCGCAACCGCGGCAGGCGAGCTTCGCGCGCGCGTTCCCGACGACCGTGGTCGACGTGTGGCCGGTACACGACCGGCTGGTCAGCGCGGTGAGGGATTCGATACTGACCGGCCGGCAGGGGAGAAGGCATCGAGTTCGGCGACGACACCGCAGCAGAGCGCTCGCGCGCGGCAGGTTCTGCTGCTGTCGGTACCGCGTGGCGCAGCCGGGATCCAGGTATCGGACTGGATGATGATCAGCGGTCTCAGCCCCGAATACGCCTGTCGGCTCGATGATCTCCAGGGCGGTGACCTGTGGAGCTGAGTTGGCTGCCCGGGGTGCGGCTGACCCGGGCACAAGCCTACAGCGGCATGGTGCTCGACGATTTCGTCAGCGATCCGCAGCGGGTGACCGACGCGAAGGTGTTCGAGCAGGCCGCCGCGCACGCGGCCGAGCTCGGTATGAGTCTGAGCCAGGCGGTGGTTCGGCTGTACAAGAACTGTCGATCGGACAAGATGTCGCAAGTCCTGACCGCCGCATCGACCTCGCGCACAGGCCGAGTGAGAGTTCGCTGCGGCGCCAGGGAGGCGGCAAACCCTCATCCGGGTCGATAGCCTGACCCGGCCAGGCTTGTGGGGAGGCGCTGGTGCCCGGTCGGCGGGAATGACGGTGAGACGGTACCGGGGGCGGTCGCGTCGGCCGACGGGACCGCCCCCGCTCGCTTACTTGACATAATGTAGATTATCGGCGCAACAACAAGGCCGGTGGGTGATCTTGAATGCGCTGAGACACACCGCAATTCGCGATCATCGGCGATCCCGGCGCTTCCTTGACTGGCCTCGTCGGATCGCTGCGTGGATGTACCGCCGGGAGCCCGCGAAGTCGAATCCGCCGCACCCTGAAGGTTTTACGGCCCCTCGGCGATCCACCGGAATATTTCCTCATGCTTACTTCTCGGGATTTCCGGCGGATTGCTCAGATGTTGCCCCCTTTTTTCGGGCTCTCCCCTCGACTCAGGATGACCCCCGCAATACGTCACAGTGACGAATTGCAGATGGGTCGTTCGTCCGGCTCCTGCGCCAGCACGGAATTCACTGCCGCGATGGTGGCCTCATTGGCGCTGTGGTGAATCGCTGTCATCCCGAGGGCGCGGGCGGCGGCGACCGCACTGGGCGAGTCGTCGACGAATACGGTCTCCTCGGGGGTCACGCCCAGACGGGTGCAGGCCAGGCGGTAGATGGCCGGGTCGGGTTTGGCGAGGCCGACCTCGTGGGAGTAGACGATCTCGTCGACGTCGTGTTCGAAACCGTAGGCGGCGCGTTCACGTTCGCGCGCGCCGACGAAACTGTTGCTGAGCAGGCCGGTGCGGTAGCGCGGGCGCAGGGCGCGTAGGTAGTCGATCAGTGCGGTGTTGGCGGTGCCGAGGTATTGGGTCCACATATCGGCGAGGAGGGCGTCGGCGGTGTGCTGGTCGATTGCCAGTGTGCGGCACAGGGTGTCGTGGACGTCGGATTCGGTGACCGTGCCCAGTTCGCCCGCGGGCCAGAGGTCGATGAGGTCGGTGTCGAGGTGGCGGGCGGACAATCCGAGGCGGCGGATCCATTCGCCGAGGAAGGTCATCTCCGTGGTGATCTCGAGAACTCCGCCGATGTCGAAGATGACCGCGCGTACCCCCATGACGGGTGAGTGTATCGGGGTGCCCCTCCCCTGTCGCGCCCGCTCACCCACCATTTAACGTCACTGTGACGGAACGGGTTTGGTGTGGGCCCCGGCCCGCCGGTGATCGGTGATCGAATTGTGTTCTCCGGCAGGCGGTCACGGACGTACTCTGATTCGCATACCCGCGCCGAAAGCCGTCACGGTCATCGACCCACCGCACTGATTCGGGCCGCTCGGACGGGGAATAGTAGAAGTGGGCTCGAGCAAGCGTGAGGAGACCCGCTGATGAGCATGGAGCTCGTGCTGCTGCTGGTGTGTGTGGGCGTCACGGTCGCGCTGTGGTGGGCGGTCGTGGCATGTCTCGAACGGCGGATCCGCCCGCGGGCGTGGTGGAAGGACCGGGACGAACCGGCGTCGCGCGCGCGGCGGGCGGTGCGGGCGGCGGGTGAATCCCCCGGTCCCCCGCCGGTATTGGATACGCAGATGACCTTGGCGTGGGCCGATCCCGCGCAGGTGTGGCCGGCGTTGAACGCGGAGAACGCGTTGCTGGCGGCGCGGATGTCGGGACGGTTGACTCCGCTCGAGTATCGGGCGAAGGTGGCGGATCTGGCGCGCCGCTGTGAGCCGACGTCGGCGGCCGACAGCGAATGAGGCTGCCCGCCAACCGATATGGGTCAGTGGGTGCGGTGGTCGCTGGCCGTGACCGGGGTGCGGTCGGGTCGGCGGGTGGTGGTGACGATGCCCCAGTCGCGGTGTACGGCCAGTTCCATCGCCTGGTGGGTTTTCATTTGGACGTAGGCGAGCAGGTGGCGTAGTGGTTCGGCGTCGGCGGCCGGTAGCGCGTCGATGCGTCGGGTGAGCAGGGTGAGGTCTTCGCGTAGACACGACACGGTGTAGACGCCGCCGCCGCGGCGGGCGGCGGCCAGGACCGCGGACAGGCTGTTTTCGATATCGGCGCGGGGGCCGGTGATCCAGGCGGTGGGGTCGGTGACCGCGGCGCGGGTGGTGGCGTCGACGTAGTCGTAGAGGTGGTGCACGCCTTGGTGATACGGGTCGCTGGGGTCGAGTTCGCGGGCGTGGTCGGCCAGGGCGACCACGGTGTGGCGGATTCGGTCGACGCTGCCGGCGGTGGCGTGTTCGCGCAGCGCGTCCAGTAGTGAGAGCAGTTGTCGTTCCAGACGGGTCATGACTGTCTCCGATCGCGGGCGGACCGGCGGGCGGTCGTCCCCCGGCCACTCCCTGTCCAATGTGACCCTTTGCGACCGGAATGGGAAGAGGCGGATCGAGTGTGGCGGTGAAAGGGCAGTGCGCGGTGTCACTGCCGGTGCAGGGTGCCGGTGATGGCGCCGAGCAGGCCCGGGGTGCTGTAGTCGAGGCTGCCGTCGGAATTGAGTGACAGTGTGGAGGTTTGGCCGTCGTCGTTGCACAGTGCGCCGTTGGTGAGCAGCCGCGCGTGCAGCGTGATCTGTGAATCGTGTACCGAGGCCAGTGTTTCGGCGCGTTCGCAGACCGCTCCGCTGTGGGCGCCGGCGTTGCGGGAGGAGCCGAGTTCGTCGCCGAGGGTGCCGTCGTGCAGGGTGACGGTGATGTCGAAGCCGACGCCGTTGTCGCTGCCCTGCCCGGACCAGGTGCCCACGAACGCGTCGGGCAGTGTCTGGGTGGTGGCCGCGGTGGTGTCGCCGCTGTCGCTGGGTGCGGTGGCGGGCGCGCCGCGGTGGGTGGTGTAGGCGAGGGTCGCGGTGGTGGCGGCGAGCACGAACGCGAAGGCGGCGGCCGCGGCCCACCGTACCGGTGTGCGGCGTGGTGTGGGAGTGGTGTCGTGGGGTCGGGTCGATGCGGTGTCGGTCGGCGGGTAGCGGCGCACGAGGGTGTGTGGGCCGGAGGGGCTCTGGTGTGGCGCAGCGGGATTGATGCCGGAGGGCGGGGTGCCTGTCCCCCACGCGGGGGCGGGCGCAGCGGGGTTGCGGGCGTAGGCGGGTGGGGCTGATCGGGGCTCGTCTGCGGGGTCGGTGTACAGGTGCGATCCGGAAGCCCAGTGTGGCGGGCCGGGTTGGGCGGCGGCGGGTGGAGTCGACCACCATTGCGCATCGTGTCGGGCGTCGCTGGGGTCTGTCGTGTGGTGCTGAGTCGTGGTCGAGTGCGGGCCGGGTTCGTGGCGGTAGGTCGCGGCGGCGGGGGTGTGTGGGGGCGGGGATGATGATTCGCCGTCCGGTTCGTGTCGCGGTGGTGTGGGCTCGGCGCGACTCGAGGTGTGCGGTTGCGTGCCCGTCTGCTGTGGTGGGGGTGCGGATCCCGAGTCCGGCCCGGACTGCGGTCCGCGTGGGGTGCGGTGATCGGGGGTGGAGTTCGTGTGGCCGGTTGCGGGATTGTGTTGGGGCGCAGCGGGTTGTGGCTGGGGTCCTGAGCGGTCTCGGGTTTCGGTGCCGCGGTGGTGAGGCCCGGCGGGGATGGTGGGTGGGGTCGCGGGGTCGGTGGCTGTTTCCAGATCGAGGAGCGCGACCGCGCGGCGGCCGATGTCTTCGGTGAGGGCGGCGGGCAGCCAGCCGGTGGTGGGGATGGGCCCCAATGTGTGGGCGTGGGTGAGGATTTCCTCGGGGGTGGGGCGGTCGGCGGGATCCTTGGCGAGGCAGTGGCGCAGCAGGGGGCGCAGGGCGGCGGGGGCGGTGTCCAGGTGTGGGGGTTGGGCGACGACGCGCCAGAGCATGGCGACGGGGTCGCCGTCGCCGAAGGGGCCGGTGGCGGTGGCGGCGTAGGTCAGGACCGCGCCGAGGGCGAAGACGTCGCCGGCGGGGCCGAGCGGTGCGGTGCCGGTGATGCGTTCGGGGCACAGGTATCCCGGGGAGCCGATGACTTTGCCGGTGGTGGTGAGGTGGCTGTCGTCGGCGGCGCGGGCGATGCCGAAGTCGATGACGCGGGGGCCGTCCACGGCCAGTAGCACGTTGGAGGGTTTGAGGTCGCGGTGGACCAGGCCCGCGGTGTGGATGGCGAGCAGGGCGCGGGTCAGGCCGACGGTCAGGGCGCGCAGGGCCGGTTCGGGTAGCGGGCCGTGGGTGGTGACGGCGTGGCCGAGGTCGGGTCCGACGATGAACGCGGTGGCCAGCCAGGGGGTGGGGGCGTCGGGGTCGGCGTCGAGGACGGGGACGGTGTGGGGTCCGCCGACGCGGCGGGCGGCGTCGACTTCGCGGCGGAATCGGATGCGGAATTCGGGGTCGCCGGCCAGGTCGGGGCGTACGACTTTGACGGCGACGGTGCGTCCGCCGCGGGTGCGGCCCAGGTATACCCGGCCCATGCCGCCGGCGCCGAGGATGCCCAGGAGTCGGTAGTCGCCCAGGGTGGTCGGGTCGTCGTGTCCCAGCGGGCGCATCGTGAGTCCTTCCGTACCGCGTCCTGCCGATCCCACACGAGCGGGGCGGTGACGGCAACCCCGCGAGGCCGGTGGTGTTGTCGGCGCGGGGTGGCGCGGGTGGTGTCGATGCGGACTGCCGTGAGGTCGTTCCGGGTGGGGGTGGGTGGGAGGGCCTGGTTAGGTCGAATCGTGTCTCGAAAGGATGGCAGGGTGGATCCGGAGGTGGTGGCGCGTCGGGAGCGGTTGCGCTTCGTTTACTCCGATCATGGTGGGTGGGCGTCGATTCGGGATGTGGAGCCGGTGGCGGTGGTGAGTTTTCCGCGGGCACCGGTATCTGGTCGGCGGGGATGTCGAGCGCGCGGATGGGCGGTCGTTTCGGGTGGACCGGTGGGGTCCGTGGGCTTCCGGCCGGGGCCTCGGTTCATCCGGCGTGAGCTGCCCGGCGGGGATGTGGTGGCCCATTTGTCGCAGCGGTTGTCGGCGCAGGCGTGGCGGTGGCGGCGCTGGGGCGGTGATGCCGGGCCGCGGTGCGGTCGTGAGGGGGCGGGTCAGCGGGGGTCGTGGGCAAACCCGTTGCGCTCGAAGGCATCCCGTTTTCGATCTTCGGCTGCACTGCCTGTCGGGTTGCTGGTATAACCGAAGCGCCTGTTTCGGCAGGGTTGGGCTTCTAGGATTGAATCGTCAACGCATCCAGCGACAGGGGATGATTCCAATGACCGACAGCACCACCACACGGGTGGATCAGTCGAGGCCGAGTATCGCGCGCGTCTACGACTATCTGCTCGGTGGTAAGGACAACTATGCGGTCGATCGCGAGATCGGTGACTTCTTCATCAAGGATCTACCCGGTTCCGTCGCGATCGCTTTCGCCAACCGTCAGGCCCTGATTCGCGCTGTCGGCCATATCGCCGTCGACGGCGTTCGTCAGTTCATCGACTTCGGTAGTGGTTTGCCGACCGCGGACAATGTGCATCAGGTCGCGCAGCGCCGCGACCCGGGCGCGCGGGTGGTGTATGTCGACAATGATCCGATCGTGCTCGCGCACGGGCGGGCGTTGTTGGCCACCGATGACAACACCACCGTGATCACCGCGGATCTGCGTGAGCCCGAGGAGATCTTCGCGCATCCGGAAGTGCGTCGGCTCATCGACTTCGACCAGCCGGTCGGTTTGGTGTTCAGCGCGATTCTGCATCACCTCAACGACGACGAGCGTCCCGCGGATCTGGTGCGCTGGTGGGTGGATCGGGTGCCCGCGGGCAGCGAGGTCTACATTTCGCATTTCCAGTCCGGTCACAATGAGGAGACGCGGCTGGCCGAGCAGAAACTGCAGGGCAGTTTCGGGCGTGGCCGCTGGCGCAACGACGACGAGATCCTCGCCCTGTTCGGTGATCTCGAGGTGCTCGCGCCCGGATTGGAGTTGTGCACGCTGTGGCGGCCCGCGCCCGGCCCGGGTGAGGACGTCACCAAGATCGGGGTCGATATCCGCGAGTTGACGGTGTGGGAGCAGTTGATCTCCTGCGCGCTGGCCCGCAAATCCTGAGCGTGGGGAGGGTGTGCGCATGCTCGTCGGTGCGCACACCCTCGGCTACGTCACCGATCCCGACGCCGCGCGCGTGTTGTTCCGCGGTGTGCTCGGGTGGGCGCCTCTCGACGCTGGGGACGGGTGGTTGATTTTCCGGTGTCCGTCCGCCGAGCTGGCCGTGCACGCCGCTGACCCGGTCGAGACCGGGCGGTGTGCGCTGTAGTCGATGTGCGCGGATCTGGCCGCGACCATGGCGGAGCTGACCGCGACAGGGGTGCGGTGCGGGCAGGTGGACCACGCGCGGTGGATCGCAGCGGATGCGCCGAGGACGGGCCCGGGGCATCGCACGCCCACTTGCACCTAATGCAATTAGCCTCTAACCTAAATGAATTAGGAAAGGAGGTGGGTGATGTCCCCCCGAGCAGGTCTGACCGCGCCGCGCCTCACCCTCGCCGCCGCCGATCTGGCCGACGAGATCGGCTTCGACCGGCTGACCCTGTCGGCGGTGGCGCGCGCGGTCGGCGTCAAGGACCCCAGCCTCTACGCCCACGTACGCAACCTGCACGACCTGCGAGTGCGGGTCGCGCTGCTGGCCGCGCAGGAGATGAACGACCAGATCGCCGCCGCGGTCGCCGGGCGCGCCGGCAAAGACGCGCTGATCGGCTTCGCCGACGCCTACCGCGCCTTCGCGCTGCGCCACCCCGGCCGCTACGCCGCCACCCAGATCCGCATGGACCCCGCCGAAGTCGGCGCCGAACCGGCGCTACGCCGCAGTATCGAACTGACCGCGGCGATCCTGCGCGCCTACGGGCTGGACGAACCCGAAGGCACCGACGCCGCCCGACTGCTGCGCGCCACCTTCCACGGCTTCGCCACCCTCGAAGCCGCCGGCGGCTTCGCGCACGCCCGCCCCACCGACGCCAGCTGGGGCCACATTCTCGACGCCCTGCACCACACCCTGTCGCACTGGCCGACATACACCTGAGGACGACCGAACCCCGATGCGCTCTGCCACCCTCGCCGTCGACGGCGCCACCCTCTACTACGAAATCCGCGGCCACGGCCCGCTGCTGCTGTTGATCCCCGGCGGTGGCGGCGACGCCAGCCACGCCGACCCCCTGGCCGACGCGCTGGCCAGCCATTTCACCGTCGTCGCCTACGACGTGCGCGGCTACTCCCGCAGCACCCTGCACAGCGGGCGCCCCGAACCCCAACACGTCGCCGTGCAGGCCGAGGACGCCGCCCGGCTCATCACCCACCTGTCCCCGCACGCCCCCGCCTACGTCGTCGGCGGCAGCAACGGCGCCATCGTCGGCCTGGACCTGCTCGCCCGCCGGCCCCACCTCGTGCACACCCTGCTCGCCCACGAACCACCCTGTTTCGCGATCCTGCCCGATGCGCCGACCCATCATGCCTGGATCGAGCGGGTGTATCAGCTGCTGCTGGACCAGGGCCCCGCCGCGGCCGGTGCGGAATTCCTCGCCGGGATCGGCGAGGCCATGGACCCCTCCCCGGCACCGGCACAACGCACCGCCCGCGACACCGAGACCTGGGCGCGGCTGGCGGCCAACGGCCCGATCATGATGCGCTACGAACTGCGCGAATTCACCTCCTACCAGCCCGATCTGGCCGCCCTGGCCGCGGTGTCGGACCGATTGATCCTCGCCGCCGGACACGGCACCGGCTCACTGCTGCCCGCCCGGCCCGCGGCCGCGCTCGCCGAGCGGCTGGGCCTGCCGCTGCGGCGACTGCCCGGCAAACACAACGGCCCCCGCGCCCACGCCCCGGCCTTCGCGGCGCGACTGATCGACCTGTTCACCGACCGGTCGCCCCGCCCAGCAGTCGCCGCGCCGCCGCCACCAGCACCGCATTGTCCCCCACCGGCACACCCGCGGGGTCGGTGAGCACATCCTCGAGCCCGATCCGCGTGGACAGCCCGCGCTCGGCGGCCACCGCCAACACCGGCCACGCCCCACCGTCCTCACCGTGCAACAACACCGGCGCTGTCGTGGGCCCCAGGGCGGCGAGCAGGGCGGCGGCGGTGTCGGGGGCCGTGGCCGGGTCGGTATCGGTCACCTCCGCCAACACCCGCACCACCCGATCCGCCAGCGGCGAACACCGAAACCGCCGCACCGCATCGGTTCCCGAATAAATCCCCGCCTCCACCCCGATCCCCCGTTCGATCAACGCCGCCGCCACCTCCTGCGCGCCGTCCTCGTGCCAGTTCACCGACGCGTGATCGGGCAGTACCGTCCACGACCGCACCCGCGCCACTCGCCGATCCGGATCCGGCTCACTCCACGCGCCGGTGGTCACCCCGACCGCGACCGGCCCCACCACCGCACGCACCGCGCCCACCGCCGCCGCCACATGCTGCGCGGCCATACTGTCACGCCCCCGAGAATCCTTGGGGTGCAGGTGAATATCCTCCGCACCTGCCGCCACCGCCGCCCGCGCCGCGGCCGCGATCTGGTACGCGGTCACCGGCAAACCGGGACACTGCGCGAGAGTTCGCGCGCCGTTCACACACACTTGCAACACCCCGCCCAGCCTAGCCACGCGCGCGCACCCATCACGGCACTCGACTCACCCCCACCGCGCACCCCGACAGCGCGGGACACGCGCCTGGTCGCCGCGAAGCACCCGCCAACCAGGTGTGTCGGTCGCTGCGGGAACGCCGTCGATCAGGGCGCGCCGGGGTTTGCCGGATTTCGGAAAAGGTCTGCGGTGGCTGTGTGATCCGCCGTTGGTACGGAGCGGTCGTGCCCGAACGCCTCGCGATCGTGGATGCTGCGGTGTACACGCAGATCTCGCGCCAGGCAGCTCCCCGCCAGCCGTCATGCTCGATCCATACCTGTAGGGGTCTGCCGCGGTGGACGCGCTCATCGGCGGCTTATGGTGCGGGTCGGACCAGGGGGAGCAAGATGTTGTCGATGATGTCTTCGATGTCTGCGTCCGGCCTGGGTCGCAGCGTCATGAAGACGTGAGGGCGCAGTGGGTCGACGGGCAGTGCCCGCAGGCGCGGGGTGAGTCGCCTCCCTCTACCGCGCGCTCGCGGAAGCCGAACGCGCCGCCGCGGACGACGACCCGCTCGGTGATTACGACCGGAACCCCGGATGATCCTCACTCACCCACATGTCAGCGGCCGGACCCGGTCGCCGGACCAGCCGGGCGCCACCGCATCGCGCACGCGCTCAGCGCAACGTCGAGGGCAGGGGATGATCGGCGTGCAGCGCGGGTAACGCGTCGATGCTGGTCGCGTTGTCCCCGCCGATGCGGCGCGCGAAATCGTCGTCGGATTTGCGGCCGTGATAGGTGTCGAGCACCGCGCGCTCATCGACCAGATCCATATACGGCACACTGAATCCGCACGAATCGGCGATCCGCTCGCACCGCACCACGATCATTGCCCGCACCCCGGGATGCCCCGCGCCGAAATGCGGTGCCAGCGCAGCGAATTCGGGATCATCCGGACGCACCACCCGCCCGACGCCCTGCAGGCGCAGAATCTTGGAGTGGCGGGTGAACGAGCAGAACATGATCGTGATGCGGCCGTTGTCGCGCAGATGCGCGATGGTCTCCACCCCGCTGCCGAACAGATCCAGATACGCCACGGTGTGCTCGTCGAGGATCGCGAAGGTATCGCGATACCCCTTGGGCGACAGGTTGACCCGCCCGCCGTCACTGGGCGCGGTGGCCACGAAGAACATCGGCTGCGCGGTGATGAACCGCTGCAGCGACTCCTCGAGCCGCTCATACAGTGTGGCCATGACAGCGTTTCCTCCCTGCGACGAGCCTTCCCACCCAGCCTAAAGCCGTCACCGCCCCCACCGATCATGAGATCGCCCACCCCGCGCGCCTGCCCACCCCACCGCGCCGCCACTGGCTAAGCTGCGCCCATCATGTGCGCCCCCCGCATCGTCCGCCTCGCCCACGACCACGCCCTCGCCCGGCGCGGCCTGCTCGGCGCGGCCACCGCCGCCACCGCGGCCGCATGGGCCGGGACCGCCCCCGCGACCCCGGCCAGCGCACGGCCGAGTTTCGGCGCGGTGGTGGATCTGACCCACACCCTCACCCCGCAGCTGCCGATGTGGCCGGGTTTTGCCTCCTTCGCCGCGATCCCGGTGAGCTCCCACGACACCGGCGGGTTCGCCCACTACGCGCTGGCCCTGTGGGAACACAGCGGCACCCACATCGACGCGCCGCTGCATCGGGTGCGCGCCGGCGCGAGCGTGGACCGCATCCCCGCCGCGGATCTGGTCGCGCCGCTGATCGTGCTCGACATCGCCGCCCGCGCCCATACCGACCCCGACACCACCCTCACCCTCGCCGACATCGACGCCTTCGAAGCCCGCCACGGCCGCATCCCGCCGCGGGCGTTCGTGGCCCTGCACAGCGGATGGGAACAGCGACTGTCGGCCCCGGGCGCATTCGTCAACCTCGACCCCGCGGGCGTCCCGCACGCGCCCGGCTTCGACCCCGCCGCCGCCGCGTTCCTGCTCACCCACCGCGACATCGTCGGCGTCGGCGTCGACACCCTCAGCCTCGACCCCGCCGCCTCCCGCGAATTCGGCGCCCACACAACGATTCTCGGCGCCGGACGCTACGGGGTGGAAATGCTGGCCAACCTCGCCGCCGTCCCGCCCACCGGCGCCACCGTGGTGATCGGGGCGCCCAAACACGCCGGCGGCACCGGCGGCCCGGCCCGCGTGCTGGCCCTGACCTGACCCCTCACCGCGCCCGGACCGCGAGCCGGTGCGCGAACACCGCACCGGGATCCCAGCGCGCCTTGACCCGCTGCAACCGCGCATAGCCCGCCCCGTAATACAGCTCGTGCCACGCCCGCCCGGACCGATTGAACCGCGCATCGGCCAGATCCGGATCCGGATAGTTGATATAGCTGCCGCCATTGCGGGCATCGGGCACGGGCACACCGCCGCTGTCGGCGTAGAGCGCACCGTAGAACTCCCGCGCCCACCCCAGGAAATGCTCGTCATCACCGGGCAGCCGCCACGCGGTGTGAATGAGCATCGTCAGAAACGAATCCCGCGCGGGCATCGCCGTGGCGCCCGGGGCCACCGCGTTGATCGCCGCGCCGAAGGGCAGAAATTCCAACTCCGATTCCCCGATCACCGAGGCATCGACCATGCGCCGGTAGCAGATTCGCAACTGCTCGTCGGTGTAGGGGCGGCGCAGATAGGCGGCCTTGACCTTCACCCGCGGCGGCTGCGGCGCGGGCGTGTAGTAGACCCGCTGCACGGTCTCGGCGTAACTGGCGCGGGTGGCCGGTTCCAGCAGCGGCGCGCTCACCCCGTCACACACCGCGGCCACGAACGCCTCCAGCCGGTCCCGCGCGTCGGGGGCCTGGGCGTCGGCCAGGATCAGCATCTCGGCGAACCCGGTCGCGGTGGGCCGCACACTCAGCGGCGCATACAGTCCCGCGAACGGATTGCCCGGATCCCGGTAGCGGTAGAAGAAATCCAGATAGTTGCGCAGCAACCGCACGAACATGTCCTCGGTGGCGATCGGCACGAACATCCGCGCGGTGAACAACGAATCCGGCGACCGCGGCAACGCCGCCCGCGGATCGGCCCCGTCGACCCCGGGTGAACGCAACAGAAACCGTGTCACCACACCGAAATTGCCGCCACCGCCACCGGTGTGGGCCCACCACAGATCCTGGTGCGGTCCCTCCCGCGTGGCCACCACCGCCCGCGCGCGCCCGCGCTCGTCCACGGTGACCACCTCCACCCCGAACAGATGATCGGCGACCAGCCCGTGCCGTCGCGACAACGGCCCGTACCCGCCGCCGCTGAAATGCCCGCCCGCCCCGACGCCTTGGCAGATGCCCGCCGGAATCGTCACCCCCCACCGGTCCAGCCCCGCATACACCGCCCCCAGCCGCGCCCCCGCCCCGACCGAGAACGCGCGATACCGCTCATCCCAGCCGATCTCGTCCAGTTGCCCCACATCCACCAGCACCTGCGTCTCGGGATTGTCGACGAAATCGTCGAAACAATGCCCGCCCGCGCGCACCGCGGGCCGCATCCGCTGCTGCACCGCCGCGGCCACCGCCTCACACACCTGCTCACCGGTGCTCGCGAGCACCACCCGCTGAGGTTGGGCGAGGAAGCGCCGGTTGTAGCCACGCAAAGTCGCCGCCGCGTAGCCGGGATCACCCATCGTCAACACCCGCCCCTGCGCCCGCGCGGACCCCGAACCGCCGAGCGTGGCCGCGGCCCCGATCGCCGCCCCGACCAACAACTCCCGACGTGACAACGACATCGACGTCCCTTCGCCGCGCCCGCGCTGACGCCCCGACCCTAGCCCGCCACCAGCGCCCCACCGGCGCGACACAGCGGTCGCAGCGCGTGTGCGATCCAATCGCCACCGCCGTCGGTGCGTGCGGACCGGATCGTCGCCCACGTCGCCTGTCGCTGTGGCCGCACACCTCGGTCTGCGTCATCGCCTCGGGGCCGGTCCGCCCCTCATACCGCAGCGAACACGCGGTCTGGCCGGCTCGGGCACGGGAGGACGCCAGTGGGCGTATGCCGCTGCTCGAGCGCGCCTGAGAACGCGTCGGTCGAAAACGGCCCGCCGCACCCGCTTCCGGCTCGTGACGGCGACCGCGGTGGGTTACGGTGTCGCGCCGTGTTGTACCCAGATGCGCTGCATCGCGGTGTAGTCGATGAGGTGGGGCCGGTTTCGGCTTGAACAACGACGCCACGGTGCACACCCCGGCCGCCCGCGCAGCGCCGCGCTCACCGGGTGCACCTGCAATGCACAGGTGTCAATATCGACCGGCACCGTGTGCACCTCGGTGTCATCCGGCGGGGTCGTGTAGGTCGGACACCCGTGTCAAGTCCGACCGATCCGTGGATCTGGCACAGATTGCGTGATTGACCCGGCTCGGAATGCGAACGGGCGCTTGATGATCGATCATGTTGCCGGTGTTCTGATCTTGGACCGGTGGCGGTGCTGTTCCCACATCTGGACGGGCTGCGGATCGACGGGGTGGATTCGGCAAGTTTGCGGATGCGGCTGGACGTGAGCACTCGTGACGAGCCGGCCGTCTGCCCGGGCTGCGGGCTATCGTCTCGTCGAGTCCACAGCCGCTACCAGCGGCGGTTGTCCGACACGGCGATCACCGGCCGGGAGGTGCTGATCCGGTTGCGGGTGCGCCGGTTGTTCTGCGACAACTCCGACTGCGGCAGAGGGACTTTCGCCGAGCAGATACCGCAGCTCGCAGCGCGGCATGCCCGACGCACGAAGATCTTGCAACACCTGCGCAAGCCACCCTCGGTCCGCCGTGTCGCCGGCTGGATCATGAGCGACCCCGCACGACTCGATCCGGAACACCGGCAGCGGCTAGAAGCCATCCTGGACATGAGTCCGGAACTGACCGCACTGGTCGGCCACATCCGCGGCTTCGCCACGATCATGACCGAACTCCGCGGCCGTGAAATGGAGAAATGGATGACCGCAGTCGAAACCGACGACCTGCCCGCCCTGCACTCGTTCGTCCGCGGCCTGCGCCGCGACCACGACGCCGTCACCGCCGGGCTCACGCTGCCCTGGAACAGCGGTGCGGTCGAAGGCCACGTCAACCGGATCAAGATGATCAAACGCCAAATGTTCGGCCGCGCCAAACCTGACCTGCTCCGCAAACGAATCCTGCTGAGCGACTGAACAACCCCAACAAGGCCGAATCACGCAGGTCACGGACGATGGTTCGACCGGCTGGGACGAGTCGCTTCACAATCCCTGCATGAGCCAATACTTCAATGCCGGCGACAAGATGGTCTGGAACTCGCCCGGCGTCCTCGACGGGCCATTGTTCGCCACCATGGCAGAGCTCCTGGCCGATCAACTGGGGGTGCCCAGCGGACTCAGCGGAATGATCAACGACGAGTGCGACATCGACGTCGCGGCATTCGAAACCTTCGTCAACACGATTCTCGATCGCGACTACAGGACCGGAAGCTGGTTCTGGCACAACCTCATGCCCGGATACATCCTGACCGCATGGATGCTGTTGGAACGCTCCGGTGGCACGATCCGGGAGCCGAACTACGACCACGAGCAATTCCCCGAGCGGCGCAGGCGATGGTGGGCACAGTGGATCGAACGACGTGACGAGGCGATCGAAAGCCACTGGTCGAGCCTGCCCATCGAGTAGCACACGCACCTACCGGTGCGGAACGATGAATCATCAAGCGCCCGTCCACATCCCGATTGGGACAATCACGCAATCTGTGCCAGATCCCGATCCGTGACCCCTATGGTCCGACCCAAAAGTGACCCACAGATCGATCTCGCGGACGCACCATAATGCCGACGTGCGGATTTCGGAGACCACATCCCGTGTGGCCAGGCCGAATCAAAGCGCCTGTTCGGCGTCGGTGTGTAGGTACATCCGTCGCTCGGTGGGGTCGTCGGGTGATCGGCCGGCGTCGACGAATCCGTGGCGTCGGTACAGCCGTATGGCCGACTTGTTGTCGGCCTTGACCGACAGCACGACCGCGAGCGGGTTCGCCCAGCTCACAACGGATTGTATGGCTGCGTCGCCGACACCACGTCCACGAGCGAACGGGGCGACCCACAACGAGATGAGTTCAACCGCATCATCACGGACATAAGCGGAAATCATGCCTGCGGGTGCACCGCGCAAACGGAAAACCACATTCAGAGCAACATCGGAAAGACGTGCGCGCCAACGTTCTTCCGTGTCGCCCGCCCCAGTCCAATGCGCCAGTGTCGAGCCGAACGCTGCCGCGGACTCACCGAGCGCTTCCTGGCGCAACCGACGCCACAACCGCCAGTCGTCGGGCAGCAAAACCTGTGCTTCGATCACGCGCTCGCCTCACATCGCCATGCCCGGCTCTGCTCCACTGTGTAGTCACCCATCCTCATGCGGACCGATCCCATCCGGCGACCGTATGCATCTGCGTTTGTTCCAGGCGAACGGTTTTCGTCTGTCGCCGCAAGCGCTCTATACCGTCGAGCGCGTTCGAGAATGCACGCACATGCCGAATGTCGGGTATCGCTGGGGAGCGTCGATGGCCCCGGCTACCTCCGCACCAAGCCGCTGATCGGGCGAGTGGCCAGTGCAGATCAGCTGTGTCGCAGCTGTTCTCGCCCGACACTGTCTTACCCCCAGGGCGTCAGGCTAGCGGCGACATGAACGACCAGAGTCGCTGTTCCAGGTCGCGGGCACTGTACTCGCGGTATCCGTAGGGTTGGTCGGTCGGCGGGTAGACGATATCCGCGCCCTGCTGTTCGGTGTGCTGATAGTGGGCGTCGACGTCGTCGACGATGATCGACATTCCCTCGGTGCAGGCACCCAAGGTTTGGGGCGACTGCAGGCCGAACCGCTCGGAAACCTGGTGCAACCAGATGACTCCGTCGCCTGCGGTGACCTCGGCGTGGTAGACGGTGTCGTCGGGTGCCCGTTCGATACGGCCTGGTTCGAAACCGAACACGGTGGTGAGAAACGCGTGGGCCGCAGCGATATCGCGATAGACCAGGGTCGGGATACGACGTCGTACGTTGGTGTTGAGCATCGCCATGTCCTCCAAGGTGTCGAGCAGTTCGTGGATGTCGGGTTCACCATGTCGAGCGAGGGTGTCGATCATCGCGGCCAACCGGTTGCGTAGCCGATGTTCCATCCCAAGGCTCTGGTCGAGCCGGGTGATGTGTTGGTGGATGGCGGTGAGCAGATCCCAGTCGGGGTCGGTCAGGGCGGCGGCGACCTCGTCCAACCGCAGCCCGAGCTGTCGCAACAGACCGATACGGTAGAGACGTTCCACGTCCCGCGCGGAGTACAACCGGTGCCCGGCACTTGTCCGCCACGACGGTGACAACAGTCCGATCTCGTCGTAGTAGTGCAGGCTACGCACCGACAGTCCGGTCGCGGCCGCCAACTCACCGACCTTCACAGCCACACCGGGCGCGTCGTGCGCGTCACCTTCACTCGACTTGGTCACAGATCCGACCGTAGGACCTCACACCACGTCAGGTGCAAGCGTAACCAGAGTTCTCGTCCTGCCGCGACTCCCAAGCAACCGGCAAACCGAACAAACACGACCCGCCGCGCACCCACACACCACCGCACAGACCACCACACACGCCGAAACCGTTGCCCGAGTAGCCATATCGCCCCTCCCGTCACCACCGGCTCACCGCTGTCAGCGTGCGCCGCCCGCCCCCGCGCCCGACACCCCTGCGGGCAGCCGCACTCGACGCACGAGACCGACACCATCGCGCCGCCCCCGCACCCGCCCGCATCCCCGGCGGGCACCGTCCCTCGCGCGCCCGCGACGGCGACCGCTCACACGCCGTACGAGGTTTCCCCGCCCGCGTGACGCGGGGGACGTCAGCCAGTGTCGGTGCCACCCCCACCCCTTGCGCGCGGAAGCCAGCCACAGCCGCCGACACGGTCACCCGCCGCCGCGCGGGCGGGCCTCTGCGGCATCGGTCTTTCCCCGCCGACACCGCGAACGATCACCCCCGATACGGCTGCTGCGACCGCAACAACCCACCCAACCCCGTCTGTCCCACCGGCAGCGGGCGCCCGATCCGCGCCGCGGTCCGAATCTGCACCCCGCCCAACACCATCGACAAAAACCCCACCAGCACCGACAGCGCCGCCACCGTCTCGATCGGCCACACGATCACCGCCAGGCCCGCCACCAGCGTGCCCAACCCCACCGCCTCCTGGCGGCCGGTATCGGGCAACTGTGGCGACCACACCGCCACGATCGCCTGCACGATGCCGTGGATCGCCCACCCCATCCCCACCCACAACGCCAACAACGACACCCAATCCCCGCTCTGCACACACCACACCGCCAGCAACACCGTCAACAACGCGGTGATCAACTGCAGAATCCGCAGTCCGCGACCGATGGGGGCCCGGAAGGTGACCACGAACTGCCAGGCCGCCACCAACACCAGGCACAGGCCGAACAGCAGTTCGCTCACCCGCACCGACTTGTCCGGCCACACCAGCATCGCCACACCCAGACCCACCGAGACACATCCGACGGCGAACGCCGCCTGCCAGGCATCACCCGCGAACAGGTCGGTGCGCCCGGTGACTCGCAGAAGGGGCATAGCACAATGATATGACCCCAACCTCAATAGCTGGTCATTTGCCCATAATTTGTCCGGAACCCGCCCCCGGGATCGGGTCGGGGACCGATTCCGGGAGCGGCGCGGGGATGTGCCGGAGGTGCTGTGCCGCACCGGATTTCTCCGGTGACAGTCATACGTCCCGCTGGTCTGCTGCCCGCCGCCGCGACCCTGCCGACCGTGGCCGCGCTGCGGTGCGGCTGCCCGACCGCACCACCCGCCGCCCCGACCGGTGCCCGCCGCGACACGCGCCGATCCGGACGCCCCCCACGCCTGGCCCGGTGCGCCGTCATCGACCGACCCCAACGTCGGTGGTCAGTACACCTAGCGCAGAGACCATGTACCCGACGGTGAGGGCACCGGGGTGATCGGTTTGTCGCAAGGGAGGTAATTCTCGACCCACCGTAAGCTCCGCGGGCTCATCGCGCCTGTGCGCGCCGAACCCTTCATGCACACGCCACGCACCTCACGCCGGCGTCGCGCCCCGCCGGGAGTCGGCCAGCAGTTCATCGAGCAACCGTTCGGCGCGTTCGGCCCGGACCAGGGTTTGGGCGCGGGCGTCGTCGACGGCGGCCAGGCGGTCGGCGGCGTCGCGGTGGGCGCTGGCCAGGGTGGCGGCGAATTCGGTGCGCAGCGCGGTGATTTCGGCGGCCGCGGTGCGGCGAGCATCGGTGAGTTCGGTGTGGGTGCGGGCCAGTTCGGTGCGCACCCGGTCCAGCTCGGCGCGGGTGTCGGTGAGGGCCTGGGCGCGTTCGGTGACCGCGGCCTCGGCGCGTTCGATGGCGCGTTCGGCGTCGGCGGCGCGCTGCACGGCCAGATCGCGTTCGGCCGCGGCGGCGGTGATCTGCTGGGCGGCTTCGCGTTTGACCCGCTCGACCTCGGCGCCGGCCTTCTGCCGCGCCAGCGCGATCTCCTCGCCGGCCTGTTCGCGGGCCCGGTCGATGGCGTCGGCGGTGTCGCGGCGGATGGCGCGGATCTCGGCCTCGGCCTGGGAGCGGGCCTCGAACACCTCATCGGCGGCCCGCTTGGTGACCCGCTCGACCTCGCCGAGCGCGTCGTCGCGCGCCGCCACCGCCTCGGCGATGCGCCCCTCGGCCTGTTCGGCGGCCGCCGCGGCATCCTCGGCCGCCGATTCCGCGCCCGCCCGCGCCTGTTCGGCGTCGCGGCGCGCCTGTTCGGCGGTGACCGCGGCCATCTGCGCCTCGGCGATCCGCCGCGCCGCATCGGCCTGAGTGGCCTGCACCTGCGCCTCGGCCACCGACGGGTCGGCCAGGGTCGACATCTGCGCGACCGCCGCGGTCAAGGTGTCGCCCAGCTGATCGGCCAACGTCGTGAACTGGGTGAGCAGCTCATCGGCGCGCAGCCGCGCCGCGGTCACCGGACCCTGTTGCGTCACAGTGACGTTAGCGGCCGGGGTCTGCTCATCGTCCTGCTGGCGTCGCTGCCGTTCCCGCCACGCTCGCCAGCGCGTGTGCTCGGGATGATCGCAGTATTCCGAGGGCCGTCCGGGGCCACCGCCGCGCGTGATGGGCCGCGTGCAGTCGGGGTAGTTGCAGAGGGTCGACACCGGGAAATCGTAGCGTTGGTTTCGTCAATTCCAACGAAACGACACGAAACGAAACCCGGAGTCGCACGGCGGCGTTGACCTCCGATAAGTGAACCTTATCGGCGGTCAACATTCCGGGATCTGCTGTTTCCTCTCGCCAACCATTACGTTTCGTTACGTTGCGCCAAACGAAACGAAATATTACGAAACCTCGCCGAAAACTGTGCCCGCTGGTACGTCAGTACCAATCCCGGCTGAGCGCCCGGACCGCCCCCACCGATCGACCGAACCACGACAACGACAACGACAACGACAACGAACCGGACACGGGACAGCCTTCGACTGAGTTGCTGCCCGCCGACGCCCGGCGCGCTCACCCTCGACGATCAGGGCCAGCAGCGAGCTCCGGCATCAGCGAATGCCGGTGAGCCGACCTCGCGGGTGTTGGCTTCACGGTCCAGGGACCGCTGGGTGCGATCGCCGACGAGGTTCCCGCCCTCGTTCATCACTGCTTGTCGGCTGATCGGCGCGGCGAGTTCGACCAGCGGCCGGTCCGACAGGCACTCGACCCGCTTCGGAAGTCGCTGTGGCTCAACGGCTCGCGGCCGGTGATCGACTACTCCGATATGACCTCGATCTCTGAGGTGCCAGGGCCCCTCGGATGCGCGCAGTCGCGACGTTTCCCGGGGCTCCCGCTCAGCCCGCCCGTGCGGTGATAGTCGGTGTGGTGAAGAAGGATTCGGTGTGGCGGGTCGACTCCTTCTCCTGGGCTGATTGATCTCGGATCACCACGCACCCGGAGGAATGCCGACCTCGCCGGGAGCCGCGCGGGATCGAATCCATCGGGTGAATGCCGACCTCGCGCTGGCGGATCAGGCGCGGCCGCCGCCGCGGGCGCGAGCGATGACCTGTGCCGCCGGGGACCACCGCGGCGTGCGCCACTCACGACAGAAACCGCAGCAGCTGCGCGGTCACGAAGTCGGGGTTCTCCTCCACGAGCCAATGTCCCGCGTGCGGGACATCCGCCGCCGCAACGATATTGCTCATTCGCGGTGCCACCGTCGCGCGGATCGCGTCCAGTTGTCCCTGGGCGGTCAGCAGCAGCGCCGGGACCGGGGTCGCGGGAGCGGCGAGGATGTCGCGGACGTCGGTGTCCAGGGCGCGGTAGAGCTCGAAGCCGCCGGAGAGGGCCGAGGGGCGGCGGTAGGTGCGGGCGTATTCGTCGATTTCGGCGTCGGTGAAGGGGGAATGGTCGCCGCTGCCGCCGAAGGCGGTGCCCCCGTAGGAGACCTGGGGGTAGAACAGGGCCAGATAGTCGCGGACGTGGTCGCCGACGAGGGCCTCGGGGACGCGGGGTTGGGAATGGAAGGCGATATGCCAGCTCAGGCGGCGGTAGGTGGCGGCGTCGATGGCGGGGCCGGGCAGCGGCAGGTCCAGGTAGGCCAGGGCGGCGGTGTCGGTGGGGAATTGGTCGGCGTACTGGAATGCCACCGCGGCGCCGAAGTCGTGGCCCACCACGCGGGCATCGCGCAGACCGAGTCGATCGGCGATCAGAGTGTGCAGGTAGCGGGCCAGGGTGGCTTTGTCGTAGCCGGTCGGGGTGCCCGCGCTGTCGCCGAGGCCGGGCAGGTCCACCGCGTAGACGGTGTGGTGTTCGGCGAGAGCGGGCATGATCGGCCACCAGCCGTACCAGGTTTGTGGCCAGCCGTGGATCAACACGACCGGTGTGCCGTGACCGCCGGTCACGTAATGCATGCGCACGCCGTCGATGTCGGCGAACTCGTGACGGAAGGTCTGGGTGAATCGCGGGTCGGCGTGGGTGACCGCGGCGTAGGCGGGAACTGCGGTGTCACCGGGAGTCGAACACGCCGTGGCGGCGATGGCCACCAGCGCGGTGAGCGCGATGGTCAGTAGCGCGCGCAGCGGCCGCGAGGAGGTGATGCTCATCTGTGCAACCTGTCTGGGAAAAGGGAACGGGATCGTCGGGGTGGCGCGGTGAGCGAGCGAAAACGGGGACTTCACGGGTTCGCGCTGTCGCCCGCGCGAACGGTGGCCTCGGCGCTCACTCGGGGAGAACGAGCAACGGGAGCGACCCGGCGACATCGGTCAGCGAGCCGTGCCGCGGCACGCAGGGGCCTCACCGGCGTGGTGGGTCCGGGTACGGTTCAGCGTCCGGTGGCGCCATCGATCAATTCGCGCAGGATGTCGGCGTGCCCGGCGTGGCGGCCGGTTTCCTCGATCATGTGCGCCAAGGCCCAGCGCACGCTCGGCGCGGCGCGGCCCGGTCGCGGGATCGGCGCGGACAGGTCGGTGCACCCGTCGAGTACCTCGTTGGCGCGCGCGACCGCCTCGCGGTAGCGGGCGAGGACCTCGGCGACACTGTCATCCGGTGCGGGCACGAAACTCGCCTGCCAGTCGGCTACGGTCTCCCCCAGAAACATCGACCGCTCGACGCAGGTCAGATGAGCCAGCAAGCCGAGCAGAGTCGTCCCCGACGCCACCATCGCGGTGCGCGCCTGGGGTTCCGGCGCGCCGTCGAGCTTCGCGGCGACCGAGGCCCGCAGATAGTCGAGAAATCCGCGCAGCACAGCGCTTTCGGTGTTCGCGGTGCGCGGCGGCGGACTGTCGTGGCGACGGCCGCGTCGCGGGAAGGTGGACACGAGTGGGTCTCCTTTCAGGATGCGGCGACGCCGCGGACGGCAGATGAGACGGGCGCGGCATCAGGCTGATACCGCCGAGCAGGGCCCTGGTCGCTTCGCCCGAGCCAACGGTGCGGTCGCACCGCCTCTCGTCCCGCGTGTTCCGGGTGCGAGTGGCGAGCACATACTGCTGCCGAGAGCTCGTGCGCGCCGCAGGCGCCGATGTGGGTGCGCGCCGATGCTGCTGCCGGTCAGGCGGTGCGCAGTTCGGTGCGGGGGGGGCGCTGGGCGAGGTGCCTGTCGGGACCGCCGCGGATGTGACCGTCGCCATCGAGAAAGCCCGTGCCGCGCAGCGGGAATGGGCCGCGCGGGAATGCCGCTGTCGCAACGCCGTTGCCGATCGTGGGTGCCGGTGCGCAGCCGCTGCCGGCGCGGCCACCGCGCCGACGCCGCTCAGGCGCTGCGACGCCACAGCAGCACGTGGTCGGTCACCTCGGCGGTGCTGCCGTGCGGGCCGGTGGCCAGTCGCGTGGGCGCGGTGGCGCGTTCGAGTGACCAGATCGCCGGATCCAGGTCGACGCGGGCGGCGGTCTCGGCCGGGCTCGGGTAGCGCGGATCGGGATCCTGATTCCACGACCAGGGCGCGGTCGATCCGTGATCGACCACCAGCAGTCGCCCGCCCGCCCGCAGCGCGTGCCCGGCGCGGCGCAGGACCGCCGCGCGATCCAGGTCGGCGGGAGTGTGCAGGTAGTGGGCGCAGATCAGATCGAACTCGCCGCGGGGGAAGGAGTCGGCCAGGTCGTGGCGCTCGGTGGTGAGGGCATCGTCGAGGCCGTGGGCGCGGGCCAGGTCGGTGAGCCGGGTCAGTGCCACCGCGGAGATATCGATCGCGGTGACCTGCCATCCGCGCCGCGCCAACCACACCGCGTCACCGCCGCCACCACACCCCAGATCCAGGGCCCGGCCCGGCGGCAGCGGCGAAACCACCGCGGCGAGAACGTCATTGGGTCGCGGATCGGTGATCGGCGGGCGGGCGCTGTGGACGCCGTCCCAGAATGCGACCGCATCGGTGCTGCTCATCGGAACTCCTTCGCTCGGCACCCGCTCAGTCTCGCCACGACCACCCACGGCTGGCACGAAAACTTGCGGTTCCGGCAAGATAGCGGGGGTGGACTGTGACATCGACGATGTCCTCGAGGCGGTGGGACCGCGCCTGCGCGCGCTGCGCCGTCACCGCGGCATCACCCTGGCTGATCTCGCCGCCCGCACCGGCGTCTCCGAAAGCACGCTGTCGCGGCTGGAAAGCGGGCAGCGCCGCGCGACATTGGAACTGCTGCTGGCGCTGGCGCGCACCTACGATGTGCCCCTCGACGATCTGGTCGGCGCGCCCCGCACCGGCGACCCCCGCATCCACCTCAAACCGATCCACCGATTCGGGATGACCTTCCTGCCGCTGTCGCGGCGACCGGGCGGGATCCAAGCCTTCAAAATGCTCATCCCCGCTCGCCCCGAACCCCTCGAACCCACACCGCAAACCCACGACGGTTTCGAATGGCTGTATGTGCTCACCGGCCGTCTGCGCCTGATCGTCGGCGACCGCGACCTGACCCTGCCCCCGGGGGAGGCCGCCGAATTCGACACCTCGCAGCCGCACTGGCTCGGCAGCGCCGACGGCGGCGCGGTGGAGCTGCTGATCCTGTTCGGCGTCCACGGCGCCCGCGCCCACGTGCGCGGCGCCGCCCACGACTGATCGGCGCGACACCCGCTGCCCCGCTACCACTTTCGACCCCGCACCTTCGCACCAGGTCCGATGATCGCGTCCGGGCGCGCACCCGGGTGGTGGCACGCTCGCCTCGGCGCGGTCGCGCGCGTCAGTGGGTGTCGCGCTCGGCGGTGGATTCGGTCGACGCTGCCGGCGGTGGCGTGCGCCGCGCCCGACCGACTCGTGGTCGAGCACCGCACGCGCGCAGGCGACTCACCACGCCGATCGGTCTCCTGACACCCGCGCGAACGCACCTCGCCCGCATCCGCGCGCGCCGAATTCGCCGACCCCCCAAGCGGTCCCGGCGGCGGCGTGGATCACAGTCACCTCTTGCCTGCTATCGCCCGGAGTGCTACAACTGTGGCACAAATCGCAACAGCTGTTGCAAAATACGCAACAATGGGTGGGAGTGTTCATGGGGCGCCGACGATTTCGTCTCGGTGGTCGACACGGGGTGCTCGCCGCGCTCGCGGCGGTCGTGGTCGCCGGATGCGCGCCGGTGCATTCGGATCCGGCCGGTTCCGGGGCCGACGAGCGCACCGGCACCGTGCGGGTGTGGTTGTTCGACGAGGCCAACCGCGCACCGAAACAGGCCGTGATCGACGCGGCGGTCGACGAATTCACCGCCACCCGACCGGGGGTGCGCGTGGATGTGCAGTGGGTGCCCGTCGCCGCGCGGGCCGACAAATTCGCCGGGGCGTTCAACGATCCCGCCAACGCCCCCGATGTCGCCGAATTCGGTAATACCGATCTGGCCGGATACGCGGTCACCGGCGCGTTCGCGGATCTGGGTCCCGATATCGCGGCCTGGCCGGAGGGCTCGGATCTGATCGCCTCGGTGCTCGACACCGCCGAATCCGGCGGCAAAACCTATGGCCTGCCCTGGTACACCGGAATCCGCGCGCTGTACTACCGCACCGACGTCTTCGCCGAACTGGGCCTGCGCGCGCCGACCACGCTGGCCGAGCTCACCGACACCGCCCGCGCCGTGCACGCCGCGCGCCCGGACCTCTACGGCATCGCCGTCGGCGCGAAATACACCTACGCGCTGCTGCCGTTCCTCTGGGCCCACGGCGGCGAGCTCGCCACCTACGACGGCACCATGTGGAACGCCGCGATCGCCGACCTGCCCGCCCGCGCGGGCATCGAACAGTACGCGGCGCTGATCCACGACGACATCTGCCCGCCCGCCCAGTGCGTCGGGTTCACCGGCACCCAGGCCGTGCAGGCCTTCGCCGGCGGCAAGGCCGCCATGACCATCGGCGGGGACTTCAACCGCAAAGCCGTCGACCAGGGCAGCGTCCGCGGCCGCTACGCGGTGATCCCGCTGCCGGGTATCCACACCGCCTCGCCCGCACCGGCTTTCGCGGGCGGCAACCTGCTGGGAGTGTTCCGCGCCAGCCGCCACCGCGGACTGGCCCGCGACTTCGCGCAACTGCTGGCCGGGGCGAAATATCAGGAGAAGATGTATCACGCGATGGGTAACCTGCCCACCCTGGCCAGCGTGCAGCGCCGCCTCGCCGCCGACGACCCGTTCCTGACCCCGTTCGTCGACACCCTGCGCGCGGGAACGAAATTCGTGCCCGCCACCCCCGCCTGGTCGAAGATCGACAGCCAAAACGTGCTGCCCACCGCGATCGCCCAGATCGCCACCGGCGCCAAGGCCCCGCAACCGGCGCTGTCGGCCGCCGCGGCGGCGATGAACAAGGCCTTCCGGTAGGCGCGCGTGACACTGCGAGAACCGCCCGTGCGCGCCCCGGCGGCCCCCACCACCCGCCCGCGGCGACGCCTACGCCGCGAAACTCTCACCGCCTGGGCCTATCTGGCCCCGGCCGCGGTGGTGCTGGCCGCGGTGCTGGCCTATCCGATCTATCAGATCGTGCTCATCTCCTTCTACGACTACGGCCAAGCCCAAGCCGCGGGCGCGGCCCCGCTGCGATTCGTGGGCCTGGCCAACTACCGCCACCTGGTGACCGATCCGCAGTTCTGGCGGGTGCTGGCCAACACCGTCGGCTTCGGCGCGGTCTGTGTGGCCGGCTCGCTGCTGGTGGGCACCGGGCTGGCGGTGCTGGCCACCCGGGTGCGGACCCTGCCGCGCACACTGCTGTTCGTGGCCGCGCTCGGCGCGTGGGCCACCCCCGCGGTCGCGGGCTCGTATGTGTGGCTGTTTCTGTTCGACACCGACTTCGGACTGGTCAACGATCTGCTGGCGCGGTGGGGCGCGACGGCGATGCGCGGACACTCCTGGACCTACGACACCGCCAGCGCCTTCGGACTCGTTGCCGCCGAGGTGATCTGGTGCTCGTTTCCGTTCGTGCTGGTCACCATGTACGCCGGGATCCGCGCGATCCCCCGCGAGGTCCTCGAGGCCGCGGCCCTGGACGGCGCGCCGGGCTGGCACACGCTCACCGCGGTGATCCTGCCGATGCTGCGCCCGCTGCTGGCGATCGCGACCATCCAATCGGTCATCTGGGATTTCAAGGTGTTCACCCAGATCTATGTCATGACCAATGGCGGCGGTATCGCCGGAAACAATCTGGTGCTCAACGTCTACGCCTACCAGAAGGCCTTCGCCGGGCAGGAATACGGGCTCGGCTCCGCGATCGGAGTGTTGATGACGCTGCTGTTGTTGTCGGTGACCGGACTGTATGTGCGGTCCCAGCGCCGGAGCGCGCCATGAGAACTCCGGCCCGCGCCACCCGCCTGCTCGCCGAAGCCGCCACCCTCGTCGTGGCGGGGCTGGTCGCGTTCCCGCTGTATTGGATGGTGGTCTCGGCGATCAAACCGCCGGGGGAAATCCACTCCGCCCACCCCACGGTGTGGACCTCGGCCCCGAGCCTGGACAGTTTCACCCGGGTGTTGTCGATGAACGGTTTCGGCCGCTATGTCCTCAACAGTCTGCTGGTGGCCGTCGTGGTGGTGGTGTTGTCGCTGGCGATGTCGTTTCTGGCGGCGGTGGCGCTGAGCCGGTTCCGATTCCGCGGGCGCACCGTGCTGGTGGTGATGATCCTGGTGGCGCAGATGGTTCCGGTGGAGGCGTTGACGATTCCGCTGTTTTTCCTGATGCGTTCGATCGGCGGCGCCGCCCCGGTGATCGGTTTGAACGAACTGGGCTCGATCATGCTGGTGGATCTGGCGTTCAGTCTGCCGCTGGCGATCTGGCTGCTGCGCGGATTCGTCGCCGCGGTCCCGGTCGAACTGGAGGAGGCCGCGCGCATCGACGGGGCGAGCCGGCTGCGGTTCACCTGGCAGATCCTGTTGCCGTTGACCGCGCCCGGACTGGTGTCGGTCAGCGTGCTGGCGTTCATCCACGCCTGGAACGATTTCCTGTTCGCCAAGACCTTCATCATCTCCAAAACCGAGAACCAGACCCTGCCCCAGGCGATCCTGGTGTATTTCAAACCCGAGGACACCGACTGGGGCGCGGTCATGGCCTCCTCGACGCTGATGACGATTCCGGCGCTGGTGTTGTTCGTGGCGGTGCAACGCAAACTGGTCTCGGGCATGGACGGGGCGGTGAAGGGATGAGCGGCTTCGACACGCTGCTGCCGCGCCCGATCTCGGCCCGCGCGCGGGCGGGGGTGTACGCCGGGTCCGCCGCGCCGCGGCTGCGCACCGATCCCGCGCTGCCCGCGCAGGGCTATCGCCTCGAGATCACCCCCGAGGCGGTCACCGTCACCGCCGCCGACGAGGCGGGCCACGCCCACGCCCGCCAGACGCTGCGCCAACTGGCCGGTCCCCACGCCTTCCGCGCCGCACCCATCGAACCCGGCCCCCACCCACTGGCGTGCGGGGTGATCGAGGACGCGCCCCGATTCCAGTGGCGCGGATGCCTTTTGGATGTGGCCCGCCATTTCCGCACCAAGGCCGAGGTGCTGCGGTTCGTGGATCTGCTGGCGGTACACAAACTCAATGTGCTGCACCTGCATCTGACCGACGATCAGGGCTGGCGCCTCGAGGTGCCCGGCCTGCCGAAACTCACCGAGATCGCCTCCTGGCGCACCGAATCCATGCTCGGCCGCCGCGACGGACCCGCCCGCGACGGCCGCCCGCACGGCGGCTACTACACCAGCGACGATCTGCGCGAAATCGTCGCCTACGCCGCCGCCCGCGCCGTCACCGTCGTCCCCGAGATCGACGTGCCCGGCCACGCCCGCGCCCTGCTGGCCGCCTATCCCGAACTCGGGCCCACACCCGATGCGCCGCAACCGGTGTGGACCTCGTGGGGAGTCAGCACCGCGCTGGTGACCCCCGGCCCGGCCGCGGTGGCGTTCTTCCGCCGCGTCCTCGATCACGTGCTCGCGGTATTCCCCTCGCCGGTGATCGGATTGGGCGGTGATGAGATCCCCGGCGCCACCCCCGCACACGGCCGCCTGCTCGCCGAACTCGCCGACTATCTGAGCGCGCGCGGACGCCGCGCGATGGCCTGGGACGATGCGCTCGACATCGCCGCGCTGCCGCCGATGGTGATCGGGGCCTGGCGCGACAAATCCGCCGCCGCCCGCGCCGCGGCGGCCGGACATCAGGTCCTGGCGTGTCCGGAATCGCAGGTGTATCTGGATCACCGCCAATCCGATCACCGCGACGAACCGATCCCGGTCGGCTATCTGCGCACCCTCGCCGATGTGCACGCCTGGGATCCCGGTGCGCAGCCGCCGCTGCTGGGTGTGCAGGCCCAGCTGTGGAGCGAACACCTCGACACCGTGCGCCGAGTGGATTACGCGGCGTTTCCGCGACTGTGCGCGATCGCGGAAACCGCGTGGAGCCCGCCCGGCGGTGAGTTCAGCGAATTCCTGGCGCGGTTGCGGGCCCATCATCTGCCGCGCCTGGACGCGCTCGGGGTGGAATATCGACCCCTCGAAGGGCCGCGGCCGTGGCAGACCCGCCCCGATGTGCCCGCCAGCGCGCACTGGCCCCGCGACTTCGCGCCCGGCCAGTGGTGAAGACCGCCCGGGCGCGCGCGGTCTTCACCACCACGAGAGCTCGCCTGAATCAGGCGAAGGCGGCGGTCGCGTTGACCGCCACATTCGCCAGCCCGCCATCGGGTCCGCAGCTGGCCTGCGGCAGCCCGTCCAGCGAGGCGGTCAGCTTGTCGCCTTTGAGTTCCCCGTCGGTGACCGACGCGGTGAACGAACCGCCCGACACCTTCCAGGCCACGGTGCTGGTGGTGCCCTTCTTCCACGACACCGTCGCGGTGCCGCTGCCGGTGGGTGAGACCCCGCACGGGAAGAAGATCGACGCCGACCCGGTCGCCGACCCGCTCCCCGACAGGGTGCCCGAGGTCAGATCGGTGTGCTGGCCGTTGGACGAGGTGCAGCCGCTGGCGGTGCCGGTGATCGTCGTGGTGGATTTGCCGCCTGCCACCAGGGCCGGGTGGAAGGCCAGCGACAGCGCCGCCGAACAGCTCAGATCACCGCTGGCCGCCTGAGCGGGCGCGACCGGCAACGTGATCAGCGCCGCGCCCAGCGGCGCGGCGGCAACGAGCAGGGCCATGGTGCGAAAATGCCGTGAAGCCATCGAACGTACCTCCTGCGAGTGGATATCCCCCGGAAAAGGGGACCTCACGGTACAACGCGGCAAACTACCCGCGAGTGTCGAAACAGTACGTTATGGCCAACGGGCACTTAATGTTTCGATCCGCCCCTATTGACGAATGCTGTAATGCGTTGTCAGGCAGCATGTTTCATGATCGTTGATCGTGCCGCGCTGCCGCCCAGGGTGTTTGCCACCCCTTGGCGAGATGTCGAGGAGGCCGGACGGGCCGCGGCCCTCCCGGAAAAGGGAAGTGGCAGTGCGCCGGTGACGGATGGAGCGGGAACCCGCGGCGCGGTCCGGTGACGGATGGAGCGGACCGCGGGGCGGGTCGCCGGGCGGACCGGATGGCAGCGGCCGGAAGGGCGCGGCGCCTGCCGGGGTCCGAGGCAACCGGGTGCCGCCAGTCTGTCGGTGCATGAAGCGGGAAAGGGGCGGGGACGCATGCCGAGTGATGCGCCCGACGCGTGCGGACTGTCCGACGGTCGCGCGCGGGGCTCGGGCGCGACGAATCCGTGATCGCGAAACTCGCTGCGCCCCAGCGTGATACGCCGTAAGATCCAACCCCGCTCGATCCCCCGCCGACGTCGCGTCCTACACTGGTTGCTCGGTGAGTGGCGTCACTGCTTGGTTCCCTCGACGCAGAAAGACACTCGATGAGCAGCAGTGCCCGGATCGAACGCGACTCGCTTGGCGATCTGGAAGTTCCCGCCGACGCCTATTACGGCATCCACACCGCGCGTGCCCTGACCAATTTCGCGGTCACCGGCGCCACGATCGGTCACTATCCCGCCCTGACCGCGGCGTTGGCGGCGGTGAAACAGGCCGCGGCCCACGCCAATCGGGATCTGGGGCGGTTGGACGAGGTGCGGGCGGGGGCGATCATCACCGCGTGCACCGAGATCCGCGACGGTAAGTTCGCCGAGCAGTTCCCGGTGGATCCGATCCAGGGCGGGGCGGGCACCTCGACGAATATGAACGCCAACGAGGTCATCGCCAACCGCGCCCTCGAGATCCTCGGTCACCCCCGCGGCGAGTACGCCGCACTCGATCCGCTCGCGCACGTCAATCTGGGCCAGTCCACCAACGATGTGTATCCGACCGCGGTGAAATTGGCCCTGGTCACCCATCTGCGCCAGGTCATCGCGGGACTGGGGCGGTTGGCGGCCGCGTTCGACCGCAAGGCGATCGAGTTCGCCGATGTGGTGAAGATGGGTCGCACCCAGTTGCAGGACGCGGTGCCGATGACGCTGGGTCAGGAGTTCGCCACCTATGCGGTGATGTTGCGGGAGGACTGCGACCGGCTGACCGAGGCCGCGGCGCTGCTGCTCGAGTGCAACCTCGGCGGCACCGCGATCGGCACCGGCATCAACGGCCATCCCCGCTATTCGGCGCTGGCGTGTGAGTATCTGGCGCAGATCAGCGGCGAGGCGGTGGTCCCGGCCAGCAATCTCATCGAGGCCACCCAGGACTGCGGGGTGTTCGTGCAGGTGTCGGGGGTGCTCAAGCGGGTCGCGGTGAAACTGTCCAAGACGTGCAATGATCTGCGGCTGATCTCCTCGGGCCCGGCGACGGGGTTGGGGGAGATCAATCTGCCGCCGAGGCAGGCGGGTTCGTCGATCATGCCGGGCAAGGTCAACCCGGTGATTCCGGAGTTGGTCAACCAGATCGCCTTCGAGATCATCGGCAACGATCTGACCGTGACCATGGCCGCGGAGGCGGGCCAGTTGCAGCTCAACGCGTTCGAGCCGATCATCGCCTACTCGCTGTTGCGCACGACCACCCATCTGCGGATCGCCGCGGACACCCTGGCGACCCGATGCGTGGACGGCATCACCGCCAACCGCGAATTCCTCGACCAGTCGGTGCGCCGCGCGCCGGGCATCGTGACCGCGCTGTCGCCCTATATCGGGTATGCCGCCAGCGCGCGGCTGGCCAAACAGTCGCTGCTGACCGGTGAGTCGGTCGGTGATATCGCTGTCGCGGAAGGTCTTTTGACCCGCGAGGCGGTCGAGGAGTTGCTCTCCCCGCGGCGGCTGGCGGGGTTGGCGGTGCCGGGCAATCCGGATCTGGCGCTGCCCGCGCAGGTCTGAGTTCTCTGTCCCCGAAGAGACGAAATGTGCCGCCCGAGGCGCAGCGCCTGCTGCGTTCGGGCGGCACATCCGCGTTCACCGGCCGGGACCGGTCACCTCTTCCCCGTTATCGAACACCGCGTCGCCGCGAGGGTTCGAGCACGGAACGTGTGAATCGAGCGTCAGAGCATCGAGCCGGTGAACACCGCCAGGACCGTATTCAGTGCCACCGAACCGACATAGGTGACCGGGGCCAGGAAGGAGCCGATCACCGGCACTGCGGTCGAGAAGATCGCCGTGGGGATGAGGTTGAAGATGTCGCAGATCGCCGAACCCAATAGCGGCATGACATGTCCTTTCGGTTCCGAGAAGGGTTTGTGTCGTCGGCAAATCTACAGCAGGGGATGTGATCCAGGAAACAATCGGCAAACCTTTGCGATAACTGTTCGGACTCGGCTGGGTAACGGATTCGATTACCGGGTATTTCCGCGAAAATATCGCTCTTTATGGGCAATTCAAAAATTGCCTTCTAGCTGGCGATATGGGATCGGGTCATGGCTTCAACCGGCCGACGTCGATGTGCCGCCTCACCGATAACATCACGGGCTCAACCGCCTGGTCATCACAATTTACCGGCCTAATATCAGTGCTGTAAGCGGCCGGTGAAACCAATTGGCAATCCTTTGGCAACTTTCTGTTGGGTTGGTGTGTTCCCGCCGCGCCGCCACCGCGCCCGCCTCCGCGACCGGTACCCTGGCCCCCGATGGACATTCCCGCCGAACGCGCCGAAACCTCCACTGCCCTAGTGGTTCCCGCCGATGTGAGCACCCAGTTGCGCCACGGTGTGCGCAGTGTCCTGATCGACGCCGCGGCGCTGCGGCTGGTGCGCGAACGATTCGACGACGATCAAGCCGGCGCGCTGCGCCGCTATCTCGAGGCCTCGCAGTCGCCGAATACCGTGCGCGCCTACCGATCCGACTGGATCGCCTGGTCGGGGTGGTGCGCGGCGGAGGCCCGCCAGGCGCTGCCCGCGGACCCGCTGGATGTGGCGGTGTATCTGGCCGCCGCGGCCGACGCGCGCAAACCCACCGGCGAGTGGGCCTTCGGCGCGGCCACCCTGGAACGCAAAAGCGCCGCCATCGCCGCGGTGCACGCCGCCAACGGGCTGGCCTCCCCCACACGCAGCGATGTGGTGCGCCTGACCCTGCGCGGTATCCGCCGCACCCGGCGCACCCCGCCGCGCCGCAAACGCCCCGTGCTGTTGAGCACGCTGGAACAGTTGCTCGCGGGCCTGCCCGCACCGGGCTGGCCCCGCGAACCCGCGCGCCGCCGCGACGCGCTGGTGCTGCTGGTCGGATTCGCGGGAGCGTTGCGCCGCAGCGAGATCGCGGGGCTGCGCCTGGGCGATGTGCGCGGCGAGGTCGATCACGCCAGCGGCGAACCGATCCTGCTGGTGAGCCTGCCGACCACCAAAACCGATCCCACCGGCACGGCCGGACAGCGGGTGGTGCTGCCCCGCGGGGCGCGCCCGCACACCTGCCCGGTGTGCGCGTTCGCCGACTGGATCGCGGTGCGCGAGGCCCACATCCGCCACGGCGCCGGGTTGGCCGAGCATCTCGACGCGCTCACGCTCACCGACGCGCGCATCCACCGCTGTCACGGTTTCACCGGCCTGCCCGCGAACCTGGACGCGGCGCTGCCGCTGTTCCCGGCGGTGACGCGCCACGGCGGGATCGGCGCGCGCGCGATGTCCGGGCGCGCGATCGCCGAGCTGGTCAAACGCTACGCCCAACGCGCGGGCCTGGATCCGGCGCTGTTCTCCGGACATTCGCTGCGCGCCGGATTCGCCACCCAGGCCGCCCTCGGCGGAGCCAGCGACCGCGAGATCATGCGCCAGGGCCGCTGGGCCAATCCGCGCACCGTGCACGGCTACATCCGCACCGCGAACCCGCTGGAGGACAACGCGGTCACCAAACTCGGACTGTGAGCGCGATTTTCGGGATGACTCGCGTTCCATGCCACGCCGCGGTGCCGCGATAGCCGAACGCTGGTGCCGCAGACCGTCATTCGGGCAACGTCCACGGAGTCGAATTCCGGTGGCGAGCAGCGCATCCGCGATATCGAGAACCATACGCGCCCCCTCCGGTCCGCGTGGGCGGGCGTGCCGCCCTGACCCTTTCTCACCGTGCTCGTCACTGCCTCGACGTCCAACTCCCTCGGCGTCGCGCGATCGACTGCACGTCATTTCACACGCGGCCTGCGTGCGATGTCGCGGATGGGATTGTGGTCGATCGCGTCGTGTCCGACAGCGGGTCCCACCATGTCGGAAGGAATTGCGCGGGGTGGCGCGCTTGTGTCGCACCGAACTCCGCGACTGAGTCGATTTCCCGATGGGGCGGATTGCGTGGAGTTATCGAAACTGTATGCGCTGCACCTGGTTTCACTCGGGGTTGTGGGTAGCGTGACTGTCGGGCCAGCGTGTGGATCGGATCCGAGCCGGCTCGACGTGACGACTCCGCCGGTGGTCGGTGTCCAGTCGCCGACCTCGTGGGTGGGAATGAAAGGAGTGTGGCGGAGGTCCATGGTTTTCAAGGGTGGAGCGGTGGGTGTGCTCGCCCGGCCGTAGCCGGATTCGCGCTGTCGCTGACCGGCGTGGCCAGCGCGCAGAGCGATCGACTCGACCACGACACCGTCGCGACGAGCAGCGACCACACCGCTCACATCGTGCGAAAAAGATATGTGGAAGTTCGCTATAGGAACGTCCCCGGCTACACCGGCGAGTGGAACCCGAGGATGACGGGGAGCTCGGCATCCCAGACCCCCGTCGCACTCATGAGTCGAGCCCTTGGTCGATCATTCCTGCTTGCGACAGAAGCAAGACCGAACCGAGGGCTTCACTCGGCGGTCACCGACAGCACACCGATCCAGGGGATCCGTTGCCCGACCGTCGCTTCCGCGCGGGCGCAGCCCGCCTCTCGAGATCGGTGGACGACGAGCCGACTTGCCGGAAGCGCCTCCGCGGCGGGCGGCGCTCAGCGAAACGGTGGTTCGTTGAAGGTGCGTAGTTTGCGTGAATGCAGGCTGTCGCCTTCGGCGCGCAGCAGTTCGACCGCGCGGATGCCGATTTGGAGGTGTTCGGAGACGGTGCCCTCGTAGAAGCGGTTGGCTTGACCGGGGAGTTTGATCTCGCCGTGCAGGGGTTTGTCCGACACGCACAGCAGGGTGCCGTAGGGGACGCGGAAGCGGTAACCCTGGGCGGCGATGGTGGCGCTTTCCATATCCACCGCGACCGCGCGGCTGAGGTTGAATCGCAGCGCCGAGGCCGAATAGCGCAGTTCCCAGTTGCGGTCGTCGGTGGTGACCACGGTGCCGGTGCGCAGGCGGCGTTTGACATCGGCGCCGGGCATCCCGCTGACGGTTTTGGTGGCGTCGTAGAGGGCGCGCTGCACCTCGGCGATCGAGGGGATCGGAATATCGGGCGGCAGCACCGAATCCAGGACGTGATCATCGCGCAGGTAGGCGTGGGCGAGCACGTAGTCGCCGATGGCTTGGCTTTCGCGCAGCCCGCCGCAGTGCCCGATCATCAGCCACGCGTGCGGGCGCAGCACCGCCAGATGGTCGCAGATGTTTTTCGCGTTGGCCGGGCCGACGCCGATATTGACCAGGGTGATGCCCGGACCGCGCGAGGACATCAGATGCCAGGCCGGCATCTGATGCCGTTTCCACGCCAGATCCGATACCGCCGATTCCCGGTCGCTGGTCTCGGCGGTGATCACCGTGCCGCCCGCGCACGACAATCCGTCGAAACCGCTGTCGGGGTCGGCGATCTGCTCGGCGGCCCAGCGCACGAATTCGTCGACGTAGCGGGTGTAGTTGGTGAACAGCACGAACGGCTGGAAATGCTCGACCGGGGTGCCGGTGTAGTGGCGCAGCCGCGCCAGGGAGAAATCGGTGCGCAGCGCGTCGAACTGGCTCAACGGCAGCGGCCCGCTGGTGTCGATGAGCCCGTCGGCGATCTCGTCTCCGATATCGGCCAGTTCGGTGGTCGGGAAATAGGTCGCCAGATCCGCGCTCATCGACCGGTCCAACCCCAACTCGGCCCCGTCGATCACATACGGGAACGGGATCTCCTGACGGGAGGGCCCGACCTCGATGCGCACGTCGTAGTCGTGTTCGATGGTCGCCAACTGTTCGGCCAGATACTCGCGCAGCAGCGCCGGGCGGGTGATGGTGGTGCGGTAGGTGCCCGGGCGGGTCAGTCGCCCCCACGCGCGTGGACGGTTCTTCGGTTCGGCCGACCCGTCCCAGGTGATCCGCAGTTCCGGATACACGAACTCCCCCGCCTCGCGGCGGACCCGATCGGGCACCACCCCGCGTTCGACGAAGGCGGCGACCGCGCCGCGCAACGCGGTCACCGCCCGCTGGTAGTGGGCCTCGAGTTCGTCCAATGCCTGGGCGGCATCGAGAGTGCTGGCGGTACCCCGGTCCGGCATACTGTCCTTTCTCCGGTCGAGCGGTCTTCGCCGTCCATCGTATTGACGCCCCCGACCGGCCCCGCCCCGCACCCGCGCGTGACGGGTGTCTGCCTGTCGCGCACGTCCTGCCCCGCTACGACGGACCGGAGGCTACCGGTTGTGTGCTTCGCGCTCGCTGCCCGATGTCTGTCCGGTGGCCGCCCACGACGCCAGCAGCGCCATCTTGTCCGCGGTCGGTGTGCCCGCGGGGGCGGTGTAGACGCTAAGGTGCAGGCCGGGTTCGGCGGGTAGTTCCAGGGACTCGACGTCCAGGTCGAGCCGGCCCACGATCGGATGGCGCATCCGCTTGCGCCCGGACCGGTGCAGTCGCACGTCTCGCGAGGCCCACCGCTGCCGGAACAGCTCACTGCGCGTCGACAGCTCACCGACCAGGGCGATCAGCTCCTCGTCGTGCGGATCGCGGCCGGCTTGCATGCGTAGCTTCGCGGCCATGTCCCCGGCGATTCGGTGGTAGTCGAGGAAGAACTCTGCGGCCGCCTCGGGCGTCAGATAGACGAACCGCGCCGTATTCGCGGGCCGTCGCGGATCGGCCAGCACCGGTGAAAACAGCGCGCGGGCAAGGTGATTCGTGGCGAGCACGTCATAACGGCCGTTACAGATCCAGGCCGGCGCCGCGGTGACGGCGTCGAGCACCTGCCGCAGTGTCGAGCGCAGCGCAGGCGTGCGGTGGCGTGGGCGCGCGGGCGCGCCGGATCGGCGCGCGAGGTGGAACAGGTGGTCACGTTCGGCCTCGTCGAGTTGTAAGGCCGAGGCCACCGCGTCGAGCACGGCTTCGGAGGCGCCGGCGAGGCGGCCGCGCTCCATGCGCACGTAGTAGTCGACCGAGACCCCCGCCAGCAGCGCGACCTCCTCGCGACGCAGGCCCGCGACCCGACGACTGCCGCCGTACGCGGGCAGACCCGCCTGTTCGGGTGTGATGCGGGCCCGACGCGAGCGGAGAAACTCCCGGATATCGGTGCGCGGATCCGTCGTGACCATCCCCTCACCCTAAGCGCGTCCCACGGGTCGCAGGCAGGCCCTGGGAGTACCCCCTCGACGACCACGTGCGGACGCGACGGGCAGGTGTTCACGACGGGGCGTCGGTGGGGCCGCGCGCCTAGGTGCCCGATGCGGTCGTCGCGATGCCGCCGTCCACCGGGATGATGGCGCCGGTGAGATAGGCCCCGGCGCGGCTGGCGAGGAAGACCGCGACCCCGGCCATATCGTCGTCGCGGCCGAGGCGGCGCAGCGGGGCCTTCGCCGCGATCGCCTCGCCGAGGGCATCGAGCGTGGACGCCATCATCTGTGAGGGGAACGGTCCGGGTGCTACCGCGTTCACCGTGACGTGCTGCGGGCCCAGTTCTCGGGCAAGCACTCTGGTGAGTTGATGCAGGGCCGCTTTGCTGGCGGCATAGGAGTAGTTCGGCGACTCGGCGACGTGGAGGGCGGCGATACTGCCGATGTTGATGATCCGCGCGGGATCATCGGCGGCCCCCGCGCCGCGCAGTGCGGGCAGCAGCGCCTGCACCAGCCAGAACGGTGATTTGAGGTTGAGGTCGAGCACGGTGTCCCAGGCTTGGTCGGGGAACGTCGCCAGCGGCTCGCGCCACATCGCTCCCGCGTTGTTGACCAGGATGTCCAAGCGTTGCGCATCGGCGGTGACCCGCTCGGCGAGGCGCTGACATTGCTGGTGCTCGGACAGATCGGCGGGTATTGCCCGAACGTCGCCGAATTCGGACAGCAGACGCTGTGCCCGCGCGCACGCGTCCGCCTTGCGTGAGCTGATGACCACGCGGGCGCCCGCCTGGAGAAGGCCGCGCGCGATCATCATTCCGATGCCGCTGGTGGCGCCGGTGACAAGCGCGCGTTTTCCACTCAGATCGAAACGTTCCGCGTGCGTGCTGGATTGGTTGTCCGCCATGGGTCTCCGTCCCTTGTGTGGTGAAAGACGCGCCGACACGATCGCGCAATCCGGGCCGCGGCAATGAACTGCCCGGGATCAAGCCGCGGTGCGTGTCGATGCGGTGGTGTCGGCGCTGGCGACGGTGTGGCCGGACGTCGACTCACCCACAGTGGCAGGCGTTGTGGACGTGCGGCAGACCCTGGCGTTCCAGGTACCGCGAGACCCCCGTACCCGAACCGCCGACGCACACCACCACACGCATTGCGGCGCAATCCTTTTCGTGGATGCTCTGATCGGCGTTGCCTGGGGTCGGTGCCCGGCCACGCGCGGGAAAGCAGTGGGCCGGATGGCCGTTTCCGGAGGAGCATCGCCCGTGCGCAGGCGCGAACGTGGCCAGCGACTCGACGCGTCAACGCGACCGCGGCGTGACGTCGTTCGATACCGCCGAGGCGTTCGATCCCGCGCGAGGTGGTGACAGCCCCTCAGGTTCGGTATCACGCCCGCCGCGAGCTGACCCCGAGGCCGGGGTCGATAGGCACCCGGCGGCCGTCGCGTTCGACCGCACCGACTGCCAGGCCGCGCCGTACAGGTGGGAGCGCGGGGGTCAGGTGGTCGCCGGTGGGTGCAGCACCGTCAGGTCGGGGGCGGGGCCGTGGAAGGGTTCGATTTGGATGAGGGCGAGTTGGCCGGTGCAGCCTTGGGACAGGGTGGAGGAGGGGCGGTCGGCGGTCAGGACGTTGGGGTTGCCGTGGCGACAGAAGCTCGGGTCGGCGGGGTCGGGGTCGTACCAGGCGCCGGTGGACAGTTGCGCCACGCCCGGGCGGACCGCGTCGTCGATGACGAGCCCGGCCAGGCAGGCGCCGCGATCGTTGAACAGTCGCACCAGTTGTCCGTCGCTCAATCCGCGGGCGGCGGCCTCGTCGGGGTGCAGTCGGACCGGTTCGCGTCCGGCGATTTTCCCCGCCTGGCTGTGCGCGCCGACGTCGAGTTGGCTGTGCAGTTTGGTGCGGGGCTGGTTGGCGATCAATTGCAGCGGGAACCGCCGCGCGGCGGGGCTGCCGAGCCATTCGCGCGGTTCGCGCCAGACCGGATGGCCGGGGCAGTCGGGGTAACGGTAGGAGTCGATGGCGGCGCTGAAGATCTCGATACGCCCGGAGGGGGTGGGCAGCGGGTGAGCGTCGGGGTCGGCGCGGAACTCGGCCAACATCACCTGCGGGGTGTCGACCACCGGCAGTTCCAGGCCCTGGCCGGACCAGAATTCGTCGAACTCGGGCACCGCGTGGCCCGCGGCGGTCTGGGTGGTGTGCCACTGCTGGTAAAGGTGGCGCAGCCAGTGCGCGGCGGTGCGGCCTTCGGTGAATCGCTGTCCCACACCGAGTCGTTCGGCCAATTCGGTGAAGATCGCGTAATCGTCGCGGGCTTGGCCGTGCGGGCGGGTGAGCGCGGGCATGGGGAAGAACATGCGATCGTTTTCCCCCGCACCGAAATCGTCGCGTTCGATGGTCATCGTGGCGGGCAGCACGATATCGGCGTGGCGGGCGGTGGCGGTCCAGAACGAATCGTGCACCACCACGGTGTCGGGTTTGGTGACGAACGCGCGCCGCAGCCGCGCCAGATCCTGATGGTGATGGAACGGATTGCCGCCCGCCCAGTACACCAACCGGATATCGGGGTAGGTGAGGGTGTGCCCGTTGTATTCGTAGCGGGCGCCGGGGTTTTCGAGCATATCGGTGATGCGGGCCACCGGAATGTAGGTTTCGATCGGATTGACGCCCTGATCCAGATGCGGCACCCGCACCTGGCGGGTCGGCTCGCCCACACTGGCCGAGGAGCCGTAGCCGTGGGCGAATCCGCCGCCGGGCAACCCGAATTGGCCCAGCATCGCCGCGAGCACCACCCCCAGCCACAGCGGTTGTTCGCCGGATTCGGCGCGCTGCAGCGACCAGCTGACGGTGAGGAAGGTGCGCGCGGCGGCCATCTGGCGGGCCAGTGCGGTGATGCGCGGCGCGGGGATCCCGGTCAACGTCTCGGCCCACGCCGGATCCTTGACCACCCCGTCGGTGTGCCCGCGCAGATACGCCGCGAACGGTTCGTAGCCGACGGTGTAGCGGTCCAGAAACGCGGTGTCGGCCAAGCCTTCCGCGTCGAGCACCTGCGCCAACGCCAGCATCAGCGCCGCGTCGCTGCCCGGGCGCGGGGCCAACCATTCGGCCTGCGCCTCGGCGGGGGTGTCATCGCGCAGCGGGCTGACCGAGACGAATCGGCAACCGCGGGCGCGGGCCGCGGCGATCCAGCCGCGGCTGTGATGGCGCGACACCCCGCCGGGGGTGACCGCGGAGTTCTTCGGCGACAGTCCACCGAAGGCCACCACCAGCTCGCTGTGTTGGGCCAGAACCGATTTGGCGGTGGCGTGGCCGATCATCCAGTAGACGTCGGCGAGGATGTAGGGCAGCAGGACCGTGGCGGTGCCGAGACTGTAGCTGTTGACGTGGCGGACATAGCCGCCCAGGGTGTTGAGGAAACGATGGGTCTGGCTCTGCGCGTGATGGAATCGGCCCGCGCTGGCCCACCCGTAGGAGCCGCCGTAGACCGCGCCGCCGCCGTGGGTGTCATAGACCCGGCGCAATTCGCCCGCCAGCAGATCCAGGGCGGTGTCCCAGGAGACCGGCACGAACGGCTCGTCGCCGCGTCCGGGCGCGCCGGGACCGTGGTCGAGCCAGCCTCGGCGCACGTGCGGGGTGGCGATGCGGGTCGAATGATGCTGGGCCGAGGCCACATTCTCGATCAGCGGCATCGGCTCGGGATCACCGGACCAGGGCCGTACCTGGGTGAGGCGGTGGCCGTCGCTGACGGCGTCGAACGCTCCCCAGTGCGTCAAATGCGTCGTCATGATCACACCCTAGCCTCGGGTACCGACATCGCGGAACGACACCGGGACCTCTCACCCCGCGTGTGGGTGGAATGTCCACTGCCGGAGGCGATCCGCGCGCTACCCTGACCAGCGCCCCGACATTCGCCGCGAGGAGTCCGATGCGCCCGATCCGCCGCCGCGAGGCCCTGGCCCTGGCCGCCGCCGCGACCCTGCTCACCCCGCCCGCTCGCGCGCTGGCGCGGCCGGCCCCGCCCGCCACCGTGGCTCCGGTGAGCGCGGGATTTCTGTGGGGAGTGGCCAGCGCCGGATTCCAGTGCGAAGGCGTTGCGCCCGACAGCAATTGGCGCCGCTACGTCGACACCAACCCCGACTACGACCGCTACGGGCAGGCGGTGGACTTCTATCACCGCTACCCCGCCGACATCGCCGCGGCCGCGAATCTCGGCGCGGGGGTGTACCGGATCAGCGTGGAGTGGGCCCGGGTGCAGCCGCGCCCGGAGGCGTGGGAGGAGGCCGGATTCGCCTTCTACGACGCGGTACTCGACGCGATCGCCGCGGCGGGCATGCGCCCGATGCTGACCCTGGATCACTGGGTGTATCCGGGGTGGGCGGTCGAGCGCGGCGGCTGGGCGGATCCGGGGATGCCCGAGGCGTGGCTGGCCAACGCGCGCCGGGTCGTGGACCGCTACGCCGGGCGTGATCCGCTGTGGGTGAGTTTCAACGAGCCCACCTTCTATGTGCTCAACGAGACCACCAACGGGGGCCTGTCGCCCGCGGCGGCGCCGCTCATGGTGGCGGGAATCATCCGCGCGCACAACGAGATCTATGACCACATCCATCGCGTCCAGCCCGGCGCGCGGGTCACCAGCAACCTCGCCTATGTCGCGGGCACGGTCGAACCGGTGCTCAACGGGCCGATCCTCGACGGTATCGCGGCGCGACTGGACTATGTCGGCATCGACTACTACTACGGGTTCACCCCGCAGACGATCCTGCGGACCTCCCCGGCGGATCTGAAGGCGCTGTGGGCGATGCCGTTACAGCCGGAGGGCATCTACTACGCGCTGGGTCATTACGCGCGCCGATTCCCGGGCAAGCCGCTGTATGTGGTGGAGAACGGCATGCCCACCCGCGACGGCGCGCCGCGCGCCGACGGCTACACCCGCGCCCAGGATCTGCGCGACAGCGTCTACTGGATCCAGCGCGCGCTCGCCGACGGGATGCCGGTGCTGGGCTACAACTATTGGAGCATCACCGATAATTACGAATGGGGTTCCTACACACCGCGTTTCGGCCTCTACACCGTCGATGTGCGCACCGACGCGACACTGACCCGCCGCCCGACCGACGCGGTGGCCGCCTACACCGAGCTCATCGGCGCGCGCGGCGTCGCGCCCGATTACCGTCCCACCCGCGCCCCGGCGCAATGCTCGCTGGTCGATGCCCCCGACAGCTGCCTGGATCCGGTCACCGTCCCCGCGCACCGCTGAAACCTGCCCGCGCTCGGGCTGATTGGCCACCGGTCCCCTACAGTGATACCCCGACGGCGCGGGTGGTCCGTGCGCACACGAGCAGGGGGGATGCCGGTGACGATCGCGCTGCAGCACACCGACGGCACCAGCGTGGACTATCTGCTGATGGGTGTGGGCTGGACCCCGGTGACGCGGCGGCGATGGTTTCGCGTCCACACCGCCCAAGTCGATCTGAACGCGGTGGCGCTGCTGTATGCCGGGCGCAGCCTGGTCGAGGTGGTCTATCACGACCAGCTCAACTCCCATGACGGCGCGGTGCGTCTGCAGGGCGACAATCTCACCGGCGCGGGTCCCGGTGACGACGAGGTGATCTCCCTCGAACTGACCCGCCTGGACCCGGCGATCACCCGGATCTTCCTCGCGGTCACCGCCACCACCGGCGAGGCCGCCGATCTGCGGCAGGCGCACTGCCGGTTGCTCGACGGCCACACCGGTGGGGAGTTGGTCCGCTATCCGCTGCACGACAGCGCGTATCCGGGTTTGCTGATGGGTGTGCTGGAGCGGGAGGCCCCGGCGTGGAAGTTCCAGCAGATCGCGATGCCGCTGGCGGCGCGCCATCCCCTGGATGTGGTGCCGCGGCTGGATCGCTACCTGGCCTGAGGCCGCGCGCGAGCGGATGTGGCGGGGATCACCCGCGGCGCTTTCTTAACGGAATCCACGCATGATCGATCTGTTTGCCAATCGTTTGCTGATGCATGATGGGTGCGCTGCCCCCAGCACCTGGGGCACGTGTGAAGGAGTCCCTCATGCAGTCCGAATCCCCCCTCACCGATCGCACCGCCATCGACCAGCTCATCGCCCGGCTCACCGCCCGCGATATCGACGGGCTGATGGATCTGTTCGCCCGCGACGCCCAGGTCGCGATGCCGTTCCAGCCGCCCGGATTCCCCGCGACCATGATCGGGCACGGGCAGATCCGCGAGGCGCTGACGGTGCTGGATGTGTATGAACCCGAACCGTTCTGCGTGCGCCTGGCCGACGCGCGGCCGCTGTCGCAGCGCGGGGAATGGCTGGTTCAGATCGACGGGGCGATGGTGGTGCGCGCGACCGGGCGGCCCTATCACAACCGGTATCTGGCCAACTGCCGCATCGACGCGGGCAAATTCGCGACCCTGACGGTCTATCACGATCCACTCACCCAGCTCACCGCCTACGAGCTGGCCCGCGAGGAGGGCTTCGACGACAGCGCCTGGGAGCGGGCGGCGATCGAACGGTTCTACGATCTGCTGTTCGTCCAGGACCACGACTCGCTGCTGGACATGGTCGCCGAGGATATCGAATTCCATTGGCCCTGGCCGCTGCCCGGACTGCCCGAACGGGTGGTGGGCCGCGAGGCGCTGCGCCGGCGCGCGCTCGAACCGCTGGGCACGCTGTGGACGCCGGGATCGCTGGCGCGCATCGGCATTCGCCAACTCGCCGGCGCGCACACCTGGATCGCCGATGTGCAGGGGGATCTGGCCGCCCAGCACAGCGGGCGGGCCTATCAGGCGCAGCTGCGCGCGGAGATCCGGTTCCGTAACGGCAAGGTTGCCCAGCTGACCCAGTTCTCCAATCCGCTGGACCAGATCATCGCCCTCGGGGCCGACATTCCGGGGGTCAACGTGCCCGGATCGGGGATTGACCAGTATTTGTGACGCGTCATATCCTCACCGCGCGGTTGCGGGAATTTTGCGCTCTCGGTGGAAGTTGACCGCAGGCATCCGAGATAATCGGACCGCAGTCCGCTTGGCAGTGTGGCCGAGGGGCACCCTTCCGACCGACAGATGAGGACACCATGACCACGACGACGACCGCGGCCCCCACCGCCGCCACTGCCGCCCCGGCCGCCGCCGACACCCGCGCCCTGGATGTGGGCCTGTTGATCCTGCGCGTCAGCTTCGGCCTGCTGTTCGCCGTGCACGGCGCGCAGAAACTGTTCGGCTGGTTCGGCGGCTACGGCTGGTCGGCCACCGCCCAGGCCTTCGACGCCATGGGCTACAACCCCGGCAAATTCTTCGCCACCCTGGCCGCGGCGAGCGAGATCACCGGCGGCGTGCTGCTGGCCCTGGGCCTGCTGACCCCCCTCGGCGCGGCCATCGCCCTGGGCACCATGATCAACGCCCTCGTCGCGGTCTGGTCCAAAGGTTTCACCGCCGGTTGGGAATTCCCGCTGCTGTTCACCCTGCCCGTTCTGGCCCTGGCCTTCACCGGCTCCGGCCGCTACGCACTGGACCACCAGCGGCCCTGGCAGCGGCAAGGACTGGTGTGGGGTGTGGGAGCGGTCGTGCTGGCGGTGGTCGCGGCGGTGATCACACTGATCGCCAAGGCGGCGTTCTGAGATAGGGAGGTCCTCGTCCCCGGCGCTCGGCGCTGGGGACGAGGAAAGCGGGCCGCGCCGGGGGTGAGGAAAAGGGGGCGCGCCGGAGGCGAGGAGAAGAGGGGGTGCGCGGCGACGCCGACCATCCCGGAGCCTGAACCGGCGCAACCACTTCGGCGTATCACCGGCAGATGCCGCGCACAGTTCGGATCGGACCGAGCGCAACCCTCGTCCAGCCCGGCCGCGGTTCCTACCGTGCGAAGGCATTCCGCACATCCCGCTATCCGAACGCCTCGATGGAGCCGCCCCGATGACCGACGCTGCCACCCCCACCGATCCCACCCAGGCCTGGAGCTTCGAAACCAAGCAGATCCACGTCGGCCAACTCCCCGACGGCACCACCAACGCCCGCGCGCTGCCGATCTACCAGACCACCTCCTACACCTTCCGCGACACCGGCCACGCCGCGGCCCTGTTCTCCCTGGCCGAACCCGGCAACATCTACACCCGCATCGCCAACCCCACCCAGGACGCGGTCGAACAGCGCCTGGCCGCCCTCGAAGGCGGCGTCGCCGCGCTGCTGCTGTCCTCGGGCCAGGCCGCGGAAACCTTCGCGATCCTCAATATCGCCGGGGCCGGTGATCATCTGGTGTCCAGCCCACGCCTGTACGGCGGCACCTACAACCTGTTCCATTACACGCTGCCCAAACTCGGCATCGAGGTCAGCTTCGTCGAGGACCCCGACGACCTCGAGCAGTGGCGCGCCGCGGTCCGCCCGAACACCAAGGCCTTCTACGGCGAAACCATCTCCAACCCCCAAAACCACATCCTCGACATCCCCGGCATCGCCGAGGTCGCCCACACCGCGGGGGTGCCGCTGATCGTCGACAACACCGTCGCCACACCGTATTTGATCCAGCCGCTGGCCCACGGCGCCGATATCGTCGTGCACTCGGCCACCAAATACCTCGGCGGCCACGGCGCGGCCATCGCCGGCGTACTCATCGACGGCGGCCGCTTCGACTGGACCGTCCGCGACGACCAGGGCAACCCGCGCTTCCCCGGTTTCACCGCACCCGACCCCAGCTACCACGGCGTGGTCTACCACGAACTCGGCGCACCCGCCTACGCACTCAAGGCCCGCGTGCAGCTGCTGCGCGATCTGGGCGCGGCCATCGCGCCGTTCAACGCGTGGCTGATCAGCCAGGGCCTGGAAACCCTGAGCCTGCGCGTGCAGCGCCACGTCGAAAACGCCCGGGCGGTCGCGGCATTCCTCACCGAACAGCCCGGCGTGGACAAGATCTACTACGCGGGCCTGGAGTCCTCGCCCTGGTACGAGCGCGGAAAGCAGCTCGCGCCCAAGGGTGTCGGGGCCATCGTCGGATTCGAACTGGCCGGTGGGGTCGACGCGGGCAAACGCTTCGTCGAGGCGCTGACCCTACACAGCCACGTCGCCAATATCGGTGATGTGCGCTCACTGGTCATCCACCCCGCCTCCACCACCCACTCCCAGCTGACCCCCGACGAACAGCTCACCGCCGGAGTCACCCCCGGACTGGTGCGCTTGGCCGTGGGCATCGAAGGCATCGACGACATCCTCGCCGATCTGCGCGCCGGATTCGCCGCCGCGGGCTAGCGGGCCACGGGGTGCCCGGATCCGCGCGATCCGGGCACCCCGTGCATCGCCGCATCCAGTGCCGAAAACCGGCGTCCCGGAGCGAGTTTCACACCGGCTCACCCCGAAGCACGCAGCGCGTGCCGGAATAGATCGTCGGCATGCACAGATTGCAGTGAATACACCCCGAGCGGGTCGTCGGATCCTCGGCCAGCCGCCGCACCAGATCCGGCTCGCGCAGCAACGCCCGCCCCAGCGCCACGAATTCGAACCCCTCGGCCATCGCCCGATCCATGGTCTCGCGCTCGGTGATCCCGCCCAACAGGATCAACGGCATCGACAACTCCCGGCGGAACCGACGCGCCCGCTCGAGCAGATACGCCTCCCGATACGGATACTCGCGCAAAAACACTCGCCCCACCAGCCGCATCCCCCACCGCGCCGGCACCGGCAGCGTCTTCGCGAACTCCCGCCGCGGCGCGTCGCCGTGGAAATACAGCATCGGATTGAGCAGTGAACTGCCCGCGGTCAACTCCAGCGCGTCCACACAGCCGTCGGCTTCCAGCCACGCCGCCACCCGCACCGCCTCGGGCACCCGCAACCCCCCGCGCACCCCGTCGTCCATATTCAACTTCGCCGTCACCGCGACCCGATCCCCGACCGCCTCGCGCACCGCGCGCGCGATCTCACGCGCCAACCGCGCCCGACCCGCGAGATCACCGCCGTAACGATCGCGGCGGCGATTGAGCAGCGGACTCAGAAACGCGCTGACCAGATAGTTGTGGCCGAAATGGATTTCCACCGCATCGAATCCGGCCTCCCGAGCCCACCGCGCCGCCTCCGCGTGCTGGGTCACGATCGAGGCGACCTCCCCGGTGTCGGGCACCCGCACCGGCCGCATCCCCAACGGGCTGAACAGTCGGCTCGGCGCGAGGGCGGGCGCGCGATTGGACGCCGCATTGGCCACCGGACCCGCATGCCCGATCTGCGCGCACGCCGCCGCGCCCTGGGCGTGCACCGCATCGGTCAACCGACGCAATCCCTCGACCACCTCCGGGCGCAGCCAGATCTGGTGACGATCGGTGCGCCCGCCCGGCGACACCGCGCAGTAGGCGACCGTGGTCATCGCCACCCCGCCCGCGGCCATCTCGCGATGAAACGCGATCAGCTCCTCGGTCACCACCGCGCGCGGGGTGCGGCCCTCGAACGTGGCCGCCTTGATCACCCTGTTGCGCAAGGTGATCGGGCCCAGCCGCGCCGGGGCGAACACCTGCGGGATCTGCCCACTCACCGCCGAAGTGAAACACGTTTCAGTTGTGCTCGGCAAGAGTTCCCACGATTAACCCGCCGCCCCCGGTGTCATTCGCACACCAAGGCGCGAAAAAACGCCCGACCGAACCCGCATGAAGGAACCACCACCGTGCTCACCACCGACTACGTCGCCGGATCACCCAACTGGCTGGAACTGACCACCCCCGACACCGACACCGCCGCCGCGTTCTACCACGCGGTCTTCGACTGGCAGACACATCCGACGAGCACGCCCACCCACACCCTGTTCCGCCACGACTCCGCCACCGTCGCCGCCCTCACCACCCCCACCGACGACGACACCGAACCCGCCTGGACCATCTTCTTCCACACCACCGACCTCGACGCCACCACCGCCACCGCCGAAAAAGCCGGAGCCACCATCCACCTCGCCCCCACCGACCACGACGCCGCCGGACGCCTGGCCCACCTCAGCGACCCGCAGGGCGCCCGCTTCGCACTACGCCAACCCGCCGAAACCAGCGATCTGGAAAAACTCGGCGTCCCCGCCGCCCTGTGCTGGCTCGAACTCGACAGCCGCGACGCCGCCGCCTTCGCCTTCTACCGCACCGTCTTCGACTGGCACACCGAAGCATTCGACGTCCCCGGCACCAGCTACACCCTGCTGTCCACCACCGACGCCCACCCCCACCGCACCGCCTTCGGCCACGAACAACTCGCCGCAGACCACCCACCCCGGTGGCTGCCCTACATCTGGGTCGACGACGTCGACGCCACGCTCACCCGCATCGACGATCACGGCGGCGCCATCCTCACACCCGCCACCCACGCCGCCTACCTCGGCCGCATCGCCGTCGCCGCCGACCCCACCGGCGCCCGATTCGCCATCACCACACCCGAATCCGACTGACGCTCACTCCGCCCGCGGATCCAACACCACCTTCGCATTACGCCCCGACTGCTCGGTCGCCACCGCCGCCGCACCCGCGCGCGCCAACGGATACCTCGCCTCCACCTCGAGCCGCAACACCCCACCCGCGGCCAAATTGAACAGCTCCCCATACAACCGCCCCCGTGCCTCCGGACCGATCTCCTCACCACGCCGCGACGCCCAAAACCCCTTCACCACAGCCTGTTTGAAAATCATCGGCCCCGGATTCAACACCATCGGCTCACCCGAGAGCGCACCGAAGGAGATCAACTCCCCCCGCTCACCCAGCAAACCCAGCAGCTCTCCCGCCGCCGCACCACCGACCTGATCCACCGCCCGCACGATCGGCTCCCCACCGGTCGCCGCGGCCACCCGCGCCCGCCAATCCGCCGACCCGGTGTCGACCACCACCGCCGCACCCGAATCCCGCAGCGCCCGCGCCGATTCCGCACTGCGCACCAGATTCACCACCCGCACCCCACGCCGCTCGGCCAGCACATTGAGCAACCGGCCCACCGCGCCATTGGCGGCATTGACCACAATCCACTGTCCTCGCTCCACCGCCATATCCTCGAGCAGCAGCAAGGCGCTGAACGGCATCGACAACAACTGCGCCGCCGTCTCATCGCCCACCGAATCCGGCACCGGCACCAACGCCGCCGCCGAGGCCAGGAAATATTGCGCCCACGCGCCCTGCACCCCCGCCACCGACACCCGCTGGCCCACCTCGACATCGCTCACCCCGGCGCCGAGCGCGTCCACCACACCCACCGCCTCGGTACCCGGAACATACGGCAGCTCAGGGCGATACCCGTACACCCCGCGCACAATCGCCAGATCATGATTGTGAATCGGCGACAACACCGTCGCGATCCGCACCTGCCCCGGACCCGGCTCGGGCACCGCCCGCTCCGCCACACCCAACACATCCTTCGGCTCGCCGAAGGACTCCACCACCACAGCCCGCATACCCATCCCGCTCAGTCCTCCGCGACCAGCAGCGTGACATCGATATTGCCGCGCGTGGCATTGGAATACGGGCACACCTGATGCGCGCGCTCGGTCAGCTCCCGCGCCTGCTCCATCGACAGATGCGGCAGCGACACCTCCAGGGTGACCGTCAAACCGAACCCACCCGCGTCATTGGGCCCGATACCCACCTTCGCACCCACCGCCGAATCCTCCACATTCGCCTCGGCCTGCTTACCGACCAACCGCAGCGCCGAATGGAAACACGCCGCATACCCCGCGGCGAACAACTGCTCGGGATTGGTGCCCTCCCCCGTACCGCCCATCTCCTTCGGAACCGCCAGCCCCACATCGACTTTCCCGTCGGTGGTGCGCGCGTGCCCGTTACGACCGTCACCGGTGGCCAACGCCTCGGCCGTGTACACGACGTTCATGGAACTACTCCTGTCCGATAGATGAAGTGAGGGCCGCGGTCATGCGCCGCAGGGTCTCCCGCAACGCCGTCAGCTCCTCGAGGGACAAACCCGTGGCGGACAACATCTCCGCCGGAATGCAGGTGGCCCGCTCACGCAACGCCACCCCGTCTTCGGTCAACCGGATCTCCACCCGGCGTTCATCGGCGACCGACCGGCTCCGCTCGAGCAACCCGGCCGCCTCGAGCCGCTTCAACAGCGGCGACAACGTACCCGAATCCAGCGCCAACTCCGCGCACAGCTCACCGACACCGCGCCCGTCGCGCTCCCACAGCACCAGCATCACCAGATACTGCGGATAGGTCAGCCCCAACGCCTCGAGCTTCTCGCGGTACACCGCCGTCATCGCTCGCTGCGCGGCGTACAGCGGAAAACATACCTGCTGGTCCAGCGCCAAGATGTCGGTCACACAGAAAATTTAGCGCGCAATTAAGTTGTGCGCAATATAAGTGAGCGCGCTCACGACAACGGCCCCGACGCCACCCGCCGGGGCCGCACCGACCACTCCTCAGCTACGCGACAACTCCGCCGCGATCGCCTCCACGAAATCGGGCAGATCATCGGGATTACGCGAGGTGATCAACGCCCAACCGTTCTCCGCCGACCGCACCGCCGCCTCGTCGACCCACGTACCACCCGCATTGCGAATATCGGTCTGCAACGTGAAATACGACGTCAACGTCTTACCCGGCAACACACCCGCCTCCACCAACGCCCACGGCCCATGACAGATCGCCGCCACCGGTTTACCCGCATCGGTGAACTCGCGCACCAGATCCGTCACCCCCTCGGCCACCCGCAACTGATCGGCATTGACCGTCCCACCCGGAATCACCAGGACGTCGAAATCCCCCGCACCCACCCCGTCCAACCCCGCCTGCGGCTGCTCGGCGGAATCCGGCTCGAGATCGTGCTTGTAGGTGCGCACCTGCTCCTGCTTCACCGCGGCATGCGTCACCCGCGCACCCCGCTCCCGCAACCGATCCCGCGGCACCACCAACTCGTCGTGCTCCACACCGGAATTCGACGTGACGATCAGGACGCGCTTGCCCTGCAGATCTGCGGCCATGAGCTTCCTCCTCCAACGGGATCATCTGCGCACGCACTACCCCCACCCGATTCGCGCAAACAGGGTTTCACCAGGTCCGCCCCGGGGTACACCGGCCTCGCCGACCCGCAGGGAGGAGCCACGATGAGTGCCGCCGAATTCGTGCCCGACACCGACGACCCGGCCGAACTGCGCGCGGCCGCCGCCCACTGCCGCGGCTGCGACCTGTACCGCAACGCCACCCAAACAGTCTTCGGCGAAGGCCCCCGCCACGCACCCGTGGTCATGATCGGCGAACAACCCGGCGACCGCGAGGACACCGCCGGCCACCCCTTCGTCGGCCCCGCCGGACAACTCCTCGACCGCGCCCTCGACGAGGTCGCCATCGACCGCGACGCGGTCTACCTCACCAACGCCGTCAAACACTTCAAGTTCACCGAACGCGGGAAACGCCGCATCCATCAGCAACCCAACCGCGGCGAAATCACCGCCTGCGCACCGTGGCTCACCGCCGAACTCGCCGCCGTACGCCCACACCTGATCATCTGCCTCGGCGCGATCGCCGCCCAGGCCGTCTTCGGACCGAGCTTCCGAGTCAGCCGACAACGCGGACAACTGCTCACCGTCGACGACCACCGGGCGATCGCGACCGTGCACCCCTCGGCCGTCCTGCGCGCCCCAGACCGCGAACAGGCCTACCGCGACTTCGTCGCCGACCTTCGCATCGCCCAGCAGGCCATGACATCGCCCTGAGGCAAGCGCCCGGCGACATACGCCCGATCCGGACGAAACTCACTCCAGCGCCGCGCCCATCACCGCACCGATCACCGCCGTCGCCAACCCCAGCGTCAACGCACCCGCCGCCAACAGCGACGCCCGCCGCCGCCCACCCTCGGTCCGCCCCGCCAACCGCACACACCAAACCACGGCAAACACCGTGGCCAGCAAGTGAATCCAGATCAGATAGGGCAGCAGCGCCGCCGAATGTTCGGACCCGGGCGGCGCCTCGGGCACCGGGTCCGGCAACTGCGCCCAGACCATGTCCTGAACAGCGGTGCACCACATCTCGGGCTCGCCCTCCTCCGCCCGCCTGGCCCCGGCGCGAAGCCGAATACCGTCGAAGCTCCACCATACTCATACGGGCAAATAACCAGCATCCAGATTGACCGAACTGTGTCCCGGCAACCGGCGGACTCACGTCCTCTTCAGCGGCTGATGAGACATGACATTCGCGGTCTGCCGCGTTCGCCTCGACACGGTAATCTTTCATGTTTAGATGCGCATATATAAGTACCGGTATTAATATTAGATCAGAACGAGGTGACGACCAGACCTGTGATCCGAATACGAAGCGCCGGTTCGGCTTTCGCCGCTCCGCCCGCTCGACAACGCCGTTACGGCGCTCTCCTATCGCATCCCAGGCCGCCGCCACGCCCACTCCTCCCCCGTTGAGTGCCCACCACCGCCCACGGACGAACCTGTCCCCGAACCGGATCCGCAGTTCGAGTCGAAACCGAGACCTGCCGCGGACCGCTCCGAACGGACTCATCCACTACGGTGATGGGCTATGGCGCTCATCGAGATCGAGGATCTGCCCACGCGGACTGCCGACGTGCTGCGCCGCCGCGCGCGGGCGGCGGGCTTATCGCCGGTCGACTACGTCCGCCGCGAACTGATCGCATTGGCCGGGCGGCGCGTGCCGATCGATGCCGTCGTGGACTTCCTCGAGGCCGAGCGCCCCAATCTCGCTGTGACGGAGGCCGATCCGGGTGCGAGCGCGCTGATCCACACCTACGATCTGCCCGCCGAGGTCTGGTCGGTCTTCGGTCGCCGGGCCGCGGCCGCGGGCGTCCCGCTCAGCGAGCACGTGCACTCCGAACTCGTCGCCATGGCCCGTCGCAGCACCATCGACGATGTCATGCACGAATTCGAGGAACTGCAGCAGCACGATCCGAGCGTGCGGATCGATATGGCCGCCATCCGCGAATCGCTGCGTTACGTGCGCGGCCAGTAGTCGAGAGCCGCCTCCCGAAGACCCCGCCCGCCGCCGGAATCGAACTCCGGCGGCGCCGATATCTATACCGTCATCGGCCACCGCTCCCCGACGGATACCGTCGACCGCAGCCTGACGCCCTGCACATCGATGGCCGCGCCGCGTTCCGGGATATCGCCGCCGTCCTCCACGTTTCGGAGAACACCGTCGCGCGCCGATACCGCAACCTGCGTGGCGCGGGGGTGCCGCGCGTGGTCGGCACATTGTCCGGCGCGGCCCCGGCTACGCGAGCTGAACCGTGCGAGCGCGCCGCACCCCGATGCCGCCGCGCACGCCCTGGCCGAACGCGAGGACACCGCCCTCGTCCATATCTCCCCCGCCCCAATGGGATTCCCCCTCGAGAGCGAACTCTGGATCAACGCCCGACCCGGAGGTGTCCCTCACCGCGGTCACCACGGGGCAGACCAATCTCGTTGCGGCCGTGAACTGCCGCGACGCGCGATCTCGGCGCATTCCCGACCGAGGCCCTCGCCCGACCGGACGGCATCAATTCCGCGGGGATCGCTGCGATGGTGCGGACTGTGCAGCGTGCCGGGCGCACCGTTGTTCTGAAACGCCATGAGGCGAGCGCAATCTTGTGGGACCATACCGGTTGGCGCCGCAGCTTACGCCTAGCATACTTCCGCACAACCGGAGATCTGTCGTGAATTGCCTCGCAGTACAGTCGAATACATCCGCCGAACCATCGAGACCGCTCGGTTGGCAAACGCCCCGCCCACGCTCCGGCGAGGTCGCTCATGCCCATTGATCCCGTCCTGCGCGAGCGCCTAGGCGACTGCGACGAGTTCTACCGGCTGCCCGAACTGGCTCATCTGATGCCCGAACGCCGCCGCGTGGCCCTGGCGATCATGGCCTCGACCGGAAGCTATTGGCAGACCATGGAGGAGATCACCATCGCCGCGCGGCTGGCCTGGCGGAACGCGGACCGATGTGTGGGCCGGGCCATGTGGAAGGCGCTGGCAGCACACGATGCCCGGCAGGTCCGCGGCGCCGACGAACTCGCCGAATGCTGCTGGGACTATCTGCGCGCGGCCACCAACGGCGGCGCGATCCGCCCGATGATCCTGGTCGGACCGCCCCGACCGATCGAGGGCGAGGGACTGCGCATCGTCAGCCCGCAGCTGATCCGCTACGCGGGCTACCGCAACAGCGACGGCAGCGTCACCGGCGATCCGCTGCACATCGAACTCACCGAACTCGCCGAATATCTGGGCTGGCGTGGCGAGGGCACGCCGTTCGACATCCTGCCGCTGCTGATCCGCTCGCCGGATGGAACCATCGACTGGTTCGAGGTGCCCCGCTCGGTGGTGCTCGAGGTCCCCATCGAACATCCCGAATTCGACTGGTTCACCGAGCTGGGCCTGAAATGGCATGCGCTGCCCGCGATCTCCAATATGCGCCTCGAGGTGGCCGGGCTGTCCTACGCGGTGGTCTTCAGCGGCAACTTCGTCTCCACCGAGATCGCCGCGCGCAATCTCACCGACGCCGATCGCTACAACGTGCTGCCCGAGATCGGCGAGGCGATGGGCCTGGACCGATCCCACGAGCGAACCCTGTGGCGCGATCGGGCGCTGGTCGAACTCAACCGGGCGGTGCTGCACTCCTATCGAAAGGCCGGGGTGCGCATCGTCGATCACCACACCGTGGCCAAACAGTTCTGCGATCACGTGGATCGGGAGAAGGCCGCCGGTCGCGGCTGCCCGACCGATTGGACCTGGGTCAACCCGCCCATCTCCTCGGGCCTGACCCCGACGTTCCACCGCTACTACGATCCACCCGATCCGGATCTGCGCCCGGCGTTCGTCCACGACGCGTTCCCCGAACTCGCGCTGGGTTCGCTGCTGCGTCCCGATCACGCCTTCGATCTCGCACAGAGCACCTAGGCCCTCACAGCGATCTCCCAGGCGCCCATCAGCACGTTCACCGCATCGGGTGAGAGGCTCCCGCGGTGACCGTGACCACCGCCGATACCCCTGTGTCCGAGTCGAAGGCGTCCATCCCGGCCCAGCCGCGGACGCTACCGCCCGCGCGTCGCCGCGACCGGCTGGCGCTGGCGGCGCTGCTGCTGGGAACCGCGGCGGCGTATCTGTGGAACATCACCGTCAACGAGATGGGCAACTCCTTCTACGCCGCCGCGACGTGGGCCGGTTCGCGGGATTGGAAGGCGCTGCTGTTCGGATCGCTGGATCCGGGCAATTTCATCACCGTCGACAAGCCGCCGGTGTCGCAGTGGGTGATGGGTCTGTCGGGTCAGCTGTTCGGATTCAGCAGTGCGAGCATGTTGATTCCGCAGGCGCTGATGGCCGTGGCGGCGGTCGCGCTGCTCCACGGCGCGCTGTCCCGCGCCACCGGCAGCCGCGGGACGGGCCTGCTGGCCGGATTCGTGCTGGCGGCAACGCCGGTGGCGGCGTTGATGTTCCGGTTCAACAATCCCGACGCGGTCATGGTGCTGCTGATGACGGCCGCGGCCTACTGCACCATCCGGGCGCTTGCCACGGCGAGCGCGCGCTGGCTGATCTGGGCCGGGGTGGCCCTGGGATTCGCGTTTCTGGCCAAGATGCTCGAGGGTTTGATGGTGCTGCCCGCGCTGGCGCTGGCGTATCTGCTCGTCGCGCCGACCACGCTCGGCAGGCGGCTGCTGCATCTGGGCGCGGCGGCGGTGGCGCTGTTGGTGTCGGCGGGCTGGTATGTGGTGTTGACTATGCTGTGGCCGGAGTCGTCGAGGCCGTATCTGGCCGGGTCCAAGGACAACACGTTCATGGATCTGGTGCTGGGCTACAACGGTTTCGCGCGCTATCTGGGCCACAATCACATGGGCCGCAACCCCATGTTCTCGCTGCCGCCCGGATACGAGTTCCCCCGATTCGGCGGTGGCGGAGGCGGTTTCGGCGGATTCGGTTCGGGGCCGGATCGATTGTTCACCGGCGAGATCGGATTCGAGATCTCGTGGCTGATCCCGGCGGCGGTGCTCGGCTTCGCCTTCGTACTCCTCGCGCGCCGGCGCGCCGGACGCTCGGATCTGCGCCGGGCGGCGGCGCTGGTATTCGGGTTGTGGCTGCTGATCGACGGTATCGCGTTCTCGGCGATGCGCGGCGGTATGCACGCCTACTACACCCTGGCCATCGCCCCGGCGGTCGCCGGAACCTTCGCCCTCGGTGTGCACGAGGTGTGGCAGCGGCGGTCCACGGCCTGGGGCCGCGTCGGCGGGGCCGGGCTGGCGCTCACCACCGGCGTGTGGGGTTTTGTTGTCCTGCAGCGTAATTCGGCGTGGCAGCCGTGGTTGCGATGGACGATTCTGGTGGTGAGTGTGCTCGCGGCGGTCGCGCTGCTGGGTGCGGTGATCGCCCCGCGGCTGCGGCGGCTGTCCGCGATGGCGATCGTCGTGGGCGTGCTGGCCGGACTCGCCGGATCCACCGCCTACGCCGCGGCCACACTGCCGCGGTCGCATACCGGCGGCGGCCCGAGTGTGGGGCCCGAGCGGCCGCAGAGCCCGGGCCCGTTCGACCAATTCCGCAGGCAGATGGCGATGTTCATGGGTACCGGCGAGATCGATCCGCGACTGGAGGCGATGCTGCGCACCACCACGACCCGCTGGTCGGCGGCCATCGACCGCTCCTCCCCCGCCGCCGGACTCGAATTGGCCACCCGCACACCGGTTGTCGCGATCGGCGGATTCACCTCCGATGATCCGGTGCCCACGCTGTCCGATTTCCAGGACATGGTGCGCCGTCACGAACTCACCTACTACCTGGCGCCGGAGGTGAAACTGCCCGATTCGTGGCGCACCGGCAAGAACGCGAGCCCCACGCCCGGACAACAGGATCCGGATGCGGGCTGGTGGCGACCGGTGGGCAATACCGCGATCTACGACTGGGTGGCCGCGCACTACACCCCGCAGCGGCTCGACGGCCTGGCGGTCTACGATCTCACCGCGCCCCCGCACTGACCCTTTCCTGGCGTGTCGTGGTCGGGTGATGCGCATACCCGCGTGCACGGTGTCGCGCAATCGGTAGCGTCGTAGCCGTGGATGTGCTCGCGGAGATGTTGCAGGGAATCCGCGCGGAGGGCTCGCTGCTGTGGCGGGCCGACCGGCAGTCGCCGTGGTCGTGGCTGGCCGATCGGGCCGCACCGCTGACCCTCTACGCCGTATTGCACGGTCACGCGTGTCTGAGCCGCGACGGCAATGCCGACGAATTGGGCGCGGGCGATGTCGCCCTGATCAGAGGGCACGGACCGCAGACCGGCACGGGGGCCTGGGATCCCCGGGAAGGCACCGCGCTGCGCGCGCCCGCGCCCGGGCACGGCCCGCGCGCGGTGGTCATCGCCGGAACCTACGGCAGCACCGATATCGCCGGGCGACGCTTGATCGACGCGTTGCCGGAATATGTCTGTGTCACCGCCGAATCCGGCGCCTCGCCCGCGCTGGCACTGCTGGACGAGGAGATCGACGGCATCGGCCCGGGACGCGAGGTGGTGCGCGATCGACTGCTCGACGCGCTGCTGGCGCATACGTTGCGCGCGTGGCTGGCGGGCGCGCAACCGGATTCGCCGGGATGGCGTGCGGCGCTGCGGGATCCGGTGGTCGCGCGCATCCTCTACGCCATCCATTCCAGCCCCGGCAACGCCTGGACCGCCGATTCGCTGGCCGCGCACGCCGCGGTGTCGCGCGCGACGCTGTATCGCCGCTTCACCGCGCTGTTCGGTGAATCGCCGCTGTCGTATCTGACCAGTCGCCGCATGACCCTGGCCGCGGATCTACTCGCGCGCGGGGAACCGGTGGCGGCGGTGGCCCGCAAGGTCGGCTACACCAACCCGTTCGCGTTCAGCACCGCATTCCGCCGCCACCACGGCCGGCCACCCCGTACCCTGCACCCGCAGGGCTGATTTCCCAATCATCTTCAGGCAGGAGGTCATCCGGTGTCGAAGAAGCTCTACGCCCGCATGATGAAGGCCGTATGCCCGGTCGATCCCGAGACGATGGAAACGACCGTGCCGTTCCTGCAGCACGAGATCGTTCCGCACGCCATGGCCGATCACGGCGCGCGCCAGATCTTCTTCTTCGTCGATCCCACCGACGGCACGGTCTTCTCGATCACCATGTACGACACCGAGGATGACCTCGCCAATGCCATGCGGGAGGCGGGCAGCGAATATCGGTTCGCGAGTCTGGCCAAACTCGGGTGCACCGCGGTCGAGGCGCGCGCCCTCGAGGTGGTCGCCGGTGATGTCGCCGCCGACGCACCCGAGGTCGACTTCCCCGACCTCATTCCGCCGCAGCGGCAGTGAGCCGGGCGAGCTAGCGCCGCGCGTCCACGTCGCTCCAGAACGACACCAGATCCGCGCAGACCTCCTGCGGGCGTTCCTCGTTCGGTAGATGTCCCACGCCCGGATACACCGCGACCCGCGCCCCGAGTTCGGCGGCGAAGCGCTCGTGCACCTGCGGGGCCCACAGATCGCCGCTGTCGCCGTAGCCGACCAGGATCGGCACCCCGGCGCCGCGAATGACCTCGGCGGCCACCGGGCGGGTGCCCATCGTGCGCACGATGCCGACCAGATTCGCCTTCTTCGTCGCGAAGATCCGCCGGTGCAGGAACTCCTTTTTCGCGTCGTCGAGCATCTCCGCGGCCCCGGCCTGCGCGAGCATCTGCCACACCACGTCCTGGCCGCCTGCCTCGATCAGCTGTTCCACCTGAGCGGGTGGTGGGAAGGCGATGTCCTCGAGCGATGACGGGCCCGAGGCCAGCAGGGTGAGACTGCGGAAGAATTCCGGCCGGGTCACCACGGCGTTGCGCGCGACATAGCCGCCGAACGAATGGCCCAGCAGATGGACCGGGGCGCCGACGCTTTCGACCACCTCGAGCAGATCGGCGGTGAAATCGGTGATGGCGTACCGATCCGGATCATCGGGACCCTCGGATTCGAACTGCCCGCGCTGATCGTATGCCACGCAGCGGAATCCGGCCTGCGCCAGGATCGGCAGCAACGCCTGGAAATCCTCCTTGGAGCCGGTGAACCCGGGGATCAGCACCGCGGTGCCGCGCACCTCGATTCCCGGCGGCGGCGCGCATTCCCATCCGGCCAGGACGCCCGCACCCCCTCGCAGCGACAGCGGAACGATCCGGGATTCGGCGGTGCGGCTCATCGGGACCCTCTCTCACAACTCGCGGGCACCACGACGTGCCCGAGCGCCATACTAACCGAGTACTCGGTAGGTAAGGGAGGTCCGCGCGATAGGATCCGGACATGTCCACACCGAGCCGCGGCGACGCCCGCAAGGAGCGCATCCTCGAGGTCGCGCTGAAAACCTTCGCGGAGAACGGCTTTCGCGGGGCCTCCATCGCGGAGATCGCCGATCGGTGCGGCCTGTCGCAGCCCGGCCTGCTGCACCACTTCCCTACCAAGGCCGCCCTGCTGTCGGCGGTGCTGGACTATCGCGACCGACTCGACTCCGAACGCCTGGGCACCGACGAGCAGTCGCGCGGCCCGGTCGCGCTGCGGCAGTTGGTGCAGGCGGTCGAACACAATGTCGCGGTGCCCGGACTGGTCCGTCTGTTCGCGGTCGTCACCGGCGAGGCCGTCGCCGCGGATCATCCCGCGCACGGCTGGGCCGTCGGCCGCTATCGGTATCTCGAGACGTGGATCGCGCGGGCGCTCGACGCCGGAATCGCCGACGGCACCATCCTTCCCGACACCGACGGCCTCGCCGAGGCGCGGCGAATCATCGCGATGATGGACGGGCTGCAGCTGCAGTGGCTGCTCGATCCCGAGACCGTCGACATGGCAGCGCTTTTCCGCCACTACATCGCGGATCTGCTGGGCCGCATCGCCGTCGACGACGCCCGCTAGCAACCCGGCAAACCCTCGGTCACCCTCGACGCCCGGCATTTGCCCAGGCCGCGACTCATCGGCCGAGCAACCGCGCGGTGACGTCGATCACGGGCAGATCTCATTGCAATCTCGGCAAATCACCGAACCGACCGTCCTCGTCGTTCACATCAACTGAAAACACTTTAGCGCGGCTAAAAATGGCCGGTTCCGAGTGGAATTTCCGGTCACGGACGACTATACGTAACCCGTGATAACCCACCTGAGGTCGGTAGCGGGCAGTGCACCAGGGCTCTCGGGTATCTATATGAGGGAATGTGCATGCTAACGTTCAGCAAACGCTCGAATTCCCCAGACCCCAAGCGTCACCTGTGGGTTTTGGGGCTCATCGCGCCGGCCAGCGCATTGCTGCCGTCGCAGTTGGTTTTACGCACCGGGTTACCGGTGTTCTGGTGGATCGGTCCGATCATCATCTTCATCGTGATCCCGGCCCTGGACTGGGTGGTCGGCGAGGACGGGGTCAATCCCCGCGACGAGGACTACGAACGGCTTTCCAATGACAAGTACTACCGGTGGTGCACCTTCCTGTTCCTGCCGGTTCAGCTGATCGGCCTGCTCATCGCCTGTGCCATGTGGGCGGGCGATGAGCTGAGCCTGGTCGACAAGCTGGGTCTGGCGGCCACTCTCGGATTCGTCAGCGGCATCGGCATCAACGCCGCCCACGAACTGGGCCACCGCGTGGAGAGCGCCGAGAACTGGCTCGCGAAAATCGCGCTGGCCCAATCGGGTTACGGCCACTTCTTCGTCGAGCACAACAAGGGCCACCACGCGCGCGTCGCCACTCCCGACGATCCGGCCAGCGCGCGTTTCGGCGAGAATCTCTACGAGTTCCTGCCGCGCAGCGTGTTCGGCGGTCTGCGCTCGGCGATCGAACTGGAGCGAAATCGCTTGCGGCGCAAGAATCGCGGCTGGTGGAGCATTCAGAACCACATCCTGCAGGCCTGGTCGATGACGGTGGTGCTGTTCGGATCGGTGCTGGCCGTCTGGGGTTGGCGCATCCTGCCGTTCCTGCTGCTGCAGGCGGTACTGGGCGCGGCGCTGCTCGAGACCGTGAACTACATCGAGCACTACGGGCTGCTGCGGGCCCGCAAGGCCAACGGCCGCTGGGCGCGGTGCTCGCCGCGCGACAGCTGGAACAGCGACCGGTTGGTGACCAATATCTTCCTGTTCCATCTGCAGCGACACAGCGATCATCACGCCAATCCGGGCCGTCGGTATCAAACATTGCGTAGCAGTGAAGAATCGCCGCAATTGCCGGCGGGTTACGCCACGATGATCCTCTTCGCCATCTTCCCGCCGCTGTGGCGGCGGGTTATGGACACCCGGCTGCTCGAACACCTCGACGGTGATCTGTCGCGTGCCAATATTCTCCCGCGCAAGCGCGCCAAGATCTTGGCAATACACGGTTCCGACGAGGAAGTTCAGGCCGCCGCGTGAGATCGGCCCATTTGTTCCACGGTAATTGCAAGAAAGTTTCCCGTTTTTCTTTTCCCAGTGAGCGGCACGGCAAGAAGTGGCAGGAGTGACGATGACCGGAATTCGCGCAGGACGTCGCTGGCGAGCGTTCGTGCGGAGCATGGCCGTACGCCTCGGCGTTGCGGCGGTGGCTATCACGGCGGGACTGGCCACGGCCACGCCCGCCCAGGCGGCGATCTACCCGATCGCCGACCCGGACCCGTTCTACGCGGCGCCCGGCGATATCGCGAACTTCAAGCCCGGCGATGTGGTGCGCAGCCGGCAGATCCCGCAGGTCCTGTTCCCCGGATCCTCGGCGTGGCAACTGGTGTACCGCTCGACGAACTCCGCGGGCGATCCGATCGCCGCGGTGACCACCGTGCTGGTGCCGCCGGGCGGTGGGCACAACCAGCCGCTGGTGTCGTATCAGCCGTTCATCAACGCGCTCGGATTGCAATGCGCGCCTTCGCACGGACTGTTCACCGGTGAGGTCAAGGAGTCGGTGGCGCTGAATCTGCTGCTGGCCCGCGGCTGGGCGGTCACCGTGCCCGACTACCTCGGACCCGACAGCGCCTACGGCGCCGCCCGGATGGGCGGACGGCTCGTGCTCGACAGCGCGCGAGCGATCAAGCGGTTCAAGCAGATCGGCCTGGCCGACAGCCCGCTGGCGCTCGCCGGATACTCCGGTGGCGGCATGGTGACCGGCTTCGCGGCGGCACTGGCCCCCGACTACGCCCCCGAACTTCCGATCGTGGGCACCGCGCTGGGTGGGGTTCCGGAGAACATCGGCAAACTGGCCCTGGACGTCTCGGGCAATCCCAATCCGCTGTTCGGACTGGGCTTCGCGGGCGCGATCGGCCTCGAGCGCGAGTACCCGAAGGATATGTCGCTGGACAAGTGGCTGAACCCGGCGGGTCTGGCGTTGCGGGATCGGATGTCCAACGCCTGCACCGAGCAGATCATCGCCGACGCGGCCAACAAGAAGTTCACCGACTTCTTCAACGGCACCCCCGACGATGTCAACGCCACCCAGGTCCACATCCTGCACGCCAACAGCCTCGAGACCTTCGACGGCATCCCGCGCACCCCGATCTACCAGTGGCACGGCACCAACGACGTCGTCAGCCCGCAACTGGTCCGCGAGGTCGTGGCCCGCTACTGCCACGCCGGCACCCCGATTCAGCTGGATATGCTGCCGGGCGCCGACCATGGCACGGGCATGCTCAACGCGCCCCGCGCGATCGACTATCTCGCCGACCGGTTTGCCGGGCGGCCCGCGCCCAGCAACTGCTGAGAATCGGCCCAGGGGAAGGGCTTCCGCGGCGGATCGAAATGAGAGGCGTTCGCTGCGGAACGTGAGATCGCGCGCGTCGACGAGGTTGTCGGCGCGCGCGATCTTTACTCTCACATAGGTTTCTGCGTCTCCCCCGCCTTCCGGCGGCTGACTACTGTCTGAACCTGTTGTCACACACGAGGAGTTGACGGTGGGTTCGTTGTTCGCGGTGTTTCTGCCGCTCGCGTTGGCCTTGGTGATGTTCGGGCTGGGGTTGACGTTGACCGTGGCCGACTTCGCGCGGGTGCTGCGGTATCCGAAGGCGGCGGCGGTGGCGCTGGTGTGCCAAATGGTGTTGCTGCCGCTGGTGTGTCTGGGATTGATCTATCTGTTCCGGCTCGAGGGGGCCGTGGCGGCGGGCATGGTGCTGCTGGCCGCGTCGCCGGGTGGGCCGTCGGCCAATCTGTTCAGCCATGTCGCGGGCGGGAACGTGGCGCTCAACATCACCCTCACCGCGGTGAATTCGGTGCTGACGGTGTTCACGCTGCCGCTGTGGGTGGGGCTGGCCTACACGCTGTTCCTCGACGGTGACGCCGGAATCGGCCTGCGGCCGGACAAATTCGCCCAGGTGTTCGCGATCATGCTGGTTCCGGTCGCCCTCGGCATGTTCGTACGTCACCGCTTCCCCGGCTGGGCCCAGCGCGCCCGCGGCACGGTCAAGGTCGCCTCGATCGTGGTGCTCGCCCTGGTCGTCCTCGCGGCCGTGGCCCGCGACTTCCGCACCCTCACCGCCCATATCGGCGCGCTGTCGGCGGTGTGCCTGCTGCTCGCGGCGATCGGCCTGGCCCTGGGCTATCTGGTCCCCCGACTGCTGCGCATCCCCGACGATCAGGCGATCGCGGCCGGTATGGAGATCGGCATCCACAACGGGGCACTGGCCATCGCGGTCGCGACCTCGGTTCTGCACGACAGCGCGATGGCCGTCCCGCCCGCGGTGTACGGAGTCCTGATGAACATCCCGGCGGCGATCGCCGCCTACGGATTCGCCCGGCGCGCCCGCACTGGGCAGGCCGTCGCCGTGTAGTCCTTTCACCCGCGTGTCCGCGCCCGGCGAACCGTCGCCGGGGCCTTTCACCCGCGTCCGCACTCGGCAAACCGTTGCGCCCAGGCCTTTCACCCGCGTCCGCACCCGGGCAGCCCGTCGCCAAGCCGCCTTCGCCGCACCGGGGCGGACACGAGCGCCCCGGTTGTTTCGCCGCCACACGACACGCCGGGTCGCGACACGGTTTTGGGCTATCACGTAGCTAATGTTGCTGGAATGCGACAGTCTACGCACCGACGGCTGGTAGCCGCGGCCGCCGCGCTGGCCGCCCTGGTCGCGACCGGCGCGGTGGCCACCGCCGCACCCGCACCGGGCGCGCCCGCGCCGGCGTCGCTGGGCGAGAACTTCCTGTGGGGGGTGGCGGCCTCGGGCTTCCAGTCCGAAGGCCGTGCGCCCGACAGCAATTGGACCCGCTACATCGCCTCCGGCGCGGCCGAGCCGTACCACGATTCGGTGCGCTTCCTCGACCGATACACCGCCGATATCGATCGCGCGGCGCGACTGGGGGTCAAGGTCTTCCGGCTCAGCGTCGAATGGGCCCGCGTGCAGCCGAGTCCGGACCGCTGGGACGACGGCGCGTTCTCCGTCTACGACGCCATCGTCAATGCCGTCGAGGCCGCCGGGATGACCCCGATGCTCACCCTCGACCACTGGGTCTATCCCGGCTGGGAGGCCGATCGCGGCGGCTGGCGCAATCAGGGCATGGTCGACGACTGGCTCACCAACGCCCGGAAGGTGGTGGAGCACTTCGCCTCCCGCGCGCCGATCTGGGTCACCATCAACGAGCCCGGCGCATATCTGGGCACCGAGCGGCGCATCGGCAATCTCACCGATGAGCAGTGGCCCGCGGCCATGGACCGGATGGCCCAGGCGCACAACGCCATCTACGACGAGATCCACCGCCTGCAGCCCGACGCCCTGGTCACCAGCAATCTCGGCTTCGTCCCCGGCGCGGAGACCTCGGTGAACCAGCCCTTCGTCGACAAGGTTCGCGACAAACTCGACTTCCTCGGCATCGACTACTACTTCGGCCCCGACCCCGGCCCGCAGGAGGGCGCCACCGCGGCGGGCGCACCCGGTATGTGGAATCTGCCCCTGCAAACCGAGGGCATCTATTACGCACTGCGCCACTACGCCAAGCAGTTTCCCGGCAAACCGCTGTACGTGGTCGAGAACGGGATGCCGACCGACAACAACCAGCCCCGCCCCGACAAGTACACGCGCGCCGACCACCTGCGCGACACCGTCTACTGGCTGCAGCGCGCGAAGGCCGACGGTATGAACGTCATCGGCTACAACTACTGGAGTCTCACCGACAACTACGAATGGGGCTCCTACGCACCGCGTTTCGGCCTCTACAGCGTCGATGTCACCGGCGATCCCGATCTGGTGCGCCACCCCACCGACGCGGTCGAGGCGTATGCCACCGTGATCCGCGCGGGCGGGGTGCCCGCGAACTATCACCCCACCCGCCCGCCGGTCCCGTGCTCCCAGGTCGATCCGCCCGACAGCTGCGACGATCCGGTCGACCCGGTTCAACGCTGAGCGTTCAGGCCCCGACGTATCGCGCGAGATGTTCGCCGGTCAGGGTCGACCGCTCACCCACCAGATCGGCGGGTGTGCCCTCGAAGACGATCGTGCCGCCGTCGTGCCCCGCGCCGGGACCGAGGTCGATGATCCAGTCGGCGTGGGCCATGACCGCCTGATGATGTTCGATCACGATCACCGACTTACCCGAATCCACCAGTCGATCGAGCAAGCCGAGCAGCTGCTGCACATCGGCGAGATGCAGGCCGGTGGTCGGCTCGTCGAGGACGTACACCCCGCCCTTGTCGCCCATATGCGTGGCCAGCTTCAGCCGCTGGCGCTCGCCGCCCGACAGCGTGGTCAGCGGCTGGCCGATGGTCAGATAGCCGAGCCCGACATCGGCGAGCCGGGTCAGGATCGCGTGCGCGGCCGGAGTGCGCGCCTCGCCTTCGCCGAAGAACGCCTCGGCCTCGGTCACCGACATCGCCAGCACCTCGCTGATATCGCGGCCGCCCAGGTGATAGTCCAGCACCGCCGCCTGGAACCGCTTGCCCTGGCACTCCTCACAGGTGGTCGCGACGCCCGCCATGATGCCCAGATCGGTGTAGACGACCCCCGCGCCGTTGCAGCCCGGACACGCGCCCTCCGAATTCGCGCTGAACAGCGCCGGTTTCACGCCATTGGCCTTGGCGAAAGCCTTGCGGATCGGCTCGAGCAGCCCGGTATAGGTCGCCGGATTGCTGCGCCGCGAACCGCGGATCGGAGTCTGATCGACCGACACCACACCCTCCGACGCCGGAATCGAGCCGTGGATCAGCGAACTCTTCCCCGAGCCCGCGACGCCGGTGACCACGCACAGCACCCCGAGCGGGACATCGACATCGACCTTGCGTAGATTGTTGGCGTTCGCGCCGCGAATCTTCAACGCGCCCTTGGCTTTGCGCACCGAATCCTTGAGCGCGGCGCGATCGTCGAAATGCCGTCCGGTGATGGTGTCGCTGGTGCGCAGACCCTCGACGGTGCCCTCGAAACAGACCGTGCCGCCCGCCGCGCCCGCGCCGGGACCCAGATCCACGACATGATCGGCGATCGCGATGGCCTCCGGTTTGTGCTCCACCACCAGCACCGTGTTGCCCTTGTCGCGCAATCTGAGCAGCAGCTCGTTCATCCGCTGGATATCGTGCGGATGCAGACCCGCGGTGGGCTCGTCGAAGACGTAGGTGACATCGGTGAGCGAGGAGCCCAGATGTCGAATCATCTTGACCCGCTGCGCCTCACCGCCCGACAGCGTGCCCGAGGGCCGATCCAGCGACAGATAACCCAGGCCGATCTCCACGAACGAGTCCAGGGTATGCCTCAGCGCCGCCAGCAGCGGCGCGGCCGAGGGCTCCGCCAGCCCCGAGACCCACGCGGCCAGATCGCTGATCTGCATCGCGCAGGCGTCGGCGATGCTGACACCCTCGATCTTCGACGACCGAGCGCCCTCGTTGAGCCGGGTGCCGTCGCAGTCCGGGCAGGTCTGGAAGGTGACCGCGCGCTCGACGAAGGCGCGGATATGCGGCTGCATGGCCTCGACGTCCTTGGACAGCATGGTCTTTCGCAGCTTGGGGATCAGGCCCTCGTAGGTGAGGTTGATGCCGTCGACCTTGATCTTGGTCGGCTCCTTGTACAGCAGGTCGTCGAGTTCGCGCTTGGTGAATTTCTCGATCGGTTTGTCCGGATCGAAATAGCCGCAGCCGCTGAAGATCCGGCCGAACCAGCCGTCCATGCTGTAGCCGGGGATGGTCAGCGCCCCTTCGTTGAGGGATTTGCTGTCGTCGTAGAGCTGGGTCAGATCGATGTCGTTGACCGAGCCGCGGCCCTCGCAGCGCGCGCACATGCCGCCGGTGATGGTGAAGCTGCGGCGCTCGCGCACCTGCTTGCCGCCGCGCTCGTAGGTGACCGCGCCCGCCCCGCTGGCCGAAGCGACATTGAACGAATACGCCTTCGGCGAGCCGATATTCGGCTTCGCGAGCCTGCTGAACAGGATGCGCAGCATGGCGTTGGCGTCGGTGGCGGTGCCGACCGTGGAGCGCGGATCGCTGCCCATGCGCTCCTGGTCGACGATGATCGCGGTGGTCAGACCCTCGAGGACGTCGACCTCGGGGCGGGCCAGCGACGGCATGAAGCCCTGGACGAAGGTGCTGTAGGTCTCGTTGATCAGCCGTCGCGATTCCGCGGCGATGGTGTCGAAGACCAGCGAACTCTTACCCGAACCCGATACGCCGGTGAAGACGGTCAATCGTCGCTTGGGGATGTCGATGCTGACATTCGCGAGGTTGTTCTCGCGCGCGCCGTGCACGCGGATCAGATCGTGACTGTCGGCGACAGATAGCGGACCGGTCGGTTTTCCGCCCGTCTTGGTGGCCTTGGTCATCGTGTCTCCATCTTTCGGGCCGGGAAGGGTGCTCGCCGGGGGCTCAGCCGAGCTGCTGAATACGAATGAGGTTGCCCGAGGGGTCGCGGAAGGCGCAGTCGCGCACGCCGTAGGGCTGATCGGTCGGCTCCTGCACGACCTCGGCGTCGCTGGCCTGCAGGCGTTCGAAGGTCCCGTCGACATCCTTGCTCGCCAGCAGCAGGCTGCCGTAGGTGCCCTTGGCCATCATCTCGTGGATCGTGCGGCGCTCGTCGTCGGTCAGGCCCGGGGTCGCGGTGGGCGGGAACAGCACGATCGCGGTGTCGGGCTGCCCGGCCGGACCCACGGTGATCCAGTGCATCCCGTTGTAGCCGACGTCCTTGCGGATCTCGAAGCCGAGGATGTCGCGGTAGAAGGTCCGGGCGGCCTCGGGGTCGTTGTGCGGCAGGAAGCTCGCGGCAATGGTGATATCCATGTCGATCAGGCTAATTGCGGCTTGGTTGCCTGCGCTTCTCGATTCCTGACCGGTCTGGTGACCTGTTTGGCCACACACGACGGCATGCCCTCGGTCGACCGGGCCGCCTCGCGCCTATACACGCTCGGTGACACACCGACCAGTTCGGTGAAGCGGGTGCTGAAGGTGCCCAGCGACGAACAGCCGACCGCGAAGCAGATCTCGGTGACGCTCAGATCCCCGCGCCGCAGCAAGGCCATGGCCCGCTCGATGCGGCGGGTCATGAGATAGGAATACGGCGATTCGCCGTAGTGCAGCTTGAACTGGCGGCTCAGATGTCCGGCCGACATGTGCGCGTCCCGCGCGAGCGCCTCGACGTCCAGCGGCTGTGCGTATTCGCGGTCGATGCGATCACGCACGCGACGCAGGCGGGCGAGATCCTGCAGATTCTGCTCCGCGGCGGGTTTGCTCACATCGAAAATCGTGCCACGCCCAGCTCCCACTCGAAAGTTCGACCGGTCGGTATCATTCGTCTGATTGTCGTAGATCCGCGTTCGAGCTCGCGAGAGGAACGACGAGGCGCTATGACCGGTCTGCCGCGGTACGCGGCGATGTCGGCGACGGCAGGCACGTTGCCCACCGACGATGACCGCTGGGCCTACGAGGTCAAATTCGACGGCATCCGGGCCATCGGCTACATCGACCGGACGCTGCGGCTGGTCTCGCGCAACGACAGGGACATCACCCCCGCCTGGCCCGAATTCGCCGACATCGCCCCCGCGCATCCGCCCTTCGTCGTCGACGGCGAGATCGTCACCTTCCTGCCCGACGGCCGCACCTCCTTCGAGGCCCTGCAACCGCGCATGCATCAGCGCAATCCCGCCGCCATTCGCGCGCTCACCCAATCGGTTCCGGCCGCCTATCTGATCTTCGACCTCCTGCACATCGGCGACCGCTCCCTGATCGATCTGCCCTACGCCCAGCGCCGCGAACTCCTCGAACGGCTCGACCCGCACGGCCCGCACTGGCGCGTCCCGCCCCGCCTGTCCGGTGTCGGCGCGAACGTCCTCGCCGAATCCGCACGTCTCGGATTGGAAGGCATCGTGTGCAAACGCCTCGACAGCCCCTACCAGCCCGGCCGCCGCAGCCCGCTGTGGATCAAGGTCAAGAACACCAACGACCAGGAGGTGATCATCGTCGGCTGGCGTCCCGGCGCGGGCCGCCGCGCGGGCGGCATCGGCGCACTCCTCATGGCCGTCAACGACGAATCCGGCCACCTGCGCTACATCGGCAACGTAGGCACCGGCTTCACCCGGGCCACCCTCGCCGACCTGCAATCGCGCCTCGCGCCCCTGCACCGCTCGACCCCTACGGTCCAGGCCGACGTCAAAGACGCCATCTGGGTGACCCCGACCCTCGTCGGCGAGGTCACCTTCACCGAATGGACCACCGACGGCCGCCTGCGCCACCCGTCCTGGCGCGGCCTGCGCCCCGACAAATCCCCCGACGAGGTCCACCGAGCCGATCACTGACCCACGCGCACGTCCTGACGCCGGACCGCGGGCAACGAGAACTCCGGCCCGCCCCCGCCACCGGTGTAGTTCCCGAACACGCTGAGCAGGAAGAAAACCCAGAAGAAAACCCCCACCACCCACACCTTCACCAACCGTCCGAACCCGGGCCACCCGCCATCCTCGGGCCGAATCACCACCAGCCCGCACAGCAACTTCCCCACACTGCCATGCCAAAGCCCTTGCACCACAACACGATCGATAATCGAAAGCACCGGCCAAGACACCAACGCCCAAAATCGCGCCTGCGGCAACTTCTCATCGAGCACATGATCCTGCGCCATCACCACGAACACCGCGATCATCGGCCCGGCGTGCAGTACCCAATCCACAACGAATGCCGTAATCCCCCGCAGCCGCCGCGTCGACGGATACCTGGGGTCGCCCCACGTCCCATACTCGGTCGGCGGGTCGTCGAGCCGCCCGAATGTCTCGATCCCGCGTACCTCGGAGGGTTCCGGGGGTTGGCCGGACCCGCCCTTGCTGTGCCGCCCGTAAGTCACAGCGCCAGCCACCCTCCGTCGCGATTGCGGATCTGCAGATCGACAGACCTGGCCATATCGATGACCACAGGGCGAAACCACGGGCCACGGGCGACGAAGATCGTCGAGAGTTCGATCGCCGCGATCGCCGAGCCGTCCTCGGACGGAATCACGGCTTCCAGCTGATACGTCGAGGCCGTCGTCCCTCGCATCGGATTACCGGGAAAGTCCGGCACCGGCAGTTCTCGAACCTGTTCGAAGAACATCATCGGCCGGTTGTCCAGCTCGATCACCTGAATCTCACCCGGATCTCCGGACGCCATCTTGGCCTCGGCGAGGTTCTTCACCACCAGACGGGGATTCTCGGTGTCGCCCTCGGCGTCGTAGACCAGGACCGTCAGCACCGAGGTCACGAGTTCGTCCTCGATCGAATGTCTGCCCAGGCCGCAGTAGCGGACGCCGTCGCGGGCGAGCTCGCCGAGGAACGCTTCCATCGCGGGAAGCACCTGATCGGCGGCCCGAGCGATATCGGCGGGACCGACCTCGCGCAGTAACGCCGCGGCCGTCGCGATGCTCCGATCGATGCCGCTCAGCGGAAGTGGTATGTAGCCGACCGGGATCCGGATTCCGAGGTCGACCTCACGAGCGATCCTGTTCACGATTTCAGCCAATCCCTGATGTCGTGGTATCCGGCGGTCGCCGCGGTCTTACCTCGCCACACCATCTCGATCGAATCGAGCCGGTTCATCAGGGCCAGTTCGGGACTCGCGTGCGCGCCGACGCCGAATACCGAATCGGGCGCCTTGGTGAACAGACTGTTGATGCCCTTCGTCGACAGACCCGGCGCATGGGCGGCATCCGACAACACCGCCGTCAGACTCGGAGCGACCGTGCCCGCCTCAGCCGCCTCCGCGGCCAGTTTGCCCATCGAGCGAACCCCTTGCACCGCACCATAACCCGGCGCCATGCCGAGTCCGTCCACGCCGACCGTCGCCAGCGATTTGAGATCCTGGGTGTGGAAATCGCCGTGCAGGAAGTCGCCGTTGCCGATGCCCTTGGCGAAGTCCCCGATATCGTTGCGAATCTTCGGATCGGTGAGGTCGAGTCCGACATTGGCGGCGCTCGCGGCGATGCCGACGACCATGCCGATGACATCGAACGGCGGCGGTGTGAACATCGCGACCAGCGCGCCGACGGCCGCCACGGTGCTCAGGATATTGTGGACGAGTTCTCGGTGCTCGGAGATCCAGTCGCCCACCGCTTTCACCGCGTCGGCGATCTTGTTCCACCAGTGCTTGTTCGGCGGGCTGGGCGCGAAATCCTTGGCGGCCGAATCCAGTTCGGCCGCGACCTTTTTCGCCAACGTGTTGTGGGTCTGTTCCAGGTCGTGCGCGCGCTTGATCACGGAGTCGATCTTGTTCTGCGCATCCGTCACCGCGGTCGTCGCCGAATTCACCCGCGCGATCGCGGCGTCGAGCCGAGTCTGCGCGGCCTGCAACTCCGCACCCTCCGAAAACGACTGATGCGCCAGATTCAGATCGGGATTCGCCTGGGCCTGCGTCAGCGCGGCCTGCGCCTGCGCATGCTCCTGCCTGGCCGCCGCGGCCTCGGTCTCGAGCGTAAGAGCGGCATCGCGGTCCGACACCAGGCCGGTATGCCACTCGTCGAGTACGGTCACCGCCCGTTCGAGAGAATGCTGCGCGTAACCGAGATCCTGCGCGAGTGTGGTGTCGAAATGGCTGCGGAACGCGTCGCCGCCCTCGCCCTTCCACACGCTGTCGTTACCGTTACGCAGGCGGCTCAGCACGTCATTGGTGTCTTTGACGGCCTCGCTCGCGGAGTCGATCTTCCCACGCAGAGTCGCGACGTCCTCGGGAACTCCCGGAACGGGATTGAAACCCAGATTGGGATACGGATTGTCGGTCACCGCGCTCACTTACGTTCGAATTGGCCGAGGGACTGATCCACCGCGGATTGCGCTTGGGTCAACGCGTCCGCGAAACCCTGATCCACCTCTTCGTAGGCATCGCGGCATTGGGAAATGCCGTCCCCCGCGGATTTCGCGTGCTCGCCGATCCGCTGCAGTCCGTAATGCCATCGCGTCTGGAAACTGTCGGCCGCGTCATTGAGAACCTGCGGCCCGATATCGCCGTGCCCGCCCTGCTTCATGGCGGTCATCGCATCGTTGAGCACCTGCTCCGAACCCCGCAGCAACTGCACCATCTTGCCCAGCACATCGATATCCACGCTCAGAAACCCGGCCAACTCACTCTCCCTTCACCACCAGATGTACACGACACAGTCAGACGTCCAATCCAGTACCCCGGTTCCATAGCGAATTGCTAACCGGACAAACTTCGCATCGAACAGTCCGGCCCGATGCCCGCGCCGAAGCATTCCGGCAGATGATCACAACCGAATCCACGGGCCAGCACCGAAACCGGCGATCATCATTGCCATGCACCCCGAACCGAGGTCGACCCTGCCGCCCGGCATCCACCCCGCCCCGCGGATCGAGCAGGGAGATCTGCTGATCCGCCGATGGCAGCGTCGCGATCTGTTCCCGCGATGGGCGGCGATCACCGCCTCGTACGACCTGCTGCGCCCGTGGTGGGGCGACAGCCTCGTCGAATTGGCCACCCTCGAGGGACAGCGCCGCTACGCCGCGAAATGCGAACTCTGGCCGAGCACGGACGGTGGCTACCGCTACGGCATCTTCGACCGCGACGGCGCACTTCTCGGCGGCATCAACCTGCACGACCGAATCGGCGACGGCGCAATCGAACTCGGCTACTGGTGCCATACCGCCCACACCGGCCGCGGTGTGATCACCCGCGCCGCAGCCGCGCTGACCGACCTCGCCCGCACCCTGCCCGGCATCACCCGCGTCGAAATCCGCTGCGACGTCGCCAATATCCGCAGCGCAGCCGTCCCCCGCCGGCTCGGCTTCCACCTCGACCGACTCGGCCCGCGGCCGAGAGCCGCGCCCGCCGACACCGGCACGCAGATGTACTGGATCAAGCAGCGCTGACCGCCCATTGCGATCATGGGCCGCGCGGCCCATCAAATGATGAATTAAGGGGGAGCGCGAACATCCCGTTCCTCGGCGCGACCTATCCGGACGAATTCATCATGGCCGACGCGGAATTGGATTGGGAAATGCCGCACGGGGACCTCTACGTCTTCCGGCCCGCGCGGGCTTCATGGCCGCCTTCTCGATGCCCGGCACCGGCCCGCTACCGGATCTTCGGCAAAGTGGACACCGGTCCCGAGGGCCCGGCCCCGGAATACAGCGAACCGACCCACGAGCAGTTCCAGCAGATGATGGACGAGCGCTGCCCCGTGCCCACCCGCGTGGTCCGCGAATACTGGGTCAGCCGTTACCGTCTGCACCGGCGCACCGTGCCCGACTACCGCGCCGGGCGGATCTTCGTCGTCGGCGATGCCGCGCACGTGCACAGTCCGGCCGGTGCGCAGGGTATGAACACCGGCATCCAGGACGCCTACAACCTGGCCTGGAAACTCGCAATGGTCCAGCGCGGCAATGTAACCGGCGCGAATGCGGACACACTGCTCGACAGCTACAGCGGTGACCGGCACCCGGTCGGCGAGCGGCTGCTGAAGGCCACCGACCGGATGTTCGGCGTCATCTCCGGGCGGTCGGTCGCGGCCCGGCTCATGCGACGCTATCTCGGGCCGACGCTGGCGAAAACGGTTCTGACCCGGCACTCGTTCCGACAGTGGCTGGCCGCGCCCCTCGCGCAGTTGCGTATCACCTATCCCGGCAGCGTCCTCAATTCCGAGGACGGTTCGGATTGGGGCGATATGCCCGCGCCCGGCGACCGCGCTCGGGAGGCCGCGGTGACCATCGACTGATCACCGAGCTCACCGCCCGGCTGTCGTGATCAGCTGGCGTGGCGCACGGTGTGGATGCGGGCCAAGGCGCGCAGAGCGTCGGCGCGCGAGATGAGCTCACCGTGGTCGTCCAGATCGGCCACCGCGGCCTCGGCCCATTCACGCACCAGGGTCGACACCCCGATGCCGCGCTGTTCGGCGAGTTCCTTGATCCGGCCGTGCAGCTGCATCGGTAACCGGATCGAGGTGGTGACCATGATGTCCTCACCCGGTGACAATCGCGGCGGCAACTGCGCGGCCGGTACCGGATCGTCCCGGAAGGTCAGCCGGTCCAGGAACGCGCTCGTTTCCTCCGGGGTGGAGGGAAAGTCCTTCTCGCCCATCACCGGTTCTCCTGTTCCCAGTGCTCGAACACCGTCAGCTCGTCGGCGCGCATCTCGCGGGCGCCCACGATCAGCCAGGTCCACTGATCGGTCTGCCTGGTCACCACGATCAGCGGACGCCCGTCGACGGTCCGGGCCCAGATCGACAGCACGGTGACATTGCTGTCGTCGGCGAGCCGCGGCCAGCGCCGGATGGCGCCGAGGACCTGACGGACTTCCTGGGGTTCGACGCCGGCCAGATGTGCCAAGGCCCAATCCGGCCACTCGAAGCCCATACCCGCATAATACGCGCGTAGTAATCGCACGTCATACATACCCGAGTACACTTCCGGTATGGCGAGAGAGCGGCGGACCCGCAAGGTGACCGTGACCGTGCCCGAGGAGGTCGCGGCCACGCTCGACAGCTGGCGAGACGGCGGCCGAATCGAATCGGTGAGCGCGTTCGTCGCCGAATCGGTGCAGGCCCGCCTCGACCGCGAGCGCTCGATGGCCGCGATCGAATCGGTCTACGGCGGCCGCCCGCCGCTCGAGATGGTCAACCACGGCAGGCGACTGTTAGGGCTGCCGCCGTTGTCGGAGAACGAATACCGCGCCGGCGCAGCGTGAACCCGGCCGCCCTGTCCGGGGTGGTGCTGGACCTGGCCGCGGTCCGCGGCTGGTGTCGGCGCGATCCGTATCCGCACGCCATCGCCTGGGCCACCGTCGAATCCGGTAACACCCTCATCGTTCCGGCCACCGTCCTCACCGCCGCCCGCGCCCAGGTCCCATCCGATCAGCTCGATATCCTCGCCGCGTTGATCGATATGCCGCATACGCTCGTTCCGACCCTGGATCGCCGATCCGCCGCCGATGTCGGGGCCCGGCTGGTGGGCGTCGACGACGCCGATCCCCTGCTGTCGGCCGCACACGCCGTGCACGAGGGCATTTCGCGGCGCTGGCATGTGCTGACCGCGCGCCCGATGGTCCTGCTGGGCATCAACTCCGACGTGCTGACCGACACCCTGCCCTAGCGGTATCAGCCGGACGCGTTGTCGCCCAGGTGATCTCGTAGCCAATGCCCGGTGCGGCCGTCGGCGGTGGCGGCGATCCGTTCCGGCGTGCCCGTGGCGATGATCCGGCCGCCGTCGGGCCCGCCTCCCGGACCCATATCGATCACATGATCGGCATTGGCGATGACATCGAGGTCGTGGTCGATGACGATCACGGTCGCCTCGGCGTCCAGCAGCCGATCCAGCACCCCGAGCAGGGTACGAATATCGTTGGGATGCAACCCGATCGAGGGCTCGTCGAAGACGTAGAGCACATCGCGCTGATCGGTGCGCAGCGCCGTCGCCAGGCGCAGTCGCTGAGCCTCGCCTCCCGACAGCGCGGGGGTGGGCTCCCCGAGGCTCAGATAGCCGAGCCCGACGTCGAGCAGCGCGCGCAGTGGCGTCGTGATCTTGGAGTAGCCGGTGAAATGTTCGACGGCCTCGGTCACGGTGAGCGCCAGGACATCCGCGATCGTCTTGTCGTCCACCCGCACCGCGAGGGTCTCGGGGTTGTAGCGCGCGCCGTGGCAGTCCGGACAGGTGACGGTCAGATCGGGCAGATACTGGATATCGAGGTCCAACTCCCCCAGACCGAGACAGGTCGGGCACTGCCCGGCGGGGGTGTTGTAGGAGAAATGCGTTGCGCCGAGCCCGGATTCGGCGGCGTAGCGGGCGCGAATGGCGTCGAACGCGCCGCTGTAGGTGGCGGGGGTGGAGCGGGAGTTGTTGCCGATCGGCGTCGCGTCCGACACCACGGTCCGCCGCACACCCGCCCGCTCGACGACGCGCACATGACGCGGCGGGATCTCCTCGACGAGCGCCGGAACCAGGCTGTCGAGGATGAGCGAGGTCTTCCCCGAGCCCGACACTCCGGTCACGGCGGTGAGTCTGCGCACCGGCACGCGCGCGGTGACATCGCGCAGCGTGTACAGCTCGTCGACGGTGAATTCCAGTGCGGGATGGCCGGATTCGATCTCGCGACGGCATCGGAACCGCCGCTGGTAGCGGCCCGACAGATAGGGCCCGGTCACCGATTTCGCCGCGCGGGCCAGCTGCGCGACCGTGCCCTGCGCGACGACCGTGCCGCCCGCGCGTCCCGCGCCGGGACCCATTTCGATCAGATGATCCGCATCGCGCAGCAGCGCGATGTCGTGATCGACGGCCACCACGGTATTGCCGGCCGCCACCAGCGCGCGCAGGACCGTGCGCAAACCCTCCACATTGTCCGGATGCAGCCCCACCGACGGCTCGTCGAGCACATACAGCATGCCGGTCGATTTCGCCTGCAGCGTCGCGGTCAGCCCGATGCGCTGACGCTCGCCGGTCGACAGCGTCGCACCCGCGCGATTCAGCTCGAGATAGCCGATTCCCAAGCGCCGCAACGGTTCCAGCCCGTCGCGCAGCTCGCCGGTGAGCCGATCCGACAGCGGCCGCAGCTCCCCGGGCAGGCTCGCGCCCACGCGGTCGGCGAAGCCGCTCAGCTCGTCGAGGCGCAATTCGCTCGCCTCGGCGATGGTCAGATCCGCCAGCGTGGTGGTCAATGCCCGCGGCCGCAGCCGCGTGCCGTGACAGGCCGGGCAGGGTCCGGTGCGGAAGAACTGGCTCAGCCGACGCCGGGTGAGTTCGCTGCCGGCCTTGGCGAGCGCGTTTTCCACTGTGCGCCGGGCGCTTTCGTAGGTCATGACCGGGCTGACCGTGCGTCCGGCCTTACTGGTCAGATGGACCTCGCGCCGCTCCGGCGGACCGTCGAGCAGGATATCGCGTTCGCGCGCGGTGAGTTTCGCGACCGGTACGTCGGTGCGCACCCCGAGTTCGGCGGCCACCTCCGGCATATAGCTGCGCCCGGCCAGATTCCACGGCCGCACCGCGCCCTGCGCGACCGACCGGGATTCGTCGAGCAGGGACTCGGGGTCGATCTCGTCGCGAATGCCGAGCCCGTCGCAGTCCGGGCAGCGTCCGATCGTATTGAACGAGAACGACTCCGCGCTCGGATGTTCGAAATGCGCCCGGCACACCGGACAGTCCAGCCAGAGCTGCGCGCTCTGCGCCAGCGTCGGGGTGAGCACATGCCCGTTCGGGCACAGATGCCAGCCCAGCCGGGAGTACATCAGCCGCACCACATTGAGCACCTCGGTCAGCGTCCCGACGGTACTGCGCGGTCCGGGCACGGGCGGGCGCTGGCGCAGCGCGAGCGCGGGCGGCAGGAATTCGACGCGATCGACATCCGGGCGCGCGGCCTGCCCGATGCGTCGGCGGGTGTAGGCGGACAACCCGTCGAGATAGCGGCGCGAACCCTCCCCGTAGAGCACCCCCATGGCCAGCGACGACTTACCCGACCCGGACAACCCGGTCAGCATCACCAGCGACCACAACGGCACCCGCACCTCAATATTGCGCAGGTTGTGCGTGCGCGCACCGACCACCTCGATCGCGCGCGGCAATCGTCTACCGGACACGCAGTCGAGCATGCCCGCGCCCGGGCCGAATCCAAGATCAACACGCCGGGCGAACTCGTGCTCACCGTGCGGTAGTCACATCCGGCGCATCACCGAGACCACCTTGCCGAGCACCACGGCCCGGTCGCCGTCGATCACCTGGTAGGCCGGGTTGCGGGGCTCGAGGTAGACGTGGCCGCCGCTGCGGCGGTACACCTTCACCGTGGCCTCCTCGTCGATCATGGCCGCCACGATATCGCCGGTATGCGCCTCGTGCTGCTGGCGCACCACGACGATATCCCCGTCGCAGATGGCCGCGTCGATCATCGAGTCGCCGCGCACCCGCAGCGCGAAAACCGTTCCGCGCCCGACCATCTGACGCGAGAGGGTGAGCATATCGTCGGCGTGCTCCTCGGCCAGGATCGGAACGCCCGCGGCGATATCGCCGACCACGGGCACCGCCACGGCGTCCTCGTCGCCCTCGCGCGGCGCCGCGCCGCGCAGGAACAGCCGCACATCGATCGGGCGGGTCATGGTTTCCCCGCGCCGCAGAAAGCCCCTGTCCTCCAGCGCCTTCAGATGCTTGGACACCGATGAGGTGGAGCGCAGGCCGACCGCCTCGCCCAACTCCCGTGTGCCGGGCGGATATCCGTGGCGCACCACCCAGTCCTGAATGGTGGCCAGGATTCGCTGCTGGCGCGGCGGCAGGGTCGAGGTGTCGAGGTGGTCGAACGCGTCGTCGTATCCGGTCACCGGGGCATCCTATGCGCCGGGCGGCGAGACGCCCGCGCGCACACGCGGGTTCAGTTCACGCAGGGGATGTCCGAACCGATGCTGGTGGTGACCGGTTTACCCGAATCGGGTTGGCCGTCGGCCGAAGTCGCCCCCGCACCGGAACTACCGGCCGAGGCGGAGACCGAGGTCGAAGAGGAGGACGCACCGGTCGAATCGGGACTCGCCGTCGTCGACGCGGACGCGCTCGAACTCGTATCGTCCGGCATGGCGAAATCGCTGCCGATGACCACCTTCACATGTCCCGCCTCGACACTCTTCGACGGCGCGGTCGGCAGCCCGCCGAGCATATCGGCGACCTGGGTGGCGTCGGCGTCGGTACTGCTGGACGGGTAGTACACCACCGAGCTGGAGCCGTCGCCGTACTGGGCATTGAGCGCGTCGCCGGAGTGGAAGCCCTTGCCGGACAGGAAGTTCGACACCTTCGCCGCCATACCGGAGGCCGCGCCCGCATTGCGCACGTCCACCGTGCTCAGCGGCGCGGTCTTCGGGGCGGTCGGCTGCGGGGTCTGCACGCCGAACGCGGTGCGCACGACCTTCTTGATGGCGGCCGGATCGATGACATTGACGTCCTGGCCGTCGACATTGTCGTAGGCCTTCACCGGCAGGGTCTGGAACTCGATCGGGATCGAGCCCGCCTTACCCATGGTCTGGGCGAAGTCGAGCAGATTCCAGCCCTGCGACAGGACGACATCGTTCTGCGCGGCGGTGATCAGCGCCTGCAGCTTACCGACATTGGTCAGCGTGCCGGAATCCTTGAGCTGCTTGGCAACCGAGGTGAGAAAGGCCTGCTGGCGATGGGTGCGGTCGAGGTCGCCGTTGTCCAGGCCGTGGCGCTGGCGCACGAACGACAGGGCGTTGGCGGCGTCGAGATGCTGACGCCCGGCCGGGAACACCGCGCCGGAGTAGTACTCGTCGTTGACCGCGTGGTTCAGGCAGACATCGACGCCGCCGAGGATATTGGCCAGATCGTAGAAGCCGACCAGTGAGATCTCGGCAAAGCGGTTGATCGGCACGCCGGTGAGCTGTTTGACCGTGGCCACGATGGATTCGCGTCCGGCCTCGCGGCCCTGACGTTCCAGTTCCACCTTGTCCTTGACGCCCTGGTTCTCCAGCTTCTGTTCGACCGTGGCCTTCTTGAGCCCGTAGGCTTCCTTGATCTTGGCGTGGTCGTAGCCGGGGATGCCCGCGACCTGGACGTAGTCGTCACGCGGGATGGAGAAGGCGGTGATCTTCTTCAGATCCTTCGGAATGTGGACCAGGATCAGCGAATTGGCGTTGTAGCCGCCCTCGGTGCCGTCACCGGCGTGCAGCTGATCGAGGATGTCCTTGGGCAGATCGTTGCCGTTCTGATCCTTGCGGGTGTCCAGGCCGATCAACAGGATGTTCATATCGCCGTCGAGGGCGGCCGCATCGGCCTCGCTGATCACATTGGATCGGGTGAAGCCCTCGTTGATGCTTTTCTCGCTGTAGTAGGCGAATCCGGTGCCCGACACCACGATCACCGCGGTGGCCGCCGCCGCCAGCCGACCTGCGATACGCGCGGCGCGGGCCTGCTTGCTGGGCGGACGTTTCGCGGCCGCGCGGCGGGCGCTTCGACTGGGCTTCGCCGGGACGTACCGGTCGGTCGGGGCGTTGGCGATATCGGCGGCCGTCGCGGCTTTACCCCGCGGGCGACGGGTCTCGGC